>JADJNA010000035.1 GCA_016709305.1 Candidatus Villigracilis saccharophilus
GCGGCATTGATCACCCGCAAGA
Source organism: Candidatus Villigracilis saccharophilus (assembly GCA_016709305.1). Taxonomy (GTDB): domain Bacteria; phylum Chloroflexota; class Anaerolineae; order Anaerolineales; family Villigracilaceae; genus Villigracilis; species Villigracilis saccharophilus. The sequence continues at coordinate 23 of JADJNA010000035.1, forward strand.
ACGATCTGTGGGCTTATGCCGGCGGACTTTCACAAGATGCCGCAAAAGAAGTTGCCCAAACCGTCACCCGCAATTGGGATGGACAAAAAGGCTCTGACCTGCTGCGTTTCATCCGCCTTGAAAGCACGAAAGCCGAGCACATGTTGTACGCCACCCGCCTGACGACGGACACCGTGCTTGCCCTTGTTTTCGAAGCTGAGACACCCTTTAGCACCATTCGCGGACAGGCCAACCAACTCGTTAGCGATTTTAGTTCAGATCGTCCAGAAGCCCAAAAACAGGCCACCCCTTCTCCAATCAAGCCTGCGATCGACCGATCCGGCAATCCGGAAGATGATGATGGAAGCGGCGATGATTCTCTCAATATCGCCTCCATTTCACAGATCCTCACCAACGTACCAAGTCCAAATCCACAGCCTGCGTCTGCGCGCAAGCAGGAAAAAATCGACCCCAACGAAACGCGCGTTGCTTCCCAGCTTTCAAACGCATCGGTATTCAACCGCGAAGCATCCCCTTCCATCCCATTGAGCCAACTGATCACTAAGGATCAGTCTCAAATTCCAGATCAGACCATCCAATCGCCAACATCATTTTAACGAAACACCCTCGCAGCCCAAACAGCGTCCGGAAACCCCAGTTGCAAGACCTGTTCCCGGCAGCCTGGAGGTTACACGCGAGAGCCCGACAACAGAGGCTGTTCGTAAACTTGTGGTCGAGCCCGCCACAGCCGGGATGTATCACATCAATTACGCGTGTTTATTGATACCGCGTTTTTCAGCGCATTACATTACAGGTGATCTGGCGGAACGATTGGGCGAATGGCTTCCGAACATTTGCATTGCCTTCGGCTGGCGACTGGAGTATCTCGCGGTACGGCCCGAGTATTTGCAATGGGTCGCGAACGTTCAACCCAACACATCACCCGGCTACCTCATGCGCATTATGCGCCAGCAAACTTCTGAAAAAATCTTCAGCGAAATCATCCGCTTAAAGAGGGAGAATCCGTCCGGCGATTTTTGGGCGCCCGGCTATCTCATTATGAGCGGCACACAACCCCACCCGACACAACTGGTTCGAGACTATATCCATCAAACCCGCATGCGGCAGGGTCAGGAAGCATCCCCCCCCCAACGCGTACGCAACTAAAGCAAAAACGGAAAAAGCGCAGAGTATAATCAACTCTGCGCTTTATTTATTCCTAAGTTGGAAGTCGATAAACCATTATGCCACCTACACTTTACTTAATTGACGGACATGCTCTTGCCTATCGTATGTATTTTGCCCTGACCGCAGGCGCAGGCAGCCAGCGTTGGCAAAACTCCAAAGGTGAACCCACTGCGGGGATCTATGGCTTTGCGCGCGAACTGGTTCGCATTTTGGAACAGGAAAAACCAGAATACCTTGCTGTGGCTTTCGATGTGGGGAAAACCTTTCGCGATGAAATATTTCCTGAATATAAGGGAACACGCGAAAAAATGCCGGACGATCTCCGCCCGCAGATCGAGCGTATCCGTCAAATGGTGGATGCATTCAACATTCCACGCCTTGAAAAGGAAGGCTTTGAAGCGGACGATGTACTTGGTTCCGCTGCGAGGATCGCCGCCGAACAGGGTCTGGGTGTAAAGATCATCACTGGTGACAGAGACCTCCTGCAGCTTGTCAATGAACGCACCTCAGTCTATCTCGCAGGAGATGACCAGACCTACATCACAGATGCGGATGTAATCAAGAAATTAGGCGTCCGCGCAGATCAGGTAGTGGATTACAAAGCCATCGTCGGAGATACATCCGATAATATTCCCGGCGTAAAAGGCGTGGGGGAAAAGACCGCGATCACCCTGCTTGAAAAATTCGGCACACTCAACGCGATCTATGCCAACCTTGATCAGGTGGAAAACCGCTGGAGAGGCAAACTCGAGTCGAGCAGGGAATCCGCATATATGAGCTATGAGCTTGCGCGGATCCACACGGACTTGAAAATCGACCTTGATCTCGAACACGCAAAAATCACTTCTTTTGACCCGTCTGCCCTCGAGGTATTTTTCACCGAAATGGAATTCCGCACACTGCTGGCCAAAGTCCCGGCCATTAGCGGAGGAGTTGCTGTCTCTTCTGTTCCATCCGAAATTGCAGTTAAATCTACGAAGACAAAAAGCGGACAGTTATCCATGTTCGTGAATGAACCTCAGGTTGTACATGCCGCCACGCTCCAGGCATCGAACATCGAAGTCACCATTGTAGATACATCAGACAAGCTAAAAGAGTTGACTGCAGCACTGGCAAAGGCAAGCATTATTTCATTTGATACGGAAACAACCTCCACGGAAGAAATGCAAGCTGAGATGGTTGGCATCTCGCTGGCGATCGAAGAAGGATTTGCGTATTACATTCCCGTCGGTCATACATCAGGAAATAACCTACCCGTTAAGGATGTGCTTGCCGCGCTAACACCGTCCATGACGGATGAAAAGATCGGCAAGGTGGCACACAACGCGAAATATGATTACATCATCCTCGCGCGCCATGGACTCACGATCACACCATTAACCTTTGACACGATGCTGGCCGAATTCATTGTTGACCCGTCTTCGCGCAACCTTGGTTTAAAGAATCTCGCATTCGCCCGTCTCGGCGAAGAGATGACTCATATCGAAGAACTGATCGGCAAAGGCAAGAAGCAGATCAGCATGGCGGATGTTTCCATTGAGTCCGTCGCGCCGTATGCCGGGGCAGATGCGGAGAGAACACTGCGCCTGATGCCCATCATGCAAAAAGAATTGGAAAGAGTGAACGGCACAAATCTACTTGCGGAAATAGACCTGCCGCTCACACCTGTGCTGGCAGATATGGAGATGACGGGAGCTTTGATCGACACCAAATTCTTCGCTGAAATGTCTGTAGAACTGGCGATTCGTTTGGCAGAGATCGAAAAGGAAATTTATCAACTGGCCGGCAAGGCTTTCAATATCAATTCCCCTCAGCAGCTTTCGGATGTGCTGTTCAATCATTTGCGTCTTGAGCCGCCGGACAAGGGCCGCAAGACCGCAACGGGTTTTTATTCAACATCAGCGGATGTACTGGAAATGTTGAGGGACAAGCATCCGATCCTGGAATGGATCCTCGAAAACAGAGAACTAGCCAAACTCAAATCAACCTATGTGGATGCCCTGCCGGCAGTAGTGGATTCAAACACCGGCCGCGTACACACCTCGTACAGTCAGATCGGAGCCGTGACCGGTCGCCTTTCATCGAATAATCCAAACCTGCAAAATATTCCCATCCGCACTGAAACAGGAAGACGGGTGCGCAATGGATTTATCGCCGACCAAGGCAATGTGCTGCTTTCGGTGGACTATTCACAAATTGAACTGCGCATCGTGGCTCACATGGCGGAGGATGAAGCCATGTTAAAAGCCTTCCGCGCGGGCGAAGATATCCACGCTACAACCGCCGCCGCGATCTATGATATTGAATTGGATCAGGTGACCAAGGAGATGCGCCGCCACGCGAAAGCCATCAACTTCGGGCTGATCTACGGCATGTCGGCCTTCGGGCTCACCCGCTCTACTGAATTAACATTGGCAGAGGCAGACGCTTTCGTTAAAGCGTATTTTACAAAGTTCCCGGGTGTCAAAAAATATCTCGATGGAATGAGAAGGCGGGCTGCAGAGATCGGTTATGTGGAAACCCTGCTTGGACGCAAACGATATTTCCCGGCGCTGCAAAGCAAGATCAATGTCCAGATGAAGAACCGCGAAGAACGCGAAGCCATCAATGCTCCCATTCAAGGCACCGCAGCGGATATTATGAAACTCGCGATGCTGAAGATCCCATCCGCATTAAAGGCTGCCGGCTTGAGTGGCAAAATGCTTTTACAAGTTCATGACGAACTCGTGCTGGAATGTCCAGAAAATGAAATGCAAAAGACCGCGCGGGTCGTTCAGGAAACCATGGCAAATGCCTACCCGATGAGTATCCCCCTCGAAACGGAAGCCAGAGCGGGCATAAGCTGGGGCGGGATGACCGTACTTAAGTCATAGGCAGACCATCTACTTTCATACAAGGTTATAATTGCAGAATAAACCATAAATCACCGCATCAGCGAAAGTGGACTCGACAATATGCCCGGACGAGAAGATGTTTTTCAAAAAGCAATGAATGACGGCCATTCTGCGGCCTGGGATCGGGAATGGGATAAAGCCTGTGCCGCGTATCGTCACGCATTGGAGGAATTCCCCGACCATCCCAAAGCCTTGAACAGCCTTGGGCTTGGTCTATATCAACTTGGCCGGATTGAAGATGCCCTGGTAATTTACAAGACAGTGTCACACATCACAACTGACGATCCGGTGCCAATGGAAAAGATCGCCCAACTTTCCGAGCGCCTTGGCGACCTGAAAACAGCCATGGACGCGGCCCTGCGCGCCGGGGATCTCTTTCTCAAACAACGCGACACAGATAAGGCGCTTGAGAATTGGGTGCGCATCACCAATTTAAATCCTGAACACGCCATCGCACACTCACGTCTTGCCCAAGTCCATGAACGGCTTGGCCACACCCAGCAAGCCGTCGTTGAATATCTGGCAATTGCCAGTATCATTCAACGCGCCGGCAATGCCGAAAAATCAAAAGAGATGGTCGATAAGGCCCTTTCCCTTTCCCCAAACAGCGCTGAAGCAAGACAGGCGCTGACGTTGCTAAAAACGGGACAATTGCTCCCCAAGCCCTTGCGTGGCAAAGGCGGAACTGGCCCGATCCGCATGGCTCAGGTGAAAAATTTACAGCTGCCCGCTGATGCGCGGCCCGCCTCCGGGCTGGACCCGATCGCTGAGGCGAGACAAAAAGCATTGACTCAACTGGCAGAGCTCCTCTTCGAATATTCGGATGACAGCCCATCCGCCCAGGAACGCCGCGGCCTTTCCTCCATCATAAAAGGCACTGGCAAGCTTTCGATGCAGCAATCTGAACAAACAAAAGTCGTTCTGCATCTGAGTCAGACCATTGACGCCCAAAGCAAAGGCAACGAGTCCCTTGCCGCCGAAGAAATGGAAGCCGCGTTGGAAGCGGGATTTAAACATCCATCCCTGTATTACACGCTTGGCCTATTGCGCTATAAAGGCGATCGTCTAGAGAGCGCGCAAAGATTTTTACAAAACTCCATTAAACATAACGATTACGGGCTGGGCACGCGCCTGCTTTTGGGGAAACTGCTTGTAAAAAAATCCCGTTTTTCCGAAGCGGCGATCGAATATCTCGAAGCGTTGAAGCTGGCTGATTCGATGACCGTTCCCGCTGACAAGGCGGATGAGATCCGCCAGCAATACGAACCCCTGATCGAAGCACAACAAAGTCAGCAGGATGAAACTATTCTGCGCAAAGTATGTGACAACATCAACGGTCTGCTCATGCGCCCCGACTGGCGGGAACAACTCCACAAGACACGCGAACAAATGCCCAAAGTGGATGGCGAAATGGTCTCCACACTTGCAGATGTGATCCTGCAAGCGCAGTCCAGTTCAGTGATCGAATCCATGAATCGAATCAACCAGCTGGCGCGCATGGGGATTTTACGTGTCGCCATGGATGAAGCCTACGACGCCATTCAACACGCGCCGACATATCTGCCGCTACACACGCTCATGGGCGAATTACTGGAACAGGAAGGTCGTCATGCAGATGCGATCTCAAAATTCAGCGTCGTGTCACATTCATACAGCGTACGCGGCGAAGTATTGCAAGCGACAAAGCTACTGCGCCGCATCATTCAGCTTTCTCCGATGGATATCGGAGCGCACAATCGCCTCATCGATCAGCTGATCGCACGCGGACAAACAGATGATGCAGTTCACGAATATCTTGAACTGGCCGGCATCTTTAATCGCCTCGCTGAATTGGACCTGGCCCGCAAAACATACACCACCGCGCTACGTCTGGTGCAACAAGGGAATGCCAACCGCAATTGGAACGCGCATATCCTGCAGCGCATGGCCGATATTGACCTGCAAAGACTGGATTGGAAGCAAGCTTTGCGCGTTTTCGAACAGATCCGCACACTCGAACCAGACGATGACGCTGTCCGAAGGCAGCTGGTCGATCTCAACTTGCGCATGGCTCAACCCGAAAAAGCCATGAACGAATTGGAAAATTACATCAGCCACCTTGAAAGTTCGGGCAAGAATAATATCGCGATCGCCTTCATAGAAGATCTGATCAGAGACCATAGCGAACAATCGCTCCTAAAGCGCGCGCTAGCCGCCCAACTTCATCATTCCGGCCGCACCGAAGAAGCCATCTCCATGCTCGATATTCTGGGTGAAGCCCTGATGCAATCCGGAAATAAAAAACAGGCATTGGAGGTGATCAACCAGATCATCTTGATGAATCCTCCCACCGTGAATGAGTATCGTCAATTGTTGACCCAAATGCAAAACAGTTAGTTTCTAAAAGATAAACCGAGTGCCCATCCAGTCAACGATGGGCATTTTCTTTTACCCTTTCGCGCAAAGCTCATCCCTGATTCTGTTCCTTTTTAGAAGTTTCCAAGCCACAATAGATACACATGCTATAATTCCACCCGGGCTCAAATTCGGAGAAACAATATGCCAAAAACTGTAAACAACGCCGTGATGAAATGGTTGTTAATTTTCGCCTTCATTGTGGCGTTTCTTGTCGTCTTTGGGGGATTTGTCCGGCTCACACGTTCTGGTCTGTCCATCGTGGAGTGGAATCCCATCAGCGGAGTCATGCCGCCCATCGGGCAGCATGCCTGGGAAGAGGAATTCGCCAAATATCAACTCTCACCAGAATACCTGAAGATCAACACTAGCATGACATTACCTGAGTACAAGTTCATCTTCTACATGGAATGGTTCCATCGAATCGTTGCCCGTCTTGCCGGGTTAGTCTATGCCATCCCGGTTTTCTATTTTCTGCTAAAGAAAACCATTCCATTGAAGGAGTTTGGGATTTACTTTGTGATGGGATTACTTTTCATCAGTCAGGCACTCATGGGATGGATCATGGTCTCGAGCGGATTGGTCGACCGACCGGCTGTCAGTCATTTTTCATTAACCACCCACCTGCTCCTGGCGATAACGCTGCTTGGTTTCAGCCTGTGGACCGCACTGGGTCACAAATACGGATTCCCCGACACCAACAAAAAGCAGAAATGGTCTTTGCCGTCAAAATTAGCAGTTTTTTCAATGGTTCTGCTCGTTATTCAGATCAGCTATGGAGGTATGACAGCAGGGCTAAAGGCAGGCCATGTTTCGGATAGCTGGCCGCTTATGTTCGGAAAATGGATCCCTCCAAATCTATTCAACACATGGATCGATCTGTTTGAAACTCCCCAGACCATTGTATTCATTCACCGCTGGCTGGCCTGGCTGGGATTGATTGCCGTGCCGCTTGTGTATTATTTCATCAAGAATCAGAATTACCCGCAGGATATACAGAAGGGGATGCGCTGGTTAATTGGCATAGTTGTTCTGCAGATCACGCTTGGGGTTTTAACAATTCTCTCCTATGTTAACATTGTCATAGCATTGACCCACCAGGCAAATGCACTGTTGTTGTTTTCACTGGCGGTGTATTTCATCCATCGATTCCGGGCATTGGATCGCAAATAACAAAAATTCTGAAGGGAAGAATCAAAAAAGGACACCGCAAAACGCCGTGTCCTTTTTTGATTGCGTACCGATCAGGCCAATATTACTGGGGAGCGGCCGCGGCCAAAGCAGCTTCTATTTTTTCCTGGAAGACGCTAAAAGGCTGCGCGCCTTCGATCAATTCACTGACTTCCTTGCCGCTGGCATCAATATAGGTCATCAAAAATGACGGGGTTCCGCTCACACCTGCGGCGAGCGCATCCTGACCATCCTTAATAACGGCGTCCCGATACTTATTACTTGAATAACATTCTTCGTATTGATTTAAATCCAGGCCGGTCTTTTCAGCAATGAGGCTCAAGCGGCGATCGGTAAAGGAACCCACATCCTCTCCCAACACATTGGCGAAGATCATGTCGTGCATTTCCCAATACTTGCCCTGGTCACCCGCGCAATAGGCGGCTTCAGCAGCGTCCTCGGACTCGGTCAAGCCGCTATTGATATTCTGACTGACCCAGTTGCCGGTTGAACGATAGGTAAAATGCACTTTGCCGGTCGAAATGTAACTTTCCACCAGCGCAGGCTCTGTATCTATTGAAAAATTCTCGCAGAACGGGCATTGATAATCTGAGAATTCAACGATCTTGATTGGCGCATTCGGGTCGCCCATGCTGTTCATATCCGCCTGCGGACGGGGATTTGGATCAACAACAGTGACCCCTGTGACAGGTTTGACATTCGGCCAAATGATAAGGAAGGCAACAAACAATGCTCCAATCGTGATCAGGGCGATCCCAATCACACGTCCACGCTGTTCTTTTCGGCGAATTTGCTCGCGGCGAATTTGCCGCTTGCTTACATCTTTTACGTTACTCATTCTTTCTCCTCTAAATAAAATATGATGACAAAAGATTTTCCCATGCGGGCATGTTTTTGTCCAGTAAAGAGTTAATAGGTTCTTATTTTTTTATTCCCGCAAACGCGCATCCATCCAGAGCGTCATGGTCTTGAATACCTCATTCTTCTCGGATTCGTTGTGAAGTTCGTGATAGGCGTCTTCCCATAAGACAAGAGTGCACTTTTCCTTGAGCGGGGCGGCGAATTCCGTACTGCTCGTGGGAAAAGCGATCATATCCGCCTTGCCATGCATAAGCAATAAGGGGAGCGAAAATTCCCCCGCGTGAGCCAGCGTCCAGCTTGTCACACCGATCATGACCTTGCCAAAACCTAGAGAAATCTTATCATGCACAAGCGGATCTTTGCTGTAAGCTTGAACCACCTTCTCGTCACGCGAAATGCCCTTTGGATCCAAGCCGCTCGCGATGGCAACCTTTGGCATAAGCGCCCCCAATACTTTCGCCAGCATCACCTTTAGCGCTTGAGCTTCAATGGCAGTGTGCAAGCCGGAACTGGTGGCAATCACGCCCTTAACATCAGGCTTGCGAAGTAATCCGTAATGCAAAACCTGAATACCCCCAAGGCTATGTCCATATAAAAAGAGTGGCAGACCAGGGTATCGTACACGCGCCTGTTCAAGTAAAACATCAATATCCTGCATAAAATCTTCAATGGAGGATATATGTCCGCGCGGACCGCCGGAACGACCATGTCCGCGCAAATCTGTGCCGAAGAGAACAAACCCTTCCTTTCCAAATGCCTCAGCCACATGCGCATAACGCGAAGAATGTTCACCCAGCCCATGCACAAGACAGACCACGGCCTTGGGGGACAGGACAGTCGGCTCCCAACCCTGCACAAAAATATCTAAACCATCGTGTGCTTTCCAAGTCGTTTCAAAATGCTTCATCTCAGCCTCCATTTGATTTTAAATTCACACTTTCGTGCCTGGCAGCTTCAGCCATTTTATTCACGGGATAAACAAATACAGGAAATTGTTCGCCGGTTCGGACAAACCCCAATTTTTTATAGAGAGATAAGGAGGCCGCGTTATCCGACTGTGTGTTGACAGTCAACCTACTTAATTGATGCGAATCGAGCGTCTGGATCATGCCGCTCACCAAAGCAGCACCCACCCCCCTGCCCTGCGCTTCCGCCTTTACTCCAAGCCTGGCGAGGTGCGCCCCAAATGAATTCCCTGTGGTGAGTTGGTATCCGATCACCCCCGAATCATCCTCAGCAATTGTGGCGCTGACAGACTGGGAAAACGCGCGGCTTAGACCATCCAAAGTATTATGCCAAAACCAGCCAAACGCATCCAAATCCACGTTCACTACGGCAGGCAGATCCGCTTCACGCATGGGACGGATATGTATTCCCTGCGGCGTTGGAAAAGATCCCATGGTTTCCTTTATCATTTGAAGCAGAATGATACTTTGGTTTAGTTCAAACCCGCTGGAAAATAAAATATCCTGAAACCATTGCTTGACCGCGATTGCCGCAATCTGCGCCTGTGGATTGGCGCGCAAGACTTCACCGCGAGCCGCCTCCCAGAGGGCGGACCAAGCTTCGGGTTGTTTGCGCGCCTGGCTTTGACCAGGTACGTCAAAAGAATGGATCGTATGTGGAGAATAAGCAAAAAGGCGAATCCACGCGACTTGTGGAGGGTCTTCAGGGCAGGCTAATACGCCCGTAATATGCCGTCCATCCTCTTCCATCACCCAGTAATTTGGAGAGCCAATCCATTCAAGTGGAATACGCCAATCCAAATGGCGATGACTTGTAACTTCATTATGGATAAGATTTGCGATCTGAAGTTGATCTTCAAGGACCGCGCGGCGAATCTGAACACTAACGTTGATCATTTAATTAAACGGAGAAAGAATTTTAAGATGCGCTCAAAAAAAGTGGGATTATCCTTTACATCCAGTGAACCCATCATCTTAAACGCCGAATCAGTGAGGCTGCCTTTTTTGAGTTTAATCGCCGCCGCAGATTTCATCACCATTGAAAGGAGATCACCCTCCCCCACCTGCGCAAATAATTCAGCAGATCGTTCGTACGCAGCGATGGCTTCATCATGACGATTCAGGCTATCGAGTGCTGCAGCCTGATTCCCGACAGCCATCCCCTGACGTTTTATATCCCCAAGGCCCGCAAAGGTTTGGTCCGTGCCAAGCGCGGCATCCAACGCTTCCTGCGCCTTGCCAGCCTGCAGCAAAGCCACACTCAAATTATTCATCATTTCAGCAGTCATCAGGTCTGAGTGATCTGCTTTGAATCCCTCGGCGGCTTGACGGAACAAACCAGCCGCCTGGTCGAACTGTTTATTCTCGAAGGCTTGTTTGCCTTGCGCGGCGATCTGAGCAGGTTCGAATTTCATGATGGTCTTTCAATTCAGATTTACTTTAGAGGGTAATATCCAACAAGCCTTCGGCCACCGAGCGCAGTTTTTCGCGTGACATTTCACTGAGTTTCATGGCCAATTCAAGATACGGGCGATTGACGGGCTGACAGACAAAGTTCTGCATATCTGGAGACAGATCCACAAATTTTTGCAATGCCCGTTGACTATTTAACCACTGGCCAACCGGCCCATTCTGGTCAAAGAATGTTTCGACACGACTCCCCATGACCGCAAGAATGCTTTCAAGTTCCGGCACGGGAATTGGGCGCTCACCCATTTCATAGGCGGTCAGGCGTGCTGATTTAATCCCGCTTGCTGTTGAAAGATGCCGAATGGACATATTTACCTTATTGCGCTCCTGACGTAAAAGCGCGCCGATCATACGCTGCCGCAATGAAATCAAACGGGCAGTATCGGTTTGCGCCATCGGAGTAGACAAATCAGATTTAGTCTCCCTGCCCCAAAAATGAGAAAGCGGAAGTTTTAGATAAAAGACAAGTGTCTCCAATTCAGGAAGGGAGGGTGAACGGCGTCCCTCCTCGTATGCCTGGAACAAGCCCGGCTTGACCCCGATCGCATCCGCACATTCCTTAACACTGCGGCGTTCAGCCAGACGCGCATCCCGAATAAGCAAGCCAAGTTTCTTTTCACGAATTGTGATCTGAGCGTTGTTCATAATTCCTCTACGTAGATGACCGTATGTACTTTAAACAACCTACCTTGCGGGTTAGGTTATTTATGCGGCACTGTCCAGATGCTTAGATTATAGCAGAGTGTTTCAACGGCGCGAGTTCTGATTGGCGGATAGTTTCGGAGCAAAAACATCGGCGCTGAGCTTAAATCCAGCTGCCACAAGCCGCGGTGTAAAGTTGGGGCGGATGCCTGTTGCGCTCACCTCGCCGATAACTTTTCCATCCGGCGAAGTATCTGTTTGATTAAATTTAAATATATCAGTCAAGACAATGATCTCGCCTTCCATTCCCGCCACTTCAGTAACGGCTGTTACTTTGCGTTGACCATCTTTCAGACGTGTCTGCTGCACGATCAGATCAACAGCCGATGATATTTGCTGACGCACCACCTTGAGCGGCAGATCCATGCCAGCCATCAGCACAAGCGTTTCGATGCGGGAGATGGCATCACGAGGTGTATTCGCGTGCACGGTCGTTAAAGAACCATCGTGACCGGTGTTCATGGCCTGGAGCATGTCCAATGCTTCTCCGCCGCGCACTTCACCCACTACAATTCTATCCGGGCGCATACGCAGAGAATTTTTTACAAGTTCACGAATGGATACAGCGTGCAGTCCATCAATATTGGCTGTTTTGGTCTCCATGCGCATGACATGATCCTGTTGAAGCTGCAGTTCAGCGGCATCCTCAATGGTGATAATGCGTTCATTTTCAGGGATATATCCCGACATCACATTTAATAGGGTTGTCTTGCCTGAACCCGTACCGCCGGAGATAATAATATTAAAACGCGCTTTTACGCAGGCTTCCAAAAAATCCGCCATTTGCCTGGTCATCGAACCCAAATTGATCAAGTCCTCGACTTTCAATTTATCCTTACGGAACTTGCGGATGGTAATAGACGGGCCATCGATTGCAACAGGACGCACCACTGCATTCACCCGCGACCCATCCGGCAGGCGCGCATCCACTGTGGGTGAATCAGCATCCACATGACGTCCCAGGGGCAGAATGATGCGGTCAATCACCCGCAGAACATGATCGTCATCATCAAAAGTGATGGCGCTCTTGGTAAGCTTTCCCTGTTTTTCAACGAAGATCTTCTTGGGACCGTTGACCATGATCTCTGTAACTTCTTCATCATCCAGCAAAGACTGGATCGGGCCAAAACCAAACAGATCGTTGAATACCTGGTCAAAGATCTGCTTGCGTAGATCTTCAGGCAGTTTCAATTGCGTCTGTTCAAAGACCTTGCCGATATTCTCATGTGCAAAGACGGCGCGCTGGGCGCTGGGGATTTGTTCGGTTTCAAGTACACGTAAAAGGTTGTCTGAAAGATATTTTTTAATCGGGAAAGATCCTGACTGGTGAGCTTGGCTGAACCGGCTGCCGCGTTCCACCAGCAGGCATGATCCATATGATCTGACTTCGCTGAATGGCCATGAATGAAGTTGTGTAAAGGACTTCATCATCCGCCCCATAAACAGTCGCATCGGTTACAGCCAGGAATTTTTCATCCCGTTCAAGTTCATTCTTCAAGCGCTCGCCGTCCTTCACATGCACGAATCCTCTTACAAGATGAGCGCTGGTCTGTATCACTGCAGAGACCGGCAATTTCCTGACAACATCGGTATAGTACTTGCCTTTCTGATCATATTCAATTGTCATACCAACTCCATATAAAAATTTAAAATAATATACCCGCCAGTTTATTCCGCGCGTATTTTTCTAGCCAGAGCAATCATTTCGCTGACCATATCCTTGAAAACAATTACTGCAGTGTCGCGCGGGAATTTTAAAATGAATGGCTGATGATGTGCATTCGCGAAGGACAAATTACTGCTGAGATGCGGAATGGTCGCATTTACCGGGATCTCGATCATTTTCTCCGCCTCAGCCTTGCTCACTCCTTCCGGTCCTGCGGCGCGGTTAAGGATCGTGTAAACAGAGGATGCCGCCACCCCTTTGCCTTTGAGATATTTCCACAAGGGCTTCGTCAAGGAAACGGCACTCACGTCAGTGCCAATGACCAAGACACTAATATCTGCATATTTAATAAGCGGTAAAGTGATCTTGGAAAGCGAGCGGCCAATATCGATCAAAACATAATCATGTGATTCTTTCAACGCTTTGACAATATCCCAAATGCGCCCGACCTTCAAATAATTGCTGGTCTCCGGATCCGGCGAACCAGCCAGCAACTTAAAACCCCAAATATGCATTTCCGGTAATTGCTCACGGAAGAAGTCAGCGGTGGTTTCTGCGGGGAGCATATCTGCAACAGTGACGATATTTTGCATTCCTTCATAACCTACAATTGGCGCAATGGATCCAATCGGCAACACCATATCGACAACCACAATACGCGCTTGTGGTTGCTGTTGTGAAATATTCATCGCCATGTTGGCGCACAATGAAGAAGTGCCGGTTCCACCTTTTGCACTTAAGAAGACCATCAACAGACCACCCTCTTTTACGGCCGCTGCTGTAATACCGAACAAACGGGTAATCGCTTCCTTGAGGAGTGCCAACGCCTGGCCGGACTTTGTTATATATTCACTAAAGCCAGCATCCAGGCATGATTTAATACGAACCATGCCTGGGTCGCTGCTTAATGCGATGAGGGGCATGGCAGAAGTACGCGGATCCTGTTTCAATTTGTGAGCGATCTCCTCCCCTTTGAGATCCATTAAAGTTGGGTCAATGATCGCGATGTCCGGGTGATCGCGCCAGGCGCTGATCAAACCCTCCTTACCGGAGCCTGCCTGGATCACCTCATATTTTTGATCCACGAGGGCACGGGTGATGAAGTTACGACTGGCGACATCTGCATCAATAATCAGGATTTTCTTTTCAGGCATTTCTTATTTCCTGCATACAACGTGGCGCGCTTGATCTAGGATTCAAGTGGCGGCATCAAGTATCCTAACCCGGAACGGGTGACAATATGATGCGGATTGTGAGCATCCTCCTCCAGCTTTTGGCGTAAACGCGCAATGCTCACCCATAAGATCTCCTTATCATTTTTATATTCAACACCCCACACACTGGTCAACAATTCTTCAGAGGTGAGGATCTTACCAATGTTATGCGCAAACTGAAGCAAAAGACGATATTCAGTGGCAGACAGTGAAACAGGATTCTCGTCGCGCCACACTTCTGCACGGGCGAAATCGATCTTGAGATCATCATGCGTAAAGAAGCGCGCCTGCGATGTTTCAGCCGGCGGCTGCGCGCGGCGCAAAACTGCCCGGACCCGCGCCAGTAATTCAGTTGCGGAAAACGGTTTGACCAAATAATCATCAGCGCCAAGGTCAAGTCCGCGGACTCGATCCTGTTCCTCGCCGCGTGCTGTCAGGATCACAATAGGCACGTTCGAGAATTCACGCAATCGCTGACAGACGCCAAAGCCATCCAGACGAGGCATCATTACATCCAGCAAAACCAGGTCGATCGGTTGTGCTGAAAATACATCCAATGCCTGGACACCGTCTTGCGCAGTAGAGACTTCATAACCTTCTGTCCGCAGGTTTGCCTCCAAAAGGCGCAGGTAACGAGGTTCATCATCAACGATCAAAATTCTCTTGGACATGTGGATCTCCTTAAGGACAATGAATAATAAAGGTTAAATCTGCGGACGGTCAATGGGCAGTTCCATAATGAAGGTTGTCCCTTGCCCTAACTCAGACTCTACCCAAATATTACCATGATGTGCCATAACAATTTGCTTGCAAATATACAACCCCAGCCCCGTCCCAGTGACAGTCCTCTCGCCTGGAACACGATAGAAACGTTCAAACAAAAAGGGCAGGTAATCTTCCGGAATGCCTTCGCCGTTATCGGCAAAGGTGACGCGCAGGTAATCTCCAGCAATCGCCATGCTGATCAATATTTCAGCGCCTGGGGCATATTTTATGGCGTTACTGAATAAATTATTAAATACCTGCGAAAGCCGCATCGCATCGCCCTGTATTGGCGTGAGAGATTCAAAATTAAAGGTGATCTTCAACTCGGGTCGGTGCGTCTTAATACGTGTCGCAACGTCGCGCAAAAGGGCATCAAGCCGAATTGGAGCGAATTTAAATTGGATGGTCTTGCTTTGCAAGCGCGCGGACTCAAGCATATCTTCGATCAATCTCGTCAGGCGGTCTGCTTCCTCATCAATGATATTTAGGAATTCGCGCTGGGTTTCCAAATCCCAGGTGGTGTCCTGTCTTAGCAGGCTGGTACTGTATCCTTTAATAAAGCCAAGCGGAGTCCGAAGTTCATGTGAAATGGTCGAGACAAAATCATCCTGTAGACGCATTTGCCTTTGTACCGAATCCAATTCTGCACGCGCCTCCTGAAGATCCCGCCGCTCGATCAGCGTGGCAGCCCAAAACGCTTGCAGGGATGCCATTTGAATATGCTGCATGGAATAAGCCGGCCCGCCGAATCGAATGACCACCAGCGCGCCGTTCAATTTACCGCCAACAAACAAGGGAAAACCAATAAGATGCGCCAATGCCAATCGGTCGGGGTCTTCGGAACCAAGCACAGGCTCCTTAATAACTTTTTTACCTGTTGTAATTACTTCGTTCGCAAGGCTCTCTCCCCAGGCAGCCTCAGCTTCCGCATTTTTGCCGCGCCCCATGGCCCGCGCATATGCAACTTCTAATCCTTTTGTCCGCGGGTCGATTAGATAGATCGCGACATTATCGAAAACAAAAGAACCGCGCATGGATAAAAAGATCGTATCCATCCCGGCTTTCCAGTCATGTTTCTTCTGGATCTCTTCAAACAATTCGTTCAAAAGGGTGAGGGTGACAGTATCCATGCCTACTCCCGCACTGCCAGCAAGGGGAACTTAAACGTGGAGCCTTCCCCTTCTACAGATTGAATATCCAACATCGAGCCATGCCCTTCCACGATCTGACGGACAAGCGCCAACCCAAGCCCGGTGCCGCCAAAATGTCGCGTGGAAGATTCGTCCAATTGATGGAATACTTCAAAAACCTCATTCACACGGCTAGCAGGAATACCAATGCCCGTATCAGTTACAGAACAGACAACGAGGTTGGAGCCTTCTTCTTTTAGCGCGATCACAACGCTCCCACCCGACGGGGTGAATTTGATCCCATTATCGAGAAGTTGATTCACGACCCAGCCGATCTTCTCAGGGTCCGCCTGCACTTGCGGAATGTTCTCCGGCACCACAGCGATGACCTGCACGCCACGCTCTTCCGCCTTGCTTAATGCCGATTTTGCCACCAATGAAATAATGCGCCCAATATCAGCCTTGACCAGCTTCATACTCATCTCACCGCGTGAAGCCAGCGAGAATGTGATCAGATCATCGATCAATGTTCCCAGCCTGGTTGCAGACTTCTGACTGATCTCCAGAGCGTGGTGTTGTTCTTCAACAATCGGACCTAACGATTCTGTGATCAGCAATTCAAGATAACCTTTGATATGAGTAAGCGGTGTGCGCAATTCGTGTGAAATATTCGCCACGAAATTCGCCTTCATTTTACTCAACTCTGAAAGTCTTTCGAGTGCCTCATTTAGATCAGCGGTACGTTCCTTGACACGCTGTTCGAGGTTGCGATTCGCAGATTGCAAAGCCGTACGCAACTGAATAAGCTGTTCGGTGATCACCTGATCCAAAGAATCACGGTCAAGCATTTTCAACTCGAGCAAGGCCTGACCTAGCATATACGGCTTGCCCAACCTGGCTTGTTCCTGTTGAAAGGAGAGCACTTTCTGCAGGTCGTCTTCGCTGATCATTCCCTTTTGAACAATGTACTCGCCCATGCGCGGAACCAGCATTTCAGGGGTGAGTTTGGAAATATTGGTATTCGACATGATCTCCTCGATCAATGACTTACTGCAGTACCCACTCCCCCCCGATCATTGTTGCAGAGGCGTGCATGGATAACAGTTCATTGGGATCCATTGAAAAAATATCCTGATCCAGTACGATCAGATCGGCAAGATAATTTTCAGCAAGTTTTCCAAGGCGGTGTTCCGCATTGGCGGCATAGGCTGCGCCTGCAGTGTAAGCGGACAATGCCTCAGCCATCGTTAATTTTTGTTGCGGGTACCAGCCCTCGTCAGAGGGTGAACCGTCCGGTCTTCGGCGGGTGACCGCAGCGTGTAATCCCAAAAACGGATTGGGTGATTCTACTGGCGCGTCTGATCCAAAAGCCAGATGAGCGCCATAATTCAATTGAGTCCGCCAGGCATAGGCAAGGGCCGAGCGTTCTCCCCAGAAACGATCAGCCGCGTACATATCCGACGGTGCATGGATCGGCTGCATGGATGCGATCACATTAAGCCGTGCGAAACGCGGGGCATCGTCGGGATGCAGTACCTGCACATGTTCAATACGATGGCGCAGGTGTGGAAGATTTTTTTCTGTTTCATAACTGCGAAGTTGTTCAAACGCGTCCAGGACCTCATGATTGGCGCGGTCACCGATGGCATGAACGCTCATGCTTAAACCGGCATCTGCGGCTTTGCGGCAATATTCAAAAAGTTCCTCGCCATCCATGTTCAGGATACCGCGGTTTTCTGGCGCATCGCTATATGGTTGAAACATGGCGGCCGTATGCGGACCAAGCGCTCCATCCATAAAGGCTTTGACCGAGCCGATCCAGAGCCAGTCATCACCAAACCCTGTGCTTAAACCCAGTTCGAAAGCATGATCAAGACTGTCCACAGGAATATTTTTGTTGACCCGTAATTTTAATTTTCCCTGCGCATGCAATTGCTGCAAAGCCATAAAAGAATCACGGCGGTCAAAATCGTGAATACCTGTGAGCCCCATCTTCCATAAATAAGGCTGGGCTTTTTCGATGGCATGCTTTATATTTTCAATGGATGGCTCGGGGATAACATGAACGACAAGCTCCATGGCACTTTCAAGCAGAATGCCTGTTGCTCGACCACTGCTATCGCGCTGAATGATTCCATTTTTCGGATCTGGAGTATCGCTGGCGACCTGGGCGAGATTCAAGGCAGACGTATTTGCCCAGGCAGCGTGTAATGATTTAGCTGTCAGATATACAGGGTTGTTTGGTGCGATCACGTCCAATTCACTGGCAGTTGGCCAATCTCCACCCTCAGACCATTCGTTCTGATTCCAGCCGTGACCGAATATCCACTCTGCAGGCGGAGTGTTTTTTGCGCGCTCTGCCACACGGCGCAAACATTCTTCCTTTGTTTTGGTTTCGCAGTCTATCTTTTCAAGTCCGAGCGCATAATATTGGAGATGGAGATGCGCGTCTGTCAGGCCGGGTAAGATGGTTCTGCCTTGCATATCCTGTTTTTCCAGCCTGCCGTGCGCGAGTGATTCGAGTTGATCCTTGTCACCAACAGCAATGATCCGCGCGCCAGCGATCAAGACAGCAGAGGCTTTGGGCTGTTTTTCATCAAGGGTGTAAATATTTGCGTTATAGAAAAGTTTCATGTTGATTGGCGGTCCTCCAGCCTGCCAGCCTGTTAGTCAAATTGGCAACAAGACCAGCGGCTGGCAGACAGGTATTAGGTCAATTTTTCAATGAGTGCGTCCAGCTCTTCGCCGGAATAATAATAAATGGTGACTGTGCCGCCTTTTTTGCCGTGTTTCAATGCGACTTTTGTTCCAAGGCTGTTTTGCAGGCGTTTCTCCACATCATTCACGTCAGCGTTACGACTGGGCTTCTTCGCCTTGATCAGTTTCTGCCCTGCGAGTTTTCTCACATACTCTTCGGTCTGACGCACATTGAATGAAAGGTTTATGACAGTTTGCAAAGCAGATGTCTGCGCTTTATGCGTGGACAACGCCAAAAGCGCGCGCGCATGACCTTCAGTAATCGTCCCATCCACCAAGGCTTGTTTAACCACGTCCGCGAGACTGAGCAAACGCAGAGTATTCGTAACCGTCACGCGATTTTTTCCGACCCGTTTCGCAACCGCTTCGTGGGACAGGCTGAATTCCTCCACAAGCTGACGATAGGCTTCGGCTTCTTCCATTGAGTTCAGGTCAGCACGCTGCACATTTTCGATCAACGCGATCTCAAGCAATTCCTGATTATTCGCCTCACGTGTGATGACAGGGACAGTCCGCAAGCCCGCCTTTTGAGATGCCTGCCAGCGGCGTTCGCCCGCGATCAGAATAAAGGTTCCATCCGATTTTGGTGTCACGATCAAGGGCTGGATGACTCCATGCTCACGGATCGAGGCTGCCAATTCCGCCAATTCCTCTTCCTTAAAATGAATACGCGGCTGGCGCGGATTCGGCTGGATCGATTCCACTGCCACCTGCTGAACGCCGCCAACACCGGCAGCGCCAGTTGATGACACGGGCTGGTTTTTTCCACCTGATGGAATTAATGCGTCGAGCCCTTTACCAAGACCTGTTCGTTGAGCCATATAATCTCCTTAACTGACCTTCACGCCATCACTCTTCAACAGCTCTTTTGCCAGAGCTTCATAAGCCTGAGCGCCGACAGAAGCGGGGGCGTACGCAGAAATGGGCAACCCGTAAGATGGCGCTTCAGCGAGACGTATATTCCGCGGGATCACGCTCTTAAATACCTGATTTGGAAAATGACCATTCACCTCAGCGACCACATCATTGGCAAGATTCGTACGGCTGTCGAACATGGTCAACACAACGCCGCGTACCACCAGTTCTGGAAAGAGCAGTGAGCGGACACGTTCGATCGTTTGCGTTAATTGTCCCAACCCTTCCAAGGCAAGGTACTCGCATTGTACAGGCACGATCACGCCATCCAGGGCTGCCATTAACCCATTCACGGTCAACAATCCAAGTGAAGGCGGACAGTCGATCAAAACATAATCATAGCGGTCTTTAACTTGCATGATCGCTTTTCGAAGGCGTGATTCACGCGCCAGCTCATCCACCAATTCCACTTCTGCTCCTGCGAGGGAGGAAGATGATGGAAGCAGGGATAACTTAAGCCGTTCATTCAGCAAAATGGATGCGGCAATTTTTGTATCACCCAACAATGCCTCATACGTACCACTTTGCACATTGGCTTTATCAACGCCCAGGCAGGATGTTGCATTGGCCTGCGGGTCAAGGTCAACCACCAGCACACGCTGACCCAACTGCGCGAGATACGCGCCCAGATTGATCGTTGTCGTGGTTTTCCCCACACCGCCCTTTTGATTCACGAGCGTATAAACACGCGTCACAATAATACCTCCATCAAACATTCCTCGACTTCCTGTGAAGTTGGTATCCCGTTCAATCCAACGCGCATCACAGAGCGCGCAGCAAGTTGAGTTGCAAAACGCGTTGCCTCCCACGGGTCACGCGTCTTATGGTAACGCACAAAAAATGCCGCCGCAAAAATATCGCCCGCGCCCGTCGCATCCACTTCCTTCATAACGGTCGGGCGGAAACGACGACGGTCGCCATTCCAATACAACACAGCGCCCGCCTCCCCTTCCGTCAGGCACAGGACTCGTGTGAGATGTGCCATCTCTTCGACAAGTTCCAGGTCACGATTGACATCTTCCACACTCATTACCACGGCCCCCGCCTGACCGAGTATCTGTTCATTATTTTCCCAGGCACAAGCCGCCACTTGACCATTTTCATTCCACTTTCGCATCCATCCTTGCGGAGTAATTCCCAATAAGGAGGATGGGAATTTTTCTGAAATTGATGCTTCTAATTCCTGCGCAATCGGTGCAAGGTGCACGATCGGCGAATTGCGCCAGTGTTGCGGAATATGGTTGAAAGAAAGTAACGCAGCTTGATGGTGCAAAGTCTGCCTGCGTCCTGTCTCTGTCCTCACATTTTGAAAAGTGGTGCTGTGCTCCGCAGGGATATTAAAGATTTGAATTCCATCCAGAGCCCGCAAGGGTGCGTCTTTTGCCGAGGATGTCACAATTCCCACACGCATTCCCAACGCCCGCGCAGTCAACGCGGAATATGAAACTGTCCCTCCAAGCTGTACGCCATTCGGCGTGATATCTTCAGCCACATGACCAATTACAAGGTAATCCACCGGCTGAAGCGGGGTAAGTTCGGACATGGCTTGAATTATACCGTAGCGGAATTCATCTTAAAAAAAAGACCGCCTTAGGACGGTCTTTCAAGTATTTAATTCTATTCTTTCGGCAAAATAACCACTTTGCGATGGGGTTCTTCGCCTGTACTTTCAGTGGTCACACCGGGATGTCCGCGCAATTCAATGTGGATGACACGACGTTCGTTGGCGGTCATTGGCTCAAGCGTGGCTTTGCGTCCGGTCTTGAGCACCTGTTCCACCATGCGAAGAGCAACCTGACGGACCTGTTTTTCACGGCGTTCTCGATAGCCTTCCACATCCACAACCAATTGCACCCACTGCTGGGTCTGCTTGCCAACGATCAAAGAGGCGACATATTGGAAAGCATTCAGCGTTTCAGCCTGACGACCAATCAGCGCGCTCAGGTTGTCTCCGCGCACATCCACATGAATAGTACGGCGGTCATCAGTGCTCTTCTCATCAAAATTCGCAGAAACCTGAGCCTTCATACCGAGGTGGTGGATCAACTTGGAAACGATCTCTTCCGTAGCATCCAGGACCGGATCCGGTTCGTGGCGTTCCACTTTTTTGACTGGAACAAGAACTGCTTCTTCCTGTTCAGGTTTCTTGGCGGCTGCAGAACGCGCAGGTTTGGGCTCACGCACCTTTGGCGCTGATTCCGTTTTTTTAGCGGGAGCAGGCTTGGGCGCACGAGAAGACACCGCAGCTTTATCCGCTGCTTTCGGTTTGGAAGGGGCTTCAGGCACATATTCCCCAGGTAACGGGTTTACAGTCAGGCGCACCCGCACTTGGCGTCCGCCAAGCCCGAATAATCCCTTGCTGCCTGAATCCAATACCTCAACAGAAACAGCGTCTGCGGTGAGCCCCAATTGGGATAGCCCTTGAGAGAGGGCTTCCTCAACGGTTGGTGCAATGATCTCAAGCGTGGTTCGGTCACTCATGGTACCTCCCTATTTTTTCTTAACGGAAGTTGTTTTCTTATCGCCGCCGGGCAGCAGGTTGCGCCAATTGGCCCGTCCGGTTGCTGCGTATTGAATAATACCGAGCAAGTTACTGGTAATAAAGTAGATCGCGATGCCCGAGGCAAAGTTCAATGCGAACCAGCCAAGCATGAGCGGCATGTAGATGCTCATCATGCCAGACATCTGCGCACCTTGATCATTCGGGTTGCTGGTGGCCGGCATAGTCAATTTGGATTGAACATAAGTGGTGAGCGCCACAACCACAGCCAAAGTGGGAATCGCATAACCTAATATTTGAACAGATTCCGGGCTGCCGAGGTTCATCCAAAGGAATTTGCTGTTAAGCGGAATGATCCCTTCGGCATTCTGAAATGGATAAATGGTGCGTGCAAGTTTAAGCATATCCAATGGCATGACAGATAACGCGCGGATGATGCTTTGATACAAACCAATGATGATCGGGAATTGGATCAGTGTCGGCAGGCAGGACGCAAAGGGATTAATACCGCGCTCCTTGTAAATGCGCATTTGCTCCTGGGCGATCTTTTCCTTATCTTTGGCGTATTTCTTTTGGATCTCCTGCCATTCCTTATCGTTCTGTAATTCCTGCATGGCTTGCGCACCCTTGACCTGCGAGGCGTTCAAAGGCCAGGTGATCAAACGAACGACAATCGTGAACAAGATGATCGCAAGACCGAATGTGTGCGGACCATGACCAAGCAGGTCATAGATAAATAGCAACAAATTGGTCATGGGTTGAATGATTAATTGTTCCCACATGGGACAGTCTCCTTATTTGGCTGGCGTGAACGTCCAGGCTTGTTTGCCGTCGGCATCGTACGCGGCAAGAGTGACCTCGGCCTGGTGAGGCGCAACAAGGATCAAATCACCGGAAACAACTGGGGTGGTATACAACTTGCCACCGACCTCCTTGCTCCAGACGGTCTTGCCATCAAGATCCAACGCGACGAGTGTCCCCAACTCAGAGGTCGGGTCCGCTTCGCTCGCAACATAAATCTGCCCACCCGCGATCAATAAACCCGCCGCAACAGGCCCATCCGGTTGAACAGACCAGTTCTCTGTTCCGCTGGCAAGATCAAATGAATAAACTTTGCCATTTAGATCTGCATAGTAAAGCGTTTCCCCATCCAAAACCGGGGAACCCCAAACTCGATTCTCTGTTTGTGTAAGAACACTATGATCCCCATTGGATTGAATGAATTCAATCGTCGAAGCAAAAGACCCGGCGTATGCCCCAATATTATTCACTGCCGGGCTGCTGGGAATGGCACCGCCCAGATCGATCTCACTCACGACAACACCTTTTACAGGGTCGATAATATGAAGAAAATGATCGAGGGATGAAAGATAGATCAGCGTCCCGTCACTGACCGGTGCAGACCAGAGCGCGCCGCCAATATCAATTGGGTCGGCGCTTTGATTTCCACTTAAGTCAAGGACATACAGGAATCCGTCCGTATTCGGAACATAGATCCTATCATTCATAACAAGCGGAGCGGCAACCCAGGCACCTTTAGCCCCTGTGAAAACCTTGGCCCATTTTTCCTTACCCGTTGCAGGGTCAAGGCTGATGAATTTGTGATCTTTTGCGCCTGCGCTCCCGATCAACAATTGTCCATCCGTCGTCAAGACAGGATTGGCAAAAAACAAAACTTTGCTATCTGCCTTTTCAGGGTAACGCCAGACTTCACTGCCATTCTGCAAATCAACTGCGTAGATGAACGAACCAGCGGATACGTAGGCACGTTCTGCATCTGCCGCAAGTCCATACCAGTTATTTACAACTGTACCACCCGAACAGGCACTTAAGAACATAGCGCCAAGCACGAGAAGTGAGATCAAGATCATTTTTTTTGTTTTCAAGTTGGTACCTTCTCCTATCTGAACGTAACAACAAATTTGCTGTTACAGGAATATCGCTAGGGAACCGGGTCGTATCCGCCAGGATTGAACGGATTACAACGCAAGACGCGCCAGGCTGCCATGAATGAACCTTTTAGCGCGCCATATTTATAAACAGCTTGGTAGCCATAATGAGAGCAGGATGGATAAAAACGACAGGTATTCGAAGGCAAGGCTGGCGAGACCAGCATTTGATACAAACGGATCAAAGCAAGCAGAGCGATGCGCGGAAAATTAACCAGTTTGCGCGGCATGTCACGCAGAAGTGGTTCACTCGAATATTCATGTGAATGGATTTCTTCTTCAGGATTCATCCGCGGAGAGGATCTTTGCGCGTTGGAGGAGAGCTTTTACTGCAAGGCGGGTATCAGTCAAAGTGGCGGTCACAAGCGCGGGACGGGCTATCAGTACCAGGTCCCATCCAGAAGCGAGGGAAGACAACATCGGCCGCATGGCTTCACGCAAGATACGTTTGGCACGGTTACGACGGACTGCCGTTCCCGTTCTTTTGCCCGCGGCAATCCCCACTCGAATTTGAGTGGAGGTTTCACTGGCTCGTGCTACTAACACAACAAGCGGATGGGCATAGGACTTGCCAATTAGCCGCACCCGCTTGAAATCTTCGGATCGGGACAGTCGAAACTTTCTCTGCACCCGCGCCTCATTGTGAATCGTTGCGCACTAAAGCACGCAAAAACCTACCATCGAACTTTCTTGACGTGCTCGTTGGACCTAACTGTGAGTTTATAGCGGCCACGCAAGCGGCGGCGCTTAAGCACGTTGCGGCCATCGGCAGTGGACATGCGCTGTCTAAAGCCGTGTACACGAACGCGGCGACGGATCTTGGGTTGGTATGTTCTTTTAACCATTCGAAACACTTCCTTATTATGTAAAGATGATTGCGCAAATCCCACATGGGGAACTGGCTTGCAGGGGTTAGACTGGCGGGATATTATACCGTAAAGAATCTGATTCGGTCAATTTTGATTCCCGCACGAGCGGATGAATCCGCTGTTCATTTCGGACAGCTCATCGCTATTTTACTGCCCTCTTTCCACTCCATCCAAAATGTGCCAAACATTTTTTGCAATAGATGCAGGCCGAGACGCATTTAATTTTGGATCGCTGTATCTGCATAAAATATTCTGTAATTGATTGTATTTGGATCGCGATCCCAGATTCCACACAGCCTTGACAGTTTGCCCGGCGATGGGAGCTTTTCTGTTTTGATGACAACCAATGCCTCCCCATTCGACTCGTAATCGAGCGTATAGAAAAGAGTGCTTGGCGGCGCTATTTCATTCAACGCTTCCATGAGATATGTATCGGCCAGACTATGTGTATTACGGCGGAAAAGACCGGCGTGAAAGTTGGGATTCCAATCCAGAAAAACCAAGCTTTCGCGTGCCACGTTAATGAATGTGCCTTGATCAAAAATTATAGAAATGCTTTGCATTTCAGGCGGACAAGCTGTTTTTATTTCAGGCGGAGGCGTTCCATTAAGTTTGACAGCAACCGGCGCAACAAGTATGAGAGCGATCAAGGAGATTGAAATCGGCATCGCCAGATTGTCTTTAACAAAATTTGTTGCGGGTCTGAAAAAACGGAAATTGAGTTTATCGCGAAGATATGCCAACCCCATGGCGGGCAGCAGCCCAAAAATCGGAATGGTTGAAGCGTATAAGCGGACACGAAAAGCGTCGGTCGGCGGGACAAAGGGGACGGAGGCCAGCACACCCAGAGACGCCAGCCCAACCAGGCATGCAAAGTCATCCTTACGGTCAGCATACCATTTTAGAAATCCCATACTGCCAAGGAAATATATCCCCCATCTTGCGACTTCGTTTATGGTGAAGTTATCTCCCGCCGCGAATGCGTAAGCGTTGTACCAGGTGCTTGAAAAAAACATTTTCCAATACTGAAACGCGCCATTCAATAATAGAGACGGTTGATGGATCACCAGATCAATAACAAGGCTGTAGATGGCTCGGTTTTGTTCGGCCACGCCTAAAGATTGCAGCTCAGGATGCGCCTGAAAAACATACGTCCAAGAGTTCCCGCCGGAAGCAAGTCCATACAAAGCCCATGAAAAATTTGAAAACGGGATTTCGCCCGGTCCCGCAAGAATATCAATTAAAAAACCGTGTACATAGAACACAATCAGAATTGCCGCTGTTCCGGCTGCGAGGAATCTGACCGAGATTTTTTTATCACCTCTAAATGCTATACATCCCCAAAGAAGAATTGCGGGAAGAACAAACATTGCCCCGGGGCGGATGTTGAGAGCAAAGGTGATCATCGTCAGGCCAAATAATGCAAGCCCTTCTGTGTTCATCTTTTTGCCTTGCCAGAGTAGCGCAAATCCAAGCATGCTAAAGGTCAAGCCAAGCGATTCAGATAAAGTTGTCCCGCTATAAAAACGAAAATAGAGAAACATCATGATTAGAAAAAAAGCAGCAGGTTCTGCTCCATGAGTTCGTTGAATCTCCCTGGATACAATGTAACAAGACACCCCGGCAATGGCTGTGATGATACCTAAAGCCGCCATTAAGTTCCGATCAGTCAGCTTCAAAAGGACGGATAATAACCCCGGAAAAAAAGGCCGCATCGCCGAAAACTGTGAAATATCCTTTCCACTGAGTATTCTCAATGCGTCAATATAGTAATTTGTTGCATCACTGACCGGAATAAGACCGCTAATCAGGTTTGGCTGGGTTTGTCCTGATGCCCACACACCTGCAAGCCCAAAAGCAAATAGTGCCATGGTGGATATTAAAGCAAGAACTTCCCCGATTTTTCCGGGAATACGAAATATAAAATACACCAACAGCATCGCTACAGGTATGATGGCCGCAAAGCCTGTCCTGAGCGCCATGCTAACTGGACGGAGCAAGCCCGGAGAACGGCTCAGCAGGATCAAGGCAAAGACGGCTATGGATATGGCAAGGCTGATCCACGGCCAAAGGTTGAATGTTATTTTTATGAAGCGCTGCTTATTCATGAGGTTTTATAAAACCATAACCGACGGGTTATTTCCCACTGATTATTAAAAACAGGAATACGTACTGCATTCTCAAAACCGGGAAACCATGAACGCGAAAATATCCATTGAAATTCGTATTATTCGCGTTCGGATTAAGAAACCGGTTCAAAATACTTATCCCAGATTCTTTGTTTGGCGGCATCTTCTATGAAAGAAGACTCAAATGCATAGCGATTGCAAACAGCAATATCGTCCATGCTCATGCCAAGGACCTCATGCGCAATGCGGTACTCGTTATTCACATTCGTCTCCAACACCTCAGGATCGTCAGAGTTTATCGTCACGCGCACACCAAGGTCGAACAGCTTTTTCAGTGGATGTTCTTCAATGATCGGGACGGAATTGGTCAGATAATTACTCCACGGATTAACCTCAAGCGTAATATTACGTTCCTTGATCAATTCGATAACTGACATATCTTCAATACTATGGATGCCGTGCCCGATGCGGTCAGGCTGAAAGGCAAGGATTGTGTCCCTCACCGCTGAGGCGGGTGTATCTTCACCTGTGTGAATCGTCACCTTCAGACCAGCGTCCTTTGCCTTCAAGATCGGCTTGACAAAATTATTCATGGGGTACAACATTTCTCCATCTGCCAGATCAACAGCCAGAATGTGCTGTTTATGACGAATCGCCCAATCCACAGTTTTGATACAGGACTCAGGTCCCATGCCGCGTGAAGTGATGGCAATGATCCCGATCACCATATCAAACTGATATTCTGCCCTTTCTTTGGCTGTGAGCAAGCCCTCCAGGCAGGAATCCCAATCTACACCATGACCATGAAACGCCCAATCCGGCGAAAAGCGGACCTCGAACAATTTGATATTTTGCCTGGAACAGTCTTCAAATAACTCCCACGCAATACGTTCGAACACTGCAGGGGATGTGATGCTGTTCTGAAAAATAGCAAATGCATCCAATACCGCCTGCAGATCTCGAAGCTGGTCATAGACCTTTACATGACGATCCAACTCGCGGGCTTCATACGAAGGCAAAATCAAATTGTACTGACGCGCAATATCGATAATGGTCTGCGTACGGATCGAGCCTTCAAGGTGGCAATGGATCTCGGTCTTTGGAATATCGTTATATTTTGGGTCAAAGTTTTTCATGGTTCACCTGTAAGATCGGGGACATCTTTTCTATTTTACTCCGTGCCTAACTTTATAACCGCTTGAAGTAAAACATTCGCCCCGTTGACACAATCTTCCCATTTGGTGAATTCTCGTGGAGCATGGCTGGCGCCGTCCACCGATGGAACAAATATCATACCGATCGGACACATGTCCACAAGGGATTGCCCATCGTGACCGGCACCTGAGATTAGGGGTATATGCGTCAATCCCAGGCCATTACAAGCATCAACAAAAGCGGTCTTAATTTTTTCACTGGCCAAGCTGGGTGAATGTGAACCTAAAAATTCCTTCTTCAATGCCAAGCCAAACCGTTGAGCTTCCATTTCAGCACACACCAATAAAGCAGAACCAACCTGATCAAATTCCTCATCACTTGGCGCGCGAAACTCAAGCGCTACATTTACCAGCGCGGGGACAATATTGAACGCACCCGGCGTAAATTCCATTTTGCCTACATTGACAACGCAATTCGGAAAATCCTTCATCACGATCTCGCGCGCCGCGAGCGTGAAAGCACTCGCGCCTAACGAGGCGTCCGCACGGTCGGTCATCAAAGTGGAGCCCGCATGATCAGCACGTCCGATAAAACTCAGCCGATAGGAACGAATCCCAACGATGGCGGAAACAACGCCAACATTAATCCCATTTCGCTCAAGCCGGTTGCCCTGTTCAATGTGTAATTCCAAATAGCCCGCCAATGATCCCTTTGGGCGCGCTGCAGCTAGCATACTTTCATCGGTTAACCCGGCGCGGGCCATTCCAGCTTCCAAATTTTCCCGCCCACCGCGCGGATTTTTCAGGCCATCCAGATGAAGATGACCAGCCAATGCCGCGCTTCCAAGCAGACCGACCAACGTGCCTTCTTCATCCGTGAAATCGATCGCTTCCAAATTGACCTTGAGCATGATCCCGTTTTCTTTGACAGTTCGCAACACTTCGAGAGCCGCTATCACACCAAGCGCGCCATCAAAGCGTCCGCCATTCGGAACAGAGTCAAGATGTGACCCCAAAAGGAGCGTTTGCGCGTTTGAACAATCGCACGTTAATGTGGCAGAATAATTCCCGGCGCCGTCCATACTGAAATCCAAGCCTGAGCGTTCGATCTGTTCACGAAACCATTTACGCGCGGCAAGATGCGCCCCGCTAAAAGTGACGCGGCTCACCCCGCCATCACCTGTCGCGCCGATCAAGGCTAATTTATTAAACATATCAAGCATTCGGTCAGAATTGACGCGCAGGGTTGAAATAGATTCAGCCATATGTTAATCCTCCAGTGATAAATCAAAAAGGAGTCGAACCAGACCGGCTCGACTCCTTTTATAACCAAAATAATTTATGCGCCCAAATATGTGATCAATGAAACAATTCCGTAAATAGTGCCAAAACAAATAACGCAAATAAGCACCATTTTGCCAACAGCCACAAGTTTATTGTCGGGTTTTCGCATGGATTATTCCTTTGCGCGTTTAAAATCGACAAAACGATACCCAACGCCACGCTCGGTCAGAATATATTTTGGATCGGCGGGATCCTTTTCTAATTTTTGGCGAAGATAGTTAATATAAAGACGGACATAATGAGGTTCATCACGATATTCATATCCCCAAACTTTTTGAAGGAGCTGATCGTGGGAAACGACCCAACCCGCGTTCTGGACTAGGTGAAATAGCAGGCGGTATTCGGTGGGACGAAGTTTCACTAGCTTGCCTTCGAGCCAAATCTCGCGGCGATCAAAATCAATTTTGAGACGCTTGTCAATTTCCAGCAGACCGTGCATGGAGCCTGTCGTACCTTCGGTGCGACGCAGGACAGCTTTGACGCGGCTGACCAATTCACGCGGGCTGAACGGTTTGGTAACATAATCATCCGCGCCGCGTTCAAGACCGCGTACACGATCATCTTCCTCACCTTTGGCCGTCAACATGATGACCGGCACATTCGTAAACTCTCGCAGGGCTTCCAAGACTTCAAAACCGTCAAGGTCAGGCATCATGATATCGAGCAGAATGAGATCAGGAGTTACATCGCGCAATCTTTGAATGGCTTGCTTACCGTTAAAAGCTTCGCTCACTTGAAAGCCATCATGCTCAAGGTTCATACGGATGAAACGCACCATGCGCTCTTCATCATCCACAACGAGTATGCGGCGGCGATCCAATGAATCAGACATACTATTCCCTCACAAAACCAATGATCTTTTCTTCCTCGGCACTTTCAAGAATCTCAATAAAATTGATCTTGGCTAACGGCCAAATTACCTTGGTGACATTTTGATCCAAATAGTGAAGATCCTTGCCATCGCGCTGACGAGGGTTAAAAACCAGGATACTGCTATCCGTGGGTTTTGGAAGTTCTTCCACCTCCCCGGCTACCGAGGTTTCGCCCACAATATGTAAAATGACTGTATAGGCCATGATCGATACTCTTCCTACGAGTTTCTTACCAGGATCTGCATTTTCAATTTTCCGAGCGCAACAATATCACCATGGTTAAGTGTTTGTTCCACATTGGGAGTGAGACGTTTGCCGTTGATATATGTTCCGTTGGCTGAACCGAGATCCATAAAAATGATCTTGTTTCCATCGCGTTTAATGACCCCATGCAAACGCGATACACCCGCCGCATAAGCCTGATAAGGCGACAGGTCAATATCAGGCATGATGGGCTGGCCTTCGCTGATGCGCCCCATGGTAAATTCATTCCTTACCGAAAGCGGCAGTACCTGGCCTGTATCGAGTAAATGCAGGCTGCCCCACGCATCGCTGCCATCGAAAGGCTGATATACATCACTCGTGGAGGGTCTTTCCTTGTTTGCCTCTTCAAACTGCTTTGTTGTGATGTTTTGAGTAGTTAGGTCTTCCCTGCCGACCAGTTGTGCGCCGCACTCTGCGCAAAACATGGCGCCATCCAGATTGCTATGTTTACAATTTGAACAAATGATCATCTTGGCTTCTCCTTTTTATCTGCTATAAGTAGTGCACGGGTATTATATTTTATATCCTTGGATCCATTGGCGGTCCAGGCATGCATTCTTTCAAGATTATCGGCTTCCAATAAAGCGGTCTTTGCAAGGGAATTCTCACCTTGCGCAAGCAAATGAGTTGCCAGGTTCTGCAGGTGACGGGATGCCGCATCATACTGGCCCTGATCCGCCGAGACCCTGGCGCGTTCCTGCAATCGATAGAGTGTCAAACGCGAAAGCGCACTCAACATTCTCGTTGGCGGCGGCTCATGGGACGGATTCACTTGCACTTCGCGACTAAGGTTAAATCGAATGGGCGGAACAGGTGTGGGGCGCACGGTAATGGACGCTTTTAACGAACCATTCAACAGGGCGACCACATCTTCTGCTAACGCGGGTGAATTGACAAGGAACTCAAACAAGACCTGCAGGGGTGTATCACGAAGAATCGGGCCAAGATGCATGGGGGATTCAAGTACGACACAACCGCCTTCAGGCTGAAGACGAAATACGTAATTAAGTTGAACATGCTCAGATGTTTTAAACTCAAGCAGAACATCATCCGCAAAAGTGCTGATCAGGGTATTAAATTTATCAACAAGCAATCGTTGAATATCTTTGGGCTTTGAAATATATGCCGAGGAACCGCCGGTTTTGCCCGCCAGGGCGTCAAGGAAAATATCGTTCCAATCATTACCAATGCCCATGCCGGTAATACCGATATTCATGGAGGCAGCTTCTTCGGCAAGTTTCAGACAAGCTTGTTCATCACCGTAAGTTTGTCCATCGGTCAATAGAATGATGTGATTGACCCGCGACGGATCAAGCGTGCGGCGAATTTCCTTTAAACCCGCCTGCAATCCGTTGAAAATTTCAGTCGCCCCGGAAGCCTGTATCATTTGGATACGGTTTTCCTGTTTCTTATTATCAATATTCAGCGAGGCGGGAACGATCACCTCGGCATAATCGCTAAAGGCAATGATGCTCAATACGTCTTCAGGGCGTAAACTGCGAAGCAATTGGATCGCAGTGGCTTTGACCATATCCATTTTATCGCCCTGCATGGAAGTGGAACGATCAAGCACAAGACATAGGTTTAACGGCGGGGTCGGGAGGCTTTCTTTTTCGGTGCGGGCGCCAATTTCAAGAAGCACGTAGACCAGCTGCTGTTCGGATAATTTAACCAAATTAGGACGGCTGAAAATGATCTCATGTTTTAGGACTGAATTGGCTTCAATCTCAGGAGGCAGGGTCGCATCATACAAGACGCGCCGTTTTGGGTTTGAAAGAACTTCATAGGCTTTCTGTATCTCAAGGAATAATTCCGTCTCGCCAGCCGCAACATTTTTATCCGGGTGCAACCGTTGAGCAGATTCGAAATAGGCGTGCTTAATCTCCTCCTGCGAGGCATCTCGAAAAACTCCCAAAACGGCGTAATAATCCAGTTTATTAAAAAGCATTCTATCCAATCATTTGCGCAAGGATAACCGTAATATTGTCGGGGCCACCAGCCTCATTGGCGGCTTCCACCAAATTCTGGCAGGCGCGGTTTAGGTTGGGCGCTTCGGTGATGCAGCGAAGGATCTCCTTCTCACTGATAACACCCCACAACCCGTCACTGCAGATCATAAGGTAGCCCGTCTGCGGGAATGGGATGGTAAAGATATCGGCTTCCAAGGTATCACCCTGTCCCAAGGCCCGGATCAGGACATTGCGATGGGGGAAATTTTCGACTTCATCCTTACTGAGATGCCCGAGTTCCTCCAGCCGTTTGACCAGCGAATGGTCGCGCGTAATCGCATCGATCCTGCCGTCAGGGTAAATTGAATAAGCACGGCTATCACCCACATGGGCAATGGTCACTTGCTGTCCCAACACCAGCGCGGCGGTGACAGTGGTACCGCTGCCGGGCGCTTCACGCTGGACATATTGATGCGCTTCGGCGATCGATGTTTCCATGACCTCCTGGAGAGATTCCTGCAGGCTGACTGAGGGCAAATTATAAAGATAGGAGTGGAATTTTTTGGTGATGTTGCCGCCCATGATACGAACAGCGGCGTTGCTCGCCACTTCCCCGAACTGATGCCCCCCCATGCCATCTGCGACAATATACAAGCCAAAGGGAATACTTTCGGCGCTGCCGGAGATTATGGATGTAAGCGCAAGCACGCTATCCTCATTATGATCGCGTTGTTTTCCTACAGATTGGCCCACACTCGCGGTTAGTTGTTTTGTTTCATTTTTGAGGTTTTGAACAGCAATGATCGAACTGATCTGCTGATCACTGAGCGGAGCAGTCGTAGCCATGTCGATTTGAATCTGCTTTTCTGGATTCTCTTTTTTACCAAATAATTTTCGAAAAATATCTGTCACAACGACTCCTTTTAAGCAAATAGTGCATACACATGATGGTCTGTCGAACCAAAATAAACAATGTCATCGAATACCACAGGCGAGCCGGTAATCGCGGATTTGGCTTCGAACTTCCAACGCAAACGACCTGTGCGATATTCGAGGCAATACAGGCTGCCGTCCACAGAGCCGCAATACACAGAATCTTTGTAAACAGTTGGAGAACTGCTTACTTGATTTTCAGTGCGGAACCGCCAAACTTCCTTGGCTGTACGCGCATCCACACAATAAATAAATCCATCCGCCGCGCCGACAAAAATAAAGTCATCTGCAAGCGCGGGAGAGGAAACAGAACCCTTCCCAAGACGGAATTTCCAGATCGCCCAGCCGTTCTTTGCATCCAACGAGTACAAAGTACTATCAACCGATGCGACATAAATATATTGTCCCTTGCTGATCGGTGAAGATGTAACTGAACGTTTGGCTTGAAAGCGCCATCTCAATTCGCCGCGAAAATCGAGAGCATAAAGGGAACCGGCTTCAGTGCCAAAGTAAACCATCTCATTCGCAACCAGCGGTGAGGAGTGGATCGGTCCGTCAGTGGAAAATTTCCAGATCGCGCGGCCGCTGCTGACATTCACTGCATGCAAGTTTTGGTCATCTGAACCAAGGAAAAGGTGCCCATCTGCGATACGCGGGGAAGAGTATATCTTTCCATCTGTATAATATGTCCACACCAGTTTACCAGTCCGTGTGCTGACCACATGCAAGCGTTTATCTTCCGAGCCAAAAAACACATTGCTATCATAAACAATCGGACGGGAGACAATCCCCCCCTCAGCGGCATACTTCCATTGGAATTGTCCATCAGCTGCATTCAATGCGTACAGATTATTATCATAACACCCGATAAAGATCATGCCTTGATGTAAGACCGGGGTACCGCGGATCTCATCTTCACACTTAAAGGACCAGAGCGGCTTAATACCACCACTGGAAACCGGCAAGGCCGCAGTGATCTTTGAAAGCGCGCCAGTTTTTCGCGCCACATTCATCAAAGCTTCTTTCATCGCCGCCGCGCTGGAGAAGCGATCTGCAGGGTTATATTGTAAAGCAGTATTAACAACTGCCTCAAATTCGTTTGAAACATTTGAGTTAATTCGGCGTAACGGACGTTCGGCAAAAGAAAAGGGCGGTTCAAGGCGCGGGTCGCGGCGGGTGATGGCGTGATGCAATGTCGCGCCAAGGGAATAAATATCCGCGATCGGGGTTGCTTCTCCGCGATACTGCTCGGGCGGCGAATAGCCTTCGGTACCGATCATCGTTCCCTTTGAGCCTGACTGGAAGGTCTTCGCAATGCCAAAATCAACCAACACCACGTCCCCATTATGATTGATCATCACATTGGACGGCTTCATATCGCGGAAAATGATCGGGTCTGGTTTATGCCCGTGTAAATATTCCAACACATCGCAAAGCTGGATCGCCCAGCTGATGACCTGATCTTCGGGCAGGAATCCATTCGCATCATTGATCACGGTTTCCAGATCTTTGCCGTGCACAAATTCCAAAACCAGATAGGAATGATCGTTATGGGAAAAATAATCGTAAATTCGCGGAATGGCGGGATGGTTTAGCGTGGCAAGCATATTCGCTTCACGCTCAAAGTTTTGGACGATCGTCTGCCGTATGAGCGGGTCGGGGGCAAGGTTAATCATCTCCTTCACCGCTACCAGCTTAACCACATTCGGGAAATGCAAGTCACGGGCGCGATAGACTGACCCCATCCCCCCCACCCCGATCACATCCTGAATGGTGTACCGTTCAACAAGCGTAAGGCCAGATTGAAGCTGTTGGCGTGAAGTTTTGCCACTCCCTGATTCCGTACCCATGGGCGATGTAATTTTTCTTGTTTCCAGAGCAGACTCCTGATCACAACCACTTTGAACTAATGAGTGACACTGCGCGCTATATCGAAGATTTTTCCGAAAAAATAATTTGAATTTCAGGAACCCTCAAAAATTCCACGCGAGCTGAATTAATGAATTATAGTGTGCAGTAGGGGGAATTGCAAATAGCAGACTGATAACAATCTTGTCAGACAGGGACTTGCCGAGAAACTGGTTATACGGCAAAATGAACGCATTGTGAAAATCCTGGCTGTAAGCGACCAAGTTGTTGACCGTATCTATGGGCTGGTTTCCAGCGGCCATTTTAAGGATGTCGAACTTATCGTCGGCTGCGGTGATCTGCCTTATGAGTACCTGGAATATTTGGTCACCATGTTGAACAAACCCTTGTATTATGTTCCCGGAAATCATGACCCGAAATTCGAACCGCAAACTGCGGCGTCACGCGCTCAAGGCGGTTCCAATCTGGACCTGAAAACTGTCCGGCACAATAAATTTCTGATCGGCGGTTTTGGCGGATGCGTCCGCTACCGCCCGGACGGGATCAATCAGTATACTCAAACAGAAGCCTACTTGCGCGCATATTCAATGCTTCCAAAGCTATTCCTTAACACCCTGCGCTACGGCCGAGCATTGGATATCCTCATCAGCCACTCCCCTCCCTTTGGGATCCATGACGACACGGATCCCGCCCACCACGGCTTGAAAGCATTGAACTGGCTATTACGCATTACAAGACCGCGTTATCATTTCCACGGACATACTCATTTCTTTAAAAAAAATATTGTGAATGCCGAAACCACCATCGGCATCACAAAGATCATCAACGTATATCCATACAAAACCATCAATTCAAATTTTTAGCAAGAAAAATAAAGCGAGATAACAAGCCCATGACCGACGAACTTCACTCCCGTGTACGCGCAGATTTCAGCAAAGCGCGCCTGAAATCCTTTATCAATCAGATCATCTCATCTTTTTCAGGCAAACCGACAAATTTACTTTCCTATGACAATGTCAAAGAAAAACTGCACATCGGCGGCCCGATCTATCGCGGAGTAAAAACCATCCGTGTGGAACAGATCGCGGGGAGCCTGAACCGCTATCATGAATTTGACCGCGCCTTCCTTCCCAAGGAAGATCAGCTTGCCAGCCGCTGGCAAAAAGTTGATCGCGCCTTCTATGAGGATATTCATCTTCCACCCGTGGTTCTCTATAAAGTAGGCGATGTATATTTTGTCGTGGACGGTCACCACCGCGTCTCTGTGGCACGCGAACAGGGGCAGGAATATATCGAAGCGGAAATCCGCGAATGTGCGACGCGCGTGAACATCACGGCCAACATCAAGACAGAAGACCTGGAAATTCTCGGCGCCAAGGTTCATTTTCTTGAACGCACCGCCCTCGATCATATCCGCCCGGATGCTGACATCAAGATCACCATCCCCGACGGCTTCGAGCGCATGTTGGAACATATCGCCGTGCACCGTTACTTCATGGGGCTCGATCTCAAGCGCGATATTTCCGAAGAGGAAGC
Organism: Candidatus Villigracilis saccharophilus; assembly: GCA_016709305.1. Lineage (GTDB taxonomy): Bacteria > Chloroflexota > Anaerolineae > Anaerolineales > Villigracilaceae > Villigracilis > Villigracilis saccharophilus. The sequence goes on from JADJNA010000035.1 coordinate 37,482, forward strand.
TGTGGCGCATTGGTACGATACTGTTTATCTTCCCATCGTTGATATCATTCGCAACAGTAAAATTTTAAAGGATTTTAAAGACAAGACTGAATCCGACCTGTATTTATGGACGCTTGATCACCAGCATTATTTAATCCAAGAAACAGGTCAGGCGCTTCAACCTCCAGAAGAAGCAGCGCGTCAATTTATCGAGGAAAAAGAGTAACCATTATGGCCGATTTGCACCCACTCGCTGGAGTTTATGCCGCGGCAGTGACTCCGCTCAAGCCCGATTCAACGCTTGACCTGGAAACTGTCCCAGTCCTTCTGCGTTTTCTCGCATCAAGAGGATGCCACGGCGCGCTGCTCTTTGGTACCACTGGCGAAGGACCATCCTTCTCCTCCAAGGAACGTGAGACATTCATGCGCTCGGTACGAGTCTATCGTCAGCAGCTGCCAGGGTTTAAATTACTGGCCGGGACTGGCACGCCAAGTTTAAGTGAAAGCATTGACCTAACCAAACTTGCCTTCGATCTCGGCTATAACGGCGTGGTTGTATTGCCTCCATATTATTTCCGCAAGGCAACGGATGAAGGTTTGTTCACCTGGTTCAGCGAACTGATTAAGAAGGCTGTGCCCGCAAAAGGACATTTGCTTGGCTATCACATCCCGAGTGCAACAGGCGTTGGCTTTTCATTGGATTTGCTGGCACGGTTGAAAGACGCCTTCCCCACTCAATTCGCGGGCATCAAAGACTCATCTCACGACGACGCATTTGCAACGGCATTAGGTCAACGCTTTGGAAAAGATTTACTCGTTTTAAATGGAACTGATTCCTATTTCCATCATGCGCTGAAAAATCACGCGCAGGGAGCCATCACCGCCCCCGCGAATTTGATCTCAGAAGATTTGCGCGAGATATGGGACTTATATCAAGAAGGCAAAGACCCTACTGAAGCACAGGTGCGTGTTGCAAAGCAAAGACACATCCTCGAAAAATATATGCCCTTTCCGCCGATCTTGAAGGCGTTCCTTCACAGGCAGCACGGCATGCCGCGCTGGTCGGTCAAGCCACCGTTGGAAGAGATGAACGAGAAAAAACTGGAAGAAGCATTAAAAGAATTTTCTGAAAAATGAGACACAGACCTCCGAGTTTTAGAAAACTCGGAGGTCTGTGTCTCAGAGTAAAATAGATCCATGACAAATTGGCGTTTACTTTACACTCCCCCATCCACTGGCGCATGGAATATGGCTGTGGATGAATCCATTCTTGAGCATATTCATCGCGGCGAAGCATTGCCCACGCTGAGGCTGTACTCGTGGAATCCGCCCTGCCTGTCTTTGGGTCACGCCCAATCTTTTGCGGATGTGGACATGGAACGGGTCAAGGCGCACGGTTGGGAAGTTGTCCGCAGGCTAACCGGGGGACGGGCGATCCTGCATACAGATGAATTGACCTACTCGGTGACAGGCGCTTCGGAAGAACCCGTTCTCTCGGGCGGCGTTTTGGAATCTTATAATCGTTTGGCACAGGCCTTGTTATATGCGATCCGCGAATTGGGGCTGCCTGTTGAAATAAAGGAACATGCCAACGAGCCTGCTGCGTTAAACCTGAACCCTGTCTGCTTTGAAGTTCCTTCCACTTATGAGATCACAGTGGAAGGAAAAAAGCTGATCGGCTCGGCGCAGGCGCGCAAGAAAGAAGGCGTGTTACAGCATGGGTCGCTTCCGCTGACGGGAGACTTGACTCGCATCTGTCTGGCTTTGGTGTTCAAGGATGAACCCGCGCGGGAGCATGCGGCGCAAAGATTACTGGCGCGCGCCACGACGGTCAAATCCGTTATCGACGTGGAGCCTGATTGGGAAACAGCAGCCCAGGCATTGGTTAAAGGATTTGAAGCGCAGTTGGGAATCCGCTTTCAGCGTGGGGAACTGTCCCGATCCGAATCTGAAAGAGCGAATGAATTGGTCATTGAAAAATATGCAAACCCTGTCTGGACGGAGCGCTCATGAAAAACTTTATGGTATATGGTTCGTACGGTTATACAGGACAGTTGATCGTGGAGCAGGCAGTAAAGGCGGGATTGAAGCCATTGCTCGCGGGGCGTGACGAAAAGCAATTGCGCGCGCAAGCCGAAAAGTTTGGCTTGGAATATCGCGCCTTTTCCATTGAAAATTCTGCTGCGCTAGATTCTGCGTTGATGGAAGTGGATGCGGTCCTGCATTGCGCGGGACCGTTCGTGTTGACGTTTCGGCAGATGGCGGAGGCGTGCATCCGCACCAAGCGGCATTATGTGGACATCAGTGGCGAGATCGAAGGCTTTGAAGCATTGGCGCTGATGGATGAAGAAGCACAACGCGCGGGCATCATGATATTGCCCGGTGGCGGATTTGACGTGGTGCCTTCGGATTGTTTGATCGCGTATGCCGCGGGCAAGCTTCCGAGCGCAACCCATCTTGAACTTTATATAAAAAGTGTTGGCAGTGGAGTCTCTCGCGGCACGGCGCGTTCTGGAATTGAAAACATGCAGAGAGAAGGGCGCATCCGCCGCGACGGAAAGATCGTCAGTGTGCCGAATGTGTGGGGCACAAAAGATGTGGACTTCGGGCGCGGCCCTTCGCGGCTGGTCTCGATGGGCTGGGGCGATGTCAGCACGGCCTATCACAGCACGGGCATTCCCAATGTGACCGTGTATATGGGCTTTCCAAAAGCAATGGTCAACTCGATGCGCCTGACCCGTTATTTTGGCGCTCTTCTTTATACGCGGGCGGCGCGAGACCTGGTCAAATGGCTGATCGGGAAGTTCCTCGCACCAGGACCGACGCGCAAACAAAATGAAAACGGCTTCAGCCTGTTGATCGCGGAGGTGACGGATGGCAAACAAACTGTCCGTGCAAAATTAAGAACTCCCGAAGCGTATTATCTGACCGCGCTCACCTCTGTTGAGATCATGAAGCGCATCTTAAACTCTGATTTTAAATCTGGTTTCCAAACCCCAAGCAAGGTCTACGGCGCAGATTTTATCCTGCAATTCAAAGGTGTTGAACGAACGGAGAGATAACCATGAACCAACAAAATCCCATCATCGAAGGCAGCAAGGCAACCATTATTTGGAAAGGCAAGACCGCCCCGCATGTCATTGACGACATTCATTTTTGGGATGATGCGCCTCAAAAAATGAAGCGCATCGAAAAGGGTTTATGGGCATACTCTCTCGAACTTCCAGCCGATGCTTATCTTGAATATTCCTTTTATGAACCGCGCACAAAAACACGGGTTGAAGATCCATTGAACAGCAATACGGTTTTTAACGGCATCGAGCATTACAACCATTTCTTTTACATGCCAGACCATTCCCCCACGGAACTCGTGGTTAAAAAGAAGAACGTGAAACGCGGAAGGGTAACCCAGCACCTGGTTGATACGTGGATGCTCGCGGATGGCGGGGAACGTGAGGTATATCTTTATCATCCGCCCGTCAGCGGACCCGTTCCCCTGCTGGTGGTCTACGACGGCACGGATTATCTCAAACGCGCCATGCTCAACGTGATCGTTGATAATCTCATTCACGAAAAGCGCATTCAGCCGATCGCCATGGCATTCGTACAAAACGGAGACGATCATCGTGGCGTGGAATACGCCTGCTCGGACGCGACCATCATGTGGCTCGACAACATCATTTTGCCGCTGGCACGCAAGAAATTAAATCTGGTGGATGTCCGTGAACAGCGCGGCGCATACGGCGTGCTTGGCGCATCCTTTGGCGGATTAATGTCCATGTACACGGGTCTGCGAATGCCTGAAATTTTTGGGAAGGTCATCAGCCAGTCAGGTGTGTTCGAATCTGAAGGGCGGGATTTCGCGGCAGTGGACCTGATCCGCGCCAAACGATCACGCGAGATCAAGATCTGGATGGACATCGGTCATTTTGACTGGCTGTTGGAAGATAATCGCCGCCTGCGGCCCATTCTGCTTGAAAATGGATACGATGTCACCTACCGCGAATTCAGCGGCGGTCATAACTATACCTGCTGGCGCGATGAAGTCTGGCGGGGCCTCGAACATTTATTTGGGATGTAGTGCATTCTAAAACTAAACTGGATTCGAAAATCTCATTTCGTAATGTTCCACTACTGGGAATGGATCATAGAAATGATGCAATCGCTTTTTCCATTCCTGATATTCGCTTGATCCACGAAATCCAATCGTATGCGCTTCCAGAGTTTCCCATTGAACAAGTAACAAATACCGATTTTGTTTTTCCAAACAATGCTGCAACTGATGTGACACATATCCCGCCATACCGGCGATAATGCCAGACGCATCGCAAAACGCGGATTCAAATTCCGTTTCTTTCCCAGAAATTATATCCATAATAACGACTTCCAATATCATTTTTTTGATTCCTTTTTCAACGCGCCTCGAAACTCCGCCGAAAACTGCTTCGCTGTTTCTACAGGCATTTGACTCTCCCCGATCGTTTTCACGCATGCCGACCCGACAATAACTCCATCCGCAAGCTGGCCAACCTGCCTCGCTTGTTCAGGCGTGCCAATGCCAAACCCCACACACACAGGTACGGACGTGTGATCTCGCACACGTTGAATCAAATCGCCAAGTCCATCAGAAATGGCAGTACGCGCACCCGTCACACCAGTAACCGAGACAAGATAAATAAATCCCTTTCGCGTTACGCGCAATCGATTCCATTCGTTCATTCGGCGATGTCGGTGCGAGCATTTGGATCAACGGCATATCTCCCACCAAGGTTTGAAACTCACCTGCTTCTTCCAATGGCAAATCAGGAATGATGAATCCATCCGCGCCAGCCTCGTGCGCATCATGGACAAATTTCTCCAGTCCATACGCCAGCATGGGGTTGAAATATCCCATCAAAATAAACGGAATCGTCACACCGCGTTTGCGCAACTCCGCAACTGCCGCGAGCGACTTCTTGACTGTAATTCCATGTTCCAATGCAACTTGCGTGGCTTGCTGAATCACAGGCCCATCCGCCAGCGGATCGGAGAACGAAAGCCCCACCTCGATCAAGTCCGCGCCATTTTTGGCGAGTGCTTCGATCACATCAATGGACGTTTCTAAGTCAGGGTAGCCCAAGGGGAAATAGGGCATGAAGATCGGTTTGTTAGCAAAAGCAGATTCAATTCGATTCATCGAGACCTCGGCAAGAAACTCCCTGCTTTAGCAGTGGAGAGGGATAGCCGCTGGCGATGTACTTTCGCCAGAGCAGTTTCAATAGATTGGAACTTCGGTATGATCACGCCATGAAATTGATCGCTCAAATAAAACTCCTGCCTACGCCTGAACAAGCGCAAGCCCTTCGTAAAACTCTTGAGGTTGCAAACGCCGCCTGCAATTACATCAGCCAACAGGCCTGGGATAGTCAGACATTCAAACAATTTCAATCCACAAACTTACGTATTACGCTGTCAAGGAAATGTTTGGCTTGACCGCACAGGTGGTTGTGCGTTGCATCTCGAAAGTTGCAGATGCTTATAAGCTGGATAGAAAAGTCAAACGTACTTTCAAGCCGCATGGCGCGATTGCTTTTGATGACCGCATCCTGACCTACAAACTGGACAGGATGGAGTTGAGCCTCTGGACCGTAGAGGGCAGACAAAGATGTCCTTTGCCTGCGGAAAACGCCAGCTTGAATTGCTCAAAGGCCAGCATGGGAAAGCGACTTGTGTCTGGTCAAAGGTAGGTTTTTTACCTGATGGTTGTCTGCGGTGGAGACACCCAAGCCAATTGACGTGGAAGGGGTGTTGGGGTGGATCTGGGTCTTGTCCAGATCGCCGCAACTTCGGACGGTGGCGGGTTCAGCGGCGCGGCGATCGAAGATAACCGCCGAAAGTTTGGACATCGCAGAAGCAATTTGCAAAAGAAACAGACCAGATCCGCCACACGAAAACTCAAGAAAAATATCTGGCGTTCAATCCCGTTTTCAAAAACAACCAACCACCGAATCAGCAAAATTCTCGTACAGATTGCGTATGACACTCATCGAGCGATCGCCTTGAAGAAGTGGGCGGTATCCGTGAGGCTCTCGTAAAAGGACGCAAGCAGAGAGCGAGACATGCCAATTGGTCGTTCTACCAACTGAGGCAGTACATCGTTTACAAAGCCGAGCGCGTGGGGGTTCCTGTGATCTTCGTTGATCCAAGAAACACCTCGCGCACCTGCCCCGAATGTGGTTGTGTTGATAAAGCCAATCGTAAGTCTCAATCTGTTTTCCTTTGTAGCGCTTGCAACTTCTCTGGCAATGCGGACAGAGTAGCGGCTGTGAATATCGCAGTCAGGGCAGAAGTAAACCTGCCAATGGTCTCGAACCTTCGTGTTCAGGGACAAAGCCCCCTGCTTTAGCTGTGGGGTTCGTTTACAGATTCCTCGCAATTCGATACTCGATATTGGATACTCGAATATCGAATTATCCAATATCGCCCAACTCTTTAATCACCGTATTCAAATCCTTATCCCCTCGCCCCGAAAGATTGACCAGAATCACCTGATCTTTCCGCATGGTCGGAGCGCGCTTGATCACTTCCGCCACGGCATGCGATGACTCTAATGCGGGAATAATCCCTTCGGTATGGCACAAGGTTTGGAAAGCGCTCAACGCTTCCGTATCCGTTGCGGATGTGTAAAAGGCGCGTTCGTTATCGCGCATCATGGCGTGTTCAGGGCCAACTGCTGCATAATCCAACCCCGCAGAGACAGAATGTGTCTCGGCAATTTGTCCATCTTCATCCTGCAAAACATAAGTTCGCGTTCCGTGAATCACTCCCACTCTTGCTTTAGTCGCATCGCCAAAACGAGCGGCGTGTTTGCCTGAAGCAATTCCACTTCCTCCTGCTTCGACACCGATCAACTCAACCTGTTCGTCGTCCACAAATCCGCTGAAGACACCGATCGCATTTGACCCGCCGCCCACACAGGCGATGACCGTGTCAGGCAAACGTCCCACATCACGCAGCATTTGTTCGCGTGCTTCAATTCCGATCACCGATTGAAACTCGCGCACGATGGTCGGGTATGGATGCGGTCCCAGCGCCGAGCCAAGCAGATAATGCGTGTCACGCACATTCGTCACCCAATCGCGGATGGCTTCATTGATGGCGTCTTTCAACGTCTGCGTACCCGACGTCACGGGACGCACTTCCGCGCCAAGCAATTTCATACGGAAGACATTCGGTTCCTGCCGCGCAATATCCACCACGCCCATGTACACCACACATTCGAGTCCGAGCAACGCAGCGGCGGTTGCGGATGCCACGCCGTGCTGTCCCGCGCCTGTCTCGGCGACGACGCGCTTCTTCCCCATGCGCTTGACGAGCAAGGCTTGTCCCAATGCGTTGTTGATCTTATGCGCTCCCGTGTGCGCCAGGTCTTCGCGCTTCAAATAAATTTGTGCGCCGCCCAATTGTTCCGACAATCTTTTTGCATAGGTCAACGGCGTGGGTCGGCCCACGAACGACGCCAGCAGACCTTCATACTCGCGCCTGAAGGCCGGGTCTTTTTGCGCATCCACGAACGCCTGCTCCAACTCAATGAGCGCGGGCATCAATGTTTCGGGTACGAACTGTCCGCCATACGGGCCAAATTTTGGGGGTAATAATGTTGTCATGAGACCTCGATAATTAGAGAATAGAGAGTAGAAAATGGTTTTTGAACTGAGCAAGGTGACTACTCACTATTCTCTACTCTCCTGACTTCTTTTACAAACGCCTTCATCTTGTCCGCATCTTTCTCACCCGGAGCTGATTCAATGCCAGAGGCAACGTCCACACCCCAGGGGTTGACTCTGCCAACCGCATCCGCGACATTCTCTGGTGTCAATCCGCCTGCCAGTAGCAGCGGATATTTCTTCGCCAAGTTCCGCCGCAGCAGACCAATCCGCTGTGACTCCGCTTCCGCCGTACATGCCTTTGACAGCCGCATCCACTAAAAATGCAGGGACACCATTGTGTTCATAACCTGTGATGTCCACTGGAATTCCACGAAAGGCTTTGAACGCACGCGGAGCAAGTTGAGCAAACATCTCTGGCGTTTCATCACCGTGGAGTTGAGCCAGATCGAGTGAGCAGGTATCCAAGATATTCTTCACTTCAGCCACTGAATAATTCACGAACACACCGACCCGTTTTATGTGCGGATGTTCGCGTTTCAAAACAGAAGTAATTTCCGCACAGATTTCCTTCTCAATAAAACGTACACCTTTGGGGTAAAAGTTAAATCCAAGATAATCGGCGCCCGCGTCAATGGCGGCGAGGTGTCTTTCAAGGTTTTGATTCCGCAGATTTTTATGATGGTCATCTTGTTTGCCCCGTCAT
>JADJNA010000036.1 GCA_016709305.1 Candidatus Villigracilis saccharophilus
TCCAAGATCGCGGATTTCACATTGATTCAAGAATTAGTGCGATCCATCCGCAACCTGCGCTCGGAGAAAAATATTGCGCCATCGAAGAAACTCGCAGCGCAAATCGCGGCAGGCGACAAAACTGACCTGCTTAAAGAACAGACGCAAATGATCGCTTCACTGGCGGGCCTTGACCACTCTCTGTTAACCATTCAAACGTCTCTCAAAGACAAACCCGCAGACTCCGTCGCTATTGTGGCTGGCTCTATCGAAATATATATACCCCTCGCCGGCATGGTGGACCTGGCGAATGACAGGCCGCGCCTTGAAAAAGAATTGAAAGAGGCGCAATCCCATATTGAGCGTTTGGAAAAACTTCTCTCCAGTGACTTTGCCAACAAAGCGCCTGCCGCGCTGGTTGCGAAAGAAACTGAGAAATTGGCAGCGTATAAAGATACGGCTGAAAAAATCAGCGCGCAGTTGATGTAAAGTGGTTGGAATTTATGTGCAGGGGCGATTTAACATCGCCCCTTTTTATTATCACTGATAAAATTATGGATGGTTGCAGTAATTTGACAAGGAGAATCCATGTCCACTACCGAACAGAAATTACAGGAACTCAAGACCCGTCTGCTCGAGATCGGCGATCTTAATCACATTAACGCCCTGCTTGGCTGGGATCAATCCACTTACATGCCAGCTGGCGGAGCGGAAGCCCGCGGACGTCAGTCTGCGCTGATGGCACAAATGGCCCAGGAAAAATTTGTTGACAAGGAGATTGGCAATCTGCTTGACGATTTGCAAAATTATGAAGAGAGCCTGCCTTATGATTCGGATGATGCCAGCCTGATCCGCGTCACGCGCCGCGAATATGAACGCGCGCTCAAAATACCGCCTGAATTTATCGGTGAATTGAAATGAACATGCAGCCGCCGCTTATCAAGCCTGGGCAGAGGCGCGTCCTGCCAATGACTTTGCCAAAGTCCGCCCGGGGCTTGAAAAGACTCTAGATCTCAGCCGTAAACTGGCTGAATATTTTCCCGGCTACGAACACATCTCAGACCCGCTGATCGACTTCGCTGATTTTGGTATGAAGGCTTCAAGCGTGCGCACATTGTTTGCCAGCTTGCGTGATGAGCTTGTTCCGATCGTGCGCGCCATTACCTCACAGCCTGCCGCGGATAATTCAGTGCTTCACAAGCATTATCCCGAAACGGATCAACTGGCTTTTGGCGCGGAAGTGGTCAAACAGCTTGGCTATGATTTCAATCGAGGCCGTATTGACAAGACCCATCATCCGTTCATGACGAAATTCTCTTTGGGTGATGTTCGCATCACCACGCGCGTCAAGGAAGACGACTTTGGTGATTGTCTCTTCAGCAACATGCATGAGGCAGGTCACGCCATGTATGAGCAGGGCATTGATATGTCGTATGAGGGAATGCCCCTCGGGGGCGGAACAAGCGCGGGCGTGCATGAATCGCAGTCCCGTTTATGGGAGAATATCGTCGGGCGGAGTCACGGCTTTTGGGAATATATGTATCCCAGCTTACAGGCAAAATTCCCAGAACAACTTAATGGCGTTTCACTCAGCACGTTTTATGCGGCCATTAATAAAGTGGAGAAATCGCTTATCCGGACCGATGCGGATGAAGTTACATATAACCTGCATGTGATGCTGCGATTCGATTTTGAAGTACAACTGCTTGAAGGATCGCTTTCCATCCGCGATCTGCCTGAAGCCTGGCACGAGCGCTTCGAACATGACTTTGGAATTGTCCCGCCCAACGACAGTGATGGCGTCCTGCAGGATGTTCACTGGTACGCTGGCGTGATCGGCGGCTCGTTCCAGGGATATACATTGGGTAACATTCTTTCGGCGCAGTTCTATAACTCCGCGCTCAAGGCACATCCTGAAATTACAGATGAAATCGCACAGGGTAAATTCAGCACACTGCACGGCTGGCTGCGTGAAAATATTTACCGCCACGGAAGCAAGTTCACCGCGCCTGAGATCGTTGAACGCGCCAGCGGTTCCGCGCTGACCATCGAACCATACATCGACTATCTCAAAACAAAATACGGCGCGCTGTACACGCTGTAATGTTATAATCATCACAACTTAATAACCTTCGGGGCAGGGTGACCCTTGCGCTGTGATATTGCAAGTGAATTCCCGATCGGTGGTAAAGCCCACGAGCCTCTTTGGGCAGTGACAGTTTCTTTATTGAGAGACAGGCGCTGCATAAAGCAAGCATGACTCGGTGTAATTCCGAGGCCGACAGTATAGTCTGGATAGTAGAAGGTAGAAACAACATGACCCGCGCGGGTTAATGTGTTGATTCACGCCCCGAAAACATTCACTGTTTTCGGGGTTTTTTATTCTAACGTGATTCCGCACCCAACTCCGCCCCGGCTTGGTTTTGCGCCCCGAAACTTAAACGTTGCGAGGCGCATTTTTTATCTACCATGTCATCCTGAACGTAGCGAAGGATCTACACGATAATCGTAGGGATTCTTCGCCAAAAAGCGGCTCAGAATGACACAACCGACAAACTTATGAAACCATCATTCTCCCGCTGGCTTGGACTTATTTCCATTCTCCTTGGCATTCTTGCCTGGGACGTGATCGTCCGCGTCAGTGACTTGCCGAAGTTCATCCTTCCCTCTCCAATGGATGTGTGGACGCGTATGCTCAAGTCCCTTGCAGATGGAAGTTTGTTATTGCATACAGGATACACGCTGATCGAGATCTTGCTCGGCTTGTTCTTCGGCGTATGTTTTGCAACCATTATCGGATACATGCTGGCGAAGTCACGCTCACTTGAAAAGATATTGTCCCCGTATTTGGTGGCAAGTCAGGCAATTCCCATTGTGGCGGTTGCGCCTTTGCTGGTGCTCTGGTTCGGGTCAGGAATTACATCCAAAGTTTTGATCTGCGCATTGATCGTGTTCTTTCCTGTTTTGGTTAACACGGTTGTCGGTGTGCGCGCTGTACCGCCTGCTTTGTATGACCTGATGAATTCCGTCCGCGCAACCCGTTGGCAGATTTTGTTGAAGTTGGAACTTCCCGCCTCTCTGCCTGTTCTGCTCGGCGGATTAAGGATTGGCGCGACCTTGTCGGTGATCGGTGCGATTGTTGGCGAGTTGGTGGATGCGAAAAACGGATTGGGATTTTTGTTGAAGGTTGGCGACTTTCAATACGATACGGCCATGGTATTTGTGGCGGTGTTCATGTTGGTTTCACTGGCTTTGATGCTGTACGGTATCGTGACAATGCTTGAAAGAAGATTTTTGAAATGGCAGGAAAAATTTTGATATAAGACCTGACAGGTTTCTAAAACCTGACATGCCCTGCAAAATAAAAGGAGATACTATGTTGAAGAAATTAGTTTTACTCATGCTCGGGCTTGGACTCATTCTTTCGGCCTGTGGCAGTCCACAGGTTAAGAATGACGCGGGCACGTTAACCAAGATCCGCCTGCCGATGGGATATATCCCAAATATTCAGTACGCACCGTTTTATGCGGCCATCGAAAAAGGATATTTTAAAGATGCGGGCATTGAGATCGAGTTTGATTATTCCTTCGAGACCGATGGCGTGAAGTTGGTGGGTGTGGGCGAACTTCCATTTGCTGTGGTTTCTGGTGAGCAGGTTTTGCTGGCGCGCGCGCAGGATGTGCCCGTGACTTATGTGGCCGCGTGGTATCAGCAATATCCCATTTCTGTGGTTTCAAAGGCTGATGCAAATATTTCCAAAACGGAAGATTTGAAAGGCAGGACAATTGGGTTGCCCGGCTTGTTCGGCGCGAATTATATTGGCTTGCGCGCCTTGTTGTTTTCCGCCGGGTTAAGCGAATCAGATGTGACGTTGGAAGAGATCGGTTTCAATCAGGTGGAGTTGGTCGCTGCGGGTAATCAGAGTATCATCGTTGGATATGCGGCGAATGAACCGATCCAATTACAGGCGCAGGGAATTGATGTGACCGAATTGCGTGTGTCTGATGCCGTTCAGCTTGCGGCGAACGGAATTCTCGCCAGTGAAAAAGTGATCACTGAAAACCCTGAATTGGTGAAAGGTTTTGTCGGCGCGTTCTTGAAAGGCCTGCAATATACGATTGAAAATCCTGACGATGCTTACGCAATGAGCGCGGCTTATGTACCCAATTTTGCAGATCAAGATCAAAAAGTACAAAAGGATATTTTGACCACATCCATTGATTTGTGGAAGGCTGACAGACTCGGTTATTCAGACCCGCAAGCATGGGAGAACATGCAGAATATTTTGCTGGAGATGAAGTTGATCCCCGAAAAGATGGATCTGAGCAAGGCCTTCACGAATGAGTTTATTCCATAAAAAATAATATGCCAATCAATCCCATCCTCGACGATGATATGTTAATCAACCTCCTCCTAAATTTGCGTTGTTTTCCGGATAACAACGGCGGGCTTCACGCGCTTGAGGATATTTCTTTGAAATTTGTCCACAGGAGTTTATATGTTTTCTGGGGCCGTCTGCTTCGGGAAAAACAACCCTCTTAAAAATACTTGCTGGGCTGCTTACGCCTTCTTCAGGCGAGTTGAATTTTATCCACAAACAGCATCCGAAGATCGGCATGGTCTTTCAACAAGCCAACCTCATGCCCTGGCGTACCGTGATCGACAACATCAAACTTCCGCTTGAACTGGAAGGTGTTGGCAACGAGGAGGCGCGCTTCAAAGCTCTGGAGATGATCGAACTGGTTGGTCTGCGCGGATTTGAAGACTCGTGGCCGCGGGATCTTTCCGGCGGAATGGCACAGCGGGTTGGGATCGCCCGCGCGCTCATCCATGACCCGGACCTGCTCCTGCTCGACGAGCCTTTTGGTGCGCTGGATGCGATCACCCGCGAGCGCATGTGGGTGGAGTTATCACGCATCTGGCAGGCCAGACAAAAGACTGTAATTATGGTGACCCATTCCATAAATGAGTCTTTGTTCCTGGCAGACAGGGTTTTGGTATTAACGCAGCGTCCCGGTAAAATAAAATTGGACGTGGAGGTTGACCTTCCACGTCCAAGAATAGACGATATTCGTTATACGCCGCATTTTGGGGAACTGGCCCGTAAACTGCGGGATGCGATCGAATAACTCTTAGTAGGAATTTACAGCTTCATCCAGGTCTTTGAAAATTTTGAAGATGGTGTTGAATCCGACCATGTCCAGAATGTTCGCCACCTCTGGCTGGGGATTGAACAACTTGAAGTGTTCCTGCCCCCCCGCTGGCGAATCCGCTGCGTCCCATTTTACGGTATGCGCTCCAGCCTTGGTCCGGGCTGGGAGGTTGTTCTCCGCGCATCAACAACGCCAGGTTATGAAAAGCGACCATTCCAGCGCTGCTTATATAAGTTAAATCAGTCAGGTCGAGCAGAAGGTCACGGACTCCCGATTTGTACAATTCATGCCCCTTGTCGATCAACTGCTGATAATTCATTCCATCCAAACGCCCATCGAGACCAATAATCGTCACCGGCACGCGTCCCTGCTTTTGTGAAACCGAAATTGTCATATTACTCTCCTGACGCCTGATTTTTGATAAATTATAAACTTGATTTACAGATTACACTTTGATTGAAATATTTTCATTTAATTTGAGGCCAATCCATCCACGATCTCCAGCCTGTGTTTTTTGTAATCGCGAATGAGGGAGTCAACACAGCGCGCCACGGTGGCAGGACCAGCGCGATAATGGATGACGCCGGTATCCAGTTCCCATTCACTTGTACTAATTGTTATCAAATAGGAGACGAGTATCTCCATGGTGGCTTCGATCTCCCTTATCAGTTCATTCTGATCCCTGGAGGGGAATTGTTTTAAGAACTTCGCATTGACCTTGCGATAATCGTTCGTGCCGTCATAAAAATAAAAGGGCTCGGCGCCTTCACGCAAGGCACTGCATCCGGCCAGCGTGATCCGATTCCAACCGATGAAATGCGCGGCAATATCTCGCGGAGTCCAATCGCCGAGTGATTTTAGGGAATTCTGTAAAGAAAGACCCCGCACGGTTTCCATGAAGGCGGTGTACGCAGTTTCCAGGTCCTCGAGTTGTTTGTCTTTGTTATCAAACATGCGATCCTGCCTGTTTGTTGGCTAGCAATTCCAACATCTGCCTTGTTGCATCAGCAATTTCATTGATTGCCTTGTTAAAAACTTCCTCATTTGCTTTGGACGGCTTTCGGTAGCCGCTGACTTTTCTGACATACTGCAATGCAGCTTCTTGAATTTCCTGTTCGGTGACAGGATGATCCATGTTGCGTAAGGGTTTTATGCTTCGACACATAATTGTCTCCTATACTTTTGGCCAATCCAACAATAAGACTTCTGCCAATAAACGCGAGTTCACATTTTTGTCCATCTTTTCCAGGGCGGACTCGAGATCGCCAACCACGCGCCGCGCTGCGGACAGATCCAACCGACTCGCGAGGAATTCGATCTCCATATTCCTGTCCACATTGACCAACGGAGTTTCAGCACCTGCCGCGCGTAACATTACATCGCGCCAGTATGAAAGCCAGATCAAGATGACCTGACGCATTCCTTCCTTGTCTTTTGAAAGTTTATCCGCATAAGCGAATTTTTCCACACGTGAGGCAGGCAGAAGCGTTTGAAGATCGTTCAGGCGTTCCTCCCGCTTTTCAAGCAGGGTCATGTCATCCACGAGTCTGCGGGCGTAACCGGGGCGGCCTCCGCTGATATGGGCAAGCAGGCGGGATTGTTCTATTTCCACTCCATGCTTGAGCAAGTCCGATTCGATCGAGGAAATTGGGAGGGCGCGCAACCGCAACACTTCGCAGCGCGAGACAATGGTTGGCAAAAGTTGTTCGGGAGTGTCAGCGGTTAACAGAAGGATTGCATGAGCAGGCGCTTCTTCGAGAGTTTTTAATAAGGCGTTCGCGGCGCTGTCATTGGCTTCTTGAAAACGTAAAAACAAAGCCACACGATATTTTGCCTGATAAGGTTTCAGCGATAGTGAATGTTGTACGGCACGCACATAATCCACCTTTAAAGTCCCGTTTTCTTTTGGTAATCCATCGTCATCCAGGGCTTGAATCACATTCAGGTCAGGATGCTGCATGGAATCTATCTGTTTGCAATCGCGGCACGTGCCACAGGGAATCCCCGCGGCAATGGGCATTGTACAGTTTAATGCTTGAGCGAGACGCAATGCCAAAGTCCGCCGGCCCAGGCCGGGCGGTCCGCAGAAAAGATACGCGTGGCGAACTTCTCCGCGCGCGACCTGCTGTTGGAGCATATCCACAGCCCATTCGTGTCCGATCAAATTCCAATTATCTGCCATAATACTTAATCGTAAATCATTCCTGTCCTGCGCGCAAACGCAAATAGGAATCATATCGTTCTGGATGAATAGTTCCAGTCTTCAGCGCAGCCAGCACTGCGCAGCCTGGTTCGTGTTTGTGAGAGCAATCGCTGAACTGGCATTGCGGCACAAGATCGCGCAAGTCGGGGAAGTACGCGTCGATCTCCTCGGCCTCAGTATCCCACAGCGCGAGGCTTTTCCAGCCGGGCGTATCCGCCACATATCCGCCGCCATCGAGTGCGAACATCTGGCGGGTCACGGTGGTGTGCCTGCCCTTTTTCATGGCGGAACTGATCTCGTTCACGGCGAGGCCAAGGCCAGCCTGCACCTCATTCAGCAGGCTGGATTTCCCCACACCGCTCGGCCCTGCCAGTGCGCTGATCTTGTTCTGCAATTGCGCCTTCAGTTCATCCAATCCAGCGCGTGTTTTTGTGGATGTATAAATGACCCGGTAACCAATGGATTCATAGACGCGAAAAAGTTCCTTTGCATTGTCCACGAGGTCTGTTTTGTTCGCGATGATCACTGCGGGTATCTTCTGCTTTTCAGTGATTACAAGGAAACGATCCAGCATTCTGAATTTCGGATTTGGATTCGCGCATGCAAAGACGAATACTGCCTGATCGGCATTTGCCAGCAATACCTGCTGATAGATTCCCTGGGGGCGCGGATCCAATCTGACTATAGCCTGTTTGCGTTCCTCAACAGTTTCTATCGCTCCGGAACCGTCCGCGAGCAATTCGATCTGCACATAATCACCCAGCGCGGCGATATCGCCAATGGCTCTGCCTTGCTTAAGTTTGCCTCTCAAGCGGCAAATGACAAGGCCCAATCCGGTCTCTACTGTAAAGAAACCGGATTGGGCCTTGATGATCAGACCGCGTTTATATATTTCGCTTGTCAAATAATTACCTGCTTGTTATCACGGAGCAACAACTCCGCCAAATGGAGTTGGCGTATACGGTGGAAAGCCAATTGGGCCAAAGGAAGGCACACTCTGAGGACTTCCGTAATAATAAGTTTCAGCCATCGCCCTGAAGATCGGAACAGCATACTCAGAGCCTTCGCCGATATTTTCAACAATAGCCACAATTGCGATATCCGGCAGCCCTGTGTTTGCTTCGTTCATTGTATACCCGGCAAACCATGCATGTGATTTTCCATTTCCAGATTCTGCCGTACCGGTCTTGCCGGCTACGTCAAACTGCTCTATAAAGCCGCGCAAATTAAATCTTGCAGTTCCACGCGGATTATTTGTAACCATAAACAACGCTTCTTGAAGTGTTGTTAAATTATCCGTGCGTAGAAGCAGAGTGCCTTGCGCCTCTGGCTTGAACACCAATACAGGATCGCCATCTATCGGTTGGATCTTCTCAACGATCTGCGGCCTGTATAAGGTCCCGCCGTTTGCGATGGCGGCGATAAATCTCGCCACCTGCAGGGGAGTGACCTGTACATCGCCCTGGCCAATGGCCTGATTCACGGCATCGATCTCACCGGCAGGTTCGAGTATCTGTCCCGTCTCTTCTTCCACCTGTTCGATACCCGTACGAGAGCCAAGCCCAAATGCGCGTGCCATTTTTGCGATATCACCACCGCGATCCCAATTTCTAAACAAGTCCAATCCAATGTGCCAGAAATAAGGATTGCACGAACGCATTAATCCTTCTTGTAAAGTAAGCAAGCCGGATGGTTTTTCCGTGGAGTCGTTACAAGCTTCGCCGGCGGCAATGGCATCCTGGCAATGCTGCCATGTCCAGTCATGCAGAACAACATCTTCGAGTTCTGTGAAATCATACTGGCAATCATAGGGAGTTTCTTTCAAATATAAACCGCTTTCCAACGCGGCTGCAAATGTAATGATCTTGAAAACCGATCCAAGCGGATATTGTCCCTGCGTGGCGCGGTTGAGAAGAGGCTCGTTGAAATCATTTATGCTGCTATTATTAGGGTTGGCAGGATCGAAAAAGTTGGGGTCAAAATCTGGTCCGGATGCAATCGCCAAAATACGGCCAGTATCCACTTCCATGACCACAATTGCGCCGCGGAAATATTCAATCGCCTGCTGGGCATACTTTTGCATATTCCCATCGAGCGTTAGATATACTGAGTCGGCAGGTTTGGGTTCACTTTGTTGTCCAAGAGTTGAAATAATCTGGCCTGTGGGACCGACCACGCGCAGAATTCCACCGTGTTGACCAGCCAGATAATCTTCCGCCCATCTTTCCACACCGGTCTGTCCGATCCTTTCGGTTCCGTTATATCCAAGGCGGCGATAGGCGTCGTATTGTTCAGGCGAAATGGATAACGTATACCCAACAGACTGGGGCGCGATGCCTGTGCCAAAATAATATCGTGACTTATATTCGGTGGCTACCACTCCGCCGCCCATTGTAATAATACCCTGTGCTTCTTCCCGCGTGGCCTCACACATCGGCAGATACCAACCAGGACCGTTTAAATCGATCTGATCCTCGATAAATTTTGGGTCATAGCCGCAAAGCCTGCCTATGGCAGCTGTCATACCGCTGCGGTTATTGGGGTCAATCTCTTCCGTCTGGATGCCTATGGCAAACACATCCGCCTGTGAGACGACCGGCTGTCCATCTTTATTATAAATATCACCCCGCGCAGGCACACTATATTCCATCGCGAGCTGGTTTCCGCCAATGAGCTCGGGCAGAATGAGGCCGTCTTCCCACTGTACTTTCCAGACGCTTTCTTCGTTGACCAGGTTCATCGGGATATCCCGTTGAATGTCGCCGACGAGCGTGGTGTGATAGGTAATTCGATAAGCAACCTGCGCGTTGGTCGGGCTGAGCAGAGAGGATAATATGGAAAATTCCAGACTGGCGGTGCTCATCTCGTTCAATGCGTTTTTATACCGTTTGGAGAAATCTTCCAGCGTGATCGCGTCACGGCTGGATCTGGTCAGCATATCGTACATGCCGGTGTAATCATCCTTTTGCATTGCTTCCAAATATTTTGTTACTGCCGCCTGTGCGTCCGGCGCGGGGGTAATACGCACCTGCGCTGTGGGCAAAGGCGTGGACGTGGCAAAAAGATTATTGATCGGGTTGCCTCCCGTTCCCCCTGTCTGACCCGAGCCACAGGAAGAGAGGAACGCCAGCGCTAAAATAATATTGATCCAACGTATACCTTTCATTTTTTTCCTTTTTATGGTTGCGAGTCGCGAAGGATCGCACTCGAAACCAGACATTGATAATTCAAAAGGGTTTGACATGCTGACGGCACATCTGCTGTTGGATATAAATCCAATTGCCGTAATGCCCGCGTGACATGACACATTGGCAAGCCCATCACACTGGCATAGCATCCATTCATGGATGCGACCGGCTGGAAGTCGGGATGTTGGATGGCATAAGCGCCAGCCTTGTCCATTGGGTCGCCAGTATTGACATACCTCGTGATCTCAGCGTCTGAATAATCACGCATGGGAACATCTGTTATGCATAACTCGGTCATCATTTTTCCATCGCGAACCTGATAAACTGCTACACCTGTAAACACCTGGTGGGTATGCCCGCGCAATTGTTTGAGCATTCGTTCGGCATCTGCTTTATCTGTTGGCTTGCCAAGTATGGAGCCGCCATCCACGACAGCAGTATCGGAGCCAATGATGATATTTTCAAGGGATGCTTTCGCTGCCACTGTGAGGGCTTTGGCTTGCGCAAGCCGTAAAACATAATCCCGGGGTGCTTCGTCTGCGAACTGGCTTTCATCCACATCTGAAACGATGATATTGAACTCCCAGTTCCCAAGTGCAAGTAATTGCCTGCGGCGTGGAGAATTGGACGCTAACAACAATTTTTTTTCTTCAGTCACGCAAAGAATTCTAACACAATCTTTTTTGATGTTTCTTAATGGGATATGAGCGCAAATGATCGCTGCTCGTCTCTGGCAGGTTCTTCTTTCACGTTGTACAATACTGGAAAATCTGTCTAGTCAATGCGGAGGCGAAATGAAAGAGTTAAAGGAAAGAATTAAGAAAGATGGGCAAGTTCTGGGGAATGGAATTTTGAAGGTGGATAGCTTTATCAATCATCAAGTTGACCCGTCATTGATGGATGCGTGCGGACGCGAATTTGCGAAACGCTTTGCAAACGTCGGCGCGACAAAAATACTCACAGCTGAGATTTCCGGTATTGCCCCTGCGCTTACCACCGGGCTTCATCTTGGATTGCCGGTTGTGTATGCGCGCAAGACAAAGCCCATCACGATGCCTGATCAAGTTTATCTCACCCTTGCGCCTTCACACACAAAAGGACGCATGGTCGAGTTGATCGTCTCTCCTGAATATCTCGCGAACAATGAAAAGGTACTCATCATTGACGACTTCCTCGCTTCCGGCGCGACCATTCTCGGTCTTGTCCGTTTGGCAGAAGCCGCAGGTTCGCAAATTGTCGGCATTGGCGCGCTGATTGAAAAAGATTTCGAAGGCGGGCGGGAAGCGCTTAAGCCTATTGGCGTTCAAGTCGAATCTCTGGCTTGCATCGCTTCGCTGGACGACAACACGATCACCTTTGTAGATTAAGCTCCAAACGTTGAAACGCTTACTGCGGATTCCGATTATCATTCGTCTGATCGGATGGATCTTCGCCCATATGAGTTTCCTCATCCCAGTCGCGCGTCTGCGCGAGACCTCGAGCCTGATCGCGTTCCAGCACCCTTCTCCCAGCTATAAGTTTCACGTGCTGATCGTGCCGAAGCGTGAAGTCGCATCCCTGGCGCAGTTTGACTCCGCTGATACAGCTTTCCTGACCGACCTATATTCCACAGTCCAAAGCCTCGTGGATGAATTCCAGTTGCAGGCCTATCGTCTCATTGTGAATGGCGGGGAGTATCAGGATTTTCCACATTTGCATTTTCATTTGATTTCAGATTTTTCAGTTCAAAAGTCAAAGGTCTAAAGTCCGCCTTTGACTTTTGACTTTCAACCTTCGACCCAGGAATAATAAATGACAGAATCCATTGCCATTCTCGATTTCGGTTCGCAATACGCGCAGATCATTGCGCGGCGTGTACGTGAAGCAAATGTTTATTGTGAGTTATTCCCGTGGGATGCGCAGCAGGAAAAAATCCTCTCCATCAACCCCAAAGGCTATATCCTCTCCGGCGGGCCAAAGTCAGTTTATGAAGAGAACGCGCCTTATATCCAAAAATTTATTTTAGAGTCAGGCCTGCCTATTCTTGGGATCTGCTATGGAATGCAGGCTTTAACACACGCGCTTGGCGGCGAGGTCAGCCCGTCTTCTGAGCGTGAATATGGTTCTGCAATTTTGGAACCATTGATGCCGTCCATTCTGTCGGTGCTTTCGCAGGTGTGGATGTCACACGGCGACAGGATCACACGCATGCCCGATGGATTTGTTGCATTGGCGAAATCGGGAAATAGTCCCTTCGCGGCGATGGGCGATATGCAAAGAAAATATTTTGGCGTTCAATTTCACCCCGAAGTACATCACACGCCCAATGGAACTGAACTGCTTAAGCATTTTGCAACTGATATATGTGGAGTTAAGCCTGACTGGACCCCTTCCTCCATTATTGAAGCAAGTGTCAAACGGATTCGTGAGCAGGTTGGAAAGGAACGTGTGCTTGCGGCGGTCAGCGGCGGCGTGGATTCCACAGTGGCGGCGGCGTTGGTGCATAAAGCGATCGGCGATCAACTCGTAACCGTTTTCGTGGATACCGGCTTACTGCGCCACAAGGAAGGCGAGCAGGTCGCATCTGCTTTGCGCGGCGGGCTTGGTGTTGAGTTGATCACAGTCGAAGCCAGCGATGAATTTCTCGGTGCGTTGAAAGGCATCACAGATCCTGAGCAAAAACGCAAGATCGTTGGTGAAAAATTTATCCGCATTTTTGAGCGGGAAGCAAAGAATGTAGGCAAGCCAAAATTTCTTGTGCAGGGGACGATCTATCCTGATGTGGTCGAATCCTCCGGGCCAGACCGAAGCAAGGCAGAAAAGATCAAGTCCCATCACAATGTGGGCGGACTTCCCGAAGACATGGAATTTGAACTCGTTGAGCCGTTACGCTATTTGTTCAAAGATGAAGTTCGTCTGGTGGGCGAAGCGCTCGGGCTA
This sequence comes from Candidatus Villigracilis saccharophilus, assembly GCA_016709305.1. Taxonomy (GTDB): domain Bacteria; phylum Chloroflexota; class Anaerolineae; order Anaerolineales; family Villigracilaceae; genus Villigracilis; species Villigracilis saccharophilus. Next base: position 13,443 of record JADJNA010000036.1, read on the forward strand.
AGTGAAAGCTTGGTTTGGAGGCAACCATTCCCAGGTCCAGGCTTGACCGTGCGCTGTCTCGGGGAGTGTACGCCGCAGCGTGTATCCCGTCTGCGGGCGGCGGATTTTATCCTGCAGGAGGAATTATCCAAAGCTGGGGTTTTGGGGAAAGGCGGTTCGGCTTCGCAGGCATTTGTTGTCTTGCTCCCCGTTAAATCGGTGGGCGTGATGGGCGACCAACGCACTTATCAGGAGGCGGCCGCGATCCGCGTGGTGACCACCGAAGATTTTATGACTGCCGATTGGGCGCGCCTGCCGCACGACCTATTGGCGAAAGTATCCAGCCGCATTGTTAATGAAGTGGACGGAATTAATCGGGTAGTGTATGATATTACGAGTAAACCACCCGCTACGATCGAGTGGGAATAGGAGAGACCGTGAATAATTTCAATTTTGGTGAAGTACTCACCCGCGCCTGGCAAATTGTCTGGAAAAATAAGGTTCTTTGGATCTTTGGTATTCTTGCCAGCTGCGCGCGCGGCGGCGGGGGCGGTTCCGGCAGCAGCGGTAATTCTGGATACCGCACCGGCTCTGAAGATTCCCCCTTCTCAACCAACCAATTCGAGCAGTTCGCAGAACAAGCCAAACAGTTTCTTGAGAATAACCTCTGGATCATCATTGCGGTTACAGTTGCAATTATTCTTTTATCCTTGCTCGCGTATTTCCTGGGGATGATGGGCAGGATCGGCTTGATCAAGGGCGTTTCTCAGGCTGAAAAAGATATGACCTTATCCTTTGGGGAGATATGGGCTGAGAGTATGCCGTTCTTCTGGCGCATCTTTGGTTTGAACTTTCTATTCGGATTGGCTTTCTTTGTCCTAATAGTTCCAATGGTTATTCTTGGCGTGGTCACGGCTGGGGTTGGCTTTTTATGCTTTCTGCCGCTGATCTGCATTCTGATCCCGCTAGGCTGGGTATTATCAATTGTGATCGAGCAGGCTCAAAACGCCATCGTGCTTGAAGACCTTAATGTGCTTGATGGCTTTAAGCGCGGCTGGCAGGTTGCCAAAGCCAACGTTGGTCCCATGCTCATCATGGCGCTCATCCTTGCCTTTGGGGGCGGAATTCTTGGTGTGATCATTGCGCTGCCCATTATTATTACAGTGATCCCGCTCGCCATCGGCGCGGCCGCCATGAAGGAAGTGCTGACGCCTATATACATCGCATTGGCTTGCTGTGTTGTTTATCTGCCGGTTCTGATCTTCTTGAACGGCGTCCTGACCGCCTATCTTCAAAGCGTGTGGACGCTCACTTACTTGCGCCTCACACAACCCAAAGAAGAAATTCCTTTGATCATTGAGGCAAATGCGTAAGTTCCTTGCTCTGCTTTTCAGCCTGAGCCTTGTTTTCAGCGCCGTATCTAAGGCATCCGCACAGCAGAACCTTGCGAGCGCGGATCTTTATCCTGCGGATATTTCCGCCTTCCCGGTCGTTACTGCGCTTTTGGATGTTTTTGACTCTCAAAAATTTTTCGCTTCCGGACTTAAGCCCGAAGCTGTTTCTGTCATCGAAGACGGCGCCCAACTCGCGGTTGACTCTCTGACCGAGATGGCAATTCCCTTACAGCTCGTGGTCGCTGTCAACCAGGGCACGCCCCTCGATGCCCGTGATGCAAACGGCATTTCGCGCTTTCAACGCGTCGCACAGGTGATAGCTCAGTGGGCTCAAAGCCGTCCTGCCGACCTGCCCGATGACTTTAGCCTCGTAAGTCAGGCTGGAGCGGTCATCAACCACTCGAGCGCTGCGGATTTTGTTGTTGGGCTGGGAGGGTTCCAGCCTGATTTCCGCACATCCATACCCAATCTGCAATCCCTTGCCACCGCCATGGATACCGTCAGCGCACAGACCCCGCAACTTGGAATGAAGCGCGCCATACTTTTTATTACCCCTCAAATGCCTGAAGTTGACCTTGCGGCTACGCTTGAGCCGCTGATTCAGCGAGCGATCGAGAATCGGATCCGTATTTTTATCTGGTATGTGGATGCCAATACGACCTTTGCGACAACAAGCGCGGCAACATTCAATAATCTGGCTATCCAAACGGGTGGAACGATGTTCCAGTATTCCGGGGAAGAAAGATTTCCTGACCCCGAGGCTTATTTCTCACCCCTGCGCCGAACATATAAGATCACTTACACATCCCGAGTAAAGATCACGGGTGAACACAGCGTTCGCGCGCAGGTGACATTGCCTTCGGGGTCGATCAACTCTTTCGACCAGAAATTCAGCGTGGATGTTCAACCTCCCAATCCGATCCCGGTGACACCGTCTTCACAGATCACGCGGCAAGCGCCTGCGGAAGACCCGTTTAGCGAGTCTCTTTTACCGGTAGCGCAGGAACTTGAGATCATCATTGAGTTCCCGGACGGCCACCAACGAGCCCTGGCTCGGACAACTTTATATGTGGATGACAAGATCGCGGACGAGAATACAGTTGAGCCATTCAATAAATTCAGCTGGGACCTCACAGCGTATGTAGAACGCGGTGAACACCAGCTTGTTGTTGAAGCCGTGGATGTTCTTGGATTAAGCAAGACTAGTATGCCAGTGCCTGTTACAGTTACAGTGATAAAACCGCCAAGCGGGCCTGCCGCTTTTCTAGCGCAATATCGCACACAGATCACCTTTGGCGCCATCATCTTTGCGGGATTGATGCTTTTTCTCATTCTCTTAAGCGGACGTTTGCGGATCCCATCTCTCCGTGCCGCGCAGGATGCTCGCCGCGCCGAATCCGATCCTTTGACACAATCAGTGGGGACGATCATGGAAGCCCCGCCCCCAATTGTCCCTGCGGAAAAAAACAAGAAGAAAAACCTATTCTCCAGAAAGGCAGTGCCGGCCGCAAAATCCAAAAAAGAAGTTAAAACGGTACGTGACGCCGCTGCGGCATTTTTCCGGATTAACCCTGACGGCCAAATTGCTTTGGCTGCGCCAATTCCTGTCATTGAAAAAGAAATGATATTTGGTACCGATCCAGTGCAGTGTACACAGATCATGGATGATCCATCCATTTCTTCAGTTCATGCACGCTTAAGGCAGGTTGATGACGGCGGCTTTCTGTTATTGGACAACAGTTCCATCGCGGGTACGTGGGCAAACTATGAACCCGTTCCTCGTGAGGGGCATCGGCTCAGGCATGGGGATATGGTACACTTCGGCCAATTAATGTATCGTTTTATGCTGACAGTCCCGCCGACCGCTTCGACTCCTAAAATCACCTTTGCTCAAAACATTGAAGAATGATCCGTTCTACACTTGCCCATCTTCATGTAGCAGCTCTTAGTCATGCCGGCATGTCCGGCAAGAATAATGAAGACCGCTATGCAGTATCTTCTTTTCAGTTAAGCAGGGAGGATACACGCTCATCGGTCTTTGCAATTGTTGCAGATGGGATCGGCGGTCATCGCGCGGGCGAAGTAGCTGCGGAACTCGGGGTCAATTATATTACCATGGGTGTCGGGGAAAGCAATGCAAAAAAACCAGTCAGGATCCTTGAAAGTGCCATTCACGAAGCCAGTCAGGCCATTGCTACGCACTCAGCCGGCAAAGATGAAGAGGAAGGCATGGGGTCCACCTGCGCGTGTGCCTGGGTGATCGAAAACAGACTATATACCGCCTATGTCGGGGATTCACGGATATATCTTCTGCGCGGCAAGCATATCCAGCGCCTGACCATTGACCATACCTGGGTGCAGGAAGCCTACGAAAAGGGCATCATCACTCTTGAGCAAATGCGTGACCATCCAAATGTGCATGTCATCCGCAGGTATTTGGGCGGCATCAAATTGCCCAATGTGGATTTCCGCATGCGGATCGACGATGAAGAAAGCAATGAAGAGTCTGAAAATAATCAGGGCTTTCACCTTGAACCCGGTGACACGATCCTGCTATGTACTGACGGCTTGACCGACCTGGTCTGGGATGATGAGATCCTCAAGATCATCCGCTCAAAAAAAGATATGAAGCAAGCCGCAGAAGCGCTTGTCAACCTCGCCAACAACCGTGGCGGACACGACAACATCACGGTCGTGATCATGTCCATGCCAAGGTTGGAGGAAACGGATAAAAAGAAGCCCGGCTTTATTGGCTGGCTGTTGGGAGAATAAAAAGAGCTTTGGTCAACGCCAAAGTTCTTTTCCTTAACATCACCCCGCGCATCACTCCCCGCTCAAGCCTGCCCTGCCATTTTGATCAGAATCTCAACCCGAGGGTTTATCACGGTCCAGCCATAGTTCACGGTATTTGCGATTCCAGTCGATCAAAAAGCGGACTGCAATGACCAGCCCCGCGCCGAGCGCCACCCAAAATGCCGCATCGCGAATGTTGAAAAGCCATAATATGGGCGCGGCGAGCATGCCGCCGAAAACACTCGCGCGGGCGGAATGGCGAACTACCAAAACAAGCAGAATAAGAAACCCCAAACAAATAAGAAACGCCAATGGATTCACAGCAAGAAAACTCCCGCCCGCAGTTGCCAATCCCATCCCGCCGCGGAAGTTCGCGAACAACGGCCAGCAGTGACCGATGACTGCGCATGCCGCAGTGACTGAAACAATTAAGGTGGAAACCCCATCTGTATGAAATGCAAGATAGGTTGGGACAAATCCCTTCGCCACATCCAATACGAATACAAGCGCGCCCCAACCAAACCCTGCCTGGCGGATGGTGTTTGTTGTTGTCGCATGACCTGACCCGGCATCGCGAACATCCACGCCTTTAACCAAGCGCGTGACCCAGATAGAGAATGGGAGTGAGCCGAGAAGATAACCTAATACAGGGAAAAGAAGATAAGAAAGGGGAAACATTTTTACCTGCTTAATATTCGCGCACGTGAAGCTAGTCCGCGTGCCATGCCGTCGAAGATGAATTTATGAAAAGGCCACATTGCATACCAGTATAAAAATCCGCTGACGCCGTGCGGAGCAAAATAAGCAGTGACAGTAAGCAGTGTTTTGTCTTTCTGTTGGAGCGACTCAAATTCAAGCCATGCTTTGCCGGGCACTTTCATTTCTGCGAGCAGGCGCAGGCGTGTATTTTTCTCGATAGTTTCCACGCGCCAGAAATCAAGCGCCTCGCCGACATGAAGTTCATCGGGGTGGCGGCGTCCGCGCCGCAAACCGACGCCTCCAATGGCTTTGTCCATCCAGCCGCGCAGCGCCCATGACCAGTTCATATAAAGCCAGCCGCGCTCGCCGCCGATCCCCATGTATGCGCGGAAAACCGCCTCTGGTTTCCGATCCAGCAGAACCTGCCTGCGCTCAATGAACATTCCTTCTTCTACAGAAAATTGATAAGGGCTTGAAATCACCCATCGCAGTAACCAGTGCATCTGACCAGCTCGTTTCCACGTTATCCCTCTGGATGCGTCCCAGCGCGAGATGCGCGGCTGTTTGGAAGTCGATCGGCTTGATGTGTGGGAAGAGTTTTTTGGCTGTATCGTCGCGCACAATGAGCTTCGCGCGCAGGCCCTCTATCAGCGGGGCCACGACCCGCCAGTGGATGGGAGTCACCATGTGCACCCAATAGGCTGAAAGTCGCGGTGCATTGAATGGCGTTGGGATCAGCCAGCGTTTTAATCCGCGTTCCTTTGCATAACTCAAAAGCATATCGGCATAGGTGAGATGTGTTGGGCCGCCGATCTCGATCACGCGGCCGGTGCAGTCGGGCGTTTTTAGCGCATCCACCAGATAGGAAAGTACGTCACGGATGGCGATCGGTTGTGCCTCAGAGAAGAACCACGCTGGACAGATGAGCAGCGGTTCACGCTCTGCCAGATAGCGGATCATTTCAAAAAGGGCGCTGCCCGAGCCAACGATCATACCTGCGCGAAATTCAGTGACAGGCACTTTGCCATAGCGCAGTAAATATCCCGTTTCGTGGCGTGCGCGCAAGTATGGCGAGAGATTTGCCGTTGGGTCAACCAATTCGCCAAAGTAGATGATGTTATCAATTCCCGCTTCTTCTGCGGCATGAGAGAAATTGCGAGCCACATGCAGATCGCGTTCGGCATTTGTCTTGCCGCCCTGCTTGCCATGGATAAGATAGTATGCCGTGGATACACCCTTTAGCGCGTCCACAAGTTTGTCCGAAGAGAAACCATCGGCTTGCACAACGTCCACCTGCTTCAGCCAGGCGCGCCCCTGTAAACGGGAAGGGTCGCGCACAAGACAACGCACGCGATATCCAGCTTCAAGAAGTTTAGGTACGAGCCTTCCGCCCACGTAGCCCGTTGCGCCGGTGACAAGGATAAGTTTTGAGTCTTTCATGATGTGGTGATTATATCCCAGCCTCATAATCCAAAAATCTAATGTACAATTCCCGCCATGCCATTGCTGTGGATCGCGCTATCCTTTATTACAGGCATCGTCATTGCCAGCCTGTTTTCCCTTTCCGCGTATATCTGGTTCGGTATCGCTATTGGACTTTTACTGATCTTTATCATTCTCCGCCTCCCAAGATTCTCAAATAACCCCCTTCTTCGCATTCCGCTTTCCGCCTTCATTATTCTTTTCTTCTTCTTCGGTGCGTGGTGGCATCAATTCCGTCAGCCGGTCATTGACGCTTTTCATGTTGCATTTTATAACGACCGTGCTTACGAGATGCTGGTCACAGGTACTTTGGCAGAGCCGCCAGATTATCGTGATACATATACAAACCTGCGCCTCAAAGTGGAGGCATTGGATTCCGGCAGCGGCGACCTGCCCGTCTCGGGGATGTTACTGGTGCGGGTTCCGCAAAACCAAACCTATGAATACGGTCAACGGGTGCGGGTGCGGGGTAGCTTGAAGACTCTACCCGAAGATGAAGAATTTTCGTACCGTGATTATCTTGCGCGTGACGGTGTTTATTCCTACATGTCCATTGCCGAGGTGACGGATCTGCCGGGCAATGGCGGCAGCGTGATCAGGACAGCCGTATACAAATTAAAAGATAAGATGCTTCAACACACCTATCGCCTTTTTAACGATCCTGAAGCATCCTTGCTTGCGGGGATCTTGCTGGGTGTGGATACCGGTCTCACCCAAGACCTGCAAAACGCATTCAAGAACACCGGTACAGCCCACATCATCGCGATCTCTGGATTTAATATCGCCATCATCGCCGGTATTTTCTTTTCCATGTTCAAGACCATCTTCGGCAAACGACTCGGCGCTGTCTTTGCCATTCTCGCGATTGCGTTTTATACTTTCCTGGTTGGCGCGGACGCCGCTGTCGTGCGCGCCGCATTCATGGGAAGTATTTCATTACTGGCTCGCCAACTTGGCAGGCGCAATACAGGTTTGAATGCGCTCGCCGTGGTTGCATTTATTATGACGATCATTAATCCGCTGGTGCTTTGGGATGTGGGTTTTCAACTTTCATTCTTCGCCACACTTGGTCTTATCCTTTATGCTGAACCGTTTTCGAGTTTCGCCAGCAACCTGATCACCAAAGTTACTAAAACCAATAACAGCCCGATCACACAGATCATCAACGATAACGTAATCCTGACATTCGCCGCCCAGCTTACCACCATACCAATCATGGCCTATCATTTCAAACGCATCTCCCTGATTTCATTCATCGCCAACCCGTTCATTCTGCCAGTGCAGCCCGCAGTGATGATCCTCGGCGGACTGGCGGTTTTCGTCAGCTCCATCTTTCAGTTGCTCGGTCAACTTATTGCATGGGTGGCGTGGCCGTTCTCCGCATATATCATCCGCATGGTGGAATTATTTAATCGCATACCGCATGGGACGATCTATCTGGGGGATGCATCTTTCTGGATCGTTTTCTCTTTTTACATCGCGCTCTTTGCTGTGAGCTGGAACTGGCCGGCCATGAGAGAATGGTTCAACTCTCTGGCAGGATCGCTTCGAACTGTCGCCTTCACAGCGACTCTTGTGATCATGTTTGCCTGTACAGTTGTAGTCTGGCGTTCCACTGCAACCGCGGGGGATGGCAAACTTCACATCACCTTCCTGGAGGTCGGCTCGGCCGATGCGGTTCTGATCCAAACGCCTGAGGGCAGGAACATCCTGATTAATGGCGGCGGGAGCACATCAGAACTTTCCGACGAGCTTGGCAGAAGACTCCCGTTTTTTTCGCGTAAACTCGATTGGCTCGTGATCGCATCCACGCAGGAGAATCAACTGGCCGCGCTTCCGCGTGTGCTGGAAAGATATCCGCCCGAAAACGTTTTGTGGAGTGGAAATGTGCAAGCGTCCTTCTCTGCACAAGCGTTGGAGAAATTCTTCGCAGAAGAGGGAATCCCTGTCACCCGCGCGGAAGCGGAACAAAAGCTCGAGCTGGGCGGCGGCTCTTTTATCGAGGTGCAGTCCGCGGGTCCAAGAGGAAGTGTGCTCTTGATCCAGTATAAAAACTTCCGCGCACTGCTTCCGATCGGTCTCAGTGATGGTACGCTTGAGCAGTTGGAATTTGGTAATGTGGTCGGTAAGGTGGATGTGCTTTTGCTGGCTGATTCAGGCTATGAACCGTCCAACCCGCCGGATATTATTCAAAATCTCAATCCGCAATTAACCGTGTTAAGTGTTGCCGCCGGCGACCCGGATGGTCTGCCCGCGCAGTCAGTTCTAGAATCGCTGGATGGCTACTCGTTATTGCGGACAGACCGCAGCGGATGGATTTCCGTTATTACAAATGGAGACACTCTGCAAGTGGAAGTGGAACGCGGCGAGTAGTGAGTAGTGGGTTGTTCAAATCCCAACTATACAAAATGGAGATTGTAATGAAAAAAAATAATTCGAAGATATTTGTTTTTATTGCTGTTTTGGTTCTGGCGGCTGCGGCTTGTGCGATCCCCGGACTGAATTCTTTGCCGAAAGATGATTTCTCCAACCCGGACAGCGGCTGGGGTATTGGGACGGACTCTTCAAGTTCTGTCGAATATGCCAATGATGGTTTGGAGATCATCGTGTACCAGCCTTCGTATGTAACCTGGTCAACATTTGGACTTGAAACATACGAGAATACTCATATTGAAGTAAGTGTGAAAAATACCAGTTCCGACCCTGAGGCAATGTTTGGGGTGGTCTGTAATGAGCAGGGCGATACGCAGGCTTTTTATTATGTGGGAGTATCTCCAAGTGGCTATTACGCCTTTATTAAATCTTCAGTCGCTTTGGATGATGTCTATCTTAAGGAAGGCAATTCTGATTTGATCTCTGCCTCCTCCAGTTCCATGCGCATTGGCCTGGACTGTGGTAATGGCACGCTCGCTTTGTATGTGAATGGACAGCAGATCGATAGTGTCTCTGATGCGTCATATCCAAGCGGTGTGGTCGGTCTTTTTGCCGCCAGTGATGACCAGGAGAGCGGGGCAAGCGTGATCTTCGATGATTTTGTCATGACAAAATTAGGCGAGTAGTTTTTTTGCGGTTCCAAAGAATCCTGCGCGCAAGCGTGGGATTCTTTATTTGATGTATAATGCGACCACTTAAGGTTGATTTTAATAATATTTATAAGGTATGTTGAAATGAAAAAAATGCAGACACCGCAAAATCAGCTTGACTGAAAAAATATATATGCGCGTACAGTTAAAAATACTGGCGCGTTTTTTTGTTAATGTAGTTTCAATACCCTCAGAATCCCGGTCAGGCAGACTTGCAGGTTTGCATTCATTCAGAGAACGATCAGGTTAAGTCATTTGCTATGGGATATCTTTTGCTGGAAGGCGGCTCGGAATTCGGCGGGCGTATGTCTGACCCCGACTTGCGCGCAATTGACCTTGCGGGCGGAGTAGAAGTCCCCATTTGCATCCTCCCCACAGCTGCTGCGCCGGATAAAAATGACAAGCGCGCCGGGAAGAATGGCATCCGCTGGTTCCAAAGCCTTGGAGCAAAAAACGTTTTTAGTGTGGATGTGATCGACTCGGACTCTGCAAACGATGAATCACTGGCCGTGTCCATTCGCACCGCAAGCCTGATCTATATGTTGGGTGGTTTTCCCCGCCATCTGGCCGATACGCTTGCTCACAGCCTGGCCTGGCAGGCTGCGTTGGACGCTTACAACCAAGGCGCTGTCCTTGCAGGCAGCAGCGCCGGCGCAATGGTGTTATGTGAACACTATTACGACCCGTTTGAAAGAAGGTTGTTGCGCGGATTGAACTTGATTCCAAATGCCTGTGTCATCCCGCATCATAATAGTTTTGGAAAAGCCTGGACGGGCCATCTCGAAAAAATGGTGTGTGGCGCGACATTGATCGGAATTGATGAACAGACAGGGATGATCAACAACGCCGATGGAACATGGCAGATCTACGGAGCCGGGGCTGCCACACTATATCGTAACGGAAAGATAAACCATTACACGCGAGGCGAAACGTTTTCGCTTTGAATCAAAAAATATCAGTCATCCTCGGAGGAGTCATGGACATGACATTAAAAATCACAAAAGAACAAGTGCTGGGAAATGTGCCGGTCACTGTGTTTCACTTGCGCGGCTGGCTCGATGCCCAGGGCGAAGAGGCGCTTCTGGCAGCCGCCAGGGCTGCATACGATGAAGGCTCCCGTTTCGTTCTTCTTGACCTGGCCGAAGTGGATACCCTCACGAGTGCCGGTATGCGCGCCATGCAAAAAGTGTATAAACTTTATACAGCAGGAGCGGTACCTTCCAATGTGGCATGTGTCAAATTGTGTAAAGCGCCCCCGCAGGTTTATCATGTGCTTGGGATCACCGGCTTTTTGCAAAGCATTCCAAATTACGAAACCGCACAGGCAGCCATTGACTCTTTCACTGAGTAAGTTCATCCTTTGTTGACCCTGGAGGCTCTTCGAGAATAGCAAAGGGCCTTTATTCTTAACCCACTGGTGAGAATGAATTCCGCGCTGCAATGGCTGGCGAGCCTGTCAACGCGTAAACTTTCCTGCTTGAAAATTTGAAGAGACGTTTGAATCCATTTCTTAAGCAAACTATCATCTTCCAACAAGGAAGTTTATTTAGAATGGGGACATCATACAGACAATACTCAGCATTTATCATCTTCAGGAGATTATTATCATGACCGATCCATATAAGTCCGTTCCCATCCGTTCTTCCGAGATCACACCCAGACATGTGTATCTTTCAAGGCGGGATTTTATGAAAGCCGCAGGGCTAGCCACAGGCGCAGCGCTTTTGACCGCCTGCGCTCCATCCGCAGCGGACCTGCCTGGGAATACTAAACCGGTTCCTGTTTCAAATGCGACCGATGAACTTGGTGATCCAGTCAACAGTTATGGAGATATCACCAGCTATAACAACTATTACGAATTCACAACCGATAAACAGCAAGTGTCAAAAGAGGCGAGGAGCTTTACCACCACTCCGTGGACAGTGGAGGTGGGCGGCTTGGTCAACAAACCCAAAACATTCGGCATTGAGGATCTGTTGAAAGATTTCACACAGGAGGAACGCATCTATCGTTTGCGCTGCGTGGAAGCGTGGAGCATGGTCATTCCGTGGGAAGGGTTTACGCTGGCGAGTTTGTTGAAAGCGGTCGAGCCGACTTCAGACGCGAAGTATGTACGCTTTGAAACCATTTATCGCCCCGAAGAGATGCCCGGACAAAAAAGTCCATTCTATGAGTGGCCGTATCAAGAAGGGTTGCGCCTTGATGAGGCGATGAACGACCTTACGCTCCTTGCCACTGGATTGTATGGTGAGCCTAATGTGCCGCAAAATGGCGCTCCATTGCGGTTGGTCGTGCCGTGGAAATATGGTTTTAAGTCTATTAAATCCATTGTGAAGATCGAACTGGTTGCCGAACAACCTGCTACCTTGTGGAATGACATTGCCCCGAATGAATATGGCTTTTATGCAAATGTGAACCCGGACGTGGATCATCCGCGCTGGTCGCAGGCGTCTGAGCGCCGCATCGGCGAGCTGAATCGCAGACCCAGCCTGCTGTTTAATGGTTATGGTGAGCAGGTCGCCGGGCTGTATGTTGACCTGGATTTGACATCAAATTATTAAAAAAGAATCCCTAAGTTTTAAAGACTTCGGAATTCTTAAAAAGCGCCTGATGAAAAGACTCCCCTACACGCCATTACAGATCGCCATGCATATTTATGCATGGTCTGGGCTGCTATTACTTATATTCGATTCATTAACAGGCAACCTTTCCCCCAATCCCATTCAAGACATTGAACAGCGCACGGGCCGCCATGCGATCACATTGCTTGTCCTGTCGCTCCTGTGCACGCCCATTAACACCATCTTCAAATGGAGCGAGCCGATTAAACGGCGCCGTGCTCTTGGGTTATATGCGTTCATGTACGCGACCATTCATGTGATCATTTTTATGGATCTTGATTACGGTCTTGCGTGGAGTCGTTTGATTCAGGAATTATTCCAAAAGCCACGCCTCATCGTTGGTGTGATCGCGTTTATATTAATGGCGCCGCTTGCGATGACGTCATTCGATATTTGGAAAAAACGTCTCGGCAAAAATTGGAAACGCCTGCATCAGCTTATTTACTTGATCGCCCCAATCGTAGTGCTTCATTACGTGTGGAGCAAAAAAGGCGATATTCTTTCATTGCAAGGCGAGATTATCAAGCCGCTACTCTATGGCACCATCATTGCGATTATTCTGATCTTTCGGATTCCGCCTGTTCGACGGTCGCTCGCTTCTTTCTCTACCCGCGTGCTGGCTTTGCTGCAAAAAAGGAGTCGGCTGCCGAAGGTGGATACACCGTAAAGCATCATCCGCGTCATTGGTGAAATCTGCGGATGATGCTGTTACTTAAAATATTCCACGCAGAAGAAGCAATAATCCAATGACCGCCAGCGGAATCCCGACGATCGCGCCGATTATGGTTAAACTGACCAGGATGCCGACCACGATAAAGACAATGCCAAGCACCATCGCCACAAAGCGGCCGGTCATTTCCACAATAACTGCGAGCAATTTCCAAAGCGCCGCGAATGGCCATAAATACCAGGGGATATGTGATTTCGTTTCAGTTGTCATGAGAGCCTCCATGACTGATATACGCAGGTTTTGAAAAAACGACGCAGAATGATATTTCCAAATTACCTTTAGAAAGGCTATAATCCCAATTATGGATAACAATACCTCCCCAACCCCAGTTGTAAGAAAACCCAGGACAAAAAAATCCGCTCCGATCATCGAAGAAGAGATCATTGAAGTGGAAGCGATCGAATCCCCCGAAGAAACTGTCACTTTTAAGCGCAGTCATTTTTACTCGATACTAGTTGTACTTGCATTTGCGGTGGGAGTTTTGGTGGGCTATGTTGCCTGGGGACGAGACACCGTCGTTACGGTCGCCGCTCCCGCTGCGGCCGCGCAGCAGCCATCAGGTCAGGTGGCGGAAGCGCCTGTCACTCAGCAGCCGCAATATCGCCGTTATGATATCCCTATTGACGGATATCCAAGCCTCGGCCCGGAAGATGCGAAGATCGTTCTTGTTGAATTCAGTGATTTCCAATGCCCCTTCTGCCGTAAATTTCACGATGAGACCTATCAATCTCTGCTGGATGCCTACCCCGGGCAGATCCGCTTTGTGTATCGCAACCTGCCGCTGACATCCATTCATCCGAATGCCATGCCAGCCGCGGTCGCTTCCATGTGTGCCAATGACCAGAATGCCTATTGGGATTTCCACGAAAAATTATTCAGCAGCGAAACATTGGATGAGGCGACATATTTGAAATACGCGACCGATCTTGGTTTGGATGTTGATACCTTTACAACCTGTTTGTCCGGCGGCAGCCACGATGCTTTCATTCAGGAAGATATGCAGTTTGCGCTTGACCTCGGTGTGCAGTCCACCCCGACATTTTTCATCAACGGGCTTGCCATCGTGGGCGCGCAGCCGCTTTCCAATTTTCAGCAGATCATAGACAAGGAACTGGCTGGAGAAATTCCGTAAAACTTAAGCCTTTCTGAGGGGCGTTGCAGGTCTGCAATCCCCAGCCGCCAACAAGGAGGTTCCTTCGAAGAGGCGCACTGTCTCGCAATTGTATAAAAGTAATATTACAGAGTCCACGAGTTCTTAAAGTTTCTGTGGACTCTGTTTCTTTTTGGTATGATGAAAGTTGTCTGAAAAATCCTTTACCCCTTGAGAGGGAGCTATGAATAAATTTGTTGCAGTTGCCGGGAACATCGGTGTGGGGAAGTCCACACTTGTAAAAATGCTGTGCAATGAAATGGGCTGGGATCCGTTCTACGAACCTGTCACAGAGAATCCGTATCTTGCGGATTTTTATCAAAACATGTCCGCGTGGGCGTTCCATTCCCAAATATTCTTCCTTACCCATCGCTTGCGTTCGCATCTAAGCCTTGCCCAACACCCCAATTCGGTCATCCAGGACCGCAGTGTGTACGAAGATGCGGAGATCTTCGCGCAGAATCTGTATCGACAGGGGAATATTCAGGATCGGGACTATCAAACCTACCGAGAGTTGTATGAAACGGCCGCGCAATTCCTGCCGCCGCCAGATCTTGTGATTTATCTGCGCGCATCTGTTCCCACCCTTTTAAATCGAATCAACTCGCGCGGACGTGATTACGAGCGCAAAATTGCACCTGAATATTTGCAGAATTTAAATGAGTTGTACGAGTCCTGGATCGAGAATTTCACACTTTGCCCTGTGTTAGCGGTCCCCGCAGACGATCTTGATTATGTGGCGCATTCCGGCCATCTCAAGTTGATCGTGGCAAAAGTGGATGATAAATTAACAGGAAAAGAAGAAGTGGTTTTTGAGCCTGAAGAAATGGCGAGAGCGGCGGAAGATTAAAGCCAGGAGTTACAAGAAATGAGAAACGAGTTGTGAGATATATCTCACAACTCGTTTCTTTATTACTCTTTACTTATTATTGACCTACGCCTTCCCCAACACCATTGCCAACAACGCCATTCTCACATACAGACCATATTCCATCTGACGGAAATATGCGGCGCGCGGATCATCATCGAAATCGGGCGAGATCTCTCCCACGCGTGGCAGCGGATGCATGACCGCCATTTCCTTCTTTGCGGCTTTCATCACTTCGGGGTCGATCACATACGCGCCTTTTACTTTTTCATAATCAGCAGGGTCTTCAAATCTTTCCTTCTGCACCCGTGTGACATACAAAATATCTGTTTCGGGCAACACCTTTTCAAGCGATGAGTACTCCGCCTGCGGAACATTCTTGGCCGCCACCTCTTCCATCACTTCCTTTGGCATCTTCAAAATATCAGGTGAGACATAATTCAATTTGATATTGCTGAAGTTCGAAAGCAGGCGCGCCAGCGAATGCACGGTGCGGCCATATTTCAGATCGCCGAGCATGGTCACGGTCAGGTTGTCGAGCCGCCCGATCTCCTCCATGATGGTGAACGTATCCAGCAAAGCCTGAGTCGGATGTTCGCCCACGCCATCGCCCGCATTGATGACAGGCTTGCGCGCCGCCTTCGCCGCGATCGCCGCCGAACCCGTTTCAGGGTGGCGCAGCACGATCACATCCGCGTAACATTCGAGCGTGCGGATGGTATCAGGCAAACTCTCGCCCTTCGACACCGATGAATACTTCACTTCGCTGATCGGGATGACCGACCCGCCGAGCCGTTCCATCGCCGCAGTGAACGACGATGACGTTCTCGTTGATGGTTCATAAAAAAGATTTGCCAAAATTTTTCCTTTCAGCAAATCAAATGTCCCGACGCGCTCGACCATGCCGCGCATCTCGTGCGCCACGCCGAACACATACTCCAGATCGTCGCGGCTGAACTGCTTGACGGACAGAATGTCCTTACCGTACCAATCGGCATTTTTATTTTCGCCGAAAGGCAGGTGGGGTGATGATGATTGAGTTGGCATTTTTAGTCTCCTTTGTTTGGCTTCCGTCATTGCGACGAAGCAATCTCCTCGCAATGACGATAATAAAATTTTGAAAATCGGGACTTTGATTGCACGCTGAGGACGAATCCCGTTTAATCACATTTTTCTACGCCTGTTATTTTCCTGCTCGTCTCATTCGACGGGCGAAGTTGGTTCTGTTTCAAACGACATTTTCTACTCTTCTTCCTCATGCCCATGCCTGTGATGAATATCGGGCATGTGATCGTGCTCATGCTCTTCGGCGGGATGTTCATGCTCATGTGAGTGAACTCCCTTTGTGTCGTCATGTCCATGCGTAGGGTCATCGTGGCCGTGACTGTGTTCATGAAATAAAACTGTATGCACGTGCGAATGTTCATGTTCTTCATTGATAAGCAGCAATGCGCCGCCGATCATTAAGATCGCGGCAATGATAAACATGAACGATGGTAATTCCCCAAAGATAATAATGGACAACAGTACACCCGCCAGCGGAGCCGTGCCATACAACGCGCTGGTACGCGCCGCGCCCAGTCCGCGCATGGAACGGATGAACAGCATGGTACTCAAGCCGTAGCTGACAAATCCCAAGACCAATGTACTAAGGATAATTGTCAGCGATGGCAGTTGATTGCCAAGAAAAAATGCAAGGAAGAAGGAGAATGTACCCGCGACCAATCCCTTCCACGCCACAATGGCAAGCGGATCTTTTCCTGAGATATTGCGCGTGAAGTTATTATCCAATCCCCACAGCACACACGCGAGGGCAATTCCCAACGCACCGAGCGAGAGTCCAAATCCGCTGCTGAAATTGGTGGAGAGAAAAATACTTGCAAGCGTGATCACGATGATCGCAGTCCACGCGCGGCGGCTGATGGCTTCCTTGAAAAACAATAAAGCAATTACGGTTGTTCCCACACCTTCAAAATTCAATAACAGCGAAGCCGTGGAGGCGGAGGTATTCTGCAAACTGATCATCAAAATGATCGGGGCAAGGATTCCGCCGGAGATGATCGCGCCTGCCAGCCATTTGATATCTGGTGATTTGATGCCCGCTTCAACTTCCTTTGATCGTATCCGCTGACTCAATTTAACAAGAGAGATCCCAGTCCCGCTCCCAAGATATAGAAATGCCGCAAGGAAGATCGGCGCAATATTATCACCCAGTAATAATTTCGCAATAGGCGCACTCGCCCCGAAGAATATTGCGGCAAGCAGGGCTTGCAGGATAAATGGAAGGTTGGATGATTTCATTGATTGTTTGTGACCCACTCTTTTGCATGGGGCAGATTAACGCGGACAAATGCCGTCTCGGATAAGTTTTGCAAGGCGGCAAGAATTACATATCGCTTACGCGGACTAATGTTCTCCGGCAATTCATCGACGTCAAAGAAGCGAACATCATCTGACTCGTCGCTTGTTTCAGCCTTCCCGCCAGTGACATGACCAAGGAAAACAAATCCAAGGTCGCTATCCCACGGAGCAGGTTTGGCGTACACGAGCAATAGGCGGTCAATTTCCACATCAAAACCAGTTTCTTCCTTCGCCTCGCGAATTGCGGCTTCGTTTGGCAGTTCACCGTGGCTCATCCCGCCGCCTGGTAAATCCCAAAAATCCATGTCACGGCGATGAGCGAGCAGAATTCGCTGTTGGGTGTCAAGTATTACAGAAAATACACCAAGGGTAAATTGATCTGTCATTACTTTTCCCTTATGAAGCGGGCGCTTACAAATTCACCTATCTCCTCGAATGTTTTTTTATTTTCAGGGAGCAAATTTCCAAGTGCCTGCCAGACATGCCACATGCCATCCCAAATTTTGAGAGTCACATCCACGCCTGCGGACCTGGCTTTTTCGGCGAGTAGAGTTGAATCATCCAGCAAAATCTCCTCGCTGCCAACCTGGATGAACAGCGGCGGGAAGCCATGAAAATCTCCGTATACAGGCGAGACCAGCGGATTAGTCAGGTTGGATTCGTCGGTGTAGCATAATGCCCATTCATGCAAAACGTCTTTACTTAATATAACTTCGGCTTTTGCCTTGGTCGTGTGTGATTGACCTGTCAGCGCCAGATCTGCCCATGGCGACAGACACATGACTGCTGCGGGGGAGTGGCGCGTTTTTTTCTTTCAAGGCCAGCACAACCGCTAAACTCAATCCTCCGCCTGCAGAATCGCCTGCGATAACTATATTTTCCGGTAAATAACCGTGTGCCAACAGCCAGTGAAAAACTTTCAACGAGTCATCCAATGCGGCTGGAAAAGGATACTCAGGAGCAAGGCGGTACTCTGGAATAAGGACCTTCACGCCCGCGGACTCTGCCAGCAGACCGCACATCATGCGATGATCTTCGATCGAGCCTGTGACATATCCGCCGCCATGCAAATACAAGATCACATTAACCTGGCTTGCGCTCAAAGGTCTGAGCCATTCGGCTTGAATCCCATCAATGTCAATCCGTTCAACTTGTGTGGTTTTCGAAACCTTCCCCAACATTTTTGAGTTATTAGCGCTATTGGCTCGAAGCGCAACGATCGTAGTTTTTTGATTTTTAAACATCCCGCGTAAGACCATACGCCAGAAGCGGCTTCTCAAACTAATAGACATATTCCTTCTCTTTACAAAACTTCCGAAGCCTCGAAACTTCGGAAGTTTTGTTCTATAGACCATTGGATGAATCCACTCCATTTTCGCGGGCAACTTCATCCAGCGCGATCTCGATATTGTCAATGAAATGATCGAGACCGTCAACACGGTCGGAGAAACCCGGGCCTAGCAATCCCAATTCGCCTGCGGCGTTTTGCCAGAATTTCAGATGGTCGCCATCCAACACTTCTGCGGCGAGTGTCCATGTGTGGAAGAGCGGCCAGAGCGCGGCGAGGGGGATTGCCCCCTCCAGCATCGCATTAATGGCTTTCTCGTAATAGTTTGTGCGGACAGGGCTGATACGTATATCCACATTTATATTTTCCCCTGCGAGTTTGAAGGCATATTTCCAGTCTGGAAGCCAGGTTTTTAATTTCTCTGCATTGATATTGCCTGCGCCGAGCAAGCCAAAAGCCGCTGCGCTCAGATCAGGTTTTCCGGAGGCTTCGGCACGCGCGGGGAATTCGAGCAGCAATCTGCGTTCGTAAATGGGCGGACCGCTTAACTCCGCGATGGCGTTGATCGCGTGGAAGAGGGACTTCAGGTACTTTCGCACTTCCTTCGGACCCGCAGAGTCTACATCGGTTAGATCCATCCAGATCTGACGGCCGTGCGCAAGCATTTTACGGCAGCGCTGCAGCATGAGCGGCGGCTGTTCAAAATCAAAGCCTGCGCGCAAACTGGCTTGCACAAAGTCAAAAAATTTTTCCCGTTCGTACAACAGGATGGGATCGTACATTTCATAGCCAAGCCATGGGTCACTGCGTAACTCACGCGGCGATCTGAATTCATCTTTTGTACGGCGGCTGATGTCGAGGTGAAAGTCGGGTGTGAGCTTTACGAACTCGCGGGTCTTTGGAGGCTTATTCTTATAAACGAAGACAATATCAATGTCGGCTGTTCCGCCTAGCATGGGATCAATATTGAGCAGCGACCCCGTAAGGTATGCTGCGATAATATCCTGATCATTATAGGCCCGCTCCTGTGCAGTCTCTTTTGCGATACGGAGAAGTGATTCACGTGTTACGCGCATGGTGTTTATCCTTTATCAGCTAAAGCAATGTCGCTTGGAACGGGGGCAGGCTCAAGGTCTCGCGGATACGATTCTCGATCCGTTTGAGATGTTCGGGATTGTGAATGATGTCCAATTCATTTGAATCGATCTTTAATATAGGCGTATGGTCAAACGGCTTGTTGAAAAAATCTTCATAGGCATGATTGAGCTCGTCAATGTAAGCACGTTCCATTTTTCTTTCATAGGGGCGGTCACGGAACGCGATGCGCGACATAAGAGTTTCGGTGCTGGCCTGCAGATAGACCAGCAGGTCTGGCTTGGGAATTTTTTCACCGAGGGCTTCATGCACCCTGTGATACATAATCAGTTCGTCACCCTGCAAGTTGATGCCCGCGAAGAGCGCATCTTTGGCGAAGGTGTAGTCGGCAATCAAATTCTTTTCTTCAGCGAGTATTTTTGGCACATTATTGTTTTGTTGATGATAGCGGCTGAGTAAAAAAAAGATCTGCGTTTGAAATGCGTAACGCGCCCTGTCTGCGTAAAAATCGGAGAGAAATGGATTCTCTTCAAATATCTCAAGCAGAACTTCCGCGTCAAATGTATTTTGAAGAAGGCGGGCAAGTGTGGTCTTGCCGACGCCGATCACCCCTTCGATGGCTATGTACATGAACGGATACTCCCTGCCGCTTGCCGCATATCTTATGGCCTTATCTTGAAACGATCGCGGAAAAAACTGGATTTTTATTTTATGATCTTGGATGTGAAGAATTTAAAGCAAGGATACCATAAAACCCATCTCCTTTTTTGTTCGCGATGAACGTTATAATTCCATGCATGATCCATACCTGTGTTGATCCTATTCAGAGTACCCCATGACATTGCGCCTCGGTTTGCTTGTGGATTCATCCTCCGTCGCGGCATGGGTTGCTCAACTGGTGGATCGCGTCTCCGCCCTGAACGGGGTGGAGATTACGTTGTTGATCGACGCTGGTAGATCGGCCGCTGACAGGCAAGCCATTCTGGATGCGTATCTCAATCTCGAGCGCCGTTTTCTGCACAATATCCCCGACCTGACCACTTCTGTGAATTTGCACGAAAAGTTTCCCAATATCCGTATTGTTTCTGAGGAAGGTCTTGAGGAAGTTGAACTTGAACAACTCGACATCGTGATTTCTTTTCAGGCTGAATCAACTTATCTTCCCGCCCGACTTGGCACATGGTCATGGAATGATATTTCTGCCACGGTTGGCTTTCGCGAAGTATTGGAGCGCACTCCTTTGACAACTTGCGCATTGTTCGCCCGCCTGCCAAACGGCAGGCGCATGCATATCCGCCGCGCGGTATTTGCCACAGACTGGTTCTCTGCGGCGCGCAATCAGAATTTGGTTTATCTAAGGGCATCTTCTATTTTGATATGGGCATTGAAAAAACTGATATTGCATGGAGAAGATGAATTTTTCAAGCTAACGGAACCGCAAGACCAGGGCATTTTGGGGTCCGATATAAATAATAGCTATGAAGTGAAAATTTTAAGCGTTGCAAAACTGGCATGGAAGCAGGCAGGGCGGGCATTGGAGAAGAAATTACGCCCGCGTGAAACCTGGCTGCTCTTTGCGGGACAAAGCAGAGGCGGACTTGTCCCTGCTCGGACAGCGACCAACCCCATCGTCCCGCCTCGAGGCGTGTACTGGGCCGATCCAATGGCTGTCGAGCGTGATGGCCGCACCTTCCTCTTTGTTGAGGAATATGTCCGCGCAATCCGACGCGGACGAATTGTTTGTTTGACTCTCGATGAAGAAGCGCATATCGTGTCCAACAAGGTTGTTCTCGAACGGCCTTACCATCTTTCTTATCCATTTACTTTCGAGTATCACGGCGAAACCTACATGATCCCAGAGACGGCATCGAAGCGCGCCATAGAGTTATATCGCTGTACACACTGGCCCGATGCCTGGGAATTTATCGGCACGGTCATGAAGGATGTGTACGCCGTGGACACAACGTTATTACAACATGGTAGACATTGGTGGCTGTTCGCGAATTTGATGACCGAGAGGGGATCCTCATCCTGGGACGAGCTGCACCTTTTCTTTTCGGATGACCCGCTTTCATCGAACTGGACTCCGCACCCGCTCAATCCAATTGTTTCAGATGCACGTAGCGCCAGGCCGGCTGGACCATTCTTTACTCACAATGGAATTCTCTACCGTCCCTCGCAGGATTCATCGCGGCGTTATGGGTATGCATTAAACCTGAATCGCGTTGATGTTTTGACCGAGCGGGATTACGCCGAGACCCTTGTGGAAAAGATTTTGCCGCAGGCTGGGTATCTCGCCACCCATACATATAGCCGCACGAAAAATTGGGTATTCATGGATAGCGTAACGCGAAAGATGGACGAGGCGGGATGAGTACTTCACGTATTTGCATCATTCCGCGTGTTGATGGAATCGGCGGCACGGCTTCGTTTCGTTTGAAATTTGAACAAGGGCTGCGTGCGCGCAATGTGGACCTGACCCATGATCTTTCCGTCGAGGCGGATGCGGTGCTCGTTATTGGCGGGACCCGCAGCCTGCTCCCGTTGTGGAGGGCACGTCAGCGCGGACAACGGATCGTGCAGCGCCTGGACGGGATCAACTGGGTTCATCGAAAACGAAGTACGGGTCTTAAACATTTCCTGCGCGCTGAATACGGTAATTTTATTTTGTCGTTCATCCGCCGGAATATCGCGACCAAGATCGTTTATCAAAGCGAGTTTTCACGCAACTGGTGGGAAGATTGGTACGGCAGGATTCAGGTCCCATCCACGATCATACATAATGGCGTTGATCTAAATAATTATTCAACTGCGCGGGATGGGATATTACCTCATCCGCCATATCGGTTATTGCTGGTGGAGGGTAACCTCGGCGGCGGCTATGACATGGGCCTGGATAACGCCGTTCAGCTGGCTGAGATACTAAAAGAGAAATTTGAGGTGCCAGTTGAATTAATTGTAGTTGGGAAAATATCAGACGATCACCGCCTGCGTGTTAATTCCAAAAGCCATGTGCCCATTCAATGGATGGGAAGTGTGCCACGTGAACGCATCCCTGAGATCATGCGATCTGCGCATTTGTTCTTTTCCGCAGACCTGCATCCCGCCTGCCCGAATTCGGTCATCGAGGCGCTGGCCTGCGGGTTGCCTGTCATTGGATTTGACACGGGTGCGGTGAAGGAATTGGTGGCCGGCGACGCCGGCCGTGTCGTCCCATACGGCAGCAATCCCTGGGATATCGAGCCGCCGGATGTTTTCTCGCTAGCCCGGGCAGCTCATGATATTTTGAAAAGACAGGCGCTCTTTCGCCAGGCTGCGCGAGACCACGCCGAGTCTGCGCTTGGCTTGGATCAAATGGTGGATAGTTACCTAAAGTTTCTTCTGGAGAACTAAAATATGGATAATGAAATTCACGATTTTTTACTAAAACATCTGCGGTCAATCCAAGAGAATAATATCCCTGTCTATTACGAAACCACAGCCGGAGATCTGACTCTTTACGAGTGGTGGGTCACACCGCATCGTTTGGATGGGCAGCCCTTTCACGAATTTATGATGACATCCAACGCTTCACGCGGCTCCGTCTTTGGCGCAGAAGATCAGGGACGGAAGGCCGAAAGTCGATTGGATCTCGCAAATTTACATATTCAGTGCTATGGAGATACTGCCGTCGCCAGTTACACATTGCTGATCAGCACCGCTTTGGCTGAAGGAGTCAAAGTTGCCGCGCACAACGAAAGTCGCGTAATCGTTAAGTTGAACGGGGAATGGAAAGTCGTACACGTGCATAAGTCACCGGCATATTCTGCGCCGCATATCCAGCCTCAATAGAAATATCACGGATACATCCATGTACCAATATTCAGGTCGTCTCGCCCTGCAGCAACGCGTACTCCCCAGTTATCGCGTTCCCTTCTTTGATTTACTGGCGCAATCGTGTATGGGCGGAATGAGTCTGTTTGCGGGAGCCCCTCGCCGGGTGGAAATGATTCAAAGCGGCCAGACCCAAATTGCGGATTTCAAGCAGGCAGAGAATATCCATCTGTTCAGCAATTCGTTTTATCTTTGTTATCAAAAAGGGATTGTCAACTGGCTTGAAGAATGGAATCCTAATGCGCTGATCGTGGAGGCGAGCCTGCGAAATATCTCCACACCTTCTGCCGTTAACTGGCTGCATTCACGACGAAGAAAAGCCATCGGTTGGGGTTTGGGTGCACCAAAAGGCAATGGAGCTTGGGCGCGGTTTATTAATAAATTTGACGCAATGCTTGCGTACAGCCAGCGCGGGGCTGAAGAATATGCTGCGCTTGGTTTTCCACCCGAGAAAATATTTGTGGCGCATAACTCAGTTTCACCCGCGCCGACCTTCGATCTTCGACCTTCAATATATAACCTTCAACCAACCATATTATTTGTAGGGAGATTACAGGCTCGCAAGCGTATTGACTCATTATTACGTGCCTGTGCTGAAATGGAATCAAAACCGCGCTTGATCATCGTCGGCGATGGACCGGAGCGCGCGTCATTACAGTCGCTCGCCAGGGATGTATATCCTGCCGCAGAATTTATTGGGGCGAAGCATGGGGCTGAGATCAAACCCTATTTTGAAGAAGCAGATTTATTTGTACTGCCTGGAACCGGGGGATTGGCTGTTCAAGAGGCCATGAGTCATGGTCTACCGGTCATCGTGGCAAAAGGGGATGGCACGCAGGATGATCTGGTCCGCGGGAAAAACGGATGGCAGATCACACCCGAGGATTATGGCGCGCTGGTTTCCACAATGAAAAACGCGCTGTCTGATATGGCGCGTTTACGAAAAATGGGGGAGGAATCTTATCGAATTGTTTCCGAGGAGATCAATATCCAAAAGATGGCGGATGTTTTTGTGCAAGCCTTGAACTCACTGGGTTGATTTATCGGATCTTCGGCGTATCGCCCATGATCTCCCAGCCTTTGTTCAACGCAAAGGCTTTTAGCTTGGCATCAGGATACACCGCTACCGGATGATCGGCATGTTCGAGAAGGGGAACATCCAAAATCGTGTCGCCGTAGGCTACGTCCACACGGTCCACGCCGAGGCGGCTTAATACCTGCTCGATCTTCTTTTCATTTGCCATTAAATCACCGACCATTCTCACGCGCCCGTTGACAATTTCCACAGGGGTGCCAATACTCTGTGCTCCAATACGTTTTGCAAACGGTTCGATAAAAGGTTCCACCACACTGCTTGCGATATAAACTTTTGCGCCATGTTCACGGTGTTTGATAAGCCGCGCTACGACATCTTCTCGGCGCTTCTTCCAAAAATCATGCTCCACGACCCATTCAGAAACGTCCGCCAATTTTTGGGCATCTGCATTATTGATATAAGCCAGACTGTTTACCATTAACTTTTGCCCCCAAGCCTGCCAGTCAATTAACCCGTTTTTTGCCAATAAATAAGAAGGCATGATCGCAGCCATATAAAGATTTGCGCGGACCTTGCTTTGATTGTATTTTACCCAATCCACCAACCCAAGAAAAGGCGAGCCTGTAGTCAACGTACCCATAAGATCTGATGCAACGATCATGATTACTCCTTTGTCAAATTGAGAACAAAGTGATTATAACTTTATTACTGCGCGGTATTTCCGCCATCCACCAAAAGCAAGTGGCCTGTTGCAAAAGTTGAATCATCAGAAGCTAAAAATAACACAGCTTTGGCGATCTCTTTCGGTTTTCCAAACCTTCCCATTGGGATGTAGGCACTCGATTCTTTTACGGCTTCTGCGATCGTCACTGGGTCGGAACCTTCAAAATATCCTTTCTCGATCCAGCGGTCTACGAATGTGTCGC
This sequence comes from Candidatus Villigracilis saccharophilus, assembly GCA_016709305.1. Taxonomy (GTDB): domain Bacteria; phylum Chloroflexota; class Anaerolineae; order Anaerolineales; family Villigracilaceae; genus Villigracilis; species Villigracilis saccharophilus. The sequence continues at coordinate 38,821 of JADJNA010000036.1, forward strand.
CAGGGCAAACAGCATTCACGCGGATATTCTCGCGCGCATAATCAAGCGCCATGGCCTTGGTCATCATGCCAACAGCGCCTTTGCTCATGATGTATGGGAAGGCATTCTTTCCTGCGACCACAGACCAATCTGAGCCGTTGTTAACGATCACGCCCTGGCCTTGCTTCTTCATGTGGGGGATCACAAGCTTGCACATGTGCCAGACGGCTGTCACATTGATGTTCATTGTATCCAACCAAACTTCTTCAGAGGTCGTCTCCGCAGTCCCTTTGGTGACAATGCCCGCGTTATTGAACAAAATATCGATTTGGCCAAATTCCTTTAGGGCAGCATCCGCAATCATTTGACAGTCTTCCAACTTTGAGTGATCCGCTTCGATAAACACGCATCGGCATCCCTTTTGCCTGCATTGTGCTTCGACCGCTTTTCCCTTCTCGGATCTTCTGCCCGTAATGACAAGGTTTGCGCCTTCTTCTGCAAATAACAATGCAGTGGCTTTTCCAATACCGCTGGTTGCACCCGTAATAATGGCAGTCTTATTTTCTAGCTTCATCTTCTTCTCCTCAACAATATGATCAGATAGCAAGCTGTCTAACTCCAAAGTATAATCTCCTATTATGGATAGTAAGACACTCAACGTACTTGAATACCCAAAGATTCTCGGTCAATTGGCAGGGTTCTGTGATTTCTCGGCCTCGAAGGACCTGGCGAATTCGCTCGAACCAACCCCGTCTTTTGAGTTGGCGAATGCCCGTATCGCGGAAACATCTGAGGCGCGCAAATTGCTTTCGATGGAGAGTGCGGGGGTCGGCGCGGCGCATGATATCCGTCCGCAGGCAGACCTTGCTGCGCGCGGGGGGGTGCTTGACCCGCATACTTTGCTGGACGTTAAATCCACGCTTATTTCTTGCCGCGACCTGAAAAAATCATTTGAAAAAAGGGCCGAGGAATATCCGCGCCTGACACAGATCGTGTCAGGGCTGCCAGATACGCACGGACTCGTGGATGCCATTACCCGCATCCTCTCCGACCGCGGAGAAATACTGGATTCCGCTTCTCCAAAACTTGGAGATATTCGCCGCAACCTGCGCGTGGCACAAGACCGCCTGATGACGCGCCTGCAAAAATACGTAACCGATTCGAAAACTGTTTCGATGTTACAGGAGCCGATCATTACACAGCGTGATGGCCGTTATGTCATTCCTTTGCGGGCGGAGTTCAAGGGAAAGATAAAATCCATCGTGCATGACCAGTCCTCCAGCGGCGCGACATTATTTGTTGAACCGCTGCCTGTCGTGGAAGCCAACAATGAGATCCGCGAACTGCAATTGGCGCAACGCGATGAAGAACGCAAGATCCTTGCGCAGGTTTCCTTGCAGATCGGCGAACACGCAACTGAGTTGAAATATGGCGTTGAGAATCTGGCTGCATTGGATCTGGCGTTTGCAAAAGCGAAATACGCGGATGAGTTGAAGGCGAGCGAGCCGATCCTTTATAAGGATGAAGTAAAACAATCATCCATTGCCAATCGTCAATCATCAATCAAGCTGTTGAATGCGCGCCACCCGCTGCTTGACCCCAACACAGTTGTCCCCGTTGATGTTGACCCTGCGCCCGGCACACGAGCCATTGTCATTACGGGTCCGAACACAGGCGGTAAAACTGTTTCATTGAAGACTGTCGGTTTGCTGGTGGTCATGGCCCAAAGCGGGCTGCATATCCCTGCCCAAAGCGGATCCGAGCTTCCTTGCTTCCATTCGGTCTGGGCGGATATTGGCGACGAACAATCCATCGAGCAGTCACTGTCCACTTTCAGCGGGCATATCACAAATATTATTCGAATCATAAAAAAAATAGATCACCGCTCGCTGGTTATCTTTGATGAACTGGGCTCAGGTACGGACCCGCAGGAAGGCGCGGCCATTGCGCGTGCGATCTTGAGTCACTTGCTGGATGTCGGCGCGATGACTTTGGTTGCGACACATTATCCTGAATTGAAAACTTTCGCGCATGGCACGGATGGCGTGGTCAATGCTTCTTTGGAATTCGACATCAAAACACTTCGCCCGACCTATAAACTGACCCTCGGTCTCCCGGGCAGGTCCAACGCCTTGTTGATCGCTCAAAAACTCGGTCTTCCGCAAGCCATCATTGACTCTGCGCGGGCGGAAATCAATCCACTGGATCTAAGGGCGGACAAATTATTGGATGATATTCGCAAGGAGCGCAACCGCACTTCACGTGAACGCGAAAAACTGGAAAAAGCGCGCGCTAAATTGGAGGCGCAAACACGTGAACTTGAAAAACGACTTGAGAAGATTGAAGATGAACGCCGCGAGACTTTAGCAAAAGCCCGTGCTGAAGGCGAGTTGGAAGTGGCAGTGCTTAAGCAAAATATGGATTCTCTCAAACAGCAATTGAAAAAGGCAAAGCAACCCCTTGAAGCTATTAAACTGATCGAATCGAAGATAGAAAAAATAGAAGAGAAAGTTGAAGCGCCGGTGGAGCGTCAACGCACGAAGGTTGAAAGTCGATCATCAATTCGACTCGGCGAACGAGTCATTGTCAGCACGTTGAATGCTGAAGGCGTGGTGACCGCCCTGGGTGAGTCGGATGCGGAAGTTCAGATCGGGACGATCCGTATGCGGGCGAGGTTATCTGACCTGTTGAAAAGATCCGGTGAGCCGGTATCTGAAGAAAAGCCAAAGCAGGTCACTGGGAGTGGGCGCGCGGTTATGGCGGCTGCTTCCAAGTCTCCGGGTATGGAAGTGGATCTGCGCGGGCTGATGGCTGAAGACGCGCTGGATAAAATGGAAAGATATTTGGAGCAGGCTTTTCTTTCAGGCCTGCCCTATGTGCGGATCATTCATGGCAAAGGGACTGGCAGGCTTCGTCAGGCCGTGCGCGGCGCGTTGCGTGGACACGAGTATGTTAAGTCGTTTGAAGAAGGCGGCAGCACCGAAGGCGGCGAAGGTGTGACCGTGGCAATGCTGAAAAGCAGCTAATGCAAGAATCAAAAGGCGGCTTCGAAGCCGCCTTTTGATTCTTAATTTCCTGTGGCTGCGCGCCAGACCGCATCCAGCATGATCAAGCCGGTCATGCGGTGAAGTTCCGAAGCTTCAGTGTTTAGATAGACGGCGCCCTGTTCTTCGCGTCCTTCCATAACGTAGAGACCGCGATCGGGCAGGCCGGATAACGCTGCCCAAAAATTCCAGAGCGGAAGATCGAACTCGGTGGCAAGCAGTGCCATGTCACGGTTGATGCGGTTATCCAGTTCTCGGTTATCCGCCTTGGTGGCAAGGATCGGGACCACACCGGCATCCAATAATTGGGTAATGATCGTGCGCAAGTATTCGGTATTGCGCGACTCGAAATGTGTGCCGATCTGGATAATGACAAACGACGGACGATGGGTACGCAGTTCGCAATCTACTGGCGTTTCTGCGGCTGTACAGCCGTACTCGCCGCGATGCCATTCCGTCCAAAGTAAGCCGCCGGGGGTGGTGCCGTCTTGTGACGTGGAACTTTCGCGGTTAAAGGAGCCTGTGAAATTGGTTACCGTCTGCTGCAGATCGGGAGAAAGGCTGTTATACACTGCAGGGTCGGTTTCGTAAATTCCAAAAAATTCAGCTGGTCTGCTTTGACAATCACCAAAAATGGAAAAAGCACTTGGATTATTGCCGAGCGCTTGCCCGGTATTATAAATCTCGCTAATGTTGGGATTGATGGATGGAATGACAGGCAGTTCCATCCACTCATCAGAGCCGGTAGATGGAGCCAGTGTTTCCGTCATAGTTTGTGCCGTTTCGAGTATTTCCGGAGTCGAGGTTATCAGCAATACAGATGCATCTGTGGCTGTCGGCACCGGCGTATTTGTGGGGGTATCAATTGTATTTCTATATCTGGGTGTGGGAATCATCTGATCCAGCGTCAGTGTTGGCGTGGATGTAATTGTTGGGATAATCCGTGATTCCGACCCGCAGGCTGTCGTCACCATAAAAACCATTAAAGTTAGATAATAAATACGCTTCATAATGAATTATTTAACCACAAATATCCAAAGGGTACAACGTATATTCAAGGAAAGCTCATATGGCAATTCTAAAAAAACGCAAAGGCCACGACCTTTGCGTTTTTAAGGCTTGTATTAAAAACTCATGCAAGCCCTTCGTAAATTATCTTTGGATTATGACTTTACCAGGGTGAATTTATCTTTCCCAATTCGGTAATTGCCATTGTGCTTCAAGACCTTCTCCACCAATTCCTCAGGGACGTCCACATACGTGAACTTATCTTCGATGCGGATCTTGCCAATGACGCTGCCCGGAATATCCGCGTGATGTGCAATGGTGCCGACGATATCATTGGGGCGGACGCCGTTCTCTTTGCCTTTGTTCAATTTCAAACGTACCATGCCAGCTTCATGCGAAGCCCGCTTGTTGCCAGCGTCGCGTTCGCCGCGTCTGCCTGTTTCGCGGTCGCGTCCGCCATCCCTGCCCTGAGGCTTACCGCGATTAAATTCACGGTCGCCGCGATAGGAGGAACGGCTTTCGGATACAACCACATCCGTCACATTTGCAACGGGGCGATGCTTCTCATCAGCACGTGATAACTTCAAAGCGGCGGCGGCAATCTCGAGCGGATCGTGACCTTCTTCCACCAAACGTGCTACCAATTCGCGTTCGCGCTGGTATCGTCCACGGCCAAGCCAGATCTTCATTTGTTCCAGTACCTGATCTTCGCGATGCTTGGCGATATCTGCGGCGGTGGGTAGCTTTCCAAGTGTAAGCGCCTGTTTGGTCAGGTGTTCGATCTCGCGCAGGCGGCGTTTTTCGCGCGGCGCGAATAATGAAATGGCAATACCAGTCTTGCCTGCGCGGCCTGTGCGTCCAATACGATGGACATACACTTCGGCATCATCGGGCAATTGGTAATTGAAGACGTGTGAAATATTATCAATATCCAAACCGCGGGCGGCAACGTCTGTTGCGACCAATACTTTGATCTGTCCGCTGCGGAATCTGCCGAGGATCTGCTCGCGGGCATTTTGTTCGAGATCGCCGTTCAATGCTTCGGCGGGAAATCCGCGTGCGGAGAGTTGACCTGCGAGCTGTCCGGTTTCGATACGCGTGCGGACGAATATCAACGCGCTGGTAATCGGTTCAATTTCAAAAAGGTTGGTCAGCGCCGCCAGTTTGTCGCCTTCATGGACGAGGTAGTAGCGTTGTTCGGTCCCTGACAGGGTCATGGTCGCTTTTTTAATGGTGACGGATTGCGGGTCACGCATGAAGCGATCTGCAAGGCTGCGGATACGTACGGGCATGGTGGCGCTAAAGAGTGCAGTCTGCCTAACGGAAGGAGTCGCAGAGAGGATCTCTTCCACGGGTTCGATAAACCCCATGTTGAGCATTTCATCGGCTTCATCCAGCACAACGGTCTTGATCATGCTCAGATCCAATACTTTGCGTTCGAGAAGATCGATGATACGGCCGGGCGTGCCAACGACAATATCCACGCCGCGCTTGAGTTGATTGACCTGCGGACCGTAAGGCTGTCCACCGTAAACCGCCAGCACGCGTGCTTTGAGATGCTTGCCATATTGTTCCATGGCGGCGGCAACTTGAACAGCGAGTTCGCGTGTAGGCGCAAGTACGAGGGCCTGCGGCAGTCGTTGATGTATGTAATTGTGAAGAATGGGGAGTGCGAAGGCGGCGGTTTTGCCAGTGCCTGTTTGGGCCTGACCGATCACATCCACGCCTGTGAGCATGAGGGGAATCATGCCTTCTTGAATTCCAGTTGGCGTTACATAGCCAAGTTCGACGATGGCCTGCTCCAACTCGGGGCGCAGGTTTAAAGAAGTAAATTCGGTTGTCATCAGATTTCCTTTTCCAATAGTCACCTGTCTTATAGTCACTGGTCGGCGGCCCGCTTGAACGCGGTTCGACGAAGGACTATTTGACCAACGACTACAAGACTAAATTGAAATGTTCTGATAACTCCGTTCACTTCCTTCTTGCTAACAAAGTTTGCTTTTGCAAACAAACTCGCCCAACAAAAAAGCCCGAGAAAATTTCATCGGGCTTACAGTTTAGAGTGACCAAAACAATTTCCCAAAAATGCTCTTCGTTGAGAGCGGACAAGAGTTTACCACAGAAATTTTGGATTCTGTGAATTTGGTACACGAGATTCAAATCGTCATCAACACGATAGCCGCCATCGCGGAAGCGATCCCGATCCATTGGTTGAGGGTCAACCGCTCCTTGAGGAAGATCCACGCTAGCATAACGGTTGTGCCGGGGAAGAGTGAACTTAATACCGCGGCCACATCCATACGACCTGATTGACCGGCAAGAATAAAGAATACATTTCCCGAAATATCAAGTATTCCATTGATCGTGATCATCGGCCACGCGGATGTGTCTTCCACTTTCCACGAGGCGCGGGTGATCAGCATGTAGGCAGTGATCAGGATCGTGCCACCGCTACGCGAGGCAACCATTGGCCAGATCGTTGCGCCTGTGCTGGTGGCTTCGTGCATGAGCACAAAGTATGAGCCGAAACCAATGCCGGCCAGCAGGGGCAGTTTCAAGTCGGAGAGATGCGCCAGAATGTTTGTTACGCCGTTCTCACCCTGGGAGATCATCCAAACCGCAAAGAGAGCGAAGCCAAATCCGATCACGGTCAATAGCTGTGGAATTCCCTCTTTGAAGATTCCCACCAAAACCGGCAGGGATGCCGCCAGCAGCGCGGAGACGGGTGTGGCGATGCTCATCAAGCCGAGCGTCATGGAGTGATACAAAAGGATCAAGCCCACAGTGCCGAGCGCACCCGCCAACATGGCAAGCAGCCAAACTCTTTGATTCGGCAGAGACTCCCCCGAAATTTTCACAATGATCAAAAGAAAGATAATGCCGATCACTTCGCTGTAAAAAACCGCGCGATAGGCGCCTGTTTTTCGTGAAGCGAGCCCGCCTGTAAAATCGCCCGCGCCCCAGCCGAGCGCAGCGGTCAAACCGAATAGTATGGATAGCAAATTTGAACTCCTGGATTTTATCCGCCGATTTAGCAGATTTTACCTTCGTGAACCTTTGTGTTCTATGCGGTGACTAATTCTTTCCCGCCGCCTTCGTTCGTTCCAAGACTTTTTGGGCATTCTTCACCAGCGGCATATCAATCATCTTTCCATCCAGTGAATATGCGCCTTTGCCCTCTTTTTGATTGGCCTCAAATGTTTCGACGATCCGCTTTGCATATGCAACCGCTTCATCATTTGGCGTGAATGCGGTTTGGACAGGTTCCACCTGCGCGGGATGTATGATCTGCTTGCCGACGAATCCCAGCCGCGCGCCAAACTCCGATTCGATTCGCAGGGCTTCAATATCCTTGTAATCGATCGTGACAATATCAATCGCCTGCAGATCATTCGCTGCACAAGCGACGATCACAGCCTGCCGCGCATATAATAATTCAACAGCTTCTTTGGTTCGAACTGCGCCAATGGATGCTGCGAAATCTTCCCCGCCGAAGATGATCGCGTCCAGCCGTGGGTGCGTTGCGATTTCCTTGAGATTCAAAATCCCCTTGGCAGTTTCTACGCCAATGAGTACTCGAATCGAATTTAGAGGCCAGCCATATTTCAATTCTGCGGTTTCGATAATTTTGCTTGCCCATTCCACTTGATCAAAAGATTCAATTTTAGGGATCACGATCCCATCAGGATGATAGGGAAGCACGATCTCTATATCATCCTTCTCAAAGCCTGATCCGACTGAGTTGATCCGCGCCAATTTTTCGCTTTTGCCAAAATCCAATTCCAGCAAAGCTTTGACAATGGTCGCGCGCGCCAAATCTTTTTTATTGATCGCTGTGCCGTCTTCCATGTCCATGCAAATGGAGTCGACTCCGAGTGTGACGGATTTCGTGATCATCTTCCAATTGTCACCGGGCATATAAAGCAGTGCGCGTCGTGAATGCATGGTCATCTCCATCAAAAATTACAGGTCAAAAGCATGTCTGCTGGATTTTGGCAAAAAGTCCAGCCGCTGACCTTTCTTCAAGAACATTGCTGTTCGTTCGAATTCAACCACTACTGTTCCATCTGATTTCTTTCCCCAATGTTTAAATCTCACAATGCCCACATTCGGTCTGGAATTTGACTCGCGGCGGTCCAGAACTTCGGTCTCGGCATAGATCGTATCATTATGAAATGTCGGGTTGGGATGGGTCACTTTGTCATAACTCAAATTCGCGATGATCGTGCCTTCGCTTAATTCTGCAACCGTCAAACCGACCACCAATCCCAAGGTGAAAATCCCATTCACAATACGCTGACCAAATTCCGTGTTCGCGGCGAACTCTTCATTCACGTGTAATGGCTGAGTATTCATCGTCAACGCAGAGAACAGCACGTTGTCCATTTCGGTCACCGTGCGCCCCGCCGAATGTTTGAAGTGCATCCCAACCTGCAGATCTTCAAAATATTTTCCAGCCATTATTCCTCCATCTCGATCAGGATCTGCTCCCGCTCAACAGTCTGACCCTGCGCCACAAAAACAGACTTCACTTTACCATCTTTCAAAGCCTGAATGCGGATTTCCATCTTCATGGCTTCCATCGTCAAAAGGGTTTGACCCTTCTTTACGATATCTCCCACGCTGACAGAAACGCTTCGCACCTGACCTGGCATTGGTGCGATCAATCCCCCGGCATGATCGTGTCTGACGCCTTGTTTCGCCCCCGATGTTTTCGTCAGCATCATAGTGTGACCGTTAATCGTCACCCATCTCTTCGCCATATCCGATGAGACATAAGCCGTGACTCGTTCGCCGTCGATCAGCAAATCCATTCGTCCATGTATTGTATCCACGCGGACGATTTGAACGGAGACAGTCTTTCCATCCACGCTGGCGACATAGTTATCGCCTGATGGGTTGATCTCAAGAGTTTGTGTGTCGAAGTTAATTTTCATGGTTAATTTCGGTAACTCTTCGTCTGCTTCCACGGGTTGAATGGATCGGTCTCATTGGATACAGCAGGCTGTGATTTCGAGCCGACAAAGACCACATCCGCAAGCGCAGCGGCAATTAAATTCTGGAGTCCGAGCAGCAAGCTGTCGGTTATCCAGCAGCAAGCTGCTGGACTCCAGAGTTTTTCCACCCATCTGGTGGATACTTTTCCGTTTGCAAAATCTTCATGAGCCATTACAGCTTGCATAAAATCGATGTTTGTCACTACGCCATGCACGATAAATTCACTAAGCGCGGTCTGCATTCTTTGAATGGCGGCGTCACGATTTTCGGCATGGACAATTAACTTTGCCAGCAAGGGATCGTAAAAATGATTGACTTCACTACCTGTTGAAAAGCCTGAATCCACGCGAATACCCGGTCCGTGCGGTTCGATAAATTGCAGGAGACTGCCTGTGCTTGGAAGGAATCCATTGGCGGGATCTTCGGCATACACGCGGCACTCAATGGCATGTCCGTGCTGGTGGAAGTCATTTTGGGCAAATGGGAATTTCTCTCCCGCCGCAATGCGGATCTGCCACTGGACAAGGTCAATGCCTGCGGTGAGTTCGGTGATGGGGTGTTCGACTTGCAATCTTGTGTTCATTTCAAGAAAATAATATTGCGATGTGGTCGGGTCGAAGATAAATTCAATCGTGCCAGCGTTGAAATAATTGACGGCTTTGGAAGCGGTGACTGCAGCTTGTCCCATTTGTTCGCGGAGTTCAGGCGTGAGCAATGGCGAAGGAGTTTCTTCAATTATTTTTTGGTGTCTGCGCTGCACGGAACATTCGCGTTCAAAGAGATGGACAAGAGTTCCGTGCTTATCGCCAAAGATTTGAAACTCGATATGATGCGCATCCGCCAAATATTTTTCGATCAGCAATCTTTCATCGCCAAAGGAATTCAAGGCTTCACTGCGCGCGGATTCGATGGCGTCGCTCAACTCGCTTTCCGCATTGACCACGCGCATGCCTTTGCCGCCACCGCCCGCTGAAGCCTTAATCAAAACAGGATAGCCGATCTCTTTGGCGGCTTTTTTGAAATCGTTATTTGATTCCAAGCCTTCAAATCCAGGGACGGTTGGTATACCAGCTTCTTTCATGGCGATCTTCGCCTCGGCTTTGTCTCCCATTGCGCGGATGGAATCTGGCGAGGGGCCGATAAATGTCAAATTAGCTGATTCAACTGCGGCGGCGAATGCAGCGTTCTCTGAGAGGAATCCATAGCCGGGGTGAATGGCGTCTGCTTTCGAGTCGAGAGCGGCTCGGATGAGCGCGTCCGCATTCAAATAGGATTCTTTTGGCGCAGCGTCACCAAGCAAAACAGCCTCGTCAGCGAGTTGAACGTGTTGGGCATTCGCATCCGCTTCTGAATACACGGCTACGGTTTTGATGCCAAGCTCCTTGCAGGCGCGCATGATGCGAATGGCGATCTCGCCGCGATTGGCGACTAGTATTTTTGTGAAAGGTGGTTTTGATGTCATGACACGTCTTACTCTTCACTCATCAATCGAAGCATTTCCGCTTCTCTCTCTGCAGACAATCCTGCTTTCCATTCATATCCTTCGGGACGCGCAGCCGCCCACTTGATGGTGTCGCGGACAGTCTCCTCGAGCGGCAGGAACTTTAAGCCCGAATTAACGGCTTTGGATATGTTGACGCGGGAAAAGCCCGCATCTTCCGCAGTGTCTGGAACCCAGACCGGCATGTCGCTCCATGGGGCTACCTTGTTTTGATCAAGGAATTCCACAGACGCCCATTTGAATTTTGCGTCGCTGGCGCTGACCAGCTTGCAGGTGTCGAGCATTGCGCCTAAAGTCAGTTCGTGATCTGGTCCCGTCGCATTGAAGACGCCCGATACATTTTGCTGGATCAGTTCAATAATAAAGTCAGACAGGTCGCGAACATCGATGATCTGAATCGGCACATCAGGCTTCTCAGGCGCGAGGACTCTCCCGCCGCGTGCGATGCGCACAGGCCAATACGTGAAACGATCTGTCGGGTCATGCGGACCAACGATTAGGCCAGGGCGAATGATCAACGAGTCCATGCCAAAAACATCCTGCACGGCTTTTTCACATAAGGCTTTCAAGGGGCCGTATGACCCGCCTGTGATCTCCTCGATTGTTTCATCCTCGATCTTTCCGACGGGATCGCTTTCGTTGATGCCGATCTTTTTGAAATCAGAGTACACCGAAATGCTGGAGATAAAAACATACTGCTCGACTTTATCCTTCAACGCCTCGGCGGACATGCGGACGACGCGCGGAAAATATCCGCAGGTATCTATGACTGCATCCCACTGACCCGATAGTAGATCCAGATCTTTTTCACGGTCTCCCTTTATCTTTTCCACCTGACCGAACAGATTTGGATTCGTTTGTCCGCGGTTGAAGAGAGTCACTTCATGTCCGCGGGCGCGCGCAGAGTTGACAAGATGCCGCCCCAGAAAACGTGTACCGCCGATGATCAGAATTTTCATTTGTCTCCGTTGTTGTCGTTGCGAGGAGAGCGCTTGTCCTGACAAAGCAATCTCAATTGACAAGGAGGTTGCTTCGAGCGAAGAGCACGCCCTCACAACGACATTACATCTTTATTTCTTCAATCTCGTAAGAACCATTTCGGTTGCTTTGGCTTCTTCGCCTTCGGGGGTGATGTTGTAGGCGGTGATGGTCAGTTGATCTCCGTCCAATTCCACTTCGGTGCGCCAGCTCCAGTCTGGTCCGCCAGTGGGGTCAGGGTAACTTCCCGTGACGGAGAATCCGTTTTCTGCCTCCCTTCCAATGCAAAACATGATGCCAGTACTCGTGTGGAAGGAATCTACCCAGGCGGTTTCGAATTGTTCCAAGGTGATGTTATAGCCAAAGGTGAACATGCCCTGCTGAGCTTCACCTTCGATGGAGCCTTGATAAAGGTAAAGAGCATAACGTCCCTCGAGAATGAGTTGAATGGTTCCAACCACTGACGATTCATCCGCCAGTTTGCCTGGTTCAAGCCAGAGTTTTGAAATTCCTTTCCAATTGCCTGCCAGCTGTGAAAGGAAATGGTGAGGGGTGGATGATTCAAAAGACATGGGATGGTCTCCTTTTTATGTATAAAAATTTAATGATGTCATGCTGAGCGGTAGCGAAGCATCTATACGATCATGTAAAAGATCCTTCGCTGCGCTCAGGATGACATGACAATCGGATTGCTTCGCCGCAAAGAACGCGGCTCGCAATGGCATGTCACATTCTAAAGACTCCGAATCCCCCTTCTTCTTTTGGCGAATTCAAAACGATTGATAGTGCTAACCCTAAGACTTGTCTTGTCTCATCGGGAGCGATCACGCCGTCATCCCAAAGGCGTGCGGATGAATGGTAAGGACTGCCTTCGGTTTCGTATTTCTCCAAGAGGGGACGCTTAAACTCATTTGCTTCTGACTCACTGAGAGTTGGTTTGCCTTCACGAGTGAGTTGATCTTGCTTGATGGTTAAGAGCACATTCGCGGCTTGTTCCCCGCCCATGACGGAGATGCGTGCATTGGGCCACATCCACAGGAAGCGGGAGCCGTAGGCGCGGCCTGCCATGGCGTAGTTGCCTGCGCCGAAGGAGCCGCCGATGACGAGTGTTAATTTGGGGACGCGGGTCGTGGCAACGGCATGGACCATCTTTGCGCCGTCTTTGGCGATGCCGCCTGTTTCGTATTCCTTGCCGACCATGAAGCCTGTGATATTTTGCAGGAACAGCAATGGGATTCCGCGCTGGTCGCAGAGTTCGATGAAGTGAGTCCCTTTGAGCGCCGACTCGCTGAACAGCACACCGTTGTTGGCGATGATTCCGACGGGGTATCCGTGGATGCGGGCAAATCCCGTGACCAACGTGGTGCCGTAGCGCGCTTTGAACTCGCGAAACTTGGAACCGTCCACGATGCGGGCGATGATCTCGCGGACATCGTAGGACTCTTTGAAGGTGCGCGGCAGGACGCCGTACAATTCGTCAGGGTTGTATAAAGGTTCTTCGGGGGGAGCAACTTCCAGCGCGGAAAGATGCGAGCGCGCCAGCGCATGTCCACGGGGCAGAGTCTCTACGATGCTGCGTAAAATCTCGATGGCATGATCATCATCCTCGGCAAAATGATCCGCAACCCCGCTCTTGCGCGTGTGGACATCTGCGCCACCCAGTTCTTCGGCAGTGACATCCTCGCCCGTGGCGGCTTTGACGAGAGGCGGGCCGCCCAGAAAAATAGTGCCCGCGCCTTTGACAATGATGGCCTCATCGCTCATGGCAGGGACATACGCACCGCCCGCGGTGCAACTGCCCATGACGGCGGCGATCTGCGGAATGCGCTTGGCAGACATGCGCGCCTGATTGTAGAAAATCCGTCCGAAGTGATGCGCGTCGGGGAAGACCTCATCCTGCAGAGGCAGATACGCACCGCCCGAATCGACGAGATACAAACAGGGTAGATGATTTTCCTCGGCGACCTGCTGCGCACGCAAATGCTTTTTGACGGTCATCGAAAAATACGAACCACCTTTGACGGTGGCGTCGTTGGCAACGATCATCACTTCGCGATTGGAGATCCGTCCGATGCCTGTGACGATTCCGCGCATGGCGCTTCATTGTTGTACATGTTGGTTGCTGCAAGCGCGGAGAGTTCGAGGAAGGGCGCGCCAGGGTCGAGCAGACGTTCGATGCGTTCACGCACGAAGAGCTTGCCCTGCTCTTCATGTCGCTTGCGGTATTTCTCGCCGCCACCTTCACGGACGAGGGCAAGCCGCTTCTTCAATTCATTCGCGAGGGCTCGGTTGTGTTCTGCATTGGCTTTGAATTCAGGGGATTGTGGGTCGAGCGCGGAGGAGAGAGTTTCCATGGGATCCAGTGGGTAGTGGTCAGTGGACAGTGTGGGTGAGTCTAGCATAAAAAGGGGGGATGAGGAATGAGTGATAAGTAATAAGTGACGAGGAAAAAGGGATAATTGGATTGGGATGCTGAAAAGGCTGCAGCAATCTCAAAAAGCACGGCATCAGCTTTGGAGAAGGCGCGACCATTTTCAATGACCCCGAAATTGTCACTTTTTCAGACCCTGACTATTCACAAAATGAAGAGCGATTTATGTCAATTTGGCTATCCGTGATAAGGCGAATATTAACTGTTATTCACACTTATCGAAAAGACAGAATTCGTTTGATCAGTGCAAGAAAAGCAACCAAAGCCGAAAAGAAAAATATGAAAACAACTAAGAAAAAGAAAGGCGACGACATGCGTGCCGAATATGACTTTAGCAAAGCCGAACGCGGAAAATTTTGCCGTCCGCTGGATAAGGCTATACCGTTCATGTAACAAAAAAGCCGTGACGACTGAAGTCAAGTACTATACTCTCGCAGAAGGGCCGGTTTTACTGGCACCTGATGTTTTGGAACACCATGCCCAAGAGCAGCCCAGACAGATCCCCGCACCTCCGCGATTCTCTCCATTTTATAAAAGAGCCGCCTGTGATACCATTCCCTGCATGAACTTTCTGAGATCACAGATGATCTGTTTATTGGTAGCATGCCTTCAAAAGGTGACTACGAACAACTGCGCGCGCTGGGCGTGCGGCTCATCATTAATATGCGTTTCTCGCTTGCGCCGAAGCTTGATCTGCATGCTGAGCCTATACAAACCTTGTGGCTGCCTTCCATTGACAGTCCGTTCTTCCCAATTTCGATAACAAAGCTGAAGCGCGGTGCGCGGTCCGCGCTGGAAACGATCCGCAGCGGTGGCAAGGTGTACACGCATTGCGCCTATGGACGTCACCGTGGGGTAGCAATGGGCGCGTGTGTTCTCATCGCTCAGGGATATGATCCGTTCGCGGCGATGCAGTTGATCAAGCAAAAACGATCAGTGGCGGACCCGGACGCGTTCTATATCCGCCCGAGAATATTAAGATTTGCAAGTCAATGGATGGAGTAACTACGTCTGGATATACTCTTGTTCATTGTCAAAGCGCTGCATTGGCTTGCAGAGCATAAAACCCTGGGAAATAGTCCCGCCCGCCTATTGAGAAGACCGCCTCGTTTTCATTGACATCAGATGTCACGTGATAAAGTAGTGGCCTACACGGATACCAGTAGTTCGCTTTGGAAGTATAACCATCGGCTCATGGGTAACAGTCCATGAGCCGTTTTGTTTTGTCTGTTCTGGCGAAAGAACCGGGTCCTCCAATTTTTAAGTTGCCATAGGAGGCAAACAATGTCAGAACGTATTATCGGAACAGTCAAATGGTTTAACGGAAGCAAGGGCTACGGCTTTCTTGCTCGTGAAGGTGGCGCAGATGTATTCGTCCACTTCTCCGCTATCCAGGGTGACGGTTTCAAAAACCTTGAAGAAGGTCAGAAGGTAGAATTCACCGTTGAGAAAGGCCCCAAGGGTCCCGCAGGCTACTAACGTAGTTGTCGTCAACTAATTCGCACTGAAAACTAAAAACTGCCCGAGGCCTCAAGCCTCGGGCAGTTTTTGATTCCTGCTTTGCAGGAATGGATGCTTATTGTATAAAAGCCCATTTACGTCAAACGGGCTAAATTTCACTTCCATTACAACGCTTAAAAATACGGTATACTAATTAAGATTTTATGTCTATTCAAGTTCCATTTTGAGTTCGAAACAAGGGCTTCTGCAAAACGGCATAATTCAAAGCCATCAAACGCTATTTTTACAATATACTTGATATTGTTTTTTGTGAAAAAACAAACTTCAAGCATTTTTAAACCCGATATTCTTATCCAAAGTGTTGGCAGCCACTCGTTGAGATTCTTTTTTGCATGTATTGCATAATTTTTGTGGTATCCGTATATCGAACTGAGGTCGTTGGGCTATGCCCACAATAACATATTAATTATTGAAGATGATGCCATTGTCGCAAAAACAATCGAACGCTGCCTGCGCGGGAATGAATACCGCGTTCAAGTAGTCAATACCGGATAGCCGGTCTGCGGGCTGCGCGACGCAAGTGCCGGATTTAGTATTGCTGGATGTCATGATGCCCGGTATGGATGGTTATACCGTTTGCAAAGAGATGAGGGACGATGCGTTTCTTAAAGAAGTGCCTATCATCTTTTAACGGCAAAGAACAAGGTGGAGGATAAGATCGTCGGTTTGAGCGTAGGCGCAGATGATTATCTGGGCAAGCCCTTTAATGTGGATGAGCTGCTCTTAAGGGTAAAGGCGATCCTCCGCAGAACCAATCCTTCAAATAAGCAGCCCGTTGAAGTTGAAACAAATACTTCTTCAAGCGCCGATCGAAAAACCCGGCCACTCGACAGGCAGATGTTGATCCGGTTATTCGTATTGAGAGTATTCCCTAAATACGCGCACCTACGAGTTTTCCAGCCCGAAGAAAGGGAAGTTTCGCCTTACGCCCGTCCAATACACATTGTTATATCATTTGATGACATCCTAATAAGATCTTTTCGCCTTCGCTTCTTCTGGATGAAGTTTGGGATTATCCCTCGGATACAGGCAGCGCGGATCTGGTCCGCGTTCACATTAAATATGCCCGCGAAAGTATTGAAGAAGACCCGAAGAATCCGGTTTTATAAAAACTGTTCAAGGATATGGGTATACCATTCAGACGGATGAATAGATTGCCCGATCAATAGCTCTGAGAATGCTGTTCAGGCGAACTACGGGTATTCATAATCTTTTTGCACACGAAAATTATCCGAATACGATAAGACGGAATGCCGACGGGGAATACAGCCTTCTGTCATTATTGTGTTTCTGGTCATCCATAAAGCTGGTGCTTACACTGCAAAGAACAGCTGCTATTTGAGAACATCCCATATACCCTAATACACTGACGCTATTCGTGAGAGAATCGCAATGCATGAGATTTCATGACGACTAATTGAACTAATGTTTCTTGAAACTTAATAAACGAAGAGAACAAGCATAGCGATCAAAACACGATACAAATGGATGTAAACAGCATCAGCAAGTACAAGCTAAAGCAGATGATGCCCTGTTTATTCTTTTGATTTGAAAATCCTGATATGGCGGTAAAAAAACTGCTTGGTCCTCAACATACGGAAATCTGAGAGTACTTTTCTGGTAAAAGACAGCAGCCTCTGCAGCGCTGTGCCAGATACCCCGTGGTACTTGACCTGAAAACCGCTCTGTCCTGGAATCTTGACCCCGTAATTTATGATAGTTTCACAAACTCAATAGATGATGTTATTCTGGCGCCGTTATGTTGATAAGGCCACATTGGGATTAACATATTTAACCCAAGTTGCTACCTACCAAAGGAAATTGACGCTTGAAGCAAGCACAAAAAGGGCAACTTTTATTTCAAAGCCTTTGGCAGTGACGGCATGAATAGATTTTGGTAATAAGCGTTCAATGAGACTTCCAGTCGTCTCAACGATTTTGCGAATGCTGGCTTGAAAGTAAGTCATGTATGCAGGTACTGGACGAAGTGAATTCTTTTTTCGCAGTGGCATAAGCTCAATACCTGCCTCACGCATTACATCTTCAATCGTGTAATCGTTATAGGCTTTGTCGCCAGTGATGAATGAGTTTTCTGGGACATCGAAGTTGTACAAACTAAGTGCGCTGGTGTCACTAAAAGCTCCAGGTTCCAGAAAGAATTCAACCGGTTCGCCTTGCTCGGTTACCAAAATATGAATACGGAGACCATAAAAATACCGCTTTTTACTCGCAAATATAGCCTCGAAAGTCTTCTCCGTGATAAATTTCGAGCGTCCAATGCGGTAGTTATCGCATACGGAAATTGGGTAACTATCAATCACATAGACAGATTTTTCATTCAATTTCTTCCACGTCTCTCCCAGACGAAGGAACAAAGTCAAAAACAGTTCCGCAATCCGATGTAGTCTGCGGTTGAAACGACTGGCGCTCAACATCTCGGAATGTACGTTGTTCAAATAAGTATCGGCTTGCGAGAGAAAAAGTTTCCTTGAAATACAGCATGGCTATGGAAGGCGTGGTCATCACTTCCGCGTCACTCATTTGACATTGGCGATCATCATAATGGTGTAAG
>JADJNA010000037.1 GCA_016709305.1 Candidatus Villigracilis saccharophilus
CGCCCACTTCGCCAATCTGCTTCCCACGCGGTGGACATGATCTCTTCGCGGGTTGCGTCTCGTAATTTTTCACGCCTTGTCTGTGTCATTTGACCGCCTATTGTTATATATGTTTATAATTATTTACAGTGTTTACAATTCTACCAAAATCAATTCCCCCTGTCAAGGGATGAACCGTAAATTCGTTCTCACGCTATAATAGGGAAACTTCAAAAACAGGAGCATTAAATGTCCACTGTCCACGCATCCAAACACCCACTCGTTGCCCATAAACTTTCCCGTTTAAGAAATAAAAATACCGAACCGAAGAAGTTCCGTGAACTCGTTCAGGAGATCGCGGGACTTTCTGCATATGAAGCCACAGCTGACCTGCAGACAACGCCGATCGAAATTGAAAACCCCGCTTACCAAAATGACCGCGCAGGAACTCAAGGAAAAGATTGGCTTCGTCCCCATTCTGTGCGCGGGGCTTGGCATGGTGGAAGGGATCTGGGAACTGATGCCATCTGCCGAGGTTTGGCATATCGGACTGTATCGCGACGAACATACGCTCAAGCCCGTGGAATATTACAACAAACTCCCCGTTGACCCGCGCGTCTCCGTCTGTTTAATTCTAGACCCGATGCTTGCCACAGGCGGATGTAGCAACAGCCACCGCGGATATCCTGAAACGCTGGGGAGTGAAGAAGATCAAGTTCGTTGGCCTCATCGGAGCACCTGAAGGCATCAAAGCAATGCAAACCGCGCATCCCGATATTGATATTTATCTTGCCGCAATTGACGAAAAACTAAATGAACGAGCCTACATCCTGCCAGGATTGGGTGACGCGGGCGACAGACAGTTTGGAACGGGCTAAAAAAATGGAAAATAAAGCCGTATACGATCTGAAGTCTGTCAAACTGCCTTACCTGTCAGGCGGGCTATTGCGCCTGTTTGCCTCACTCGTTGAAGGACCGCTTGGCGGGTTGCTAACCCCCAGCCTTTTTGAAAGCGCAGGCATTAACTGGCTGAGAAAACAGGTGATAGGTGAATCACCGACCAGCATGCCGATCCACTTCACAGACTCTATTCAGATGAAATCTGGCTGTCCCGGAAAAAGAATGGCCGCGAGCCGCAGCCATCTATCCGAATGGATTTCAATTTGCAACGGTCTTTGATTACGCAAAGGCATATCGTGACGGCAAGACCACGCCCGAAGAAGTGGCGCTCAAATTATTGGACGCCATTGAATCCAGTGACGCATCTACACCGCCATTGCGGGCAATGATCGCTGTTGACCGCGCGGACGTAATGAAGCAGGCGCGTGAAGCAACGGAACGCATCAAAGCCGGCCGTCCGCTCAGTATATTTGACGGCGTACCTGTGGCGGTAAAAGATGAAGTAGATATGATGCCGTACCCCACGACGGTTGGCACATCATTCCTCGGCAAATCTCCCGTCACTGAGGATGCGACCATCGTAGCCCGGATGCGCGCGGCGGGCGCATTGCTGATCGGCAAGGCTAACATGCACGAGATCGGCATCAACGTAACGGGCTTGAATCCGCATCACGGCACAACCCGCAACCCATATAACACAAATCATTTTACGGGCGGAAGCTCAAGCGGATCTGCAACGGCTGTTGCGGCGGGACTTGCCCCGTTGCCATCAGCGCGGACGGGGCGGCTCGATCCGCATCCCTGCGGCATTTTGCGGAGTCTTCGGATTGAATCCACTTTTGGACGGGTCAGCGAGCATGGCGCAGCACCTTATGCTGGAGCGTCGCTCATCTCGGACCGATAGCGGGTACGGCCACCGATACAGCATTAGCCTACGCTGTGATGGCTGGACCTGACTTACATGACCCAAACACATTACATCAACCATTGCCATCGCTTGAAAATTGGGATCAATTAAATCTTAATGGACTGAAACTCGGCGTGTATAAACCCTGGTTCCAGCACGCGGACCCCGAAATCGTAGCAGCTTGCGACCTTATGCTGAGACGATTCGCAGATATGGGAGCAGAGATCGTCGAGATCAACATCCCTGACCTTGAATTAAATCGCGTCGCACATTCCGTGACCATTCTGGCTGAAATGGCGCAGGCCATGAGCTACACATACGATGTGCATCACAAGGAACACGGGTTGGATGTACGCCTCAACCTGGCCCTGGCGCGCAAGACCAGTTCACAGGATTATCTTTTGGCACAACGCGCGCGCACACGCATCATCAGAAACTTCAACAAGGCGCTCGAGCAAGTGGATATGATCATCACACCCACGACCGCCATCGCCGCGCCTGCAATTCCAAAAGACGCGCTGCCCGACGGCAACTCTGACTTGAGCACGACGATCGAGATCATGCGCTTCGTCACGGCTGGCAATATGACTGGCCTGCCCGCGATCACATTCCCTGTTGGTTACACGAAAAGCGGGTTGCCCATCGGTATGCAAGCGATGGGGCGCCTGGGAGGAACACCAATTATTGCGGCTCGCGGTCAATGCCGAGAAGGTTGTGGAACGCAAAGAGCCGAAGGTGCATTTTAAGTTTTTGGAGTAGTATCATGTCGTTGCGAGGCGATGCACTTTCGCCGACACTTGCGCCGCACTGCGTTTGTTGCAGTGCAGGTGAGCAACTTCCCTGTTAATATGAGATATTTCCCGTTTACTGGAGGTTGCTTCGCAAAGAACGCTCGCAACGACATATTTTATTAATAGGAGAATCCCATGGCTGAATTAAAACAAAACTCAATGATGCAAACGTCACCGACTTTTCTTAATACGATCGAAGACGAAGAAAAACGCGCGGACTGTTTTGAGATATTAAAGTTAATGAGACAGGTCACCAAAGAGGAGCCAAAGATGTGGGGAGCGAGCATCGTCGGGTTTGGACATACGCATTATGTCTATGAAAGCGGACGCGAAGGTGATTGGTTCATCACGGGTTTTTCTCCGCGCAAACAAAATCTGACGCTTTATGTAATGGGAAGTTTCAATCCTCATGTTGAATTGCTGGAAAAACTTGGCAAACATAAAACAGGCGTCGGCTGTTTGTATATCAACAAATTGAAAGATGTAGATGTCAAGGTTTTGAAAGAACTCATCAAGCAAGGTGTCAAAGCGGCGAAGAAAAAATGACGGCTGAAAAAGACCCCGAGGGATTCGAGCGCAAGCACCTGCACAAGTTTGCAGACTTTGCCAATAAACGCGTTTTGGAAGTTGGATGCGGTGAAGGGCGATTGATATGGCAGTACGCCGCCGCATCGACCCTGACCGTTGGGTTTGACTCTGACCATGATGCCTTGCGCGTCGCCCGGGCGGATGCGCCGCATACCATGCAAAAGAAGGTCCACTTTGCAGAAGCGGGCGCAAGAAATATTCCTTTTGCAAATGAGAGTTTTAATATCGCTGTTCTAGCCTGGTCGTTATGATGACTGGAACATGAGAGCATGGTCCATGCTCTGGACGAAATTCACAGAACACTCAAGCCCAATGGAACGCTGATCGATCTGCGTCCTGTCGAGGATCATTGGGCGGTGGAGATCGTTTCGTCGGCGGGCTGGCAGGTTGCGGGCAGGTTGACCGATGTGCCGATTGCGGTGGCAGATGATGAAGCGGCATTTAATGCCATGCGGGAAGCCGAATCCCGCAGGTGGTACATCAAGGAAAAAGAAGAGGAATTCGCGTTCTTCTATTATTGGGACACACCCTCTGAAATGAAGGAATTCATGGACGAGGAATGGGAAGGCTTGGAAAAAATGGACGCGAATGTTTTTAGCGCGGTAAAATCCGCATGGACGATGGCGAATGCGGATGCGCGCGTGCGGGTGCGCGTGAAGATGTTGATCACAAAATGGATTTCATGTTAAATCAAAATATTGCGGAGGACGATGAAAACCAAAGTCTTACTTAACCCTTATTCGAACCGTTGGAATTCAAAGAAGCGCTGGCCCGAGGCGGAATCAGCCCTGCGCGCTTCAGGCGTTGATTTTGACCTGACTATTTCAGAACGCCCCGATCAACTCGTGGACCTGGCGGCTGAGGCTGTCCAACAAGGATTTACCACACTGATCATTGCGGGCGGCGACGGCTCGATCGGCGAGATCATCAATGGAGCAACGCGCGGCTGGGATGAAACCTCTCCATTCAAAATCAAGCTGGGCGTGATTCCATTGGGCACGGCAAATGACCTGTGCGTCAATGTTGGGATTCCGCTTGATCTTTCCGCTGCGGTGCAAGTGATCGCAAAAGGAAAAACGCGCGGCATGGATCTGGGAAAGTGCAATGAGCGCTACTTTCCTGAATAACTCCGCGGCGGGACTGGAACCGTATGTCACCACCAAGCAGGAGAAGATTTCCTGGCTTACGGGAATCCCGCGCTACCTTGTGGCTGCGATCCAAGGCATCATGGACGGTCCCAGCTGGAACGCCAAATTGGATTGGGACGGCGGCTCATATAAAGGTCCGCTGAGCCTGGTCTCGGTCGGTAATGGAGCGCGGACGGGCGGCGTGTTTTTCATGGCTCCGCACGCCGATCCATTCGATGGGAAATTGACCTTTGTGCATGGCTATCGCAGTACACGCATGGGACTGTTTCAAGTCTTACCGAGCGCAATGAAACCCGATAAAGGCAACATGGTTGAAATGGACGGGATCAACGAGTTCCACTGCACACGCCTGAGCATCCATCTCGACAAGCCCTCCCCCGCCCACACCGACGGTGAGATATTCGATAGTTGGTTGACCGATCTGGAATACAAGATCTTCCCTGCAGCTGTTCAAATGCTTCTGCCGTAAAAAAGGCGTCCCTCCTTACCCCAGAAATTTTGGAAGGATAGACCCTAAAAGTTTCCTTCGTTAATCGTCGTATGTCTGGTAAGAAATAAAAATAGCAGAAGGTAAAACCTGACAGGTTTTAGTTTGACGTGAGTTAATCGGGATTCTATGAGTCATTGTGTACTTGCAAATTATGGTTCTGTGGAAACCTGTCAGGTCTGGAATAAACTCGACAGTAAAAGTATGGGAGGGATTTCAAGCTTACAAATCGGATTTGGGGGAGGAAGAGATCAAGAGTTTTTTCGGCTTTCAAACAGAGTCAGCATCCGCCGACCTATCCGCTGGGCGCAAAGCGCTAAGCAATTGCCCAAATAACCATTAATAAGGAAAACGGAGGTTCTAATATGGAATCATTCCAAGAGTATATGGTTGAATACAGAACTCAAATAGAAAAGGGGGCGATCAAAAAAGCGTATAAGGGGCTGATGGAATATACCCAGAGTTTGAGAACGCATTTTAAAAACAAGTATCCGGATTATTTTGTGTCTGGGAGTGTTTATTTTGGGTACATGGATATGACGTATTTTTCCTTTTATCCAAAGTCATTGGGACATAAAAAATTAAAGATAGCCATCGTATTGATTCATGAATCCATGAGATTTGAAGTTTGGCTGGCGGGATACAACAAACAGGTCCAATCAAAATACTGGAAAATATTCAAAGAAAGCGCCTGAATAAGTACCACATCGTACCGACAAAAAAGACGCTGACCTCGATTCTTGAGCACACATTGGCAGACAATCCAGATTTTCGTGATCTGGATAAATTAACAAATCAAATAGAAAGGGGGACCATGAAATTCATAAAAGATGTCGAGGGGTTCCTCGCAAAGCAGGAAATAATCGGCGCTTCCGACCATGGTTTTTTCGGTGCTGTTCGCTGAGATCAATTAAAATTATAAAAGGAAGAGTAAATGGAAGCAGCTATTTACAGATCCTATGGACCGCCGGAAGTCTTAAATATAGAAGATGTCGAACCGCCGACCCTGCAGGAAGAGCATGAAGACAGGGTTCTGATACAGGTCCATTACGCTTCGGTCAACCCATTTGACTATTTACACCGCAAGGGATATTCCCCATCCGACTGGTGAATGGCTTATTCGCCCCAAGGAACAGATCCAGAGATTAGGCATAGATGTTGCGGGACGATCGCAGCGATCGGCAAGATGCACCCGCTTCAAAGTTGGCGACCCCATCTCGGAAACTGCGTAGGCTCCCATGCCGAATATGTGCGCGCCCGTGAAAACGCCATCTGCATGCTTCCCAATAATATAACCTTCAAAGAAGCCGCAGCCATCCCAACGGCCGCGTTGACAGCACTGCAGGCATTAAGGGATGTAGCCAGGATCGAGAAAAATCAAAAGGTGTTGATCAATGGCGCTTCCGGCGGAGTTGGTCATTTTGCCGTTCAAATTGCGAGATTTTACGAGGCAGACGTGACAGCGGTCTGTAGTACGCCCAACCTGAAATGGGTTAAAGATTTGGGGGCAAATGCCATGATCGACTACACCAAGGAAGATTTCACCAGAAATGGGGAAAAATACGACATTATTTTGGATGTCGCGGCAACCTACACATATTTCAGATGCAAACATTCATTAACTCGAAGCGGTGTTTACATTACAGAGAATCCATTAAAACCAGTGTATCGTCCATTTCAAATATTGTTCTCATCCATAACCGGCGACAAAAGGGGAAAGTCTCATCTGTCCCCTGCCAAATGATAAAGACATGGCTTTTTTACGGGAATTGATCGAGCAGGGGCAGCTACGCCCCATGAGCGAAAAGGTCTATCCTTTGGATAGGATCGTGGACGCTCATCGGCATGTCGAGAATGGGCATACACAGGGAAAGGTTGTTGTTGAAATTCAAAAAGGGTAGGCATGGACAAGCGCATTCTGACGGTGCTCATTCTTTCAATTATATTTCTTGCCGTCGCATTCATGGGAGGCGACCCACCTTCTGCGCGAGGGTTCTATTATATGATCTGGCTCGCCTTCATCTGGTTGTTGTGGAAAAGGCGGGGTCCATTGAAAACCTGGCTTCAAAGCCGAACGCTGCCTGATCTTTTCCTTTTCGTTGGGGTGGGACTCATCATGATCATTATCGAGGAAACAATAGCGGGTATTACTGTCCACCTGCTCAGCGTGAAAAGCCCCTCTGAACTTCCCGCCTTGATAACACAGTACTACGCCAATAACCCGCTGCTTTTGCCCGGCTTTATTATTGCCTGGTATATTCTGTTTAAACGTTATGAGTATTCACTGACTGGAGGTATTTACCCTGGTCGGGCTCTTTGGATTGTTCTCAGAGAAGATCTATATTCATGTCCTCACCATCCCCATCATGGGAATAGCGTTGCTTCTTCCAACAATGTTCACGTACATCGGAATCATCCTGCCGTCGGTCCTATCGCTGCCGACACATGGCACCCGCAGACAGAAGAGCGTGATCCGCTATTTTACAGGTCTGATCTTTCCCATCGTTATGTCAATGCCCTTTGTTTTCATTCATACTTTTCTCACAAATGCAGGATGGCTTGACCCAACAATTTTGACCCGCTGAGTGCAAGCAAACATAAAGGGTTTTTGTAACTGCTGGAAATGGAATGGGAACATCTGCAAACAAGATCATATTTTAATTTATGAGATAATACACAGTGAAATAATGATTACATGGAACATCAAACATTAAT
Organism: Candidatus Villigracilis saccharophilus; assembly: GCA_016709305.1. Lineage (GTDB taxonomy): Bacteria > Chloroflexota > Anaerolineae > Anaerolineales > Villigracilaceae > Villigracilis > Villigracilis saccharophilus. The sequence continues at coordinate 7,516 of JADJNA010000037.1, forward strand.
GCAAAAGATTGAATCTAATTATGGTTCAGACCAGGATGGCCTGGTCTGGGGGTATCGTTTCGCACCTGGGCAACCCGCACAACAAATTTCTTCAGAGTCAGCGGTAGAATTCTTAGCCGCGCAAAACTCCATCACAGAAGGCGAATTCCTCTGGCTACATTTTTCACTTTCCAATTCCGCATCCGAATCTTGGCTGCGTCGAAACCTGACCCTGCCAGATGCCTTCCATGATTCTCTGCAAAGCAATATAGGCTCCACCCGCCTGGAACAGGACTCAGATCACTGGTGGCAGTCATTAATGATGTGCTTTTTAATTTCAAATTTGACCCCTCGGAAGTATCCACCACCAGTTTATGCATTGAGCCGCGTCTGCTGGTAAGCGCACGCTTACGGCCCCTGCGTTCCATTGACCAGCTTCGCGCAGCAGTACGGGCAAACCACGTTTTCCGTTCGCCAGTTGAACTTTTGGCACACCTTTTACAGGACCAGGCAAATGTTCTGGTCGACATTATTCGACAGTCCACCCACCGAGTGGACAAGATTGAAGACCGTCAATTGGCAAACCGTGTTTCTATCAGCCGCAGCGAATTGGGTTCTCTGAGACGGGTGCTGGTTCGACTTCAACGGCTTCTCGCGCCCGAACCCGCCGCGTTTTTTCGGCTTCTCAATCGTCCACCCGATTGGATATCGGAAGCGGACCTTAATGAATTACAACAGGCCGCCGAGGAATTTTCCCTTGCGGTAAGTGACTCGGCGGCGCTGGTTGAGCGGGTAAAAATCCTTCAGGAAGAAGTCGCCGCCCTTGTCAATGAACAGACCAATCGCACACTTTTCGTTTTGACGGTCGTGACCGTTCTGGCACTGCCAATCAATATGGTCGCAGGTTTGTTTGGAATGAATGTAGGCGGGATTCCATTGGCTGAACACGGAAATGGTTTCTTTTTGATCGTAGCTCTTCTGCTGGCGCTCACTGGGTTTGGAGCTTATTTGGCTCTCGGAAGAAATCATGACAAGGATTAGCCTCTCTCAATTATATTCGTGACAACTGAGCCATTTTCGTAAAAAATATCAAATATACGATCTTGCCAAAAAAAATTTAGCGCGCCAACATTTCTTCCAAACGTTTTTTCACCTCTGGCCATTCTGAATCCAAAATACTGTAAAAAACGGAATCTCGAACCCTGCCAGATGGGAGGATCATGTGATTGCGCAAGATCCCTCCCGCCGCGCCCCGATGCGTTCGATCGCTTTCTGTGAGCGCAGGTTTATCAGATCTGTTTTCAATTGAACGCGGATACATCCCAATTTTTCAAAGGCGTGGGCAAGTAATAAATATTTACATTCCGTATTCAGCGGGGTACGCTGGTATTCCAACCCATACCAGGTGCCGCCAATTTCCAGCCCGCGGTCCTTGGGCATGATGTTCAAATAGCGCGTCGCGCCGGCTACTTTTCCAGAAGCAAGATGAATAACAACAAAGGGCAGGTCTGTACCTTTTGCGCCGCGGTTCATTATATCGAGCACCCAATTCCGCATATCGTTTTCCGTTTCCATGCGGCCATACAACATGAAATCCCAAAAATCCTGCCCTTTACCGATCTCAGTCAGGCCGAGGATATGCGCTTTGCTAAGCGGCTCCAGGCGCACATATTTCCCCTGCAAAGTTACGGGAGATATCCAAGGTGATGTCATTTTGCGCTCCCAAATGTTTCAATAATTTTTTGATATCGAAAATCGAAGATGGTTTTTAATCGCTGCTGAATCCATAACGCATGGACAACATCGCCAAGAAACCCAAACGGGGCGGCATAGGTCACATGGTCAGTCATCTTGACGCCGTTCTGCAGCGGCTCAAAAGAATGTTCGTGATACCAAAAACGATATGGACCCACGCGCTGTTCATCCACAAAATATTCATTCTCGCGCACATGCGCGATCTCGGTCAGCCACAAGGAACGGACCCCGCGAATGAATTCAACCCTATATTCGATGGTCTGTCCCTCATACATGCTGACGTCTCCGCCCTTGATGATCTCAAAATTCATATCAGGCGGAGTCAGTAAATTTAAATTTTCAGGCTCAGAGAAATATTTCCATAAGATTTCCACTGGCGCAGGAATGATCTGTTCGCGATGTATATAATGGATTGTCATGATGCCTCGTTGCAGTCAGAAGTCAGGAGACTTGTGACCGATTAACTCTTCAACCAATCTTTTTGATTCATATTCTGCGAAGGGAGATAGGGCATTTGCGGCCCATCAATTCTCAAAAATTCAGAGCGCGGCGCGCATGGCTGTGCGGTCATCCCATAAATATTCGGTCTTTCCAAAGCACATAGATTGCTCATGACCTTTCCCGCATGCGAGAACTATATCTCCATCGCGGGCGAGCCTGAGCGCAAAACGGATGGCTTCACCGCGGTCCGCAATTCGCCAAAACGTTTCCCCTTCGCGGCCGCCTTTCGAGCTGGCGCCTGCCGCCATTTCTTCGAGAATGCCTTCAAGCGATTCCGTGCGCGGATCTTCAGCGGTCAGGATGGAAATATCCGCCAACTCGATGGATGTCTCCGCCATCATGCGGCGCTTCTCTTTATCCCTCAAGCCTGCGGAGCCAAAAATGGAGATGACTCTGCCCCTGGTCATTTTTCTGCCGGCTTCCAATGTGACTTTCAACGCGTTGGGAGTATGCGCAAAATCCACGATGGCGGTGAAGCTCTGACCCAGGGCAATACTCTCCATCGGCCAGGAATGCCGTCCAGAGAAGCGATCCCATGCGCAGCGACCTCAGGATCAATGCCAAGACCATAGATCGCGACGGCCAGGGCGGCAAGGCAGTGGAGACATTGTACGCCCTGACCAGACTACTCTTAATCCCCACGTAAATCATCACGTAAGGCAGCGTTGAATGCAATTCCTGACGGGCTGTGTTGCACATCCTGCGCGCAAATGTCAGCATTGCTTCCGATCCCATAACTTACTTTTCGTGTTTTGATAAATTCATTAAGGAATTCAAAGGAACGGTCATCACGGTTAATGACACCCAAACGCGGATTCCCTGAGGCTTTTCCTTTGTTAGCTCCAAACTACTGAACAGGCGCGCTTTCGCGGCGATAATTTCATAACCGCCGTGTTCATCAAAATGTTCATGCGTGATGTTCGTGACCACACCTATGTCGAACTCGCACGCGTCCACGCGGTGCTGCGCCCAGCCGTGCGATGTGGTCCCGAGCACAACATGCGTCAAGCCAAGTCGATCATTCTGGCAAGATAGCGTTGCACATCGTGCGCATCCGGCGTGGTGACATGAAAACCTGTATCCAGCACCTCGTCGCCAATAACCGCGTTGACCGTTGAGATCATGCCAGCTTTAATGCGGCAGCGATAAGAATCTTATAAATGATGTTGCTCGTTGTGGTCTTGCCATCCGTGCGGTGACGCCGATCACGGTCAGTCTACGGGCGACCAATTGTAAAAGGCGGCAGCCAGCCAGGTCAACGCTGACGCGGGTTTTCAAGCTGAATGTATGGAACGCTGAGTCCGCTCAATTCCCTGCTCCCCACTACCGCAGCGGCACCGTTCGCGATCGCCGTGGAAATGTAGTCATGCCCATCAACAGATCCGCCCTGCATGGCAACAAAAAGGTAGCCAGGTTTCACCGCGCGGCTGTCGATGGCAATTCCTGTGACCTCAGCTGCTGGAATATTCATTGGTTCGGAATATGGAAAATCAACAAACAAATTTTTTAGAAGCATTTATTTCGGTTTATCTCCGTTCAGTGTGGCTTAAAACAAAAAAGGGTTTTGGTAATTTTACCAAAACCCTTTTCATTAAGAATAATCTTACTTCAAAGTCTGGCGCAGACCCTCGAGTTTACCGGCGACAGAGCCATCCAGAACCTTGTCACCCACTTTGATGACGAGGCCGCCCAAAATGGACGGGTCCACTTTGTAGGAAATGTTGTTGACAGAGACACTCTTTTTCACAGCATCCTGCTCTTTGCTGCTGAGCGGGAGCGCGCTGGTAACTTCAGCAGTTTCACCTTTGAGGTCACCTTCAACCACGACAACTTTGCCCGATTTTACACCGGAGAAGAACTCATCAATGAGGGTGTGCTGTTTCTTTTCATCCAAGGCTTCACCGACAAGCTTGTTCGCGGCGGCAATGGCCAGAGCGGCAACCTGTCCGCGCAGATCGCCAAGAATGCGATTGCGTTCGAGTTCAGCCTCACCCATCGCAGCTTCGCGGGCTTTGGCAGCCTCGGCTTCAGCAGCGGCTTTGACATCCTTGCCGGCGGAAGCAGCGCGCTCGGTGGCTTCGCGAACGATCTTTCCCGCTTCTGCCTGGGCTTCAGCGCGAATCTTATCCGCGTCCTTTTGAGCATCGGCACGGGCTTCCGCCGCGACACGGGCATCTTCCAGTCCCTGAGCGATCTTCGTTTTGCGGGATTCCATCATGTCCAGCATGGGTTTATAGACCCATGAATTCAAAGTGAGGAACACGATGATAAACGCAATGATCTGTACAATGAGCAGACCAAAATTAATACCAAGAGCTTCCATGTTTCTATGCTCCTATGAACTACACGACTTTGAAGAGCATGAGGAACGCGATAACCAAGCAGTAAATAGCGATAGCTTCAGAGAACGCGATACCCAAGATCATGTTGGTCAACAAGTTACCGTAGGTGTCGGGGTTGCGGGCCATGCCTGTCAGGGCTCCCTGCACGCTCAAACCGATACCGATACCAGCGCCAGCGGCGCCGATCATAGCCAAACCCGCGCCGACATAGCGCATTGCATCTAAAATATTTCCTTCCATGTTGCAAACCTCCTTAGGTTTATCCTGATATTATAAAATTTTGATGAAAATATCCGACAAAACAGTCGAAATGATTTTAATGCTCGGCGTGTTCTTCGCCGCCGTGACCCTGTGTAGCTTGCGCCATAAAGACCATGGTCAACATACCGAAAACGAACGCCTGAATGACACCCACGAACAATTCGAACATCATAATCATGGCCGGCAGGATCGAGATCTTTCCCAACAAACCAGCCACAATTGCCACCAACACGATCCCTGCGAACATGTTACCGAAAAGACGGAAGGCAAACGAGAGGATCTTCGAGACTTCAGAGATCAACTCAAGCAGGCCGACCAGAAAATCCATCGCGCCAAAGAACGGCACTTTGAACATGCGGCGTGTGTTAAAGAACTTACTCAAATAGCCAAGTCCCTGCGCGCGGAAACCGATCACCTGGATCATCACCACCGAGATCAAAGCCAGCGACGCGGTGAAGTTCAAATCCACTGAAATACCGCGGAAAGAACGGGGCGAGGACGTATTCCTTGCTTAGTTCGGGGTTATAAAGATGCCAGCCATGAAGTTCGCTTGCAGCATGTTCACCGCCATGAGGATGCAAAACACCAATCGACTCAAAGCCAGGAATCAACTTGAGCAGATTGGCAAACAACACATAGATCATGATGGTCGCAAACCAGGGGAAGATCATTTTGGCATACTTGCCAGCGGAACCTTCAGTCAGGTTGTAGAGCATCTCGAGAATGGCTTCCATCACATTCCCAATGCCGCGCGGCACGAGGTCGGTGTTTTGACTATTCTTCAATGAACGGTTGGTGAAGAACGCAATAACAATCAGCAGGACCAAGGTCACTGCCAAGGTGGGTAGCGTATTCACCAAATAGAATGGGCCAGCAAATCCGAGAAAGTTCTCAGAAATTGGCTCCAAAATCAATTTTTCGGCAGCCACTGTGATCTCGGGTTGAACTGGCACAAAAATACCGCCCAGAATAAAACCCGCGATCATCAGCACCAGCACGACCCATCGGCGCCAGGGCCTTCGTTTCTCTTGTTCCAAAGTCCGCCTCCTAATCTGTTTTTTCTTTCCCTTCGGTTTCATATTTTTCCTTCAACCGCGCCAGCGATCTTCGCGAGACATACAGCATCAGGAACACCGAAAGAGGAATACCAGCAAACAACAACACCAGAGTGAATACTGGTTTCGTTCCAAACGTATTATCAAGCCACAATCCGCCGAACACGGAAGCCAGAATGACCGCCAAGGTCAAACAACCCACCTGCCCGATCACCACGATCAGCAGAGTGCTTATCATACTATTGCGACGGTTTTGCTCGGATTGTGCCATGCCGCACGATTATAACTGACAGGTCAAGATGATGTCAAACGGAAATCCATTTTGCATCATTCCTGACCTGTGAAGTGATTTTCAACTAGAACAAATTCAAGGCAGCGGCATCAGACCAGCTGAACCACGGAGCGAAAACAGTACCTACCAAAATTACGCCGAGGGCCAGAATAGCCAAAGCAATGGCATACGGGCGGGTCAACAGGATGGGGTGATTCTCTTCATCTTCATTCGGCATACGATACAGATAAACGAACTTCATCGTATTGAGATAGTAGTACACACCGAGGATAGAGTTGAGAATACCGACGATGATCAACCACGTGTAGCCTGCCTGCACACCCGCGGCAAAGACAAAGACTTTCGCCACGAAGCCGCCGAATGGAGGCATACCTGCAAGAGAGAGGAAAGCGGCTAGCATCATCAATCCCAACCAGGGGTTGCGGCGACTCATGCCCGCATAGTCTTTGATGTCTTCGAGACCAGTCACGCGACTAAAAGCCATGACTACACCGAAGGCCAATAGATTGGTGGCGATATACGCCGCGAGATAGAAGACTACACTTGCGGGCCCCAATTGTTCAGTGTTCGAAGACTCTGCGGTAAAAACGCCACCACACCAATCAAAGCGTACCCAGCATGCGCAATGGATGAATACGCAAGCAGGCGTTTGATATTGGTCTGCGAAAGTGCGAGCAGGTTGCCGACAGTCATCGTGATGGCTGATAGCGCCGCGAGGATCACGGTCCACGAGGGTGCAAAATCAGGGAAAGCTACAAAGAAGAAGCGTACTATTACCGCAAAACCAGCAGCTTTGGAAGCCGTCGACAGAAACCTGCAACAG
>JADJNA010000038.1 GCA_016709305.1 Candidatus Villigracilis saccharophilus
TGATATGTTAGAGTCGTTCCTGAGACCTATGTTGAAGTCGGGAAATTAAAAAAGCCCAGCCTGCTCATCTGGGGAAAGAACGACAGGACGGTACCGTTCGAGAATAGCAAAATCATTCTGAAGGCATTACCGCACACGGAATTCCTTTTTATTGAGAATTGCGGTCATATCCCATTACGACAGAAATCCCGGGTTGTCGCCGGATCCTATTGGAGTTTTTATCAAAATGAACAAACAAGATATACAAACACTATACCAAATTCAATCACTGGGCAAACATGCAAATTTTAAATGCCACGTCCAAATTAACAATAGAACAATTTCTTGCAGTCGCAGTATTCCCACATAAGAGAATTACGAAGTACTTTGACGCATGCGCTCTTAGCGGAATGGATCTGGCGCACGCGCTGGCGGGGAGAAACACCAGCAGCCCGCTTCAAGCGGAAGATTTCCCGAACATGGCGCACTCCGCACACGATGGCTAGCGGAAGAAAAAAAACTGGATACGTTCCTCAATAACTTGGACGATGGATCGGTAAACGCCACATTCCAATACAAAACCAAAAATGGAGAGATCCAGGGGAAAATGCTCTGGCAGGCGATGATACATGTTGTCAATCATGGCACTCAACATCGCAATGAAGCAGAGGCCATACTTACAGATTGGGTCACTCTCCAGGTGATCTCGACCTGATGTTGTTTTTAAATGAGCAAACCCTAATGATTGACAAAGTAAGGGCTTTATTTACCGAAACAGGCACAGCATCGCTGTTTTTATATTGCTAAATGTTGCCTGCCTGGTCTGTATCTTGCTTGTCGCTGCCAGGGTGGCGTACACTGATTCGAGCCGGCACACAGGCTTAATCTGGAATCTATTCCTGGCGTGGATACCATTTATCTGACACATTGCCCACACTGTTTTCATGAAACGCATCTGGTTATACCTTGCCATTCCAGTCATTGCATTTCTCTGGCTCATTTTTTCCCAAACGCGCCTTATATGCTGACCGACCTGCAAGACCTACCTCGCGCGCAGGCGGGTAGGTGCTCGCTTTGGTATGATGTGCTCATTGTAGTCTAGTGTTCCTGGACGGGTACCCTGCTTGGTGTTATATCGCTGTATCTGGTGGGATATTATCTCACGCACGTTTGGACGATCGATCGGCTGGGTCTTCGTTTTATTATTTCGGCTAAAGCGGTTTTGGTATCTACATCGGCCGATTTGTGCGCCTGAATTCGTGGGATATTCTGCAAAACCCCGCTGAAACAGCTGTTGAAATCCTCGGTCTCGTCATTGACCCAGTATGCGCCTGGCTGCATTTACGATCTTATACGTTCTTCTTTCTGTTCCTGTTTGTATTATTGTATTCATTCAGTCATATGCTCAGGAACAAACCGTCCGAGCTCAAAACACACCAGAAGCAGTCAGATCTACACAGCAAAGCAAAATAAAATAATATCCCTTACGGCACAAAAGGACAGTCCATGATTCCTCTCATCCTCATCCGCGGCGGCGCTCGACCTCGCAAGCGGGGTCGCATTGCGTTTGTATCGTTCTGGTTACAGGTCGCCATTCTTGAATTGGAAAAGCCCCTGGCGGTTCGCCGCACTGTGTCGTTTTGTGAAGCAGTATACGAGGGGGCACATACCGTCGAGGGTGTAACAGCGCGACTCGTTTCAGCAGACCAGTTTCAAGATGCGCTCGATGCAGGTGAAATTCCCGTGCTCGTGGATCCAAACACCAATATCCTGCGAAATCAATTCCTGACAAGTCCGCGCTCCACATTTATCATTGATGCAAGACTGATTAAAACGACTCCCAAATCCCTACCAGTAGATGTCGCGCTTCACATCGGACTTGGACCTGGCTTTCGCGCAGGTGAGAATTGCCACGCTGTGATAGAAACCCGCCGCAGGACACACCCTCGGCAGAGTCTACTGGAGCGGCTCGGCCCAGGCTGACAGCGGACTGCCCGAGGGGCGACATTCGCCGTGTTTTACGCGCACCTCATAACGGCATATTAATCGCTCACGCTAAGATAGGCGATCTACTTGAAGAAGGCCAGATCATCGCTGAGATCGATTCGAAAATTGAAAACCGAAGATCGAAAATCATCAGCCCGTTCAAAGGCATCCTGCGCGGACTTATTCGTCCCAATATTGAGATCACTGATAAGATGAAAATCGGGGATGTTGATTTGCGTAACGACCCTGTTCTTAACACCCTTGTTTCCGACAAGGCGCTGGCTATTGGCGGCGGCGTGCTGGAAGCAATACTAACTCGTTATCCTGTATTTCGTGAAATAGACCAGATCTAAAATTCCAAACTCTAGCCACAGGGCTGTCTTAAAAAATTAAATTCCCACGGAGAACCCCATGAGCAAAGGACGCTTGGAAGCATTTAGCGATGGCGTGCTTGCCATCATTATCACCATTATGGTTTTGGAATTAAAGGTGCCTGATGGAACTGACCTTTCCGCACTACAGCCGCTTATTCCAGTATTCGCCAACTACACTCTCAGCTTTGTCTTCATTGGTATTTATTGGAACAACCACCATCACCTATTTCAGGCGGTTCCTCAGATCAACGGCAATGTCTTATGGGCGAACATGCATTGCTTTTGGATATCACTCATTCCTTTCACTACCAGCTGGATGGGCGAAAATGAATTTTAGCCAACTGCCGAGTTACTTTCTGGCATCTCTTTATGGATGTCTGGACTGGCTTATTTCATCCTCGTTCGCACGCTTCTCGCAATTCACCGGAAGACTCGCCGCTGGCGATTGCGATAGGCGGCGACACCCAAAGGATATGTCTCACTAGCGTTATACACTGCCGCGATCCCACTTTCTTTTGTTTCTGCAAGATTTGCTTCCCTGCTTTATGTCGCAGTGGCAATCATCTGGTTCATCCCAGATCGAAGGATCGAAAAGACCCTCGCCAAATAAGATCCGTCTTCCCGCCACAGGCAGATCTACTGTTAAAAATGGATATTGGCAAAGGAGATTAATTAGCGCGGAGTTCGCAAAGCGGTACGGTTTTTTTCTCGAGAGTTGCGATTCAAAAAAAACGGATGTACAAAAGTAGGATTTGGTCTACAATCAACCTATGCGACTATCTGATGCGCTTCGATTGAAAAATCCGCAATCGGTCAGTTTCTCTGGCGCGGGCGGAAAAACAACTGCCATATTTCGACTTGCGCGCGAATTTCCACAAGCCATCGTGACCACCACCACCCACCTCGGCACGTGGCAAACCTCCCTTGCTAACCAGCACATCGTTGCAACAAAATTAAGTGATCTTGATGAGATCACATCAGAAGGTGTCACACTGGTTACAGGCGAGGTTGAAGAAGAAGAACAAAACCTGTAAACCAAGATGTCCTTTATTGGTTACGCGAAGCCAGTAACCAAAAATATATTCACCTCTTGATTAGAGGCAGATGGATCACGTCAAAAATCACTCAAATCCCGGCAGACCATGAACCACCCATCCGGAATTTGTAGATACAGCTGTCGTTGTCGCAGGACTAAACATACTGGGAAAACCGCTCACCGATGAACACGTCCATCGTGCGGGTTATTTTCACAGATCGCGGTTTGGACATCAACCAGCAGGTCACTCCCTGATTCGGTTACGCGCATGCTAACCCATCCACAAGGTGGCCTCAAAAATATCCCACCAACAGCCCGGCGCATCGCGCTGCTGAATCAGGCCGACACGCCCGAGCTGCAATCCACTGGCGGCGGGATGGCTCAAGACCTACTCGATCATTTTGACTCCGTGATCGTTGGTTCATTAGTCACAATAGTTTTCCAAACATTCGAACATACGGCAGGTATTGTCCTTGCCGCAGGCGCATCGACCCGTTTTGGCGCGGCAAAACAATTGCTGGATTGGAAGGGAAAATCTTTCGTGCGGCATGTGGCAGAAACCGCGCTACAGGCGGGACTTTGGCCTGTTGTAGTGGTCTCGGCTTTCAGTCAGAAGAGGTTGAGTCCGCACTACATGGACTTCCTGTAAACATAATCTACAACCCAGATTACCGGCAAGGACAAAGCACATCCATACGGACCGGAATCAACTTCTTAAAGCCGGGCAGATCGCATGATTCAATTGGTTCAGCTATTTTTCTGTTGACAGATCAACCTCAGATCCCTGTAAGTGATCCGCACGTTATTGGAATCACATACCCAGAAAATGCAGTCCATCGTCGCACCGCTGGTGCTTGAAAATCGCCGCTTTTCGTCGGTATTGTTTGACAGGGTAACATTCCACAACCTTTTACAGCTTGAAGGCGATATCGGCGGGCGGGCCATTTTCTCAAAATACAAAGTAGAATATATTCCATGGCATGACGATATGCTTTTATTGGATGTTGACAACACTGAAGACTACAAGAGGTTAATTGATATTGAAAATAACAAGTGAGAACTCATGATCACTGCGATCATTCTCGCCGCGGGCGAATCCAAACGAATGGGTGAACCGAAGATGCTTATGCCCTGGGGAAAAAGCACGGTATTGCAAACGGTCATCTCCACATTTCAGGCGGCCAGTGTCAAGGACATTCTGGTCGTTACGGGCGGAGCGCACCAGCAGGTCGAGGCATTGATCGGTAAAACGGTCGAGACCGTTTTTAATGAAAATTACCAAATCGGGGAAATGTTGAGTTCCATCCAACTAGGGTTGTCTGTAAAAATGCGCGAAGCAGCGCACTCCTCATTTGTCTCGGCGACCAGTCTGGGTCGAAAGAGAAGCGTGCGCCAGATATGCAACGCCTTCCTCGCACAAAAATCACAGATCGTAGTCCCGGGCTATCAAATGCGGCGCGGACATCCCTGGCTTGTTGCCCGTCCGCTCTGGGATGAACTGATCGCAATGAAACCGCCAAAAACGCCGCGCGATTTCTTATTAAAACACTCCCGCGAAATACACTATGTAGTCGTGGATTCCCCCAATACGTTGGCAGACCTCGACACTCCTGAAGATTACTTGAAATATAAATCGTAACGTGCTATTGTAAATATAGACAAGGAGGCTGATATGTCTGACATGACCTTGATCGCCGAGGATATCATTCACACAATGCAAGCCGTGGAAGAAGCGTATCATGCATCGAAGAAACTACAAAAAGAAAGCGACACCATTGCGTTTGACGCTTTTCGAGCCAAGATGCTCGAACTGCACGACCATCTCAGTAAACTAAAGATGGTACTAGATAATGAAGAGGCATTCGCAATGGACGAACTGATGGATGCAATGAGCGTCGCCTATTCCGGGCATCGCACTGAATATCGCAAAACACCGCGTATGAACGAGTAATTCGATTTGACAATCTGAGTCACAGAAGATAAACTCGCTCCCATTCCAAACTGGGAGTACACTGTGAAATATTACATCATCGTCAATCCAACTTCGGGCCGCGGGCTTGGCGCGAAATCTATTCCACACATCGAATCCAGTCTGCGTGAAAGCGGGCTGGATTTTACGCTTGTACAAACAGAGCGTGTCTGGCACGCTTATGAACTGGCAGAACAGGCCGCGCGGGAGGGCTACGATGTGATCGTGTGCGCGAGCGGTGACGGGACCATCAACGAAGCCATCAACGGAATCATGAAGGCGCGCAAGGATGGTTTCACAAAAAGCGTGTTTTCCGTTCTCGCCATCGGCACGGGCAATGATTTTTCAGGCGGGACAGGCATCCCCACAAATCTGAATGACGGCTTGAAAGCGCTGATCGCGAATAAGCGCAGAAAAATCGACATCGGTCTGGTCAAGGGTGGAGATTGTCCCGAAGGGCAGATATTTTGGCAACGGCATCGGCGTCGGCTTTGACGCCGCGGCTGTCGGCAATGAAGCCATCAAGATCCGCTGGACACGCGGCTTGCCAGCCTATCTGATCGGGGTGATCAAAACTGTTTTCCTTTATTACAATCCTCCAAACGTTGAGATCCTTCTGGATGACAGTGAAACCATTAATCAAGTTTCTGATGATCTCAGTAATGAACGGCAGGCGCATGGGCGGGGGCTTTCAAATGGTGCCTGATAGCAAACCCGATGACGGTCTCTTCGATCTTTGTATCGCGGAAACTGGAACAAAGGCGCGTATTCTCGCGCTTATCCCCCACTTCATTCGCGGAACACAGGCCACTCAACCCGAAGTCAAGATGCGGCGCGCTAAAAAAGTTTCGATCAAGGCTCTGGATAAGACCTTTCCCGCCCACGCCGATGGAGAATTTATTTGCCTGAATGGTTCAGCGCTGACCCTGGAACTGCTCCCGTCTGAATTGGAAATTATCTGCGCCTGAAATTTTTCGTAACAAACATGAACTGGCTTATCAACTTCCTCATCCGTATTTACACGCGCATCACCTGCCGCATTGACGCGCCTGACTTTCAAAATTTTCCAGCCACAGGACCTGCAGTCGCGATCTCAGATCACACAGGTCAGATCAAGCGCCCTACTTTTCGCCCATCTCCAGCCGCGCCGCGAGTCACGGGCTGGGCAAAGGCTGAGACGTGGGACAATTGGTTCCTGCGCTGGGTCTTCAACACCTGGGGCATGATTCCCATCCATCGCGGTGAAGCGGACATGCACGCGCTGAAAGCGGCTTTTCGAGCGCTTGAGAATGGCATGATCTTTGGCATCGCCCCCGAAGGCACGCGCAATTACGACGGGCATTTGAGACGCGCCATGCCTGGGACGGTCATCGTTGCAATTCGGTCAGGCGCACCGATCATTCCCATCGCACACTGGGGCGGCGAGAATTTTATGAAAAACTTTAAACACTTCAAGCGGACAGATTTCCACATCCGCTTGGGAGAACCATTCAAGTTGAATGTTGAAGGCGTGAAGGTAACGGGAGAAATCCGCCAGGAGATCGCAGACGAGATGATGGCGCAGATCGCTAAATTACTGCCCGAATATTATCGCCGGGAATATGCGGATACGAGCAAGTGGACTGAGAAGTATATTGAGAAAGTCTCGTTATAATTATTCTTTCATTGCGAGGCGGTATCACGAAGCAACTGCTGAGTAGCGGGGGAAAATTCGATAAGTTTGTTCTCAAAATTAAGAGGAGATTGCTTCAGCCGCATTGCTCCTTCGGAACGACATTAGAATAGTAAAAGAGAGAAAACATGACACAACTTTTGACAGTACAGGGATACGGCTCGGCATCCGCTACACCCGATCAGGCAGTGATCAGTTTTGTCGTCGAACATCAGAATAAAGAGTACGCCAAATGTATTGACGGTCTCAATCATATGGCGGATGAATTCTTTAAATCTATCAAGTCAGCGGGCATCAAGGAAGACCAGGTCAAGATGTCCAACTTTGAGATACAGAGACAAGGATCGATACTCGGAGGAAAGCAAGTCAGAATATTCTGGGGATACGAAGCCTCCTACTCATTCAAACTTCGTCTGGACCTGGATCACAAAACCATCAACCGTGTGCTTAATGCCGTCACGCGCACATCCGGGTTTATCAGAATTGACCTTGGTTTTACGGTGAAAGACGACGAGGGGCTCAAGAATCAAGCTTTGGAAAAGGCGATCTCAGACGCCAAAATCAAAGCGGAGATTATCGGCAAAGCCACCGGGGTACAACTCGGAAAGATCCAGCACATTAACTATGGCAGGGAGATCATGGAAATTACAAGCAGGCACATGCCTTTGGCCATGTCTGAAAATTTCGCAACATTTTCAGAGGAGAGGGAGATCAATCCGGAAGATGTCGATACGCACGACTACGTGAACATCACCTGGGAGATCGAAGGATAAGCAAGGAACATCCCAAAGGCTGCCATAAGATCCTTGAACGACTCGGATCAAACCTTTGGGACGATAAAATTAAATAATTTAGAACTTATATTGATACGCGTTCGTTTCGCGTTTTTTAAACCCCATTCTTTGATACAACCTGTTCGCGGCCTCGCGCATTGGATTGCAAGTCAGTGAAATATTGCTGGCGCCTTTTTCACGCGCGACTTCAATGGCGTGTTTTTAATGCTTCACCAATGCCCTGTCCACGCGCAGAGTTGTCCACAATGACATCTTCGATGATCGAGCGGATTCCTGTCGGCACGCGGTAGACTGTCAACGTAAGCGCACCGATGATCTCGCCGTGGTCACTGCGCGCCACCATCAGCACGGACGATGGATCTCGGACGAGAGCGGTCCAACCGTTAAGAGAAGGGGGCGGGTTGTTATTGGTCAGTTGAGGGACAAGGCGTTGAAACGCTTCATAAAGCTCATCATTCGACTGAGAGACGAGTTCAATTTGCATGGATTTTGTTCTTTGGGATCACACTTAGGATCAAATAATATCCGACATAAATAAATGAAGCCCAGACCACCCACTGCGGTTGGTTTGGATATTGTAGCAAGCCCCAAATTCCGATCGCACCGTAAAGATAGGTCAGAACAAGTGTGAGCGTGCGCAAATAACTATTGCGGCTCGGATAAATATATTTAATGGGAATGAAAACCATCACATTGAACAACATCAGAAAACCAAAGTTCACCCATTGCGGCAAATTCATCAGGAGCATATAGAGCGCAGCAACATTCCAATAGGATGGAAAGCCCTTGAAATGATGATCGTCGGTCTTCGCATCGGTCTGTGTGAATTGATATGCAGAAGTGAGCAAAATAGAACTCGCGGCTAGCAAACGCACGCTCTCAGGCAGAACATCCGCTTTGACCAAAAACAAAGCGGGCACCATCACATAATTTAAATAATCAAGAATGTTGTCGAGCAATGCCCCGTCAACGCCGTTGGCATATTTTTTTACATCTGCCCAACGCGCCAACATGCCGTCAAAACCATCCACCAGCATGGCAATGATCATATACACGATCATCATTTTCCAATTTTTTTCAAAAATGGACAGGATCGCGAGCAAACCAAAAACTGCCCCGGTCGCGGTGAATAGATGCACACCCCAGGCGCAGATCACTCGAAAAATATTTGGTTTATTTTCTGAAAGCATAGAATTTGTCATATTGATCCTTTGGCGCAGATAGTGATATACAGTGAATTATAAATTAAAGACTTCAGGAAGTTTTCGGAAGGAAAACTTCGAAGTCTGATGAGATTTTTACTCTTTCAACTTTGTGAGCTACGCTTTTTTAATTCCAACCTTGACCTTCTCGGCTTCAAACTCATCTTCAACTACCGACGAATCTTCAGGCGGAGTCGTAAAGGATAAATTGGAGGTAAGTGTTTCAGAGGTGATGTACTCCTGATGCGCCTCAATCGCGGACCTCAAACCTGGTGTGGTCTCAACGAACATCTCTATACGGTCGGCAACATCCAACTCAGCGGCCTTGCGCAGATCCTGTACACGGCGGACAAATTCACGCGCCAAACCTTCTTGCACAAGTTCGGAGGTCAGTTCAGTAACGAGTGCGGCGACGTATGCGCCATCTTCTGCGACGGCAAAGCCTGATTTGGCTTGCGCTTTCACTTCCACTTCTTCAGAGATGATCTGGAAGGTCTCGCCACCAGCGGTTACCTCGAGCGCTTTGCCAGCCATGAATGTGGAAGCGACTTCTTCCGCATTCATCGAAGAATCGCCTTTTGGATGGCGGGAATTTATTGCCATATTTCTGTCCAAGTTGTTTCGAGAAAGGTTTGATCGTATGCGAGACAGCCTCTGTTGCAGAATCAAGCAGACGCACTTCTTTGACATTCAATTCATCTGAAACGATGTCCACGTTGTTCATCAACGCCTTACGCTCAGTTGCAGTCCCAACGGAGAATGCGGCAGCAGCGAGTGGCTGGCGCACTTTTCGATTCGCCTTCTGACGCGCAGAGTGACCGAGGGAAACGAGTTTCATCACGAGGTTCATATCGCGGTTGAGCGACTCGTCAATGAACTCGTCCATCGCCACAGGCCAATCCGCAAGATGAACTGATTCAGGCGCGGTCTCATCCACAGAGCGGACAAGGTTCTGATACAGCTCTTCCGCGAGGAAAGGCATGGCAGGCGCGAGCAGTTTCGCAAGCGTAGTCAACGCGGTATAAAGTGTCGAATAAGCTGCCTGCTTATCTGCTCCAGAGTCGTTCTTCCAGAAGCGGCGGCGTGAACGGCGCACATACCATGTGGAAAGTCTTTCCACAAAAGCTTCGATGGGACGGGTGGCATTCAAGACATCATACGTCTCATATGCCTGAGTCACGTCACGCACAAGCACATTCAATTCAGAGAGCAGCCAGCGGTCAAGATCATTTGTCGGCGCGGTGACAGTCAACGCCTGTGGCTTATCGAGGTTGGCGTATGTCACAAAGAATGAATATACATTCCAAAGCGTCAGCGTAAAACTGCGGATGACATCACCAACCAAATCGGAAGAGAAGCGGCGTTCCTGCCCCGGGGGTGAGGCTGTGTACAAATACCAGCGTAAGGCATCCGCGCCATGCGCATTCAGGACATCCCAGGGCTGGACGATATTCCCCAGCGACTTGGACATCTTACGTCCTTCGGCATCCTGAATATGGCCAAGACAGATCACATTCTTGAAAGAGACTTCATCATTTAGCAAGGTACTGATGGCATGCAGTGAATAGAACCAACCGCGCGTCTGGTCCACGGCTTCACAGATGTAGTCCGCAGGATATTGACTTTCAAACTTGTCTTTGTTCTCAAATGGATAATGCCATTGCGCGATCGGCATGGAGCCCGAGTCAAACCAGACGTCAATCAGGTCAGGGACGCGCGTCATCTGACCGCCGCAGTCTGAACAAACCCAATAGACTTCGTCCACATACGGGCGGTGCAGATCCAGTTCACTTAGATCCCGGCCGGCTTTCTCAGACAGTTCGGCCACCGAACCGACACACTCCCTATGTTTGCATTCCAGACATTCCCAAACAGGAAGCGGCGTGCCCCAATACCGCTCACGTGAAAGCGACCAGTCAATGTTGTTCTCAAGCCAGTTGCCAAAACGTCCACTCTTGATGTGATCGGGAACCCAATTGATGGTGTTGTTTAATTCAACCAGGCGGTCACGATGCGCGCTGGTACGGATGAACCACGAGTCGCGCGCATAATATAAAAGCGGGGTATGACAGCGCCAGCAGAACGGATACGTGTGCGTGTATTTCTCGGTGCGGAATAAAAGTCCGCGCGTTTCCAGATCCTTGATGATGAGCGGGTCAGCGTCCTTGACAAAGACTCCGCGCCAGGGAGTGACTTCAGGAATGAATGTACCGTCAGGAAGCACAGTCAGCAACACAGGCAGGTCATTCTCCTTTGCCAATTGCATGTCTTCCTGGCCGAAGGCGGGAGCGATATGCACCAGACCAGAGCCATCATCAGTGGTCACGAAATCACCGAGCGCGACAAAATGCGCAGCTTTGTCAGGAGGCAGGAAAGTGAAGAGCGGCTGGTATTTCACGCCTTTCAATTTCTTGCCTTTGAAAGTTTCAAGACCTTTACTTCTTCATCTTTGAATAGTTTCTCAACCAGAGATTTGGCTAGGATGAGTTTTTCTTTTTGTGCCGTCATTATCGCGCTCAATGGTGACATAATCCACGTTGGGAGCGGCTGCAACAGCCACATTACCCGGCAATGTCCACGGCGTAGTTGTCCACACCAACAATGAGGTGTCAGGCTTATCCACAAGCGGCATGCGGACAAAAACCGAAGGGTCAGAAACTTCTTCGTACCCGAGAGCAACTTCATGGTCAGAGAGAGGCGTGCCGCAGCGCGGACAATACGGGACAACTTTATATCCCTTGAAAAGCAGGTCCTTATCCCAAAAATTTTTCAGGATCCACCAGACCGATTCCATGTATTCGTTTTCGTAGGTCACATACGCAGTTTCAAGATCAACCCAAAAGGCGATGCGATCAGTTAATCGCTCCCAGTCTTGGATATAGGTAAAGACAGATTTTTTACAAAGCGCGTTAAATTTATCGATGCCGTATTCTTCGATCTGCTGTTTGTTGTTGAAGCCAAGCTGTTTTTCGACTTCGATCTCAACCGGCAAGCCATGCGTATCCCAGCCGCCACGGCGCGAGACATGATAGCCGCGCATGATCTTGTAACGCGGAAACATATCCTTGAACGCGCGCGCCAACACATGATGAACCCCCGGGCGTCCATTCGCAGTTGGGGGACCTTCGTAAAATACATACTCAGGTTTTCCTTGGCGCTGCTCAATGGTCTTCTTGAAGATGTCCCGTTTGTTCCACAATTTCAGGATATTCTCCTCCATCGAAGAAACGTCAAGTTTTGGTGATACTGATCTGAATGTCATTCATGCCTCCAACATTTTTGTAATTGCCAAAGAACACAGCAATCTAATTCTTAAATAAAAACTCTCGCCTCAAAACAGAGACGAGAGCCATGCTCACGCGGTACCACTCTGATTCCCGTCATTCGACAGGCACTCAACCAAAGACCATCATCTTTGTTCCCATATAACGCCGGGCAAACGGCTCACCTACTTCTAATGATCTCTCATTAATTTCAGTTCACAGCTCCGAGATGATTTTCAATCCGCCTGGTTGATCTGCCTCACACCATATACAGACTCGCTGACGCAACCGCCACAGATTTACTCGTTCTCATCAATGCTTTTGATTTACAGATTATACTCAGGTAAAAGACAAACGACAAGACATTAACCATTCTTCTTTTTAATATCAAAATTCACATTGACGGTTTATTGTCAGACAGGTATAATCTTTTTTCGGCATTATTTCAACTAGTAGGAGTATAACTATGACAACACCCGACAGCGCACCAGCCGTTGCGCTTGAACCAAAAACCAAATTAAGCGGCAAAATTTTGAAGACAACACTCGCGGGGGCGCTTGTGGACATCGGACAAAGTGTTCCCGGTGTAATCCACATTTCACAACTCCAACAAGACGCAGTCAACAAAGTGGAAGATATTGTGAAGGAAGGCCAAACAGTCGACGTTTGGGTACGCCGCGTCAAGAAGGATCGCATTGAATTGACCATGATCGAACCGCTCGGTTTCGAGTGGAAAGAGATCGTCCCCGACATGATCGTGAAGGGCAAGGTCGTTCGCATCGAAACCTATGGCGCGTTTGTTGATTTCGGCGCAGAACGTCCCGGCTTGATCCATGTCAGTGAACTCACCCGCGGATACGTCAAGACCGCCGGAGAAGTGGTGAAGGAAGGCGAAGAGATCGAAGCGAAAGTTTTGGATGTCGATCGCCGCAAACGCCAGATCCGCTTGAGCATGAAGGCTCTTCAACCCGAGGTTGTGGAAGAAGTTAAACCTGAACGCGAAGAACGAAAACGAACACCCGGCAGCGGTGCGGATAAACGCAAGCCCAAGGGTAAGAAGCAGGAAGAAGTATATGAAATGGAAGTCGAAGCGCCCACCGAGCCTCAGTACACTGCGATGCAGATGGCATGGCAGGCAGCACTTGAACGCTCCAAAGGCCGCGGCAAGGTTCGACCAAAATCATATAAATCCGCAACTGAAGAACAGGAAAAACTGTTCAACCGTACACTTGAAAAAAGAGTTCCAAGCGGAAATTAAATCAGTAGGAGCGGCGATTAACCAGCCCTCTCCTCGCACCGGACATGCGGGTCCGCATCCGGCGGTTCAAAAAGAATAACGTACTTTGTTGTATCGTTCCAACATGCTTTCAAGCCCTAGGTTGCGCCAATACGCGTTGCTTAGGGCTTCATGTATCACTGGGCTGTGCGACATTCGCCAGGGACTTGTACCAACTGCTCCAAGTGCCGCTTTTCCTTTTGGCACTCCAAGCTTCACAATTTCCCGATAGCGCGTCGCCCCTTTCTTCCAGCGTTTCCACTGCATCTGTCTCAGTCTCCGTCTAATCCATTTGTCCAGTCCCTGATAAACACTCGGCGTTCTTGCCAATCGGTAGTATCCCATCCAGCCAATCAGATATTGATTGATTTGACCGATGAGTTCTTCCATCTCGCCTGAGCGCGTTCGCTTCGTCAGGTGGCGTATCTTCTCCGCAAAGCGTTCCTTCGTCCGGTTCGCTATTCGAATAAATACTTCTCCCTTCCGTCTCCAGAAACTGAATCCTAGAAATTTCGCCCGTGTCGCTCGTTCGACCTTGCTCTTCTTCGGGTTCACCTTCAACTTCAACTTCTTCTCCAGATACCGCTTCACACTTTCCAGTACCCGTTCTCCAGCTGTCTGCGTCTTCACGTAGATGTTGCAATCGTCCGCATATCTCACAAACCTGTGTCCTCGATCTTCCAACTCCCTGTCCAGATCATTCAGCATGACATTCGAAAGTAATGGCGATAACGGGCCACCTTGAGGTGTCCCTTCTTCTGTCTCCATCACCACTCCGTTCACCATCACGCCACTATTCAGGTAGGCTCGGATGAGCTTCAGTACTCGCTTGTCTTTTACCTCGCGCGCCACTCTTGCCACACTTGCACCGCACTGCGTTTGGTGCAGTGCAGGTGTCAGCATGTCGTGATTAACTCGGTCGAAAAATTTCTCCAAGTCTATGTCCACGACCCAGTCGTAGCCTTCTCGGATGTACTCCTGACTTTGCTCTACGGCTTGATGCGCGCTTCGCGGTCGAAACCCGTAGCTGTGCGTTGAAAAGATTTCTTCGAACATCGGACTTAGCACTTGCGCGATTGCTTGCTGGATCATCCGGTCTATCACTGTCGGTATGCCCAGTTGCCTCACTCCGCCATCCGGTTTCGGTATTTCTACCCGCCGAACAGGGCTTGGCCGATACTTCCCACTTTCAAGAGTCTCGCGCACTTCTTGCCAGTGCGCCTTCAAGTAGTCGCGCAGGTCTTCCACTTTCATTCCATCTATTCCTGCCGCTCCTTTATTGCTCTCTACTCGCTTCAACGCGGTCTGCATGTTCTCCCTCTCGAACACCGCTTCCCACGTCCTTACGTCGGATTTTCCATTGTCTCGTGTTGGGAACGGCTCGGCGCTCTGTTCAAGTCCCGCAGGCTTCACCTGCTTCGCTTGCCCATCAGTCTCCCTATCTGAGAGTTTCTGCCTTCCTTGTTCATTCCACAAACTGCTCACTGTACTCATCCTCTCTTTGTTCAGCCCTTCCTGAAAAAAATATTTCTTATTCCAGTACTATGGCTTCTGCTGACTCCTGTCATCTCAATCTGCTTTCACAAGCAGGGTTGCTTTTCAGCTTGATGTCAGGTCTCCCCAGGTAAGAACGTTGGCTTTCCCTGCACCCTTGTCGCATTTACTCCCCAAGCCCTTGATCGCTTTGGGCTTCGCTGCTTGTTGCCAACTCGCCCGACTTGGATAGCCTCATATGCGCTTCGTGTTCCTCAAGTCGCAGGTTTGCTTCCAGCTTCCTTCAGACCTCACCTCGCGGTGACGCCCTTGCCTTCCGCTGACAGTTGGTGCAATCAACCTCTGTATAGGACTTTCACCCGTTAGCCAACGCCCATGCTGGGCGCACAACAAAAAAAGAGCGGGTCTCGAACCCGCTCTTTTTTGTTATCCACTTTCACTATTTGTTGAATTCACTCTTCAAATACGCTTCCATAAATCCATTTAAATTACCGTCAAGTACAGACTGCGCATTACCGACTTCAAACTCTGTGCGATGATCCTTCACCATTTGATACGGATGCAAAACATACGAACGGATCTGACTGCCCCATTCGGCCTTTGTATATTCGCCGCGCAAGATCGCCCGTTCTTCATCCCGCTCGGCGGAGCGTAATTCCAACAAACGCGCGCGCAAGATCTTCATGGCAAATTCGCGGTTCTGTGACTGCGATCTTTCATTCTGACAAGTTACAACGATCCCAGTCGGGAGATGTGTCAGACGTACGGCCGTTGCATTCTTCTGAACATTCTGCCCACCCGCGCCGGAAGAACGGAATACGTCCAGCTTTATATCACCCGGATTAATATCAACATCCGCCTCCTCCATGGAAACCTGCGGAAGAACTTCGATCAGAGCAAATGAGGTATGCCTGCGATGGGCGGCATCAAACGGGGAGAGACGTACCAGGCGGTGAACACCTTTTTCGGAACGTAAATATCCAAAGGAATATTGACCACCAATCGCGATCGTGACGCTTTTGGTCCCTGCTTCTTCACCTGGTGAAAAATCCAAAATATCGGCTGTAAATCCCTGATCTTCAGCCCAGCGCAGGTACATGCGCTGAAGCATCGCCGCCCAGTCCTGGGAATCGGTTCCGCCTGCGCCGGCGTGAATGGCAAGAATTGCATCATCGTGATCGTACGAACCCGAGAGCATTGTCGTGAAGGAACGCTTCTCAAGTTCAGTTTCAACTTTCACAAGCTCGCCTTCCAACTCTTTGCGCAAAGACTCATCGTCCAGTTGCGCCAAGTCGGTCAGATCATGAAGCTGCTGCTTTAAAGAATTCCAGGATGTTACTTCGTTACGCAAACTGGAAAGTGATTTCATCACCCGCTGTGCGTTCGTCGAGTCCGCCCAAAAATCAGGATGTTCGGTGTCTTTTTCCAGCTGCGATAATTGAATTTCCTTGCCGACCAAGTCAAAGACGCACCATTAATTGCTGAGTCAGGTCATTCGCGGCCTGCAAACGGTTTAACAAATCTTGCATAACAAACTCCTATGCGTTGGACAAAATTCCGTCAATAAATGCGTCGGGATCAAACGGCTGTAAATCCTCGGGCTTTTCACCCAAGCCGGCGAAAAGAATCGGCAAGCCCAGCTCGCGTTGAATGGCAAACGCCATTCCACCACGCGCGGAAGAATCAAGCTTGGACAAGATTACACCGGTTACATGAACCGCATCCTTAAATGAACGCGCCTGCTGCAAAGCATTTTGTCCTATCGTGGCATCCAGCACCAGCCAAACTTCGTGCGGAGCGCCAACGAGCGCCTTGCCAACAACCCGGTTGACCTTTTTTAATTCTTCCATCAAATTGAAACGCGTATGCAAACGTCCCGCAGTATCGATCAAGACGATGTCCATACCGCGGGCCACACCAGCCTGAACCGCATTGAACGCCACTGCGCCGGGGTCGCTCTCCGATGCGCCTACGATCACTTCGACCTTTAGCCTGTCACCCCAAACCTGTAGTTGATCCATCGCCGCAGCACGAAAGGTGTCAGCCGCGCCGAGCAGGATCTTTCTGTCTTCAGATTGAAAGTGTGAAACAAGTTTCGCAATGGTGGTCGTCTTGCCTGAGCCATTCACACCGACAACCAGAATAACGGCAGGCTTGTTATCTAATTTTAGAAGGGGTGGAGATTCGAGGCGCGCGCGCAATTCCGTTCGAAGGGCCGCAAAAAGCTCGTTAGCCCGGATCAAACCCTCGGTCCGCTGGGTACGCTTGAGAGACTCCAAAACGGAGACTGCAGTTTCGATCCCCATATCCGCCTGAATCAGCAGCGTTTCAAGGTCATCCCAGGTTTCTTGAGTAATCTCAGAAGCGCCAAGAATCGAAGCAATCTGACCAAACGCCGCTTTACTGGAACGGGAAAGTCCATCCTTCCATCGAGAAAATAAATTAGCCATGACGCGCGATTATACCCTACGGGCCATAATGCATCAGGGAAATTATGTTATACTTTTTTGGCTAAGTTAACTGCCATTAGGCAGCTAAAGCATAAAAGATCAAGTTTCTTTTTTGCAAATCACCATACTTAGAAAAGGATCAATGAAATGATTGGAGAACCTATTCATATTTCGGATGAAAGTTTTGAAAAAGATGTGATGCAATCGTCACTGCCAGTAATCGTGGATTTTTGGGCGCCCTGGTGCGGACCATGTAAAATGATCGCACCCACGCTTGAAAAACTTGCAAAGGAACAGGAAGGCAAACTCATTGTGGCAAAGATCAACACGGACGACCACGCCGAATGGATGCAAAAATTTGGCATTCAGGGGATTCCCACCCTGTTATTTGTTTCCGGCGGCAAGGTTGTTCACCGCCAAACCGGCGCACTCCCAGAACGTATGTTGAGAGAAGTTGTCAATCAATTCATGGATATAATCAACCAGAAGTAAACCCCGGTAAAGGAGTTGGTGATGAAAAGGATGCTTTTGCTTGTTGCCCTCATTGGCTTAATCGGCGGCGCCTGCAAAGTGCCCACAGTTCTTCAACCTGACCCAACAGACGTATCTCCACTTATTACAGTGCGAGATCTGGAATTGACGGCTACAGCCCGAGCAAATCAAGCGCCTGAGCTTCTTTTTACGCCAACGCTTGTCCCGCCAACAGAAACAGTTATCCCAAGCGGCACGCCGATCGTAAACACGCCCACAAACACTGCGACCGTTTCCGTCCCAACAGAAACAACGGCACCATCTGCAACACAAATTCCCGCTTCAGCGACAACAGCGGTAGCAACGGCTATGGTCACGACGGCTGCCATCCCGCCAACCGCAGTAACGTACGTCGGCATGGTGATCGTTTCCAACGGCACGACAACGATACCCGCAATTACCGCCACATCAACAGGCACGGCGCAGCCATTGATCCACGGGACAATGCCGCCGGCCCTGCCCTCCGGAAAAATTACGCTGCTGAATCTATCCAAGGCAGAGGCTTATATTTCCCTGCAATGCACCACCAGCGATGGATATGAGACCATTATTGAATATCCAGTCAAGAGCAAAATTCGGACAAACGCCCCCGCCGGAAAATACGTCTATGTCCTCTGGGTAGGCGGCAACAAGATCGTTGGAAATTTCGCGCTGGGCAAATCTCAAGAATTAGAGATCGTTATTTATAAGGATCAAGTAAAGATCGTTAATATGGAACAATAAAATGGAGATGAAAATGTTTAAAAAAGTTTTCCCTTTGATACTCGTATTGACAATTTTCCTGGCAGCCTGCGGGCCACAGGGTACGCCCACATTGGCGCCCGCAGAAGTTGAAGGGACAGCGGTATCTTCCGCATGGACAATGGTCGCCATGACACAGTTGGCCATCCCAACGGCAACGGCAATCCCTCCCACAGAAATTCCAAGCCCAACCCCTCTGCCAACTTTTACCGCTTTACCCGCCCCGACCCTAGAACTCACACCTTTAGCCCTGCCAACAGCAACGGCTGCCAGCGGAGCGGATAACTGTGTGAAACCTTTAGACATAGGAGCGGCAGGCCCTCAATCAAAATTACGCTTTGAAAACGAAAGCGGCGGTACGCTCACCTTATCCCTGAACATGTACACGCCGAACGCGCACGCTGAATGCGGTGCTGTAAGTTACACAATGGGTAAAAACGAGAGACTTTCTATATCCCTGCCCAAAGGCGCGTATTTTGCCTACGCATGGATAACGTACAGTAACGGAAATACCGGTAAAGCATCAGGATATTTTGTAAACCGCGTTGGCGAAGATGATCTATTAAGAGTTGTAATGCAAAAAGAAGTAATTGTTGCTCCGTAAGTCAATACCTTGGATAAAAAAAGAAGCCTCAGAAAAAGGCTTCCTTTTTTTATTTAATTATTCAACTTCCCGTTTAATTTTTGCCCCAAGCATTCTTAATTTCTCGTCCACACGCTCGTACCCACGTTCGATCTGACTAATATTTCTTATCTTGGAAGTTCCCTTTGCGGCCAGCGCAGCCAATACCAATGCCATGCCAGCCCGAATATCAGGGCTTTCAAGTTTTTCACCGTACAGCTGCGTGCGACCCTGAATCAAAACCCGATACGGATCACACAAGATGATACGAGCGCCCATGCCCACAAGTTTATCTGTAAAATACATACGTCCTGAAAACATCCAATCATGAAAAAGAACGGAGCCGACCGCCTGCGTTGCAACCGTTATGGCAATACTGGTCAAATCAGTTGGAAATGCAGGCCAAACATTTGTTTTGACTTCAGGCACTGCGCCATCCAAGTCTGACGCGATCACAAGCTCCTGGTCTGACGGCACGATCAGGTCATTGCCATCCACACGCCAGTGCACACCAAGCCGGTGGAATACCTGCCCAACCATTTCGAGATGCTCAACCCCGGCGTCGCGGATGCGAATTTCTCCACGCGTGACAACTGCCGCCCCGATATAGCTGACCACCTCAAGCAGGTCCGGTCCGATGGTAAATTCTCCGCCCGACAAACGGGAAACACCTGAAATATGCAAAGTGTTGGAGCCAATGCCTTCAATTTTCGCCCCGAGTAAATTTAGAAAACGGCAGACTTCTTGAACATGAGGCTCGGAAGCGGCATTGCGGATCCTGGTTTCGCCTTTGGCAAGGACCGCAGCCATAATGGCGTTCTCGGTTGCGGTGACACTGGCTTCGTCCAGCAAGATATCCGCTCCATGCAATTGATTCGCCTCAATATCAAAGACCCGATCGTAACTAATTTTCGCGCCCAAGGCACGCAATGCAAAAATATGCGTATCCAAACGGCGGCGTCCGATTACATCTCCGCCGGGGGGAGGCAGGCGGAGACCATGAGAACGTGCCAGAACCGGCCCTGCGATCAGAATCGATGCGCGAATGCGTCGGCAAAGGTCCGGGTCCAGATGGGAGGCGGTTAATTCCCGGGTTGTGATGCGCCAGGTATTGCCATCCAATTCCTCAACTTGCGCGCCGAGGCTTTCGATCAATTTTCGCATCGCAAGCACGTCCCGGATCTGTGGCACGTTACGAAGCACGACCGGCTCCTCTGTTAATAAGCAGGCGGCCAGCAAAGGCAGTGCCGCATTTTTATTTCCCGAAGGTGTAACCTCACCCCGCAGCGGATAACCGCCTTCCACAATGAATTCTTCCATGGCATCTCCTTAAACTTTCGAAATTGTAAGGCAGTTTTATTAAATCGCATAGAACATTACAGTTGACTTGCACGTCAACGGCCTTTGCATAGCGCCCGTAATTCGAATTATAATGATTATAGATGTCCATAATGATCATCGTGCCCATTTTACTCGGATGCATCGCGGGATGCGTTGTAAATTACCTTGCTGATGTTTTGCCGGTCACGCGGAGATTCAGCCAGCCCACCTGCCCGGAATGTGACGCGATATTTTCGTGGAGAGATTATTTTTCTTTACGTCCGTGTCAGAATGGACATTCCCGAAAAACACGACTGTGGATCGTCCTGGTCGTGATGCCTGCCGTAAGCATAACCACATGGATGAACCCGCCTTTAAAAATAGGATACCTGCTCGGAATTATTCTGCTGACCTATTTTGGAACGGTTTTCGTGATCGATATGGAACAACGCCTGATCCTGCACCCAACCAGCATCTTCGGCGTCGTGCTTGGCCTGATCGTCGGCACGGTTTCACATGGGGTTAAGGCAACTCTCCTGGGCGGATTGGGCGGCTTATTGATCATGCTTGGTTTTTATTATTTTGGCGTTTTGTTCGCGCGGATCAGAACAAAGCGCATGCTCGCCCTTGGGCAAGAGACGGATGACGAAGAGGCTCTCGGAGCGGGTGATGTGATCCTCGCCACCATTCTTGGCCTGATGCTTGGGTGGCCGTTGATCTGGTTTGGGTTGTTACTCGGTATTTTGCTTGGCGGCTTTTTTAGCTTAATGCTCATCCTGTGGCTGGTGGTCACGCGCAAATATGGAAAGAACGCATTGATGCTCTTTATTCCGTACGGTCCATACTTCATCATGAGCGCATTCCTGATCATCTTTTTTTCAAAGTTTGTCCAGATGATGCTGCCCGGATAAACCACTGAACACTATAAGGCCAAAAATAATGAACGCATACACAAAAACCCAGTACAAAAAAAATCGCGCGCAGGCAATGCTGGAATTCATGCTGGCGTTACCGCTTTAATCCTGCTGATATGGCACGATCGAAGTGGCGCGTCTGGTCTTTATTTTCTCATCTGTAGCCAACGCATCACGGCAGGCGGCGAGATTTGGATCCGGGGCCGGTGAAATTAATAACGTAGCTTTTTATCAAGACTGTGACGCGATCCGTGAGGTGGCTGACAAGTCTGCCTACGTTGTCGATTTTGACGAAGTCAACATTACTTACGACCGTGGCGTCAACCAAAATGGAACGCAAATCCCGATTGCAAACGTTGACCCCAACCCGGAATCTGATGCCTGCCCGATTGAAGACGATATCATCCGCAATGGAGACCGCATTATTGTGCGGGTATCGGCAAACTACCAACCGATCCTCACGATCATTCCCATTAAACCGATCAAGGTCGTTTCGGCCAGCGCACGCACATTTTTGATCTCCATCCCGATCGTTGGTTCGGCCCTGCCAAGCGGATTTTCCGCAGAAACCAGCACCCCATCAAGAACTCCGACAAGCATCTCTTTTACAGATGTCCCGACCATCCTGCCATCCTTCACTTCCACATTTATTCCAGCGTCAGGCAACACACCGGTAAATGTAACCCCGGCAAATACCCTGCCGCCAACTTCAACCTTGTACCCATCCAATACACCGCTTCCGACCCAGACCGCCAGCATAACCCCGACACCAATCAGTTGTACGGGTCTGAGCGGCGTGAGTCACGGACCGCTCTTCATTACAAGAAGCTATATGGAAATGGACATCATCAACAACAGCGGCCACAGACTTTCGACCGCGCAAATATATCTTGAATGGAACCATGATACGGGTCACAAGAACGGCGACGATCCAACCCTGCGGCTCAGGCAGATTACGCTGGATTCCCAAATATGGGATGGCGATATCCAAACGCCTTCCGCATACATCACAGCGTTCTATCCATTTATTCCGATCGGCGAATCCACGATCCGCTTCCTTTTCAATCAGAGCTATGATCTGACGGATGGAACTGAAAGGATCGTCATCAATATTTCCACGCCAGGCTGCACGAACTACCCTGTGGACTCGAGAAATTAACGCATTGCGGTCCCGAATGTCTGCACAAAAAGAAAGCCTGGATTTGTTCGAGGTAAACGCGGTCAAAGTCTGGTCGAGCTGGCTGTCAGCCTGCCGGTCATTATCCTGTTATTGATCGGCACGGTGGATTTTGGCATGGCGATATTTTCATATTCAATATTGCGAGACGCAGCCCAGGAAGGCGCGTTCTACGGTTCGTTCAATCCGGCCAATAAAAAAGAGATAGAAAACCGTGCCCGAAACATTTCACCGCGCGGAGTAGAGGAAGGCGTTTTCTCCTCGCCACTGGATCTAAGGGATAAAGCGCTGATCAAGGTCAGCATAAAAGCAATTGGCGACGCATGTCAGGGCGTCACAAATGGATCAGCCAACAGCCTGCAGGTCAATGTAACCTATCAATACCCCTTCATCATGCCCTTCGCAGGACGATTGGTCGGCTCAGATACGATCGCGCTGACCGGCAGCGCGACGAATATCATACTGCAGCCAGCCTGCCCATGAAAAATCCATTCTTCAATTTTCTCGCCCCAAAAAAGAACGAGCGCGGACAAGCGCTGATCATCATTGTGTTTTCGATCCTCGGACTGATGGGTATGTCGGCCCTGGCCATTGACGGGGGGAACGCTTTTGTTGACCGTCGCAGGGCAGAGTCCGCCGCATCTGCTGCCGCCCTGACGGCCTCAATCACCCGCATTGAAGGCGGAGACTGGAGGAGCGCAGCGCTGGCAGCCGCCCGAGCCAATGGATATGACAATAACGGCATTTCAAACACCGTTGAATTGAACACTCCCCTTTGAACGGTCCTTTTGTCGGGAACGCGGAATACATCGAAGTGATCATCACATCTCATCTGAAAACCTACTTTGGACCTGTGATCGGAGTCCCGCAGATCAACAATGTGGTTCAGGCGGTTTCGCAATCCAAGCCAGCCGAGTATGGACAAATGTTTGACGGCTACGCGCTAGTCAGCCTTGCACCGCACAGCAAGTGCGATCAAAAAATATCTTTTTGGATCCATGGAGAAGCCACGATCAACCTTGAGGGAGGAGGATTGTTCGTAAATTCAGACAATCCCAATTGCGCCTTCATCCAATTCGGAAGCGGCAGTGTGCGCATTCGGGATGACAGCCCCTTTACAGTGGTTGGCGGCGCGCAGGTGCAAAAGCCAAAACTGATCACTCCCTATCCGATGCAAACCGGCGCCATCCCCATGCCCTATCCGCCGGCGATCCAAATGCCCAAGGTCGGGTGCGGAAATCAAATGGCTGAAGCGGACTTGGAAACCGGCAGCATGACGCCCGGTAATTGGGATGAGGATATATTCCCGCCCGACGGGGTGAACAATCTGGAAAACGGCGTTTACTGCATCAATGGAGATCTGATTGTGGACGGCGGGCAGCGTTTATTCGGCGATAATGTGGTCCTGCTGATTGAACATGGAAAGGTGGCGATCAGCGGAAATGCAGAAGTACAGTTAAGCGCGCCAAAAAGCGGGACACTTAAAGGGCTGCTGATGTACCTGCCAATAGACAACAAAAGCATCGTATCCTTAAGCGGGAATTTGGAATCCACATATCAGGGGACCATTTTTGCGCCCGGCGCGCCGATCCGAATCAACGGGGGCGATTCAGATTACGGGTACCACAGCCAGATCATCGGATACACGATCGAGGTGGATGGGCAAAGCAATACCGTTATTAAATATATTGACGACCAGAACTATGACGCGTATAAAATGCCTGAGGTTATCCTCAGCCAATGACCTGCCTTTATGATCTTGGCATTTTCACCACAAAGAACACAGGAGAAAAGAGCGGCAAACAAATTTGTTTGCCGCTCTTTTTGTTCACCAACTGTTAACTGAATTCTTTCATCTTTGTAAGCGATTAGGCGGACATGAAGTTTCTTACTGCAATGGGATTGTTATATAATGAATTATAATATTATTGAAAATAGGTCGTTTTTCGCCAGATTTAATCCACCTGTCCACACGCCAGTCGATCATTCGCTCTCACACTCCAGTACAGATGTCGGATTACCTGGCTTGATAAGGTGTAATAAAAAGGAAGATGTATGCGCAAAATACTTCAAAAAGTATTTTCAATATTTAGAAAAAAGGAGTTGCGCCAGCCGGCGAAAAAGCGCAAATCCAGCGGGCAAAGCCTGGTGGAATTTGGTCTTTTGCTGCCAATATTATTAATGCTTTTTACAGGAATGGTTGAATTTGGTTTCATGCTAAATTCGTACTTATCCTTACTTGACGCGACCCGTCAGGCGGCACGTTTATGCAGTAACGGAAACCCGTTCCAACTGGACCCGATCACAAATACAATTGTAGATAACGTAGCTTTTTCGCCGTATTGTGCGCAGGCTGTGGTTGATTCACTCGCCCCGCCATCCGACCCCAATGCGCGCCAAATGGTGATGGACCAGACACGCGACGATGTCGTTATTTCTGTGCTACGCGTCAATGTGGATACAGCAACGGACACCATCTCATTGATCGAAAGATTTCCGGAAGGGTCGCTATTCTTTAGTTATTATGGCAACCACAACTCAGGCTATACAGATACAGATATCGAAGAATTTATGACCCAAAACAGCACGGTGCCCGTGGAAACCGGCATCCTGATCGTGGAAGTATTTTTTGGATATGAAGGCGTATTGAAACTGCCCTGGGTCGAAGCCTTCATGTCAGACGCAGACCCCGTCATGTTACACGCCTCCACAATCATGCCTTTGGTCGCGGCAAAACCGTAGCCCATTTATTCATAAAGAACATCCAGAAAGTTTGCACTCCGAATTAACAGGCGTAAAAAATGATCAAACAACGTATTCA
>JADJNA010000039.1 GCA_016709305.1 Candidatus Villigracilis saccharophilus
CGCTTCAGAATGGGTGCAAAAGAATCGCAACAAAAGTTATCTCCTACAAGGTTCAGACCTGGAAGACGGCGAACGCTGGATGACAGAATCAACAAAAAGCGAGACGCGCGTGGTTGTTCCTTTGCAGGCGGAATATATCAGCACGAGCCGCAAGGTCGCGACACAACGCCAGAGAAACCTCACCAGCGGCATCGGATTCGTTCTGGTACTCAGCATGATCCTTGGGATGTTCGCGATCCGCCAATGGTATCAGGCGGAAGTAAATGCTGATCTCGCGGAGGCAAATGCCGGCCTTGCCAGAAACAGCGCAGCAACAGCAATCGCCAATGAGCATATTGCGGCAACCCAACAAGCCATTGCTGAACGTAACGCAGAGGTCATCCTCGAAAAAGACAATGAAACCAAAGCGCAGCGCAGTGCAGCCCAGGCGGCTATTTACCAGGAACGCGCATCCGAATTGGATACAAGCACTTTGCTGGCACTGGAATCATGGACACGCGCAAAAACCAATGATGCTGAAAACGTACTGCGCCACAACATAGCGGCCATGCCGAAGCCTGTGGCACGCATCAAGCAAGGTGGAAGGATCGGGAATCTTTTCCCCAGCATAGACGGAAAATATTTCGTCACCGCCAGCGATGATCAAACCGCCTGCCTGTGGAGCATGGAAGGGGATCAAAAATATTGTGTAAAACATCAAGGAGCCATCACTGATGCCCTCCTGAGTCCAAACAGTGAGATGCTTGTTACAGCAGGAGAAGACGGCTTTGTAAGTCTCTGGAATGCGAATGATGGGACCCCAATTAAATCCTTTGATTTCAAATCGACTGTATGGGATATCGATATCAGCGCGGATGGAAAATTCCTGGCTGCCGGGCGTGCGGATGAAAAAATATCACTGATCGATCTAAAAACTTTAAGAGAGCAATTAAATTTCAACTTAAGCGCCGGTGAAATCTACGCGGTAGCTTTTAGCCCGGACGGCAAATATCTGGCGATGGGGACCCAAAAGGGACTGGTGACAGTCTGGCGCGTGCTGACTGAACTTTCCTACCCGGCTGCGTTGCACGAATCAGATATATTTGCCCTGGAATTTAGCGCGGACGGAAATTGGCTGGTCTCTGTCGGAGCAGACAGCACTGCGCGCGTATCGCGGACAGCGTTTGGGAACACAAAATATGTTTTATCCCACAATGACTGGGTTGAAGATGTTGCCTTCGGCCCGGATAATTCCTGGTTCGTGACAGCCTCAGACGACAACCAGGCACGGGTCTGGGATACAGCCACCGGCCGCGAAAAGTTCCGCATGAGTCATGCTGATTATGTACTTCGGGTTGACGTCAGCCCGAACGGTCAGTGGATCGCCACAACAAGCTTCGATAAAACAGCGCGTATTTGGGAAGCGACCACCGGGGCTTTAATGCAGGAAATTGCCCTGGATGCGGCGGGGACAGCCATATCTTTTTCATACGATAATGCACGTGTGATCGTTGGCGACCGTGATGGAAACGTCGGCGTTTGGGATATTTCAAGTTTGAATGCGCGCAATGGTTATATTGAATTCCCTGAAATTATTCACAAAGCTAAGTTCAGCTATACGGGTGAATGGGTAATTTTCAATACCGATGATAAAAATATCTGGCTCATCCCCTCCGACCAGCTCACGACACTCCACGATGGTACGCAGGGAACAAAGATCCTTTCGTTTAATAATCTCACGAATCAAACCAAGGTAAGCCCCAATTCAAAATGGATCGCCATCACAGAAACCTATGCCAGCAGGGCTGTTCTATACAACATTGAAACAAAAGTGCTTCATACGCTGCCGCACCAAGCGGATATCAGCGGGATAGGCTTCAGCGCGGACAGCAAGCGCTTTGCAACCACCAGCGAAAAAGGTAAAAGCGTATTTGTCTGGAATGTCGACAGCGGAGAATTAATCAAGGAAATTCAGTTCGATAAAGTGGCATTCACGATCGCATTCAACCCGCAGGATGCCACACTGGCGATCGGCTTTGCAGACAAGATCATGATCTGGGATATTGACAGCGGAAAAGAAATCGCCACCCTCCTACAAATCGGCGATATCAAATCTCTAAACTTTAGCAAGGAAGGCCGCTGGCTGGCGACCACAAGCTCGGCAGGCGGCATTTCCGTGTGGAATATGAGCAATGGTATTCCCAGCGTCCCCACCTACAATTTTCTACAGGACGGAAGCATTACATCGCTTGATTTCAACCATACCCAGCAGTACCTCGCCTCGGGCGGCTCGAACGGATACGCCTATATCTGGGATCTATCCAATGGACAGGAAGTTGCGCGGCTACCCCACAATAGTTCAGTCAAAGGCGTTTCATTTTCTCCATCCAGCGATCAGCTTCTAACCGTATCAAAAAAGACAGTAAATGTCTGGGATCTCGCGCAAATCGAATTCACCAATAGGGAAAATATTTCCGAACTGGCGTGTTCAAAATTGACAGAAAACTTCTCTCCCAGCACCTGGATATTCTTCTTCCATGAGGAAAAGTATCAACTGATCTGCCCAAATTTACCGCAAGGCCAATAAGAATAAAGAGGAATCATAACCATGGAAACTACACCTCAACAAGTTCCCCCCATCCTGGAAGTAGCGTGGAAAGAATATGGGCAGCTCGACACCGTCGCCGGAGCACGCTCATTAGCGCATACAAACCTGAGGAAATGGATCGCAATATTTGGCGTATTGGCGGTCTTGTTTGCAATTCTTTCTGAAAAATATCCCGCCAATTTCCCGGCCATCGGCGCACTGCTCTTAAAATTTTTCTTGATCTCTGCGCCTATTACAGCATCAGCGCTTGCGGCTTATGCCAATAAATTCTTCGCCGCCGGAGACTGGTTAATCACCCGCGCAGGTTCCGAGGAAATATTAAAAGAAATTTACCTCTACCGTACCATCCTTAAGAACTCAAACACACGCCGCGCATATCTGGAAAAAAGATTAAATGAAATTCAACGGACCGTTTTCCGCGGAATGAACGGCGAATTGATCATGGAGAACTATACCGGGATTATTCCTCCGCCTCCCCGCTTTAACCCCGGGAATCCCAACTGCGACCCGGGCTTTAATGACCTGAGCGGGGATGAATATTTCAAATTTCGTCTTCTAGATCAGTTAAACTGGCATGTAAGAAAGGTAAACCAAAGACAGAAAGATCGAATCCGTCTGCAGGTACTGATTCTCAGCTCCGGGGTCGCTGGCGCGATATTGGCGGCGCTCGGCGGAGAGTTAACTTTATGGGTAGCCTTGACAGCTTCTTTAACCACAACATTTATCGGCTGGCAGGAATTACGAAACCTTGATCTGATTGTACGGAATTACAGCCATGTGATCGTGGAATTAAGAATTATCTCGGATCATTGGCAAACCCTGGAAGAAAGCGAACGCACACAATCAGAGTTTTATAAAATGGTGCGTTCCACAGAGGATATGCTTTGGAGCCGCAATGTTGAATATATCAAAGCCATGCAGGAAGCTCTTAAGGAGTCCAGCCTTGAGGAGGAAGCCGGCTTGATCAACCGCGTAATACAGGAACAACGCGACTCGGATCAACGCCTCAAGGCTGAAATGGTGGAGGCAATTGTTGAACAAACAAAAGTAGCGCTTGAAGAATCTGAGGAAACCATTACCGAGGCTTTCAAGGAAGCATTAGGCACTCTC
The DNA here is from genome assembly GCA_016709305.1 of Candidatus Villigracilis saccharophilus. Classification (GTDB taxonomy): domain Bacteria; phylum Chloroflexota; class Anaerolineae; order Anaerolineales; family Villigracilaceae; genus Villigracilis; species Villigracilis saccharophilus. The sequence goes on from JADJNA010000039.1 coordinate 3,698, forward strand.
GCTGAAGAAGCCTCTTCAGAACTGGTACAGTCAGAACTCGCATCCATGCAAACGGCGATCCACGAAGCAATGGAAACTATTACAGAACGGATGGGTTTGTCCTCCTCGCTAAAGACAATCGAAACAGAATTTGAAGGGGTAGAAATCGGGGGCAATACTCCCATGAGTGTACTTAATGACCTCATATCCCGTTATCCGAAAACACCAGATGTAAAAGGATAATCATGACTGAAACAAATGCGATCCCCCCAAAAGACGATTCAACAGATACGAGTAAACCCGCTGAAACGGCACAGGCTCCCGTCGAAACCGTAAAACTTGCTGAAAAGGTAAGCGCAGCCGTCCCTGTGGTTTCCGTGAAACAGGAAACTATAGCAGCAGTTGAAGCAGCAGTTGAAGCAGTAGTTAATGAAAAAATGGAAGAGGCGTATCGTTCAACGCGGATCGAAACCCGTCCACACGCCTTCGTCATCATGCCGTTTGGGAAAAAGAAAGGACCGGATGATCTGGTTTTTGATTTCAACGCCATTTATAAAACTTTGATCAAGCCCGCGCTGGAAATGGCAGGCTTTGAGCCGTTCCGCGCAGATGAAGAAACCGCATCAGGCGATATCCTGACAGATATGTTCCAGGAACTCCTGCTTGCCGACCTGTGTTTATGCGACCTGAGTATTGACAATGCCAATGTTTTTTATGAATTAGGGATTCGCCACGCATTTCGTAAAAGAGGCGTAGTACATATTCAAGCTGGTCGCGCGTATATGCCTTTTGATATTTTCAATGTCCGCACACTGCCTTATCATGTAACCAAGGAGGGTGTACCGGATCCTAATTATAAAAAAGCTGACATTCAAGCGATCGCCCGTCTGGCAAAAGATACCTGGACATCTGATCGTGACGCAATCCATAGCCCTATCTTCAATTTATTAACTGGCTTAAAAGAACCGGAACGAAAAATGCTCAGAACAGCCTCAGCGACAGGCTTTTGGCGGGAATTCAAAGAATGGATGGAAAAGGTCACAATAGCGCGCCGCCAGAAACGGATCGGAGATATCCTTTTACTGACAGAGGAGATTGGGAATCCGCTCATTAAAGAGGATGCGATTGGTGAGGCCGGCAAGGCGCTCGCGGATATGGGAAGATATGAACTTGCTCTCGTTCAATACCGAAAAGGATTGGAAGTGAATGCCGAAAACATAGCTTTCCGCCGCGAAGAGGCGTTCCACTTAAACCGAATTGGCAAGATCGATGAAGCCATCGTTAAGTTAGAAAAATTCCTGTCAGATTTCCCAAAAGACAGCGAAGCCACATCATATCTCGGACGCATTTACAAGGAAATGTGGGTTGAATCCTGGGAGAAGATCAGCGATAATACCAAGCGTATAAAAACCGCTTTTGATTCTTATCATTGGCTGATCAAGGCAGTCAATATCTATATGAAAGGCTTCCAAATCGATCTTGACAACTTCTATCCCGGGGTTAATGCGTACACCCTTTCATACCTCGCGATCTACCTCGCAGATAAATTTGATAACAAAAAAGACCCGGATCCTGCGATCGAATAGATCTGCGAATACATGCCTGAACTGCGCGGCGCTCTCCTTTTTGGACTCGAAGCCAAAATTCAACGCGAATCAGTCGATTACTGGACTCTCATCTCACTGGCGGAATTAAGAGTGCTCACCGCAGACAACCCATCCAGTGTCACGCGTGCCTGCCGCACTGCGCTCACTGCTTCAGCGCGAAATATCAATTACCTGACAAGGACCTTAAACCAATTAAACATTCTTAAAGCGATCGGGGTGCGTGAAGAATTTGTGCAGGCAGCCATGTCCACGCTTCAAGAAGAGATCGATCGTATGAACGAAGATGATAATGCTTTATCAATGAGAAAAGCCTCAGCCACTGGGGAAGATAATGAGGGACAAGTGTTCCTCTTCACCGGTTATATGATCGATTTTCCAAGCAAGGAACAAAAGACCTTCCCTGCCGATAAGGAGGCTGAACTTCGCACTGAGATCCGTAAGAAGCTAGAAAAATATAATGCTGGTCCAAACGACCTGGCCTTTGTTGGTGGACTTTCCGCAGGCAGCGAGATCATCTTTGCCGAAGTCTGTGCTGAAAAGGGAATCCACGTCGAAGCCCACCTGCCCCTGCCGGAATCTGCTTATATACGGGAATTCGTCTCGCCCGGCGGCGAAGCCTGGGTGGAGCGATTCTATAAGATCCGCAGCGACCCGCATGTGGATGAAATGTACCAGATGGAAAATGTCGGCGTTCACAAGGATGGAGATGATCCTTATGAACGCAACAATCGCTGGACGTTATACTCGTCTCTGCTGCGCGGCATAGACAAGGTCCGTTTGATCGCAGTCTGGAACGGACAAGGCGGAACCAGATCCAAAGATCGGGATGCACGTCTGGTGCGCCACATGATCGACTTGATGCGGAACACAGGCGGCTCCATCGAGCAGATCAACCCTGCAAAATATGCCCATAAATTTATTGACGGAGCATTTGACGGGTTGCCAGACCTAAGCAAACCTGCGCCAGCGCCCTTACCTAAAACGCCAAAAGTGCGCCAGTCAGACAAAAGCAGGAAGAAGATGTAAGCTTGCTGCTGATCTTTCGGTAGAAAATCCCAAAGGTATGCAAAACCTTCGGGATTTTCTTTTTATCTGCACACATTTTGAAACTTGACACCGATATTTGTTCTCTTTTCAGCCTTAATCCATGCTCGCCCATATCTTATGTGAATTTTGAAAGAGATATGAAACGTGCATTAATATATTGGATCAACGGACGGGATAAATAAATGGAAACAAATACAAGTATGCTGATCAATAGCAGGATCGACCTCGGAAAACTCTCCACCCAGCCTGATATCCATGCAAAGTAGATAAACATCGTGAGTGATACGCCGCCCGCTAGAATCGCCAGACTGAGCGAACGCCAGGAATGATTTGTGTAAAAATGAAAAACGATCATAAAAACAAAAAACAATACAATTCCAACACGGAGGGTTAAATTCTGAGTACGAATGTAGCCATCAATTTCATTACCGACTCGAATTAGAAAACTTAACTTTACCATGATGAAGATCAGAGAAATATCCACCATCATAAAAAGGAGCGCAAGCGGGTAAGCTCTCAGCCAATCTCTTGCAGGACGCTCAATATACTTATAAACTAGAATACATAAAATGATTGAAGCAGGCACGTAAATAATGACCATAACACCATTCGCCAATGCACTTCCCGTCAGTTCAAGATAACGCTCAAATAACCAGCGGAAAGGGACATGTAAAATGTACAGGGCATAACTCGATTCTCCCAACAAAACAAGCCAGGGATGCCTCAAGCCATGCGAAAGATAGGTTGCATCCATCGCGAGTGCCAATACGATGATCAGGAAGAACGGCGCCAACAGACCTTCATCCAAAGAAAAACTTTGTGGAAATGACGGCAGGAATCCGCGCAAAGAAAGAATTAGCAGAATAAAAACCAACGAACCCCAAAAAAGAATTTGATTATTAAATTGATTTATTTTTTGTTCAGAATTCACAACGTACCAGATCCCGCCTGCCACCCCTAATAAAAATGCGTTCAGATGGAAGATTGGAAAATATGCCAATAGGTATTTTTCTTCTGGCATGAAGCCTATCATCAAAGTCGAATGGATCACCTGACTGACACCCCAAAAGACCAGCGAAATCCAAATTACCCGCTTTACAGGTTGGCGCGCCAAAAATATTATTAAGAACGGAAAGAGCATGTAAAAGAAAGTTTCGACTGACAACGACCAAGCCGCAATATTAAAGGTTTGAGCATACCTGGGAAACCAGGCTTGGTATAAAAAAATATTTGCCAATACCTTGTCAGGTTTAATTTTTGACAGGATCTCAATATAGTAAAGACATGTCAAAATGAAAGAGAATATGTACACTGGATAGATTCGAGAAAATCGGGCCAGCCAATATTTTGAGAAAATAAAAGGCTTGCCGGGTCGATAATAAACAAGAGCCATCACAAACCCTGACAATACATAAAAATAGCTTACTGCGGCTGGACCTGCAGTAAGCATCGGTAAAAACTTAAAAATATCCAAATTTCGCGCACTATGAAATAAAACCACTGAAAGCGCGGCAATGAAGCGGGTGGTGGTTAATTGATCAAGTTTTTTTGTTTCTTGAAGCATCCCCCGATTTTACCTTATCCATTAAAAATCCCTCTCAACTGCGATTCGTACCAGGCGTTATGAAGAATCAATGCGCCCCCAAATCAGAGAGCGCATTGATCACCAGGTTTATTTCATACCGCCAATGAAGATATCGATTTACTTAAGAATTAAACACTACTTCGTATTCTTTACAAGCGCCGCCTCGATGATCTGCTGCACCCGTGAAGCGATGCTCGATGGGTCTGGATGCAAGCCTTCCACCAGCAGAGCGCTGTCAAATATCTGCTCAATGATAATATTTTGCAGATCTGAACCTGCATCCAACTTAAGCAGGTTCTTTAGAACAGCATGCGATGGATTCAACTCAAGCACCTTCTTGGGAACCTCAAATTCCTTGCCAAGATATCGATACACACGCTGCAGATCCGCATTGACCGAATTATCAGCATCTGCCAAACGAGCCACTGATTGATAAAGGCGGTTACTTGCACGGACATCGGTTACACGATCACCCAAAACCTGCTTGAAATAGTCTACAAGCGTATTGAAATCCGTATCAGGGATTTTTTCTTCTTCGGTTTGTTCCTTCGGCTTTTGGGTCGTATCCACATCCGCCTGGGATACGTTCTTCAATTCTATTTCTTTATACTTGTGAAGACCCATCAGCATAAATGAGTCCATCGGATCGGTCAACAACAAGACTTCCGTCCCCTGTGAATGGAAGTAATCCAAATGCGGACTGCGTAAAACAGATTTCGGATCCTCGCCTACGATATAGTAAATCACCTTTTGCCCATCCCACATGCGCGCAACATACTCTTCGAGTGAAGACCATGCATCGGGAGCCAAATTCGTCTTGAAACGCAATAATGGATTAATCATGTCGGCATCCATTGGAGTGGCCGCAATCCCTTGTTTCAAATACGCGCCAAATTCCTGCCAGAAAGTGTGATATTTTTCGACATTATTTTTCGCAAGGCCTTCCAATTCCTTGATCACCTGATTTGTCAGAACCTTCTTCAGCTTCGGCATCAACCCGCTCGACTGAACAGTTTCACGCGATACATTGAGCGGCAAGTCTTCCGAGTCAACCACGCCTTGTACAAAGCGCAAATATTCGGGCAACAGATCCTTGTTGTATTCATCTATCAATATATTACGTGAATACAACTTCAAGCCGTCTTCTTTTCGCAGAGAAAACATTCCTCGTTCTGCCTTGCTAGGAATATACAATAACGCATACAGTTGCACTGGCGCGTCTGTGGAAACATGTATATGGCTCAGTGCGTCTTCAAAGTCCAATGTGGTCTGGCGATAAAATTCCTTATATTGCTCTTCGGTCACCTCCTGCTTGGCTGTCCGCCAAAGCGAAGTCTGTTTATTGACCGCATCCTTGCTATCGCCCACATAAATCGGAAAGCCAATGTAATCCGAATGTTTGTGGATTGTATTCTTCAAGCGGAATTCTTCTGCGAATTCAAGAGCATCCTCTTTGAGCTTGATCTCGATGCGCGTCCCCCTCTCGCTCATATCTGCTCCGCCGATCTGATAGCTGTCGTCACCCGTGGCATACCATGTGACAGCCTCTGCCTGCGGATCAAATGAATGCGATGTGACTCGCACCCACTCAGCCACCATGAACACGGAATAAAAACCTACGCCAAATTGGCCAATGACCTGGGTAAGATCAACCTTTTGGTCCTTGGTCGCATCCAGGAATTTCCTCGCGCCTGACTGGGCGATCGTGCCAAGGTTCTCGATGACTTCATTTTTTGTCATACCGATACCCGTGTCTTGAATGGTGATCGTGCGGGCATCTTTATCAACATCTATGTGAATCTTTAACTCCGCAGTTGAATCCAGAACATTTTTGTTAGTAACCATCTCAAAACGCAACCGATTTAAAGCATCTGAAGCATTCGAGAGCAGCTCGCGTAAAAATACTTCACGATCCTTGTACAACGAATGGATCAGGATGTTTAGCAGCTGCTTTGTCTCTGCCTTAAATGTAAATTCCTGCATATTTGAGGTCGAAGTTCCGTCGGTCATGAATTAACTCCTGTATGGAAAATATTGGTCAAGCATAACAGCATTTTTTGAAATTTTATATCGCCTATGTCAATATGCCAGTAAGAGTTTTGTTAGAAAAATATCAGCAGGTTCATTGGTAGAATAGGCCACATGAACTCCTTCTACCTTTCGTCAATTCACCACGATGGATCTAAACGATATGTGACCTCACCATCAGGCATCAATTTGCAGTTGGGCGATGAAGTCACAATACGTCTGCGCGCCGCAAAGGGTGCGCCCATTGAGCGCATACTGCTCCGCACCTGCCCAGACGGTGAGCAGTTTTTTTCTGAAATGCAGATCGACGATACGCAGGAATCACCGGTCTGCAACTGGTGGCAGGCAAATCTGCGCTCGACCATGCCAGTGACTGCCTATCGTTTTTTGCTATTCACCACGGATGGGATCTGGTGGTACAACGGCTCAGGTCTCCATCGACATGTGCCTACTGATGCGGAAGACTTCCGCTTATTGGCTGATTACGCCGCACCTGACTGGGTGCATGACAGTGTCTTTTACCAGATATTCCCTGACCGGTTTTCAGATGGGGACCCGTCCAATAATGTCAAACAAGGTGAGTTTGAATATCAGGGCGTAAAATCACAAGCACGGAAATGGGGCGAATCTCAAAGCAGTTGGCCCGAAGCCATGGTTGAGTTTTACGGAGGTGATCTGACAGGCGTGGAGCAACGTCTCGACTATCTAACCGACCTCGGCGTAAATGCCATTTATTTCAACCCGATCTTCACCGCCTTAAGTAATCACCGTTACGATGTCGTGGATTATTTCAATGTGGATCCGCACTTGGGCGGCGATTCTGCTTTAATCTCGTTGCGGCAGCGAACGAAAGAACGCGGGATGCGCTTTATTTTGGATATTGTCCCCAACCACAGCGGAGTAGGGCATCCATGGTTTAAGTCTGCTATTGAAGACTCCAACTCCCCCACAGCCGAATACTTCAATTTTCATTCACATCCTGATGAATATGAATCCTGGCTTGGCGTACGTAGCCTGCCAAAACTTAATTATCGCAGTCAAAATTTACGCGAGCTGGTCTACGCTGGTGCAAATTCAATTTTCCGTTATTGGTTAAAAGAACCATTTGCGGCGGACGGTTGGCGCGTGGATGTTGCCAATATGCTTGCCCGCCACGGAAAAGATCAATTGGAATCTGAAGTTTGGACAGGTATTCGGCGGGCAGTGAAGGAAGAAAATCCAAGCGCTTATTTGCTCGGTGAAAATTTCTTCGACAGCAGTTCACAACTACAAGGAGACCATCTCGACGCAAGCATGAATTATTTTGGTTTCTCAAACCCGATCGGATTCTGGCTCAATCGTTTCGAGGTCAATCAACATGCCACGCCTCACAATGTAAGATCATCAGTTCCTTGGCCCACGCAGGCATTGGTAGATTCATGGCAGGCAAGCCGCGCATCGATCCCATGGCAGATCGCGCGCCAGCAGTTTAACCTGTTAGGCTCGCACGATACTCCGCGCATCTTGAACATTCTCGATCAAGACCCGGCCCGCAATCGTCTGGCGGTTGCCTTCCTGTTAACTTATGTCGGCGTGCCATGTATTTATTATGGTGACGAAATCGGTATGAGCGGAAAAGACGGTCTCGAAGCTCGTAACTGCATGATTTGGGACTCAACTCAATGGAATATCGATTTACGGATCTTTTATCAAACCTTGATCAAACTACGTAGAACATCACCCGCGTTAATTGACGGAGGTTTCCAGACCTTGCTCATTGAAAAAAATGTATTAGCATACATGCGCGATTCCGACGATGAGCAGATCATTGTGATCGGCAATCGTGGTCCCGAAGAATATCCTGCAGGAGTTTTACCTGTTGATCAGGGTGCGATCCCAGACGGCAGGGTATTTCAAGAGTTATTCAGCAAACAAGCCAGCATAGTAGTAAACGGAAACTTACCACTCCCGTCATTACCCGCTGGTGTTCAAATTTGGAGATCTGCCGCATAACCCGCTGTTTTTTCGATATACTTCCCACTCATGGAACTTTCCGCATCCATTCACTTACTCGGCGACATCCTTGGCAATATCATCAGCGAACTTGAATCGCCAGGGTTGTTTGGCATTGAAGAACGCATCCGCGCAGCCGCGAAAGATCGTCGGGGCGGAAATGCAGATGCGCGCCACCAGCTCACGGTTGAGGTTGAAGCGCTTGACACCGATTCGGCACGCGCTGTTTCAGCCGCATTCACCACTTACTTCGACCTGATCAATCTTGCAGAAGAAAATCACCGTGTACATCAACTACGTGAAAAAGAAACTTCACTTCACCCAAAGCCGCAAGATGAATCAGTTGGCGCTGCCATCGAAACTTTAAAGAATAATTCCGTATCTACCGAACAAATGCAAAGGCTGCTTAATGATCTCTCCATTGAACTAGTACTCACCGCTCATCCGACCGAAGCTCGCCGCCGAACTGTCGTATCAAAACTTCAGAGAATCGGGCATTTGCTGGATCGACTTTCAGGTAATCGCATTTCAACACGCGAATACAAAAAAATCCGCGAAGGCATGTACGCCGAGGTTGTCTCATTATGGCTGACAGACCGCCACCGCAGCACACGTCCCGCAGCAACCGATGAAGTCCGCACGGGGTTGTATTTTGTTGAATCTGTTTTTTGGGATACTCTCCCGGAGATCTATGCTGACCTTAATCGGGCCCTCGCCTCACACTACCCTAATGTTGTCCCGCCTTCGAGTTGGCTTCATCTTGCCTCCTGGATGGGCGGAGATCGTGACGGCAACCCAAATGTGACTCACAAAATCACTGCCGAAACATTACGCCTGCACCGCGGACTCGCAGTGGAGAATCATCGACGGATCCTGCAAGACCTTGCACGCCGCCTAAGCTTAAGTAATCGCCGCCTACCGCCATCTCCAGAAATCAGCGCCTGGATCGAATCTCGCCGCCCGCTGCCCCCGCATGTCAAATTCATTGAAGAACGCTACGCCGCGGAACCTTACCGTTTGGTTCTCTCTCTGCTTTCCGCCGACCTGGCCGATGCCTCACAGGATGAAATGACTACGCGCCTGCTGGAGCGGACTCCGCATCAGGCGCGAATTAACTTACAACATTTGCTTAACCCGGTTGAGTTAATTTCCAACAATCTACCTGAAGCGCTTGCGCTTGATAAGATACAAAAGGTTCTTAACCAACTGCACATCTTTGGCTTGCATACAATGCGTCTGGACATCCGCGAAGAGTCAACCCGTTTTAACTCCACGGTTGATGAAATTCTGCGCGCCCTAAAGATCACCACCGACTTTATGGGTATGACCGAAGAGGCAAGGCTTAAACTTCTGGCACAACTCTTATCTTCACCTCCGCCTGAGCTTTCATCAAACCCCGGAGCGACCCCTGCCTCAGCTGAAACATGGGCATTGTTCCAATTGATCAAAAGAGTGCGCGACGTCTATGGCAGAGAACTCCTAGGTCCCGTGGTTATCTCCATGTGCCGTTATGGATCGGATGTATTATGTGTTCTGCTTCTGGCGCGCTGGACGGGCTGCGACAATAATTTACAAATCGTGCCACTCTTTGAGACCATCGAAGATCTAAAGACAGCCCCCTCCATACTCGAGGAGCTTTTCACCCTCCCCCTTTATCGCGAACACCTTGTTTCATGCATGAACGCGCAGATGGTCATGATCGGTTATTCAGACAGCAACAAAGACGGCGGATACGTCATGGCAAATTGGGCGTTGTATCAAGGACAGGAAAATATCACACAAGTCGCGCAAAAGCACAATATATCCTTGACTATTTTTCACGGACGCGGCGGAACGATCGCACGCGGAGGCGGACCCGCTAACCGCGCCATCCGCGCCCAGCCACCAGGCAGTATCAATGGGCGCTTCCGATTGACCGAGCAAGGGGAAACGATCGCGGCTCGTTACTCTAATCCAGAACTTGCCCATCGTCACCTTGAACAGATCGTTAATGCGGTTTTACTGGCTTCCTCTCCAGCAAAACTAGAAGTTGCGATTCCGTCATCGTGGCGCAAAGTAATGGATCAAATGGCCGAAATTTCACGTTCCAATTATCGCCAGCTGGTATACGGAACACCGGGTTTTATAGATTTTTGGCGTTACGCAACTCCCCTGGATGAGATCAAAAGAATGCACATCGGCTCACGTCCAGCCGCGCGGACTCAGAGCGGCGAAGTCTCTAAGATCCGCGCCATTCCGTGGGTATTTTCATGGATGCAAAGCCGGTTCAATTTGCCAGGCTGGTTTGGTCTGGGGACAGCCCTACATTCCATAAGAGATAATGATCTTCTGCGCGATATGTATCAGAATTGGGCGTTTTTCAAAACCATGCTGGACAACACTGAAATGTCCCTGATCAAAGCCGATATGGAGATCGCATCACTGTATGTTGAGCTTGTTCCAGACAAGGATTTAGCTGGCACAATTTTCAACACCATCCAAAACGAATATGCCCTGACCAAGTCCGCTGTCCTTTCGATCAGCGGTCACACAAATCTGTTGGACGCGGAACCGATCACACAAAACGCGGTCCAATTGCGCAACCCTTATATTGATCCATTGAATTACATTCAAGTGGAAATGCTAAGAAGGGTGCGCGCTTTGACAGATCCTGAAAGTGCCGAGGCCGATGCTTTGCGAGAGGTTATAGGTTTAACAATCAATGGCATCGCTGCGGGGCTGCGGAATACAGGTTAAATGCAGCCATATGCAAAAAGTGATTTTCATCATCTATGGTTCAAAAAGGTTTATATGTATAATCACTGAACACTGGTGGGTTTGACCAAACTTCAGTTCAATTGATCGAAGCCACATGGCTTCGATTTTATTTTTTAGGAGAATTCTCATGGCAAAAATCGATAACCTTGTACAAAACTTTCTCGCGCAAAAGAAGATCGCCGTTGTTGGTGTTTCAGATAAACGCGATACAGGCTGTAATTTGGCGTATACCAAATTCAAGGATAGTGGATATCAGGTCTTCGCCGTCAACCCGCGTATTTCCACGTTTAACGAGGCACCTTGCTACGCAGATCTGAAATCCATTCCCGAACCTCCCGATGCCGTCTTCATCCTTGCCAACCCCAAGGTCACGGAAGAGATCGTGCAGCAATGTGTGGATTTGGGGATCAAGCATGTCTGGATGCACTGTATGATGGGAACAAAACCTGGTCTCGCTGCTGGAATGACGAGCGTTTCGCAGTCGGCGGTTGAGATGTGCGCAATCAATGGCATCGAGGTCATCCCCGGATCCTGCCCGAATCAATTCTTGAATCCGGACGGCGGTCACAAATTTATGCTGGGGATGTGGAAGTTGTTTGGATTTATGAAAGTTAAGTGAATTATTCAGGAATATTAATTTTGGTCGTGCATATCAAACCTCTAGGGAGAAATATTGATCCGAAGAAATACCGGGTCTCCAAAGGCGATTCCATCCGGACCATAAGCCTGCCACGCACTTTCAAAAGTTCCTGCAACTGTAGGCGCTGTGAAAACGATTTGCAACATGGCCTGAGTCCCAGCCCGTGCCGGGAACAGGGGCAATTCATTTGAAACGCCAAATGTCTCACCGCCGATCCATTTGAGGCGGTAGGATGAATCCCAATTGCAGGTTCCGCTGTTGGAAACAAGCCATTGTTTGTCCATGGCAACACCAGCTACAACGGTTGTATCATCCGGGATCGTAATGTCTTCAATAAATGTCAGGTTACTTGTGCAAGGCCCTGTCAATGTGGGTGTCAATGTTGCCGTTGGTATTGCTGTAAATATCACTGGTATGGCTGTATCTGTTGGGATTATCTGAGTGGGAAGAACCTGCGTCGGCGGGCGGAAAGATGTCGGAGTGGCCTGAGGCGAACATGCCTGGGCTAAGATCAAACTCAATGAAACCAAAAGCAGGTAAGGGCGAGACAGGAAGCGAAGCATGTCCTGATTAAACCATAAAGTCACAGATTTCTCTGTGACTTTATTAATCTTTTAAATGTCAGGCTTACAATTCTTCTTCCGCAGCGCCAACGCTCATATCATTACTGCCTTCGCCGCCAATATCGAGCGGAAGAGCAATCTCGCCGCTGAGAGCTTTCTGACGGATAATACCCTCAATCTCATTCATCATATCGAGGTTATTGCGCAAATAATCCTTTGCATTCTCGCGTCCCTGTCCAATGCGGATGTCTCCATAGGAGAAGAAAGCGCCGCGTTTCGTGAGCACCTCGAATTTGGTTGCCAGATCAAGCACATCGCCGGCTTTTGAGATACCTTCGTTGAACATAATGTCAAACTCGGCAGTGCGGAACGGCGGCGCAACCTTGTTCTTGACCACTTTAACACGTGTACGATTCCCGATCACTTCCTCACCAACTTTGATGGATTGAATGCGGCGCACATCGAGACGCACCGAAGCATAGAACTTAAGCGCCTGTCCGCCCGTTGTGGTTTCAGGGTTACCAAACATCACACCGATCTTCTGTCGCAATTGGTTGGTAAAGATAACCGAGGTTTTTGTTTGATTGATCGCGCCTGAAAGCTTGCGCAAAGCCTGTGACATCAAACGAGCCTGCACACCCATTGTCGCGTCGCCCATATCGCCTTCGATTTCAGAGCGTGGAACAAGGGCGGCGACAGAGTCGACGACGACCACATCCACAGCACCGGAACGCACAAGGGTTTCCGCGATCTCAAGCGCTTGTTCACCTGTATCAGGCTGTGAGACAAGCAGGTTGTCAATATCTACGCCAAGTTTTGCGGCATAGGAAGGATCAAGCGCGTGTTCCATGTCAATAAAAGCCGCCGTACCGCCGAGTCTCTGGGCTTCGGCAACAATATGCTGACAAAGCGTGGTCTTACCTGAAGACTCAGGTCCATAGATCTCAATCACACGCCCACGCGGAATACCACCTACACCAAGAGCTATGTCAAGCGAGAGCGAGCCGGTAGGGATAATTTCTGTAACCATACCATGCGCTTCGCCAAGGCGCATAATGGAGCCGTCACCATATCTTTTTAAGATATCGCCAACAGCTTTGTCAAGTACGGCGCGTTTGGCTGTATCTACATTTTGAGTTTGTGCTGGTGTTTCTGTTGCGCGAGTGGATGATTTACGTGCCATGTTTAGTTCTCCAATAATTTTTGATTGTGTCTTTACGGTTATGTGTTGCGAGAGTATAGCACATATGTTCAGTCCGTCAAGGGACAAGCGAAGGCGTGGCTGATATGTCTATCGGTAAAAACCCGGGTTCAGGGGCGGGAGGACGGGTGAGATCAAATCCATTCTCTCCCTGAAAAGTGAAGTAGCTCACCTGTCCCGGAAAGATCTCGATCCATGTCTGCATCGCCTCATCATTGTATTCGAGAGTTATTTTATAAACGCCGGCAGGCAGGTCACTTAGAACCAGGTTCTCCTGATAATAAGGATCGGAATTAACCGCGCCAACGCCATAGGTCCGCACAGTGCGAACGGGTAATTCATAAGGCATTGGACTGACCTCAACCCTCAAACGGGTCAATAATTTCAGTTTTTCATCCATCAAGCGTCCAACCAGCACCCCCCAACCCTGCGGAGGAGCAGTCCATAATTCCGGGTTGAACGTATTGTAAAAGGTGTTCTTCCCTACACGAACCTCAAAATGTAAGTGCGGCCCCGTAGTAATTCCGGTTTCCCCCACCAACCCGATCACATCTCCAGACTCTACATGTTGACCTGGCACCGCGATAATCTCACTCATATGTGCATAGATCGTATACAGAGTTTTGTCGTTATATCCAAAATCATGTTTGATGACCACTGCCTGACCATACGGGTCATCCTGATCGCCTGGTGCTTCAGTATACAAACCCCAATCTGCCGAGACAACCACTCCGGTACCAACCGCCAGAATTGGGGTATTCAATTCCGCGTCAATATCCACGCCAGTGTGCACAATATCCGGCGAGAAGAAAATGCCGCCATAACGATAATCCGCAAGCGGCCAGTTGACATTATCCGCGGCGATGGGTCTCGAAAAATAAAAGTGGTCGTATGGCGACAACGCCCAAGGAATTGGATAAAGCGGAGGCCGCCACCCCGAGACTGGCTCCGCGCCCGGTGTTGGCAAATTGAACTGGAACGGGACCGGCGAAGGAGTCAGCGCCGCGTCAAACATGACCTGAGGTATGCCTGCCGCACCGTTAACAACCGGCGTTGGGGTCGCCCGATCTACTCTCGGAGCGCAAGCAGAGAGTAGAAAAAATAATATAACAATAAATGAGGATTTGAATTTCATTACGGAATAACTGTGGGCGGAGTGGGTGAAAGTGTTGGTGTGCCAGTGGGTATTTTCGTACTGGTCGGAGTAGGTGATAGCGAAGGCGTCAATGTAATGCGTGGAGTGCGCGTGGGGCGCTTTGTTGGAGTCAGTGTAGCGGTATTGGTCGGCGTCAGAGATGGTGGCAGAACACGGGTTGGCGTAATTAGAGCTTCGACAGGATACAGCTCCTGCATCGCGGAGTACCAGGTCAGGCCATGGGTCAAAGCAAATTCAGAGAAGCGCGCGCCGCCATAATAAGTACGCCAATTGGGAAGCGCGGACAGACGTTCCCAGCCATATGTGGCAGCCAAAGCTGTGATATCCACCCAATATCCGGTCGGTACAGGCGCGTACTCACCGCCCTGCTCATATGTACGTGGATCCAATTCATAGCGCGCGCTCAAGTTCCAAGGGGCATTGTGGATCGGCTCACCGAGCGAGCCATCCTGTACTGTAGTCCTGATATAAATACGCCAATAAGTTTGCGCACCAACATCTTCACGCAATGCAACCATCCAGCCCGCATTCGCCATCAGGGAATTGATCGTAAAGGCACGGCCGGTGTACAGCCAATCTTCCCCGAGACCGGGGTCAAGATCTGTTGTCAGCGGAACAAATGCATTTTCAAGACTGGCAAGAGCATCCCAGCCAGTATCAAGGATGACGCGGCCGCGTAACGCATTGAATGATTCATCGACAAGATCATGTAGCTGTGGATAGGGCGCTTGTACATCTGAAATCGGAACAACATACCAGCGCTGATTTGGAACCTCAGTCCCTGTGCTGACAACTGGCTGCCATAAGGCTACAGTAGTGACAACCGCGGCTTTTTCAAATGAGGCTGGCAGTGATTTAGAAAAATCAGCGAAGCCCCAGGCAAGTCCGCGCACACGTCCGATCAAAGGCGTGGGGGAAAGCAATAATTTCCCTTGAATATCATACGAGGTCAGGTATTGCTGGTTGGCTGAACTTATAACGGCGATGATCTGATCAGCGGTTTCATTCCATGCACCCCAGATGCCGTCGCCTACCCAATGCGCAGTGCGGGCCGGGTCATTGGCATTCCAGATATATAGTCCACTAAAACCAACATTTTGAGAAATGGACGCCCACAGTAGTTGTGAGCCGTCAAAATTCCAGACGGGATAATTTTCAGAAGCGAAAGGCGTATTGCTTAAGTTTTGGTAACGATCCTCTCCTGCAAGATCGAGATTCGCCAGCCAGACATCACTGTCACCGCCGCGCGAAGAGATGAAGGCGATATGCCTGCCATCAGGCGCCCAAACCGGCGAATGATCTGAAGCCGGGGCTTGTGTGACCGGAATGATCGCTTGTGTGCGGTCATTGACTGACACAACTGAGACTTCAAGATTTTCATTGTTATAGGTTTCAAAAACAAGCCACTGCCCATCCGGTGACCAAGACGGCGCAGAGTCGTATTCATGCGAATCCGTGATTTGCTTTACTTCGCCGTTTTGTAACTCCATCACATACAGATCCCAAAAACCATTTCGGTCAGAGGCAAAGGCAAGCTGTTTGCGATCCGGGCTGAGGGCGGGAGCAATGTCATTCCACTCACCTGCGGTGATCCGTGTGAACGGTAATTCCTGCGGCGGATTGCTTTGGACAAATAGATGAGAATAGCCTTTCTCTTCAATCGAGAGAAATACAAGATTTCCCTCTCCGCTATATTTAATTATAGATGGTGTGGAAGTTAATATCGGTTCAAGCGTAACCGTTGAGTTTGGTAGTATTTCAGAGGTTCCGCGCGGCGCGCAGCCAAAGAGCAAGAGGCTGAGCAACAGAATAATTATGTCTGTGCGAAGAAAGCCTTTGCTCTTAGCAGCGGCACCTGCTCGGCACCCAATTGTAGGTGAGCAATCCCTGGTTATTTGGGACCTGTTTAGGCAGGTAACAAGAGCGCCTCGCAGTGACATTTTCAAATGAAGAATCGAGGAAGCAAAATTAAAACGCATGGAAAATATCAATTAACCTGAATCAGCTTCGAGGTCAGGCAAAGAGCCCGGCGCTTCCACATCAAATGAATATTGAAGTGGATCGGTGGATGGGCCATCAGGATAATACAACCGCGCATTAAGTGTATATGGATTTTTTAGTTCGCCGCGAATGTGCATGGTGAATTCAAGTTTCCAGCTCATCGGTTCGACTATGCTTGTAGATGCCGCCTCATCGCCATTTGAATCATTGAGAAGGACTTCGATATAAGGGCGTTTTTGAAAGGGTGTAATCTCAATATTAACGCGCAAACGGCGTCCATCGGGATATGCCTGTGCTAAAAGTGAATTGATCTTTGTCTCTTCGGGCACAGCTCGAGTGAGGTTATCTTCAGGGAAGAAAAATTCCATCTGGTTATTATAACCATAAATGAGGACGCCAACCTTTGTGCCAGATTAGCATTAATTACAAATTCATTGGGTTTACAGGCTGTCCAAATTAACTTGCGATGCCTGGTGGTTGTTGTATCGAAGTCAATGCAGGCGTATAATTTATTCATCATCGTCAAAAGGAGCATTGCATGGATGAACAAAGAAAAGAAACGCGCAAAAAATTAATGGCATTCACTCCCGTTTACGATTCAAATCAGAACACTTTGCTTGGATACGTTGAAGATCTTACTTTATCAGGGATTTTAGTGATCGGCGAAAATCAGGTGGAAGCCAATAATGAGCGGAACTTGAGAATTGATTTCCCCATCGTTCTGCCCGATGCGATGTCTGCTCAAATTACGCTCCCTGCCCGCGTAGTATGGTGCCGGCCAGATAAGAGCCCGCAATATTTCAATATCGGTTTTGAGTTTATAGAAGTTAATCCTGAGCATGAAAAAATCTTTCGCACCATCTTAAAAAAGTACCAGTTTCGGCATGATTTTTCAGGAGCGCTTACTTATTGGAATTCGCAACCCGGAAAAACTGACTCATCGACATACTAAGACAAAAGATATATTATCGGCTTATGCTAAAATAAAGCCAGTCGCAAAGTTGATGTTCTGAAACCCAAGTCTTTTTCCAGACAGTAAAAACGAATACCCATAAGCAACAGGAGGCAAAATGCCCGATCTCTCTCGAAAAGAAGTAATTCAAATCCTGGCAACCAGCCATCAAGCCCGGCTGGCAGGCGTTGACCTATCCGGGTTGGACTTGAGCGGTTTGAACTTCGCAGGCGCAGACCTGATCCGCGCGAATCTATCTGGAGCGGACCTGACGAATGCCTATATGCGCCATGCTCAATTGGAAGCCGCCAATTTGGAAGGCACGGTCCTGGTCAATGCAAATCTTAAGGAAGCGAATTTAAAAGAATGCAAGATCAAGGGAGCCAACTTGAGCGGAACCAACCTGACAGATGCCAATCTGTATGGGGTCGAACTTGACCCGACTCAAAGATTCCAAGCCAAAGGGTTGATTGCGTAATTCGAGTTGATCCACTTTCTTGAGTGTAATGAGCCTGAATTCAAAGAGAAGGAATGGGCTGAGTCGAATATAAATGGATGCGATCCTTATTCATGGAATGGGGCGTACACCAGCCGCAATGTCCATTTTGGCGGTGCGGCTGGCAGCATCCAATATTCGGCCTCATCTTTTTGGATATTCAGTTACTTTTGAAAAGTGGGAACAATGCATTCAACGCTATAAAGAATTTATAGAAAAGCGCGTTAAAACAAATAACTTTATTATTGTGGGGCATTCACTTGGGACCGTTTTGACGCGGGCCGCTTTACCCAAATTAACGCACAAACCATCCAACTGTTTTTTTCTGGCTCCCCCAACCCAGGTCTGCAAGGCTGCCCGCAATTTTTATCGTTATCGCCCGATCCGACTCTTTATGAGTGAAATTGGACAAGTCCTTACGGATGAACAATTCATGCAAACATTACCTTTGCCAAACGTGCCGACGAAAATTTACGCGGGAATCGCAGGTCCGCGCGGACGCTACTCGCCTTTCGGCGAAGAACTCAACGATGGGCTGTTAACTGTTCAGGAAACTTTTTTACCGAATGTTCCCATGCAAACTGTCCCAGTACTTCATGCTTTTATTATGAATTCAAATACTGTCAAACAAGATATTGTAAAAATCGCAAGGCAAGTTTAACCTATTTAGAATGGTTTTATTTGTCTTTGAATTGGGACGAGCGTATAATTTGTATACAGGCTCTTATACAGAAAGATTTCTGTATAACCACCCCAAATAGGGTCTTATACACGACCTTCCGCTGGTTAAATCAAATCGGGCAGGCTTCCTTGAGAAAACATAAGGAGAATACATCGTATGGCAAATGAAGTGGATTTTGACTCCTTAGCCCGCCAGGTAATGAGAGCTGACAGAACAATAGCAGACCTCGACCAACTTTATGGGAATGTATTCGCCCTACCGCAATGGCATTTTATTGCCCGCGGAAAGTTCCCCAACGTACGTCCCTATATCGCATCCAATGTGCAGGTCGCAGAGGGGCAATACATGCTCAGAGCATTCACTGATACAGATCCGGATGCTGCGCTTCGCGCAGGAAAATCAGCTAGACGAGGAAGAGAGTGCTTTAATCTTGAGTCTACCTACGGATACCATTGTTGACTATCTCGAACAATTCATTCCCCAGGGCGTTCACGGGATCTGGTTCAATTCCGACACAAAGAGCGAAGGTTTTTTTGCTCCGCTAACACAACTCCGACCGATTCAAGAGCACCTGAAAGCATCGCGAAAATGATCCTTCAAGCGCAACCTAACGATGCGTGCAGGCGGACTTGGTGGTGGGCTCCACTTTTTGAGTTGGTTCAAGCGAGAGCAATTTTACGTCTCGTTGGTTGGTTCTCCCACCAAGCCGCTAACGCACGTCGTTGAAACTGTCGAAAAAGTGGGGAATTAATAACCAATTCCAAGCGACAGGGTTCTATACAATCGAGGAACCCATGGCAAAATACAAACCTAGTAATGAAAATCAAATGGTCATGCTTCCCATTTCGCTCCAAGACCAACTTGTCCGGGACATTGGAGCACACTATCAGCGAATTGGTGGACAAGCATGTTCGGTCTATCCGTGTTTGATGAGCGCTACAACAACGATCTAATTGGGGCGGCAGCGATCCATCCCAAAATATTGCTAAAGTCATGCTGTGGCATACGCCAAAGGCATGATCAGTTCCAGACAGATCGAACGCGCCTGTCATGAAAACATCGTCTTTATTGCCCTCTCACACGGTTACACCTCGACCATACGTTTGATTGCCGCATTTGTCTCGTCAATGAAAAGAAATCTCTTCCATCCTCAGCGACATATAACTGGTATGTGAAGAACTGGAATTACTGGGCGGCACGCACTTCCAGCCTGGATGGGTGAAACTCTCCGCGAATGCCCCGGAAAGAATGGAGTGGTACGATCGATGAACTAAAACACAAAGCGACAAGCTGCGGGAAAAACTCGAGCGCGTGATTGCTGAACATGTACAGGCGGATAAACACCCGCAAGTGGAAATCGAACGACAGAAGAAACGCGAGCGCCGCTTCCAGTTGCAAGTCGAGCGGCTGAATGATTTTCTAAAGGATCGCGAGCCCAAGCTCGGCAGCGAAGGCAAAGAGCCAGAGCAACGCGGTGGATTATCAATCCGCGAAGATGACCACCTCGCACGGCGTCATCCAGGGATACAACGCGCAGGCGCTGGTCGATTCCAAACATCAAGTGATCCTCGCCGCGGAGGCTTTCGCCAGCCAGGATCATGAAAACCTCAAGCCGATGTTGGACGGCGCGAAAAAGATCTGGTT
>JADJNA010000040.1 GCA_016709305.1 Candidatus Villigracilis saccharophilus
GGTATCAGCCACGCGGGTACATTCATCTCTGCTATTTTGCGTGTGTTCAAAGCTGAATTCCGCCGCCCGTTCACCCGCGCCGCTGAATTGATGACCACCTTCGGTTTGGTGCAGGCTGGCTTTAGCGTCTTCATGCACATGGGCCGTGTCTGGCTTGCTTATTGGCTTATGCCATATGCAAATCAGCGCATGCTGTGGCCCAACCTGCATTCCCCGCTCACATGGGACTTGCTGGCGATCACAACCTATCTGCTTTCATCCACCATGTATTTGTTCCTGCCGTTGATTCCTGATCTCGCCATGGCGCGTGACCGTTCCACTGGCTGGCGCAAGAGTTTCTATAAAACACTAGCGCTTGGTTTCCGCGGTACTGAAGGGGAGTGGGCGCACCTGCGTAATGCGATGAACATCTTCGCATTCGCCATCATCCCGGTCATGTTCTCGGTTCACACCATCGTGTCCTGGGACTTTGCTGCCGCTACGCGCCCCGGCTGGAGCTCAACTATTTTTGGCCCATACTTCATCGTTGGTGCATTGCATTCGGGCATGGGCGCAGCCGTGATCGTACTGGCCGTCGTGCGCAGCACGATGAAACACATGAAATACTTCATCCGCGCCGAACACTTCGATGCCATCGGTAAACTTATGCTCATCATTTCGATGGCATGGGCGTACTTCTTCTTTAATGATTTTATGGTGCAGTGGTACGGTGGAGATAAGTGGACGAAGCAGTTGTTGCATTTCCATGAAGGCGGTCCGCTGGGCTGGATGTGGTTCGCCATGCTGGTTTGTAACATAGTCATTCCCTGGGCTATTTTGTGGAATCCAAAATGGCGCTCGACCCCATGGCTGGTTGGCTTTGTCGGCATTGCCATCAATGTTGGCATGTGGTTCGAACGCTACATCATTATTCCCGTTTCTGCTACCATCAACCGCATGCCCTTTACCTGGCGTTTATATGAACCCGGCATTGAAGTCCCAATGGGTATTGGCACGGTGGCTTTTTCATCCTGCTCTACATGGCGGCTTCCAAGTTGATCCCGCTCATCCCTGTTTGGGAAGTGCAGGAAGGCCAGATGGCACACGAACTTAAGAAATTTGGACGCGAGACCGTTGTATCGGTCAGCGAATTGGAATAGGTGATTCATATGGCTGACAATATCTCCCTGTTAGCGGTCTTTCCTGACCTTGGGCCTGCTGCAGATGCTCTCGACAAGCTCCGCTCTTTGGGTCTCTCCGACGATCATATGAACGTGATTTCCGGCATTCCTGCCACTGAAGCGATGCTCGGGCGTCCCAGTCAATGGACGAATGTTCCACGGTTGGCCGCTGGCGGATCGATCCTTGGGTTTTGCGCAGGTGCATTTTTGGTTTTCGTCTCGCCTTATCTGTACCCCGTTCCTATTCAGGTTGGTTCGCAGGCATTTGTCCCCGGCCCCCCCACAGTTGTTGTGTTGTTCGAGCTAACCATGCTCGGTATGCTGCTCTCAACCTTCCTTGGCGTATTTCTCGATAGTTATTTCCCCAACTACCGTCCAATGGAATATGTAAGGGAAGTCAGTGATGGAAAAATTGCCATCTTCTTTATCTGCCCCGAAGAGAGCAGGGAAAAATTCACCAAAGCCATGACCGCCCTCGGCGCGGAAAAGGTTGAGGTTGCGGAGGTTGAACACCTATGAGATTGTTCAAACAACTCGTTGGCGTTTTTGCGGTTCTTGGCGTTGTCATCGGCGCGCTCGCGGTATTTGCTTTTGATGTGGTCAAAATTGACTGGATCGTCTTCATGGAAATCCAACCGTCTTTCGGTACGCAGGAACAGCCGCGCGCTGTGCCTGCGCGATCCATACCTGTGGAAGGCGCTGCCTACATCCCCGGTGCAGGCGCTCCTGTCAATCCAGTAGCTGCGGATGAGGTTTCCCTTTCCCGTGGTGGACAACTCTTCGCCACCCATTGTCAAATGTGCCATGGTGATGCAGGACTGGGCAATGGCCCTGTTTCTGCCTTTTTGGTCAAAAAGAAACCTGCGGACCTCAGCACCAAATCAGTTCAAAGCAAAAATGACGGCAGTCTTTTCTTGGTCATTTCCAATGGCGTCAATAATCCCAATAATACACTTTTCCCCGAGGTTGAGTTTTCAGGTCAATGCCCTCCTTTGAATGAGAATTTCACTGTCCGTGAACGGTGGGATATTGTAAACTTTGTTCGCACGCTTAAAGCGGCGGGACAGTAGGGAGGTCCCAGCATGAATGATGATGTTCGAAAAACGATCTATGCAACATTGATCATATTTATTTTTGGTGTACTTGTGTGGGTAAGCTTTATTTTTGTTAATGCGTGCGGATTTACCTTGACTTGTAAGCAGGGTAATCTCCTTGTTGAGCGTACGCCCATGCCCACGCTTGTACCAGCGACATTCCCTGTTGTGCAGCCAGGGAATAGTGTTGCAGTTGGCGCAGGTCAATGTCGCGTTGCTGCAACTGATCTGCTTGGTGCCTGGGTGGCATCCGGCGCTTCTGAAACTGAAGCATTCGAGTTCACTGATATTAACTCTCTGAATTGCGAAGCTACATTTACAGATGTCAAACCGCTTTTTGTGGATGCCAACCTTTGGTATGCTGGATCGCGATCCTGTGTTTCCTGTCATTTTACGGATCTGACGACCGCTGCCGCGCAATTGGATTTGAGTAATTACGCTGGTGTTACTTCCGGTTCGCGACGTGTAGATGCTGGATCTACGGGTAAGGATATCCTTGGCGGAGGCAATTGGGAATCATCTCTGCTACTTAACTTTATTTCCTCCAATCATGATGTGCCTGGGCATATCACATCAGTTCCAGAACTTGTGATCTTTGCAGGAACGCCTCTAACGCCTGTTCCATAAATTGTAAAAGCAAAAGGGATCCATTCATTTGAATGGGTCCCTTTTTGATTCCCACAATTGTGTGTTGGACGGGCGGGATCAGAAGAAGACTCCGTGACAGGGTGGGCAACCCTGGAATAAAAAAACGCCTCATACATTGAGGCGTTTTTTTTTGGCGGAGAGGGCGGGATTCGAACCCGCGAACCTTTGTGGGTTACACGCTTTCCAAGCGTGCGCGCTAAGCCAGACTACGCGACCTCTCCGTTTTTTGGACGGGCAGATTATACCATGTGTTTTTAAACATGGTAGATGTGAGCTGGTTTATGAAATTTTATAAATATCCCAGGCGGTCAAAATATTAATGAAAAACCCCTAATGGCACAGATCCAAAGGCAGCTTCACAGTTAAAAGTGGATGTTGGCAAATGAGCTAAATTTACCGCGAAGAGCGCGAAGTTTTATGAGATTTGCGGTTCAAATAGTGGATATTTATAAGACTCCATAATTAATTGTAGTCCCTGCCGGCCACAAAGATGTGCATAAAGTGATACGCCCATGTTCTCGGAAAAAACGATGGTTAACCATTTGGTCTCGCTTATCAAGAGATCTTTTAGAACGCAAGCAAAGAATTTGGGGTGTTCCTTGCAAAACGGCAAGGTTGCTGTAATGTTCTTATCACGGAACGAGAGAGACGTTCATGTTATTTTAATACAACTAATATTAGTAAGAATATCGATAAGTTTAAGGTTGACATACTTGAATGAATAGTCTTGCACTGCAGGTGGTAGTCGGGAAACAAAAACATGTTTTCTAATCCTGTATTTGCATGAACGAAGGGAAAATTGCGGAAAATCAAAACCGGTGACCACATTATGCAGATTTTATTTGTCATTTATTGCATCATTGCAATTACATTGTAATTGGTAACTTTTGCAGAAGATTAACGACTGCCAACTAACAGGATTGTTCAGGTTTTTATTTATAGAATGGTTGAATGAAATCAAGTAGCGCAGGTAGGCATATTTTGGATCAGAACATTTTTTTCGGCAGGCGCGGTAGCTCCCCATGCTTTGTGGCTAATTTGATAATATGCCACGTTTCTTGGGGGGGAGGGCTGTTATGAAAACAATAATTCAAGGGTGGTTTGCTTCATTTTCAGGAGCTTTAGTTGCTGCTGTAACGCTCTTGGGGATCACAGGCGTGGCTTTTGCCAGCGGCGGTGCAATGTTCACCCCTGGAAGCCTCAGTGCCGCTACCGGTGCGCCTTTGGGCGGGATTGCCTCACACGCTGAGATACAACAGTGCAGTGCCTGTCATGCCGCCCCGTGGGATACGGATACCATGGCAGATCGTTGTTTGGTCTGCCACACCGACATCACTGCCCAATTGCAGGATCCAACCAGCCTGCATAGTTTGGTCAGCTTTGGTGAAACAGATCTCAATTGTCGTACATGTCATACTGAACATCATGGGCCGACAGCATCTTTGACTCGGATACCACCCGGCTGGGATCCGCATGAACAACTTGGATTTTCACTTAAAGCACACCGTCTGCGAATGGACGGTACTCCGTTTGAATGTAAAGACTGCCATGAAACTGGTTATAGCGGACCGTTCGACCAGGCGGTCTGCGCTAATTGTCATTTAAAGGTAGATCAGGTATTTGCTGAGGAACATATCCTGACTTTTTGGACTGATTGTCAGGCCTGTCATGACGGCGTTGACACTCACGGCTCAAGTTTTGACCATAATCAGGTTGCGTTTCAGCTTGTTGGCATCCACGCGCTGACAAAGTGTTCCCAGTGCCATGTAAACGCGCGTAATCTAAATGACCTGCAAGCCACCGCCCAGGATTGTTTTGCCTGTCATGCCCAGGATGATCAACATGAGGGCCGTTTTGGGACGAAGTGCGGAGTTTGTCATAGTCCTGAGGGCTGGGGTAAATCTGCTCAATTCGACCATGATCTCGCAAACTTTAAATTAAGAGGATTGCATCTTAAGGTAGCTTGCGCAAACTGCCATGTAAATAATGTTTATAAAGGCATCCCATCGGATTGCTTCGCCTGTCATGAAAAGGATGATAAGCATCTCGGTGCTTTGGGTCCCCAATGCGAATTATGCCATGTGGCTGAAGGATGGAATAGAGCGGTCGATCATTCGAAATTTGCGTTCAAATTGGAAGGGAAACACTCAGCCGTCGCTTGCGAGACCTGCCATATCGACGCGCTCTTTATCGGCACGCCCATGGAGTGTGTCGCCTGTCATAAAAAGGATGATACACACGCGGGCAGGTTTGGCGATCAATGCGGGGACTGCCATACCCCGGAGAATTGGACATCCGCAACTTTTGATCACAACACGGTCTCATTCAAGCTCACTGCCCATCAAACCAAATCAGATGGATCTGCCTTCGTTTGCAAGGATTGCCATGTAAAAAATTACGCGGCGCCTTTTGACCAGGCAACCTGCGCCAACTGTCACTTAAGCGTGGACCAGACATTTGCAGCAGAACATATCCTGACCTTTTGGACGAACTGCATGGCTTGTCATGATGGGATTGACTCACACGGATCAAACTTTAACCATAATCGGGTTCCGTTCAATTTGATTGGGAAGCACGCTCTGGCAGCCTGCTCCAACTGTCACCTCAATGACCGCACTATTGCGGATATGCAAGCCACTCCGCAGCAATGTTATACCTGTCATCAAAAAGATGATTTCCATAAAGGTCAGTTTGGACAGGATTGCGCAGCCTGTCATGCGCCCGATGGCTGGAAACCGGCTAATGTGGATCACTCCAAATTTGCATTCCATCTCGATGGAAAACACTCAGCGGTGCGTTGCGAAAATTGTCATAAGAACGGCGTTTTCAAAGGCACGCCCATGGACTGTGCTTCGTGCCACCTAAAGGATGATGCCCACTCCGGTCAACTTGGAACAAATTGTGCCACCTGTCATACGCCAGATGGCTGGAAGCCCGCCAAAGTTGATCACTCGAAATTTGCCTTCAAGCTGGATGGCAAACATGCTGCCGCCGCCTGCGCGGATTGTCATAAGAATAATTTGTTCAAAGAGACGCCCACTGATTGTGCGGCCTGCCATCTGGGCGATGATGCTCACTCGGGCAGCCTTGGCACGCAATGCGGAACCTGTCATAGCCCCAATGGCTGGAGTCCTGCTGTATTTGATCACAACACGGTCTCATTCAAACTCGCTGCGCATCAAACCAAATCGGATGGTACATCATTTGCCTGTAAGGATTGCCATGTAAATGGATACGCCGCGCCCTTCGATCAAAATTCATGCGGCAATTGCCATTTACAAATTGATCAGACATTCTCCACGGAACACTTTCTCACATTTGGTACGGATTGCATGGCTTGTCACGACGGGGTGGAGACGCATGGTTCAAGTTTTGACCATAATAAAGTGCCATTCAATCTGATCGGTAAACACGCTCCTTTAGCTTGTTCCAAATGCCACATAAATGCGCGCAAGTTCGCGGATCTGCAGGCGGCTCCTCAGGCGTGTATCTCCTGTCACGCGGCGGATGACCATCATAACGGTCAGTTTGGAACTGATTGCGCGGCCTGCCATACCCCCGAAGGCTGGGAGAATGCAAAAGTAGATCATTCCCAATTCGCATTCCATCTGGATGGGAAGCACGCTACCGTGTCTTGCGAAAATTGCCATAAGAACGGCGTTTTCAAAGGCACACCTCAAGATTGCGCTTCCTGCCATACCAAAGATGATGCCCACCAGGGTCAGTTGGGTACGCAATGCGCAACTTGTCATACTCCCGAGGGCTGGAAACCCGCGAAGGTGGATCACTCCAAATTTGCATTCCATCTGGATGGGAAACATGCATCTGTGGCGTGCGCAAATTGTCATAAGGATAACCTGTTCAAAGGTACGCCGCAGGACTGCGCCTCCTGCCACGCCAAGGATGATGCGCATAAGGGCCAGCTTGGCACTCAATGCGCTGCCTGTCATTCACCAGAGGCTTGGAAGCCTGCCAGGGTCGACCACTCGAAATTCGCCTTTAAATTAGATGGCAAACATGCGGCTGCGGCCTGTGCGGACTGCCATAAGGACAATGTCTTCAAAGGTACACCCATGGATTGTGCGGCCTGTCATCTGAATGATGATGCTCACTCTGGCAGTCTCGGCACACAATGCGGAACCTGTCATAGCCCCAATGGCTGGAGTCCCGCCACGTTTGACCATAACACGGTTTCCTTTAAACTCACGGCTCATAAAACCAAATCTGACGGAACTGCGTTTGCCTGCAAGGATTGCCATGTAAATGGATACGCTGCGCCATTCGACCAGGAATCTTGCGGTAATTGTCATTTGCAATATGATCAGATATTCTCGACAGAACACTTCCTCACATTCGGCACGGACTGTATGGCCTGTCACGACGGGGTGGAGTCTCATGGCTCGAACTTTGACCATAACAAGGTGCCGTTCAACCTGATCGGCAAACATGCACCGTTGGTATGCTCCAGGTGCCATGTAGGTGCCCGCAAGTTCGCTGATTTACAGAACACTCCCCAGGCGTGTATTTCCTGTCACGCGGCGGATGACCATCATAACGGTCAATTTGGAACCGATTGCGCGGCCTGCCATACTCCCGAAGGCTGGGAGAATGCGAAGGTGGATCACTCCAAATTTGCCTTCCATCTTGATGGAAAACATGCCGCCGTGGCTTGCGAAAACTGTCATAAGAACGGCGTTTTCAAAGGCACACCTCAGGACTGCGCCTCCTGCCATACCAAGGATGATGCGCATAAAGGCCAACTTGGCACTCAATGCGGAAGTTGTCACTCCCCCGAAGGCTGGAAGCCTGCGAAGGTAGATCACTCCAAATTTGCCTTCCACCTCGATGGTCAGCACGCGACTGTGGCTTGTGAGAGCTGTCATAAGAACGGGGTCTTCAAAGGCACTCCGCAGGATTGTGCCTCCTGTCACTCTGCAGATGATGCTCACAGTGGAACCTATGGTACGCAATGTGCCACCTGCCACAATCCCGGTGGATGGAAGCAGATAGCGTTTGACCATAATACAACCAGGTTCACGCTGAAGGCGCATCAGGCTAATACCTGTACCGACTGCCATGAATCTGGTTTCGTTTCGCCCTTTGATCAAACCGCTTGCGCCAATTGTCATTTGACGATTGACGAACCTTTTGCCACCCAGCATATCCTGACTTTCTGGACAAATTGTGTAGCTTGTCATGATGGTGTGGATTCACACGGATCAAGCTTTGACCATAACATGGTCCCGTTCCAATTGACGGGCAAACATGCGCCTGTGGCTTGTTCCCAATGCCACATTAATGCGCGCAACTTGCACGACCTAAAGATAACTCCTCAGGAATGTATCTCCTGCCATGCCGCAGATGACCACCACAATGGTCAATTTGGAACGGACTGCGCCGCCTGCCATTCTCCTGAAGGATGGGAGAATGCGACAGTGGATCATTCCCTGTTCGCCTTCCACCTGGATGGGAAGCATGCTGCTGTAGCCTGTGATTCCTGTCATCAGGGTGGAGTCTTCAAAGGCACGCCAATGGATTGCGCCTCCTGTCACAGCGACACCGATCCGCATGGTGGCAGTTTGGGCACGCAATGTGAAACCTGCCATTCGCCCAATGACTGGAAGCCGAGCAGTTTTAATCACAACAATTCCATCTTTAAATTGACCGGCAAGCATGTCAGCGTGACGTGCAGTAACTGTCATACCGACCCTAGGTTCAAAGGCACGCCCACCAATTGCGCCGCCTGCCATTCGAAGAATGATCCGCACGCCGGCAGGCTTGGAACAGACTGCGCTTCCTGCCATACAACCAACGGCTGGACTCCCTCCACGTTTGATCACAGCCGCTCCACCTTTGCGTTGACCGGTAAACACACAGCGGTCGCGTGCAGTCAATGCCATACCGACAAATTCTTCAAGGGCACACCGTCAGCCTGCTCCTCCTGTCACAGTGATACAGACCCGCATGGCGGGGCGCTTGGAAATCAATGCACCGACTGCCATACAACCAGCGGATGGAAACCCAGCAATTTCAATCACAACAATTCCATCTTCAAGTTGACCGGCCAGCATGTCAGCGTTGTCTGTACGCAATGTCACACCGATCTGAAGTTCAAAGGCACGCCCACGAATTGTTACTCCTGCCATGTTGCGGATGATTTCCATAAGGGTACGTTTGGAACAGAGTGCTCAGCCTGTCACGCCACTTCGGGATGGAAGCCCTCCACCTTCGATCACAGCAAATCCGCTTTCCCGCTGACCGGCAAACACTCAACCGCATCCTGTACTGGCTGCCATGTTGGCGGCGTTTTCAAAGGCACTCCGTCTACCTGTTTTGCCTGCCATGCCAAAAACGATCGTCACGGTGGTAAGTACGGTACCAATTGCGCAGCCTGTCACTCCACCGCTGCCTGGAAACCCGCCACTTTTGATCATAATCTCTCAGCCTTCAAACTCACCGGGGCACATATCAACACAGCTTGTACAGGTTGTCATATCAATGGTATTTTTGCTGGGACGCCCACATCCTGTAACTCCTGTCATTCGGGCAAGGATCCGCATGCAGGCAAAGCTGGAACAAATTGCCAAAGCTGTCACACCACCACCGCCTGGAAACCTGTCACGTTCTCTCATACCTTCCAGTTAACACATGGGGATAACCCGGTGACTGCCTGTGTAACCTGTCATCCGAGCACGACTTCAGCTTATACCTGTTTTAGCTGTCACGAACATACGGCCACCAATATGGCAGAAAAACATAAAGAGGAACGCGATTACTCGCCGACTAACTGTGCAAACTGTCATGCGGACGGCAGAGATTAGAGGTTTTATAACTGGATCTAGCCTCCGTATCTTTTGGATGCGGAGGCTTTTGTTTTTGATAGAAATTGAGCGGGTTCCCGAATAAAATGAGGCATCTTATTACTAAGGAGAATATGTAATGAAAACATTCAAACGCATCCTGCTAGGACTTTTAGCTGTTCTGGCTATCCTGATCCTGTTCCTACCCCTCAGCATTTTCGCGGACTCGCTTCTCGGCGCGAATCGACTCGATGCCCTCGTCAACACCATCGTTCCCGGGCTTAACGGTGGACCCGATGTGAGAGCCTACGTTGCCAAACCTGAAGGCGATGGTCCGTTTCCCACTGTCATTATGATCCACGAATTCTATGGCCTGCGAGAATCGATTGTCGGCAAAGCGGACTTGCTCGCGCAGGAAGGCTATCTCGTTATTGCTCCTGATACTTTTCGCGGCTCTACTACATCATGGATTCCGCGTGCCATTTATCAAGTCATCAGCACCAAACCTGAAAATGTAAATGCGGATCTTGATTCAATTTATGCCTGGCTTGAAACTCAAACCGACGTGGACGCGAAGCGTATCGCCATTGCGGGCTTCTGCTATGGCGGGCGGACTTCACTGGTCTACAGCCTGCATAACAACAAATTAGCATCCACTGTAATTTTCTATGGCTCGCCTGAGATTGACCCCGAAGTGTTAAAAGCCTTGCCCGGTCCCGTGCTCGGCATTTTTGGCAGCGCAGACCAATCCATCGCGGTTGAAGATGTCAATTTATTTGACGAGGCACTCACAACCGCAAATATCCCGCACGAGATCACGATCTACGACGGCCAGCCGCACGCTTTCGTGGAGGACGTAGAAGGTATCAAGGCAGGCGGCGCGCAAGGTGAAGCATGGGATCAAATGCTCGTGTTCCTTGAAAAGAATCTCAAAAATGCCTCTTCTTCACGAATGGGACAATCCATTGCGTATGAAGATACATTCAACTGGGAATATTATGCCATGCTGGTTTACGAACACGCCTTCGGCACAGCCAGCCACCAACAACATTAAATTATCATGTCGTTGCGAGGGCGGTGTTCGTCCGTCCGAAGCAACCTCCCCAAAAAGTGGAGATTGCTTCGCCGCCAAAAAGAAAGAGCGCGGCTCGCAACGACATAACCAATGTTGTACAATGAGTGCGGAGATAAACCATGCAAGCATTCATTGAACAACCAAAACGCATTCCGCTCATTCTCAAACTTGGCATTTGGGCATCTGAAAAAATAACCGGCAAGACCATGCTTCCCGCCCGGATATTGGCCTGGTATCCCAAAGCCGCCATCGGCTCAGGCATCATGGAATCACTCGTCGCGCACGAAGATGGCGCGCTGACTCAGCGTATGCTCAAGCTGATCCGCATGACCGCATCTCATGCAGTAGCCTGTCCCTTTTGCGTTGACATGAACTCATACGAATATCGCCAAGCGGGCATCACCGATGAAGAAGCTCAATCCCTGCGCGGGGACGTTGAGCGGGTAACTACTTTTTCTGAACGCGAAAAACTGGCGATTCAATACACGCGCGTCATCTCGCAAACCCCGTTGAAATTCCAGCCTGACTTGGTGGAGCGTGTAAAGTCCGTATTCAACGAACGAGAATTTGTCATCCTCGCCAGCACCGCCGCACAGGTCAACTATTGGGCGAGATTGATCCAGGCGTTAGGAATCCCACCCGCCGGGTTTGGGGATAAGTAAGCGCGTCGCACCTTACTTTTAATCGTGAAGCCCTGAGCGTAAGCGAAGGGTCTCTGAGACAATTGTAGTGGTTCTCAGCGCACTGGCGCGCGGCGCACACCTGCCCTGGCGGGCAGTGCCAGGGAGTATCGCTTCGCTCAGAACGACATTGAGTGGGATAAGTAAGGTGTGCGCATCCTGACAGCCAAACAAAAAGACCTCTGAAGCTTATAAACCTCAGAGGTCTTACTCATTACTTTTTACTCGTCACTAACTTACTTACCCATCTTCTTCTTCATTGCCTCAGTCAATGCAGGGACAATAGCAAACAGATCGCCGACCACTCCATAACGTGCCTGCTTGAAAACGGGTGCATCTGCGTCTTTGTTGATGGCCACGATGACTTTGGCATTTCTCATACCAACGAGGTGCTGGATCGCGCCGGAGATGCCGCAGGCGATATACAAGTCAGGGGTGACAACTTTACCAGTCTGCCCAACCTGATGGGCGTAGGTGATATATCCGCCGTCCACAGCCGCGCGGGATGCGCCGACTGCGCCGCCCAATAAACTTGCCAGGTCGGTGATGAGTGCGAAGCCTTGCTGGGCACGCCATATTTCGGCTTGCTTTTCATCCATGCCTGCGGGTGGAGTTAAGGATGGGTTATTTGAGACGCCACGACCACCGGAGACGATCACTGCGGCATCGCCGAGGTTTACTGCGCTTTCAGCAGCAGAATAGCCTGCAACGGTTGAGAGCGCTTCGGTCTTGGCTTCGCCTTTTGTGAGCGTACCGGTCTTGCCTGCTTCGCGCGCGGGCTTTGGGAAGACACGTCCGCGAATGGTGGCCATGACGGGTTTGCCAGAGCAAACAGTTTTCTCCAATAACTTGCCTTCGTAAATGGGACGTGTGGCAATAACTTGATCGCCATTCATTTCAAAACCTGTCACGTCAGTCAACACGCCGGTGTTCAAGTCCACGGCGGACATGGCGGCTAACTCACGGGTCCGAGCTGTTGTCGGAAACAGGATCAGGTCAGGGCTTGAGGAAGAAGCGAGCGCCGAAAGGGTGGAGGCATACGGTTCAGCGCGGTAATCTGTCAGCGCCGTATCATCCACGAGGATGACTTCATCGGCGCCATATTCAAACGCAGCCTTTGTGATTTCATCCGTATCCGCGCCAAATACCAAAGCCACGGCTGTGCCATATTTTTTCGCAAGTCCAATCGCTTCCCATGAAGCGGGCTGGACTTCACCCTTGAAATGATCAATGTAAATAAAAGTTTTCATAGCACTTTCTCCGCGAGAATTTTGTCGGCGAGTTTGTCGGCGATCTCGGCGGCGCTTTCGCCGGTGATCATCTCAACTTCTTTTTCTTGAACGGGCGGGTTCATCAACTCGCTGCGGGTGACAACCGGTGCGGGAGCGCTTGCGCCGAGATCACTCAATGACCAAACGGGGATGGTTGCCTTCGACGCTTTGCGGATGCCCATGAACGACGGGTAGCGCGGTTCGCCAATACTTTGGACGACGCTCAACACGACGGGCATTTTCGCGCTGACGGTTTGCCGGCCTTCTTCGATGACTCGTTCAACGGTCACGCTTCCACCGTCGACTTTGATCTGGCCTGCCAACCCAAGCATCGGCCACCCGATAATTCGGGCGGTCTGTGCGGGGGTGAGTCCTGCGCCATTATCGAGGGTTTGACGGCCAAAGATGACCAAGTCTGCGCCGCCGATCTTGTTGATTGCGGCCGCCAGCACGCGGGCCGCGCCGACCGTATCGAGATCGTTAAGCGCCGTGTTCGAGACGAGGACTGCGTCATCTGCGCCCATGGCGAGCGCGTGCTTGAGCGCATCCTTGGCTGATTCGCCGCCAACGCACAAGGCTGTCACGGTGCCGCCTACGGCTTCCTTCTGCTGAAGCGCGCCTTCGACCGCGTACTCGTCGAACGGGTTGATGACCAACGGCGCGTCCCCACAAGAGACCTGCCCGCCCTCGGCTTTGACTTTCGCCTCCGAGTCGGGTACCTGCTTGATACATGCGATGATTTTCAAGATGTACTCCTTGTAAAAATTCTTTTTTACCACGAAGGGCACTAAGGATTATCTACGTGTACCTTTGTGACACTTTGCGGTTTTGTTTTTACTTTAGAAAAGCCATCACCACCAAAATATCCGCGCCGATCACAGCAACAAATCCGATCAAGCTAAAAATTTTTTGTGCTGTTTCCCATCGTTGCCTGTTTTCCAATTGCTTGAGAAAAAAATCCTTAAATGGGTAGGGAGTATTCTTGTTGATAAGGCTGTTGTATAATTCGTTGTAGTATTTGTCCGTTCTAAACCAGAGCTTGTAACTGTTCGAAATAAATAAAAGACTGAATAAAAGAAAGACAAACACAAATCCAAACGGGGGCTTATCCATACTCGAAAAGTTCACTTCGTCACTATAAAAGTCATGATAAGAAACAGGACATAGGTCAATCCGCCTGCGAGAGCAATTACATTTGCCATACCAGTAAAAGCGGAGGAGAATCCGCGCAGGGCGAGGCTGATCGTGAGGAGGATCCACACCAGCGCATGTCCCCAGCGAATAACAACAAATCGGAATCCACTCGGGTTGGTCACCGCTTTTTGAGGCCATAGATTGAAATAGATCACTGCAATGATAAGGGCAAGTCCAGCCCATGCAAACCAGGGGAGATTGAAGAAGCCTGTGATCATTGAATACTTGTAAAGCTGATGAGTTTCCCTGTTTTTAGATTAAGTTCGCAAGCGTGCCCGCGAGTGGTATAGGCGGAAAATGTCATTCCATCCTCGTTCAGCTTGACACGTGAAAAGTAAACGC
>JADJNA010000041.1 GCA_016709305.1 Candidatus Villigracilis saccharophilus
TCGCCAGGCTCCTCGCAGAAAGCAGATACACTATGGATGGTTCATCAGCCACCACACCTGCGGTCCGCTTTTGTCCCAGGTAGAACCCAAGCTCCCCGATCACCTGTCCAGACTTCATGGTTTCGAGCCGCACAGGCGGCTTGTTCGGAAACTCCAAGCGCGCAGTCAACTGTCCGCTTTCGATAAAATAAATATTATCCGGCGCATCGAATTGGCGCACCCGATAAGCTCCAATCTTCCCTTCCTTTTCATCAAGGACATCAAACAGGTCGTTTAGGTGGGTATCATTCGGCTGTAGTTGGTGGAACATATCCTTTAGAGGAATGGTCTGTTCCTTCGTTCCATTTGCCGCATTTAATATTTTGTTCTCTATCCACTCCAGACCATGATCCAGATCGGGGAAGGACTTGGCTGCGCCTGATTCCCTTTGATACGAACTCTCCCTTTTCAAGCTGATTCAGGATTTCGGCGGATGGTCCCGTGACCAGGATTGCGATGCTGCGATCCTGCAATACCTGCTTCATTTTGAAAAGCTGAGCAGGGCGGTTGAGTCAAGTCCGCTGACTTTTGCAAAATCCAGAATAAGGAATTGCAGTGGGGTTTGTTTTATATCTTCAACCCGTCCGCGCACCTGTTCCAATAATTTATTGGCTGTGCCGAAAAAGATAAACCCCTGGAGTTGCAGGATAAATGTCTTTTCGCCCTGTTCGATCAATGTCTTGCGTTGATTGGGACTGCGTGTGAATCGGCTTTGAAGCTCAGCCCCGGACAAGGCATGTTTTGTTACGCTGACCCGGCTGTAGTTAACGACGAATAATCCAACCGCCGCAACGATTCCCACGCCCACTCCCTGCAGATAACCCAGTGTGGCAATGACGATCAAAATTAAGAGGATGACTACGTATTCCAATCTGGAGAAGTTGGACCATGACAGATAGACCCATTCATATAAAAATGATAAGCCAAAGAGGATGAGCATGACCCCAAGTGTTATTTTGGGAACATAAGATAAAGCCGCAGCCCCAAAGAAAAGCGGCAGGGCAAATACTGCGGCGGTCACCCAACTGGATATACGGCTGCCCTGGCCGATCTTTTGGTTGATCGCTGTGTCTGTCAGGTCATGGAAGCAGACAACGCCCCCCAGTAATCCTCCAAAGATATTTGCCAGCCCGGTCACGCGCAATTCGCGGTTCACGTCCAGGTCCTTGCGAATGATTAATTCCACACCGCTGGTGTTCAACAGCAAGGTGACCACACTGATCATTAGCACACTTGCCATGCCGCCCGCTTGCGCCAGTATGGAATTCCAATGGATCAATCCCATATCTGAAAGACTCAAGGGCTGCCATAAGTTTGCGTTGGAAAAAGGACCCAACAGCCAGCCTTGCGCGCTCAATGTGGATACTGGCGTATTGGTAAAAAATACGATTCCATAAAAAAGGGTGGCTGTCCCAAGCAGCATGCTCGGCAGAATCAGAAAGTGATCATAGCGGTTAAGGATCAATCCAGCAAGACATAGACTAAACCGGTCAGCACTGTGGTTAGTATGCTGGCGGCAACCACGGTGATGAATTTTTCCTGCGCTGACGAAGACGACATGCCTTGCATAATACCGGCTGCCATGACTGCCAGAATGGCGGCAGGGGCATCCTGACCGGATGTGAAATTGCCTTTGTACGAACTGAACAAATTGATGACAAGAAGGGGCGGCAGCCATCCAAGCAGGATCAATCCAATGCCATTTGCGACAAAGGACGAGATATCCCCTGCAAAGATAAGGGCGGCAAGCGAAATGGCATAGATCACGTCTACAACCCCGATCACCAATCCAGCATTTACTCCGGGGATGATCTGATTCTTAAAAGATTTATTGATCAATGACATTTCGCCGCTCCAAAGTGGTGTTTATCTATTCAACGCGAGCGACTCATTGAAAAAGCGCGAGGCTTCCTCGAAGTCACCCATCTGATGGGCATGCTCGCCTGCTTTTTCCAAATATTCAATTGCCTTGGGAATTTCATCGGCGGCTTTCCAGTGCTGTGCGATCTCGGCATATGGCGGCACGCTGAAGATATTTTGCTCCAATAATTCCGCCACAGCACGGTGGAGTTGACGGCGTTGTGCAAAGAGCATCAGGTTATAAGCAGCTTCATGTGTGTGTGGATCTTTAAAATTGTAACTGGAAGATTCGCTGGGACGTTTTTGTATGAGGTCCAGTTCTACGAAAGTGTTCAAGTGCGCTTGGAGAGTCTCGCGTGAATGTTCTTCGGGATAAATTGAAGACAAAGATTCGAGGGTAAACATATGACCGATGACGCTCGCCACCTTGAGAGTCAATTTTTCGACGTGGGATAAATTGTCGATCAACTGAGCAAGTTCGATTGCAATTCCAGAATCGGCATTGATTTGAACCATCTTGCGCAGCGGGCGATAGATGGCGATCGTTTCGGTTTTTCCTTTGACATTGATCGGCGGCATGGACTCGAATTCAACTTGAGCCTGGGTGGCTTCGTAAACAGAGTCGTTGCATAGGATGAGCGCGCGCTGTCCTTTTGGAATTTCCGCCGATGATTTCGAAGCCGCCACCATCAAACGTGCGGCGAGGTTGGTGCGGTCGCCGATGGCACCATAGGTGCGGTGACCTGCGCCGCCGTACGCGCCGACTCGCATTTGACCTGAAGCCAGCCCGATGAACTGGTCGGTCATATAGGATAAAGATTCAGGGGGTGACGCAAGCTCCAATGCGGTGAACACGGCTTGCGCAGCATCGTCGCGGTGGGCGATGGGCGCGCCGAAGACAATATAGATGTAACTGCCTTTATCACCGACGGTGAATTGAATGATCGAACCGTTATGCGGGGCAATGACGCCCTCGACCCATTGCATGAAGGCATTCAGTTTCTTATCCGCTTGTGGGTCGTTGTCGTAATCGAGCCCGCCGAATTTCATGAACAAAGCGGTGGCAGGACGCAGCTCCGAGAGCATCTCGCTTTGACCCGCGCGCACTTTTTCGAAGACAGTTGGGTGCATCCATGATCGCAGACGGGATTTGATAATGGCATCGGGGCCGATCTCCGCCCACGGGCAAGGAGTGATCTCGTTCTTCAAACTTGTCAGCACGGCGAATTGTTTTTCTTTGCGCCAGGCAGCGATGTTGAATTTTTCTTCAACAGATGTGAGATTCGCTGTTGCCAGCACGACCTCACCGCGTTCCGACTCATGCTCAGCGTTGGCTAATGCCGTGAGTGTGGCACCCGCTAAAACGTCGATCTGATGCGTGCTCCCGTCGCCGACCGCCATGCGGCGCGCAGGTCCAACTGCCAGCGCCACTTTGATCGATAATCCAATCGTCTTGCCATTGGGCGTGGAGATGGCGCTGAACTGCATCATGCCTTTTTGCATGGCAAAAGCACAGGCGGCGGCGCGCTCTAAAGAAGAATCCGCGCGCGGGTTGCCTTGCAGGTCGAGATCGTCGAACCAGCAGGTGATGGCGTCGCCGCTGAAGCTGATGACCGCGCCGCTGTAGCGATGCACTTCATCGATCAGCACCGTGAAGACGCGGTTAAGATGGCGGATCATTTCCTCGGCGCCGCGCTGCAAGCCCAATTCATTCGCGAGCGACTCGGTCAGAGTGGTGAAACCAGAGACATCCGCAAACAAGGCGGCGCCGTGCGCGCGCTCGGGCAGAGTGACGTGCTGTGCCATTGCCTGACGGCGGTCCATGGGGATGTAGATCGCCACGGTCTCGGCTTTGGCAAGTTTCTTCTCTTCGATATCCAATTGCATTTGAGCCAGTTGACGTTTGAGGCGTTGTTCGCGGATACGGACTTCATCTGCCATCTTGGCGAAGACGCGCGCCAGTTCGCCGAGCGCATCGGTGCGCGCCGCCACCGACTCGACCATGGCGGGTTCATACGCGCTTTGCTCAATCGCGTTGGCGGCGTTGGTGAGGATCTCCACCTGGCGCAGGTTCTCGAGCGCCTCGCTGAACAACTGCGCGTTATGCAAGGCCGCGCCCGCATTGGCAGCGATGGTGGTCAGCAGGCGCAGCGAGTCATCGGTGAAGATGCCCTCCTGCGTGGTGCTTTGCACGCTGATCACGCCGATGGTGCCCTTGCCTGTTTTGATTGGCACGCCCAGATACGAAAGCGCTTCCTTGCCCACACGCGTAGCGCCGATCTCTGCCGTGCGTTCATTGAGATTTTGATTGATCAGCAGCGGCTCGCCTGTGCGGATGATGTTGCTGGTGAGCCCTTCGCCAAAGGTGAGCGGTTCGAACGATTCGCCAAATTGATATGGGAAGTGGATCAGATTCGTCTGCGAGTCGAGCAGCGCCAGGTAGACGATATCGGCGCTGAAGATCTCGCGCATCTGACTCCCGATGAGCTGGATCGTGCTATCGAGCTCTGACTCAACGATCAGCGCCTGACTGACCTTGCTGATGGCGCTGAGTTCGGCGGCGCGCTCTTCGGTCACTTTGAGCAGGCGTTGGGTCTCATCGAAGAGGCGCGCGTTCTCTAGCGCCACGCTCATGGCGTTGGCAAGTGTGGTCAGCAGGCGTACATCTGATTCGCTGAAGGCATGCTCGTGTTGCATGTCCACCAGATCCACCATGCCACGCGCTTGATCGCCTACCACCAACGGCACAAAGACAGCTGATTTTTCCAATTCGGTGCTAGGCAGGGTAAAACTGCCATACTTTTCCATCTCTTGCGCCATGTTCTCATTGATCACCAGTGTCTCGCGGGTGCGAATGATGTGCGCTTCAAAACCTGTATCGCCAGTTGGACTTGACTCAAGGAAAATGCGTTCCCCATTTTCGTACATATATGGGTAATGAACCAAATTAGTTTTCGGGTCATAGATGCGGATGTCCACATCGGCTTGATTAAATATCTCGCGGATCTTATCGCCAACCGCGTCATAAATGCCTTGAATGTTCAACTCTGCGGCGAGGGCGGCTTGCACACTGTTGATCACCGCCAGTTCCTGCGCGCGCTCTTCCGTAATCTTGAGCAGGCGCTGAGTCTCATCGAAGAGCCGCGCGTTCTCGAGCGCTACGCTCATGGCGTTGGTGAGGGTCGTCAACAACCGCACATCTGATTCTGTGAAGGCATTTTCACGATCAACATTTTGAAGAGAGATAATACCTTTTACAACTCCGCCAATAAGCATCGGCACATATAAACTTGATTTAGGCGCTTGACCCGAAATGACAAGCGGGTTCCCATATTTCGCCGCAACTGTCGCCATATCTTGATTAGCCAAAAACGGTTGGCGTGTTTCGATAACATGTTTGCGGAAACCAATCAATTGCATGGGCTCGTCTGGGAATCGTTCGCCGCTTTCAATGATGTATGGGAAATGAAACTGTTTTTCCTCAGGATCATATAAGCCAATATCCACCACTTGCGCGTCGAAGATTTCCTGAATCTTGTCACCGACCGCATCATAGATGGCTTGCATGTCCAACTTCGCAGCTAACGCGGCTTGCACACTGTTGATCACCGCCAGTTCGGCGTTCGCGCTCTTCCGTGATCTTGAGCAGGCGCTGAGTCTCATCGAAGAGCCGCGCGTTTTCGAGTGC
Source organism: Candidatus Villigracilis saccharophilus (assembly GCA_016709305.1). Classification (GTDB taxonomy): domain Bacteria; phylum Chloroflexota; class Anaerolineae; order Anaerolineales; family Villigracilaceae; genus Villigracilis; species Villigracilis saccharophilus. The sequence continues at coordinate 5,588 of JADJNA010000041.1, forward strand.
GGTTCCGAGCGAGGCGGAAATGGTGGTCAGGAGGCGTAGTTCAGATTCACCGTAGGCGTGGTCACGCTCATAATTCTCTATAATGATGTTGCCGATGATGCGGTCGCTGCTGATGATCGGCAGCGAGACTCCCGACCTGCTCGCATCTGTTCCGGGCAGGTTGGGAGAAATCATATTTCCCTCCTCTACCGTACCCCAAACCAGATGTTTGTGGGTTTTGAGGATCTTGTCAAACTGTCCATCTGGAGCGGGGGGCTCAGCGGGGAAACTCAACCGTTCGCCATGTTCGTATTCGTAAAGATACTGAAGCAGGTTTGCTTCACTATCGTACCAGCGGATTCCAATATCACCTGTATCAAGTACTTCTCGCAGTTTATCCCCAACCAGGTCCACGATAGCTTGAAAGTCCAGTTTTGCAGCCAACGCAGCCTGCACGCTGTTGATGATGGCAAGCTCCTGCGCGCGCTCTTCCGTGATCTTGAGCAGGCGCTGGGTCTCATCGAAGAGACGCGCGTTCTCAATGGCGGTGGCTGCCTGAGTGGCAAAGGCTTGCGCCATATGAGCATGTTCTGCGGTGTAGAAATCCTTCTCCAATTTATCGAGAGTGATCATGCCGATCATGCGTTCACCGAATAGCAGCGGCACGCCCATCCATCCATGCACTCTCCCTTGTCCATGAGTCTCATCTTTGAAATGTTCAAAGCGCGCAGATACATCCGCAATCATAACTGGTTCGCGGCGGCGCACGACGTCGCCTGCAGGGTCATCGGGTCCGCGCCAGTCGAAACGATTGCCTAGCAGTTCATCCAAATTGGGAAAACCATGTCCGCCGACTATGACCATGCTATCCCCATCCAATTGCTGCACACTGCAACTGTCATAAGGCACCACCTTGCGCAGTTCAGAAAGGATCAATTCAAAGACACCCTGCAAACTCAAGGTACTGCCAAGTGCCAGCGCTGCCGAACGCAAGGTCTCTGCTTGTTGGCGCGCAATTTTTTCGGTTTCAAACAGGCGCGCGTTTTCGATTGCGGTCGCGGCCTGGGTCGCAAAGGCTTGCGCCATATGGGCGTGTTCGGCAGTGTAGAAATCCATCTCCAATTTGTCGAGGGTCAGCATACCGATCAACTGTTCGCCAAATAACAGCGGTACACCCAGCCAGCCATGGACTCTGCCTTGCCCATGAGTTTCATCCTTGAAGTGTTCAAAACGTGCCGAGACATCCGCTATAATGACAGGCTCGCGGCGGCGCACAACATCGCCCGCGGGGTCGTCAGGTCCGCGCCAGTCAAAACGATTGCCGAGCAGTTCATCCAAATTGGGAAAGCCGTGCCCGCCCACGATCACCATGCTATCCCCGTCCAACTGCTGCACACTGCAGCTGTCATACGGCACGACCTTGCGCAGTTCTGAAAGGATCAATTCAAATACTTCCCGCAAACTTAAGGTGCTGCCAAGAGACTGTGCGGCCGCGCGCAAGGTTTCTGCCTGTTCGCGGGCCACTTGTTGATTCCGAAAGAGGGTCGCGTTTTGAAAAGCGATGGCAGCCTGTGAAGCCAGGTTCTCCGCCAGTCGCTGATGTTCCGCTGTGAAGTACCCGGCTTCCACCTTGTCGAGCGAATACATCCCGATGGTTTTGCCTGCGGCTACAAGGGGAACAGCCAGCCAGTTGCGGACATGTCCCGCAGTCTCGGCAACGATCCATCCAGGATGTTGAGGTCACATCCGGGATGACGAAAGTGGTTTGATCTTCTATGACCGTACGGATATGCGGAATACTCTTAAATTCAAAAGTTATCCCAACTGCCAGTGACGGGTTATCCACCCATTGTTCATACCCGCGCGCGGCAAGCGCGGTGAGGTGATTTTCATCCTTGAGCAGAAAAATACTTCCAGTGTCATAGGGAACCAATCGTTGCAGGTAGTCCAGTAGTGTTGCGAAGATCGTATCCAGATCGAGCGACTTGGTAAGTTCCATATTGGCCGCGCGTAATATCTCGGTCTCTTTGAAGCGTTGTTGCGTTTCGGCATACAAGCGGGCATTTTGGATCGCAATTGCCGCCTGCCTTGCAAGGCTTAACCCAAACTCCAGATCCGATTGTGTGAAAACTCCAACATCCACCTTGTCGCGCCAGACACTGAGCACACCGATCACCGTATCACCGATCAACATAGGCGCGAACAGGATCACACGTGTTGCCTTGTCCTCTTCTGTGCCGGGGATATCAATCACCCGCTCATCATTTTCAGGATCGTTGATGATTTCGGCAATTCCGCTTTTTGCAACATTCCCGGACAACCCTTGTCCCAGACGGGCATGCCAGTCTTTATAAATATCAGCATATTTGCCGATCGCCACTGCAGCGCGCAAAAATCCATCCGCCTCGAGCAAACGCAGGACCACATCCCTTGCATGGAATAATTTCAGCGCGTGCGATGCAATTCGCTCAAGAACAATGGAAAGGTCAAGCGAGGCGGATATCTCACGTCCAATCTCCGCAAGGGTTGTGATCTCCTGCGCGCGGTGTTGGGCTTCGTCAAGAAGGCGGGTGTTCTCGAGCACAAGCTCGGCGTTGCGCTGAGTCAACTGCTGTTCCTGTGAAACTGTTACAGTTTTTGTTTTATTGCCTGTTGAACTTCTTTTTGTTTCCGCTCTTTTTACCATTGCATCCTCGATTGGATTCTTGTGGCAATTGTGGAAATACGACGCGGTTAATAATCCCCTTGCAATGACGAGTATCAAAAAATAAATTTATGCATTTTACTATATGAAAAGGAAAACAGACTATGTTTACCTAAAATGGAGACTCTTGCCTTTGATGCAATCAAGAAACATTAATTTTTTTTATTACAAAGATAATAAAGTTATTAAAAACTTCCAAGTATTCAGGAGGGAGGGAACCAATAATCTTTCCTCAGGTGAATGGAGATTTTGAATCGTCGGGCCGAGCGAGATTGTATCTAGCCCGCCGCAACGGTCGCTGATGATGCCGCATTCGAGTCCGCCGTGGGTGAGTTCCACTTTGGGGTCTTCTTCGACGATGCCGCGATATGTGTTGATGCATTGCTTGAGGATCGGGGATTCCATGTTCGGCTGCCAGGGCGGGAACATCTTCGTTCTTTCGGTCTTTGCGCCTGCCAGCCATGCGACAGTTTCGACTCGCCTGGTAATTTCTTCCAGTCTCGAAAAGACCGCGCTGCGATTGGTGGAGACAACTGACAGCCCATCTTCTTTCAATTCCATCACGCCAATGTTATTGGACGTTTCGACGAAGGCAGGCATATCTGCAAACATGGATGTCACTCCATGAGGCAATGCCATCAACAAACGGATTGCCGTCTGTGTTTCAGCGGAGTTGATAGTGCGGAGGGGCTCACCGCTGATTTCGTTCAGCGTGAGCACAAGCCCTGTCTCTGTTTTGGCGAGTTCATTTTTGACGGTGGCTTGAATGGCGGAGAATTTTTCCTTGCATAGTGTCGCCTTTTCTTTTACGCAAACGAATACCGCTTCCGCGTCGCGTGGAATGGCGTTGCGCGCCGTCCCGCCTTTGAGCGTGGACAGGCGAATTTCCACATCGCGTTGAATAAAATCCAGCACGCGGGCGATGAGTTTGTTGGCGTTCGTGCGGAACTTGTTGATGTCTTCGCCGGAATGCCCACCCTGCAGCCCGCTGACCTTCAACTCAAAAGCAACTTCATTCTGCTTTTGTGAATCCCATGTGGCGGGCAAGGTCATGTACACATTCCCGCCGCCTGCACAGCCTACCGTAAAAACGCCTTCGGTTTCGGAATCCACATTGATAAGAGTTTTGCCTGTTAGCAGCGACGGGTCGAGATTGTCCGCGCCGTTGAGACCAGACTCTTCTTCCACGGTCAGCAGCAATTCTAACGGCGGATGTTTTACGGACTCATCTTCAACCAACGACATCATCAGTGCAATGCCAATGCCGTTGTCTGCGCCGAGGGTGGTGCCGTTGGCGCGAATCCAATCGCCATCACGGATGAGTTGAATGGGGTCTTTCGTGAAATCATGCGTAGACTCAAGCGTCTTCTGGCAGACCATGTCCATGTGACCTTGCAAAATTAACGTCGGGCGGTCTTCATATCCCTGGCTGGCAGGGACATAGATGACGAGATTCCCCGCTGCGTCTGTCTTGGAGGTGCAGTTGTGTTCTGCCGCCCATTCAATGAGCCAGTTGCGAATCGCCGCTTCGTTCTTTGAACCACGCGGGATGGATGATACTTTTTCAAAATTCTTGAGGATGAGTTCGGTGGGGTTCATGATGTTTTCCTGTATTCCGCTCTGTCGTTGAGTAATGTCATTGCTTTGCCATCGGACGAGAATGCAATCATCGAGTCGTCCATCAGCCCTTTGAGATTCCAATGGGCGAGGAAGGTATCACCTTGCCAGTGTTCGAGCGTGGCGGTGTTGACTCCGTAGGTGAGTTGCAAGGAGTCGTCTTTGCGGGTCACGGTCATCTCGCCGAAGAGGTCGTTGGAAAATGTCCCAGTGTAGGAATCCAGCTTATTGGACGGAGGCAGGTTCGGGTCACGTTTGAGGCGCATTTCGTCCACCTGACCTTTGACTTCTGCCATGTATCCCTGGGCCACCATCTGAAATTCCGATGACCAGTCACGTCCTTTTTTATCGAGCAGAATATCGGAGATCGCATAAAACAGCGCGGCGTGGGCGAGGGTTTGATGGACGTTGACCATGACGGCGAGCGCGAGTTTGCGCTGTGGGAAAAAAGCGACGGCGGAGTTGTAGCCAGGCATTTGACCGCCGTGCATGAGAACTTTTTCACCGTGAAGATCCATGACCCACCAGCCGAGACCGTACGTCCAAAAATGGGTGGCGGGTTGAAGATAGGCGAGCGGCGCGAGTTCGGAGTTGAGCACATCCTGCATGACGATTTGCGGCGTGGTGAGTTCGTTGAAGGTGTTGGGTTGCAAGAGCGGCGCGCCGTTTTGCAAAAGGGCTTTGAGCCATTGCGCGAGGTCGTTTGCGGATGTATGAATCGAACCAGCAGGTTCATGCGTGAGTTTGAAATTTTCGATGGCGCTTCATGTGCCAAGAAAACGCACGCCTGCGGGATACGTTTCATCGAGCACAGCGTGAGGTGAGGCGAAGTTTTTGTAATCGGAGATTCGGTCGTGTCCGCTGAACGAGCGGGGCATGTTCAGCGCGTTGAAAATTCGTTCGGTGATGAAATCGTCCCATGACTTGCCAGTCACTGCTTCGTCAATGAGTCCCGCCACGCCATATTGTTGATTGGCATAGTTGAAGCCTGTGCGAAAACCCACGGCAGGCTTGAGATATTTCATGCGGCGCATGAGTTCGCGCTGGTCATATCCGCGATGATAGTAGAGACGCTGGGCGCGTTCCAAGCCGAGACGGTGACAGAGCAAATCGCGCACGGTGACGTTCTTGGTGACCCAGTCATCGTAGAGTTGAAAATCGGGGATGTGCTTGACGACGGGGTCGTCCCATACCAGTTTGCCTTCGTCCACTAACATGCCGATGAACGCGGAAGTGAAGGCTTTTGTCGTGGAACCAATCGCAAAGATGGTATCCGCATTCACGGCTTCGAGCTTGCCTACTTCGAGCACGCCATAGCCTTGCGAAAACCTCATCGCATTGGGCAACCGCCACCGCCGCGCCAGGGATGTTCCAAGCGGTGAGCGTTTTTGAAATTGTTTCGTTGAGTTGTTGTGTGTTCATGATTCCTTTTTTAAACACGAAAGTCATACACAAAGGGATACCAAAGGTTCTATTTCTTTCCTTCGTGCCCTTTGTCCTTTGTGTTCAAGATTCTTATCTCCAAATTTTATCCACAGCGTCGTAACTTCCCACGCGCAAATCCGCTTTCAACTTCACCAACTTATGCTTCTCCACCCGTTCAGATGGTGTTCTCGGCAGATCATCGGCATACTCAACAAATCGCGGTACTTTGAAATACGCCAACTGCTCGCGCGCATAATCCAAAATGGATTCAGGCGGCGTATCTTCCTGGGTATGTTCCGCCTTCAACACGATATACGCCTTCACTTCTTCGCCGCGCAATTCATCAGGGACGGGCACCACAGCCGCCACTTTCACAGCGGGATGTTCCATCAATACACCTTCCACTTCCACCGATGAAATATTTTCGCCCGCGCGCCGTATCGTATCTTTCAACCGCGCCTGCCAGTGAAAATATCCCTTCGCATCTTTTGTGACCATATCGCCAGTATGCAGCCAGCCGTTCTTCATGACCTCAACCGTCGCTTCGGGTTTGTTCCAATACCCAAGCATCATCGGCTCGCCGCGCAAAATCAACTCACCTACACCGCCTTCGGGCACATCTTTTCCATCTGTGCCCACCACACGCGCTTCTTTTGTCGCGATCGGTCTACCCATTGCGCCGCTGCCCGCAAACCCATCCTCAAACGGCATCATCAAATCCACGCCCGTTTCGGTCATGCCAAATGCTTCGCGCCACGGCACGCCCCAACGCCGCTCAAACTCCGCATGGAACTTCGGATGAATCCCCGAACACAAGATCATTCTCAATTTATGTCCTCGCTCAAGCAAGGGTCCTCTGGCATCTTCAACAAAAAGAAAGGCATGGTGCCAATCAAATACAGCACGGTCACATTATGTCGAATCACTTCGCCCCAAAAATGTGACGGCGAGAATCTCGGCAAAATCACCAACGGCGCGCCGCCGATCAAACACGACACCGTGTTCCACTGCGGATCCATATAATAAAACGGCTGCGCGGTCAGATTGCATTCGGCGGGCGTCAACTCGAAATAATTCGCCGCCACCTGCCCGAGCATCATCCAATATTTTTGGGTCAACATGCAGCCCTTCGGAAAACCCGTCGTGCCCGATGTATATTGGATGTTGACCAAGTCCTCGCCTGTGACATTGGATGACTCAAACGAGTCGGATGACTCATCCACCAAACGCCTCCAATCGGACTTTGAGCCTGATTCAGTCACGAGCAGCGTTTCCTTCACCGACGGCAAGTGCGCCCGCACCCGCTCCCATTGCTCCAGATAATTTTCGTGGACGACAAAGAATCCCGCCTGCGAATCATCGAGTGTGTAAGTCAGGTCATGGTCGTGGTAGTTGATGTTGACGGGCACGATGACCGCGCCCAACTTCGCCAGCGCAAACCAGACGATGGGGAAGTCCACGCCGTTGGGCAGCATCACCGCCACGCGCTCGCCCTTCGTCACGCCGACGGATTTCAGCGCATTCGCCGTCTTGTTCGCCCGCCGATTGACTTCTGCAAACGAAAGCGGCTTGTCTTCAAAGATGAATAACGGCTTCTCTCCAAACCGCTCCGCCGCGCTCTCCACCAAATGACCTAAACTCTTCCACTCCATGCACGCTTCTCCTTTGGCTTTTCGGAGACCAGCAGACTAAAACTCTTGTGCCAGGTCCTTGTGGTTAATTTTTTCAACCGCTTCACAAACATCTCACTCAACTCACGGCTGGACTCTTGCAGGTCCACTGCCTTCGGGTCGAAGACCCATTGCAGCATGATCCCGTCAATTGCACCCTGAATGACCGAAGCCATGCCTGTTCATCGAACTTAGCAAATTCCTTCTGCTCTACACCTATGCGGAAGATCTTCTTGAGATGAGCACGGCATGGGTCATACGCCGAGTCGCTGAAGGCTTTCTTTTCTTCAGGTGACGTAAAACTGCCCCACAGATCCACCAGCGCCACGAACTGCGAACGGTTCTGCGAGATGTATTCAAAACTGGCTTCGATGTAGACGCGCAGTTTGGCACTGCCTTTTGCCTCTTCTTCAACACGCCCACGAATGTATGCGCCCTGTCGATTCAGAATCGTATGGATCGCAGAAGTGATAAGGTCATGCTTGCCGTTGAAGTGATAGGCAATCAGTCCTTTGGTAATTCCAAGACTCTTGGCAATCTCCGCAAAGGACGTTTGGGTATACCCATGCTCGGCAATCGTCTGCAACGCCGCGTCAATAATCTGCTTGCGGCGGGCTTCTTCAATGAAGGTCTTCTTCTCTTCTACAGGTTTACTTTTAGCTGGCATAGTTGCTGTCCTTTCACCATTCCACCATGAGTTTGGGCACGGCGCGAAATTCGTGCCCGTGAGGTGCGGAAGGGTGCTCTGATTTTAAGCGCAAATGCGGCAGACGCTCGAATAACACGCGCAAACCGATCTCACCCTCCAAGCGTGCCAATGACGCGCCAAGACAGTGATGTCGTCCACGGGCAAAGGCGAGATGGTGAGAAGCATTCGCTCGGTGGATGTCGAAGCGGTCGGGGTCGGTGAAAAATTCGGGGTCGCGGTTGGCGGCTCCCAACATGCATTGAACGGTATCGCCCACTGCAAAATCCACGCCGCGGACGGTGATGGGCTGAGTCACATGGCGGGTGGCGGTCTGCACAGGAGATTCCCAGCGCAGGGTTTCTTCCACAGCGGACTTCATCAACTTGGCAGGGTCGCGTTTCACTTCGTCGAATTGATCGGGGTGATTGAGCAATGCCCAAACCGTGTTCGAGAACATGGCGGCAGTCGTTTCCAACCCGCCGAAGATGATGACGAAAATATTCGAGATGATCTCGCGCTCGCTCAAGTTTGTGTTCGGGTCATGGATGAGATGACTGAGCAGGCTGTCATCAGGCTCGGCGCGCAGATGGGTGATGTGCTCCGCAAGTTGTGCACCAAATTCCTTCGCCGTTCGTTGACCACGCTCCCGCACCGCAGGGTCGTGGCGGAAGTTGCTCAACGCGGCGGCGAAGTCATCGTACCAGTGACGCAGTTGGGCAAAGTCCACGATGGGAACGCCGAGCGAAGCCGTGACGGCGTACAACGCCATCGGGTCGGAGAAGGATTTGACCAAGTCCGTTTCTTTGTCTGCGATAAATCTATCGATCAGTTCATTGGCTTTTTGTTCAATGAAAGCAGAAGATGACGCTCTTACTGCCTTCGGCACATACACTCCCGCAAATGGATTGCGCATTCGTTGGTGCAATTCCCCTTCGGCAGATAACATCATCGTGCCAAAGGTATCATCCAAAAGCGAATGCGGCGATTGAACGGTGAAGGCTTCGGCGTTATCGAGCACAGAAACGACATCATCGCGCCGAGTCACGTACCAAAGATTCACTTCGGGAACCCAGGTGACAGGCTCACGGTCAAGTAAGAGGCGGTAGTGCGGGTATGGATCAATGCTCAACTGAGTCGAGAGTCAACTTTGAGCCAAGAGGGAAGCGGGAGAGGTCAGCCATCGAGCCCTCCCTGACAGCGAAAATATTCGCGCAAGGCTTCGGGGTTCATCCCAGGGTAAATGCTGTTGCAAGACGAGATCATGTATCCGCTTGTGCCGCCTTGCTCGTAACTGCGTTTCACATCAGCGCGGATAAGCTCAAGATTTGGTTCAAAGAATAGATTGATATCCACGTTGCCGATCAAAATCAATTTGTCGCCATATTGGGCTTTGACTTCATCCAACTTATTGCCAGATAGCGTTTCGAGTCCATGTACGCCAGCAAAGCCAGCCTCAACGGCGAACGGCAGCAACTTGTCCATCTTGCCATCGCTGTGCCAGATGACGGGCACAGAAAGTTCCTGCACCACGCGTTGATGATAGGGCAGGACCAACTCCCGCCACATCTGCGGCGAGATCATCGACCCGCCACGGTGAGCAGCGTCATCGCCCATCACGATCAACTCTGCGCCAAGTTCTACTGCGCGTTTGTATATTTCAATGCACCAATCCGTGCGCGCTTCCATCACAGCATGGACAAAGGACATATCCTTCTTGAACATGCGGAACATGTGCTCCATGCCCATTGCCATATACGTTCCCATGAATGGACCGATATGCGTGCCGAAGAAAAGGCAAAGGTGTGGATAATTCGTCCGAATGTCTGCCACCCGCTTCACGTCGAAGAAACGATCCGCGTAACTCAATGGCGGCGTGTACTGCTTGAGGTCATCCGCTGTTTGCACGGCGCCGTAAAAATACATCCCCTTTTTCCACACACGCCCGAATTCATCCACGCCATCTTTCCAGGCGTTGCTGTCTGTTGGGGTTTGGTATGGCATGAGAATTCCATCCTGACCCAATTCGGCATACGCGCGATAAGGGTCAGTGAGACCGAGTTCATCGAACATGCCATCGATCCAGACCTCGAAGCGCGGAACACGGTCTGGAGTTTTTCCTGCAAGCACAGCGTGGACTAATTCGCGTGAGTTCATAACATCTTCGCTACGATCTCTTTGAACACTTTCGCCGCCACCATTTCAGTGACATCCGAAACATCTTGTGTTGGATTTAATTCCACCACATCCGCGCCGATGATGTTTGCATTGAGCGATTGAATGACGCTCAACGCTTCACGCGTGGACAGCCCGCCAGGTTCGCGGTGCGAAATGCCAGGCGCGAAAGCAGGGTCGAGACAATCCATGTCGAAGGTGATGTAAAGCGGCGAGTCAAATTGCAGGTCGAAGACATCGCGCCAACGTTGCATGGTCAGCACTTCCACGCCGAAGCGCTTGGCTTGCTCGCGCTGATGTCCGTTGATGGTGCGAATGCCCACTTGCACGAGCCGCTTCGCCAAGCCCGCTTCCATGATCCGCGCAAAGGGGCTGGCATGCGAATACGGATTGCCTTCAAAGTCATCGTATAAATCGGGGTGCGCGTCGAAGTGCAAGATGGTGAGATTGGGATGATTCTTCGCCGCAGCCTTTACCAGCGGATAGGTGACGGAGTGGTCGCCGCCAAATGCCATGACCTTCAGCCCCGCTTCATATAATTTACCTGCGGCTTGCTCGGTCTCTATGGGCATTCTCTCCGCTGACGGTGTGATGTCGCCCATGTCTGCGAAGAGTCCATCCGCGCCGAGATAGGTTTCGTTCTCCGTCCACAAATTGGACGAGTCGCAGAAGAAGGCTTCACGGATTCTCTGCGGAGCCAATGCCGAGCCGCGTTTATAGGATGAGTTTTCATCGAACGCCACGCCGAGTAATCCAATGCGGGCGGGGGTGGGGAAGGGAGGGAATTTTTTCATATTTTTTTATCCACGAAGCACACGAAGTTTCACGAAGGAAAAGCCACTGTTTACTTTTCACTGATTACTATCTTCTTGCTCTTCTCCATCCACTCAGGGCTCACATCCGCGCCGTGACCGTGAGCGTCGGAGAGAGTCACGGTGCCGTTGGGTTGGAAGTCCACGCCGCCGATGGAGGGTTCTTCGGCAAAGTGGAAGGGAGAGTCGAGGTCGTGCAGGGAAATATTCGGGCAGGCACAGACCAAATGTGCGCCCGCGCTGACTCCGATGAGCGACTCGGACATGCCGCCGAGCATACATTTGATCCCCGCCGCTTCGCCGATGGCGTTGATCTTCAATGCGCCATGAATGCCCGCGGACTTGGCGAGTTTGATGTTGAAATAATCCACTGCGCCGAGAGCGGCGAGACGGAAGGCGTCGTGCGCGTCGAAGATGGATTCGTCTGCCATGATAGCGATGGGACTGCGCTCGCGAACTCGCTTCAAGCCTTCGATGTTCCAGTATGGCAGCGGCTGTTCGCAGACTTCAATTTCGTATTCTGCCAATGCGGTGAGGATATTGATGGCGGTGATTTCATCCCAGGCTTGGTTGGCGTCGAGCCGCATGGGAACGCCGCTGCCGACTGCTTCACGGATGGCGCGAATCCGCGCGAGGTCTTCATTACGTCCCGTGCCGACCTTGACCTTCAATGCCTTCACGCCGTTCTCAACATGCTGTTTCGCAGTTTTCGCCATTTTATCAGGCGAGTCAATGCCGATGGTGCGGTTTGAGTACAGGACTTTTTTCTCGCCGCCAAGCAAAGCATAGAGCGGAAGTTCCGCATGTTTGGCAAGCAGGTCATAGAGCGCGAGGTCATAGGCACAGCGGATGGCGGGATTCTTGAGCATGTACTGTTCAAGTTCGCGCAGGCGTGTGTCAATCTCCAACGGATTTTTGCCAATGAGCAGTTGCGCGTACAGTTTGGCGGATTCAAATCCGTTGTCGGCGTCTTCGCCTGTCACAAAGCGCGATGGGACACCTTCGCCCACGCCAATCAATCCGTCGCTGTCATGCACGCGGACGATGATGTTGTGGGCGCTGTTCATCACCGCCAAAGCAATCTTGAACGGGTGATTGAAGGGGATGTTGAGGTCGATGATTTCGATTTTGGTGATGGTTGGCATGTGGTTTTCCATGATTGTTTACACGGATTGTTTAAAAACGTCGCTTATCAACATCCTTACAGTAGTTACAAATTATTTTCCTTTATAAATCGGCGCGCGTTTTTCCACGAATGCCTTCACGCCTTCGCGCATGTCTTCGCTGGCGAAGCATTCGAGCGTGCCTTCGGTTTCGAGTTGCATGACGGCTTCAAGGTCGAGGTCGTAGGATTTTTGCAGTACTTCTTTTATCAGCCGCACAGAGATGGGCGCGTTCGCCGCGAGCGTGCGGGCGATGTCCATGCCTTCTTGCAAAATAGATTCGGCAGATGTCACCTTCGTGACCAAGCCCATCTCATAAGCAGATTGCGCGGAAATGCGTTCGCCTGTCATCATCACATGCGCGGCGCGTCCCATGCCGATGAGTCGCGGCAGGCGGTGCATGACTCCGTTGGTTTCAAAAATGCCGCGCTTCACTTCGGCGAATTGAAAATACGCGCTCTCCGCCGCAATGCGAATGTCACTCGCAATCGCAATCTCCGCGCCGACGCCAACGGCAACGCCATTGATGGCAGAGATAATCGGCTTGCGCAAATTCACCATGCGGCGCGTGAGTTCCTGCATTTCGTCCAACTCGGCGCGCGCCTGCTCTGCCACCGTCGAACCATCGAAGAGGTGCGACAGTTCTTCGAGGTCAATGCCTGCCGAGAACGCGCGTCCATTGCCCGTGATGAGCGCGGCACGAATCGAGTCGTCGTTTGCAATCGTATCGAGCATGTCAAGCAATTGCTGGAACATACTGCGCTTGAACGCGTTCAACACGTCGGGGCGGTTGAAGGTGATAACGGCTATATTTTCTTGGGATTGGAAAAGGATATCTGTCATTTGATGGGAATCTCGATGAAGGAGGCTTGGTCTCCGCCAATCATAATCTCCACGCTCGGACTACCCGTGAGCGGGATTCTGGCAAAGGTGTCTTTGTCTGCGCCTGAAACGGATACTCGTACCTTCCACCCACGGCGAATCAGCGCCGAGATGGGATTCAACCCGAAGGTGATTTCTGCCACTTCGCCAGGGATGAGCGGCATGGCGTCGGCGCGTTTGAAGGAGTGATAGGGAACGAATTGTTTGTAGGGCGGCGTGTCCGTTGAAACTTTGCGATGGATGGCACGCAGCATTCCTTCGGTGAGGTAGTGCGCGTTGCCTTGTTCATCAATCGCTTCGAGATAGACGAAGAAGTTGCCATCGTCGTGCGTGGATTTGACGAACAACGTCACGATGGGATAGCCAGTGATTTCGGTATCCTGTTCAAGCGGCGCGGATGTGTACGCGAGTTGACCTTTGATGGGCGCATACTTTACAGGTCGCTGGTCGAGTTCAGTTTGCCAGCGGTTGTTGAGTCCTGTTGAGGCGTTGAAATCTGTCTGGTAGCGGTCAGCAGGCTGGGGCGGGGGAAGAAGCGAGGAGAGTCCGCTTTGGGGTTGGAAAAAGAATCGGGTGGAGGTCAAACCCGCAGGTGGAAACTCAGGCGTCGATTTCCATTCATTTTCAAAAATGGTGAAGTAATGCAACTCGCGGGTCGCGGGCGGATTGTCGAAGAAGCGCAGAGACTCTTTCATTTGCGCGAGCAATGGAAATGGATTTTCCTTCGCGCCGACGTGTTGGGTTGCGCCATGATTCCACGCGCCGATGACCGCGCGCTGCGGGCGGGGATTGTTGGCGAAGCGATGAATGACGGCGTTCGCGGTGGCGGCGTCGAACCAACTGCCCCAGTGGTCGAGGGCGTGCGCGGTTGGGCGATTGAACATGCTGATGTCGTCCATGCGGATGTTGAGCTCGGGGTCGAGGTCATCGCGGAAGGTGATGTGACGCAGCGCGGAATCCACTTGCTGGTTGGTGTGTTTGGGAATGGGATTCTTGCCAACGGGCTTGACACCTTTGACGAGAATCTTTTCGAGCGCGCTCATGCTTTTGGGAAGTTGATTGGCGTCGAGGGCGCGGTTGTAATCTGCCCATTGCGTGAGCATGAACTCGTTGGGCACGCCGCCAGGGAAAGCGATGTCGGTGTAAACGTCGTACTCGTTGAAGCGCACGAGCGCGGAGGTGACGGCGGGATGTCCGCACGCGCCGAGCATTTCAGCAGTGGTGGCTTGATACGAATTGCCGAAGCCGCCGACTTGCCCGTTGCTCCACGGTTGTTGGGTGACCCATTCGGTCAGGTCGTAAAGGTCGGTGAGGTCGGCCGCTGACCACGGGTGCGGATGATTCCCTTCCGACGCGCCCGTGCCGCGCATGTCAATGCGGAGGATGGCGTAACCAAAGGCGGTGAAAAAGTTGCGGGCGGAGTCGGGCAGAGAGAGAAACCATGAGAACGGCGCTTTGAGTTGTTGCGCACGCCAATAGCGCGTGGCGGCGAAGATGGCGGGGATTTTGGTTTCGGGCGTGAGTCCGCGCGGGAGGTAGAGGTCAACGGCGAGACGAGTCCCATCGCGCATGGGAATGTACAACGTCTGCTCGGTGGAGCCTTTGTATTGCGGAGGGCGGAGGGGAGTGAAGCGGAAGGAAAGGTCATTTTGGAATGATGAATGCGGAATTAGGGATTAGGAAGTCACGAATCACTTGCTGAAACTTTTCTGGTTCTTCGAGGAATGCCCAGTGTCCGCTTTGGGTGAATTCAACGGATTGGCAGTTGGGGAGTGTGGCGCAGAGTTCATCGGCGACGGGTTTGCCTGTGTATTGTGAGTCCGCTGTGCCGTAGATGAAGAGGGTTGGGACTTGCAATTGGCTGAGTTCTTTTTTGTAATCGTAGCCAACAAGTGAAAAAGAAATTTCACGCCATGGGGCGAATGAGAGTGTACCAGTGTCTTGGAGAAAATCTGTTTTTGATTTATCAAACATGCGGTTGGGATTATCTTTTTCAGATGATTTGGTAAACCATGCGTCTGCGGATTTTGAATCCGCGGGAGGGAAGCCGAGGGCGGTAGAGTACAACAAGCCGCCAAAATATTTCCAGATGAAGCGGTTGCTCATGCCGTTGTTGATTCGAATCCCGCTAGCGATGACCATCTTCTCGACGTGTTGCGGATATTTGAGCGCGTAGCGCTGAACCAATGCGCTGCCGAAGGAATGACCGACGAGGATGACCTTGTCCGCTTTGACCACGTCACGGCGCAGGGTTTCGAGTTCTTCCACCAAGTTGCTCGATGGTGTAGTCTTCTGGATTGGGCTTGATCTGCGAATTGCCTGATCCGCGCTGGTCGTAGAAGATGACGCGGGTCTGCTCGGCGAGGAAGTCGAATCCATTCTTGAAACTCAGGCTCGAGTGACCAGGTCCGCCGTGGACGAGGATGACGGGCGGCAAGCCTTTGTCCGTGCCAAGTTCGCGGTAGTACAAGTCATAGCCGTTGACGTGGGCGGGAGTGGCACAGTCCACGCAGGGGCGGGATTGGGGCAGGACGCGGTTGTAGGCGTGGTTGGCATACGCGACACAGAACGCGATGAAGGACAAGAACGGCGAGAGGGACTTGCAACGTAAAGTACAAAGGTCGAAGGTTTCAAGGTTGAAGGTTACAATTTGTAACCTTCAACTTGTACAGTAAAATTCGTTACGCTTCTTTCTTCGCTTCACCCTTCGTCACAGGCAAAATGGCAACAGTGGCGAGGACGAGGAAGACGAACATGATGAGCCAGACCCAGCGGTAGTCATTGCCCATCGCTTCGACGAGAGTCCCGCCGAGGATGGGTCCGATGATGAAGCCGAGGGTCACGGCAATTTGGCGCAGACCTGTGTAGGTTCCCATCAATGTTTCGACGGGGGCACTGTCCACGATCATGGCAACTTGGACGACATTGGCGAGGGGCCAGGTCAAACCGCAGATGAGGAGTCCTACATTGAGCATGGTCGCGTCGGGGAAGAGGTAGATGACCAATGCGCCGATGGCGTACCCCACCAAGCCGACGATCTGGGTGTTCTTGCGTCCGATTTTGTTGGAGATTAAACCCGCGGGGACAGCGATGATCATGAACGCGATTGCGGGGATGGCAACCAGCATGGCGGCGGCAGAAACTTCCATTCCAAGCGAGAAGACGCCGTAGGAACTGAGAAACGCCTGCATTTGAGCAAGCGCGACATAAGCCAGAAAATTGCTAAGGAGTAGGAACGTCAAACTTCGCGCATGTTCTTTAGGAAGTTCACGCAGGAATTTGATAATCCCTTTCAGGTTAAATGGCTCTCCTGCTAAGTTCCTTGGCGCTGGCAAGTTCTTCAGGCTCTTTGACCCATGCCCAGGTGAGAATCAGAATCAGGACGGTGAGTCCAGCCGCAATCCAGAAAGGAAGCGGACCGTAGATGTCATACAGAACTGCACCACCCAGGGCTGTCAGCACTACCAAAAATCCAGCAATCGCACCGGCAATTCCATTGGCGGTAGTGCGATGTTCAGATGGGGTGATATCAAACATCAATACATCCGCAATCGGGCGGACGATGGCGAAGGCAATCAGTACAACCACAAGTGACAGGATGAACGGGATTAATAACCCTGTCAGTTGTCCTGTCTGCCCATTGAGTTCGGGTCTTATCGCCATCGGGATAAGCGGAATAACAACAAATGCTGCAACCGCCACAGGTACGCCGAACAAGACGAATGGCATTCGTCTGCCCCATTTTGTGCGCAGGCTGTCGCTCCATGCGCCGACGATGGGACTGATGAACAAGCCTGCGATGTTATCGAAGACGAGGATGAAACCCGTCAACGCTGGTCCGAGGCCGAAGCCGACGGTGGTGGCTCCCGCTTCGGTGAAGGCGGGGTTGCCTGCCTGCAAATAGACAGGGACGTAGGTGTTATACAACTGCCAGATAACTTCCATCACGGCGGGCAGGGTCGCTGCGATGATGATGTTGCGCCAACTCAACTTGATGTGGGACATGGCTCTCTCTCCTTTTTTTTGTACGACTGTTCAGTTTTTTGTTCTATCGTTAAAACAGAATACAGGAAAAAAAGTTACGAGTCAAGAGGCAGTTTTTTGGGTCAAAAAGGGCACGCGCCGCGGGGCCTTTGATTCCCATCATGATCTTTTAAAGGGGTTACGCGACGCTTCCGCCAGGGGTTGCCGGACCGGAAAACCTTCCGGCTGCCAGCCAAATCCGCAAATGGCGCGCGATAATTTCAGAATGCGATGATAAGGCCGCGCCGGGACAAGTTGGGGGGGCTGCACAATGCACACGGCATCGCACCGCTCGCGCGACCTTCGGGCAGGTCTGGTAAAATATCCCTCCACGTGCTCATGTCTGCATTGTAGATGACGGTCGAAGGGGTGCATGTACAGGTTTTACATCCGACTGGAATACCTACATGGGCAGGGGGTATTTCGGCAACTATCTGGACTACGATTTTCTTTTATATAGGAATTCGTTTAGTTTTCCAGCCTCAATCATAATTCCTAATCCTGGCAAATCGATTGCTTCAAGTTTCCTTTGCGGATCCAGGCTCTGATCTGTTTTGACGTGGCGTCGCAAACCTGTGCGGCTTGATAAATCGTGAAATAACTACCACGTGGTATCGAGGTGGGTATGACTTTCGGTTCCCGTTCTCAATCAGTTCCTCCGTCTCCCTTTCTTTCCCGAACTTTTTTCCCATAAGCAGCGATAAGCCAAAACCTCATTGAGGCTTGTTCCATATACTCTTTTCTGTCATACACATCACAATCCTTCTCCTATGCCGAGATAAATTCAAAAAGGGTCTGTGTTTGGTTTCCGCTAAGTTCTATTTGGTTTTTCAGCACTCCCTTAATCTCCCCCCAACTGTTGTTGATGAAGCTTAGCATTATTGGCAGAGAGTTGGAAAGCTGGTGAGCCGATGACCAGACCATTGGTCTTCCATGCATCAATTGTCCTGCGTGTGGACGCTCAAGAAGTTCAAGCGGTTATCCCTGCATAGAGATGGTAACGTTACGGGAAGGTCTGCATCCTATCAACAATGCCGCCTCCCGGCGCTGCCAATCTTGCTGCTGAAGTTGTGTAAGCCATGAAGGACAACTCGGTGGGGAACTGGAAATATCCCTCGAAGCTAGCTGAGATGCACACCCCAAGTGCTTTGAACTAGAACCGTAGAGCAATTCATGAAGAATAACCTGGTCTGAAGAAAATGGATTGACCTATTTAGTTGAACAGGCAGGTTTGGGACTGGAAGGACTTGTCGGTTACTGCAGGAAAAGCGGTGTGACCGTTTACGGGAATGATCTAAACGAAAACACCCCTTATGCGTGAAAAGTTTGTCAGCCGTTTTTCAAGAGTTTTTTCTTTCTATGTGGTGGGTACAACTCGGGAAGGGCCTGAACTTATACCCGTATACCAGATATATTCCTCACCGCAAGCGTGATCCGATTGCGGTTACGATGTGAAAACCGGCGATCGGCTCCAAACTTTGAACGGCGGTGGTCAGCAGGTCGTCCAGCCAAATATATCTCTTTGAAGACACGGGGTTTCCAACTGAGGCACAACTTGATCAAGGCAGATATATGCCTGCGCCATGCCGGGCGTAGAAAACCGCCCATCACCTTCATCACCTCGTACTTGCACCCATCCTGGAAATCTGGGTCCAACTCTCGGACCAGCGTTGGATCGAAGCTGCCGTAATTTCTTTCCAAAATCAGATAGCAGGACGGATTCAGGAGTAGGTATGTACTTTCCAAGGGATGCCTGATGCCAGATTTCCAACTTCGGCGTAACGAGTCAGGATTCTTCCAGCCATTCCCTTGTGTTGTTCGTAGGCGACCAACTCGTGGGGAAAGGTTGGCAGAGTCCTTCTGGTTGCGCGAAAAGCCAG
>JADJNA010000042.1 GCA_016709305.1 Candidatus Villigracilis saccharophilus
ACCGATAGATCCCAGCTCACTGACGCGATGGCGACAACGGATTGGTGCAGAAGGCATGGAATGGTTATTGGCTCAGACTATTGAGGCGGCCGTGTCGGCCAAGGTAATCAAGCAGCATAGCCTGGATAAAGTCATTGTGGACAGCACCGTCCAGGAGAAGGCCATTGCTTATCCGACCGACAGCAAACTGCTCAATAGGGGACGGCAACAACTGGTGCAATTGGTAGCAGAATCTGGGATAACGCTACGCCAGAACTACAACCGCATTGCCCCGAAGTTGGCCGGCCAAATTGCCCGTTACGCTCATGCCAAGCAATATCGGCGTATGCGTAGCCACTTAAAGAAGCTCAAGACGCTAGTTGGCGCGTCTGGCGTGACGTATTTCGCCAATTGGCCCAGGTACCGCAGCACCTCAAGCCCAAGGTTACCGATTTGCTGCAGAAAGTCGAGCGCCTGCTCAAGCAGCAGCCGCAAGACGGCCACAAACTCTACAGCTTGCATGCGCCGGAAGTGGAGTGCATCAACAAAGGCAAGTCGGGCCAGCCCTATGAGTTTGGGGTAAAGGTGTCAGTGATGACAACGCACAAGGAGGGATTGGTGGTTGGCATGCGCAGCCTGCCGGGCAATCCTTACGATGGGCACACCTTACACCTGGCTTTGGAGCAGGCGGCAGTCCTGACGCAGCAGCAACCTAAGGAAGTCTTCGTAGACTTGGGTTATCGCGGCGCAACTGTCCCGGCTGGGGTCAAGGTCTATCACCGCAAACTCAGGCGCGGCATTACCGCGCGGCTGAAACGCGATATTCGGCGACGCAGCGCCATCGAACCGGTAATCGGGCATATGAAAAACGACGGTCGCCTTCGCAGAAACTGGCTGCAAGGCACAGAAGGCGATGCCTTTCATGCCATCCTCTGCGGTTGCGGACACAACCTGCGGATGATTCTGAGGAAGCTGCGGCTTCTTCTCGTCTTGATTTTCCTACGCTTGGATTGGCCAGCAATCAATGATGACAGAACTAATCATCGCCTTGCTGGCGCATATGCCTGAAAATAGAATTGTTCAGGGTGGACTAATGAGAGAAATATCCAAATGACAGTTATTGCACGTCATTTTGGTAGAAAGTGAAGTTTTTTCCTTTTTTTTAGGGGAGTTTCCCCCTTATGCAACATTTGGACGGATTGCTCCCCTTAATGGTTGATCTACGAAGATTTTGTTGGCTGCTTTTTTCAGATTCATGCAGATACTTTTCAGTATCACTTGGGCGTTGACTTTTACCGTACCGAAGTAGCTGGCGCGTCCCATTCTGAATAAGCGTTTGATTGTGCCGAAACACTGTTCGACAATATAGCGTTTTTTGCTGATCAATTGATTCGCCAGCTTCTGGCGTGACGAAAGTGGTTTGTTCTTGTACGCGCGATGCATGATTGCGCTCTTGATCTTTTGCTTTCTTAGAAACTGCCGATTGGCATTGCTGGCGGATCCCTTGTCAGCATATACCCGATTCGCCTCGATATGCGCACCATCGATAGCTGCTTCGAAATGCATCATTTCGCTCTGGTTGGCAGGGGCGGTGTGAATCCCGCGCACATAGCCGTCTTGTGCGTCCACTACCAGGTAACTGCGGTAGCCAAACTGCGACTTCTTGCCTTTCTTTAGCCAGGTCGCATCCGGATCCGCACTTTGTTCTTCGGTACAACTGATTCCAGGCTGACTGCCATCTTCAAACTGAACAGCCTTACCTTCGGCATCCACCTCCAGTGTGATAGTCTTTTTAGGGCGTGCCGCTGACTCAATCAGCGTGGCATCAATGACCGCTCCCGTCGCACCCTTGATCATCAATCCGTGTGATTGAAGCTGTTCATTAATAGAGGCCAGCAGATCATCTAGCCGGTCGCCGGTCACTAGCCGGTTACGGAACCGGCACAAAGTGGTTTCGTCCGGTATCGCGTCCGACAAGGACAATCCACAAAATTGTAGAAAATCAATCCGTACACACAGCGCTTGCTCCAACGCAGCATCCGATAAACTATGCCACTGCCCCAGCAGTATCGCTTTGAACATCATCAGCGCATCAAATGGTTCCTGTCCTCCACCATGCGATAACTCGCGCTTGTATAAACCCCTAAGCTTCGGACGTAACTCCTCCCAGTCAATCAGGGCATCAATCTTCATCAGAACATTATCTCGCTTCAATCGCTCTGCCAATTCCAGTGTTCCAAAACTCATCTGCATCTTTTGCTCCAACCTCTTTTAACTGCCTCTATTTTAGTCGTTATTGCGCTGGCAGGCGAGGTTGTGCAGGAGTCTTTTAGGTAATATAGTTTCATGAAATTCGAAATTTCATAAGATGGAGGATGGGCATGGAATTACTCTGCACACAACATAGTTAGGAATTTAGGAGTAATCAGTTAAGGAAACGCTGATTAATACACCGCACACGAAGGGCTAAGCGAGCGGTTTTGGGATATTGGCTTAAAATTTGCCATATTCTGGCTTAAATTGCGCTATTTCTTGCATTATTCCCCTCATTTTTGTCTTTAAGACGCAATCTGGCTGTCAGAGCCACATAACCACCGGCGAGCCAGCAGCAAGTTGGCAAGCCCAAACAGTGAAAACATCTGAGCATTATTTTTGGCCATTCCTTTGTAGCGGGTTTTGCGATGCATGAACAGATTCTTTACGACATGAAAGGGATGCTCAACCTTGGCGCGAATGCTGGCTTTTGCATGTTCAAGCTTCTCCATCAGTTCGCCTGCTGTTGTTTTGGGCAATGCCTTGCGCTTGGAAGGGCGCATCGCAATATGCCAGGTTACGGGCAATTCAAGATTCTCTTCTCGTTTTTCAACGCCTAGATAGCCCGCATCACCAAACACATCGGTTTCATCACCATGCAGCAGCGCTTGTGCCTGAGTAACATCGTGGACATTGGCTGCCGTTCCGATCAGGGTATGAACAAGCCCTGATTGCGCATCGACACCGATGTGTACCTTCATGCCGAAGTGCCACTGCTTGCCTTTCTTGGTTTGATGCATTTCGCTATCGCGCGGACCTTCCTTGTTCTTGGTCGAAGGCGGGGCGGCAATCAGCGTAGCATCAACAATCGTACCTTCGCGAAGAAATAGTCCGCGTTCAGCCAGGTGTGCATTGATTGCATCAAAGATGGATTCCGTCGGATGATGTGCTTCCAGCAAATGGCGAAATCTCAGCAGAGTCGTCGCATCCGGCGCCCCTTCCCGATTCAGATCAATACCAACAAAGCGACGAATTGCTTGGCTATCGTATACAGCATCCTCGGCGCCTTCATCCGAAAAACCAATGCACTGTTGCACAATATACATGCGCAGTATCCGTTCCAGACCAATCGGTGGATGACCTCGCCTACCGCTAACCGGATAGTACGGAGCAATAACATTCAACAGAGATGTCCAGGGTGTTGCAGCTTCAATTTCAACCAGAAAACGATCCCGTCGGGTTTGTTTCTTCTTTGCCGCATATTCCAGGTCAGAAAAGCTTGATTGCATCGCTCTATTCCATATTTATCAATATGGATGTATTTTATCAAACCTCTGAGAGCCAAGTCGATGTGATCGAATAAATCAGTGTTTCCCTAGTTTTTAAATAACATGGATTGACGCTGGTAGAGGCAGCAAAACCATTGCCGCTGACTTAGCTTGAGTCAACGTTATCCATGTAAATGAAAATTGACAGAAGTGAAGATGGAGAAAAAGTATGGCGTATTTCATCACGGAATCGTAGTGAAATACGGTTTGATTGAGTCTATGCGACGAGATAGCCTGATCGCCGTGCTCATATGGGCTCTTGATGTTTCTGAAAGCGGCTTTCTATAAGTAGAGTCCACCCACCTTGTAAGCATGTACGTGAGAATGCAAGATTGAAGTAGAACTGACCACACACAATGTATCCGAGAGACCTACAGCGTGGACCACTTGCATAATGTATGCGGATTATCTTGCATAATCAACCTTATACTGACGCTCAAACATTACGCAAGAACTTGCACTAGCGTTGTAGTCAAGAACCAAAGTTCTAGGCGACGACCGATTCTATCCTAATCACCAGTTGCGCCCAATATTCTAAAAGGAGAATTTACCGTTAACGCACCTGGTAAAAGTATGGGGCAGTAATATTATCTGCACACCTTTGGGCGAAGACTAGTTGTATTTGGCTAGTGTCTGTTGACGTTTTGATATAAGTATTTAATAGATACTAACAAACTCGTAACATTGGGGTTCCTATACCACCAATAAAACAAGTTTGCGATGCCCCGATTAATGCTCAGTGATGAGTTCTGGTCGAAGCTGGAGAAGATTCTGCTTCAAGAAGCGATTTATAACAAGCGCAATCTGCGCATGACAGTAGAAGGTATGCTGTATCGAATGCGGGTTGGCTGCCCGTAGCGAGACTTGCCTGAGGCATTTGGAAGCTGGAATTCCATCTACAAAAGATTCAATGCGTGGTCATTAAGCAGCAAATGGTTAAGGATTTTCAAGGCGTTGTCTATTGATCCGGATTGTGAATGGGAATTTATTGATGGCAGCTATGTTAAAGCGCACCAGCATAGTGCAGGCGCAGCGGACAAGCAACCACAGGCGATCGGGAAAAGCCGCGCAGGCAATACCACAAAGATTCACCTGGCGGTTGACAGTTATGGTTTACCAGCCGATTTTGAAATCACCGGTGGAGAAATCAATGACTGTTCTAGGGGCTGTAGTAGATTAGCGTAGATGTTAAGCTAATCTAATGAAGATAAGTCATTGTAGATTATTAAAGAAAACGCAATCAAGGTTGTTGGAATATTTCGTGTTGGAAGTTACAGCACGATCAGCAGCCGATATATTGGAAATTCAACCTAATAGTGCAGCACTGTTTTATCGCAAAATACGGGAAGTTATTGCTTATCATTTGGAGCAGGAATCTCAGAAATCTTTGATGGTATAGTTGAGTTGGATGAGAGCTATTTTGGTGGTGTTCGTAAAAGGTAAACCTGGTCGCGGTGCTGCTGGTAAGGTTGCTGTGTTTGGCATATTGAAGCGCGGTGGTAAGGTATACACAAAGGTTGTAGGTGACACTAAATCAGAAACATTCATGCCGCTGATAACAAGAAAAATATCACCTGACAGCGTAGTTTATACAGACTGTTATCGTAGTTACAATACACTTGATGTGAGCCACTTCTACCATGAACGGATTAATCACTCCACGCTATTTGCGCAAGGCAAGAATCACATTAACGGGATTGAGAATTTTGGAATCAGGCTAAACGTGTTTTAAGAAAATATAATGGAATCCTCAAAGAATCATTTCCATTATTTCTTAAAGAGAGTGAATTCAGGTTTAATTATGGAACACCTAAGCATCAACTAAAAATACTGAAAAATTGGACTCAAATTTAACCTGATCTACTACAGCCCATTAAATTAGGTTAGATGACTGTGAGAGTGAGGTCGATAAAATTTGAGAATCCTGAATAAAAACGCAATTACTTAAATAGATCGGAAAGAATTTTAAATAAAAAAGTGATTTTGAAAAGCATAAGGCATGAATACCATTTCATAAATAGGGGAATATTGCTATAAAAT
>JADJNA010000043.1 GCA_016709305.1 Candidatus Villigracilis saccharophilus
CCAGGTTCGTCAATTTCAACCAGCATTGTGTTTCCTGCAGAGTTGTTATATCTATTTTTCATTGATATAATCGTTTTCAGCGTTTGTTGAAAGGAGTATAAATAATGAAAGAAAATAACCAGCAAAAAGCCGCTCTGCAAGCAATGCGGGGCAGCCTTGCAGAGGTCCCCTTTGTCCGCGTGGGCAAGATCACTACTCTGGGAGGCGTTGCTGATTTTCAAGTTGAACTCCGTGTTGGTGAGCGATCTGTCAAGATTTTGGTTCAATATAAGAACAACGGTCAGCCTCGGCTTGGCACGTCAGGCTGTGTTGGAGATGAATGAAATGCTCTCAAGGGCGCTCAAACTTATGGGTTTTTATCGCTCCCTACATATCCTCTGCGTCCGCTGAAATATGTCAGCAGGCAGGAGTCGGGTATCTAGATCTGGCTGGTAATTGTCTGATTTCCTTTGACACCATCTATGTCAAACGGGACAGCGCTCCCAATGTCCGCGTTCAGCGCAGGGATTTGCGTTCGCTATACTCCAGCAAAGCGGAACGAATCCTGCGCGTCTTATTGACTCGCGCAAAACAAATCTGGAAGACAGAGACGCTTGCAGAATCCGCTCAGGTCAGTTTTGGGCAGATCGCCAATGTCAAAAAAATACTAGCAGATCGCGAATGGCTTGTAGCTGGCGAAGCAGGAATCCGCCTCAGCGATCCGCGCGTAGCGCTTGATGAGTGGGCAAAGCAATATCGCTTTGATCGCAATCAAGTTACAGGTTATTATTCTCTGTCCAATGTCGCTGAATGTGAATCTCAACTGGCGGAACTCTGCCAGCAGCGCAAGGTACGCTACGCGCTGACTTCTTTCTCGGGCGCAGCACGGCTCGCTCCCGCTGTTCGGTACCAGCGTGTTACCGCCTACGTAGATGGAAATTTAGATGTGCTTGTAAATCGTCTAGGCTGGAAACGCGTGGAGAATGGCGCAAGCATTCACCTTCTCACCCCGTATGATGAAGGCGTATTTTTTGAAAGTCAAGACGTGGGCGGTATTCAAACCGTTTCGCCTGTTCAAATCTATTTGGACCTGCAGAATCAGCACAGCCGCGCAGAAGAAGCCGCGCAAGCCATCCGAAAGGTGATCGAAAAATCATGGTAACAAAACGAATTAACTATCTCGCTGAAACTGTCGAGGCCGCGCGCAGTGTAATGATTGAACTGACCCGCATGCTCGGAGAATACCGTGAAGGGATCGTGATCGTGGGCGGGTGGGTTCCCGAATTATTGTTCGGTCACGCCGAACATCCGCACACGGGCAGCCTCGATGTTGATCTTGCGCTCGATCATCGCGCGCTGGGCGAAGTGGGCTATCAATCGATTTTGCAGATTCTAAAATCACGCGGCTATCGTCAGGGCGAACAGCCCTTCATCTTCTTTCGCACCGTGCATATCAACGGCAATCCTTATGATGTAGAAGTGGATTTTCTTTCGGGCGAATATGGAGGCACCACGCGCAAACATCGCACGCAAAAGGTGCAAGATATGCTCGTCCGCAAAGCGCGCGGGTCTGACCTTGTATTCACGCGCGCAACAGAAATCTCGTTAAGCGGATCACTTCCTGATGGAGGTGTGGATCAGGTGCGCGTCCGTGTTGCATCTATTGCGCCTTTCTTAGTGATGAAAGCAATGGCATTATCCTCGCGGTTGATGGAAAAAGACGCGTGGGATATTTACTATTGCATCCGCAATTACCCTGGCGGCATTGAACCTCTGGCAGAGGAGATTCGTCCGCTCTTGAAAAACAAACTGGTACAGGAAGCCCTGCAAACTCTCGCTGAAAAATTCGCGTCCTCGGATCACACCGGTCCCGCACACGTGGCGGATTTTGAAGACCCAACGGATGATGAAGAGAGAGCCATGCTCCAACGTGATTCCTTCGAGCGGATCCAAAGTCTGCTTTCCCGCTTGCACTGAGAAAATATATGAAACCGCTTCATAAGCAGAGCGGCTTGCCGGAGGGCGGGGTCCCAGTCAAGGGCGAAGTCCCGCAGGGATGCGCAGCGCAGCGGAGCACCCTTGACGGGGTGCCCGCAGGCAAGATAATCGCGGTGCGTGAAGCGGTTCAGACGGGCCTTCAGACTCCATTGTCTTTGTAGAGCCTAATCTTTGAATTTAGTGGTCCAAAATCATTGACACATTCCGCAACGCCCAAGAAAATCCCTTCAACAGAGTGCTTCTTAGTGAAACCGCGTTCTTCGATGACCGTTTGGAAGGCTTGAGCCGGATGAGGGGAAACTCTCATGTCCGGTTCTTAGGGGAGGAAAGGATGGCAACATCCTTTCCTTACCCGACCCAGAGATAGGACCTCTTCTGTCCTCACCGCATTGCACCACACCTGCCCTGGCGGGCGGTGCCAGGGAACGCAGTGCGGTACAAGTGTCGGACATCTTCCCCTAGAAGGGAAGACTGCGGATTGGGAGTAAACTGGCTTTGGTGCCCTAATAAAAAGGAGCTAAATTTGAAAAACTCATCATCACACAGGTCGTCTTTTATTGCCTCACGCTTGTCAATTATTTTTGCTGCCACATTTATAACTATTCTATTTCTCCTTCATTTCCTGAAACCCGAACTCGATCCGTCCTGGAGGATGATTAGCGAATACGAGATTGGGCGTTATGGTTGGCTGATGAGGCTTGCTTTTTTCTGCTGGGGAAGCAGTGTTCTGTCTTTGCTTGTCCCCCTTTGGGGTTCTTTGCGAACCATTGGCGGCAAAGTTGGATTTGTCTGGCTGGTATTGATAGGGATCGCCCTTTTTGGTGCAGGTATATTTGTCACAAATGCAATCACAGATACCACGACCAGCACCGCAAATAGTCTGCATACACTTTGTGGAGCATTCGTAATCATGACCTTTCCGATTGCCTCATCCCTAGTGGTTGGATGTCTGGCTCGAAACAAAGAATGGAGCGCCGTTCGACGCCAGCAATTTTGGGTGGAAATTTTGGTATGGTTAAGCATGTTTGCTTTTTTTGGATCCATCATAGTTTCTACTTCAATCAATCCATCTGCGGGAAGGGTGGGACCAGAAGTGTATTTGGGGTGGCCTAACAGGTTTATGGTGGTTGTTTTTAATATCTGGCTTATTACTATTGCAGTTAATGCAAGAAAATTGAGTTCAGGTTCGTAATATCCGTTCCGCCCGCGAAGCGGGCACCTCATCTGTCCTCACCGGCACTGCAGCGAACGCACGATTTGCTAAGAAAATCGGATGCAGTGTCGGACATCTTCCCCAATTGAAGGAGGAAGGGCGCTGGCTTCGGGTTGTGCTGCTCAGCGGAGTCGGCGGGCAGGGTCCGTGTAAAAGATTGAGCGCATATATAACAGAACACCATATGGAGATTTATCGTGAGTAGATTTGGTTCTGACCCGCTTAGTTTTTTCAATTCTGTGTACCAAAATATTGCGCCTTGGGATATTGGCGCACCCCAACCTGCCATGGCTGCTCTTGTTGAAAAATGTCCTCCCTCAAATCCAATTTTGGATCTTGGCTGCGGCTCTGGCGACCTTGCGATTTATTTAGCAAAGTTGGGGCATCAAGTTGTTGGGATTGATTTTGTTGAATCCGCCATCAAAAACGCCCAATACAAAGCTGCCACCCTTCCCAAAGAGACTGCTCAATCATTAAGTTTTCATGTGGCAGACGCTCTAAAGCCCCCTTACCCTCAAGAAAAATTTGGAGCGATATTTGATTCGGGCTTTTATCATTTATTTAATCCAGACCAATGTGAAAAATTAATTGATGAAGTTGCCTCAATCTTGAAGCCATATGGTTGTTATTATTTGCACGAGTTTGCAATCGAATTTCCGGTGCCTAATGTGCCCCGTCATATTTCAATTGACGAATTACAAACACGTTTTACGGTTGAAAAAGGATGGCGTATTAAAGAAATTCAAACGGTAGAATTTCTGAGTCGAGTCGCTCCTCCAGTGCCTGCAACCTGTGCTTGTATAGAGCGTCTTCCTGTGTAAAATACGCCTAACACGTACTACCCCCTCCGTGGGGGCACAACATGACTAAAAAGCCCGGCATCAAAAATAAGCCAGTCGCCCGACAGGCTTATTTCATTACAGCATTTTACCTGGAATGACCGGCAGAGTGTCCAAATGCCAATTGGTCGGATGAATCACCTCACGTGGCGTTGTACATAACCTTAGCGGAATATCTCTCGTTGCAGTGTGTCCCAAAACGCTTGCTCCCAGCAGACAATACCCCGTGACCTCTTCCGTCCTGCCTTCGTATTCGACAGCAAACGGGAGTATAGGGAAAAATTCGATATCCGCAAGCAAAGCCCATTGCTCAGGTCTTTGCCGTATCACCGGGGTATAGACATCGAAGCCCTGTCCAACATTGCGGACAAGCCCCTCATTATTATGCATACTCGCCTTCCAAAATAGATATGGTTCATAGAACCAGTTGTTCTTACTTGGATTAAGCCTTCTGGTATCATGTGTGTTCATTCTACCCACCACCCGCCCATGCGTTGAGGTCATCTGGTCAATCGCGATGAAATTACATGGCAGCATGATATTTTCAAACTGGCATTCTTCCTGATCGGACGGATCTAAATCATCGTATTTGTGTCTTCGATTTACCATTAGCATGTAAGGTCTTTTCCACCACGACCATGCCTCAGGGGTCATCAACTTTTGCATGTATTCGATCCACTCCAATGGAACGGTATAGGTATGCCCCTTGGTACGGCCTTTTGGAAAATCCATCAGCGGACCAGCTTGAACATCAAAAGACCTTTCCGTTGCTACATCAAAGCGCTGTTTTATGATCCCAAGTTTATAAGGGATTACGGGAAGGCGCAGGCGCGGGCGTGTGGATTGAATTTTTGTCATATTCTTTTTTTACTCCAAGCCTCATAATAGTTCAACGCAAATATTGCAACAATCCTCGTTTTAGGGTATTAGATCCCCCTCAAAATGACCAGTTGAGCAAAAGACTGAAAACAGCCTCAAATACGGTGACCGATATATAATTTCGCCGCTATCAATAAAAAGCATCAACGAACCTATTTTTTCAAGGGTAATTTCATGGAAAATAAATCCCAATCTTCACGCGGGTTTTTGATCGCGCTTACCGCAACTGTGATCTGGTCAACCACCGGAATCTTCATCAGCTATTTAAGCAGGGAGTATTCCCTGCCATCTCTGGTGCTGGCATTTTGGCGCGACTTGTTCGTTTCGTTCGGGATGATCATTGGCTTGCTCGTATTCAGCCGGGCACGTTTTCACCTTGAGCGCAGCCACTGGAAATTCATGATCCTATACGGATTGACCCTGGCCATCTTCAATTCCATGTGGACATTCTCGGTTCAATATAATGGAGCGGCAGTGGCAACAGTCATGGCGTTCAGTTCTCCCGCCATGACCGCAATTTTGAGTAGAATTATTTTCAAGGAACAATTCAGCCCAATCAAAATATTCTCGATCGTACTCAGCCTTGCAGGGATCGTCTTTGTTTCAGGTGCATATGATCCATCCGCGTGGAATCTCAATCCGCTTGGAATTGTCTTTGGATTGCTCTCGGGTTTTATGTTCGCCGTATACAACCTTGAAGGCAAACATGCTTCGGACACCCATGTCGATTCATGGACAGCCTTGCTTTACAGTTTTGCGGGAGCTACTTTCTTTCTATTATTTTTCAACCTTGGAAACGATCTGTTCAACGCAGGCAAAGTTCCATTTGCAGATATGCTCTGGCTGGGAAATTCGATCTCTGGCTGGGGGATACTATTCTTTCTAGGTGTGGCTCCCACATTAGGGGGATTCGGACTTTATACGTTAAGTATCCGCTATCTCTCCCCCACCACTTCAAATTTGATCGCCACACTCGAACCCGCTTTTACAGCGATCTGGGCGTACTTCATTCTTAACGAAGTGCTGACTGGCATGCAGTTGATGGGCGGTTTCTTGGTTCTTGCAGGCATAATCCTATTAAGATTCGCAAAAGAATAAAGGCTTTTATAGGCACTATGGGAGTCTGGTTGCTTTTGACCCTTGTGATTGCACTTCATCCTTTGGGATCCATTCCAGGTCGCCGGACCATGGCAGCAGCGAGGCGAACTGCTGATAATCGTACGTTCCCTTTATATCAAAGCGGTTCAGTGTAAAAAGATGATTGGAGTTCTGTATGGAGGTTGAGCCAACCACCATGCCGGCGATATACCCTGCTGTATAAACCCGATGATACGCCCCTTCATCACCGTATCCAAATGGGTAAGCGAATGAACGAATGGGCAGCCCCAAAGTTTTTTCCAAAAAATATTTTGATTCAGCGATCTCATAATCCAATTCCTGAGTCCGGCTGACCGATAGGTCTGGATGGCGCATGCCATGACTGCCAATCTCCCACCCGGCTCCGGCCATTTCCTGGATCTGATCCACGCTGAGGAAACCCGGCGCACCCAAGGAATAACCGCCGACGTACAGGATTCCTGTAAAGCCATATTTTTGCATCAGCGGGAAAGCCGCAGTGTAATTATCCAAATTTCCATCATCAAAGGTGATCAGGATCGGCCGTGGCGGCAAGAGCGCGCCTTCCTTAATTGCCTTTACAAGCAGTTCGGTCGTAATGGATGTATATTCCCAATCGCGCAATAATTTCAACTGTTTTTCAAATATATCCGGTAAAACATAATACAAGCTTCTGGTAGGAGAGTTCCCAATATGGTGATACAAAAGAATTGGCACAACGACCTTGTCTGATCCCTGATACACCCAAGTGGCCGTTGGTATTGGGGAAGGCGGGAGAGTTGGGTGAACGGGGGATATTTTTGGCACGGCAGTTTGTGTTCTTGTAAGCGTGGGTGGGTTTGTAACGGCGGTATTTTTAGTTAAAGTGGGAGTCTCAATCGTCGATTCATCAAAAGTCACCACCCTGGAAGAAGATATGAATAAAACAAGCAGCAAGGAAACCAACAGCAATTTCTTTTTCACATCAGTGATTAAGATCCCATATTAATCGAAGTCCATCAAGGGTCAGCCAGGGGGCGATGATATTGATCACCGTTGTTTCTTTCGCAACGACTTCTGCCAGACCACCGGTTGCGACAACCTTCATATCGCCGCCCAATTCGGACCTGAATCTTGCCACCATCCCCTCGACCATGCTGACATACCCAAATAGTAAACCCGACTGCATCGCATGGACGGTGTTCCTGCCAATCACAGAGGGTGGAACCTGCAGATCAATGCGCGGCAATTTTGCAGCCCGCGTGTACAAAGCTTCAGCAGCGAGATTGATCCCAGCCGTGATTGCGCCGCCAAGATATTCCCCGTCTTTCGTGATCGCATTGAATGTGGTCGCTGTTCCAAAATCCACCACGCAGGCGGGGCCGCCATAAAACTTCATCACAGCCACGGCATCACAGACACGATCCGCGCCAACGGTCTTGGGATCTTCATACCGGATCTTGATGCCTGTTTTTATTCCCGCATCCACAACCAGCGGCTCCTGCTTTAGATATTCACGGCAGGCCTGGATCACCCTGCCTGTTAATGGAGGCACAACGGAAGCAAGTGAAATACCGGACAACTCCCCCAGGGATTTCCCAGCGTTTTGCAGCAAGCCCAGGAACTGCAGCCCATATTCATCGGGCATACGGTTATGGTCCGTGGCCAGCCGCCAATGGGCGCCAAGCTGTTCACCTTCATAAAGGCCAAGCGTAAGGTTTGTGTTTCCAATATCGATGGTAAGAAGCATATCCTTATTTTACCGCTTCTATGATTTCAGCGACCATATCATAGCGATGGAATTGAGGCATGACATAGATCCCATTCGCCCAGGATTTTATATTCTCGATCAAATCAACAGCCAGCTCCACGCCAACTTTCACGCCCCCGTCACCCGCAGATTCGATCCGTGCGCGCGCCTCGTCTGGGATAAAAACACCAGGTACTTCATGGTGCAGAAAGTTCGCGTGCTTACCGCTGACCAGGGGCAGAATCCCCGCCAGAATGGGTTTATTCAATTTGCCATGTTTTGCTTCATAAGCACCAAGAAGTTTCGGACCATCATCCACGCGGTAGATCGGCTGTGTAAGGAAGAAATCAACGCCCGCCTTGACCTTGCGGTGCAGGTTCTTAACTTCAGTATCCATGTCCTGCGCGCACAGGTTCAACGCTGCGCCTACAAAAAAGTTCGTAGGCTGGCCGATGCTTGTACCTGAATGATCCACGCCCATGTTGAATCCCTGTTTAATGAGTTTGATCAAACCAGAAGGCACCAAATCATAGTTATCCGTCGCCTCGGGGTAGTCACCGATCGACGTGGGATCACCCATGACAACAAAAACATTGCGAATCCCAAGCGCATGCGCGGCAAGCAGGTCACCCTGTACGCGCAACAAGTTCCGCCCGCGGGTGGGGAAATGCAGGGTTGTCTCCACGCCTATCTTGCGCTGGACCAGATCGCACACCGCCCAGGCAGACATACGCATGCGCGCCATCGGGGAATCAGCTACGTTGATGACGTCCGCGCCTGCATCGGCCAGGAGCGAAGCGCCCGCCAGTAATTTATGTGTCGAGAGTCCGCGCGGCGGATCCATTTCCACACAAATGGAAAATTTTCCAGAAGATAATCTCTGCGCGAACTGGGTCGGCTGTTCAACAGGTTCGTCAATGGCTTCATCATCAGACAAGACAACGATCGGTTCAGAGACAAAAACGGGAGCGGTCTCAAAAGCCTTCTTCATTGCAGCGATATGTTGAGGCGTTGTGCCGCAGCATCCGCCGACAATACTCGCACCTGCTTCACGAAACGCAAGGGCGTAATCGCCAAAATAATCCGCATCGGCAGGGTACATA
Source organism: Candidatus Villigracilis saccharophilus (assembly GCA_016709305.1). GTDB lineage: Bacteria > Chloroflexota > Anaerolineae > Anaerolineales > Villigracilaceae > Villigracilis > Villigracilis saccharophilus. The sequence goes on from JADJNA010000043.1 coordinate 8,857, forward strand.
ATTCGTCCGCCGACCTGCTCAGGCCAGCCCGCATTCGGCTTGACCCAAAATTTTCCGTCGGGGACAGCCTGCTTCATTTGTTTCAAGATACGCAGCAACTGCGAAGGTCCGCCTGAACAATTCACACCGATCACATCCGCCCCGGCGTCCCTCAATTTGCGGGCCACTTTCATCGGGTCATCGCCCAGCAAAGTTCGGTCATCGCGCGTAAAGGTTACGGATGCAACCACAGGCAACTTTGAAACATCCTTTGCAGCCTTGATCGCCTCTTGAATTTCATATAGATCGCTCATGGTCTCGATCACGATCAATTCAGCGCCTGCATCTGCCAGGGCTTTCACCTGCTCTGCGAAAACGGCTCGCGCCTCCTCCGGCTTGACACGTCCATAGGGAGCGATACGCACTCCAAGCGGGCCGATATCACCCGCGACAAGCACATCCTTGAATGACGCGGCGACCGCACGTTTTGCAAGTTCCACGCCCGCGCGGTTGATCTCGACCACATCCTCTTCGAGACCGTGTTTCTTTAATTTGTAACGGTTCGCACCGAACGTATTTGTGATGATCAATTGCGCGCCTGATTCAATGTACTCGCGGTGAATATCCGCTACAGTCGCTGGATTGGTTAAGTTCAATTCATCAAAACATTTATCAAACCCTACGCCGCGCGCGTGGAGCACTGTGCCCATCGCGCCATCAGCGAGAATCGTTCCCAGGGAAAGTTGTTGCAAAAAATCCATATCGCCTCATTAATTAAGTATTCAGGTTAATACACAGACCAGCTTGCATTTTGTGATCAGACAGTTAGACATCTTTTAATATTTCAATTTTAATCATTTCATTAACTGTTCCACACGGCTCTCACCGACACTGTAATATTTCGCCTGCGCGTGGTGGACAATGATCGCGGCAGTGGATTGTTCGGGTACGAGTTGTCCCGAAGTGGCAAGACTCATGCCTAGCTCAGTCTCCGCGCCAGGTAAAAGCTGGAAGACCTTGAAGTGATCTTCCAATTCGGGAATGGCGGGATAGCCCCATGAATAACGCTTGCCCTGATCTTCGCTCAGACCTAACTCGCGGCGGATGTGTTCATGCAGGTAGTTCGCTGTCGCTTCGGCAGTTTGGACGGCGAGGCCGTGGGTGAAGTAGGCTTCGGTGTAGTCATTGGCGGCTTGCATCTTTTCAAATTTTTCAGTGGCTTCAAGACCTACAGTGACGACTTGAAGCGCAACCACGTCCATTTGACCTGACTCAACGGAGGCGTAGTAATCTGAAAGTGCGAGATGATCATCGTAAGGCTGGCGCGGGAAGTTGAAGCGCATGATCTCTTTTTTGTTCTCAGCAGTTTCGTAAATGATCAGGTCATCGCCATCGGCCTGACAGGGGAAGTAACCATACACGGCCTGCGGTTTGAGCCAGCCATCTTTGAGGGCTTCCTTGGTCATCCTGGCGAGGCGGGCATCAAAGTCTGCTTTGAGTTTTTCCCATTCCTTGCCGTGAGTATTCTTCGCGCCCCATGAAAGGCGGTAGAGTTCATTCATATTGAGGTGTTTCAACACCATTTCGAGCGGCATGTCTTTGACAACACGTTGACCCAACTTGGCAGGCAATGGGATCGGCGCAGGGACAATGTTCGAGCGTGTGCCTTCGGTCTTGCGATGCTCGGGAGTCTGCGAGGCGCGTCCCATTTCCATGTCTGCATCTTTGCGGAGTTGTTCGAGCATGGCTGGTTTGCGCTTGGGGTCGATCAACGAGTCCATTGTGTCGAGGCCTTCAAAGGCATCCTTACAATAGAAGACGCCAGGTTCGTAGGCGTTGCCATCCTCCGCGAAGAGGATGCGGCGGCCGAAGCGGCGATTGATGGCCGCGCCGCCAATGAGGATCGGGATCTTATGTCCGCGGCGCTGCATTTCGTTGACGATGAGCGGCATCTGCTTGGAGGTGGATACCAGCAAGGCAGACAGGCCGATCGCGGTGGCGTTTTCTTCCACAGCTCTTGTGATGATCGTTTCGGCAGGGACTTGCTTGCCAAGGTCAACCACGGTGTAGCCATTATTTGCGAGAATGGTCTTGACGAGATTTTTACCGATGTCATGCACATCGCCATAGACTGTGGCAATGACAACGGTTCCCTTGGTGACACCTTCCACTTTTTCGAGATAATTCTCAAGGTGAGAAACGGTCTTTTTCATCGTTTCAGCTGATTGCAAAACGAAGGGCAGGATCAATTCACCCGCGCCGAATTTGTCCCCCACTTCTTTCATGGCGGGGAGGAGCACGGTGTTAAGGGTGTGGACAGCAACTTCATGGCGGGCAGAGCGCCCGCCAGTTGGTTCGCGGTTGATGATCTCATCAATATCCGCTTCAACACCTTCCTTGACGCGATGCAAAATTTTCCAGTGTAATCTTTGTTCAGGGGTCATGCCTGCTGTGGGGTCTGCAACAACGGACTCGGTTGAAACCGTGACGGTTTCAAAATGTTCGATGAAACGCTGTAAGGCATCTTCGCGACGGTTGAAGATCAGGTCTTCGCACAGGTTGCGTTCTTCGGTGCCAATCTCGGCGTAGGGCATGACGTGCGCCGCGTTGACGATGGCCATATCCAAGCCAGCTTGCACACAATAATAGAGCATGACGGAGTTGAGCGGAGGACGGGCTTGCGGGGCAAGGCCGAAGGATAAGTTACTCACACCAAGCGAAGTCATCACACCAGGCAAATTTTGTTTGATGAGGCGAATGCCTTCGATGGTTTCTTTGGCAGAATCCACAAATTCAACATCGCCAGTGGCGAGGGTGAAGGTCAAGTCATCGAAGACCAAATCTTCGGGCTTGAGTCCGTGGTCGTTGACGGCGATATCATAAATGCGCTGCGCTACTTCGAGTTTGCGCTGCGCGGTCTTCGCCATGCCATTTTCGTCAATGGTGAGACAGATGACAGCGGCATTATATTTCCTGGCGAGACCGAAGATCTTATCGGCTTTTTCACGGCCAGATTCAAGATGCGTGGAGTTGATAAGACAACGTCCAGGCGCGGTTTGCAATGCGATCTCAAGCACATCCACTTCGGTGGTGTCGATCACGAGCGGAACATCCACACCCATTTGCAATTTCTTGATGACCTTGCGCATTTGCTCGCCTTCATCAGCGCGTTCGGTGACAGCCACGGAAATATCCAGGGCGTGTGCGCCGCCAGCGACCTGTTCGCGGGCGATGTTGAGAATGCCATCGTAATCTTCTTCAAGCAGGAGGCGCTTGAACTTGCGCGAACCTTGCGCGTTGCAGCGTTCACCAAGCAAGGTGGGGGCGGGTTCCTGTCGCATGGAAATTGCTGACATGGCGGAGGCAAGCTGAGGCGTAGAGTGAAGCGGTCGCTTGGGATGTGGATGAGCATCCAGTTTTTGAATCAGCAGCTTAAGATGTTCAGGCGTCGTGCCGCAGCATCCACCCACAACTGAAATGTTGTGCTTGGTCACGAATTCATACAAGTCATTCGCAAATGGTTCAGGCTCAAGCGGATACACGGCTTGACCATCCACGTTCAAGGGAAGGCCCGCGTTTGGAATGCATGACACGGGCAGCGTGGAATTTTCGCCGAGGAAGCGAATAGGCTCGCGCATGTGCTCGGGACCGGTGGAGCAATTGAGGCCGATGACATCGATGCCCATGCCTTCGAGGATGGTGAGGGACGCGTTGATGTCGGTGCCGAGCAGCATACGGCCTGTCGTATCCAACGTAACCTGAGCCTGGATCGGCAAATATTGCTGGGTCTCAGCGAAAGCATTGTGAATGCCCGTAATGGCGGCTTTGACTTCGAGAATGTCCTGCGAGGTTTCAATTAAAAGAACATCCACGCCGCCTTGAATTAATCCGACAGCCTGTTCGCGGAAGGTATCGATGAGTTCGTCGTATTTGACATTGGAAAGGTCAGGATCATTCGTGGAGGGAAGTTTGCCTGAAGGTCCGATGGAGCCGGCGATGAAGCGCGGCTGACCTGTCTTCGCGGCGAATTCGTCCGCGACTTTGCGCGCAAGGCTCGCAGCAGCAACATTGATCTCAATGATGCGATCCTGCAATTTGTATTCCGTCATCGTCAGGCGGTTTGAGCGGAAGGTGTCCGTTTCAAGCACGTCCACGCCGACTTCGAGGAAAGAGCGATGGACTTTTTCCACGGCTTCGGGATAAGAGATGACGAGATAGTCGTTACATCCGTTGTATTGTTCGCCGCCAAAATGTTCGGCGGTAAGATTTTGTAATTGCAGGCTGGTTCCCATCGCGCCATCGAAGACAAGGACTTTCTTTTCGAGGGCATCGAGGTAACGCCGGTTTGTGTATTTGCGATTAGTCATTGATTTATTTTTTCCTTCGTTGTTTTTGTTTCACCACAAATGAATATATATAAAAGGGATTATTTGAAAAGATATGGTTATATCTTAATTTTCTCAGCATCTTCCAATACAGCCCTCGCCCACGCGGACACGTTCGCGCAATAGACTTCCGCACTCTCAGTGCGGACATCGAGAATCGTTTTTGTCCATGTGGAGTTGTAGATGACAGGCAATCCATTCCTCGATTTGATCTTGAAGGTGCGCTTGCCGCTATCCACCAAGTCCCTGTTTTGCTTGCGGATGAATGCGGGCGGCTTATTTTCCACGAGGAACTCTCTCAATACCCCTCGTTCATAGAGCCAGCCTTCACGGGTCAACTTGCTGGAATGTTGGAGCATGTATGCTGTGACGGTCAGATGATGGACAGGGCCATAGCCTGCATTCGTGAATTCCAAGGCAAGGAATTCATCGAAGCGCGTTTGACATAATGTCTCAGGCGCACCGCATTCGGGACAATCCATAATATCCTTTTTTACCGCAAAGAGCGCGAAGTCCGCTAAGAAAAAACAGTCATTCTTTGCGACCTTAGCGAACTTCGCGGTTAAATTCCCTTCGGCAAAGTTGCGCGTCCCGCCTCGGTCATCTTGCCTTCTTCCATCATTTTGCGGGCGCGCTCGATGTTCGTATCCGTCCACAGGGATTTTTGTCTGCGCGGCGTGAAGCGCTTGGCGTAGCGTTGATCGTCCATGCCTTTTTCGAAGCCGTCGATCCAGCCGAAGCAGATGGCTTCCTCCACCGCATCCACGTACGGGATGGAGGGTTTGCCTGTAAATTTTTTATATTGGATCCAACCAGATCTCTTTTTTGAATTTGTGATTCTTTTCCAGCCATTCGCGGAATTCTTCACGCGTTGTTACATAAATTGTTTCGCCGATTTCCAATTATATGTTCCTCTCGTCATTGCGATGGGCGGGCGCGAGGCAATTTCATAATTGATTTGGAGATTGCTTCGTCGGGGAGAACGCCCTCCTCGCAACGACATACTAAATAAAACGCCTCTCAAATTGAGAGGCAATGTGAAAACACATCAACTCTCATCTATCAATTGAATATATCAATTGCCGAAGTTGGCACCGCTTGAACGGTTGCCGAGGCTTCAAAGGGTCGGTCCCTCCACCTCTCTGGATGAGTACAGATCACAAGATTGTTCTTGTTTTATAACATAGCGAATGGGGCATGTCAAATAAAAATTAGTCAGCTACTCTTCACTATTCCACGATAGAAGCGCCCGCTGCATAGCCGAAAAGACAATCAGCGCAGGGACAGTGATAACGACTGAAGCAGCCATTAAGAGCGGCCAGTTGGTCTTATCCATTTCCTGAAGCTGAAGCAAACCGACTGGCAGTGTATAGAGCGTTTGAGAACGCAGATACAAGAGCGGATTGATAAAGTCATTCCAGTAATACAGGAATGAAAGCAGCCCAACCGCGATCAATGCAGGGCGTGCCAGCGGAATGGCAACCCGCCACCACGCCTGCAACAAACTCGCTCCATCCAATTCCGCTGACTCAAAAAATGGCGCGGCCTGTGCGGCGGAAGGTCCAGTAGAAGAGCAGAATATAGATCGGACTGGTTCCCATCAGCGCGGGTGCGATCAATGAAAAATACGAGTTGGTAATGCCCAGTTCTGCGAAGAGTAAAAAGCGGCTTAGCCATAATGCAGTAAACGGGATCATTTGCAGAAAGGCGGAAAGTAACAGCAAGCGCAGACGGTCTTTGCGTCCAAGTAATGACATGCCAAACCCAGCCCACGAAGCGGTCAGCAGGGTGAGCAGAACTCCCGCGCAGGCAACCAGG
>JADJNA010000044.1 GCA_016709305.1 Candidatus Villigracilis saccharophilus
CGGCTCTAGTTGCGCTGATGTTGCATGTTCCTGAAGCATCCGTGACGGAGAGTGTGCTGCCGGTGATAGAACAGCCAGTGGAGGTTCCTGCGCTGTATGTGACAGCCCCGGTTCCGTTACCACCAGTTGTGGTCAATGCCGACGTGTTGCCATATGAAACTGTCGAAGGAGTTGCCACGACGGTCAGGGTCGCCTGGTTGGTGGTGGCCAGAATAACAGCGATCTCCGCGGAAGTGGCGGCGTTGTAGTTATTGTCCGCAGCTCTAGTTGCGCTGACATTGCATGTACCCGAAGCATCCGTGACGGAGAGCGTGCTGCCGGTGATGGAACAGCCGGTGGAGGTTCCTGCGCTGTATGTGACAGCACCGGTTCCGTTGCCGCCTGTTGTGGTCAATGCCGAAGTGCTGCCGTAGGGGACCGTTGAAGGAGTTGCCACGACGGTCAGAGCTGCCTGATCGGTGGTGGTCAGAATAACAGCGATCTCCGCGGAAGTGACGGCGTTGTAGTTATTGTCCGCGGCTCTAGTTGCGCTGACATTGCATGTCCCCGAAGCATCCGTGACGGAGAGTGTGCTGCCGGTGACGGAACAGCCAGTCGAAGTTCCTGCGCTGTATGTGACAGCCCCGGTCCCGTTGCCACCTGTTGTAGTCAATGCCGACGTGTTGCCATATGAAACTGTCGAAGGAGTTGCCACGATGGTCAGAGCTGCCTGATCGGTGGTGGTCAGCGTGACAGCGATCTCCGCAGAAGTGGCGGCGTTGTAGTTATTGTCTGCGGCTCTAGTTGCGCTGACACTGCATGTCCCCGAAGCATCAGTGACGGAGAGTGTGCTGCCGGTGACGGAACAGCCAGTCGAAGTTCCTGCGCTGTATGTGACAGCACCAGTTCCGTTGCCACCGGTGATGGACAATGCCGAAGTGCTGCCATAGGGGACCGTTGAAGGAGTTGCCACGACGGTCAGTGCTGCCTGATCGGTGGTGGTCAGCGTAACAGCGATCTCCGCAGAAGTGGCGGCGTTGTAGTTATTATCCGCGGCTCTGGTTGCGCTGACATTGCATGTTCCCGAAGCATCCGTGACGGAGAGTGTGCTGCCGGTGACGGAACAGCCAGTCGAAGTTCCTGCGCTGTATGTGACAGACCCGGTTCCGCTGCCGCCTGTTGTGGTCAATGCCGAAGTGCTGCCATATGCAACCGTTGAAGGAGTTGCCACGACGGTCAGTGCTGCCTGATCGATTTTTACGAGTGATACAGCGATCTCCGCAGAAGTGGCGGCGTTGTAGTTATTGTCCGCAGCTCTAGTTGCGCTGACATTGCATGTTCCTGAAGCATCCGTGACGGAGAGTGTGCTGCCGGTGACGGAACAGCCAGTCGAAGTTCCTGCGCTGTATGTGACAGCCCCGGTTCCGTTACCACCAGTTGTGGTCAATGCCGACGTGTTGCCATATGAAACTGTCGAAGGAGTTGCCACGACGGTCAGGGTCGCCTGGTTGGTGGTGGCCAGGGTGACAGCGATCTCCGCAGAAGTAGCGGCGTTGTAGTTATTGTCCGCGGCTCTAGTTGCGCTGACATTGCATGTACCCGAAGCATCAGTGACGGAGAGCGTGCTGCCGGTGACGGAACAGCCAGTCGAAGTTCCTGCGCTGTATGTGACAGCCCCGGTCCCGTTGCCACCTGTTGTAGTCAATGCCGACGTGTTGCCATATGAAACTGTCGAAGGAGTTGCCACGACGGTCAGGGTTGCCTGATCGGCGGTGGTCAGGGTGACAGCGATCTCTGCAGAAGTGGCGCCGTTGTAGTTATTGTCTGCGGCTCTAGTTGCGCTGACATTGCATGTCCCCGAAGCATCCGTGACGGAAAGTGTGCTGCCGGTGATCGAGCAGCCAGTCGAAGTTCCAGCACTGAAAGTGACAGCCCCGGTGCCATTGCCGCCGGTAATGGTCAGTGCCGAAGTGCTGCCGAAGGGGATCGTGGAAGGAGTTGCCACGGCGGTCAGGGCTGACTGGTTGATTTTTGTCAGTGTCACGGTCAATCCGACGGAAGTGGCGGCGTTGTAGTTTGTATCCGCGGCTTTGGTGGCGGTGACATTGCAGGAGCCGAGGCATCGATGACTGAGAGGGTGCTGCCGGTGACGGAACAGCCTGTGGAGGTTCCAGCGCTGAAAGTGACAGCCCCGGTGCCATTGCCGCCGGTAATGGTCAGTGCCGAAATGCTGCCGAAGGGGATCGTGGAAGGAGTTGCCACGACGGTCAGGGCTGACTGGTTGATTTTTGTCAGTGTGACGGTCAATCCGACGGAAGTGGCGGCGTTGTAGTTTGTATCCGCGGCTTTGGTGGCGGTGACATTGCAGGAGCCCGAGGCATCGATGACTGAGAGGGTGCTGCCGGTGACGGAACAGCCTGTGGAGGTTCCAGCGCTGAAAGTGACAGCCCCGGTGCCATTGCCGCCGGTAATGGTCAGTGCCGAAGTGCTGCCGAAGGGGATCGTGGAAGGAGTTGCCACGGCGGTCAGGGCTGACTGGTTGATTTTTGTCAGTGTGACGGTCAATCCGACGGAAGTGGCGGCGTTGTAGTTTGTATCCGCGGCTTTGGTGGCGGTGATATTGCAGGAACCCGAGGCATCGATGACTGAGAGGGTGCTGCCAGTGATCGAGCAGCCTGTGGAGGTTCCAGCGCTGTATGTGACAGCCCCGGTTCCGTTGCCGCCAGTTGTGGTCAATGCCGAAGTGCTGCCATAGGGGACCGTTGAAGGAGTTGCCACAACGGTCAGTGCTGCCTGAGTTCCCTTGCCCACTGCGAAGGACTGCTGTACCTGGGGAGCGGCATTGTAGTTGGTGGTGCCAACCTGATTGGCATTGATAATGCAGGTGCCAACGGTCAGGTAGGAGACTGCACTGCCCGAGATTGAGCAGACACTGGATGCAGCGACATCAATTGTGAAGGTCACTGCCAGGCCAGAGGTGGATGTGGCTGATGGCGTGTAAGCGGCTCCGCCAACGACAGCGCTGGCTGGCGCGCTGGAGGTATAAGAAAGGGTCTGGTCTCCTTTGAAAATAAATGATTGGTCGGAACCGTAGGTTGTCCCGTTCGTGTTTTGCCCGACCACGCGAAAATGGTAGATGATGGCGGGCGTCAACCCGCTTATGGGAGCCGTCACGAAATGATCGAGCACGCCAGTCACCGGGCTCTGGGTAGCCGTGACAGTTGAACCGTAGGATGTATTCAGTCCATACTCAAAGGTGACCGTAGTGCTGGCATTATTGGCATTCACAATGCCTTCCAAGGTCGCACTTGTACCCGTCAACGCACTCCCCGCGATGGAAACCACGTAAGGAACCAGGTTGTATTCATACGCGCCGATATCACATGATGGACTTGAGCGCGGCTGGTAACGCTGGTCAGTGGTCGGACAGTTGCTGCTTGTCCCATTAATAGCCGGTGAACCCGACCCTAACGGGATGGTTTGAGTAAAGCCGCCATAATTTCCGGGTGTACCGAGCATTGGATCGCTGCCCGAGGGAACGACGGGCGTGCACGCGGCATAGGTTGGACAGGTACCACCTTGTATGATGCTGTTGCTTATGTTCAGGCTGAAGGGAACCGCAAAGGAGTTAATCTGCGAACCCACTGGCGCCGTATTGCCCCAGAAAATCGAATTTCTAATGTTGAGCGTGACATTAGCATTGTGGCCAAGTGCGCCGCCGCCATTGCTGGCTGAGTTGCCGTTGAAGGTGACGTTGGTCAATGTAGCAGTGCTGTTTGCGCCATTAAACATCCCGCCGCCGCCGCTGACTCCGGAAATCGTCGAGTTGTTGCTGAAGGTGACATTGGTCAACACCGGACCAGCAGAGACACCTTGGACAAGCAGTCCGCCACCACTACCGCTCGAGGTATTGTTGCTGAAGGTGACGTTGTTCAAGGTAGACGTACTGGCGTTAATCCTCGCCCCGCCGCCGCCGTTGGAGCCAGACTGGTTGCCGGTAAAAGTGAGATTTCTCAAAGTCTGGCTACCACTCTGGCTATACATCCCGGCGCCGTTTTGGTCGGTACCGTCGACAGAGTATCCTGCCGTGATAGTGAAACCATCCAGCACCGCAGTGGCATTGGTACCGCTGCCTGTGACTACGTGATAAGTATTGTCTGTATTTAGACCCACTGTGCCAATATCACCGCTCAAGGTGGACACATTGCTCATGTAGGCGCGCTCGTCGAGCAGGGTCTCCGTCCCGGCAGATCCACCATAGAGAGCGACACCGGTCTTGAGTTGGAAGGTCGCAGAACGACTGGCAGGTATTGACGGTTTATAGGTCCCGGCAGCTACCCAGATTTCCGTACAGGTTGAAGCGCCCAGTGTCGACTGCAGGTCCGTATAAGCATTAGTCCAGGAAGTGCCATTGTTGGCTCCTGTGGCATTCCATTTAACGTAACAAACGCCCGCGGCGTGCGCAGACGTAACGCTAAACGCGCTGCCGAGCAGGGAAATGCATAAAGCTAGAAATGTACATAGCTTGAGGAGAGCTTTCAGGTGAATCTTCATCTTGGCTGATTTATTAAAAATGAGGGGTTGAACTGTCTGTGCCGCTATAGATTTCCACCACCCTGGTGATTACACTGTTCGCCAAAACAACTGATCGAATCGTAATGGTTAAAAATAGCAAAAAAATGGGAAGAAAAAAACAAATTATTCTATGTCTCACTGCATAGCTCCTGACTTCAGCGAATTGTTGAATCGGAAAAACTACCAGTAAAACACAGTCCGTTAATCAGTAACCACATAGAGACAATTAATAAAATTATGTCCCAAACTTGTTATTTATAATAGATAAACAACAATTTTTATTCTGATAAAAGAATATGATAAGTAACTGTAAGGTATACGGTTTTACATAACAGGCAGGAAAAAAATGCTTAAGAAAAAAGAACCTTGAAGATAATGGAATTAATTTCGTCAATCTATTTGGTTGATGGATGTTGCATGTGTTTCGTGAGCTATGTATCCACTGATTTTCTGGCAATAGAGCTTCCCCGTTGAAATTTCATGATCAATAAAACCGCCTGCGCGAACGATGGCGCAGGCGGTTTTACATATTTGATTAGCGTATCTTCTCGCTGTATATTGGATACACATCCAGCATCACATATACCCGAAGCTTTTCAGGCAATTCCAGATCAGCGGGCAGGATCAGCGTCACGGAGCGCACGTTCCCGGATTCATCTTCTGCTGTTGATAGATTGGCCTTGTAGTCCATGTAGACCGCTTCGTTCGTCGCAGGATCCACCAGTACCAGACCGGCGCGATGGTCAGCTGCCGGATATGAAACACCCGCGTCGAAGGTAAAGCTGGCGGTGACCGAACCCGCAGACTCCTGCTTGGCTGAGAGAAAGGCAATATCGGAAACCTGGATGCCGGCCGGCGCTGAATTGGCCGCGCCATCATACATGCGGGTGACGTAGGTGCCAGCCACGAGCATATCCTTGTACCAGTTGTTGGCCAGGCCGGCGATCACCAAGTATGGGCCGAAGGTTGGAATGGAGAGCGTATCTGTCGAGGCAAAAGCCGCAGGACGTGTGGTGGTTCCATCCGCGTTGAAGGTGCCGCGCAGTTCAAATATATTGAAGGGAATGTTGATGCCTGTGATCGGCATCGGGAATTTCTGATCGATCGCGATGAAATCCGCGCCTTGATATCGTCCGTTAAGCGGCAGGGTGAAATCACTCTGCGGGTCGGGGACCAGGCTGCCATCCTCGGTGCGTTTCGCACCGATCGCCCAGAGGACGAATTTTCCCTGATCCATGATGTCTGCCGGCGTGATCAGCACAGGCGCAACGATCCATTCTATATAATCAAAACCGATCTGGTTCAGGCTGGGCAGCATGGGCGGGATGGGCGCGGCCAGGCGCGTCCATTCAAAGGCGCTGGACCTTTCGGCATCCAATGTGAGGGGCAGAGCCTGCGAAGAATCCTCAACCTCGAAATTGAACTCACCGCCAAACCTGCCGGACTTGGATCCGCCGATCGTCATATTGCCGAGCCGCATGCCGCCGGTGTAATAGCTGCCGTCCACTTTTAGGCGGTATGTTTGCCCGGGTGCAAGAAATTCCTGGGGGCGGATATAAATATATTTTCCATCCGCTGAATGCTGGACATCCAATGAGACAGCCGGGTCGAGGCTGACAGTCAGGGCATCCTTTGGACAGCCGAAAGGTGCATCGCAGATGCGTGCACCAATGGTGTTGCCGTTTTCGCGGACCACCAGACGCAGGGTCAGCATGGAAGAGGAGGGTAGTGCGGCTGGAAACTCAGCGCTGGTATTGCCGCCCGGGGATACATAATACAGGCCGCTAAAAGTTTGCGGCAGGCTGGATGTGTCGGTACAGCGCGCATCCTTTGCATTCAGACAGTAATCGTAGGGCAGATACCAGAACTGGCCGTGCTCACCGCCCACATAAATGCCAGTCATCCCGAGGGCCACCGAACCATTCAGGTCATTGCGGTCAGCGAGTTCAGGGTCCTTCGATGTCGTGTCAAACGCCCAGCGCAAAGAACCGTCGGAGACATTCAATGCGTACAACTTCCCATTGCCATCCCCGAAGTAGACGATCTTGCTTCTGCCGTCCGCGGAAAGGCCGAGCGCAGGAGAAGAACGGATCGGGTCGCCTGTATCGTATTTCCAGAGCAGGCTGCCATTTGGATCAACCGAGTAGAAGGAGCCGTCGGCGGAACCGAATAGGATCGCGCGTGTGTTTCCGTCGGAGTCTGAGTCGAGCGCGGCTGAGGTGTAGATGTGATCGGAAGTGGGGAATTTCCATTTAACAGATCCTGTTTGCGGATCAAGGGCATACAGGTTCGAATCAAAACTGCCGATGTAGACCGTTCCATCCGACCCGACAGCGGCTGAGGCGGCGATAAATCCGAGTGTAATATCCTTCCACAATTCCGTTCCATCGGGTGCAACGGCGCGCACGTAGGTATCGTTCGATCCCCAGAAGATCGTGCCGTCATCAGCGAAGGCGGCCTGTGACCAGTTGTTGGAGGTGGTGGGGTAGGTCCATTTCAGCGTGCCATCCGGATTAATGGCGTAGTATAAAAAGTTGGTGTTACCGGCGTACAAGGTGCCATCGTATCCGACGGCCACATTTCCCTCGAACCAGCGGTTGTAACTGATCTCGGGGCGCAGCTCCGCTTCATAGACCCAGATCGGACGCTCGCTTATTTCCATTTGTCCGGTGCGGAACTGGTACATGTGCCCGTCGCCGGAAATAAAAGTGATCGCGCCGGGCGTCAGCGCGCCGGCAGAATCGATGATCTCGCCGGTTTCATATTTCCAGTTGAGCGAACCATCAGGATTGAGTGCGTAAAAATAGTGATCGGCGGAGCCAACATAGATCAATCCGTCAGCATCAATAACGGGAGTGGTGAAAAGCCCTTTGCCGGTTTGAAAGAACCAGGGCTGGTCGCCTTGATAAATTGCCGTGATTGGGCTTGAGGCGCTGTTGCGCCGATCGCGGCGGAAGGTCGGCCAGGGGGAGTCTGCCTGGACGGGTACATCATATCCGTATGGCTGGGATGGCTCGGCGGGTTTCATTGTGACATGCTCAACGGGCTTCCTGCTTTTTGTGCTGAGCCAGAAGCCAGCGAGTATCGCAACGAAGAGCAAAATGACAACAACAGTGCGGGTCTTATTCATGGTTCCACTCCGGGAGAAAGATAGGCGAAGTATAGCCGAGGAAGAAAAAAACGGGAGTGCCAAGGCAGTTCGCATACAAAACGGATTGCCAGAGAGTGATATCCGTTTTCATGGACAGGGAATTTATCCTGCTTAGTTCGGATTTACATTGCGCAGCCTGTAAATGCAAGAGCGATCCACACAATGCAGACCGATGACACCTGAACGGGTTTATGCCTGGTGAAATGATAAGAGATCACTTTGTTCAATGAGTTGCTTTCTTAATATTTTGAGATTGTAGTTCAAAGTGACGTATCATAAAAGCTCAGCTTGCCGTCAAGTTCAGCCGGCGGATCATGTCATCAACGGATTTCGAAAGGCATTCCCAAGTAAGGATCACAATGGAAGTTCGATCATTAGGGTATCGTACCGATTTAATTTTTCCAAAATTCGACGGCCAGATCTTGGACCGCGGAGATTATCTGGTTATTCGTACTCCAACAAACCCAACTTTTTATTGGGGAAATTTTCTGCTTTTCTCCAAACCGCCTGGTGCTGGCGATCTTGAAAACTGGAAGTCCATCTTTGCCAAAGAGATCGGCCCTCCAACAAGGGTCGCGCATCTGGCCTTTGGCTGGGATACCATGCATGGCGAGATGGGTGAGATCAAACCCTTCCTGGATGCGGGCTTCAACTTGGGTCAAACGGTGGTTTTATCCACCGAGCATGTGAAAGTCCCGCCCAAATATAATTCGGAGATCGTGATCCATCCGTTGACTGAAGACTGGGAGTGGGAGCAGGCTGCGCAGAACCAAATTGCCTGCCGCCCGCCTGAACATACTTTGCATGATTACGAAATCTTTAAGCGCGATCAGATGCAGCGCTATCGCCAAATGACCAGAGACGGACGGGGATTTTGGTTTGGAGCTTTTCTGGATAACCAGTTGGTGGCAGAGCTGGGGATCTTTTCCGATGGGAAGATTGGCCGCTTTCAACAGGTGGGAACCCACCCGGATTATCGCCGCCGCGGTATTTGCGGCACACTGGTGTATCAGGCCAGTCGTTACGCGTTTGAGAACATGAAGGTGGAAACCCTTGTGATGGTGGCGGATGAGAATTACCATGCCGCCAGGATATACGAGTCGATTGGTTTTCAACCCAGGGAACATCAGGTTGGAGTTGATTGGTGGAAGAAAAGCGGACTGTGAGTACAGGAATCAGTTTTAGATCAACGACGTATCAGTGCCCATCGGGAAAATAAAGATGTCTTTGGCTTCCCCCGCTTTGGAAATTAGAGTCGCTTCGTGAAGATCATCTGATCATCACCCATCGTATAGAAATCCTTGATGGACGCCTCGATCGTGTATCCCATGCTGAATAGGCGTTGCAAGTCGGGCTTGCATGAGGTCTCGCTAATAAGTATGTGGCCGTTTAATTTGAGTATATCCTCCTCGCTGGCGGTCAGTGATCCGCGCTCGATCTGGTTGCGGAAAGCCTCTGGGTCAACGGCGATCTATACAGGTCAAACACACCATCGATAAGGTCACGCGGACCGTAACAGGCAAAACCCAAAACATGATCTTTATCCCGATCCACGATGAAGTTGTATCCGCAGGAGTCTGAGTCTATAATCAGGTATCCATGCCAGAGCTGACTGAGTCCCTCACCTTTTCTCGAGAGTCGCACGATGAGAGAATTTCTTCAATGGCAATCTTTGTATCAAATGAGCCATCCCTGAGGTAAAATCCCTGTGTAAAACCTCAAAAGCCTGGCGGTAGCGAGCACACTCAAGTGTTTCGACATCGTTCAAAAAGGAATGATGTCCCTTAATGGAAGCATTAAAAAGGGAGTGGAACTTTATTTGAGCTGGTTAATGAGAAGACTACTGAAGAAATATTCTAGGTGTGAAGCAGCCATCGGCAATCACTTGCGGATTTTGCATGAAAGAAAAAACTATCATGGAAGGTAAAAAGAACATATGAGTAAAACTGTCTATATTGGTACCGATGGGGGCGCGACTACATCGAAAGTAGGAGGGGTGAGAAGTGATGGATCAACCATCTCTACAAAATTATTGCAAGCCTCTACAAATTCGGCTCACGGTCCCGAAGCCGTTGTGCGTAGTTGGGTTATGGCTATCAACACTTACTTATCCCAAAATAACCTGACTTGGGACCAGGTTGGTGGGGTGGGATTGGCTGTTCCTGGACCATTTCAGCGTTATGGCGTTTTTGATCGTTCGGCCAACTTGCCCGAAGATTTCGCCGGATTTGATGTGCATTCAGCTTACAGCAATGCCTTATCTGAACGCGCCGGACGTGCTATTCCATTAACAGTCGGTAACGACGGCAACATGGGCGGCGTTGCAGAAGCCCAGCATGTACGCGGTGACAGTGGCGGTACAGTGCTTATGCTTGCTCCAGGCTCCGGCCTGGGATGTGCATACATTGATCAAAGCGGATTACCTTTGGATGGCGACACCCTGGCAGGAATGGAAGCAGGACATATGCCCGCGCCTCTGCATTTGCTTGACACAACGAAAGCCTACCCCTGTGGCTGCGGGCGCACTTGGGGATGTGTTGAAATTTACACATGCCTTGCTGGCTTGCCCTACCTGCTTGCTGAAAAACTGGATCAATATCCAGAACATTTTCTGGCGAAATCACCCCTCGGACCCAAGGAACGTGCCTTTGCTTTGCGCGGATTAGCCCAAAAAGGTGACGAACTCGCAATAGAATTGTTCGACTTCCAGTCCAAAGCATTGGGATTGCATGTCGCCAATCTAGCTATGGCGCTCGATCCAAAATTTGTGGTCATCGGCGGAGGGTTGATGGATCCAGAAGCAACCACGATTACTTTCCGTGAGCGTTATTTGAGCATCGTGCGATCAACTGCACGCGAATACCTGTGGCCATATCAACGTGATGCCATTAGTATCGTCCCTGCGGCGCTTGGCGATCTTTCACAAGCAATCGGCGCAGCCTTGGCTGCCTTGTACAAGGACAAAATATAGAACCGCCGATACTGCCGGAACCCTGGACCAAGAACATTGCGGAAACGCTATTTGGGATATAGAACCTGTCAAGCAATCGATGTGCGTTTTGTTAAAGACCGAATCAATCCGTTTATTTCTGCTCACTTGTGACACAGAGATTTGTTTACTCTGTCACTCAAGGCGCATGTATCAAGTGTAAGCTCCCGCTGAAAAAAAATCCACGCCGGTTATGCGAATATTTCCCGTGATAAAATCACATCATGGGTAATCGTTGTGCATGATAGATTCCCCGACTAATTCAAGGAGATGAAAATGAAGAGAAGTATATTTAAGATTGCATCCATCATTATTTTGATTGGACTGGTCTTGACTGCTTGTGGTGGAAACGCTGTCACGACTGATGTTCCTGCTGCAGAAGTACCCGCTGCTCAGGTAACTGAAGCCCCTGCGGTTGCAACGGAAGTGGCGGCCTCCTCGGGTGGCTTGCTTACCGTAGGTATCGCGGTGGAGCCGGAAACCCTCGACCCCGGTGATGCTGTATATGTTCAGGAGCAATTCATTCTTATGAGCTTGTTCGATTCGCTGTTATCGATGGCTCCCGACGGCTCGCTTCATCCAGGACTCGCTACTGTATGGGAGCCGAATGAGGATTTTTCTGAATTCACCTTTACATTGCGGGCTGATGTGACCTTTCATGATGGTACCGCATTTAACGCGGAAGCAGTCAAGGCATCTTTTGATCATATTATGAGCGAAAGTGTGCTTGAGTCTGGCGGAAAATCCCTGTTGCAAGATCATCAATATGTTGAGACGGTTGTTGTTGATGATACCCATGCGACTGTCAAATTTGCCGCCTCCTACCCCTCCTTTTTGCGTGATGCTGCACGCCAGTGGTTGAGCATTTCCTCTCCCGCTGCGCTCGCAAAGTTTGGACAGGATTATGGCCGCAATCCTGTCGGTACTGGTCCGTTCAAGTTTGTTCAATGGGATGCGCAGTCACAGATCGTGCTTGAACGTAATCCCGACTATAACTGGGGGCCAGAGTTTGCTGCCCATAAGGGACCGGCCAATCTTGACCAGGTGGTTTTTCGTATTTTGCCCGAAGCGGCTACTCGCTTCACTGCGTTTGAGACTGGAGAAATCCTTATTGCCAGTGAGCCGCCTGCGCTGGATGCGATCTCGATCGCTGAATCTGGTGCTGCCCAACTCCAAACATTTGCCCAGCCCGGCATCCCTGCCATTCTGATGATCAATGCCACGAAAGCACCGACCGATGACATCAACGTCCGCAAGGCGATGATTCTTGCGGTGAATCAGGATGAGCTTGCTCAGACCGCTTTCCAAAGCCTTGGTTTGCCTGCTTACAGTGTGATCTCTCCGACTACCTGGGGCTATGACAAAGAATCGGATAATCTGTATCGCTTTAACCTGGAAGAGGCTGGCCGCCTGCTCGATGAATCTGGCTGGATCGACTCTGATGGTGACGGCATCCGCGAAAAAGGCGGTGAGAAGCTCACCATTGACTGGCCTGATAATCCCGCCTGGTCTGAAGCTTTCAATGAACTTCTAGTGGGTTACCTGGCAAACGTTGGTTTTGATGTGCAGTACCGCTCCATGGATGATGGCGCTGCGTATGAAGAACTTCTGGCTGGAAACTACAGCCTCGTGTATATGTATTGGACCCGCCCCGATCCCTCCCCGCTGCGTTATCTGTTCCATTCTGAAAATGCCAATGGCGGAGGTGCGTGGACCAATTTTGTGAGCGAGGAACTGGATGCGGCTCTCGCTGACGGCGATACTCAGACCGACGAAAATGTCCGCAAGCAGGATTACATGACAGCGCAGAAGATCATTATGGAAAATGCGCTCGTCCTGCCCATGTTTACTGTGAACACTTCCTATCTCACATCGCCTGTTGTTCAAGGCTTTGGTTTTGATTTGGAAGGCTATCCTTGGATCTACGACATCTCCATCTCGCAGTAATTTTGAATGTTTAGTTATCTGATCCGTCGTCTGTTTACATCCATCTTGGTACTCTTTGGAGTTTCAGTACTTGTATTTTCGGTCATCCATTTGGTACCTGGAGATGTCACGATGGCGATCCTGGGACGTCAGAAAGTAACTGTAGAAAAAGTAGCCGAGCTGCGTGAGCAGCTCGGCTTAAATGATCCTCTGTACGTGCAGTATGGGCGCTACCTAGGCAAAGCATTGCAGGGCGACCTGGGCGTCTCAATTCGAAACTATCAGCCTGTCTCCAAGTCTATCGGTGACCAACTGCCAAGCACGGTCGCGCTTGCTATATCAGCTCTCTCCGTGGCATTGGCGATTGGCGGCACACTCGGATTGCTGGCCGCGCTGCGTCATGGTTCATGGTTTGACACTCTTATCATGAGTTTATCAGTCAGCGGACTTTCAATCCCTACTTTTTGGTTGGGACTGCTTCTCATTATTTTATTCTCTGTAAAGTTAAAACTATTCCCAAGTATTTCGAATGATTCAAGCGCCGCCGCTCTCTTCCTGCCTGCGCTGACATTGGGTCTGCCAGAAGCGGCTGTCGTCGCCCGTATGGTCCGCGCCAGCCTGCTCGATGTGCTCAATAAGGACTACATTATCACAGCCCGTGCCAAGGGATTGCCGGAACGATTGGTCATCTTCAAGCACGCTCTTCGTAATGCGTTGATTCCCGTTGTGACTTTTCTTGGTTTGCAGATGGCATATTTGCTTGGTGGTGCGACTATTGTGGAGACCATGTTCGCGCGCCAGGGTATTGGACGCCTGGCAGTGCAATCCATCTTTAGCCGCGACTATCCGATGGTGCAAGGCGTGGTCCTCGTTACTGCCGCGATCTATGTTCTCATCAATACCCTGACCGATATCACTTATGTTTTTTTGAATCCGAAGATCCGCCTCAAATGACAGCAGATATATTAAAGCAACGTTCCAACTCGCCCGGCATCCGTCTGTTCAGGCTGATCCTTCGTAACCGCAGCGCACAGATCGGCGGAATTTTGCTGATCCTGCTCGTCTTTTTATCCTACGGCGCGCCGCTCTTCACCGACAAAGATCCCAATAAAACTCAGCCGGCACTTGCATTGAAGCCGCCTAGTCTGTCATACCCAATGGGTACCGATGGGATTGGACGCGATAACTTTGCCCGCTTTCTATATGGCGGACGACTCTCCCTGCGTATCGGCCTTGTTGGTATCACGATCGGCGCATTGCTGGGTATCACATTTGGATTGATCTCTGGTTATGCAGGCGGCTGGCTCGACTCGTTAATTTCATGGTTTACCGATGTGCTCATGTCGTTCCCGGATATTCTTTTGGCATTGGCCATAATCGCCATCCTGGGACCGGGGATCACAAATGCCATGTTAGCAATCGGCATCGCCTTTGTGCCGTCGTTTATGCGCCTGACCCGCAGTAGCGTTTTGTCTCTGCGTGAGATGACTTATGTGGAAGCAGCGCGTGCGTTGGGAAGTTCTGATGCACGGATTTTAGTCAAGCATATTCTGCCCAATTCAATTCGCACCTTACTGGTATTGATTACCCTTGGAATTGGTTCATCCATTTTGGCTGGCGCAGCCCTTAACTTCTTGGGCTTGGGGGCGGAGCCTCCCACTGCGGAATGGGGTGCCATGCTCAACGCTGGAATGAAATATGTGCGCCAGGCTTGGTGGCTGACTGTATTGCCCGGTGCTGGAATATTCCTGGCCGTACTTTCCATCAACCTGATCGGTGATGCCATCAGCGATGCGGTGGCTGGAACGACCATCCTTTCGGACAAAAAATAATGCTCATGAGGTTTGATGGATAAGCAGGATTTACATGGTAAGGCCGCTATCATCACAGGCGGCAGTTCTGAAATAGCAGGCGAAGTTGCGCTGGCGCTTACACGTGAGGGCGTGCAGGTTTGCCTTTGCGGCAGGAATGTCGATTTGCTCGAAATGGCGGCTGATAAGATTAAATTATTGGGGGGAGTTTGTTTGACGATCGTATCCGATCTGGACAGCCTGGAGGCGGCAGAATCAGTTGTCGAACAAGCGCGTTCGACTTTTGGAAGCCTCGATATCCTGATTACTCTCTCTCCATTTTGGGCTGGCGGACAAATCCATAACCATAGTGTCAAGACTTGGGATCTAGTTCTTGGTGCGAATTTACGAGAACCATTTTTAATAGCACGGGCCGTTCTCCCTTTATTCCGTGAGCAAAAACACGGGGAGATCATGGCGATTGGGTCTGATTCTTCCATGGGGATATATCAACAGGATGGCGCATACGGTGTTGCAATGCACGCGCTAACCACGCTGATGGAGTTGATCCGCGTGGAAAATGTTGAGTCAGGCATCCGCACGCATATCCTTGCCCCTGGAGTTGCTTTGACTGAGAATACAGATTCTGAGGGACGGCCAGCTTTGACTGTTGAGCACATTGGCGAATGGGTGGTTTGGCTGCTGACCCGACCCGGGCAATTGCGAGGGAATGGACCGATTCTTATCTAAATTCAACGCATCCTTACACGAAAACAGCAGTAAGGCCAATGATCTACTCTGTGAAAAACTCAAGCATCAATACAACATGTCGCCAGCCATATTCCGGTCATATTTTTTCTAAAAATGTACATGTTATTCCACTTGCCGTACGTCGGGGAAATAAATGGTGGGGAAGGAGAAATTCATCTGGGCAAACTTCCACCCCTCCGTTTCGTGAATAACGACAGCTGTGAAGCGTAATGCCCAGACAAATTTTTCACCACGCTGCAATTCATAGATGGTATTCATCCCACCGCGCAATATATAATGTAGCTTCTGTTCAGCGGGCAGCTTTGAGTTGTCCAGGAATTTTCTGACGAATTCAAGATATGAGTCGTAGTTTTCAGTCCCGATGATTTTCGTGACTGTGGCTGCCGCAGCAACCCAACCTACATTCCCTTGGTAGTGAATGGACATCGACTCCAGGTCAAGTCGCAAATCCCCCCAATCCAGCCAGTCTCCCTTCACCAGTTCGCGGGCGGAACCGCGGTCAATAAACCATTCATCAATGCCCGGTTTGACCCCGTTTGTGCCAATGACTTCAGCGTCAGGGGTGAATAATTCCATGAAGGGATCAAGTTGGGTTAGATCACGCTGAATATATCCGCCTTGAAACGCTTGCAGGAGCGTGCGAATTTCGTCACGTGGATTCATTGTGTATTTATCTCCATAAAAAACAAATCCTTCCTTTGCTGGGCAAGCTTATTTTTTTACACCCGTTTATTTGACAAATAATGTTGCTGCAAGCTGCGATATTTCAATTCATTTTTCCGCAAGGCCTGTATGGCGGAAACAGCGGCCATTGCTGCTGAGAGTGTGGTTAATAAAGGTACATTCATTGCAAGCGCGGCAGAACGAATTTCCGCACCGTCACTGTGGGCGTGCGGACCAAGCGGGGTATTTAATACTAATTGGATCTTTCCTGACCGGATCAGATCTGTGATCTGTGTTGATCCGTCCATTGCTTTTTCTACAATGTCAACCGGCAGATTCGCTTTCTGGCACATATCCGCAGTCCCAGGCGTGGCGTAGAGGTGAAATCCCATTCGGTATAGATCACGCGCGAACTTCAAGCCTGCGCTTTTATCATAATCATTAACTGTAATAAGCACCGCTCCGTTTTGAGGCAGTCCCAATCCTGCGGCGATCTGTGATTTTGCAAAAGCGTGACCAAAGCGGGAGGCATGCCCCATCACCTCTCCTGTAGAATGCATCTCTGGCCCAAGCAGTGAACTTGAGCCGGACAATTTCTTGAATGGAAGGACTGCCTCTTTCACAAAGAATCCATCCACGCGCGGTTCTTCCAAAATTCCGAGGCTTTCCAAACTGCTGCCTGCCATGATTTGCGCAGCGGCGTAGGCGAGATTTAATCCAGTGGCTTTGCTGGCGTAAGGGACAGTTCTCGAGGCGCGTGGGTTCACTTCGAGAACACAGACAACTTCATCTTTTAACGCAAACTGCACGTTCATCAATCCACGTACACCCAGGGTGAGACCAAGCTGCTCTGTATATTCGCGCATAATCCCGAGGTGATAAGCGCTCACTTTATACGGAGGCAGGACACAAGCCGCATCCCCCGAATGGACGCCTGCTTCTTCGATATGCTGCATGATCGCCCCGACAACGACCCGCTCGCCGTCTGCGAGTGCATCCACATCGATTTCGAAAGCATCTTCCATGAATTTGTCGATAAGAATCGGCTGACCAGGAGCCGCCTCGATTGCGCTTTGAATGAAGCCCGCCAAGTGGGGTTCGGACTCCACTAGAGCCATTGCCCGTCCACCCAATACAAAGGATGGGCGCACCAAGACGGGATAGCCAATTCTTTCAGCAATGACACGCGCCTCTTCAATGGAGCGTGCAATTCCGTTTTCTGGCTGGGGAATATCCAACTCTTTGAGCAGTTTTGCAAATTCTTCGCGGTCTTCGGAAAGTTGAATGGCATGTGGTGATGTGCCGAGAACTTTCACGCCCGCGGCTTCAAGCCCAGCGGCGAGGTTGAGCGGAGTTTGTCCGCCGAATTGGACGATGACTCCGACGGGGTGTTCAAGGTCAATGACGTTGAGGACATGCTCAAGTGTGAGCGGTTCGAAATACAAGCGGTCTGCAGTGTCGTAGTCAGTGGAGACGGTTTCAGGGTTGCAGTTGTACATGATGGTTTCATATCCCATCTTGGACAGGGCAAACGCAGCCTGACAACAGCAATAATCGAATTCAATGCCCTGACCGATGCGGTTTGGTCCGCCGCCGAGGATGAGGATTTTCTGCTTATCTGTCGGGTGGGATTCATCTTCCATTTCGTAGGCGCTGTAGAGATAGGGTGTCTGTGATTCGAATTCTGCTGCGCAGGTGTCGACTCTTTAAATGTTGGTAATATGCCGAGCGATTTACGTAATTCACGAAATGAAGAATGATGAATGAAGAATGATGAGTGTAAGAGCCGTGAAATATGCGAGTCCGCAAATCCCATTTGCTTTGCTTCACGCAGAAGCATTTTCAATTCTGCCTTCTCCATTCCGCGCTCTGCGTTCTGCACTCTGCTTTCTAACTTCTGCATTTCCTTCATTTGAGCAAGGAACCACAAATCATATCCACTTGCCTTGGAAATTTCTTCGAGCGAGATTCCTTGGTGAATGGCACGATAGACACGGAAGAGTCTGTCGGAGGTGGGATGTTGTAGGGTGGCGAATGTTTCAGGTTCAGTAACCAATCCTCGGTTAGGACCAGAGGCGTCGAGTGCGTCCACACCGATTTCGAGGGATTGAATTGCTTTGTTCAAAGCTTCGGGAAAGGTGCGTCCCAGTGCCATCGACTCGCCGACAGATTTCATCTGCGGGCCGAGAGTCGAGTCCACGCCTGGGAATTTTTCAAATGCCCAACGCGGAATTTTGACAACAACATAATCGAGAGAGGGCTCGAAGGCTGCTTTGGTTTGACCTGTGATGTCGTTGGTGATTTCATCGAGGGTGTAGCCGACGGCGACGAGCGCGGCGAGTTTGGCGATGGGAAAGCCCGTTGCTTTGGATGCGAGCGCGGATGAACGGCTGACGCGCGGATTCATTTCGATGACAACGACGCGGCCTGTTTTCGGGTCTACGCCGAATTGCACATTCGAACCGCCTGTTTCAACGCCAACTGCCGTGAGTACCCGATGAGCGAGGTCGCGCAGGATTTGATACTCGCGGTCGGTGAGCGTTTGTGCGGGAGCAACAGTGATGCTATCGCCTGTGTGTATGCCCATCGGGTCAAGGTTTTCGATGGAGCACACAACGACAAAGTTATCGGCTTTGTCGCGCATGACTTCGAGTTCGTATTCTTTCCAACCGAGAACGGACTCTTCAACCACGCTTGGCCGATTGGCGATTCAGAAATTGCGCTGCGGACTGCCTCTTGAAGTTGACCAGATTCATAGACCCAGGATGCGCCTGTGCCGCCCATCGCAAATGAAGCGCGGACTAAAACTGGGTAGCCAGTCTGCTTGATGATTTCTTCGGCTTCGGTCAAAGAATACGCCGCGCCGCCATACGGAATGGGGATACCAACTTTTTGCATGGCCTCACGAAACAGCAAACGGTCTTCGGCAGCTTTGATGGCGGAGAGATTCGCGCCGATGAGCTGCACGCCATATTTTTCAAGTATGCCATTTTCGCTGAGAGCGAGCGCGAGGTTTAATCCCGTTTGCCCGCCGACGGTGGGGAGCATGGCGTCAGGTTTTTCCTGCTCAATGATGGCCTCAAGGGATTCAACAGTGAGCGGCTCAATATAAGTGGCATCCGCGATTTC
>JADJNA010000045.1 GCA_016709305.1 Candidatus Villigracilis saccharophilus
TGAAACAACACGCACACGTATGAATGTTCCCCGTGATTATGTTCGTGTCTACTGGCTACTTGGCGCAGCATATCGCGCCAATAACGAATTGACTCTGGCAGAAGAAAACCTGTCCAAAGCGCTCAATCTCTGTCGGCAAATCAATGCGGTTGACACAGAAGCCGACATCCTGCTCGACCTGGCGCGGTTGCGTTACAAGCAGGGCGATCTCAAAGACGCGCAGGAAAAAGCGTCCGAGGCGCTGGTGATCACGGAGCGCAGCGGGTACGTGTTGCAGGGGGCGGATGTGAATCTCTTCCTCGCGCAATACGCGCTGGAGCAGGAGAAGGACAAAGCCAAGGCAAAGGAATATGCCGAGTCCGCGCTGAAGCTGGCCTATTGCGACGGTCCGCCGTATTATTACAAGGTGGCGTATGAGGAAGCGGAACGGTTTCTTGAAAAGTTAGGGCGATAAATGTCGTTGCGAGGGCGAAGCCCGAAGCAATCTCCTGATAACAAACATATACTTGTCGCGAGGAGATTGCTTCGTCGGACTTCGTCCTCCTCGCAACGACATGCAAATCGAGAACAAAAAGGACTCAGCGTATCGCCGAGTCCTTTTTACTTGTTACTCATTACTTATCACTCATTCCTCATCCCCCCGTTTTATGCTAGACTCACCCCACTGAAAACTATCCACTATCCACTGACCACTACCCACTGGATCCCATGGAAACTCTCTCCTCCGCGCTCGACCCGCAATCCCCCGAATTCAAAGCCAACGCAGAACACAACCGCGCCCTCGCGAGTGAATTAAAGAAGCGGCTTGCCCTCGTCCGTGAAGGCGGCGGCGAGAAATACCGCAAGCGACATGAAGAGCAGGGCAAGCTCTTCGTGCGAGAACGCATCGAACGTCTGCTCGACCCTGGCGCGCCCTTCCTCGAACTCTCCGCGCTTGCCGCGACGAACATGTATAACAATGAAGCACCAAGCGCAGGAATCGTTGTAGGCATCGGACGGATCTCCAACCGCGAAGTGATGATCGTTGCCAACGACGCCACCGTCAAAGGCGGTTCGTATTTTTCGATGACCGTCAAAAAGCATTTGCGCGCGCAGCAGGTTGCCGAGGAAAATCATCTGCCTTGTTTGTATCTTGTCGATTCGGGCGGCGCGTATCTGCCGCTGCAGGATGAGGTCTTCCCCGACGCGCATCACTTCGGACGCATTTTTTACAATCAGGCGCGCATGTCTGCCAAGCGCATTCCGCAGATCGCCGCCGTTATGGGCAGCTGCACCGCGGGCGGCGCGTACGTCCCTGCGATGAGCGATGAGGCCATAATTGTCAAAGGCGCGGGCACTATTTTTCTTGGCGGCCCGCCTCTCGTCAAAGCAGCGACGGGCGAGGATGTCACTGCCGAGGAATTGGGCGGCGCAGATGTCCACACGAGAAAATCTGGTGTTGCGGATCATTTCGCGGAAGATGATGACCACGCGATTGAAATTCTGCGCGGAATCGTTGAAACGTTACAACGTTCAAACGTTAACACGTATCTTTCCACGCTGACAGTTGCTCCGCCCGAAGAACCTTTATACAGCCCTGATGAATTGTACGGCGTCCTGCCGCGCACCTTCAAAGAGTCCTACGACGTCCGCGAGATCATCGCCCGCATCGTGGACGGTTCCAAGTTCCGCGAGTTCAAAGCGCGTTACGGTACTACGCTGGTAACAGGCTTCGCCCGTATCCACGGATACCCCGTCGGCATCATCGCCAACAACGGCGTGCTGTTCAGTGAGTCCGCGCTAAAGGGGACTCACTTCATTGAACTCTGCGACCAACGCGGGATCCCATTGCTGTTCCTGCAAAACATCACAGGCTTCATGGTCGGCAAGGAATACGAAACAGGCGGCATCGCCAAAGACGGCGCGAAGATGGTTCATGCCGTTGCTACCACCCGCGTCCCCAAGTTGACTCTCGTCATCGGCGGTTCCTTCGGCGCAGGCAACTACGCCATGGCAGGCCGCGCCTACGGCTCCCGCTTCCTGTGGATGTGGCCCAACGCACGCATCTCCGTCATGGGCGGGGAACAAGCCGCGAACGTGCTCTTAACCATCAAACAAGATCAACTCGCTCGCGAAGGCAAACCAACTCTCAGCAAGGAAGAAGCGGACGAGTTCAAGCGTCCACTCCTGGAGAAATACGAAACCGAAGGCAGTCCCTATCATTCCTCCGCAAGATTATGGGATGATGGAGTCATTGCCCCCGATGAAACTCGTCAAGTGTTGGGATTGGCTTTATCAATCGTGTTGAATTCACCGAAGGAAGAGGGCGGGTTCGGCGTGTTCCGCATGTAATCTCAATCCATGTCATGCTGAGCCCGATAGGGCGAAGCATCACTACGATGATGTCAGAGATATTCACTGGACTGGCACGCGGCGCAAGTGTCGCTCTGCTCAGGATGACAACATATAAGGATTTTAACCATGCCTTTCTCAAACTTAATCGATACCCCACATCATTTCTTCGCACGAATGGCAGGCAACTGGCGCGGCACATCCAGTCTTTGGATGGAACCAGATAAACTTGCCGACGAAGCGTCCATTGTAGGAACTATTCAACTTCTGCTCGAAGGACGCTACGCCCTCTTCTTGTATCAATCATCTATCGAAGGCGAAGCGCAGCATGGCATGTTCACCTTTGGATACAACACCATGCTCGAACAATTCGAAACCTCGTGGGTCGATTCGTTCCACACCAACACAGGCATCATGTTCTGCGTCGGCAGGGAAAAAGAAAACGGATTTACCGTCACAGGCAGTTACCCCGACCCCAGCGGCGGACCTGACTGGAACTGGCGCACCGAGGTCGATTTTAATGGCGATCAGCTTACGATCACTGCCTATAACATCACTCCCGAAGGTGAAGAACCAAAGCGACAGAAGCAATACTGACAAGGTCGAAGGAATAAAAATGTAATGTCGTTGCGAGGGCGATGTTCTTTCGCCCGAAGCAATCTCCTGAAAAGTGGAGACTGCTTCGTCGCAATGACATACAAATGGAGACAAATGAAAATTCTCATCATCGGCGGTACACGTTTTCTGGGGCGGCATCTCGTTAACTCTGCGCGCGCCCGCGGACATGAAGTGACTCTCTTCAACCGCGGACAAACGAATCCAAATCTATTCGGTCAGGTGGAAAAGATTCAGGGAGACCGTGAAAAAGACCTGGATCTACTTTCAGGGCGCTGGGATGCGGTCATTGATACCTGCGGATATTTTCCGCGCATCGTCCGCATGTCTGCTGAAGCATTGAAAAGCAAAGTCGAACAGTATGTTTTTATCTCCAGCATTTCGGTGTATGCAGATTTCAAAAAGATCGGCATCAACGAAAGCGATCCTGTCGGAAAGATCGAGGATGAAACAATCGAGGAGATCACAGGCGGGTCATACGGCCCTTTGAAAGCCTTATGTGAAAAAGCCGTGCAGGATGTTTTTGGCATGGACTCGTTGATCATTCGTCCTGGCCTCATCGTTGGTCCGCATGACCCAACTGACCGCTTCACCTATTGGCCTGTGCGTGTCGCACGCGGCGGTACCATTCTGGCGCCGGAGAAACCCCAGATACCCATTCAAATCATCGATGTGCGCGACCTGTCCGATTTTATTATTGAACTGATACAGCAAAATGTATCAGGCGTCTTCAATGCGACGGGACCAGATCACGAACTGACTTTAGGCGCAATGCTCGACACCTGCAAACTGGTCAGCGCCAGCGACGCAAAATTCAAATGGGCGTCTGTGAAATTCCTTGATCAAAACAAGGTAGCCCCATGGAGCGACATGCCTGTCTGGGTTCCAGATACTGCGGAAGATGCAGGTTTTTCCCGCGTCAACATATCCAAAGCCGTTAATTCGGGCTTAAAGTTCCTGCCGCTCGAGGAGACTGTCCGCGACACCATCAAGTGGGCGGCTGAGCGTCCCGAAGGATATGAATGGAAAGCAGGATTATCTGCAGAGAGAGAGGCGGAATTGCTTCGATTGATGCGTGAAGAGTAAAACGTGACATGACATCAAAACCACCTTTCACAAAAATACTAGTCGCCAATCGCGGCGAGATCGCCATTCGCATCATGCGCGCCTGCAAGGAGCTTGGTATAAAAACCATTGCCGTTTATTCCGAAGCAGATGCGAATGCCCAACACGTTCAACTCGCTGACGAGGCTGTTTTGCTTGGCAGCGCGGCGCCAAAAGAATCCTATCTGAATGTAGACGCGCTCATCCGAGCCGCTCTCGACTCGAAAGCAGATGCCATTCACCCCGGCTATGGATTCCTCTCAGAGAACGCATCCTTCGCCGCCGCAGTTGAATCAGCGAATTTGACATTTATCGGCCCCTCGGCAGACTCCATCCGCGCAATGGGCGATAAAGCTGAGTCGAAGATATTGATGAAACGATCAGGCGTGCCAACCGTCCCAGGTTTTGAAGGTTTGGAATCAAACGAGGATTTCAAAAAAGCCGCAAAAGAAATTGGCTACCCTGTGCTGATCAAAGCATCAGCGGGCGGCGGCGGCAAAGGCATGCGCGTGGTCAATGCGGAAAATGAATTGAGTGAGGCAATAGAATCCGCGCGTAGTGAAGCATTAAATTCCTTCGGTGATGAACGCTTGCTCATCGAAAAATATTTGGCAGACGCGCATCACATCGAGTTTCAAGTCTTTGGCGATAAGCACGGAAATCTGGTCCATCTTTTTGAGCGGGAATGTTCCGTTCAGCGCAGACATCAAAAAATAATCGAAGAAACTCCTTCGCCATTGCTCACACCTGAACTCCGCGCAAAGATGGGCGAAGCCGCAGTTGCCGCCGCCAAAGCCGTCAACTATTACAACGCTGGCACCATCGAATTCATCTTCGACCTGACCACATCGCAATATTATTTTCTTGAAATGAATACACGATTGCAAGTCGAGCATCCCATCACCGAACTCACCGCAGGCATTGACCTGGTCCAGTGGCAGATACGCATCGCGGCGGGAGAGAAATTCCCATTCACGCAAAGCGACTTCCATCAACACGGACATGCCATCGAGTGCCGCGTCTATGCCGAAGACCCAGCGAATGGATTCCTTCCAAGCACAGGCAGTCTCCTGCAATTCATCGAGCCGCACGGACCGGGCATCCGCGTGGATTCAGGTTTTTCAACGGGCAGTGAAGTCAATCATTTCTACGATCCCTTGCTGGCGAAGTTAATTGTCCATGCAGAGAATCGCGAGACAGCCATTCAAAGAATGCAGACCGCGCTTAGTGAATTTATCGTGCATGGTGTTGTGACGAATATCGATTTTATGCAAGCTGTAATGGCGCATGAAGATTTTGCTAACGGTAAGGTATCCACCAGATGGGTGGAACATACTCTGGAGTCAAACAGCAAGCTGTTTGACATTGGTCAGCAAGCTGACCAACTCCAGAGTCTAATCGCCGCAGCGCTCGCGGATGTGGTCTTTGTTGGTTCGAAATCACAACCGGCTGTTTCCAATGAGACCGATCCATTCAACCCGTGGAAGCAGACGAATAATTATAGAAATTAACCATGAAAATAAACTTCGACACACAAACTCTTGAGATCAACCCATCAGGCGAGAATTATATTGCCGTGCTGGATGGCAAAAAAATCCTGGTTGAAATCGTCCGTGTAGATGCGGCGCAGGGGCGTATGGATTTACGCTTTACCGAGCTTTCGGAGTCCGCTCCAGTCCGTGAATCCGTGTCAAAGTCCGTTTACGTCTCATCGGATATGGCGAAGAGATGGGTGACGATTAATGGTCACACGTTGATGCTGACGAAAACTTCGGGCGCGAAGCAAGGCGTCAGACACGATCATGCCGGGGATTGATCGCCCCAATGCCGGGTCAGGTGCGAAGCGTTTCTGTTAGCGTGGGCGATGTCGTTAAGAAGGGTCAAACTCTTTTGACGATGGAAGCCATGAAGATGGAAATCCGCATTCAAGCTTTGAAAGATGGTAAAGTGAAGTCTGTTTTTGCGGCACAGGGTCAGACTGTTGAGCGGGAGCAGATCCTGATCGAGATGGAGGAATAATGGCTGGAAAATATTTTGAAGATCTGCAGGTTGGGATGCACTTCAAACATTCGGCGGGGCGCACGGTGACCGAAATGGATAACGTGCTGTTCTCCGCGTTGACGATGAATACTCAGCCATTGCATGTCAATGAAGAGTTCGCCGCGAACACGGAATTTGGTCAGCGAATCGTGAACGGGATTTTTACCTTGGGATTGGTGGTCGGTTTGACGGTTGCTGAATTAAGCGAAGGCACGATCATCGCGAATTTGAGTTATGACAAAGTGACCCATCCCAACCCGACATTTCATAATGATACGATCTATGCCGAGACCGAAGTTCTGGAACGCCGCGAGTCGAAGTCCAGACCGAACGTGGGTATTGTCAGATTCAAACATTGGGGAAAGAAATCGGATGGGACGGTGGTGGTCGAGTTCGAGCGAACGGCAATGTTCTTGAAGAAAGGTCAGCGGCTGGACTTCTTGCCAAAATCCAGCAGACATGCTTTTGACCTGTAATTTTTGATGGAGACTATCATGCACTCACGACGCGCGCTGCTTTACATGCCCGTGACAATTGGAAGATGATCACGAAATCCGTCTCATTGGGGGGTCGATTCCATTTGCATGGATATGGAAGATGGTACGGCGATCAATAAAAAAGATTTGGCGCGTGCGACCATTGTCAAAGCTTTGCTGGAATTGGATTTTGGCAAAAGCGAAAAACTGGCGCGGATCAACTCAGTCGGCTCGGGCTGGGAGAAGGATGATATCGAGATCGTGCTTCCATATCACCCCGATGGGATCGTGATCCCCAAAGTTGAATCTTTTGATCAAGTGGAATGGGCGAACAAAATTATCGAAGCCGGGAATTGAAATATGGCTGGCCTGTGAATTCGATCTGGATTCTGATTGGTATTGAAACTGCCAAGGGATTTTGAATCTCAAAGAGATCGCAGCGCACCCGCGTTTGGATGCGATCATTTTCGGCGGGGAAGATTTCGCCGCATCCATTGGCGCGGTCCGCACGAAGGAAGCCGTGGAATTGCTATATGCACGGCAGGCGGTCATTGTTGCCTGTGCGGCGAATGATCTACAGGCGATTGATATTGTTACGATCGATTACAAGGACATCGAATCCCTGCGGATCGAATCGGAGTTTGGCGCGCGGCTGGGATTCGTCGGCAAGCAAATCATACATCCCGCGCAGGTGGAACCTGTCCAAACCGCATTCACGCCTAGTGGTGAATCAGTTGCATATGCAAAGCGAATCGTCGAAACATTCGAGGCCAATCAAAAAGAAGGCAAAGGCGCATATTCGCTGGATGGAAAGATGATCGATATGCCGTTGCTAAAAAATGCGCAGAAGGTTTTGGAACGAGCCAAGGCGGCGGGAAAGAATTAATCCACCACAAAGGGCATAAAGATTCATAAAGTTAATATCTGCTCAATCTGACTAATCAGCGGATAAAATCCAGGAGTTCAAATTTGCTATCCATACTATTCGGTCTCGGCGCCGCGCTCGGCTGGGGCGCGGGCGATTTTACGGGCGGGCTCGCTTCGCGAAAAACAGGCGCGTATCGCGCGGTTTTTTACAGTGAGGCGATCGGCATTATTTTTCTTTTGATCGTCGTGAAAATTTCGGGGGAGTCTCTGCCGAATCAAAGAGTATGGTTGCTTTCGATGCTGGCCGGGGCGCTCGGCACCGTTGGCTTAATGATGCTCTACCACGCCATGACGCTCGGCCTGATGAGCATCGCCACACCGGTCTCCGCTTTGCTGGCGGCGTCCCTGCCGGTTTTTGTGGGCATCTTCAAGGAGGGAATTCCACAGCTATTGACCGTGATCGGATTTGGCTTCGCTCTCTTTGCGGTTTGGATGATCTCTCAGGGTGAGAACGGCGTCACAAACATTCTGGCGCATCTTTCCGACTTGAAACTGCCTCTGCTGGCCGGCATTGGCTTCGGCTCATACTTTGTGCTCATGCATGAAGCCACCAGCACAGGCGCGACCGTCTG
Source organism: Candidatus Villigracilis saccharophilus (assembly GCA_016709305.1). Classification (GTDB taxonomy): domain Bacteria; phylum Chloroflexota; class Anaerolineae; order Anaerolineales; family Villigracilaceae; genus Villigracilis; species Villigracilis saccharophilus. The sequence goes on from JADJNA010000045.1 coordinate 8,066, forward strand.
GCCGATGGTTGCCTCGCGCAGCGGCGGCACGATCCTGATCACTGCCTACATGTTGATTACCCGCGCTTCCTGGAAGGTGGAAGACACATCCGCGTGGCCGATGATCACGATCAATGGAATACTTGATATTTCTGGAAATATTTTTTTTATTCTCGCCGGTCAATCAGGTCGGATGGATGTCGCCGCGGTATTAAGTTCCCTCTTCCCCGGCGCAACTGTTATGCTGGCGTGGATCTTCCTCAAGGAACGACTGACCCGTAATCAGTGGATCGGCATCGCTTCAGCGTTAGTGGCTATCGTGTTGATGACGATTTGAATCTCGTGTACCAAATTTCACAGAATCCAAAATTTCTGTGGTAACTCTTGTCCGCTCTCAATGGAGAGCATTTTTTGGGAAATTGTTTTGGTCACTCTAAACTGTAAGCCCGATGAAATTTTCTCGGGCTTTTTTTGTTGGCGAGTTTGCTTGCAAAAGTAAACTTTGTTGGCAAGAAGGAAGTTATACGGAGTTATCAGAACATTTCATAATTAGGTATGTCGTTGCGAGGAGGATGCTCTTCCCGATACCATCCCGAATGCTTTTATCGGGACGAAGCAACCTCCAATTTTATGGGAGATTGCTTCAGGCGAAGAACAAAAGCGCCTTCGCAAAGACATATAAAAAAGGAAATCTGATGACAACCGAATTTACTTCTTTAAACCTGCGCCCCGAGCTGGAGCAGGCCATCGTCGAACTTGGCTATGTAACGCCAACTGGAATTCAAGAAGGCATGATCCCCCTCATGCTCACAGGCGTGGATGTGATTGGTCAGGCCCAAACAGGCACTGGCAAAACCGCCGCCTTCGCACTCCCCATTCTTCACAATTACATACATCAACGACTGCCGCAGGCACTTGTGCTTGCGCCTACGCGCGAACTCGCTGTTCAAGTTGCCGCCGCCATGGAACAATATGGCAAGCATCTCAAGGCGCGTGTGCTAGCAGTCTACGGCGGGCAGCCTTACGGCCCGCAGGTCAATCAACTCAAGCGCGGTGTGGATATTGTCGTTGGCACCCCCGGCCGTATCATTGATCTTCTTGAACGCAAAGTTCTGGATCTGAGCATGATCAAGACCGTTGTGCTGGATGAAGCCGATGAAATGCTCAACATGGGATTTATCGAACCCGTGGAAGAGATCCTCTCTGCGACTCCTTCCGTTAGACAGACTGCACTCTTTAGCGCCACCATGCCCGTACGTATCCGCAGCCTTGCAGATCGCTTCATGCGTGACCCGCAATCTGTCACCATTAAAAAAGCGACCATGACCCTGTCAGGGACCGAACAGCGCTACTACCTCGTCCATGAGGGCGATAAACTGGCGGCGCTGACAAACCTCTTTGAAATTGAACCCATTACCAGTGCGTTAATATTCGTCCGCACGCGTATCGAAACCGGACAGCTTGCAGGTCAACTCTCCGCGCGCGGTTTTCCTGCCGAAGCATTGAATGGAGACCTCGAACAAAATGCCCGCGAGCAGATCCTCGGCAGATTCCGCAGCGGCCAGATCAAGGTATTGGTCGCGACAGATGTCGCCGCCCGCGGTTTGGATATTGATAATATTTCCCACGTCTTCAATTACCAATTGCCCGATGATGCCGAAGTGTATGTCCATCGTATTGGACGCACAGGCCGCGCAGGCAAGACGGGTATTGCCATTTCATTATTTGCGCCGCGCGAAAAACGCCGCCTGCGCGAGATCGAGCACCTGACAAAACAGGCGCTGACACTTGGGAAGCTCCCCACCGCCGCAGATATCGCCAAGCATCGCGAAGATCAGGTCCTGGAACAAATGAAGATCTGGCTCGGCCGTGGACGGTATCAGCGCGAGCGTGAACTTGTGGCGCGTTTGGTGGAAGAAGGGCACGATCCGCTCGAGATCGCAGCTGCCGCTTTGAAGTTATCGCGCGCGGACGAAAAGCAGCGCCCCGTTGCAAATGTGACGGATGTGGTTGTATCTGAAAGCCGTTCCTCCTATCGCGGCGACCGTGAATTTAATCGCGGTAAACCGCAGGGCAGGGATGGCGGACGCGGCCGCGAAACAGGCAGGCGCGGCGAACACGATTCTGGCAACAAGCGGGCTTCTCATGAAGCAGGCATGGTGCGTTTGAAATTGAACAAAGGCAAGGAGAACGGCGTCCGCCCGAATGACATCGTCGGCACCATTGCGCATCACGCGGATATTCCGGGCAGTGTCATTGGCAAGATCCGAATCGAGGATAAATTCACTTATGTGGACGTCCCCGAGGAATTGGTGGAGAAGGTCTTGAAGCACAACGGCAATTACCGAATTGGAAAAGATAAATTCACCCTGGTAAAGTCATAATTCCAAGATAATTTAAGAAGGGCATGCATGAGTTTCTAATAACAAGACAAGCCATAAAACGCAAAGGTCGCGGCCTTTGCGTTTTTTTAAATTCCATATGAGCTTTCCTTGAATATACGTTGTACCCTTTGGATATTTGTGGTTAAATAATTCATTATGAAGCGTATCTATTTTCTAACTTTAATGGTTTTCATGGTGACGACAGCCTGCGGGTCGGAAGCACGGGTTATCCCAACAATTACATCCACGCCAACACTGACGCTGGATCAGATGATTCCCACGCCCAGATATAGAAATACGATTGATACTCCCACAAATACGCCGGCGCCGACAGCCACAGATGCATCTGTATTACTGATAACCTCAACTCCGCAGATACTGAAACGGCACGAACTATGACGGAAACACTGGCGCGGTCTACCGGCTCTGATGAGTGGATGGAACTGCCTGTCATTCCATCCATCAATCCCAGCATTAGCGAGATTTATAATACCGGGCAAGCGCTCGGCAATAATCCAAGTGCTTTTTCCATTTTGGGTGATTGTCAAAGCAGACCCGCTGAATTTTTGGAATTTACGAAACCGACCTACAGTGTATAACAGCCTTTCTCCCGATCTGCAGCAGACGGTAACCAATTTCACAGGCTCCTTTAACCGCGAAAGTTCCACATCACAAGACGGCACCACCCCCGGCGGCTTACTTTGGACGGAATGGCATCGCGGCGAGTACGGCTGTACAGCCGCAGAAACACCAGTAGACGAACTGCGTACCCATCGTCCGTCGTTTGTCATTATCCAGATCGGGACACATTTCGAGTCGCGCAACACCGAATACTTGCGCACGATCATTACCCAATTATTGATGCCGGGGCGGTCCCCATCCTTGCCACCAAGGCGGATAACCGAGAACTGGATAACCGCATCAACCGTGACATGGCACTGCTTGCCACCGAATTCGATCTTCCGCTCTGGAATTTTTGGGCGGCGTTATCCGGCCTGCCCGATCGCGGTCTCTATGTTATGGAAGGACGCGAAGAACAGGGCGCCGTCACCTAAACACCGAAGCTTGGAACTTCATCGCATGACCGCTTGATCATGCTGGATGCGGTCTGGCGCGCAGCCACAGGAAATTAGAATCAAAGGCGGCTTTGAAGCCGCCTTTGATCTTGCATTAGCTGCTTTTCAGCATTGCCACGGTCACACCTTCGCCGCCCTCGGTGCTGCCGCCTTCTTCAAACGACTTAACATACTCATGTCCACGCAACGCACCGCGCACGGCCTGACGCAGCCTGCCGGTCCCTTTGCCATGAATGATCCGCACATAGGGCAGGCCTGAAAGAAAAGCCTGCTCCAAGTATCTTTCCATTTTATCCAGCGCGTCTTCAGCCATCAGCCCACGCAGATCCACTTCCATACCCGGGAGACTTGGAAGCAGCCGCCATAACCGCGCGCCCACTCCCGGTGACCTGCTTTGGCTTTTCTTCAGATACCGGGCCTGCCGGATCTTTTCAACAGGTCAGATAACCTCGCCCGCATACGGATCGTCCCGATCTGAACTTCCGCATCCGACTCACCCAGGGCGGTCACCACGCCTTCAGCATTCAACGTGCTGACAATGACTCGTTCCCCGAGTCGAATTGATGATTTACTTTCAACCTGCGTGCGTTGACGCTCCACCGGCGCTTCAACCTTCTCTTCTATTTTTTCTATCTTCGATTCGATCAATTTAATAGCTTCAAGGGGTTGTTTTGCCTTCTTCAATTGCTGTTTGAGCGAATCCATATTTTGCTTAAGCACCGCCACTTCCAACTCACCTTCAGCACGGGCTTTTGCTAAAGTCTCGCGGCGTTCATCTTCAATCTTCTCAAGTCGTTTTCAAGTTCACGTGTTTGCGCCTCCAATTTGGCGCGCGCTTTTTCCAGTTTTTCGCGTTCACGAAGTGCGGTTGCGCTCCTTGCGAATATCATCCAATAATTTGTCCGCCCTTAGGTCCAGCGGATTGATTTCCGCCCGCGCAGAGTCAATGATGGCTTGCGGAAGACCGAGTTTTTGAGCGATCAACAAGGCGTTGGACCGGCCCGGGAGACCGAGGGTCAGTTTATAGGTCGGGCGAAGCGTTTTGATGTCGAATTCCAAAGAAGCATTGACCACGCCATCCGTGCCATGCGCGAAAGTTTTCAATTCAGGATAATGTGTCGCAACCAGAGTCATCGCGCCGACATCCAGCAAGTGACTCAAGATCGCGCGTGCTATGGCCGCGCCTTCCTGCGGGTCCGTACCTGAGCCCAGTTCATCAAAGATAACCAGCGAGCGGTGATCTATTTTTTATGATTTGAATAATATTTGTGATATGCCCGCTGAAAGTGGACAGTGACTGCTCGATGGATTGTTCGTCGCCAATATCCGCCCAGACCGAATGGAAGCAAGGAAGCTCGGATCCGCTTTGGGCAGGGATATGAGCCCGCTTTGGGCCATGACCACCAGCAAACCGACAGTCTTCAATGAAACAGTTTTACCGCCTGTGTTCGGACCCGTAATGACAATGGCTCGTGTGCCGGGCGCAGTGTCAACATCAACGGGGACAACTGTGTTGGGGTCAAGCAGCGGGGGGCGCGCATTCTACAGCTTGATTGATGAGTGACGACTGACAACGGGTGATTGTTTTACTTCATCCTTATAAAGGATCGGTCGCGCTCGCCTTCAACTCATCCGCGTATTTCGCTTTTGCAAACGCCAGATCCAATGCAGCCAGATTCTCAACGCCATATTTCAACTCAATTGCGTGTTCGCCGATCTGCGAGGAAACCTGCGCAAGGATCTTGCGTTCTTCATCGCGCTGCGCCAATTGGAGTTCGCGGATTTCATTATTGGCTTCCACGACAGGCAGCGGTTCAACAATAATGTCGCGCCGCTGGAGGACTGGTCATGCACGATGGATTTTATCTTTCCCTTGAACTCCGCCCGCAAAGGAATGACATAACGGCCATCACGCTGTAATGATCGGCTCCTGTAACATCGAAACAGTTTTCGAATCGGTTACGTATTTTTGCAGGCGCGTCATCAGGCGGTCTTGTGCCACGCGCAGGTTGCGGCGAATATCTCCAAGTTTTGGAGAAGCGGAATCCAGAATTTCTCCGCGGTCGGAGAGGATGCGGGTAATGGCATCCACGAGTCCGTGCGTATCTGGCAGCCCTAACACGATCTGTGTCAGGCGCGGATATTCCTCTGCCCTTTTTTCAAATGATTTTTCAGGTCGCGGCACGAAATAAGGGTGGATTTAACATCCAGCAAAGTATGCGGGTCAAGCACGCCCCCGCGCGCAGCAAGGTCTGCCTGCGGACGGATATCATGCGCCGCGCCGACCCCCGCACTCTCCATCGAAAGCAATTTGCGCGCCTCAGATGTTTCGCGATACGGGCATTCGCCAACTCAAAGACGGGGTTGGTTCGAGCGAATTCGCCAGGTCCTTCGAGGCGGAGAAATCACAGAACCCTGCCAATTGACCGAGAATCTTTGGGTATTCAAGTACGTTGAGAGTCTTACTATCCATAATAGGAGATTATACTTTGGAGTCAGACAGCTTGCTATCTGAGCATATTGTTGAGGAGAAGAAGATGAAGCTAGAAAATAAGACTGCCATTATTACAGGTGCAACCAGCGGTATTGGAAAAGCCACTGCATTGTTATTTTGCAGAAGAAGGCGCAAATCTTGTCATTACGGGCAGAAGGTCCGAGAAGGGAAAAGCCTTCGAAGCAGAATGCAGGCAAAAGGGATGCCGATGCGTGTTTATCTAAGCGAATCACTCAAAGTTGGAAGACTGTCAAATGGTTGTGGATGCTGCCCTTAAGGAATTTGGTCAAATCGATGTTTTGTTCAATAACGCGGGCATCGTCACCAAAGGGACTGCCGGAGACGACCTCTGAAGAGTTTGGTTGGATACAATGAACATCAATGTGACAGCCGTCTGGCACATGTGCAAGCTTGTGATCCCCACATGAAGAAGCAAGGCCAAGGCGTGATCGTTAACAACGGCTCAGATTGGTCTGTGGTCGCGGGAAAGAACGCCTTCCCATACATCATGAGCAAAGGCGCTGTTGGCATGATGACCAAGGCCATGGCGCTTGATTATGCGCGCGAGAATATCCGCGTGAATGCTGTTTGTCCTGGCGATACCTTTGTAGACCGCTGGATCGAGAAAGGATATTTTGAAGGTTCCGATCCAGTGACTATTGAAGAAGCGATCAAGGAATCAAGCGCATATATTCCGATGGGCAGGTTTGGCAAACCCGGAAGAGATCGCCAAAGCTGTGTTATTTTAGCTTCTGATGATTCAACTTTTGTAACAGGCCACTTGCTTTTGGTAGATGGCGGAAATACCGCGCAGTAAAGCTATAATCGTCCCCATCAGAAAACTGGTGGAATCCAGAAGTACATACTTAGATGGAGAAAATATGATCGTGCATCAGATCTAATGGGAACACTTACAAATGGCTCACCATTTTTAGGATTGGTGGATTGGGTAAAACACAACCAGAGCAAAGTCCGCGCAAATTTTTATATGGCAAAGATCATGCCTTCGTATTTGCTGGCAAAAAATGGGTTGATCGATTGGCAGGCCTGGGGACAAAAATTAATGGTGGATAGTCTGGCTTATATCAAGGATGCGAATCCTGAAAAGTTAAGTCACGCTTCTGAATGGGTCGTGGAACATATTTTTGGAAAAAGCGCCGCGAGGATGTCGTGGCGCGGCTCATCAAGCATCGTGAAGATGGCGCGAAAGTTTATATCGCCAGCAGTGTGGTCGAGCCATTTATCGAACCTTTTGCAAGACGAATTGGCGCGCAGGTAATCGGCACGCCGACAGAAATTGTCAACGGGCGCGTGAAGCTGATCGGTGAGAATGGCAAATGAAAAGAAGATCGAGCAGGTTTGAGCCGCCTCGGCGTGGATCGCGTTGATGTTGCCTACGGAGATACCATTCTGGATATTCCCTGCTCGAACATTCCGATCACCCTGTCGCGGTGTACCCCGATGCGAAATTAAAATATACGCGCTAAACAAGGGTTGGGAAATCATCGGCGATGCCGAAGATCGGGTGAATCAACCCAGGTGAATTCAATTTACAATCTGTTCCGAAACCCACCCACCAGCAAAATTTATTTATGACAATGCAAAAAATTTCTGGATCACTCTCCTGATAGGAAGTCTATGTGGGATAGTTTGCACGTACGCTCTCAGTCGAACAGGAAATGGTGCAGGATTTCAACTGGCAACTGCGTGCCGCCCGTGACCTGCTGGCTGGAAATGACCCTTATGGTTATATTCCCTGGAGACTAAATATTCCCTATCCATTGCCCACAGCCATGCTTTTGCCATCCCACTGGCAGTGCTGGGAAACTATATTGGCGGGGGTATTTTTTTGGTATCAGCAGTGGAATTCTGGCTTGGTTGATTTTACGTAAAGAGAACCCTGGCAGTTATTACTGTTCCGGTCATGGCCATTTTTCTTTTCGTTATTATTTGCCCAGTGGGCGCCGCTTGTTTTATGTTTGTACTTCACACCTTCGTTCCTGCCCATGCTTCTAATGAAACCACAAATTGCTCTGCCGTTGGCATTGATTCAACGACCTAATTGGCTGGGCATTGGTTTGACCCTTGTGACAGGAATCGCATCTCTGGTAATTTACCCATCCTGGCCATGGATCTGGCTTGGACAGATATCCTCTTAACAGGGAATGATTCCGCCTTTGCTGGTTCTTCCGCTTGGACCGTTGATGCTATTAGGGCTCCTGCGTTATCGAGACCAAAAGGCTTGGCTGTTGCTTTTGATGGCTGCCATGCCGCAGCGAGTGCTTTACGATCAACTGGCATTATTATTAATTGCTGGCAATCGCAGTGAGATATTAATCTTGATTTTTTGCTCATGGGCTTCACTGCCCGCTCTATTGATATTCGGTGGTTGGATCAACCTCCCCGGCGGATGGCAATTATGGATATTGTTGACACTGTATCTGCCCGCCCTGGGAATATTTCTCGCGCCGAAAATGGTCGGACAGATTAAACAATGGAAGAGCAAACTTGAAAATTAAATTGATGGGCAACATAACCCGCATTTTGTCAGATATGGAGCACACATTCGATCCTTGCATACCTTTATTCTTGCTCTTCGCCAGAGGTGGAAACGAGAATGGACTCTTTGCCTGGTCATCTTTTTAACCCTGCGCCTAGCCGCTTCATATCTTGGTTATATGGTTGCATCGGACCAGCTCCTGAGCCTTTGTCGAGCGGTCCGATCAATGTTGCGTCTGAATCTTTTGCAGCAGGATCAGTTTTCCATTTTATTCATCAACGTTTGGAAACGATGGGACACAGACTGGTACCTCAAAATTGCAGCCTTCGGTTACGATCGCACCGATGGAACTGCCTCCTATCTTCCGCTCTATCCGTGGCTGAGTGCAAGATTGGGGGCACTAACTGGGAACTACCTACTCTCGGCTCTGCTTATTTCGAATTTTTCCGCACTGGCAGTTTTCATCCTTTTTTATGAAGTTGTCCGCGTGGAAGGACTTACTTCCATTCAGGCTGGGTTCGCGGTCCTATCTCTAGCAGTCTTTCCATCAGCTTTTTTCCTTTTCGCGGCTTACACAGACTCCCTCTTTCTGGCACTTGCGCTTGGCACATGGTTGGCTGCCCGTCAAAAACACTGGTTGGTGGCTGGTCTGCTGGGAGGACTCGCTACATTAGCCCGCCTGCAGGGTGTCTTATTAATGGTTATTCTAGGCTTGTTATGGTTAAGAGAAGTCGCTGATTTCCACTTGTTTGAACCAATAACCTGGCGCAAGTCGCTGACTACTCTGGGTATCCCCTCATGGATTGCGACCCTGCTTCCGGGGGTGGCTTTTGCATGTTGGAATCTGTATCTGAATGCAGCAGGTTTGGGAAATGTGCCTGAGATGCTCGCAGCTCATTGGGGCATCCGCACCGTTCCACCGTGGATGGGAATCTGGTTATTCCTTGGCCGTCTGTTTAGCACATCGCGAGTCTTTATTGATTATATTGATCTAGGTTCTTTGGCATTCATCCTCATCCTGCTTATCTATGGCCTGCGCTACCTCGACCCGATCCTCTCGCTTTATGCTTGGTTGAATCTGGCTCTGTTCTTCATGCGCGGCACGCCGCCTCATCTGTTGGATAGTTTCAGTCGTTATATGCTGGCTGTCTTCCCAGCATTCCTTATTATGGCTAAAATTCCAAGCCGGACAGCGCGTGTCACATTGTGGATGATATCCTTCCTTTTACAAATCTTTTATTAATGGGTTTTCTGGACTGGCGATGGATCG
>JADJNA010000046.1 GCA_016709305.1 Candidatus Villigracilis saccharophilus
AGGATGGGAAGATGGTTTCCATAATGACTCCATTTGTATGAAGTGATGATACAGCCATTTCTTTAATAAAAACCTAAAAAGCGGTTAATATCTGGTAAACAAATCAAGATATATCCGCTCGGCCGCGTTTGAGGCGTGTTTGAGGCTGCCTGCGTTTGGCTTTCAACACATCCAGGGATGTGTGCAGAACACGCTCGCAGGTTTGGGCAATGTGCTGGGCGGAGATGCCGTCATTCTGGATGGGCATTAACTGCTTTAGTTGATCTGCATTCAGGTTGGTGTGAACTTCCTTTCCCAAAGCGATCGCGACAAAGGTACAGGTGGATTGCTGGGTGATGACCACCTCTGCTTTTGCGATCATTTGATCAACGCTGCCATGCGTGAATACGAGCGCGCCCGGCGCATATTTATATATCTCACGGATCGCCCTTGGTGTATCTTCCAAAGGATGCAGCTTAAATATCAATTTCCGCCCGCCCGCGATCTGATTGCATTTGCGGATGAAAGCAGGGCGGTCGTCCCATCGGAAAGTTTCGCGCGGAGAGGTGGCTGCAAGAACGTATCCGTGAAAGGGGAAAGAATTATTTTGCGCGCTTTTCAGGTTGTCAAAATTTGGTATCCCGGTCACGGCGATTTTACCTTCGTGCACCCCTTTGCTTATGAAAAGATCTGCGTAGCCTTCGGATGCCACGCAAAAAATATCGTACTCGTTGGATAGTCCGTTGGTGGACGTATTGGCTAAATACCGAGGAAGTTTCAACCATTTGACCAGGTGAAACATGAGGCTCTCCGGCTCCGTGATACCCTCCTGTACCAAAACCACTCGTTTATTGCGAATATTGTTTTGAATGATCAGGTCGCTGCATGTAACCACCAGATCATACGAACGGGCTTCTCCCCGCGGGTCTATCCTTAGGTTGTGACGGGCAAGATATTCCATGGTCTCACGTTTATGGCGTCCGCCCAGCACCGCGAAATTCAGCCTTGCGAGGCGGATGCAAACCCTCCAACCCATCGGCGTAATATGGAGTAAATAACAAGCATGTTCTTTCATCATGGACTGGGCGATCGCGTGCATTTGGGTGGTCTGGTTCAGTGACCCGCAGATAAACAGGATATTTCCCATACGTTACTCCGTTTAGTTTGAAGTCTAAGCCCGGAGTGTTAAGCCGCCGCAACAGCAAATTAAGACTTTGTTTTAACTCTCCAGCTGAATTACCTTAACTAGCTGTTATTCTTTATTTCGATGGCGTTAACCGACTAGCTATACTACAGTGACATCTTTCCATAATTAATTATGAGAACCGCCATGCCCAGAAAAAGCCTTGACCATCAACTCCAATTGATCCGCGACGATCTCTATACTTACGGCATGGTTGAGACTGCCCTGGCAGACTCAGTGACTGCGCTGAAGGATCGTGATTGGGAAGAATCATGTGTTATCCAGAAAAACGATGTCCAGATCAATACGAAACGATTTGAATTGGAAGGACAAATCATCGCTGTGATCGGTGCGGAAGGGCCTGTTTCGCATGACCTGCGGTTCCTGGTATCCGCACTTAGTATTTGTACAGAATTGGAAAGGATCGGCGATTACGCCAAAACGATCGCGCGCATTAATATGATGATTGAAGGGTTGGCATCCCGACGCATGTGAATCACGCCTATGAAATGGGGATCAAGACAGCGGATATGCTGCACTGCGCCATGACGGCATTTATCCATACCAACGTCCCCTCTGCTGTGCGGATCATTTCAGATGATGATATTATTGACGCACTCTACAACGATTTGTTTTCCGGGTTGATGAATTTTGTGAACAGCAGCATGGGTAATACGGAACTGGCCAACCAGCTTTTGTGGGTCGCCCACAATCTGGAGCGGGCAGGAGACCGTGTGACAAATATTTGTGAGCGCACAATCTATGTCGAGACCGGGGAACTCCAGGATATGATTCCTGCCTTGTAAAGTAAAAAACTATGGAAACGATCGCTGCAATTGATGTTGGCTCCAATGCTATGCGTATTATGGTCGGCCGGATCGTCTATGACGGGAAGGTAAAGGTGATTGAAAACCTGCGCCTGCCTGTACGGCTGGGACAGGATGCCTTCACGACAGGGATTGTCAGCGATGAAACCGCGCAGCAGTCCGTGGAAGCTTTTGGGCGCTTTCGAAAGATCGCAGATGATCATAAGGCGCGAGAGATCCGGGCGGTTGCCACCAGTGCAATGCGCGAGCTTGCCAATGCGAACTTATTAATTGACCGCATTCGGCGGTCCAGTGGAATTGAGATCGAGGTCATCAGCGGGGAAGAGGAGGCGCGCCTCATTCACCTGGCAGTCTCTCAATCCTTGAATCTGAAAGACAGACACGCGTTATTGATCGACATTGGGGGCGGCAGTGTGGAAGTGACGCTTTCACAAAACGGAAATATCCTCTCTACGGAAAGTTACAATATGGGGACAGTGCGCCTGCTCAAAAAGTTATGCGGCGAAAAAAACTCTGCGATGCCTTTTCATAAACTGGTGCGGGAATATGCTGAAGCGGCGCGTCACCGCATTGACCGTGAGCTTGGTTCAAAAAAAATAGATATTTGTCTCGGGACGGGTGGAAATATTGAAGAAATGGGGAATTTGCGCAAGAAGATTTTCAAACGTGACAGCGACCGTGCCATCACTCTCGAAGAGTTGGATAAACTTGTCGAAACACTGAGCAGGATGAAGGTCGAAGAAAGGATGCGAAAATTCAAGTTGAAGCCTGATCGCGCAGATGTCATCCTGCCCGCTTCCATCGTCCTGCAAATGATCGCGCACGAGGCCAAGATCAAGGAAGTGATCATCCCGAATGTTGGCTTGAAAGACGGCGTGCTTTGGGATATGGTTTTCAACCAAAAAAAGAGCTCGCGAGTTTCTCCACGCGAACAGGTATGGGCCTCTGCTTTGAGCCTTGGAGAAAAATACAAATTCGACGCAGAACATGCAAAACTGGTTGCCCGTCACGCGGGGAAGTTATTCGATATGTCAGCCAGCCTGCATAACCTGCCAGAAGAAAATAAGCTGCTACTGGAAATTGGCGCGTTGTTACACGATATCGGTCATTTCATTAATACGGTTGATCACAACAAACATGGGTATTACATCATAAAAGCCAGCCCGTTGATCGGGCTCTTGAAGCCCAGCAGAACATTGTGGCCAACATTATGCTGTATCACCGCAAATCAACACCGACGCTGGAAGATGGGTCGTTTCGGGCTCTGACGCCCAAGGAACGGCTTGTGGTGATCAAACTTTCCGCATTGATGCGTATCGCCGACGGGTTGGATGTCAGTCATACGGGGCGTGTGAAGGATATTCAATTTGGCCCCAAGAAAAATATCTGGAAGTTAACACTTCTGGGAGAAGACGATCTACTGCTGGAAAAATGGACACTTGAAAAACGTCAGAAGCTTTTCAGGATGTGTTTTCGGTAAAGCTTGAGATCACGGAGTAATCACATGGATACACAAACCCTGTTACGGGACACATTAAATTCCCGCTGGGATAAATACAAATCTGAACTTAAGACATGCCGCCGCGAGTTTTCTGAAGAAGCGGTTCATGATTTCCGCGTGGCGGCGCGGCGACTGCTCTCACTACTGGAACTCTTGCGTGAGATATTGCAGGATCCAGGAATAAAAAAGGCGCGTCGTGTCATGAAGGATCAGTTGGATGAGTTGGATGAGTTGCGCAATACGCAGGTTTTGCTTGCCGATCTGTCCGAATCAATTGTAGATACCCCAATGCTTCGACCTTTCCAGGCGCATTTGCAGAAAAAAGAGCGGAAGCTGCTGCGTACAACACGTAAAGAAATAAAATCCATGCAGACAGCTAGCGTCGCAAAGCGGATCAAGCAACTTGAGCAGGCGATGGGAGACCTCGATCTGGCGAGCCTGGATACGAGCTTGTTTTCGGTTGTTGATGAAGCGTTTGCGATTGTCATGCAACGCTACGCACTGGTTGACCCGTCCTTGCCGTCCACAATCCATAGAGTAAGACTGGCATTCAAGAAATTCCGCTATATGGTTGAAGTCCTTCATCCCATTCTTCAGGGTTTCCCCGCTGACTATCTCAAGAATTTGCATAACTATCAGTCAGCAATGGGAGATATTCAGGATATGGAAGTGGCTTTGCAGGAGCTCGCAGATTTTAACCAACATGCGCCCGCTTCCTATGACCCCGAACCTGCCCGCTCATATTATAAAGAACGCCACGCCATTGCCCTGGCGGGTTATATCGAAGACAAAGGTGAGATACTCACCTTTTGGCGCACTGCGCCAGATCAACCATTTCCACAGGAGAAAAGAACATGAACTTATATATCATTCGTCACGCAATTGCTGTAGACGAAGGCACGCCTGAATATGAACAGGATAGCGAACGCCCGCTCACAGACAAAGGCAAAAAGAAAATGCGTCAGATCTCGAAAGGGTTGCGTACTCTCGGCGCAGACTTTGACCTGATCCTGTCCAGTCCGTATGTCCGTGCCAAAGAAACTGCTGAGATCCTTGCGGATGTTTTCAAGGTCAAAGCTGAAGTCGCTTTCAGTGATAATCTTGTCCCGATGGGTGATCCTGACCTGTTGATCGCTGAAATGAATGAAAAATATAGCGCGAACAGTATTGCGTTGGTTGGGCATGAACCCCAACTAACCGCCCTGGTCAGTTTGCTGGTGGCTGAAAATACAAGTGTGGACATGACCCTCAAGAAAGGCGGTGTGTGCCGACTCTCTGCTGACGATTTGCACCATTCCCGCAAGGCTACATTGGAATGGTTGCTTACACCCGGTATTCTGGTTGAGATCGGCGAAAAATAAAGCTCAAAGACCAGACAGGTTTTCACGCAATTTCGATTGACCGATCTGATTTTGATTGACAGGAAATTTTCTAAACACACGCTGCAACGAAAGTTGTCAGGTCTCTACTCAGAAAGAATAATATATGATTGAGCAAAAAAATAATCCACCCGAAATCGTTCCCGTTGATCTTACTTCTCCCTGAGCAGCTCGCTGCGATCCGTAGGCTGGCTCTGGAATTAATGGTTGACGCGCAGCGTTGTTATCAACGCAAGCTTTTGCCTAAGCTGGATAAAGAAGGCATTCATATCATTGAGTATCAAAAATTAAATAAAACGCAAAAAGAGCGTGCCGATACATATTTCAAGGAAGTGGTCTATCCCGTACTTACACCGCTCGCGTTGGATCCCGGGCATCCATTCCCGCATATTTCAAATTTAAGTTTGAATCTCGCTATTGTGATCCGCGACAAAAAAGGGAATGATAAATTTGCGCGTCTAAAGGTGCCGGATACCCTGCCGCGCCTTTTGCCGATCAAGCGTTCATCCGGCGGAGTCCGCAAGGATGGGACGATCCCACAACAGCATTATTTTGTCTGGCTGGAACAAGTCATTGCAGCCAATCTCCATGATCTGTTCCCCGGCATGGAGGTGACCGCCGCGCATCCTTTCCGTATTGTGCGCGATGCCGATATTGAAATACAGGAACTCGAAGCCGACGATCTGCTTGAGACTATGCAGCAGAATATCCGCAAACGCAAGTTCGGCTCAGTGATTCAGGTAGCTGTACGAATCCATGCCTGAAAATATCCGCGAACTGTTGGTGGATAATCTTGAAATATCCCATAACGACGTGTACGTTTTGGAAAGTCCTCATGGACTAAGCGGGTTATGGCCGCTTTACAATACTGTGGAACGGCACGAGCTAAAAGACCCACCCTACAAGCAGCGAATTCCCAAAGCATTTAAACGTGCTGTGACACCAACAGATTTTTTTGATGCGATCAAAAACGGAAACATCCTGCTTCATCATCCATATGACTCATTTAATCCTGTGGTTGATTTAAAATGCCGCCGCGCGCGATCCGCAGGTACTGGCGATCAAACAAACCCTGTATCGCGTGGGGTCTAACGCACCTGTCGTTGAAGCTCTGCTTGAGGCGGCTGAATGCGGAAAACAAGTGGCGGTGCTGGTCGAGCTCAAAGCGCGTTTCGATGAAGAATCAAATATTGGCTGGGCGCGTGCCTTGGAAGAGGTCGGGGTGCATGTTGTTTATGGTCTTGTTGGTTTGAAAACCCATTGCAAAGTCACCATGGTTGTCCGTCAGGAGGGTGAGGGCATTCGCCGCTACTTACATCTTGCAACGGAAACTACAATGCCAATACCTCCCGTATTTATGAAGATATCGGCATGTTTACCTGTGACGAGAGTATGGGTGCCGATACAACTGATTTATTTAATTACCTGACGGGATACTCCACAACACAGGAGTATCGGAAAGTATTGGTTGCTCCTGTCAGCCTGCTTAAAAAACTGGAAAAAATGATCCAGCGTGAGATCGAACATGCCCAGCAGGGACGCAAAGCACACTTAATATTTAAAGTAAATTCATTGGTTGACCCGCACATGATCCAACTTTTGTATCAGGCGTCACAGGCGGGCGTGCAGGTGGAATTGTTGGTACGCGGAATGTGCTGTCTGCGGCCTGGCATTAAGGGTGTCAGCGAAAGAATCCGTGTCACCAGTATTGTCGGACGCTATCTTGAGCACAGTCGTTTATATTATTTTCACAATGATGGCAGGGAAAATGTCTATCTTGGCAGCGCAGACCTGATGTCGCGCAACCTCAACCGCCGCGGAGGTTGTTTTCCTGTCGAGAGCAAGGAACATATCCTGCATTTGCGTGAGCGGGTTTTGGGAACTTATTTAAAGGATAATTCCAGTGCGCGGGTTCTGCAGTCCGACGGTTCATATATTAGACCCCTGCCTGAGGCAGGCAAGGATGTGATTGATGTTCAGGTGAATTTATGAATTAAAGGATTGCCGGGAATACATTTACACCAATACAAAAGTCCCCGTGTCAGTTCTGGCACGGGGACTGATATTGAATTTATCCCTCAAATCGATAGCCGCCGCCCCGTACTGTAACAATACGGGTCGGGCTGGATGGATTAATCTCAAGCTTTGACGCAGCCAACTGATATGCACATCTACAGTGCGCGTGTCGCCGATGAACTCCCAACTCCACACACGTCCCAAAATATTTTCACGCGAAAGCATCTGTCGGCGATGTTCGGCAAAAAAGAGCAAGAGGTAGTATTCCTTTGGTTTGAGACGCACTGGCTTGCCGTTCAGTGTGACTTCCCGTCGGGTAATATCTATAATCAAGTTATCAAATGTAAGCACAGCATGCTTTGCAGCACTTTCCGTGGAATTCCCCATTGCTTCACGCAGCAGTCGGGTCCGCCTTATTTGCGATTTTACTCGCGCCAATAATTCGCGCATTGAAAATGGCTTGGTTACATAATCGTCTGCACCAACCTCCAAACCGAACACGCGGTCAATTTCGTCGTCACGCGCGGTAAGCATCAAAATGGAGGTGGACATTTCGGAGCGGAGAATACGCGCCACTTCAAAGCCGTCTATTTCAGGCAGCATGATATCCAAAAGGATCAAGTCGGGTCTCAAACGACGGGCAACATCGAGTGCGGCGCGGCCGTCCCCGGCGACCTCAACTTCATACCCTTCTTTTTTAAGATTATATGCAAGCGTTTCCTGCAGGAAATTTCATCTTCAACGACAAGAATTTTTCAGCCATTAATTAAAAATATACCATAAAGGAAATATCCGCCTGTTAAGATGTTGTTAATGCTTGTTATCCAAAGGTTAATATAACAAAATCCGCGGAATGTTCATTAAATTCTCTGTTCAATCAAGGTGGCGACCTTTGCGAAGCATCCTGTGGGCGTCACCGGGGATAGAGACGAGGACGTATATGCAAGATTTCTAATGAAAGGCGCGAAATGTTCTAAAATGAGAATGGTTTTAATGTTGATAGTGAAACGTTATTTAATCGTTAACTCGCCATTAAATTTCTTTTGGAAAAGATGGATACAATATTTATTGTAACTAATTCGACACAATTCATCTTATATTCAGAGGAGAAAATTTAAGTATGTACAAGAACAGCAAAAACAATCAGTTCGGCCTGTTGGTGATTGCCCTGACCTTTGTTTCGGTTGGGACAGCATTCGCCAGATCCCTTGACCAGCCCCAGCAGTTCCAAGGCGCCGTATATTGTTTCAATACCAAAGGCGTGGATGTCAAATCCATTCTTACCGTGGGCGATCTTAGAACCTGAAACCGATGGTACCCCTATCGCATGGTAGGGCTTGCCGATGGTTTGGGTGCGTTTGAAAACGAAGACGGTCCCGACGACACCTTTACCCTTCTGATGAACCATGAAATAGCGCCCCCGGCTGGTATCGTGCGTGACCACGGCGCCGCGGGAGCTTTTATTTCAAAATGGATCATTAACAAGGATGATCTCAGTGTGG
>JADJNA010000047.1 GCA_016709305.1 Candidatus Villigracilis saccharophilus
GGCAGGTTTCTTCACATGGCTGGCGATGATGTCCCTCCGCAAGGTCAATTATCACCCGGTACCCTTGTTCATCATCCTGATCGTGTTGGCTGCTTTTTTAGCCATTCATGGATAGCATCACGGTGATGTTGTTCCTTTCCGCGCTGACATTACAACTTTGTACCTTGCTCAAACTCGACCCCGTCCCGCTCATTATCGCGCAGGTTTGCGCGGCCAATACAGGCGGCGCTGCCACACTGGTAGGCGACCCGCCCAATGTTATTTTGGGGACAACATTGGGTTTCAACTTTTTCAGATTTCGCCCTCAATACGGGCTGGTGCAATTGTCGCTGCGCTTTGATGCTGGTGACCTATTTTTACTGACCAATCGAAAAAATTGAAAGAATGCGCATATTGCTCTGACGCCTGAAATGATCGAAGCGATTGACGAACTGCACAGCGAACCTTTACATGCTCACCTTACACGTGTCGGGTTGACCGGTTTCGTCATGGCAGTGGTTCTCTTGATCTTTCATATTCCGCTCACCACTCTCACCGGTTTACCGATCAATGCGGCTGCATCGGCATTGGTCCCGGCAGGCATTGCGCTGATCGCTTTGCGGGATGACCAACGCAAGAAGATCCTCGTCAGAGTGGACGGCGAGAGCATCCTTTTCTTCGCAGGTTTGTTCATGCTCATCGGCGGTTTGGAGAAGGTACACCTGTTTGGATCGCTGGCAATGCATTGGCAAGCGCCATCACTGATCCGTCAAATGCTTTGGTCATGGCGCTTCACTGGGGACCGGGGTTGGCCAGCGGCATTGTCGATAACGTCCCGTTGGCGTTGGCAATGACCTATGTGCTAAAAGATCTGGCTCTTATTTCAGGTATGCCTGCATTCGCAATGATGGTTTGGTCCTTGGCGCTTGGGGTGGATATGGGCGGTAACCTCACGCCCATCGGAGCTTCAGCCAATGTGGTTGCATACGCTTACATGGAACACAATCACGGTTCCATCGGATGGAAGCGATGGTTGATTGTTGCTGTCCCTCCCACCATTGTGGATGATCGTTGTTTCGTTCCTTTGCTCTATAAAAATCAGATCGGCTGGTATTATCTTTTTGATAGGAGAGAAAAGCCATGTACATACTTTCTTTGATCGGCTACGTCATGATCGCGCTTCTGTTGATGAGCATGCTTGCAAAAGCCCGCCCGCGCATTAAAGAACCGGCGCCCGGTAAGGCGTAAAAAACCTCCCCTGGGGTTATCGTCACGTTTTCAGTTGCATCGCTCAAGTTTTATGGCCCTGTTGACCGGGATAGTGTTTGGAGTTGTAACGGGCTGGCTGCCCTTAGGCATGGCAGGAATTGTTGCCGCCGTTGCGCTCACCACCATTTTTGCCAATGCGCTACATTCACGACCAAGGGAATATCCGTTGGGGATGGAGCGTTTTACCCGTGGAATGGTTTTACCGGCTATGTTGCCAAAGGGTCGAGTCTCAAGTTTGACCATCCTTCCTTTTTTGGACGTCTCACATTGTTCATCAAACCCGCCGAAATGAACAATGTGTTGGAATACGTTGAGCGGTATGTCAGAGCAAGCTAAAAAATAAAATAGAGGAGAATTGAGAAATGAAAGCTGATAACAAAAAGAAGTGGATGTTTATTTTGCCATTAGTGGCAGTAGCTCTGGCTTTCGCATTTGCCACGCCGGCATTTGCGCAGGATGGCGAGCCGCCAACAGCCGAGCAGGTGAGTGACATTACCCTCGGCCTCAATATGTTGTGGATGTTGTTCGGTGGCTTCCTCGTGTTCTTTATGCAAGCTGGCTTTGCTTTGGTGGAGACTGGTTTCACACGCAACAAGAACGTAACTCACACCATGATGATGAATATGATGGTCTTCTGTATCGGCGCAATAGGCTATTGGTTGACTGGTTTCGCCTTCCAGTTCGGTGGTGTCAACGCGGCTTATCCTGAAGTAGCCACTGCCGGAGCAATTGCTGGCGAATGGGCGCACTCTCCCATCACACTTGGTGATTGGACTGGTCAGCTTGCCTCTCCATTGTTGCGCCTGGGTCAGTTTGGGTTCATCGGTGGAAGCGGCTTCTTCCTGGCTGGGTTGGGAACGAATGCGGGTATTCTCTCCTTCTTCCTGTTCCAGATGGTCTTCATGGATACCGCTGCCACCATCCCAACCGGTTCCATGGCAGAGCGCCTTAAGTTCTCCGGCTTTGTTGCCATGAGTTTGTGGGTCAGTATGTTCATTTACCCCGTCGTTGCCGGGTGGATCTGGGGCGGCGGCTGGCTTCAAAATCTTGGTCGTATTGCCGGTCTCGGTAACGGCGCAGTGGACTTTGCGGGTTCCGGCCCGGTTCACATGATCGGCGGCGTTGTAGGTTTGGCTGGCGCAATCGTGCTTGGCCCGCGCATCGGCAAGTTCAATAAAGATGGTTCCGCCAATACCATTCCCGGTCACAATATCACGATCGGTGTGTTGGGTACCATCATTCTATTCTTTGGTTGGTTCGGTTTCAACCCCGGCTCATCCCTTGGCTTCCTCGGTGGTTTCCGTAATCTCGCAGTGATCGCAGCCATCAATACTCTGTTGGCTGGTGCTGCAGGTGGTTGTGCTGCGATGACTTATATGTGGTTGTTCGGCCCTTCCAAGAAACCGGATGCAGGTATGTCCGTCAATGGTGTTCTTGCCGGTCTGGTGGCGATTACTGCTCCCTGCGCCTTTGTTGATGTTTGGGCAGCGGTTCTGATCGGGACGATTGCAGGTGTGTTGGTTATTTTTGCTTCAGCCGCCCTTGAGAAACTCAAGATCGATGACCCCGTGGGCGCGGTTCCTGTTCACATGGTCAATGGTGCCTGGGGCGTTCTGGCTGTTGGTATCTTCGCCAACGGTAACCCCGATACAGCCGCATGGAATGGTATGGAAAGCGCAGTGACCGGTTTGATCTATGGCGGCTCCACTCAGATCCTTGCTCAGCTTGCCGAAGTGGTCAGCATTTTTGTAGTAGTATTCGTTCTGTCGTACCTGTTCTTCAAGGCGATGTATGCGCTCAAGTTGATGCGCGTCTCCCGCGAAGATGAATTGCAGGGTCTTGACATGCCTGAGATGGGCTCCCTTGCATATCCCGCGGATTGGGAAGCTCCCGCCGACGCAGTTTAACTTTTTGACGAGACTCCGGAAAGTGGTATTGGTATGACCACTTTCTGGAGTCTCGATGTTGATTTTTCAGGCTGATTGAAACTACGTTATGCATGAAACTACTTCAAATATTTCCGCTCCTGCCCTGATCTATCTTGGAATGGGGTTGGTCATTGCCAGAATTCTTTTGGATGGCACCAATACCCGCGGCTTTACCTGGTTGCAGTGGCTGCAATTTCTGGTGGATGCGGCCCGCATTGTCATGCTCTGGCCGCTCGTATTGTTTATTGAAAAATTTGAAGTCTGGTTGAAATCAGGCTCTGATGACGAGGCAAAGCATGACCGTTGAGTCCAACCCCAAACCAGTTCGGAAAACACTCGGCCTGACTGGGATCACCATCAATGCCATGGCATTGACCGCACCGGGCGCATTCTTGTGGCTCCTCTATCAGGTGCAGGCCGCCGCCAGCTTTGACGGTGTGGCAGATATTTGGCCCGGGGTGTTATTGGCTCTACTGTCAGCGATGATAACTGCATTATCGTTTGGCGAACTGGCCCGACGTTATCCTGAAGCGGGGTTTCGCAGCGCCTATCATTTCGCAGATCGCTTCTTTGCCCGTCAAAAAAATCCACGCAATAAGTTTCTAGCCCGCCTCGGCAAATTTGCAACAGGCTGGGCCGCCCATCTTTATTATTGGATCTACCCCGGCGTTCTCGCTGCCTTCATGGGCATCCTCGCTGATTATTTATTGCGCTATTTTGGTTATCAACCCACCGTGTTTGGCGAAGCGCTTCTCGTAGCGGCGTTCTCTGCATTTGTCGGATTTTTAGCATTGCGCGGAATTACGGGAACGACAACGACGAGTGTTGTCTTGAATACCGTGCAGTTGATCACGCTGCTGATTTTTGCCATTCTTGCAATTGCTTTTCGATTAATAAACCCCGCCTCTTTTTCTACCTCGGAGTGGGTCTATCCATCTGCGGCTTCTATCCTACTCCCGCACAGTGTTGATGGCGTCATTTTTCAAGCTGTCTTGGCGATGATCTTAATGGTGGGGTTTGAATCATCCACTGCGCTCGGCGCTTCTGCGTCCAATGCGCAGCGGGACGTACCGCGCGGCGCGATCCTTGCTTTGGTTATTCAAGGCCTGTTCGCTTATCTGGTGGGATACTTCGTAGCTGGTCTTGCGCTGAATGTGCAGATCGATGCGACGGTTTCACACGCGCCGCTTGGAGACCTTGCTTTGCAATTTGGAGAAATTTTATTAGGCGGCTACGGAACCACATTGATGGTCTTCTTTGGCTTCACTGTGGCAATTGCCTTGCTGGGTGGTGCGTTGAATGCGATCAACAACGGCGTCCGCATAAGTTTCGCAATGGCTCTGGATGACGAGATGCCTGACGTGCTTGGTTTTTTGCATCCCAAATATGCAACGCCGTATAACACTGTGGTTTTACTAAGCACCGTTTGCGCAATCATCGGCTCCGCCGGAATCATCGGCGGACTGCCGGTCTTGATGGGAATTGTTCTGGCTTCCAATCTCGGGGCATTTCTGTTGTACGCAATATTGTGTCTGTTGACTATCGTCACGTTTATGGGGGATAGCTCCTTTAATGTTTTCCGCCACCTGCTTTTCCCGCTGATCGGCCTCGCGGTAAATATTGGACTTGTGGTTGCTGCCGCGAAGATCGGCCTGGCTGCCGGAGGAGTAATTACCCAAGCTAGCATGATCGCGCTTGTAATTGTCGTGACATGGTTTGTAGTCAGTGTTGCTTTTTACTTTGTCAAGCGTAAATAAAACAAAATGGCCCGTTTGGGTAATAGTCAGCACTATTGTGCTTGTATAGAATAACAAGCAGAGAGAGTTGGTGGTAACTTTTGCAAACCACGAACTGCCTGAATTTGCTCACAGCATATTTTGGTGGTTCGTGGCAAAGTTATATAGGCCATCGACATTTTTCCTGATTAGAAAAGAAAGCGCGGAACATTTTGACAAAATTCGTGCCGGAAATTGAAAGCGGTAGTTTGAGCGTTGTTGGCCCGGTGCGGGAGGATAATCAAGACTCGATCCGCATTGATCATGATGAGCACTTGGCTGGATCTGGCACGTTGTTTGCAGTTGCAGATGGCATGGGGGGATATGCACATGGAGGAGTTGCCAGTCTTTTGGCATTAGAGTCCTTTTTCAATACACTTTTCACACGGAACGGAAGCCCAATTCACAAAGCCTTGCAGCGCGGAGTGGAAACTGCCAATCTTGCTGTCTATCAGAAGGCGCAGCAATTGGATGCTGGCCGCATGGGCACAACACTTACCGCTGCCTATCTCTTTGGCAATATGTTGTATCTTGCTCATGTTGGTGATAGCCGCGCTTATTTGATCCGCGATGGACGCTCCACCTGCCTAACCTCAGATCATACAACCGTAGGGGATATGGTTCGTTCGAAATTAATTTCCTCCGACAAGATTCGTTCTCACGCGCAGCGTTCCGTGTTGACCAAATCCATCGGCACATCCTTGTTCGTTCAGCCGGATATTATCCAGCAGAAACTGCACGAAGGAGATCGTCTGATCTTATGCTCTGGCGGAGTGTGGTGAGTCATCGAGGATGAGGAATTTGCCCGGGTCGCGAATGAAGCGCCCTCTGCCGATGAGGTCAGCCGAAATCTTATCGACCTTGCTCTTGATCACCAAACAGATGACAACGCCTCAGTTATAGTTTTTCACATCCGCAGGCTGACGCCGGTTTCTTCTGAACAGCCATCGGATAACGGTGAGTCACTCGGTTGGTTTCAAAAACTAAGGAAAATGGTGTCATGAACGCCTATGCTATAATGACCGGCAATATGCTGCAAATCGGTGATCAGTTCGATCATTTTCAAATACAGGCACACATGGCTCAGGGCGGTATGAGTGATGTGTATCGCGCCTTCGACCTGGTCAATCGCCGCGAAGTGGTTATCAAAGTTCCCGATCAATCCATGCTCGGTGACCCTGCTCAATTTGAACGCTTTCAAAGAGAGTTGGAGGTAATGAAGACCCTCGACCATCCTGCCATCCTCAAAGGGCTTGGGTCTGGAAAATATAACCGCATCCCATATCTGGTAACGGAATTTGTGGATGGTAAATCACTCAGGTCTTTGATAGAAACCTCCGCGCTTCTGACTCCCGAGGAAGCTGTTTCTGTTACGAGAAAAATTGCCGAAGGGATGGCTTACTGTCACCGGAACGATGTTATTCACCGTGACCTGAAGCCTGAAAATATTTTAATTACTTCAGACGGACAACCCGTCATAATGGACTTTGGTCTTGCGCTTACAAAAGGCTCGCATCGTGTCACGTACTCGAACCTGAGCGCCACTGTGGGTACGCCCGACTATATGTCGCCAGAACAGATCGAAGGTCAACGCGGCGACCAACGCACGGATATTTACGCATTGGGTACGATCCTGTATGAACTGCTTGTGGGAAAAGTTCCTTTTACAGGGGATACCAATATGGCGATCATGGCGCAGCACTTGAACGGAGTGGCTCCGCGCCTTGATCGGGTTGATCCAAACATCCCTTCCACGCTGGCAGCGATCGTAGCCAAATGCTTATCTCGCAACCCCGAACAACGCTACGCGGATATGACCGCCCTCGCCGACGCTTTTGACCATCCTGAGGATGCTGACTTAACCATCATTCAACAACAGGGCTCATCCTCCACGACGGGAATGTCAATGGAACAAAGGCAGGTTCTTAAAGGCGTATTGATCGCAGTGGGAATTATCGGCGGGCTGATTGTGTTGGCCCTGATCCTTCAATATTTTCAAAATTAAATACCGCCCATACGAGCGACGGAAGGGATTTTATGAGCAACCCCACAAACTCAACAGCTGATGTTCTGGCGCTTGCGGCACAGAAAAAGATAAAGTTTATTGACTTGCAGTTCACCGACGTGGTCGGTGTGGTTAAGAACGTCACCATCCCCGCTCACGAGTTGACCGCAGCGCTGGAAAATGGCATCTGGTTTGACGGTTCTTCTATCGAGGGGTTTGCGCGTGTTGCGGAAAGCGATATGCATTTGCGCCCGGATCCCTCCACCTTTGCGGTTATTCCCTGGCTTTCGGGCGAGGATGCAACCGCCCGCCTGATCTGTGATGTGTTCACTCCCGATGGACAGCCGTTCCCGGGAGATCCACGCTCCATCCTGCGGCGGATGATAAATGAAGCCAGCGAGATGGGTTTCAAATACAATACCGGGCCAGAGTTCGAATTCTTTCTACTTAAACCAAATTCCAATGGCAGTTTGATCCCACTCGTGCCGCACGATAAGGGAAGTTATTTTGATGCCCCTTCAGATATGGCGGCTGGGCTGCGGCGCCAGATGACAAGTACGCTGGAGGCGCTTGGCCTGCAGGTGGAAGCCATGCACCATGAAGGTGCGCACGGTCAGCAGGAGATCGATTTTCGCTATTCCGATGCGTTGACCACAGCCGACAGCGCCGTGACATTGCGTGTGGCCTTGAAAGTCATCGCCCAGCAGAACGGACTGTATTGCACCTTCCTGCCCAAGCCGATCCGCGGCATCAATGGCAGCGGGATGCACGTTCATCAAAGCTTGGCGTACATAGCCAATGGAAAAAATGCCTTCTCCGACCCGGGCGACCCGCACGGGCTTTCAAAGATCGCCAAAGCATTTCATCGCCGGGCAGCTTGCCCACGCGCGGGGGATGTGCCATTCTGGCTCCATTGGTAAATTCATACAAACGCCTTGTGGCTGGCTATGAAGCGCCTGTTTACATCAGCTGGGCAAGAGTAAATCGTTCTGCGCTTATCCGCGTGCCGCGTGCATCGGAAAGCGATTCCACGCGATTGGAATTGCGCTGCCCCGACCCAAGTTGCAATCCCTATCTTGCATTTGCCGTTATGCTAGCCGCCGGGCTGGATGGCATCCGACGTGAGTTGACTGTGCCGGAAGCGACCGAAGAGAATATCTATTTGCTTGACAAGCCAACGTACTCGTCACAGGAATTATTGCCGACCTCTCTCAATCAGGCGCTTAAAGCAATGGAAGAAGATGAAGTCGTCCGTAACGCGCTTGGAGCCCATACGCATGAAGTCTTCATCAATGCCAAACGTCTGGAGTGGGAGGATTATCGTCTTGAGGTAACAAATTGGGAACTTGAAAAATATCTTTCCAATTATTAAGTAAACCGTTTCTGCTCTGTCGGGGATTAGCCCCCGACAGAGCAGAAATTATTAGTTGGTCAGGCAGGAAATACCACCCTTTTAGGTAATAGACATATTTTTTATGACACATATAATTCGTTCTTGTGAACGGGTTATGTGAGTTTTTTTATTTTATGAAAAGCTCTTCACCCTAAATAATTAACATCAGCCTTGTCCTGGGCTGTTGCTAAACCTCTCCTTGGTAGTCCCCTCGGGGAAAACATGGTGACTGAATGTTCCAGTCGTCATGTTTTTTTATTTCCCTGTACCCATATAAGTACCCGTTTGGGTAATAGACCTGCCCGCACCCTACCCATATAATCTCGCCTTATAAAATACAAACAATTCATTGTAAGGAGGAATCACCCATGGCAAAGACAATCAAGGAAGTTTTGGAATTGGCGAAGGGCGTTCAAGTCGTAGACTTGCGCTTCATTGACTTACCCGGTACCTGGCAGCATTTCACCATGCCTGTTCAGCGTCTGACAGAAGATTTTTTCAAGGAAGGCATTCCCTTCGACGGTTCCTCCATTCGCGGTTTTCAGGAAATTCACGAATCGGACATGCTCCTCAAGGCCGATCCTGACACTGCCTTCGTTGACCCCACTGCCATCACTCCTACTTTGGTGATCTCCTGCAACGTCTTCGACCCGTTCACTGAAGAACCCTATTCCCGCGATGCCCGTTATGTGGCACAAAAAGCCGAAGCGTACTTAAAAAGCACGGGTCTCGCCGAAACAGCCTATTTCGCGCCTGAGGCGGAATTCTTCGTCTTCGACGGCATCCGCTACACATCCACACCGCACGAATCTTCCTTCTCCATTGAATCGGAAGAAGCATGGTGGAGCAGCAATCGTGAAGGCTCCAAAGGCGGACAGATCCAGCCGAAGCGCGGTTACTTCCCGACATCCCCGACAGATACCCTTCAGGAACTCCGCAATCAGTTCATGCTCGCCATGCAGAAAGCCGGCGTTGCAATGGACTTGCATCACCACGAAGTAGCCACCGCTGGTCAGAGCGAAATGAGCATGTCTTTCACCACGCTCACACGCATGGCTGATGATCTTCTGCTTTACAAGTACATCATCAAGAATGTAGCTCGTCAGAACGGCAAGACCGTTACCTTCATGCCCAAGCCGATCTTCGGTGACAACGGCTCCGGTATGCATGTTCATTCTTCACTTTGGAAGGATGGCAAGAACGTCTTCTATGATGAGAAGGGTTATGCGGGTCTTTCCCAAACTGCTATTTACTATATCGGTGGCTTGCTCAAGCACGCTCCTGCGTTGCTCGCGCTCACTTCGCCGACCACCAACTCCTTCCGCCGCCTCGTGCCCGGTTATGAAGCACCTGTCAACATCGCGTACTCACAGCGCAATCGCTCGGCCATCTGCCGCATTCCTGCCAACAAGTCATCCAAGGCCAAGCGTGTTGAATTCCGCGCACCCGATGCCACCGCCAATCCGTATCTCGCATTCTCAGCCATCCTCATGGCGGGTCTCGATGGCGTCTTGAACAAGATCGATCCCGGTCAACCTCAGGATCGCGACCTGTACGAATTGCCTGCCGAAGAGAAGAAACTCATCAAGCAGGTTCCTTCCAGCCTCGGCGAAGTGCTCGATGCTCTCGAAGCCGATCACGAATTCCTGCTCAAGGGCGGCGTCTTCACTCCTGACCTGCTCGAAGAGTACATCAAGTACAAGCGCACCAACGAAGTGGATGCCATTCGCCTGCGCCCGACCCCACACGAATATGTGATGTACTTTGACGCCTAATCCGCGCCGCTGAAATCGCTCTATCTTCGCCGACAGCTGGTTGCAGACCATTTGGCTTGCATCTGGCTGTCGGTTTTTTTCTCCTATTGATTGCGTCGCACCAGATTTAATGAGATGAATCGTCAGATTGGATTTTTCTAGTTAACAAGATTAATTCACCCGTCTGGTGCGACGCAACCTTGGCTCAATACTATGCATACAACTCTCCTCGTCTCCTCCTTTGTCCTCGCCATCTCCTTCTGCGCCCCGCCCGGCATCATTACCGCTGAAACGGTTCGCCGCGGTTCCGCTCGTGGATTTATCCCGGCGTTGTACGTTCAATTCGGTTCACTCGTCGGTGACACTACCTGGGCGATTATCGCGCTGACGGGTTTAGCTTTTCTCATTCAAAACCCTGTTGCTAAAACCATTCTCAGCCTGATCGGTATTTTGCTGATGCTCAAACTCGCATGGGATGCATTCAAAGACGCCCGCCACGGCAAAGGGCTGGATGTTTCAGGTGATGCCTCAGCTCGTGGAGATTTCGCCAGCGGCGCATTTCTCTCCCTTGGCAACCCGCTCAACATCGTTTTCTGGACTGGCCTTGGCACAACCGTCTTTGCATCCATCACAGGTGGGCCGGAACCGGTTCACTTTGCTGTTTTCTTTGCCGGCTTTTTATCTGGCGCCATCCTTTGGTGTTTTGTAATGGCTGGTCTCGTGGCCTGGGGCAAACAGTGGATGACAAATAATTTCTTCCGCTGGATTAACCTTTCCTGCGGCATAGCCATGGTTTATTTTGCATTTCAACTTGGGCTGCAAACTGTCCAAAGTTTGGTGTAACTGTTAAGCGCATCGCACCAGCCGGTGGATTGTTTCTGTAAACCCGCAGAATCTTCTCCCTTGAATTTTCTTCTTAAGTCTGGTGCGACGCACCCGTATTCGCATGGATTACAATCAACTTAATTAATGGAAACAAACCCGCCTTCTCCCGAAATAAACGAAGCAAAACTGCTTGAAGTCCTCTCCAGCCTTAACCAGATCAGCGATGCGATCAATCATATTGGTCCCGCAGATGGAGGCAGTAGTGGCGTCAGTTTGCAGTTGATCGTAGAGAGCGCTATTCGGGTCGTGCCGGGTTCTTCGGCTGTGATTTATACGTATGACCAGACCACTGGCCGGTTTGAGGCAGAGTCGCGAGTGTCTGCCCAAGCCGAGGGACATGCTCTGCATAAAAACCCGGAGTACTCAGATGATGCTCCTCGCCCGGGCGGGATTGGCATTCGCACGATCGAGCGCAGACATCGAACCATTTCTTATGAAGAGCATGATATTGACGTGCATCCCTACCATGCAGCTCTGGGAGTCAATGCAGTTGGTTGTTTTCCTTTGATCGTTGCAGAACAGGCTGTGGGATCCTTTATATATATCTCTATGAAAACGCGAGTTTACCAAAATAGAACAATTGATGCTTGATAACTTTGTAAATCAGGCGGCAATGGCTATCTATCACGCTAGACGATTGACGGGCGTCCACCGTGACCTTGCCCGCAAAGAGGATGAATTAAGCCGTCTGCACCGCGCGGGGCTTATCATCTCTTCGCGTTTACGATTGAAGGAAACCCTCGAATCCATTTTGCAGCTTGCCCTTGAGGTGACCAATGCCCGCTATGGGATTTTTCGCCTGTTGGATAAGAGCGGTGAGTTTTTGATCACTACCGCAGTCGGTGGCAGCCACATGGACAAGCCCCTCATTGAGAGAATGCCTTTGGATGCAAACGGGGTGATGGCTCATGTGGCTCGCACGAGACAGCCCGTGCTGATCTCAGATTTGCGTACAGAGCCGTGGGCGCAGATCTACTATCCTTTGGATTCTGGCTTAAAGATGCTTTCCGAACTGGCAGTACCGCTCGTAAATGCAAGCGGAAGGCTGGAGGGTGTGCTCAATCTGGAGAGTCCGCATGTTGGCGCATTTTCTGAAGACGACAGCCATATGCTTCAGTCGTTGGCGACCTATGCCATCACGGCCATTCAGGAAGTGCGTCTGTTGGATGCCTTGCAGGAAGCGGCGCAACTGCTCGTTTCACAGTCAAGCCTGAAAGTGTTTGATCAACTTTGCGTGATGGCGAATGACCTGCTCAATTCATCGTCAAGCGGAATTTGGTTGAGTGACGAGCAGGGACAGTTGCAACTCGCCTCATCGAATGGCGAGGTCCAAAGCGTGATACTGGAGACGGATTCTCCGTTTATGTTGACTCTGCCGCTCACAACAGGCGACGATGCAAAGGCGTTGGGAATGTTTGGGGTGTTCTACCCAGATACGGGCGCAGAGAGAAGCGCAAAATCCGAATGGGATAAAAAAGTACTCGCGTGTCTTGCCAACTATGCGGTGCTCGCTGTTCAGAATGAGTCGCATCAACAAGCCTTGCGTTCGTCGCAGGAACAGCATTGGACGGCGGAAACATTTGCGGCCGTTGGTGATATTTCCGCAAACCTGCTGCACAATATGAATAATAAAGTTGGCATTATCCCGGTGCGTATTCAAGCCATTCAGGATAAATATCAGCAGGTGCTTGAAAACGATCCGTATCTTACGAAAAGCCTGAAAGAGATCGAGCGCAGCGCAATGGAAGCAATGCAGATCGTGCAGGAAAATCTTTCGCATCTGCGTCCCATTCGCATGGAAAAAATTCGCATCGCTGTTTGTGTCGCAGATGCGATCCGCGGCGTACAAATTCCACCAAGTCTTCACGTTGAAGTAGAAGGTTTGGAAGCTTTGCCCATGGTTACTGCGGGAGGGCAGAGCCTCACCTTTGTATTCAAGAACCTGATCGAAAATGCGAATGTCGCAATGAGCGGCAGCGGAAATATAAACATCCGCGGCGAAGCTGGCTCAGATTGGGTGGAGGTCTCCGTTATTGATAACGGCCCGGGCATTCCCCCTGAATTGCATAACCAAATTTTTGAATTGAATTTTTCAGGCCGTACAGGCGCACAGCCCGGCAAACTGGGCTTTGGCCTTTGGTGGGTAAAAACTTTGATGACCCGCCTCGGCGGTTCTGTTGTAGTGGAGAGCGACGGCCAGCACGGCGCAATATTTATTTTGCGCCTGCCTCGCGTGGAGAACCCGACATGACGACACCAACCCTGCGCGCCCTTGTTGTAGATGACGACAATTCGTGGCAGCAAATTCTTAGCGAAATACTATCAGATTGCAGTCTTGAAGTTGACGTTGCCAGCAGCGTGGACGAAGCTGCTGTTATTCTCAAGTCACAACCGCATCGCCTGGCTGTGGTGGATCTTTCCCTTTCCCCGAACGATCACAATAATGTGGACGGCCTGCGTGTGTTGGATTCGATTCGACGCCTTGACCCAAATTGCCGTGCAATCCTTTTAACTGGATTTGCAACCGTTGAACTGGCCGTCACTGCGCTCACGGATTATGGCGCTTTTACATTCCTTCGCAAGGAGAGCTTCCACCGCTCCCAGTTTCGTGACATCGTTTACAGGATCCTGGTCAGTCCGCCGAATCTTTCCGCGCCCACACCTGCTTCTGGAACTGGATCATCTTCCGCCGCTGTAAAAGATGCGTCTGCACCGCAGAAGCTTCCAAATGAAAAAGCTCTCGTCGTGGAAGACGACGCAGGCTGGAGAAGCATCCTCGAAGAACTTTTGACGGATGCCGGTTTTCAAGTCCGCTCCTGTTCAGGGTTTGGCGATGCCTTTGGCTATCTCCGCAAGGAGAGATTTACGCTGGCAGTCATTGACCTGTCTCTTGGGAATTCCCTCGACAATTCCAATCAGGACGGCTATCAATTGCTCAGTACCGCGCGTGCTGAGAACATTCCATCCATTGTGGTCAGTGGCATCACCGAAACAGAGGAAATTCAACGGGTGTATTCGGAATATGCGATTTCTGCATATATCGAGAAACAAGCCTTTGACCGTGCCGCCTTCCGTCGTGTGGTGGAGGAGACAAGGCTCAAGAATCAATCATCCAGTGAATTAAACGCCCTCACAGACCGCGAACGTGAAGTGCTCGACCTGCTGGCTCAAGGTTTGACCAATAAAGAGATCGCAGAGAAATTGTTTATCACAACGAATACGGTCAAACGTCATTTGAAAGCCATCTTTGAAAAGCTGGATGTCCACACCCGTTCTGCTGCCACTGCAAAAGTGGCAGGCGGATAAAATTACAAACCAATTCCTTTGATCAACTCTTCCCAATTTTCAAAATGCGGGATTCTCGCTTGATCGAACGCTTCAGTCTTTGAAGCGCTGCCAGATGTTAAACCAATAGTTTGTGTGGGGACATTGAATCCATTCTGGCGGAGAATTTCTCCTGCCGCTTGCGTGGAGCGTATCCCGCCCATTGTATCTTCCACAACGAATAATTCAAATTCACGCGGCAGAGTTGCAAACACACCGTTGAGTTTGCCCGTTTGGTGCCAATCTCCAGCGGACTGTAATCCTGCCCATTCATCGCCAGTCAACGCCGCAGCGGTCGCCGCCAGTGCATGAACAGGAGATGGTTTGATTAACATACTCGCATCTAGCCCACGCTTGGCAGCGAGGTATTCCAGTTTTCCAAAAGCAATGAATGGAATATCTGCCAACCCGACCAAGTCCAATGCAATTTCTGCTTCAGGTGCATACCCAAAATGTGAATCGTCCACCTCTCGTGGCGGCGCGGACGGGCGTGCCGTTAGTCCTGCCAGATGGATATTTGGCTGACGAAGTTTAGCGAGGATCGCATCATTGATATTGGAACGGTCATGCGTGCGTAATAACGATTCAGTTTCAACTTCAGCTGGCAGGTTGTATGTTTTGCTGAATACTGCACTTCCCAACGAATAATGCTGAAACAAGCGCATTGTCTGTGAGAAATTCACATTCCGCGACTGGCTCAGTATATTTAGTCGCAGATCCATTGGAATGAATGGAAAGCATCCATGTTGCATTGCCGCTTCGGCAGGATATTGACCAGCGATAAATTCAAATTCAGGGATGACCAATTCTTTTGGCTTGTACCCGTTCATGTTGTGTCCGATGATGACAGCAGCAGAAAACAGATCCGCAGGTAGTTTCAGATCTGGACGATGTTCAAGGATGTCATTCCACAAAGTAGCCAGCAACAACGGAACCATATCCCATTCGCTGAAAATCCCGCGCTTCTCCAACTCTGCCAGTTTTTCCTCGGGGAAATCAAAATGCGATAATCCCATTAGGCTGGCAAAGTGATTTAATGTGGCGTGCAACGCAGCACGATACCCGCCGTGATGGACAAGCACACCGTCAATATCAAGCAGAATCACCTTTTTCATTTGTGCCGTTTCTCCAACTCCGCAACAATATGTGCGGGACTTAATCCACGCGCCGCCAGCAGAACCAGCGTGTGATAGGTCAAGTCAGCCACCTCTTCAATCAGACGTTGATCTTCCTGTGCCAACGCTGCCACAACAACCTCCGTCCCTTCTTCACCAACTTTTTGCGCGATCTTTGGCAAACCTTCGTTGAAAAGACTTGTTGTGTAGGATTTCTCGCTCGGATTATTTTTGCGTTCTTGTATTACATCAAACAACCATTGAATGCTCATTTATTTCTCCATTTATTTCACTGTAGGGGCGACCCGCCCAGTGAATTCATAATACGTTTGCTAAGCCTTGAAGGGTCGCCCCTACTTCATGGAACGATAAAAACACGTCCGCTCGCCAGTATGGCACGCCGCCCCTGCAGGGTTGACCAACACCAACAGCGTATCCTCATCACAATCCACGCGGATTTCCACCACGCTTTGGATATTCCCCGAAGTCGCACCCTTGTGCCACAACTCACTGCGGCTGCGTGACCAGAACCAAGTCTCGCCTGATTCAATTGTCAAGCGTAAAGACTCGGCATTCATCCACGCCATCATCAATACTTCGTTTGTGTTCGCATCCTGCACGATCGCAGGGACAAGTCCATTGGCATCGTATTTAATTTCAGACAATAGCTCTTCTTTCATCTTTCCTCTTTCCACGTAAACCATAGACGATAGACCACTGACTACTTTCTACTTTCCGCTCACACCCTCACAGGTACACCCCAGCCTTGCAGTTCCTTCTTCAAATCAGGGATCAACAACTTCCCATCATGGAACAACGAAGCCGCCAGCGCCGCATCCGCATTGCCTTTGGTGAGCACCTCCGCAAAGTGGAGCGGAGTCCCAGCCCCGCCAGAAGCGATGACAGGCACAGATACCATATTTGAAATAATGCTCGTCAATTCGATGTCATAACCTGCGAGCGTGCCATCTGCATCCATGCTGGTGAGCAGGATTTCGCCCGCGCCTAACTCTACGCCGCGCATCGCCCATTCAACGGCATCAATGCCCGTTGGCGTGCGCCCGCCAGCCACATACACTTCCCAACTTGAGCCATTTCTGCGTGCGTCAATTGCCAGCACAATGCACTGCGCTCCAAACCGCGCCGCGCCTTCAGACAGTAACTCAGGACGTTTCACCGCCGCCGAGTTGACACTGACCTTGTCCGCGCCAGCCAGCAGTAAATTCCGCATATCGTCCACTTCGCGGATTCCACCGCCCACGGTCAACGGCATGAACACCGTCTCTGCCACGCGGCTGACCAACTCCAGCGTGGTCTTGCGTCCTTCGTGCGTTGCCGAGATATCGAGGAACACCAACTCATCCGCGCCTTGCTCATCGTACAACCGTGCCTGTTCCACAGGGTCACCTGCATCACGCAGGTTCACGAAATTCACACCTTTCACCACACGTCCGTCTTTTATATCAAGGCAGGGAATAATTCGTTTTGCTAACATAAACCTCCAATCGGTTGAAAGTTGCAAGTTGAAAGATTTGCAAGTTAAGAACCGTAACCTGTCAACTTTTCAACATTCAAACCTGTAACGCCTTTTCTAAATCAACCGTTCCATCATACAGCGCTCTTCCGATAATACATCCTGCCAGCCCGGCATCCTTCGCCGCAATGACATCATCGATCGTATGCACGCCGCCAGAGGCGATCACGTCAAGTCCGCTGCGTTCGGCCAACTCGCGGGTGGACGGGATGTTCAGCCCGCTGCCCAAACCGTCCCGGCTGACATCTGTAAAGATAACAGTACCCAGCCCAACGGTCTGCATTTGAAGCGCGAGGTCAATTGCCGAGACTCCGCTGTTATCCTTCCATCCCCGCGTGCGGACGAGTCCATCGCGTGCGTCAATCCCAACTGCAATTTGTTCAGCGCCAAAACGAGTCAACGCATCAGCCACTATCGCAGGCTGCTCAATTGCGATCGTTCCAAGAATGGCGCGGCTCACGCCCAATTTCAAAATATCCGCAACCGCATCCATCGAACGAATGCCGCCGCCAAATTGCACACGCGCGCCAAGTTTCAAAATCGACTCAAGCGCAGCACGGTTTGCATTATCGCCTTCACCAAACGCGCCATCGAGGTTCACAACATGCAGCCATTGCGCGCCCATACCCAGCCACTTTCGCGCCGTCTCCGCGGGGTCATCGCTGTACGACGTCATCCGCGCAGGGTCGCCTTCCTTCAGTCGCACAACTTTTCCGCCGCGCAGATCAATTGCAGGATAGATCGTAAAGCTCATACCGCCTCCACAAAATTTTTCAAAATTTGCAATCCAACCGCCTGACTCTTTTCAGGGTGGAACTGCACGCCGAAAACATTTTCACGCCGCACCGCACACGCGTAATTGATTCCGTAATCGGTTGTTGCAATTACATCGGATGAATCTCCCGCCTGACAATAATACGAGTGATTGAAATAAACATACGCTTCATCTTTTATCTGATCAAAGAGCAGCGCATCTTTCTTAACCGTGAGTTGATTCCACCCCGTATGCGGAATCTTCACTGACAGCGAATCAGCAAACTTCACCACCGTGCCTTTCAATAACCCCAAGCCTTCGTGATCGCCCATCTCTTCACCGATCTCGAACAAGGCTTGCATCCCGACGCAAATCCCAAGCATCGGCACGCCGCGCGAGACAACTTCCTTCACCGCATTATCCAATCCCCGCGCCCGCAGCCCAGACATAAAATCGCCGAACGCACCCACGCCAGGCAAAACGATCCTTCCGCCAGATAAAACCTTCTGCGGGTCATCTGTGCGCGTGACTTTCGCCCCAATATTTTCCAACGCCTTCTGCACCGAGCGGAGGTTTCCCCGTGCCTGCGTCAATCAATATGATTTCTTTATTCATCATTCATCCTTCTGCATTCATCATTTCAGAGCGTTCCTTTTGTAGACGGGATTGTCCCGCCGCGTCTTGGGTCGAACTGAGTCGCCATATCCAGCGCGCGTGCCCATGCCTTGAACAATGCCTCAGCCTGATGATGATCGTCGCGCCCGTACAAAACCCGCGCATGGAGATTGCAGCGCGAGGTCACAGCAAATGACTCAAAGAAATGCGGGAACAATGTGGTTGGGATATTGCCAACATACGGCGTGTGCCATTCCGCTTGAATGACTGCGTAGGGACGTCCTGACAGATCAATTGCGACATGTGCTAACGTCTCATCCATCGGAGCAAAACTATCTCCCATGCGGACAATTCCCTTGCGGTCGCCGAGCGCCTTGTCAAAAGGCTTGCCCCAACGCCAACGCCACATCTTCCACCGTGTGATGGACATCAATGTGCAAGTCACCCTTCGCTTGGATATTGAGATCGAACAATCCATGCACAGCAAGGTGAGTCAACATGTGGTCGAGAAACCCAACTCCTGTGGAAATCGCATGTTTGCCTGCGCCGTCCAGATCCAACTTAATAGTAATTTGCGTTTCATTTGTCTGTCGTGATATTTCTGCGGTTCGCATGTTTCTCCTTTGGTTTTTGGTCGAAGGTCAAAGGTTGAAAGCCAGATCGACCTTTGACTTTCAACTTTAACATCCAAACTTTTCCAACGCCGATATAAGCACATCCGTATCCTGCGGCCTGCCCACACTAATGCGGATATTGTCTCTCAGCCCTGGCTTGTTGAAGTAGCGGATGAAGACTCCAAACTCCTGCGCCAGCCGCGCTTTGAGTTCCGCTGCGTCACGACCATCCACTTGGCAGAGAATGAAATTTGATTGCGTGGGATACGGTTTCAAATACGAAATCTTCCGTAATTCCGCCATCAAGCGGGTTCGTTCGGCTTTTAGAATCTCAACCGTTTTTGCCAACTCA
Organism: Candidatus Villigracilis saccharophilus; assembly: GCA_016709305.1. GTDB lineage: Bacteria > Chloroflexota > Anaerolineae > Anaerolineales > Villigracilaceae > Villigracilis > Villigracilis saccharophilus. The sequence continues at coordinate 19,297 of JADJNA010000047.1, forward strand.
TCGGTGTGTTCCAGTGAAACTTGCGCCGCAACACTCGCCGCCACATTGATATTGTATGGCTGTTTGGATTTCCACAAGGTGGGCATCAGCCAGAGCGGAAATGCGCCATAGCCAACCCGCAGACCTGCCAAGCCTGCCCATTTGCTAAATGTTCGCAGAACTACCAAATTCTCCCGTGCAGGGACTTCACGAATGCGGCTCAAACTAGCCCCAAGATTTTCACCAGCGAATTCAATATAAGCTTCATCCAGAACGATCAAAGTCGGCAATTCGAGTAATTCGTCAATTGTCTTTGCGTCAAGAACAGAGCCGTCTGGATTATTGGGTGATGTGATGAAGAATAGTTTTGGCTTGTGAGTTTCAACTGCTTCACGAATGGCATCCATGTCCAGTGAAAAATCTGTGCGGCGCGGGACTTCGACACAGCGGGCAGCGTTTAGTTCTGCATCAAACGAATACATGCCAAAGGTGGGTGGACAGGAAAGAATGCAATCGTTCGGTTCAAGGAAGACACGCATGAGCAAGTCAAGCAATTCGTCCGCGCCTGCGCCAGCCATGAGATATTCGGCCGGAACGCCAGTGAATTCCGCGAGTGACTTTCGCAAGGCGCGGCTTTCAGGGTCGGGATAAATGTGCGGGAATTCCATATTCGCCAACGCCTCGCGGACAACTTTCAGCGGGCCGTATGGATTTTCATTGGCATCCAATTTGACGATCTGATCTGGAGTTCGTCCGAGGCGTGCCGATAAAACCTCAAACGGTTCGATGGGGGCGTAAGGTGGAAGGGATTCTAGGTGAGTGCGGATTTTCATAGGTTTTCCTTTGACGATAGACCATGGACAACGGACGACGATTGAACATCCATGGTCTATTGTCCGTCGTCCATCGTCCGCAATAACGCCGCATTCGCATGCCCATCCAGCCCTTCGGCTTGGGCGAGAGTTGCGGCGACTGGGCCAACAGCCTGCGCGGTCTTGTCATCCAACGCCACTAGGCTGACAATTTTCACAAAGTCCCACACATTGAGCGGGGACGCAAACCTTGCAGAGCCGCCCGTCGGCATGACGTGGCTTGGGCCAGCGAGATAATCGCCCAACACTTCAAAGGAATGTTCACCGACGAATATTCCGCCCGCGTTGTTCACTTTTTCCACCCAGCGCCACGGCTCATTGACAGATATTGCCAGATGTTCGGGTGCGTAATCATTTGCCAATTGAACAGCTTCTTCGAGATCGCGAGTCAATACTGCGCCGCCGCGATTTTCAAGGGAAGCGGTGATGATCTCTGCGCGGCTGCGGTCTTCCAACTGCTTGCCGACTTCGATCTGTACTTTTTCAATTAATGATTGCGAGGGAGTTAATAAAATAGCGGAAGCTAAAAAGTCATGCTCGGCTTGAGCAAGCAAATCTGCGGCGACCCATGCAGGGTTCGCGGACTCATCAGCGACGACCACGGTTTCGGTGGGGCCAGCCAATCCGTCAATGCCAACCACGCCGTAGACTTGTCTTTTTGCCAATGTGACGAACAAATTTCCCGGCCCAAAAATTTTATCCACGGGACGGACGGTTTCAGTCCCGTACGCGAGTGCGGCAATGGCTTGCGCTCCGCCGAGCGGATAGATTTCGTCCACGCCAGCAACGGCGCAGGCGGCGAGGATGATCGGGTCAATGGGGGCTTCGGAATTTGCGAATGATTTATTTGGAGGCGTGACGACCACGATCTCTTTTACCCCCGCCACTTTTGCAGGAATGGCGCTCATCAAAACAGTGGACGGTAACGGAGCTGTGCCGCCTGGGACGTACAATCCCACGCGCTGAATGGGGCGGATGATCTGTCCGATCGTGCCGCCGAGTTCATTGGTGAACCATGATGTCAGCGGTTGTTTGCGGTGAAAGGTTTCGACGCGGGCAGCGGCTTTTTCAAGCGCTTCACGCTGTGCGAGCGGCAGCGAATCGAATGCAGCTTGGATCATATCCTTCGAAACGGGAGCAGGCTTGAGGTCGATTGAATCGAGGCGCTTTGTCCAATCTTGAAGGGCAGCGTCGCCGCGAGTCCGCACATCCTTCAAAATTTTTGTGACGGCTTGTTCCGCTGTCAAAGATTCGCCGAAGAGATTTTTGATTCCATCCAGCACGCGTTGACTGATGGGAAATTCATCGGGCGGGGTGCGTTTGAGGATGGACTGTCTTGCGGTTTGTGGGTCGTATTGTTTAAGCATGATGATTATCCTTTTAGCGCCGCGAGCATGGCTATGTAGCGTGGCGGCTCTTCTTCAAAAATATAGGTGACGGGGGAAACGATGATGCCGCTGCCACCGACTTTTCGTAATTCGCCGATGGCGCGTGGAAGGTTATCGCGGCGCACGACCACGCTGACGGAGTGCCAGCCTTGATTCGATTCGCGGGTGACGATGGGGCTGATGGTGGGGCCTTGCAAACCGCCGACGGATGTTTCGTTGAATAATTTGGACGCGATCGCTTCGGGACTTTCCCCGCGCATGTTTGCAATGACGAGGAGATTTTCCTTCGCCCGCATATGTGCCTCGATGTATTCGAGCAGACGCCGCGCTGTTTCAAGCGCGCTGGGATTTGTCTCAAGAGATTTGCGATTTGCAATGAGCGCGGCTTGCGATGCTTGCACGACTCCATCACGCAGGGCGCGCAGGCGATTGTCTTGAAGTGTTTGTCCCGATGAAACGAGATCAGAGATGATGTCTGCGTAGCCGATGGTGGGGGCGGTTTCAAGAGTCCCTTCAGCGGCGATGAGCGTGTGTCGGATATTCTGCTTGTTTAGGAATCGTTCTGTGAGGACGGGGAATTTTGTGGCCACGCGCAGTGGCTTGTCGAGAGTCGATGCATATGATTTTAGAGATTCAACGGTTGTGACATCGCTCCACGATTCGGGCACGGCCAGCATTAATGAGCAGCTTCCGAATCCAAGAGCATCATGTAAAACAATGATATCGCCATTTTCTCCGCGATTTTCTTCGAGAACGTCAATGCCTGTGATTCCAAAATCTACGCTGCCTTGCCGCACGCTGACAACGATATCGCTGGGGCGTTGGAAGAGAACGGTCAATTCTGGTAAGGCAGGCATTTTTGCCTGATATTGACGCGGGTTGAGTTTTTGGATGGGAAGTCCGCACTCTGCAAGAAGCTCTATCGAGTCATCTTGCAGGCGTCCTTTGGAGGGGAGGGAGAGGCGAATATTGGGGTTGGGCATAAGGTTTCCTTTTGATTTTTTTTGACGATGGACTGTGGACGACGAATTGATATCCATCGTCCGTTGTCTGCTGTCTATCGTCCGCTTTTGGATAAACAAAAAGCCCCGACACAGGGTCGGGGCTTGATGAGGTAAATGAGGATTTCCCGCTATTGAACGACGGGTATGCACACACAAACCTCCCGACCATGCGGGGGTTGAATATGATGATGGTGATGGTTGTGTGCAAAAAGTTTGTACATATTGTTCGGCAGTATACCAATCGCTTGGGTATTTGGCAAGTGATTTTCAGCCGGTATTCTTCAATCCCGCGGCAATACCATTGATGGTCAGCGCCATTACATCACGCAGGGTTTCCACTTCCGGGCCTATGGTTTTTTTCATGGAACGCAAGCGGCGCATTGCCTCCACTTGGATATAGTTCAATGGGTCAACATACGGGTTGCGGAGTTGAACGGCTGATTGTGTGATGGGTTCTTTTTCCATGAGGGAGGCATGCCCGCTGATGGAAAGGACCGCTGTGCGCGTCCGTTCGTATTCTTCGCGGATGCGGTTGAAGATCGAATTGCCAAGCTCGCGGTCTGGGACGAGTTCAACATATAAGGCGGCAATGTCCATATCAGCTTTGATGAGGGACATTTCACTGTTGTCTAGCAGGCTTTTGAAGAGCGGCCATTTGATATACATTTCGCGTAAGAGTCCGCGGTCATTGTATGATTCCAAACCTGTGCCGAGGCCATACCAACCGGGCAGGTTGAAGCGCGATTGCATCCACGAGAACACCCAGGGGATGGCGCGGATCTTATCCACGGCGCTGGTGCTGGCGCGAGAGGCGGGACGGGAGCCGATCTGCAGCTGCTTGATCTCTTCCAGTGGAGTGGCTGATTGCCAGAATTGTATAAAACTGGGGGTTTCATATACCAGATTGCGATACGACTTTTGCGCGGCTGTGGACATTTCTTCCATTGCCTTGCGCCAATTTTCAGGGACTGGGGCTTGCTCTGCCGAAGGAGTAGATGCCAAAATGACAGCACTGGCGATCTGTTCCAAGTGGCGGTGTGCGAGTTGTGGATTCGCATAGCGTGACGCAATGATCTCGCCCTGCTCCGTCACACGGAAGCGGCCATTGATGCTGCCCGCAGGTTGGGCACGGATGGCGCGGCTGGCGGGGCCGCCTCCGCGGGCGATGGTTCCGCCGCGCCCGTGGAAGATGGTCAACTTGATGTTGTGCTTTTGAGTGACCTGCGTGATCTCTTCCTGCGCCTGATACAAGGCCCAGTTTGCCATGAGATAACCGCCGTCTTTGTTGCTGTCAGAGTAGCCGATCATGACCATTTGTTCATCATTGTGAGTTTTGAGATGCTCACGATAGGGACTACAGGTGAAGAGCGCTTCCAGATTATTTTGGGCTTCTTTCAGGTCGCCAACAGATTCAAAGAGCGGAGCAATGGGGGGCACGTATTTGCAGCCAGCCCAACGGGCAAGCAACAGCACAGTGAGGATATCAGCAGTGGAGTGTGCCATTGAGATGACAATGGCCCCCAACGGTTCGTGTCCGTACACATCACAGACGCGGCCAATGAGTTGGAAGAGCGCCCAGACTTCGGCGGTGGCAGCAGTCACTCCGGGATGTTGAGCCAGCTCTATTGGGGACTGGGCAAGCAAACGGGTGAGAAGAAGCGTCCGCTCGACGTTTGGTAAATTTTCAAGATCAGGTTCGATCCGCAGCGCACGCAAGATCTCGCTTAATGCAGAATTGAATCGACTTGAATCTTCGCGAATGTCGAGGCGTGCGGCGTGCAGCCCGAAGATGTGAAATTGTTGCAGCGTGGTTTTCAAGTCACCATGAACCAATGCTTTGGGCATGGCGCTGGCGATGAGTTCGATGGGTGTCAGAAGTTTTTCAGGTTGAAGGCTGGTGTGATATTGATCGCGACTCAAGAGATGAGATTTCATGTCTTCGTTCGAAGCTTTTGCAAGGTCAGCCGATAGGAGGGAAAGCACGAGGCGATAGGGCTCGTTGGTGTAACGCTCTTCAATAAATGAAACATGCTCGGAGAACGGACGGCGCTTCTCAATCCAATTGCTCAGCTCAGATGGCGGCGGCACGAGCCTTGAACTCATACTCAAGCGACGCGAAAGGTCTTTGAAAATGCGGCGATGATTTTCCACAGCCAGACCGCGATGCAAGCGCAGAGTTTCTGCAGTCACTTCAGTGGTGACATTTGGATTGCCATCACGATCGCCGCCAATCCATGATGAAAGTTTGAACCATGAAGCAGGCGGTTTCAATTCAGGGTAATGAAGTTGCAGTGCTTTTTCAAGGTCGTCGTACACGGCAGGGATGGCTTTCCAAAAAAATGCATCCACATAATACAAGCCCGTCTTCACTTCATCTGTGACTGTGAGGCGGTTGGCGCGGGCGCGCTCAGTGAGCCACAACGCAGAGATCTCCGATTGAAGGGAATTGAAGAGCGCGTCACGTTCGCGTACCGAAATAATTGCATCGCTTATTTCTTGAAGCAGCCGCGCAATACTTTCGATCTTCGTGAGCACAGTGCGCCGCCGCGCTTCGGTGGGGTGCGCGGTGAGCACCAGTTCGATGGAAAGATTTTCCAGCAAGCCGGACATCTGCTCGGTTGTAACGCCGCGCGCTTTGAGCATTGCCACAGCTTCGCCGATCGATTCGTCAATCGGCTCGGGATATTTCCAATCCAGCTTTTTGTTTAGGAGTTGAACGCGTTGGTGATCTTCGGCAAGATTGACGAGATCAAAGTAGGTTGCGAATGCTGAAGCGACAGCTCGCGCCTCATCCGCGCTGAGAGCTGATACCAGTTTCTGCAACCGTTGCGCCGCTGATGGGTCTCCTGCACGTCGCAGTTTTGCCTCGGTGCGGATATTCTCCTCGATCTCAAACAGTGCAGGCGATTCAAGGTCGGAGATGATCCTGCCCAGCAGGTCGCCGAGCATGTGAATGGTTTGTGAGATGTCCATGTTGTGGTCCATTCGCCTAGTATAGCGGAAAATATCTCCAACTCTTCGATTTTCCAGAAGGTATAATGAACTTTACAAACATGCGAAATTCAAGTTTTATTTCACGTTCGTTTCAGTATCTTCTGGCATTTGGCTTCATCGCCCTTGTCACGGTAATTTTGATTGCCCTGCGGGAAGCATTGGATACGACTCTGGTAGCCCTTTTTGTATCTGATCCCGCTTGGCTTGATCACCGCTTATCTGGGGCTCGGTCCGGGCATCACCAGCGCGCTGGTAACCTTTCTGACATTCAATTATTTTTTTATCAAACCCTATTACACATTTGCAGTTCACCGTCCAACGGATGTGGTCATCCTTGTCATCTTTTTGATCGTGGCGATCGTGATCAGTCAATTGGTGGGGCGGATGCAGGCAAGCCTTGCCGCAGCAACAGCACGCGAACGTGAAGCCACGCGGCTTTATGAGTTGAGTACGGCTCTGGCTGGATTGCATAATGACCATGTCATTTCGCAGATCCTCGCAAAGCAGGTGCAGGAAGTTTCACAAGGCGAAGCAGTGGAAATTAATATCACAGGCGGTCAGCCTTTTGCTTATCGTTTGCCTGATTCAGCTCAACCAACCCGTTCGCCGGAATGGGTGGTGCCCATCGAGGTGGCGAGAGGTGTTCTCGGGGAGATTCTGCTTTGGCGGGCGGCACCAGCTATCACGTCTGGTGAGAAGCGTTTGTTGCAGACATTTGCCAGTCAGGGAGCGTTGGCGCTTGAGCGTGCCAGGCTCGCGCAGGCGGAGTCGCGCGCCAGAGTCCTCGAAGAGAGTGACCATCTAAAGTCTATTCTATTGTCTTCTGTGTCTCACGAATTGAGAACGCCTCTTTCTACCATCAAGGCGGCGGCTTCCAGTTTGAGAAGTGACGATGTCCATTGGGATTCCGCTGCCCGCCCCGAGTTGATTGCTGCCATTGACGATGAAGCCGACCATTTGAACATGCTGGTCGGTAATTTGCTGGATATGTCGCGCATTGAGTCCGGTGTACTCAAGCCGAAGCGTGAATGGAATATTTTGTCTGAAATTGTTGGGAGTGTTCTGGCGCGCATGAAGCATCTTGCGGGGGAGCATCGTATAGAGGTGGATGTGCCCGAGAGCCTTCCGCTCATGCCCGTGGACTATGTGCAAATGGAGCAGGTTTTTACGAATTTGCTCAGCAACAGTGTCAAATATGCGCCGGAGAGATCTGTGATACGAGTGCGCGCGTTTGTGGAAGATGAATCCGTTCATGTGGTGGTTCGTAATCAGGGACCGCAAGTGCCGCAGGAACACCTTGAACGCATCTTTGATAAATTTTTCCGCATCACCGCCGCGGACCGGGTCACAGGCACTGGGCTTGGGCTTTCCATTTGCAAAGGTATCATCGAAGCGCACAGTGGACGGCTGTGGGCCGAGAATGTACCCGATGGACTTGCTTTTAATTTCACATTGCCATTGGTCTGGGAAGGCGTTTCGCCGCCAACCCTTCCAATGGATACGGAGACCGAATGAATAACGCGCCGCATATCCTTGTCGTTGATGATGAGCTGCAAATTCAACGCGCCATACGAACTATTCTCACTGAAAAAGGATTCAAGGTCACGACTGCGAGCCGCGGTGAAGAAGGCCTCACCCTGGCGGCGACGAATGAGCCCGATCTCGTGATCCTAGACCTCGGTCTGCCGGATATGGACGGGGTGGAAGTCTGCACACGCCTGCGCGAATGGACGCAATGCACGATCATTATTTTGTCTGTGCGGGATAGTGAGCGCGATAAAGTAGCCGCGCTCGACAAAGGTGCTGATGATTATTTAACCAAGCCATTTGGCATTGAAGAATTGCTGGCGCGTGTGCGGGTTGCCTTGCGCCATTCCGCGAGCCGGCAGGGGACACAGAGCAAGGTCATTCATGCCGGTCAATTGGTGATCGATCTTGCGTGGCATAGCATCAAACGCGGTGACGAGGAAATTAAGTTAACCGCCACCGAATATAAATTGCTGGCGTATCTCGCCGCCAATCATGGGCGTGTGCTTACGCATCAAAGCATCCTCGCGAATGTCTGGGATCCTGCCGATGCCAACCACACTGAATACCTGCGCGTCTATATGCGCCAGCTTCGTAAGAAACTTGAGCTTGACCCCGAGCGTCCGCAATTTATCCTCACCGAACCCGGGATCGGCTACCGCTTTATTGCGGACGAATAGACACATCCTCGCAACACCATAATCCCTGCTCCTTACAGCGCCCTTGAAAAAGGGCGTTTTTATTTTTTCTTTATACGATTGCCCTAAATTTTTGTCACCCTTTTATGCGCGATGGATAGGATTGTCTTATCTATGAGGTGACATGAATAAACTTGATGTAAGTACCCCAGCCTTGACCACAAACCCCGCTTCTTTTTCTGACCTTCGGCCTGCCCGCCGGTTAATTGTCCTGGTACCCAGCCTTGAGTTTGACTCTGCTCCCATAATTCGCAGGGTCTGGGAATTGGCAAGTGTTACGGGTGCGCAGGTTCTTTTCTTGGGCCTGTATACCGACCCGGCGCAGGAGCTGAGTTTGAGGCGTGGACTCGTCACTATGGCAGCGATGGTGAAGGATGACAAGATTCCCACCGAGGCACAGGCCATCTTTGGAAAAGACTGGTTGGATGCTGTTAGGGCACATGCTCAGACTGGCGATACGGTTGTTTGTCTCGCAGAGCACCATGTGGGCTTGCCGCACAGGCCCTTGAGCCAGGTATTGCAATCGAACGTAGGCCTGCCGCTTTATATCCTTTCTGATCTTTCTCCTCGCGGCAATTCCCGCCCAAATCGGCTGCCTCAATTGGCCGCATGGATTGGGTCCGCCGCCATTATTTTGGGCTTCTTCCTGCTGCAAATCAAAATGGATCCCCTCGCACAAGACTGGACACACACTGCATTGCTGATGATCTCCATCCTTGTCGAATTCTGGACCATCTGGTTTTGGAATAGCCTGTTTGGATAACCCCTAAAAAAGAAACATGGTCGAAAAAAATGATCAATCAAAAAGATAACTCACAAACCTCCATTATTGAACGTGTTGCAGATTACGAACCGCCGCGCACTTTTCGCTCCTGGCTGATCGGACGCCCCTTCTCCACGGCAGATGCTTCCCATCAGACCATCGGAAAAGTCGTTGGCCTTGCAGTCTTCGCGTCTGATGCGCTTTCCTCCACGGCGTACGCCACACAGGAAATTCTAGGTGTAATTGCCGCCGCTGGGACAATGGCGTATGGATACCTTTTTCCCATCTCCCTTGCGATTATTACCCTGCTGGCAATTGTCACCATTTCTTATGAACAAACCATTCACGCCTACCCGGGCGGCGGCGGTGCCTACATTGTGGCTCGCGACAACCTCGGCGAAATGCCCGCGCAAACGGCTGGCGCAGCACTTCTCACGGATTACATCCTGACCGTTTCCGTTTCCATTTCGGCGGGTGTGGCTCAAATCGTGTCCGCTTATCCGGCTTTGTTTCCGTATCGGGTTGTGATTGCAGTGATCGCTGTATTTTTTATCATGTTGATCAACTTGCGAGGCGTGAAAGAGTCAGGGAGTGCATTTGCCGTCCCAACTTATTTTTTCGTTGTGATGATGATCGGGACTGTGGGCTTCGGGTTATTCCGTTACTTTACCGGATCACTTGGCATGGTGGTTGATCCACCGCACTTTGAAGCAAAACATGTTCTGTCAGTGATCACACCTTTCATTTTGCTTCATGCGTTTGCCAATGGTACAACCGCCCTGACCGGCGTGGAAGCGATTTCCAACGGGATCACTGCTTTCAAAGAGCCGCGCAGTAAAAATGCAGGGATTACACTGATCTGGATGTCTCTGATCCTTGGTTCATTATTTCTTGCGCTTTCTTTTCTCACCGGCAAGGTGCAGGCTGTATTTTCTGAAGAAGAAACAGTCATTTCTCAATTGGCACGGACGATCTATGATGGCAGAGGCGCTCTGTATCTTATGTTGATCTCCGGCACCACGGTCATTCTTATTATGGCGGCGAATACGGCTTTTGCGGATTTTCCCCGTCTGGGTGCGCTTCACGCAGGGGATGGGTTTCTTCCGCGCCAGCTTACATACCGTGGAAGCCGTTTGGTTTATTCGCGCGGCATCGTTACGTTGGCGGTTATCGCGTCCATCCTCATCATTATTTTTCAGGCCAGTGTCACTCGTCTTATCCCACTGTACGCGATCGGCGTATTTCTTTCCTTCACACTCTCGCAGGCAGGCATGGCTCGCCGCTGGTGGAAGATCGGTCATCTGGCGGAAGGCGTGGAAATTGTTGAGCCTGGCTCAACCTTGAAACACGAAAAGGGCTGGCAGTACAGAATGCTGATCAATGGGTTTGGCGCTGTGTGTACTGCGGTTGTGATGGTTGTATTTGCGGTGACGAAATTTAGGGAAGGCGCATGGGTGGTGCTTATTCTAACCCCAGTACTTGTCACCATTTTTTTCTCAATTCATCATCACTACAAACGGCTTGCCAAAAAACTTTCGCTGGATAACTTTGGTGTCATCCCGCCCCATGCGATGCGTCACCGTGTCATTATGCCTGTCAGCGGTGTTCATCAAGGGACGTTGGCGGCACTACGCTATGCGCGCATGTTGTCCGATGACATCACAGCAGTCCATGTCACCATCGAACCAGCAGACGCTGAAAAGGTCCGCCAGAAGTGGGAAACGTGGGGAGAAGGCGTACGCATGGTCATGTTGGATTCGCCCTATCGCCTCTTTATTGAACCCATTTTGGGATATATTGCTGAAGTTGCCAAACAGCGGCAGCCGGGTGAAACGATCACGATTGTAGTGCCTGAATTCGTTGCAGAAAACCGATTGACTGAAGTCTTGCACACCAATACGGCGGATTTACTCCGCAGTCAGCTTAGGCGCCAGCATGGCATTGTCATCATCAATGTGCCGTACCATGTTCATGAAGAGGTAGGTGAGCATTAAGAAGTTGCTGTCGATCTAAAACTTTTTTATTAAATATAAAAGTCCGCTCCAAAATTTTTGGAGCGGACTTTTACGTTTTCCCTTCATCAAGCACTTTAAGGCGATACCCCACCCCAGCCTCAGTGTGGATGTAGGTTGGGCGGGCAGGGTCAGGTTCGAGTTTTCCTCGAAGGTTGCTGATGTTGACACGCAGGATGTGCATGTCATCGTAGCCTTCGCCCCAGATCTGACGAAGGAGTTGTCGGTGCGTTAATACTTTGCCCGCATGAGTGACCAACAGACGCAAAATATCATATTCTGTGGGGGTCAATTGAATTTCTTTTTCATTCACAGTGACGAGGCGACGGGGGAAATCCAGCGTTAATCCGCCTGTGGTGTAGATGGGTTCATTCGTAATGGCTGCCTGTCTGCGTTGAATAACACGAATACGCGCCAATAATTCACTGCTGCCAAAGGGTTTTGTCAGGTAATCATCTGCACCAGCATCAAGCGCTGCAACCTTATCCTGTTCTGATTCGCGAACAGATAGAATGATAATGGGAATTTGTGACCATTCGCGAAGGCGGCGAGTAACGACAATACCGTCCATATCTGGCAGCCCAAGGTCGAGGATGATCAGATCGGGGCGGTGGGTAAGGACAGCTTCCAATGCTTCCTGCCCATCTGCGGCCTCAGACACAAAAAATCCTTGCGAAGCTAATATGGGATGCAGGTAGCGTCTAATTGCCGCTTCATCATCCACGATCAAAACTCGCTGCTTTATTTCCATGAAAGGTTATTCTCTTGATAACTTTTACAGTCCGATCAGTTTTTGTGCATTGCTATCTAAAATGTAGTGTATTCAATTATCCGTCAATCTGGGGGCAAGAAATAAAGGAAGAGTGTCAAGAAAAAGTCAAGATTTTATAAAATTTTGACCCGTTTCTTGACGCAGCTTTTACGCAATTGATTTAAATATTTGTCACCATTTTATATAGGGTGGATAGGATTAATGTATCTATGAGGTGACATGAATAAGCTTGATGAAAACCCCACTGCTTTAACTATATCTTCCGCTTCATTTCCTGACCTTCGGCCTGTCAGCCGTTTAATAATCCTTGTACCTGAATCCCTCGCAGATTCTCCCGACGCAGCCAGAAAAATATTGGGTCTCGCAAAGACTTTGGGAGGCGATGTCCAACTCATCGGCCTTTGTAAAGATGTGATAAGTGAACCCAGTGTACGTCGGCAGCTTATTTTTCTGTCTGTCATGGTGAATGATGGCCTTGTATCTGTTGAATCCAAGGTTGAATTTGGAAACAATTGGTTGGAGGTTGTAAAGGCCAACTGGCATGCGGGAGACATTATTGTGTGCTTCGACGGGCAATATACAGGTCTGATGCATAAACCTGTAAGTCAACTCATTGAATCAAACTTGAAATTGAACGTTTATGTGTTGGAGGGCGGAGTACAAACCAGATACATTCGTCCAGGCTGGCTTTCGTCCCTCATTGCGTGGATTGGCTCATTGAGTATCCTGACAATTTTTTTCTGGCTGCAAGTACAGATCATCAAGATGCCTGAAGTATGGGCACAGAACACTCTTATGTATCTTTCAATTCCAATTGAAGTGGGATTGATCTGGGGTTGGAACACCCTATTTCCATAATCAATTTTCCAAAAGGTTAAAAATGTCAGAAACAAATCCGAAAATTTTATCAGAACGTCAGGCTGAAGAATACAAGCGGCAGCAGTCTTTGTTTTCCGCCCAGCCCGCCATTGTCCAGCGTTTTCTTGAAACGCAGGGAAAACAGATCGCCCAGGCTATTGTGGATGGCAATTCGCAGATCAATTTCTCATTGCCAGACCGAGTGGTTTGCACCTTGGAAAATGTCGATCAACCTGCATTGGTGACCATCCTTCAGAATCAGCGGACACGTTCGGCGGGAAGCTTTATAAACCGCTTCCGCAAAGTGGATCTGTACAAGGAATTAAGGCACATATTTACCGAACTGGAACAATCTCCAGATCGGGCGATTTCCGTTGCGGCGGGTTTGTTACGTCATGCCACGGTGATGCATATGGTCTATCAAATGCTTCCTGCGGGGCGGACTGTTACCTACCAACCTGCTGGCGAAGATGAAACTATTCCTTCCATTCCAGAAGACGATGGGCTGGAGCCTGAGTCTGCGATCACTGCTTCTTCCGATGCCATTGCAGAAGAAGGGAAAACCGAAGAAGGCCGCGGCGACCTGCTTGTGCCTTTTGTGCCTTTCGCGCGTAAGTTTTTCCTGCCGCAGTGGGTGGCCTTTGATCAGAACGGGGAAATGCTGGTCAAGTCTGTGGATGAGGCGAATGCGCATGTCAAGTCGATGCAGCGATTTATGGAAGTGCTGTTCCTTGCTGTGGCGCTGGCTCCCTATATTTCAGCGGACGAAGAATACGCCAAGAAACGTTACGGCATGTTGGGACAGTTGATCAATCAGGGCCGCGCACTGGCGATCTATCAGACGAAGGAAATTATCGCTCGAATCAGCGAACGGGCCAAAGCGGGGAGTCTGAACCGCGGGCTTCGTCTCAGCCTGCCTTATTTCGATGATCAGGAATTGAAGATCGACATCTCAAATTTTGAAGTCATCCCATCGGGACGCATTATGTTCGTCCCCGCTTTTGTGGTGCGCGCTGTTCGGCAGGAGGAAGTGAAAGTCAGCCAGGATACGCGCTACAACCCATCCACTCGTAAACATTTACTTCATTTGCTTGAGTTACTTGAACAAGCATTTGAGAACGTATAACACAAGGTTGCCATCATGTTTTTCTCAATTGCTTTATTAATTGTTGTTGTAGTTATTTCCCTCCGCGCCGCACCGAAGGAAAGCCAGGAGGATGCTCACGTTCACGGCGCTGGGCAGATCGGTGTACTGGCAGCGATTGCCTTGTTTGGTGTGGACTATTTCACATCATACTACTACGCTACTGGCGAAATGATGAGCGCGCTGCATCCGTATGGTCTACAAAAGTACGGCTACATAGCGGTTACGATTATCGCATTTGCCAATTTTGTTTTTGGCATACTTTATATGTATTCGCTTGGCCCATTCAATGAAGGCGGCGGCTCGTACACTGCCTCGATGCGTTATCTCAAGCCAACGTTAAGTCTGATCGTTGCTGTCACGTTGATTCAGGATTATGTACTTACGATTGTTGTTTCTGCGCTTTCAGGCGGCGATCAACTTCTGTCCATTATCAATGCCTATGATGCTCATTGGATCTGGCATTTTGCAATAGGTGCAGGGCTCGCGGCAATAACCTGGTTCCTGACCATTCGTGGCCGCGGCGAGTCGTCTCGCGTTGTTTTTACAATGCTTGGTGTTTTCCTGTTTCTGACCCTCACAATGGGAATTGGCTTGGTGATTGCGCACTTCAAAGGTGTCACTCCCCAGCCAGCAGAGACGACCGCTTCTGCTTCGTTAGCTCAGGCGTTCCTGCACATGTTAACCGCATCCATGAAAGGCATGGTCGCGCTCACAGGCCTAGAAGCGGTCTTCAACGGTGTCCAATTCTTTATTAATGAAGATGTGGCGCTTGTAAAGTGGGGCAGAAAACATTTTCCGCGCTGGAAAAAACTGTGGGACTTCTATGGCGGCAAGTCCGGGATTGGCCGTTTTGTGCAGACCTCCTTCCTATTCTATGGCGGGTTGACCACTCTTTTCTTAACTTATTTCTCGTTGCGTTTCAATGTTTTCGATGGAACACTTGGCCGAACGCTAATTGGTAATCTGGCTTTTATCGGTTTCTCTCAAATACCCGGCGGCGTCATATTATTTTGTGCGTATCAAATATTGGCCGTGTTGATGCTGGCCGCCGCATCCATGACAGCGTTTCAAGATGCTCAAGCCACTGAATGGCGTGATGTTGCAATTGGCGAAATTCCCGAAGCCATTGTATATCGCGATCCGCGCGGGACATTTACGCGCTCTGTCACAATCACTTTTGCACTTTCAGTATTAATCATGTTCTTTGTCCGCGGAAAGACCTCTGTCGCGGTTCCATTCTATGGGGTGGGCGTGTTCATGCCAATCATGATCATGGGGCTTGCTGTTCGCAAGAATATCCTTGAGACCTTTACGGGGCGAACACGCACATGGGGTGCATTGGGCGCATCATTTGCCGCTGCGCTTGCGTTTATAGTGTTTATCGGTCAACTGGTTGGAAAATGGGAGGAAGGCGGTTGGGCAGTGTTAGTCTCCTTTACACTTTTGGCAGTTGCTGCGCATTTGATGCTGCTTTCCCCGCTTGGTTTCCGCGAACCCAAACAAATCCATCGCATCGTGCGTGACAAAGCGCGCGTGCAAGGCGCAATGGCATCCATCGTTGAATGGCAATCCTCTGAAGATGCAGGAATATCGTTACGATTTATTGATTGGCATCGCTCGCTTCTTTGAGTTGTTTGGTATTCGCCGCCCGATGCGATATGAACAGCCTGCCGTTGCAGGCGATTATGACCACGCTCTGCATGTGGATCATCCCGAAGCGCCTTCGCTCCTTGAACAATACCTCGATCATCCCGAACCGAAACTTGGTGGCGCTCCGAAAGAAACTGCCGCCACTGAAGAAGAGTCGTAAATTCAAAACGTCACCGCGAGATCGCAAATTTTGTCTCGGTCGCAACTATATTCATCCTTCACCCTTCCTAATTTATCCTTGATCTTCCATGTCCACACCCATCTACAGCCTGCGCGTTTCGGAAGTCTGCGAGGCACTTGAAACATCCTCACAAGGACTTTCGAGCGCCGAGGTTGAAGCGCGCCTGTTGCTCTATGGACACAATATCCTCTCGAAGCAAAAGAAGCAACCTGTTTGGGAAAAACTTCTGCGCGAGTTTATTCATCCGCCTGCGCTGGTTTTGCTTATCGTTGGGATTGCCGCATTATCGCAAAGTGACCTTGTACTTGCGCTTATTATCTGGAGCATTATCTTTGTCAACACGGGTTTCTCTTTTTGGCGTGAGTATCGCGCTGAACAAGCCATTGAGAAACTGCGCGAAATTTTGCCTTCCTTCGCGCATGTGATTCGTGACGGTGCTGAAAGTTATATTCCAGCCAGTGACGTTGTCCCCGGCGATATTCTCGTGCTTGCAGAAGGAGATAACATCTCGGCTGACGCGCGTGTGATCGAAGAATATGGATTGCGTACCAACAACGCTACATTAACTGGCGAAGCGATTCCCGCGCGTAAAACAGCCGACCCTTCGCTTCAAAGCGGACTCAGCGAATTGGATCGACCGAACTTGATCTTCGCAGGAACATCCATCGCTTCTGGGACTGGGCGGGCGGTTGTTGTTGCCACGGGAATGTCCACTCAGTTTGGGAGGATCGCCCATCTGACTCAATCCATTGCAGAAGAGCCGACACCTTTCCAAAAAGAACTCAATCAACTTAGCAAAGTCACAGCGTGGATTGCCTTGGGGATTGGCGCCTTCGTTGTTGTGATCGGTTATTTCTCTCTTGCATTTCCCGTCAAAGAAGTGATCCTGCTTGCGCTGGGAATTGTGGTTGCAGTGATTCCAGAAGGTCTCACAGCCACGCTCACTCTCTCTTTGGCAGTGGCAGTTCAACGTCTGGCCAAAAGAGGCGTACTCGCGAAGAAACTATCAACAGTGGAAAAACTCGGTCAGGTGTCAGTCATCTGCACTGATAAGAGCGGCACATTGACTCAAAATCAAATGACCGTGCGCGATATTTGGGTGGCGCAAAAAAGAATAAAGGTCACGGGTGTTGGGTATGAACCTGTGGGAACTTTTTCGCCAGACCCGCAGGGACAGGCTTGGGAAAAGGATTTGCTGTGTTTGCTGGAGGTTGCGTCGTGTTGTAACAATTCGCGCATTAATCATCCGTCCGTTGAACACCCAGGTTGGACTAGTCTCGGCGACCAGACCGAAGCCGCGCTGAAAGTTGCCGCAATGAAAGAGGGAATTTTGGAAGAGGCGGTCAATCGCATTTTGCCGCGTGTGCATGAAATTCCATTTGACGCCCGCCGCAAGCGCATGACAACCATTCATCGCGAAGTGAATCGAGAGATCGCATTTGTCAAAGGTTCTCCGCGTGAGGTGCTACAGCTTTGCACAAAGATATTGATCAACAATGAAGTTGTGCCGCTTACGAATCAATTACGCGCTGAAGTGATGGGCGCAAATGACGAGTATGCGCGCGGCGCGCTGCGGGTGCTGGCTCTGGCTCGGCGTGACCTGCCTCCGCGTGAAGGCGCGTACACCGCTGAGAACATTGAAAAGGATTTGACTTTCCTTGGGTTGATGGCAATGATGGATCCGCCAAGGCCTCAGGTTGAAAAAGCGGTGCAGACCTGCCGCGAGGCAAATATCCGCATTGTGATGATCACAGGCGATTATGGCTTAACTGCCGAGTCTTTGGCGCGGCGTGTTGGCATGTTGACTTCAAAGAACACACTCATTTTGACAGGCGCAGAATTGGATGAATTGTCTGATGTTGCCTTACAGGAAATTCTTGACAAAGAAGTGCTCTTTGCGCGTATGGCTCCTGAACACAAAATGAGACTCGTCTCTGCCTTTCAGGCGCGCGGCGAAGTGGTGGCCGTCACAGGCGACGGCGTGAATGACGCGCCTGCCCTTCGCAAAGCGGACGTTGGCATTTCGATGGGCATTGTCGGTACAGATGTGGCGAAGGAAGCCGCCGATATTATTTTGACTCAGGATGACTTCGGCGCGATCACTGCCGCAATTGAAGAGGGGCGCGGCGTGTTCGATAATATTCGTAAGTTCATCACGTACATTTTTTCCAGTAACATCCCTGAGTTAATGCCGTTCATCGTCAAGGCGAACTTCCCGTTGGTGCCGTTGGCCTTGAGCGTTCGTCAAATTCTTGCCATTGACCTCGGCACAGACATGTTCCCCGCTCTGGCGCTTGGCATGGAAAAGCCCGAACCCGATGTGATGAAACGTCCGCCGCGCCCGCGAAATCAGCCTTTGCTGGATCGCGGCTTATTATGGCGTGCGTTTTGGCTGGGGATGATCGAGGCGGCATTATGTTTTGCTGGCTTCCTATCTATTTTTATTCTCTCAGGTCATACCGCTGAAATTGGAATGGCGTTCCTCGCTCCGCTGGCTGGGCTGATCGATTTCAGATTATCCCTGTCCTTTGAACAAGCGATGATTTTAGCGGCAACGGTGTATCATGCAGGTGTAGTGGCTTCCCAGATCGGCAATGCGCTGGCCTGCCGCTCAGACCGAACGCGCAGTTCCGCCCTTGGCTGGCTGAGCAATAAGTATCTTTGGATTGGCATCTTCATTGAACTGCTTGGCATTGTCAGCATCATTTATATTCCCTTCCTTGCTGACATTTTCAATCACGCGCCTCTTTCGGCATGGATGTGGTTTGTACTGGCGTTAAATCCGATTATCTTATATTCTGTGGAGTGGATCCGCAAGGCTATTGTGCGCGGCTTTAAGAAAATGCGTAACGGAAAATCTTCTCCACTTTCCCTTCAGGAGGTTGTCTAATGAAAGTTATTATCATGGGCTGCGGACGGGTTGGTTCGCAAGTCAGTCTATTGCTTGCGAGGCACGGCCATGAAGTCATTGTCATAGATCATGACGCGAACGCTCTTGCCAAGCTGGGAACTGATTTTAAGGGCAGGGTGGTGCGCGGAATCGGCTTTGATCGAAATATTCTGATCGAAGCTGGTGTTGAAACCGCAGAAGGGTTTGTAGCGGCCAGTTCTTCAGATAATGCCAACATCGTCGCGGCGCGGATCGCACGAAATATTTTCCGTGTGCCGCGAGTGGTTGCGCGATTGTATGACCCTGTCCGCGCGGAAGTCTATCAGCGGCTGGGACTGACAACGATCTCCAGCACAGCCTGGGGCGCGGAAAGAATCGTCGAAGTCGTCACGCATAATGATCTCGATGTGCTCAATGTTTTCAGCGATGGCGGAACGACCATGATCCGTGTCGAATCGCCTGCGCGTTTGAATGGTCATCGCGTGGCTCAACTGAACATTCCTGGTGAAGTGTCTGTCACTGCCATCACCCGCAGCGATCACACCTTCATCCCTGTTTCTGGCACAGAATTTCAGGATGGCGATATTCTGTATCTTGCTGTGATTCCCTCCGCCATGAATCGGCTGGAGGAAATGCTCGGGATCGAGAGGAGGTAATTATGTTTGTCATTGTGGTTGGCGGCGGCAACACGGGTTCGCAGCTTACAAAATTTTTACTAGAAGAAGGCCACACCGTGCGCGTCATTGATGAGCGCCCGAATGTGCTTGAAAAACTCGCGCTTGAAATTCCCCAAGAGATAATCATCAATGGAGATGGAAGCTCGCCGACCGTGTTGGAAAAGGCGGGCATTCAAAAGGCGCAGGTGCTTGCGGCAGTAACAGGCTCGGATGAGACCAATCTGGTCATCACATCGCTGGCGCGCTTTGAATTCAATGTGAAGCGCGTCATTGCTCGAATCAATAATTCAAAAAATGCATGGCTCTTCACGCCTGAAATGGGCGTGGATGTTTCCCTCAATCAGGCGGAGATTCTCGCGCGCCTGACAGCAGAGGAAATGTCTCTTGGCGATATGATGACCATGTTGAAGATTCGGCGCGGCAAATATTCCATCGTGGAGGAAAAGATCGCTCCTTCTGCGCCGGCAATTGGTACTGCACTAAAAGATTTACCTCTCCCGAATCATTGCGTCATCTCCGGCATCATCCGTCACGGTGAAATGATCCTGCCAAGAGGCTCGACCATTCTCGAAGAAGGGGATGAAATATTGGCAATGGTGGATGACGCTGCCCGTGAGCCGCTTGCAAAACTTTTGAGCCGCCCATAGTCAACAAAAAACGCTTCTGTAATGAAGCGTTTTTTGTTGACTATCTGTCATCAGTCCGCAGGCGATACCCCACGCCCGCCTCGGTGTGGATATAGGTTGGGCGGGCGGGGTCAGGTTCAAGTTTGCCGCGCAGGTTACTGATGTTGACGCGCAGAATGTGCATATCATCGTAGCCTTCGCCCCAGATCTGGCGAAGAAGTTGGCGATGAGTTAATACTTTCCCCGCATGGGTGACCAGCAGACGTAAAATATCATATTCAGTGGGGGTCAATTGGATTTCTTTTTCATTCACTGTGACGAGGCGATGAGAGAAATCCAACGTTAGTCCGCCAGTTGTAAAAATGGGTTCATTTGCGCCGGTGATCTGCCTGCGCATGACCACTCGCATACGAGCCATGAGCTCGCCTGTGCCAAAGGGTTTGGTGAGGTAATCGTCCGCACCTGCGTCGAGGGCGGCGATCTTGTCCTGTTCAGCTTCGCGGACGGAGAGAATGATGATCGGTGTCTGCGACCATTCACGCAGGCGGCGCGTGACTTCGATGCCGTCAATATCGGGCAGGCCGAGGTCGAGGATGATCAGGTCGGGGCGGTGGGCGAGGACTGCGTTCAAGGCTTCCTGTCCATCGGCGGCTTCGTAGACGGTGAGTCCCTGCGCGGTTAATGCGGCGCGCAAATAACGCCTGATGGATGTTTCATCGTCCACAACCAAAACCCGCTGACCTGTTTCCATTATTATTTGGTTATCCTTTGCTGAAGATTGTTTGAACCGCGAAGCACGCAAAGAGCGCTAAGATTTTAATTGATTTTCCCAGCGTTCGCAGCTCCCTTCGCGGTAAAAAGACTTTGCAAAAAATCATCCCGTTTTATTCAAAGGCAATTCAATCGTGATGATCGTCCCGCCGCCTTCGCGAGCGCTTGCATAAATAGTACCATGATGCACTTCAACGATTCCTTTGCTGATGGATAGTCCCAGCCCTGTGCCGCTGACATTCTCCGGGCGTTGGACTCGGTAGAATTTGTCAAAGACGCGAGTCATGTCTTCGGACGGGATGCCAGCTCCACGGTCCGCGATCTTGAGGCGGATGGTTTCGTCCAGCAATTCAGCAGAGACTTCGATCGTCGTATCCGCGGGCGAGTACTTGGCGGCGTTTTCCAAAACATTGACGAGCACCTGCGCGATGAGTGTGAAATCCATGGGAACGAGCGGGAAGCCTGCGGGTACATTCACTTGAATTTTCCGATTTGCAACCCGTGAGCCAAGCTGTTCAAGAGCTGTTCCGATCACATCCTGAATATCTTCGGACTCAAGGCGCAGTTTTATGGCGCCGCTTTCGATGCGGGTCATGTTAAGCAGATTGCCTACGAGACGGTTGAGTCGGTCCGCTTCTCCGCGCGCGTTTTCGATCAAGGCTCGGCGCGCAGACTCATTGAGCAGGCCGTTATCTTCATCCAACGAACTCAATGCGCCTGTGATGGAAACCAGCGGCGTGCGAAGATCATGTGAAATGGAATTAAGCAAGGCAGTTTGCAGGGACTCCGTGGCACGCAAAAGCTCAGCTTGACTAGCCTGCTCAGAAAGGCTGGCGCGTTCAATGGCCAGTGCGGATTGATTTGCAAATGCCGCAAGAGTAAGCCTTTGCTCTGATGAAAGAAAATTGGTTTGATCTTTGGAATGCACCCCGAGCACGCCGACAATGCCATTGGAAGTTTTCAACGGGTGGCAGCGCAGGGATGCGGCGGGCAGAGTGTCTGTCCCACGGCCAGCGGGCTGGTCGTGTTCATATGCCCAGGCGGCTACTGCCAGTTCATTTTCGTCAGGCTGATAGTTTGGAGAACTTGCGAAAATTTGCAGCTGCTTATTGTCTGGCAGAAAGATGGCAACATCACGTCCGAAGGCATTGCCGATCTGGGAAATGATGATGTTTGCCACTTGGAGCAGGTCGGCGGCGGAGGTCAGGTCTTTGCTCAGATCGTAAATCGCCGCAGTTTGTTTCTCGCGTTGTATGGCGGCTTCAGCTTGTTCACGCACACGGGCGGTCAATGAACTGACGACCAGACTTATCACAAACAATGCAACAAAGGTAATAAAGTATTGAGTATCACTGACGGCAAATGTTAAATATGGCGGGACAAGAAAATAGTCGAAGGCCAGTACGCCCGCAACTGCGGTAAGAAGGGAAGGTCCCCGTCCAAGATAAATTGCCGAGATCACAGTGGATGCCAGATACAACATGACAAGATTCGCTGGTTCAAGATTTCCGCGAATGAGCAGGCCAATTGAAGTTGAAATTGTTACCAGCAGGAGCCCCAGCAGATAGCGTCCAAATGGACGATGCAGCTGCCACTCTCGCGGCAAAATGGATTTGCTTGATTCTGAACGCGCACTGATTACATACACGTCAATATCGCCGCTGGCGTAAATGAGCTGGTCAACGATCGAGCCGTTCCATAATTCCTGCCAGCGCGGCTTGAGCGGCTTGCCCACGACAACTTTTGTAATATTGTTTTTGTGCGCAAAATCCAAAACGGCTTCCTGAATGGAGCGGCCTGCGATCGTGAGACTCTTCGCACCTAATTCTTCCGCCAGTTGCAAAGTCCGCCCGATGCGCTCACGGTTGGCTGGTTTTGTTTCGGGTTTCGATGCGATTTCCACGTACACCGCATACCATTCCGCATTCAGTTCATCAGCCAGCCTGCGCGTGGTGCGGATCAATTTCTCAGCCAGCGGACTCGGGCTAATACAAACCAGCAGACGTTCACCCGCAGCCCACGGGCCAGAAATGGAGCGCGTCTGCATGTATGAGCGCATTTGATCATCCACGCGTTCGGCGGCGCGGCGCAGGGACATTTCACGCAGTGCGGTGAGATTGCCCTTGCGGAAAAATTTATCAATGGCGCGTGAAGCTTGTTCGGGAATATAAACTTTTCCCTCTTTCAAGCGCGTCATTAATTCATCAGGCGGCAGATCAATGACCTCAATTTCAGATGCTTCATCCAGCACACGGTCTGGGACGGTCTCGCGCACGATGACACCCGTCACTTGTGCAACGACATCATTCAGGCTTTCGAGGTGTTGAATGTTGAGCGTGGTGTACACATCAATGCCCGCGTCAAGGATTTCCTCCACATCCATATATCGTTTGGGATGACGCGAACCAGGCGCATTCGTGTGCGCGAATTCATCCACCAAAACAATTGCAGGGCGGCGCTTGATGACTTCATCCACATCCATTTCGGGCAACGACACGCCGCGATACTCCACCTGTTTGCGCGGCAGCACATCCAACCCTTCCACCAGTTCCTCGGTCTCGGCGCGTTTGTGGGTCTCCACATAACCGACCACAACATCAATGCCTTGTATTTTGCGTTGATGTGCGGCTTCAAGCATGGCGTAAGTCTTACCAACGCCCGCAGCATAGCCGAGGAAGATTTTTAGCTTGCCTCGATTCGGTTCCTCGGACTGAATATTTTTTAGAAGCTCGTCGGGGTCAGGTCGTTGTTCCATCAAATTTATTTTATCCCATCCAAAGCCAGATTCAATAACAGGACATTGACTCGCGGCTCGCCAAATATTCCAAATTGACGACCTTCGGTATTTTGCTCCACAAGCGACTGAACATCCGCTTCACTCAACCCGCGAGCTGATGCCACACGATGGACTTGGTACAACGCTGCGGCGACGCTGATGTGCGGGTCGAGTCCGCTGGCAGAGGCAGTCACCAGGTCAACGGGAATCGGAAGCGTGTTGTCAGGGTCAGCGGCTTGGAGCGCGTCAATGCGTGCCTGAACTGCTTCCAGCAATGCAGGATTCATCGGCCCGTAATTCGAGCCAGATGACAGGTCAGCGTTGTAGCCAACTGCGGAGACGCGTCCCCAGAAATATTTCGGATCATCAAATTGCTGACCGATGAGTTCGGAGCCAGCAGCTTTCCCGTTGACGGTGATAATACTTCCATTGGATTGGCTGGGAAATAGCACTTGTGAAACTCCAGTCACCAAAAGAGGATAGATCACACCTGTAATAATGGTGAGCAAAGCAAAAATTGTAAGAGCGGGGCGAAGTAGATTTTTCATGAGCTAAATATTCCTGAACAGATGGCGATAAGCCAAAAGATATTGACGACAAAAAGCCACGGATGGAGTTGAGTTGAGACATGAAATGTTCTTGGCAGGAATACTGCGGCATTCAAAACGGCAGTTGAAAATATGCCTGCCCATTTCAGTGAGTTAGTTTTGAGATTCATTTTGACTCCTAGGAAAGTCCAAGTGCGACTAGAAGCATGTCGATCAATTTAATTCCGATGAATGGCACGAGCAAACCGCCGAGACCGTAGATCAAAAGATTGTCGCGCAGGAGTTGTGCCGCGCCAACGGCACGATACGGCACACCGCGCAATGCAAGTGGGATCAACGCAATGATGATGAGCGCGTTGAAGATCACCGCCGATAAAATGGCGCTCTGCGGAGTGGCAAGCTGCATGATGTTGAGCGTATTCAAAATTGGATAAGTGCTCGCAAATGCCGCAGGGATGATCGCAAAATATTTACTGACATCGTTGGCAAGGCTGAACGTGGTCAATGCGCCGCGAGTCATGAGAAGTTGCTTGCCAATTTCCACGATCTCAATTAACTTGGTCGGGTTGCTGTCGAGGTCTACCATGTTGGCGGCTTCGCGCGCGGGCTGTGTGCCTGTGTTCATGGCAACGGCTACATCGGCTTGCGCAAGTGCGGGCGCGTCGTTCGTGCCGTCACCTGTCATCGCGACCAATCGTCCGCCCGTTTGATATTCGCGGATGAGTTTCAGTTTTGTTTCAGGAGTGGCTTGCGCGAGGAAATCATCCACGCCTGCTTCGGCGGCGATGGCTGCGGCAGTCAGCGGATTGTCACCCGTGATCATCACGGTCTTGATTCCCATCTTGCGCAGTTGAGCAAAACGTTCCTTCATGCCGCCTTTGACGATGTCCTTCAAATGGATCACGCCCAATGCCTGAGCGTTGCGCGTGACCACCAAAGGCGTGCCGCCTGTTCGGGCAATTGAATCAACTGTCAGCTTAAGATCAGAGGCGACTATATTTCCAGTGGACTGAATCAGCGCAGTCATCGTATCCGACGCGCCTTTGCGAATCGACGTTCCGTTATAGTCCACGCCGCTCATGCGGGTTTGCGCGGTGAAAGGAACAAACTGCATTCCGTGCGGAGCCTTCTCGCTGGCGCCCATCGTTTGTCCGCGCAAACCAAATTTTTCTTTCGCAAGCACAACGATCGAACGACCTTCGGGAGTTTCATCGGCAAGCGAAGCGAGTTGCGCGGCTTCTGCCAAATCTTTTGCGTTGACGCCGTTGACAGGAATAAACTCCACAGCCTGACGATTGCCAAGCGTGATCGTGCCTGTCTTGTCGAGCAGCAGCACATCCACATCACCAGCCGCTTCCACCGCGCGCCCCGACATGGCGATGACGTTGCGCTGGATCATGCGATCCATGCCCGCGATACCAATCGCAGAAAGCAAGCCGCCGATGGTGGTGGGGATGAGACACACGAGCAGCGCGATTAGAACCGTGATGGTGATGGGCGTGCCCTGACCCGTCGCGTCCACGCTGTAAATTGAATACGGCAGCAGCGTGGCGCACACGATCAAAAAGATGATCGTAAAACCAGCCAGCAAAATATTGAGCGCGATCTCGTTCGGCGTCTTCTGTCTCTTCGCGCCTTCGACCATGCTGATCATGCGGTCGAGGAATCCCTGCCCAGGGTCAGCACTCACGCGGATGATGAGCCAGTCTGAAAGGAGTCGCGTGCCGCCTGTGACAGCGGAACGATCACCGCCCGCCTCACGCACAACGGGAGCTGATTCGCCCGTAACGGCACTTTCATCCACTGACGCAATTCCCGCTTCGATCTCGCCATCCGCAGGAAGAATGTCGCCAGCTTCAACGAGATATAGATCATCTTTGCGAAGAGTTGTGGAGGACACAACTTCTGTTTTTGAAATTGCGCCTTGCACATCCGTCTGCTGTGCCGCGTAATTTCTTCGCGGGCGTATCCTGCCGTGCTTTGCGGAGCGACTCAGCTTGCGCCTTGCCACGTCCTTCGGCTATCGCTTCGGAGAAGTTCGCAAACAGGACAGTGAACCACAGCCACAGCGCGATTGTCCCGATGAATCCAGTGGGCGCTTCGCCCTGACCAAATAAGGCTTGAATCCACAAGACGGTGGTCAGCACGCTGCCAACTTCCACGACGAACATGACGGGGTTGCGTACCATCAAGCGTGGATTGAGTTTGATAAAAGATTCCACAACAGCACGCTGGTACATTTCGCGGCGATGTGAGGTTTGTTTTTTAGTTTGAATTGTCATTTTATTTCCTTTTCAACCGAGGGCACACAAGCGCGAAGGAAAGCCAAAAACCTCTGTGACCCTTTGATCCTTTGTGGTGAATCATGAACCAAAACCATCAAATGTTCCACAATTGGCCCAAGCGCCAGGGCAGGCAGAAAACTCAACGCGCCAACGATCACGATCACGCCGATCAGCCAGGCGATAAATAATGGCGTGTGCGTGGGAAGTGTCCCTGCACCTGCTGGGACTTTCTTCTTGCTTGCCAGTGAACCCGCAATTGCCAGTGCAGGGATCGCCAGCCAGTAGCGTGCGATCAACATGGCAAAGCCAAGGATCGTGTTGTAGAAAGGCGTGTTCGCACCAAGACCCGCAAATGCCGAGCCGTTATTATTCCCAGCGGATGAGAACGCATACAACACTTCGCTGAACCCATGCGTGGACGGGTTGTAAATGGTTGCCCTGCCTGCTTCGCTCATCAGCGCAACAGCAGTTCCAGTCAACACCACGAAGACGGGGATCAGGATCATGATGGAAGCCATCTTCATTTCGTAGGCTTCGATCTTCTTGCCCAAATATTCAGGTGTGCGCCCAACCATTAATCCCGATACAAATACTGCGATGATGACGAAAGCCAACATGCCGTACAAACCTGAGCCAACGCCACCATAAATAATCTCGCCCAATTGCATGAGCCACATCGTGACAAGTCCGCCGAGCGGCATGTATGAATCATGCATGGAGTTGACCGAACCATTCGAAGCGGCGGTTGTAGCAGTTGCCCAAAGCGCAGAATTCACGATCCCAAAACGGACTTCCTTGCCTTCCATGTTGCCGCCTGGATTAATGTTCGTTTGGGTTTGGTCAATGCCCATTGCGGCGAATGCAGGGTTGCCGCCTTGTTCTGACCAGACCGCCACACTGAGCAGTGCAACAAAGATGATGGTCATGACGATCAATAAAGTCCAACCCTGGCGCGTGTCCCCGACCATTTTGCCGAAGGTGTAGCACAGCGCGGCAGGGATGATCAGTATGGCGAGCATTTCAAGAAAATTCGAGAACGGTGTCGGGTTCTCAAATGGATGTGCCGAATTGACGTTGAAGAATCCACCGCCGTTCGTGCCAAGCTGCTTGATCGCAATTTGCGAAGCCGCAGGCCCAAGCGGAAGGTTTTGTTCTGCCGAAGTCTGTAAACCATTGACCGTCTTATATTCACTGAAAGTTTGCACCACACCCTGCGAGACAAGTGCCAATGCGAGAACGATGGACAAGGGTAATAGGATATACAAAGTGGAACGGGTCAAGTCCACCCAAAAGTTGCCGATTGATTTTGTAGTGTGCCTGACAATGCCGCGAATGAACGCGACCAACACAGCCATCCCAGCCGCCGCAGAGACAAAATTCTGCACGCTCAAGCCGAGCATTTGCGTGAGATAACTCATCGTCACCTCGCCGCCGTATCCCTGCCAGTTGGTGTTGGACGCAAAACTGACAGCCGTATTCCACGAAGAATCAGCCGACACGGCTCCAAGTCCCTGCGGGTTGAGCGGCAGAATGCCTTGCAGTCTTTGCAGAGCATAGACAAAAAACAAG
This sequence comes from Candidatus Villigracilis saccharophilus, assembly GCA_016709305.1. Classification (GTDB taxonomy): domain Bacteria; phylum Chloroflexota; class Anaerolineae; order Anaerolineales; family Villigracilaceae; genus Villigracilis; species Villigracilis saccharophilus. The sequence continues at coordinate 47,284 of JADJNA010000047.1, forward strand.
CCGAGCACGTTGAAGGTCAACATGGCGATGGCATACACTTTCCAGTCCATTTCATCATTGGGGTCAATACCTGAGATTCGATAAACGAATCTTTCAATTGGCCCCAGAATACGGTCGAGGAAAGTGCGTTCTCCTTGATAGACTTTTGCCATATACGAGCCAAGTGGTTTTGCCAATGCCAGCAGAACCACCATAAATAAAACGATTTGAATCAAGCTATAAATGTTCATCCAAACCACTCCGGTTTTACAAGAGCCAAAACAAGATAGACAAACAGACCCAGAGTAATTAGCCCAGTGACGAGATATAAAATATTCATGACTTATTCTCCATCAGCCGCTCACAGACTTTGACAAGTCCCAGCGTGAGGGCGAAGAAGAGGATGGTCAAGCCGATAAAAAGCAGATCATTCATAATGTGCCTCCATTTCGACTTTAGTGTATGCAGTTGTTCATCAATTCGGGGGCAAGAAGGTTGCGTGGGGTATCAAGAAAGTGTCAAGAGGTTTTTATCAATAGTCTGGGAAATCCCCCAATTTGAGCCGGAATCCCACAGAGCAACTCCAGCCTGTGGAACAGAATCAGCTGGCGGCGGAGTCTGAGGCGGGATTTTCCTCGACCACCAGCAAAGTATGGAATTGGAGCTATCAAAAAGTCTCATAATTTTATTAGAAATTAAATTCAGCACTTTTTGCTCTTATAATGAGAAGTCATGACAACACGCACGAACGAAGTTTGGCTAAACGACCTCCGCTCAACTGGAACACCTTATGAAGACGCGCTGAACGATCTGCGCGCCATCATTCAAAAGGGGTTGCCATACGCACTGACACGCTGGCTCTCTTCAGACGATCCACTTTTCCAGCCCCTCGTCGATGAAGTTACACAGGAAACCCTGTTGCGCGTGCTTGACCAACTGGGCACATTTGAAGGCCGCAGTCTCTTTACTACATGGGTACATAAAATTGCAATCCGCATTGCGTTGACTGAACTCCGCCGTAAACGCTGGCGGGACTCCTCTCTCGATGAGTTAACCGAAAATGAAGACGCTCCCCCGCCCCCCGGCCTGCTCGCTGATTCTCAGACATCCCCAGAAACTTCAGCAGAACGCTCAGATATGCTCGTGCGTGTGCGCCGCATTCTTGAAGATGAATTGACACCCAAACAACGCGAGGCCCTGGTTTTGCTAGGTTTACAGGATATGCCCATGGAAGAAGCAGCAAAACGCATGAAGACCAATCGCAATGCCTTATATAAACTCCTGCACGATGCCCGTCTAAGATTAAAAAGACGACTCGCCCTAGAAGATCTTAATCCGCAGGATTTATTGATGGCCTTCGAGCAAAAGTAAGATTAATATTTGATTAATCGTCAATCATACGTATGAATATAAAGAGTCTTCTCCAACGTATCCAACACACCTTCAAACCGCAGGAAGAACTGCAAGATGAAGCCGTTCTCAAGTTTTTACATATCCTTGAAAACGCCCGCGCTGAGGAAATGTCCTGCGGCGACTTATATGCTCATTTGGATGAGTTCGTGGAAAGGGAAGTCCAGTCAAAGGATGCCGAGAAGATCGCCCCGCTCATTCGCGAACATTTGGACATTTGCTCAGAATGCTGTGAAGAATATGAAGCACTTCTAAATGTGATCGAACACACCACTGAATAATAAAAATGACGGGAAATCCCGTCATTTTTTTGCTATTTGTGGAATAACTTCTCTCCTGCTCGTATTGCCACCTCCAAGCGATTCTCCGCCGGCGTGATCGGACAGGACCACATCTCGTTATAAGCGCAATATGGATTGTAAGCGATGTTAAAATCCACAAGAAAGCGGCCACCCACCAAAGGTTCAGGTTCAAGATAACGCCCGGCGGGATAGGTTTCACTGCCTGCCAATGAATCAACGAAGGGCAGGAAATAACCATGCTGGTTTTGGTAAATGGTCAACTCCGCCTCAGTACCATCCACATCAAAACGGAACCTTCCAAATTTCTCATAGTGCTGAACATCACCTGTCGAAGTCTGCATCTCAAAGGAATCCTTGGCGGGGAATTCATCCACCTTGACTTCCAAACGTAAAGATGCCTCTTCAGGAAAATAATTCAATCCTGTAAAACCCTGTTTTTGCTCGCGTGTCAAAGGGCTTTGTGGATGGCTTGCATAAAATTCGTTCTTCTCCGAACGAAACGCTTCTAATTCTGTCATGGTTCCTCCAATATTTTGTGATTAGACTGTCAGTGTAACTAGTTTCTTACAGAACAATAACTGTCAAGTCCGCCCTTGCCAATTCATCTGGTTTATGCTATTTTTAGTGCCATTGAGCTTGCATTCACTGGTATCGCGATCAGGCTGCTAAATCTGAATATATCCGTGGAATAAGGTATAACAAAAGGTGTAAACGGATCGTATGGGTCTTCTACGCGCATTCATTGCCATTGAATTTCCCCCGCATCTTCGAAATGCAATTGAAAAGGAAACTGCCGGCCTGCGCCGCGCTTTGGGAGAGGATATCATCCGCTGGATCCCCGCCCAAAATATGCATTTGACCTTAAAATTCATTGGAGATATAGCCGGTTCTCATGTGGAATTTCTGAAACAGCTGCTCATGCGCGAAGCCGCTTTGCATATGCAGTTTGATCTTCAGCTTGGCGGCCTTGGCGCATATCCGAACTCGCGCAAGCCCCGCGTTCTATGGATTGGAGTTCATGCCCCGGCAGATCTGGCAATCCTCCAAAAAAAACTCGAATCAGGCGTTACCCGGCTTGGTTATGAACAGGCAGATCAGCCTTTCTCACCGCATCTTACCATCGGGCGTGTTCGGCAGAACATCAATCCGTTGGATCTGCCAAAGATTCGTGCGGCAATGGATAATATTCAACTTGGTAATATTGGCATTGCCAGAATAGACTCGATCCATCTTATTAAAAGTGACTTACAACCAAGCGGCTCCATCTATACAAGGTTATTTTCCGCTCCACTATCAAAATCAAGAGGTGAAATCTGAACGCACTCGAACTTGCTCGTGAAATCGTAAACTCCCTGGAAGACAAAAAAGGGGAAGATATAGTTCTAATCGATTTGAAAGATATTGTCTCATTCACAGACTATTTTATTATTTGTACCGGCACAAGCGACCGTATGTTGGACGCCCTCGCCAAAGCCACCGTTGAAGACATCCGCAGCAAATACAAGAAAAAGGGAAAGCAACAAGGTTTCTCACGCGATGGCTGGGTGATCGTGGATTTTGGGGATGTGGTCGTACACCTCTTCTCAACCGATCAACGCGACTTTTACAATCTCGAAGAATTATGGGAAGATGGAAAGGTATTATTGAGAGTACAGTAGGATTGCAGCACTGTAGACTGATAAACAAATAGACAACTTGCATACAAACAAAACACAAAAAATCCCGCGCGTATCGCGCGGGATTTTTTCATTTACCTTTACTTAATTTACTGTGCCTACCTATTTCTCGAACACCCACGCGTCCACAGCGCGATTCCAATCAACCAATTCTTCGGCTTTGAACCAGAGTCCTACTTCACGAACACCAGTCTCCGGCTTATCCGAAGCATGAATAAGGTTACGGCCTACTTCAAGAGCATAATCATGGCGAATTGTGCCAGGCGCGGCTTCGACAGGCTTGGTGGATCCAACCGTCTGACGAACAGCAGCAACCGCATTGGGACCTTCCCAAACCATCGCCATAACAGGCGCGGACGTAATATAAGAAATGAGACCAGCATAAAATGGTTTCCCAACATGTTCAGCATAATGTGTCTCAGCCAATGATTGACCAACCTGAATAAACTTCGCACCTACCAGTCGAAGTCCGCGGCGTTCAAAGCGTGCAATCACCTCACCGATCAACCCACGTTGCACACCATCGGGTTTTACAAGTACAAGCGTTCTTTCCACAGAAATTCCTCCAAATAATATAAGTATGATACTCCCCAGTGCGATGTCCTGTCTCTCGCACTGGGATGGTATTTATTAGCGTATTAGTTCTTCAGCCTTGTTATAAGCCTCGAGTGCTTCCTTCAAGCGATTGGAACGCATGTACGCATCGCCTAAAGTTTGCCAGATACCAACTTCCACCGGATAGCGATATAGCGACTCGCTCAGATCACGGATGGCTTCTTCGAGATTCTTGCCTTTTTTAATGAGCTTCCCGTAATGATCCAATGCAGCTGGGATATCACCTCGGTCCAACTCATCCTTGGCTTGATTCAACACCTCTGTAATGTTCTGCCCTTCAGGCTGGATCTGCCGCACAGACAAACCAGATTTCTTTTTGGCTGGAGCAAGTTTTGAAACCGGCAATTCAGGCTCGGGGAATTCAGCGTCAAGCTGAACAGGGATGACAGGTTGTAAAGAAATAGTCTCAACACTCTGATGGATCTCTTCAACAGCCATTTCCTGCACAGGCACCGAAACAGGTTGGGACGTTTCCACTTCCACAGGGTGCCAATCAGAAGGAGAGGTGGGTTGGAGCGGCTGCGGCTTCTCATCTGCTTCCCATTGCTCGCGATGCATCCATGGGGGGAGATCATCATCTTCTTCCAATCCTTCAACCTGCGCAGACTCCTCTTCAACACCTTGCAGCCAATCGGGCAGATCGGCTTTCAGACTGACAGGGGCAGGTTCTTCGGCAGGCACAGAAGCGGGAATTTGTGATTCCTGTTCGACGGATTTCTTCCACGCATCCTCTTCCAAATCCGCCTGATCCGCTGCGTCGACACCGCTTAACCAATCAGGCAGGTCAGAATTCGCAGCTACAGGCTCTTCAGTGAAACTGGAAGCGGGAGATGCCGCGGCCAAAATCGATCCCGGAGTTGGCATCGCTTCAAATGGAAGTCCAGGTTCGTCATCCAAACCGCTCAACCAGCTTGAAAGATCATGATCATTCAAACTATTTTCACTTATGCTGCTCTTTACTGAGGATTCCTCTTCAGCATCGCTTAACCATTTTGGAAGATCAGAATCTTGCGAAGGTATTTCCTCTTTCTCGGCAAAGTCGAATCGATTGTCCGTACTGATTGATTGCTGCCCATGTTTTAACCATTCAGGAATTTCAGCATTCTGAAGATTTTGTTCTTCGGGTTGCCCAGATTTGGGCTTCAAGTCCTTCACCCAATCTGGAATATCAGTTGCTTCGCTGGCAAGCGGGGTTATGAACTCATCCTTCTTTTCAGGATCATCAAGATTACGCAGCCAGATGCCCGTTTCATCGTTTGCAGGCATAGCGGATGCGCTTGCAAAATCAGCGAGGAATTGTTCGCCGGTCTTCTGCTTATCTTCTTCTGTGTTGGCAGAAGATTCGACTTCTCCGATAGCCTGAGCTTGCTGTACCCATTCGGGCGGTGTATCACTGCGTTTATTCGGGTCAGTGACCATCTCTTCAGGTTTGGCCCCGTGCTTGGCCGCCAGTGATTCAAGCCAGGCCACTGCGTCATCCTGTTCCTGGGCAGAAGTCCCCAAGTTTTGTGCTGATGACTGGTCAGTTGTTTGTTGATTAATATTCTGCGCCTGTTGAACCCATTCGGGCGCTGTATCACTGCGTTTGTTCGGGTCAGTGACCATCTCTTCAGGCTTGGCCCCGTGCTTGGCCGCCAGTGATTCAAGCCAGGCCACCGCATCATCCTGTTCCTGAACAGTTGAACCGAGCGTCTCAACACTAGGCGGCGTGGATGTTACCGGTTGAATTGGCTGCAAGTCATCAAGCCCATCCAACCAATCAGGAAGGTCACTCACCTGGTTTGGCATTGACTCTGAAGACGGCGTACTAAACAAATCTGAAATAGTAGTGGATTGTGTGGGTAGCGGCTCAGAAGATTGCGGGCTATCCAGACCGCTTAACCACTCAGGGAGTTCAGCAGCTGATATTTCTGACGGGGTTTCAGAGGGTTTATCAATCTCGTTCAGCCAATCCGGCGCAACAGCTGATTGGGATGGCGAAGGTTCGGGGATTTTCACATCATCAAGGGCATCCAGCCAATCTGGAACCTCACTGGATTGAGTTGATATATTTTCAGGCGTTTTTGAATCACCAAGGCCGCTTAACCAATCAGGTACTTCACCAGATTGCACCAAGGCTGCTTCATCTGTCGGCAGATTTAGCCAATCTGGAGCATCTTTTACCGGCGCAGATTCAGAAACTGAAAGTGGCTCACCGTCACCAAGCTCGGATAACCAATCAGGAGTATCTATGGATTGTTCGGAGCCAAATTGAGCGTCCGCAGCTTTCTGCTCGCCAGCTGGAGCTTGTTCCTTGAGCCAGTCCGGAAGGTCTGCCGGTACAAGATCGTCACTGCCGGCGGGTTCCGAATCGAATATTGAAGTGGGCTGTTCGGGCGTTTTTGATTCTTCCCATCCCGCAGCACGTAGAAAATCAGGAATATCCTCGTTTTGCGGCGTAATTGATTCAAATTCAAGCGGAGCCTGGATTTGAGAGGGTGTCTCTGACTTTAACCAATCCGGTTGATCATCGACACTAACAGACGCCAGCCCGACCGCTGTAGAAGCCGCGAGCCCAATCCCCAAGGAAGCACCCCATTCCTGCCCCATCGGCACATCATCGCCTGTATATTCAAGATGCTCCAAATTGACAGCGGCATCCGGGACTTCATTTATTTTAAATACAGAGCTTTTTGCAAGCGCGGCATACGGATCCAGTTCAATGACCCGCGCACGATACACCTGTGTGCTCTCCGCGTCAACGGCGGATGGCAGGAGTTCAACCATTATGCGATTCGCATCGAAGCAAAATGGATACTGCTTTAATAGCCGTGAACAAATATCCGAGGCATCCGCTTTTTGATTACTAAGAAAATAAGACCGCGCAAGCAAGACCTGCATATCACTGCGAGTTGGATCTTCAGCAAGCACAGTGTGGATCTCAGCAATGGCTTGGGAATGCAATTCACCCTGCACATACATATGCGCCAACGCGCCGCGCGTCATTCGTATCTTGGGCGGCTCCATTCCATCGCGGCGGCCATAAAGTCTTTGTAATTCACTTTGAATGGCGGCATTGGAAGGTTGAGACTCAAATGCGCGTTCCATATGCCAAATGGCATCATCGGATTTGTTCTGCTCATCACGGATGATGCTCATCCCAACATGAGCCACAAAATCTTCAGGAACAGCCATCAGCACACGGCTAAAAATATCCACGGCTTCGTTATAACGTTTCGCTTCAAGATACGCCTTACCAAGCAAACGATAGGTTTCCAAATGCTTTGGGAAGGTTCTTAAGATATGATGGCAGTGTGCAACAGCCTCATCTGTATTTCCCTGATCAATGAGGCTTTCAATTTCACGATTGTAAATTCTTAACGAGACTTTTGCCATTGCATTTTTCCTGAAGTGAAATTTGTCTGATTCTTAAAAATTTCGCAATCCTAAATACTATTTTACTCGTAAAATAGTGGTAATGGAGATACAAATTCATCACTAAAACCATACGCAGAGAGAACAGCCTCGCGCGCAGCCTTCAATTTTGTTTCATCGTTCGAATGAATTTCAAATAACGGTTCCCCCGCTTCAACCCCATCCCCTACTTTCTTGTGGACGACAAAACCGACTGCGCGATCAATGGGATCGCCTTTTTTGGCGCGACCTGCCCCGAGCGTCACAGCCGCCTCCCCCACGATCCTGGCATGGACCTGTGAAACGAACCCGCTTCGAGGTGCATTTACTACCTCCAAATATTTTGCGCGTTCAAATCGGTTGACATCATCCACGTAAGCGACATCACCGCCCTGCGCCTGCACCAGCACGCGGAATTTCTCGAGCGCGCTCCCATCAGTTATACATTTCTCTGCCAGAGCCCGTCCTTCGTTCAAATCCTTTGCACGCCCGCCAACCACCAGAACATGCGCGGTAACATGCAAACAATGTTCAAGATAATCTACGGGGGCATTGCCCCGCAATAGATCAATGGCTTCGATCATTTCCAGCGAATTCCCAACCGCATTCCCCAAAGGCTGATTCATGTCAGAAAGCAGGGCGACAGTTTTCCGTCCTGCCAAATGACCGATATCAACCATCAAACTGGCAAGTTTGCGCGCTTCATCAAGAGTTTCCATGAACGCGCCAAGGCCAACTTTTACATCCAGGACAATTGCGGTTGCCCCGGCAGCGATCTTCTTGCACATAATGGAAGATGCGATCAAGGGGATCGAGGGCACGGTGCCAGTCACATCACGGAGCGCGTACATTTTGCCATCGGCAGGTGCAAGGTCCAAAGATTGGCCGGTAAGCACGATGCCTTTTTCTTTTAATTGCTGTTTGAACTCATCGGTAGTCAAGTTTACGCGATACCCGGGGATGGATTCCAATTTATCGATCGTGCCGCCGCTAAAGCCAAGTCCGCGCCCGGACATTTTGCCAACGGGCAACCCGCATGCCGCCACCATCGGCATGACCGAGATGCTGGTCTTGTCACCCACTCCGCCTGAGGAGTGTTTATCAACCACGACATCCACAATTTTTGAGAGGTCGAGAACCTGTCCGGAGTGCGCCATAGCCAGCGTAAGGTCTTTCGTCTCATGGGAAGTCATGCCGTTCAGCATAACGGTCATTGCGAAGGCAGAGGCTTGATAATCGGGTATTTCGCCATTGGTAAATCCCCTTATAAAGAACTCGATCTCCTGCGATGTCAATTCCTGTTTATCGCGTTTCTTGATGATGATGTCTACCGCGCGCATGTATTTCTCCTTGTGTGTTACACAAGATAATTTTATCGCATAAATGAAAAGGTCACGCTTGACGCGTGACCTGCTATCTGGTCAATTTCTGGCCTTCTTTGCCATCCTGTACAATCCAGCCCAATGCGGCAATCTCTTCCCGCAGGCGGTCTGATTCTGCGAAATCCTTTCGAGAGCGGGCATCTTTCCGCTGTTCGAGCAATTTCAAGGCTTCCTCAGGAGGCGCTTCCTGGTCGTTTGTCTTCGAAGCATTCAGCACCATTTCCCATACTTCGGGACGAATCCCCTTCCCAACTGGGTCAGATAAATTGAAATTTCCCAATTCATTTAGTGAAAATTTTGCGCCCGCAGGATAGATCTCCATACTGGAACTCTTGACCACCGACACAGAACTGACACCATGCACATCACAAGTCCCTTTCTCAAAATCCATGATGATGCCTGAATGTTCATCCAGCCCAACGAGGATATTGTCACGGGGTAATAATTTGACCCATTGATCAAAGCGCTCAATGCCAACAAAACAACGGCTTGTGTCGAGGTCGGTACCGCCTTCGGCATTATTCCAATGCGGGACAAAGGACAGGTCCATTCCAAAGTCAGAAAAGAAATTCAAACCTTGCTTCGTGTGAACGTCTTCGCCCACTTTGTAGATCTCATAAACTGGAAGTACCCATGCCCCAACCGAGATCGTTGCGGCGGATGAAAATATCAACGTAGCGCCTAATCTGTGCCGCGCACGAATAATATCCCAGGCCAGTGAGCCACGCAATTGGCGCGCCAAATAAGTGGGACTGCCTGGTCCCATAAAGATGACGTTAGCTTGTAATAGTGGTTTCAATATTTCAATATTATTTGGGCTGAACTCCGTCCCCTGCTTGCGGGCGGGGATCAGGTCTATCGTGGGCTTGTAATTCTGAAGGCGTGTCTTTAGGAAATCCGCCACCCGAGCAGCTACGATCGAGGCGTTTAACTCAAAGCCAGCCGGTGTTTCCAGTACAGAAACATGCAAAGGTCCAGTTATGAGGCGGGCAAGTGCTTCAAAAATACGACCTCCCGCGAGGGAAGTCTCTCCTGATCCAAGAAACGCGATACGCCCTAAAGTCATGCTAATTGGATGCCGCGTTGAGATTGTCTATTACTTCAAGGAAAGTTTCATTATCTGGGATATCGGACATGGATGAACCAAAGTGGACATAACGCATGTGTCCTTTAATATCAAGGACAGTGTTCATTGGCATGCGTCCTAACTTAAATAAATTCACTTCCTGACGATATAGTTTGGCTACTTTATGGTCAGGGTCGGGCAAACCAACAAAGGGAAGATTTTCCTTTGTCCAATAACGTTGAAAGGATTGCATATCGTCAGGGCCAACCGCGAGGATCTCTGCTCCGCGCTGCGTGAATTCCGCATAGGAGTCTCTCATACGCGCCAACTGCGCGCGACAATGAGGTCACATAAAACCGCGCAGGAAAGCGAGGACAACGGGTTTGCTTCCAATAAAACTGGAGAGTCGAACTAGCTTTTCATTTATATCTATAAGCTCAAAATCGGGAGCAAGTTGACCGGGGGGCATGAGGTTCGCAAGAGTCATATATTAATTATACTTTGTACCAAATTTTTATTTCACAAAAGAATCCAGAAAAGAGACAACTGCAGCGACAACCTGTGCCTGCTGCTCGGCGCGCGAGATCTCCGCCTCATTATCTCCTGGCTGGGGGCCGTAATCGCCAAACTGCGCGTGATTTCCGCCGTCAATGACAACATAGTTTGCGTTTGATACGAGGAAAGGTTTCGTTTCATCGAATTTCGCCATGCCTGCCATGTCTTTGGTTCCATAAATCGAGAGCATTTTCAAATTGCTGTTCTTGAGCGAATCGTCAGCAGGATAGGATGCCCAGAAGATGATCCCTTCTATTTCTGGATTATCTTTTGCAAACAACGCGGAAGCCACACCGCCGAGGGAATGTCCGCCAGTTACCCAATGTGCGATCTCAGGATGTTTTTCAAAAATAGGTTGAGCCGCGTTGATGTCAAAAAAAGCCAGGTTCAAGCGTACAGGAACCAATACGACTAAATACCCCTGCTCCGCGATCGCCCGCAGAGGCGCAGCATAAGAGCGATAATCCACACGTCCGCCGGGGTAGAAGATAAAACCCGTTTCTGGTTGCAGACTGGCAGGTTTGAAAGTTATAAATTTTTCCACAGTTACGGTCACCTGCGAATCCGATTCGAGAGCGGCCAATGCTTCGGGGGCCGGCCCAAGCGGAGTTTCAGCCCAAACGACGAATCCCAACCCCATGACGAACACAACAACTAAAAGTCCAAAAGCGATGCGTTTCATTATTCTCATAAAAGTGATTTTACCTTTTCCCAGATTTTGTCGAACATTTCAATGGTCAGTTTTCCAGTCAACGTATTTTGCTGGCTGGGATGATACGAACACACGATCCAAAAATTTTGCAGTTGATAAGACGCGCAGTGAGTGAATTTATATACTGAATTGCGCGCTCCATAAATTTTCAAGATTCTTTCGAAGGCAATCCGTCCCAAACATACGATCACTTTGGGGCGAAGAATTTTCAACTCCGCTTCAAGATATGGCTGGCAATTATTTAATTCCTGCGGGCTCGGTTTATTATCTGGCGGAGCGCAGCGGCCTGACGCGGTGATATACATATCTTTAAGAATAAGACCATCGCTTCGGGACTCCGCCTCTGCCTGATTCGCGAACCCAGCCCGGTGCAAGGCTGGGAAAAGGAATCCACCTGAAGCATCGCCTGTGAATTGCCGTCCCGTGCGGTTGGAGCCGTGCGCGCCGGGAGCAAGCCCCACCACCAGCACGCGCGCCTGCGGGTCTCCAAATCCGGGGACTGGTTTACCCCAATAATCGGCATGCTTGTAGGCTTTGCGTTTAACACGCGCGACTTCCTCGCGCCATTCAACCAGGCGCGGACATTTACGGCAGGAAATGATTTGTTGTGTGAGTTGTTCAAGATCTGACATGATGACATTGTATACCAGAAACCAAATCACGCCCTGCCATAGGCTTCCACACCAAACATACGCGAACAAATAAAAATCAACCCTTCAATAATACTTTTATTTGAAGCCCGCCTTCAGGCAAATTCTGCGCTTCTATTGTGCCACCCTGGGCTTCAACAAGCTGCTTGGTGATCGCAAGCCCCAAGCCTGTGCCGCCGCTCGAACGCGTGCGGGATTTCTCTTTGCGCCAGAAGCGGTCAAAGAGAAACGGCAGGTCTTCATTTGGGACGCCAGCGCCATCATCATTAACAGAAAGACAAACCGAGTCAGATGCCCATTCCAAAGAAAGCCAGATATTGCTGCCTTCGGGAGTATAGCGCAAAGCATTTCCAATTAAATTACCGATGACCTGTTCTGTCCGCTGCGCATCGAGTTCCATTGTGAAATCACCACTCCCCTGTTCGAGAGATAGTGAAATATTTTTTTCGCGGGCTTCGGCAGAGAACATTTCGATCGAATGCTCGATCAACTGGGCAAGGTCAACTGGTCTTTTCTCAAAATGCAGTTGGCGGGTCTCGGCGAGAGTCAGCAGGCGCAGGTCATCCACGAGGCGTTCGAGCAGGTAAGTTTGCTCAAGGGCAAGCGAGACTTGTCCGCCATCGGCAGTGTAGATTCCATCCACGATGCCTTCCAGTCGCCCGCGGATGACAGAGAGCGGCGTCCGTAATTCGTGGGCGATATCAGCGAGCATGTCACGACGTTCGCGGTCATTACGTTCAAGGGAAGACGCCATCTCGTTGAAACTCTCGGAAAGACTGCGCATGTCCTGCGGACCTTCGCTGGGAATGCGGGTGGAGAGTTTGCCGTTTGTGACTTCGCGCGCGGCGTAGATCACATCTGCCAGCGGGTTGACAAAGCGGCGGACCAACAAAGCAGCGACAACAATCAGAAAAAAAGCCAGAAGAAACGAGATCACGCCGACAGGCAGGATGATCGCACGCGCAAAGTTGATGCGGGTTGTGAGTGAAAGCGACGTGATCACAAGCCAGCCTATCCTTTCTCCATTTGCCTCCAGGGTTAATGCAAGATCTTTGGGTCGAATCTTGTAGATGGAACCAACTTTTGAAACAGAACCAGGATCACGGTCAAGAACGACATGCTGGTCCTGATCCAATAAAACTACGCTGAGGGAATTTAATTCATCGATGGAATCAAATACGGGGGCAATGCCATCCCAGCTGCCGCGCCCCATATAATATCCCTGCAGTGTGCTTGTAAAGGGTGGTGAAACGGGTGAATTTTGTGATGCAAAAAAGTAGATCATTATAAAAAGGAAGAAAAACAAGGATATAAATAAAACAAACACAAAGGCGCGGACAAGCAGGCTTAATAAACGATTACGAATCTCGCGGACGGATGAATGCATATTAGCCCTCAAATTTATAACCAACGCCATGCACGGTGACGATTAACACGGCTGGTTCCAGTTTACGGCGCAGGTTGCGGACGTGAGAATCAATGGCGCGCTCGAGGCTTTCAAAGGTAACGCCATGTGTGGCTGTGAGTAACTGAGCGCGTGAAAAAATACGACCAGGCTGGCTCATGAGCGTGGCGAGGATTTCAAACTCGGTGGAAGTAAGCGGAACAGTTTTATCTGACAGATGTACCTCATAATGAGCGCGATCCAATTCCACATTCCCCGCGCGGATGGTACCACTATCGGACGGACTGGCGACACGGCGCAGAACAACGCGAATGCGCGCCACCAATTCACGCGGGCTGAATGGTTTGGTAATGTAATCATCCGCGCCTAACTCAAGACCGATGAGTTTATCGGTCTCATCAACGCGGGCGGTGAGCATAATAATAGGCACATTGCTTTCGCGGCGGATCTCGCGGCAAACATCCAGGCCGTCCATTTCAGGCAGCATCAGGTCAAGTACGATCAGGTCAGGTTTTTCGCGGCGTGAAAGCGACACTCCCTGCAAGCCGTTACTGGCTGCTACCGTTTCATAGCCTGCCGCCTTAAGATAATCACGGCAAATTTCAACGATCTGGGGTTCATCATCTACGATGAGGATTTTTTTCGGCATAGGATTATTATATCTTCTTGACGATGGACAACAAAAAGTAGCCACGGTCTACCGTCCGTCGTCTACGATCTACCGTCTACTCGTATCTCAAGGCCACCATCGGATGCAGGGTTGCAGCGCGCAGAGCGGGGTAAATACCAAAGAATATTCCAATTGCAAGCGCAAAGAAAAAGGCCAGCAAAATTGAATCCATCGTGATCACTGAATTGATCAAACCTGTCACACTAAATGCGAGCGCGATGCCAATACCAAGCAGAATCCCTACCAGCCCTCCAAGCAGACTAAGCGTAACCGTCTCGATCAGGAATTGTGTGAGGATCTGATTCTTCGTCGCGCCGACGGCTTTGCGCAAACCGATCTCCTTGGTGCGTTCTGTAACGGAAACCAGCATAATGTTCATGATACCGATACCGCCCACAAGCAGAGAGATCCCAGCAATCGCGCCGAGGAAAATCGTAAGAGTCTGAGTGACAGTGTTCAGCGTCTCGAGTGTATCTGACTGACTCATCACATTGAAATCAACTTCCTCGGTGGGCTTCCACTCATGGGCGCGGCGCCGAATGTACTCCGCCTGCGCGGAAACGGCATCCATATTATCGGAAGAGGTGACAGAAACCAGAATACTGTTGAGGGTCTTTTTGCCATTATGGTTTGCCGTGTCGCCGAAGAGTTTGGCGTAGCCGGTTTCCAGCGGAACATAGATAATGTCATCGGGCGACCCGATCGAGGACCCCTCTGATTCCAACAAGCCCACCACTTCAAATTTCACCCCGTTGATGGAAACTGTCTGCCCGAGCGGAGAAAGAGTCCCGAACAGGTCATCCGCCACCGTGGAACCAAGAACCGCCACACGCGACAAGGATTTACTGTCGCCGTCGGTGATGAAGCGTCCATCCATGACGGTGAATGAGCGTGCCTGGGCGTGATCTTCCATCACACCGGAGATCGGTGAGGTAAAACTCTCATCACCAAATTTCACCGTGTAACTGGATTGATATAAAGGCACAATGGATGTGATCTCGCCTGTCAATGTACGTTCGAGCAATTCATAATCGGAGTAATACAGATAACTCGCCGTCTGGGACTGTCCCATGCCGGGCATCGCGGTCTGCTGCCGGCCGGGAGAAATGGTCAGCAGGTTCGAACCGCCGCTCTGGATCGAGTCCGTAATGCTGGCAGTTGCGCCATTACCGATCGAAAGCAAAGCCACGACTGTAGCCACGCCAATCACAATCCCGAGGATCGTCAAAACGGACCGCATTTTGTTTGCGCGCAGAGCGCGTAGTGCAATTTTGAAATTTTCTGAAAATAACATGTCTGCTTCCTCGCTTGCCTATATAAGTGGTCTCAATACCCGACCACCAAAGTATTTCTTATCTCTCCACTCGCGGCGTCCCGGCCTTGATCGGATCCAAGTTCACTTCATCTGAAACGATCTTCCCATCAGAAATCTTAATGATTCGCTCCGTGTGACGTGCCACATACGAGTCGTGCGTCACAAGGATCACGGTCTGACCGTTCTCCTGATGCAGGCGTTGGAACAAGTCCATGATCTCCACGCCCGTTTTGCTGTCTAATGCGCCAGTCGGCTCATCGGCCAATAAAATATTCGGCTCGTTGACGATCGCACGCGCAATTGCCACACGCTGTTGCTGACCGCCTGAGAGTTCATTCGGTGCATGATGAGTTCGGTCGCCCAACCCCACACGCTCCAAGGCTTTTCTGGCGCGGTCTTCGCGTTCCCTGCCTGAATAGCCCGCATACGTTAATGGCAGCATCACATTTTCCAATGCGCTTGTCCGAGCCAGCAAATTGAACTGCTGAAAGACAAAACCGATCTTTCTTCCGCGTACTTCAGCGAGTTTTGATTCATCCAATGTTTCCACCGAGACATCATCGAGCGAGTATTTTCCGCTGGAAGGTACATCCAGACAGCCGATAATGGACATCAACGTACTTTTACCAGAGCCCGACGGCCCCATGATGGCGATCATCTCACCCTTGTTGATGGTAAAGCTCGCACCATCCAGGGCGCGCACTTCGTTGTCGCCCATCTGGTAGACCTTGGTCAAATCTTGAGCCCGGATCATTTGTTGCCTCCTGAAAACGGATTGGGGGCCGAGAAGCTGTTTTCGCGCGCAACGATCTCCAGCGTTTGACCAGCCTGTAAATCACCCGTCACCACCACCAAGTCGCCCACGATCAGACCGCCAACCACATCCACGCGTACCGAAGCGCCGTCTCGCACAGCCCACACAAATTCTCCTTTGCTGTCATTTTGGATCGCGACGATCGGCACAGCCAGAGCTGCCTGCGCATCATTCACTTTGATGACCACATTCGCAGTGGACCCGAGCGGAAGAAAAACACCGTCCACCGAATCCAGGTCAACACGGACGGTGTATTTCACCAAACCGCCAGAAACTTCACCAACCGGGTTGACCGATACCACCGAGCCAGTCAGCGTGACATCGGGCACCGCATCCAACGTGACCTCAGCCTGCTGGCCCACCTTGACATTCACCACATCTGATTCATCCACCTGCGTTTCCACGTACAGGCGATCCATGTCGGCAATATTGACGGAAAGCTCGCCCGTATTGACCACATCGCCAACGCGGTGATCCACCGACAACACCTCGCCGTCAAACGGAGCGATGATGCTCAATGAGTTGACAGTCGCCTGCGCGGCATCCACTTGGGCCTGGGCTGCGATCACATCCGAAGATGTATTGCCGGCAAGAAGACGGTCATATTCACGACGGGTATCTTCAAGTTCTGCCTTTTTCAACGCGAGGTCGTTCTGCGCTTCAATGATCCAATCTTCAGGGGCGGGACCTTTGAAGTTCTCGGCGGTGTAATCGTACTTCCAGCCATTTCCTGATTTGACGAGTTTGGCAGAGTAGTTTGTCTGCGGAACCTTGTTATCGGTTTGCAGATAGCGCAGATAATACAGCGCGTCATCGTATTCTTCCTGCGCATTCTTCAGGTCGATCGCGGCTTGCGCGAGATCCGTGCCAGAGGTGAGAAGATCTTCCAGTTTTTTCTGAGCATTGACCAAGTCCGCTTGAGCCGAGACAATGCTGGCGGACGTGCTGGCTGGATCCAATCCCAACAAAATATCATCCGCTTTCACAAAATCACCCGGGCGCACATTCACAGATTCCACGACGCCGCCCGTCTTCCAAACCAGGCTGGCAAAGGGCTGGGCTTGCAGCGAACCAGAAGTTTCGACCGTCTCAGCCACATTCAACGCCGAGACCTTGACTTGATCATCGGCCGGCACTGTGCTTGCATTTGCTGAGGAAAATATAAATCCAACCAGTACCGCCGCGGCCACGATTGAACCGACAACGCTCCAGGTCCTTACTTTTTTATCTTTCCATAATTTTGAAATACTGTTCATTTGATTTACTCCTTGTTCCTATTTTTCCCCCAGCATACACAGCAAATGTGCAGAATTTGTGCAGAAACATGGGATGGTTATGGAGGTTTCTCGCAGACCGTACAAGCACTGTTAAATCAAAAGCGGCGGATAAACCGCCGCCTAAATAAATTGAATTTATATGATCCTGCCGACACAGCCACGCCCACCCGTTTGCGCGGCTATATGTTAACTGTTTGATAATATTATCTGCCCGCCTCCATCATGCCAAACACCATCGGGCTGAGATAGGGAATCAGCCAGATAAGCCAAACGGCTATGCTGAATTTGTGGAAGTTGGCGATCATTTTTTCGTCTTTCTTAATGAGCACGAAGGTGGCCCAGATCGCATGGATGAACATCAGAACGATGGCCAGCACACCTGAAAACCCGTGAATGTCATAGCTCATGCCGCCGACAAATTCAAACATCAGCCCCGTGCCCCAGGTGTCACAGACCAGCCCAAACCAAAAGAAAACGGTATGCCAAACTTTGAGCCTGCCCTGGATGCGCTCGCTCCAGACTCCAATGGAGTAGAACAGCAGGGCTAAATTAATGATAATGATGGCGGCGGGATTCATAGGCGGGTTCACTCCAAGGTTTTATTTTTAAGTATTATACCTGCCTGTTGAAAAGCCTTAGGTTAATTTGAACCGCAAAGAGCGCCAAGAAATTTTTTTCTTAGCGCTCTTATTTGTATAGCCCGTTCGACGGGTGCGTTGTTGTTAATTGATTGCAGTGGAGAAAAATTAATCCACACCAATGATGTAATTATCGATCTCGTAGCCTTCCACTGTTTTGTTATATTTTATTTCGGCTTGATGTTCAACGCGCAAGCCTTTGAGCGCCAGCAATTTGCGGACAAAGATGTCGGTCTCTGCGATGGCGAGGTGCTCGCCCGCGCAGCGGTGGGGACCGGAACCAAACCCGATCAAGGAACGATACGTTCCCTTATCCAGTTCGCGGTGCGGACAGTTTTGTTCGGGACTCGCGCCGACAGCCTGCGCATCCGCATTGACATCGTAGACGTGGAATTCGATCTTCGCATCCACGGGAATGTGGTGAGTCTCGCCTCCGCTCGTGACTGTGACAGGCTCGTTGATCACCTTGCGCTTGATCTTGCCGATGACAGGTTCAAGGCGCAGGATCTCATGCAGGGCTTCGTAGCGGACATCAATATCTTCAGAGGTCAGCGCTTCGCGGACTTTCGGATTCTCAAGGGCGTGCATCAATACAGCACAAATGAATTCCTGGGTGGTAGCCATGCCTGCCGCGCCATATACAAGGCACTCGACCATGATGTCGAGCCCGCTTTTGCCTTTCGAGAGCATGTAGGAAACCACGTCATCCTGCGGATTGCGTTTGCGCTCAGCAATCGAGGGGCGGACATCAAGCAGCCAAAATTGAAGCTGACGCGAGTACCCGCTGATCTCGGTGAAGATGCGTCGGATGGGGTTTTTAGGAGGAGCAGGCGGGGAGTGAAGCATGCCATCAATGCGGCGGATCATGCCTGCGGTCGGGTTGAGACCGACGACTGCCGAAGTCACCACGACCGCCATGCGAGTCGTGAGTGTCTTCAAGTTGATGCGCTTGGCAGTGGTCAAACTGGCGATGATCTCGTCTGCGGCTTTTTCCATCATAGCCCAATGTTTTTGCGATACTGTAGTTGGGCTGAAATATTTCGCGATGGCGGCGCGCTGTTTACGGTGCGGGTCGCCATATTGATAAAGGACAGGTTCGAGTTTGGCTCTGAAGACGTTCTCGGCTCCAAAGCCATCTTG
Organism: Candidatus Villigracilis saccharophilus; assembly: GCA_016709305.1. GTDB lineage: Bacteria > Chloroflexota > Anaerolineae > Anaerolineales > Villigracilaceae > Villigracilis > Villigracilis saccharophilus. The sequence goes on from JADJNA010000047.1 coordinate 66,283, forward strand.
CAGCAGTTCCTGCTTGAGCAGGTCTTTGGCTTCGGCGTAGCCGCGGATGTGCCAGATTCCCTGGTTGTCTTTTTCAACACGCGGAGTGTTTTGATATGGATCGGTTGCGGTTTTTGAATCGGTGTGGAATGTCATAATGGGTTTCCTTTGAGCGATGATTGTAATCGAAGTAAATTCATGTCCCATCCATACTCATGACTTTCTCAGGCGGCAAGATATGCGACATTTTTTCACAATGGGCTTCTTAAACATAAACATTTGAAAGTATAGGCATTAGAATATTTGGAAATAAGGAGATATCCATGAAACTTTTCCTGTCGGTACTATTGAATTGTATTGTGATGATTGCCTTGTCTGCCTGCAACATGCAGACAGCAGTTCCTGCAATCGATACTCCTGGACCTATTCCAGCCACAAATACAGCTGTGGTCAATACTGAAATCCCTGCGCTGCCGCCCCTTTCCATCACGCTTGGCGAGACAAATGATCCTCAAGGTATTACGCTCGACCGCGGCGGAGATGTGGACACGCAGGCCGTGTCAATTGGAACGCCCGCACAGTCTGCCCGCAGCAGCGGCAATGGACAGGTGATCTCCAGCGGCGATACCACGCCTGATTCTTATATCCAGTTCAATGTGGATGATGAAAGACTATTTGGTGGAGCACCCACAGCGCATGTGCGGGTGGAAGTGGATTATTTTGATCAAGGCACAGATTCATTCAATCTGCAATATGATGCGGTCCCGTTTGGAGCCTCTGATGGCAAGTTCGCGGGCGGAGGCTCGTGGATCAAGACCAATACGAACACATTCAAAACTGCGAGCTTCAATGTTTGCGATGCAAATTTTGCCAACCGTGATAACGGCGCGGATTTCCGCATTTCAGATAATGCCGATGGCGCAGAGATCATCCGCGCGGTGCGGGTGGTCGAATTGACAGGCGGAGATGCAAAAGTTAACGTGGATGACTTCGGCGCGAATCCTTTCGATGAACAACCCGACAGCGAAGCGATCCAATCGGTAATGGATTCAGCTTGCAGCGGCGACACGATCGTTTTCACATCGCCAGAGAGTGATCCTGCTTACAGGGGATATCTGATCGACAGGACAATCTTCTTAACCGGGATATCCGCAAAACATGATCTTACTTTTACATCCTTTGACCCGAATGACCACGCCCTGCTACAAGCCACCGCCGACTTGAAAGGATTCGTTGTCCGTCTTTTTGCGCGGTCACGGTTTAGCAACGCGGGCGATATTGATAATATCGATTTTGGAAACATTGACGTGAACGGCGGGCGCAATGTGCGGCAATGCCTCGGCTCGGATCAAAACATTAATGGCGTGGATGACAACTGGGGCTCATGGCTTCCTGAATGTACGCAGGCTGGCGACCCGTGGTGTTCGCCCGGCAACATCGGCATGGACGGGGCGATGGATAATTCTGACGTCAGCCAAAATTTTGTGGATAACCCGTCGCGCTGGACGATAGGCATTGCGGTGCATGACCTGGTCAATTCAGATGCGGAATGTGGCACAGCGCTGGCCTTTGGAAGCGCGGGCGGAAGCATCCATAATGTGACAATCGATACAGCGGGCGATCATGTCCACGTCGCGGGCTGCGCGCTGACCGATGATGACGGCGACGCTGGCGGATGGTCGGATGGCATTACCCTTTTTGGTCCCGCACATTCCGTCACCGACAATACCATTATCAATCCATCGGATGTGGGTATCGTTTACTTCGGCGGGAAGGATGCGTTCATCGCCAATAACTCAATCCTTGTTGAAGCAGGAAATTATGGCGCGTTCGCAGGCATCGCGCTTCATCCGTGGACGTTTGGGGATGTATCGGGAGTTAAGATCGTTGGAAATCAAGTCACCAGTGAAGGCGATACGCGCTGCGGCGGATTGCACACCGGCATTAACCTTGGTCCGCACATGTGGGGCGGAGCGTGTGTTGGAAGCGCGACTGGCGCGGTCTACGGCAACAGCGGATCCTGTTCAAACGATCCGACTCAGTCGGAGGTTGCGGCGTGCACGACAGGCAATTGCCAGCTGTGGGCATACCTGCCAACCAGCGGCACGCTGACCATAAGAGATAATGTAGTCAGCGGCGCGAACATCAATTACCTGATCGAGGGTTTTGATAATATCGGAGAATTTATCGACGAGAATAACATCAGCCAAACGCCGCAAGTTTCAGACTGGCAGGCCGCAAAAACCGGCTGTAACGGAGTGACTTGGGGCGCGCTGGATAAGGTGGCGCATCATCCGTTGCTGGCGGGCTACGCTGATCTGCGTATTCACTGTGAGCGGTGACAATCCCCACTCCCAGCCTTATCCGTTTTCAAGGAAAACTCAATTGCGCGGACGACACACCAGCACTAGCGTGCAGCACGCAAGTGCTGGTGTGTCGTTCTCCACTTGATTGTTCAAATTGCTGCGATCAAAGGGAGAGCCGTCTAATTCAATGATATTTTTTTTCTTTCTCGGGGCAATCTCAGCCTACATTTTCCCAAGGAGAAACAACCAATTCAATAGCGTTATTTAATTTCAGGATGTAGACGGGATCAGTTTCCACTACCTGAGACCAAAAGGTTCCATCTTTGATTACTGAGTTTTTGCTATCTAAAAGACTTTGCCGAGCGTCAGCTAAACCGGCATTGTAAAATGTGCGATCACAGATCCCGTTGCCCCAATATATATAGTCGTTGGCTGTTACCCATTCCGCGGATGAAGTGACGGACGGCAAATGATCTGGCAGAGTGATCGTGGAAGTAAAGGCATGCTCTCCTTCACCGATCTGGGTGTGAATCACATTGCCCTCACGTTTATGGATCACCGTGGATGCTTTAGTAATAATGTTGACTGGGTCCATGGAGGATGTTGAAGACCTGGCATCCACAATCATGTAACGGGGAGTGTTGGTGGAATCACGAACAAAAATAGACCATTCCGCTCGAAGTCCTTTCGCCAGCCCTGATACACGATAGGCGTTGACGGTTAACAAATAAGCTGGCTCATCCGTGTTCAGGCACCGAATGGGACAAAGTGTGAATTGCGGCGGGATACGAAGCTTTTGCGCCAAATTGTCAATTTCGGATGGCTTGATTCGGTATACCCAATAGATCGATGGAGGGTCATTTTCGATCTTGAACTGCATGAGCGGATGGTCTTTTCCGATCGCGATCTTGAACCCAGAATAGATTGCCATTTGAGAATACATGAACCTTTTCAGGATATTTCTTCCCAGCCGCCCAAGCCTGGAAAGTTTTTTTGTTAATACAGAATTTTCCATAAATAGTCTCCAAAATTAGAATCAATGATTCAAAAAATCATTTCTGAGAAAAAAGTTAATCATTTTTAGTATTCTGACAATTATAGTAAACTATGAAGTAATATTACACAATAGTCCAATACTAGATACGGAATCTTATTGAACCCATAGTTTTCTAGAATGTGTACTACAGCAATATTTTGACAAACCATTTAAATCAGGAAAATTCTTTGCAGCCCTCAAAAGGAATCCATGAACATCGCGCCCTTAAGTACTGACGATATCCTGAGACTATGGTCTCAAACCTATAATCGCGAGGGAAAGCCCGATTGGTCACATATTTTCCCATATTACCATGAAGATATTGTTTTTCAAGATAGCATCCAAAGGATAGAAGGCAAAGATAAATTCATTACATTATGCGATCGGCTGACACAGCGCTGCGAACAATTGTGCATGGATATTTCGTCAATCGCACAACATGAAAACGAGATATTCTTTGAATGGGAAATGACAATGATGTTTAAAAAATTCCCCAGCACATTCATGTTTGGGTGCACAAAACTCACATTTGGTGAAGATAACCGCATTATCAATCAGCGAGACTATTACGACCTCTGGGGGGATATTTTTAATGGGATCCCCTGGTTTCATCGTCCGTATAGAAAATTCATGCATAGATATTTTGGATAGGTGGATCTTAACATGAAACTTCCTGAAGAACTTCAATTTATTGAAAACGCAAGAATGCCCCAAAAAACCACAACTGCCAGGCTGGATGGTCAGGTTTGTGTTGTTACCGGAGCGACATCAGGCGTGGGGTATGAAATCGCAAAACGGCTTGCGGAGGGCGGAGCCCATTTAGTTCTAGTATGTCGGAATGCTGAAAAAGCAAAGAGGGTTAAGGCGGAAATAACCGATCTGTTCGACACCAGGGTTGATCTTGTTCAAGCTGATTTTTCAAACCTGGACGAGGTGCAAGTCGCTGCAAGTCAAATTCTTCATCAGTTTCCTGTCATCAAAATCCTAATAAATAATGCAGGCATGCATTTGACCAAACGCACCTTAACAGCAGATGGATTTGAAACTGCATTTGCTGTCAACCACCTTGCCTCCTTTCTATTTACGCGATTGCTTCTTGAAAGAATGATCGAGAAGTCCCCCTCCCGGATCATTCAGGTAAACTCTGAGGGACATCGTTTTGGAGGATTAAAGCTTGATGACCTGCATTGGGAAAAACGCAGGTATCGCGGTTTACAAGGCTATGGCGCTTCCAAGACAGCTCAATTGCTGACAGTTTGGGAATTAGCGGATAGGTTACATGGAAGCGGTGTGACGATCAATGCAGTCCACCCGGGTGAAGTTGCTACAAATATCGGGATGAATAACGGAATCCTATATCAATGGTATCAAAAATATTTACTTTTTCCGTTATTAAAAGACCCCAGGATATCCGCGGAAGCGCTCTATTACTTTGCCGCCGCTCCGGAATTAAGCATGACGAGTGGAAAATTCTTTAACCAAACCATTGAAGAAAAACCAGCAGCCCATGCTCTGGACCGGGTAACGGGGAAACGCATTTGGGACATAAGTGAAGAATTAACGGGCTTGCACCTTAAACATAAAACGGTGGACAATGAACATCTGATCCCTGCGGGAAATTCTGGTTTAACTATTGCTTCATAAGTAGTGAACTATTAAATTTTTTCGTAATCGGGTATATATTAATATCCTCATGGGCAAACAACAAACTTCTTCCTTTGTTTTCAAGAATATTTACCCGAGATTTAGACACATATTACTGCTGGGCCGCAAGCTCTATCATTTTTTTATGACCCTGCAAACTTCTTTTAGCCAGCGTCCAGCATCTTCTCCTGTTCTGCCAGACGCTTATACTGTGTTAAACACCTCGACATTTGATTCTGAAATGGATCTTCATTGTCTGGAGGGTGAAATACCTGACGATATTGAGGGTTCCCTCTTTATCTGTCAATGCCTGGGTTCCCCGGAGGCATTTATGGTTGGAGATACGAATATTATTCGTATGGATTTTGAGGGCAAGGAACCACGACTTACCAATCGTTTGATGTGGACACCAACAGCATTGGCTCGCCATAAACTTAAAAATACCCGTCACCGCTTTGATTTTTTTGGGTTGATGTATCTATCTCCGGGAATGGGCATGAGTTCCTATACAGAAGGTTTGTATCTACTGCCCGATGGGCGTCTGGGGGTAACAAGCGATGTTGATCGCCCGTGGGTAATTGAAAGGGATAGTTTACAAGCCGTAACACCGGTTGGACGAAGAGATGAATGGCTGCCCATGCTGGCGGATAACGCCGGCGAGGTGATGGGGGGGCTTTTCGCTGGTTACAACAATTCCCATGTCTTATATACCGATCATGAAAAGGCCGAAGTTTTTTTGGTCAACTATCGGTTAAAGCGACCTGGAAGCGGGCACCCGGTCAAATTGATCCGCTGGGATGGCTATCATGATTTTGAATCGTGGATCGTCGTAGATGGTAATGGTGCGGAGATCGAAATCAAGCAAAGCATTCATGAATTGGTCTTTACCCGTGATTACATCCTGCTGGCCGATACTGCATTTGTAGCGGGGACAGAAATGTTTACCCCCTGGAAGAATTTGAAATTGCCCTATGACAAAACAGTTATATACATTATTGACCGCCGCGATTTAAAATCAGGCAGGAATACTGTTCTCTCAAAACAGATCGTGGTGGATAAACCCTGTATTCATTTAATTCCAGAATACGAGAATCCCAATGACAAGATCACCGTCTACATGCTCCACACCCCGGCCACAAATACCGCAGAAATATTACGCAGTTATGATCGTGATCTAGATGGAAAACTTTTTCCCAAGCACCTGACTGGATATGGCACTTTGCCAGTGCTGGATTTGAGTAGCGTCGGCAAACATGTGATAGATGTGCCTCGGTCTCAAGTTGTTGGGTCAGAATATATTTCCGAAATGCCCTATTGTTGGGGACCGTATCTTTATACTTATATGGGGCGGCAAATAGAGCCCTATCACGGACAAGATTTATTTATCATGTTTAAGGGTTTTTCACGGGATATTTTGCCAAAGCGGATCTACAACGCTTATAAGAATGTGGATGCACGTCAGGTGCCGCTGGAAGATATGGTAGGCGGCGAGGGGTTTCACCACAATAACTCGATCTGCCGGGTAACAACAAAAGATTTTGCAATTGCAGATGCCTACGTTTTTCCTGATCGGACACTTCTGTATACAATCGCAACTCTTGATTCAAAAGATCAGGCAGGGGCAGGCTATATCATTGCTGGAGTTGTTTCAGACCGGGCTGCTGGCGAACGATCATCCGGGCATGAGTATTGGATATTTAACGCCTCTAATCTGGCAAAGGGACCAATTTGCAGGCTGGGGCATGAGTCTTTAAATAATGCAACTCTCTTTCACGCAGTTTATATCCCCAGGACAGTCGCAAAAAAATTAGATCAAAAGAAAGTGTCGTATCAGATACCAATTCGGGCAGATTATCCAAGAGAAGATCTTGAAAAATGGGATAGCAGCATTTTGGAATGTTTTGAAGATGTGATCTGGCCCCTTTACGATCACTCTGACCCTGAAGCAACACAACAAGCAAAAGAAATAGCGGGGCAACTGGCAGCACCTGGAAATCGGGGGTAAGCCTTTTCATCTCGCTCGTCTGAACATGAGCGGCAGCATTCAAAAAAACAGCCTTGAAGCACAGTAGCCGCACACAAATTCTTAACGTACTCTAATCGCATGGTGCTGTTTTATGCTTTAGAATGGCTTCACTCCGATGGGGAGTAGCGCCCGAATTTTTCGGGAAAAACAGCCGTCAAGACGGAAAGAGATTTCCCGGCTGTTTGAAAGAAAACGCAAGACCATCGCCTTCCTGGCGGTGGTCTTTTTTATTTTCAATAACGAACAGGAGATTACTCAAAATGGACTTTCTAGAAGAGCTGTTTGAAATTGGCAAGCGCAAATATCAAAAAAGCGGCGGAGTCTTTCACGACAAAGACCATAAAAATGACGACCACGATGATGACGACGACGATGATGACAAGCGCCGTCAATATTCCATCAAGTCGTATACTCAGGTGCCTGCATACCGTCCGCAGGTGACCTCGAACCCAGCGTTTTTTTTATCCAGTATCGTTTGCCGCAGGTGTTCCATACAAACTGTTCAAGGCGCAAAGTTTTGTCACAGTTGCGGAACAGCCATTGAGCTGATTTCGACCTGTGCCAGTTGCGGTTCGAAATTGCCTCTCAATGAACTGCTCTGCTCACAATGTGGATATGGAAATTGATCACTAAAACAAGGAGTTTACAAATGGCAGCACAAAAGAAAAAAAGCAAACGTGACATCCAGAAGAACTATCCCGTAAAGCAGTTTGTCAAAAAACTGCGGCGTCTGGCGGACTGTATCGAGCAGGGACAGAAGTTTCAGATTCAAGTGGCAGGGGAGCGGATTTCCATACCCGCTGCTGCGATCATCAACATCGAACATGAGCGCAGCGCCTCTTCGGAAGAGATTGAGTTCCAGCTTACATGGCCGCTTGAAAAGAAGTAGCGTTCCTCCCCAATGGGACAACGAAACATATACAATTTTCATGTCCCATTTGGCGGATGCGTACCCGAGCGAGTGCGAGTGGCGGGTGCTGAGGGTTTTCTTCACTCATCATTCAAGGCAAACTCAATAGCTCGAATGACTCCATTGATTTCGTTCTCCACCTGATTATTCCAAAAGCGGATCACCTTATATCCCAGTGACTCAAAATACTTGCTTCGTTCAGAGTCTTACGCGAAGCGGGCTTGTTCGAGCTGTTGACGGCCATCGAGTTCGATAATAAGTTTCTTTTTGATCGATACACATCTTCCCCTTTTGGGGGAAATCAGGGATGAAATTTCCAATAGCATGCTGTCTTCTGAAATTTACCCCATTCAATTTGTCTCCGCGTAGATATGCCCACAGTTTTCTTTCTGCGGGAGTGGGCTCTCTGCGCAATTCTCCTGCGCGATGCATAGCTTTGGGATTTGATCGTTTTGGCGGCACGATTTTCCCCGAGTTTATCACCGAACCCTGCCCCCCCTCCGTCCCGCTTCGCGGGGACACCTCCACCAAATGGAACATAATAACTTTTTATGTTAACCAGATATGAACTTATCCCATTTGGCGCGAAGCGGGACGGGGGGGCCGACTTAAAACCCTTCCGCCACATACTCACCCCACACGCCTCTCAGCGTATTGCAGATCTCGCCGAGCGTGATGTCATTCTCCACACACTCAATGAACAACGGCATCAAATTATCTGTTCCTTTGGCCGCGACCACTAATTTCCCTAATAACTCATCAACTCGTTCCTGATTCCTCGTCTCTCGCAGCTTCTTCAATTTCTCGCGCTGTCCCAACTCAATCGACGGGTCCACCTGCAAACGTTCCAACGTGAGAACCTCGTCCACGTTGAATTGATTGACGCCGACAACAATATCTTCTTTCCTTTCAATTGCCTGCTGCGCGGCGTAGGCGGCGTTTTGAATTTCGTTTTGCATGTATCCGCGTTCAATGGATTGCAGCGCGCCGCCCATCTCGTCGATCTTGGCGATGTAGTCGAGCGCGCCTTTTTCGATCTCGTCGGTCAGATGTTCGATCAGGTACGAACCCGCCAGCGGATCGATCGAGTCCGCGACGCCTGATTCGTAGGCGATAATCTGTTGCGTCCGCAACGCCACGCGCACAGATTTTTCCGTGGGGAGCCAGAGGGCTTCATCCATTGAATTGGTGTGCAAACTTTGTGTCCCGCCTAACACGGCAGATAGTGCTTGCAAAGTCACACGCACAACGTTGTTCTCAGGTTGCTGCGCCGTAAGCGTGGAGCCTGCGGTCTGTGTGTGGAAACGCAATTGCCAACTGGACGGTTTCTTCGCCTTGAATCGTTCGCGCATGATCCGCGCCCACATGCGGCGCGCGGCGCGGAATTTGGCAACTTCTTCGAGCAGGTTATTGTGCGCGTTGAAGAAGAACGAAAGCTGCCCCGCGAAGGCGTCCACGTCCAAACCAGCTTTGAGCGCGGCTTCCACATAGGCAATGCCATCTGCCAGTGTGAACGCCACTTCCTGCACGGCGGTGGAGCCAGCCTCGCGGATGTGATAGCCCGAGATCGAGATCGTGTTCCAATACGGAACTTCTTTTGCGCAGAATGAAAAGATATCGGTGATGAGCCGCATGGACGGAGCAGGGGGGAAGATATACGTCCCACGCGCCACGTACTCTTTGAGAATGTCATTCTGGATGGTGCCGCGCAGTTGGTGCATGTCCGCACCCTGGCGCTTCGCCACCGCAATGTACATCGCCAGCAAAACGCCAGCAGGCGCGTTGATGGTCATCGAAGTCGAAACTTTATCAAGCGGAATCTGATCGTACAACTGCATCATGTCATGGATGGAAGAAATCGACACGCCCACCTTCCCGACCTCTCCCTGCGCGATCGGATCATCCGCATCATACCCAATTTGAGTTGGGAGGTCGAAAGCGACACTCAGCCCCGTTTGGCCTTGTGCCAGCAAATAGCGATAACGCTTGTTGGATTCCTCAGCCGTCGAGAATCCCGCATACTGACGCATCGTCCAAAACCGCGAACGATACATCGTCGGCTGCACTCCGCGGGTGTAGGGATATTCTCCGGGGAAGCCTAATTTCTCTTCGTAGGTAGGGGCGAGGTTCTCTCGCCCTGCATCATCGGGTAATGCCAGGCGCGGCACTTCAAGTCCAGATGAATATTCAAAGCGTTCTTTCCGCTCCTTGAATTTTTCCAAAGATTTCTTGAGCGTGTTTTCTTTCCATTTGTTGTATTGAGTGTTAAGAGACATTTTTCACCACCAAGTGTCACAAAGGGTCACGAAGGAAAAGATTTAAAAACCTTTGTGCTCCTTCATTCCTTCGTGGTTAATTGAATTTCTTCAAGTATAAAGCCAACCCAAAATTAGATGTAGGACAAGTGACATACTATTCAATGAGCAATGTCCCCATTATTTATCGTACTCCCGTGCTAGAATTCTTCCATCCCGCTTCGAGGCGATCAATGAATCTCATTTCCCGTATCAAACAATCATCCCGTGAACTCATCCTCTTTGCTTCCGCCGCGCTGATGCTTGGCATGGCATTCAGCATGGTTGATGCGACCTTTAATAATTTTCTCAACGACAAATTTGCTTTGACAGGCTTTCAGCGTTCCTTTTTGGTGTTTCCGCGCGAACTGCCTGGATTTCTGGTGGTCTTTGTCTCGGCGGCGTTATGGTTCTTCTGCTCACGCCGACTGAGCATGGTGGCGATGATCCTCAGCGCCGTGGGGGCTGCATTGATCGGTTTTGCATCCTCGAATTACTGGCTGATGATCGCCTGGCTTTTCATCTACAGCATGGGACAGCATCTCTTCATGCCGCTCGCCTCTACCATCGGCATGGAGCTGGCGCGCGAGGGACAGGATGGACGCCGTCTGGGACAGATTAACTCCATCCGCAATCTGGCCGCAATTCTGGGGAGTTTCAGTGTGGTGCTGGGATTCAAATATCTCGGGTTCACCTTCCAGCATACCTTCGCCATCGCCGCTGTGTTATTGGGCATCGCCGCTTTCCTGTTGTTCATGATGAAGCCTGAACCAGTCGTCGAAAAACGCGGCTTTTTACAACTGCATAAGGAATACCGTTTGTATTACATTCTGAATGTGCTGTCGGGCGCGCGCAAGCAGCTCTTCATCACCTTTGCCCCCTGGGTATTGGTCAGCGTATTGAAACAGCCGACCCAGCTCATGGCAACGCTATTCACCATCGGCGGCGTGATCGGGATCCTTTTCCAGCCGCTGCTTGGCTGGGCCATTGACAAACTCGGCGAGCGGATCGTACTGGCTTCAGAAGCGGTCATTCTTGTTTTTGTGTGCATCGGTTATGGATTTGCAAAATTCATCTTCCCCGCTGATACCGCCTATCTGGTGGTGTGCGCCTGCTTCCTGATCGACCAGATGATCTTCTCGGTCGGCATGGCGCGCGCGACTTACATGAAAAAGATCGCACTCCAGCCCGATCACATTCAACCCGCATTGACTGCCGCAGTGACAATTGACCATGTCTTCTCCATCACCGCCGCGCTGGTAGGTGGACTCATCTGGAATACATTCGGCTTCCAGTACGTTTTTCTGCTTGGTATGTTGATCGCTGTGGTTAATTTCTTTACTGCGCTGCGGGTGCGCATTCCAGCCAAAGCCGCAGCCTAGCCTGTCAATTTAACTTTGTTTCACTCGAATAGTATCGATATAAGAACCACACGGATATGGCGCCTAATATGTGCCACAGAGCATGTCCCTGCATGAGGCTGCGTTCAAAGCAAACGGTGCGGGTATTGTCCAATATCCAAATGAAATATGCGCCTGTCAATAGACCGATGCCAATTTGCAAAAGCAGCACATTGATCTGAGGTTTGTCCTTCACTCGGAAGTAATACTCAAATCCCAGCGCAATGATTAGCACGATGGCAAAGGCGTACCTGCGCGTATCGGGGATGGCGATCTGTAACCAGCTTAGAAAAATGTTGAGGGTTAGAAACAGGCCAAGGGTTGTAATGATGCGCAGTTTCCAGATCCGCTCGAAGGCGTAGACCAACATGAATGCTGCGAGCAGGAACATCCCAAAGACATCGAAGAATTGACCGATGAAGGTCAAGGAGGCGTGGTAGAACGCGCTGCCAACGCCAACGATGATGCTGGCGATTCCCATCAGGATGGAATAGCCGACAATAAAACGACTCCCCTTGCGCACAGAAACAATGATGAACATCCCACTGAACACAAATGCCAAGGATGAATAAGTGTTCGCCGCCTGCCGAATGGGACTATGCGTGTTGGAGGCTTCGCAGAAACAGCCTGTCTGCAAACAAGTGGCGGGGGACCAATTTTCCCAGGTGTTCGGGTTCAACGATAAAAAAATGGTGATCGTCAGCGCCGAGATCAGAATAGCTGCTATGAGGGGGAACGCAAAGCCTGAAGGTTTATTCATTGTGATTTATTTACTCACATTACGCGGTGTCGCTCTGAGCAAAGCGAAGAGCCTCTACGATTGTCTGAGAGACCCTCACCGCACTGCATCCACAACGCAGTACACACTTGCCCTGGCGGGCTGTTGCTATCGCTCAGCGAATCACGCTTGGGTGCTTAACGTGACTTATTTAGAATTGTCGACCGATCCTACTTTTTATAGCGCGTCATGCCATCCAGCAAGTCCAGAACCATTTCCTTCAAGTCGCCGCGGTTGGGCAGGGAACCGATCAAGCCGTACATGGGCGCCATCTTGCTAGGCAATCCGCCGCCTCCGCCAAGCAGGGACGAGGCTTTGTCCATCAGGTGTGTGACCCATTTTTCGGGCAGGATCTTGACGAGAAAATTTGCGGTCTTGACCAGCAGTTGATTGGTGGTCTTCTCAATGCTCGGCTTGCGGACAATATTCGCCGCGTCCGCGAGATCATTCAAAAATTCATCCACCACTTCAACATGTCCGAACTGCACGGTCATGTGCAATGTGGGCGGGAACTGCTGGCGGTCAAGGTGCCAGTTGCGTTTTGTCAATTCATCGGCCAGGGCGTACACATCGAGGCCGTCGGAGCCGATCGCGAAGACGCTCATCTCCGGGTCGCTAATAACTTTGATTCCTGGCGTGGCATTCACACCATCCTGAAAACGCCGCGCGGCTTTCATGACCAGGTCGGTCATTTCGAGATAGCCCGATTCTCCCAGATAATTAAGCACGGCCCACGCCGCCGCGATCGGAGCGCCGGGGCGTGTTCCGCCCATGGATGGCGACGGGTAAATTCCGCCGGGCCAATTGATCGAGACGAACATTTGATGACGGCGTAACTCCGCAGTTTTGTACAAAATGACCGACGCGCCTTTGGCGGCGTACGCGTACTTGTGCAGGTCCGCTGAGATCGAGGTCACGCCCGGCACAGACAGATCGAAGTCAGGCACGGGGTAGCCAAGCTTGCGCACAAAGGGCAGCATGAATCCACCGACGCAGGCATCCGTGTGAAAGAGGAATCCGTGCTCGAGCGCGATCGCCGCCATCTCGCGGATCGGGTCGATCACTCCGTGCGGATAGGCTGGGGCAGATCCGACCATCAGGATGGTGTTGGGAGTCACTGCCTGTCGCGCTGACTCTACATCGGCGCGGTAATCAGCCCGCAATGCGGTGCGGACCGGCTTCACATCAAAATACTGCGCGGCTTTTTCGAAGGCGGGATGTCCGCTGATCGGCAGGATCATCTCCGGTTGTTTGATCTCGGGGCGGTTTTTTCTTGCCCAATCGCGCGCGGTCTTGACCGTCATCAAAAGGGATTCTGTTCCCCCGGAAGTGACTGTGCCTGCGGCATTGTCATCCCCGCCCAAGAGCGAAGCCGCCATTGAAACGATCTCGGTTTCGAATTTTCTCAAGGAAGGAAAGGCCGTCGGATTCAAACCGTTTTCGGAGAAAAATAAAAGCGAAGCTTCCTTGAGCAGATCGTCTACATCTTTTCCAGCGTGATAGACGAGGCTGAAGGCGCGCCCCTTTTGCCATTGCACATCATGGTCGCGTGCGGAGCGCATAGCGGCAAGGACTTCATCTTTGGTTTTACCAGTGGAAGGGAAAGGGAGTGTCATGCGAATAGTGTAGCATGCTTCATTCGCATTTACAAAATTTTTCGCCGTGCACGTCATTGCGAGGAGCACGCTCTCCCCGACAACACTTGCGCCGCGTTGCGGATGCAGCGCGGTGAGGATCTCTACTCCTGACATCCGAGGTTCTTCACTCAGAACGACACTGCTCAGGATGAGAAGATTGCTTCGCCGTCATAGATCAAAAACGGCAACTCGCAATGATATGAAAAACTAGGGCAATGGATGCCAGAGGATCGCGAACAAAATTGCCAGCGAGGCGAGCAGCGCGCCGATGGCTGTAAAAATCACGCTGACTTCGGTGGTCTCGGTGATCGTCATTAATCGCGTGGGAAGATTTTTAAAAACTTCCTCCAATTCACTTGCACTCGCGGCGAGATGATAAGTGCCGCCGGTCAAGTCAGACACTTGCTTGAGCGTCTCTTCATCGATCTCCCTGCGGAATCCGCCGCCCCCTCCGCCGAATGATCCGCCAAATTGGTCAGTGGTACTTTGAGACTGAAACCCTCCACAACTCGGGATGGTGTTGTTGTGGTCTGTACCAAACCCAATGGTATAGACCCTGATCCCGCGATCAGCGGAAAACTGCGCAGCGAGCAATGGATGCGCACCTGTGGTATTGACCCCGTCAGTTAGTAGAACCACGATGGCCGGGATATATTCTCCCTGCGGCAGTGGCTGCGGTTGTTCCCCGGAATACGGGCTGAGGACGCTGTCATCAAATTCAGCGATCGCGTCAAGAGAAACAAGGATGCCTTCCCCGATGGCGGTCCTGCGGGCGGTAGATAAATTTTTGATGGCGGTTTCCAACAATTCACGATCGGTGGTGGGGGGCTGGATCACTGCGGCAAACCCGGCGAACGCCACAATTCCGATCTGCGCATTCGCATCCTGTAACTGGACAAAGGTCAACGCCGCAGATTTCGCCGCCTCCAAACGGCTCGGCAAAATATCGGTGGAGCACATGCTCCTCGAAACGTCGATCGCCAAAATGATCGTTGAATTTGAAGATGGGACTTTTATGGTTGAGGTCGGGCGGGTCAACGCGACGGTCAGGCTGGACAACGCCAGCAGGAACAACGCGAACGGAAGATGCCTCCGCCATTGAGATTGTTTCGGCAGCGCCTCGCGCACAAGCGACAAGCTCGAATAGCGCACAGCAAAAGGCTTGCGGCGGCGTAAGATCAAAATGTAGATAAGGATCAATACCGGGATCAGAATCCACAGGTATAGAAATCCAGGCCAGAGCATTTCCATAACAACCTCTCTTATGCGTTTTCTCCCTGGCACTGCCCGCCAGGGCAAGTGTCGCGGCCTTTGCGTGCTTCGTGGTTTAACAATCACGGTACATGACTAAACCAAAGCAGGGATAAAATACCGCCGACCAGCAGGATCAGGATGCTCAGACCTGCGAAGATGGAGGTCACTTCTGTTTCATTCTGAGCGATCACAAGCTGCGGTTCAATACTTTCATAGATCGTCTCCAGATCTTCTTCTGTTTGAGCGTTGAAGTACAGTCCCTCAGTAAGGCCTGCGATTTGCTGGAGCGCGGCTTCATCCACTTTGGTATGGACGGTGAATCCGTTGACTTCGAGATCGACCCCCTCCACACTGCCGATGGCGACCGTATGAATTTTCACGCCCCGCTCAGCGGCAAACTGAGCTGCTTCCAAAGGATCAGGGTTTACATTATTTTCGCCGTCGGTCAGTAAAACGATCATTGCAGAGTCTTCCGCGACCGGTTCTGGCGCAGGGGTTGGAGCCTCGGGTTGTTGATCGCCGCTGACGATTGGCTCCTGCCCGGTAATGGTCGCGATCGTATTCAGGGACACAATGATCCCGCTTGCGAGAGAAGTCCCGCGCTGGGGTTTTAGACGATCTATCGCAGCAAGAATCGCAGCCTGGTCGTTAGACGGCAGTTCGACGGAGAATCCACTTTCGCTAAAGGCAACGATTCCAACCTGCACAGAGGATGGCTGTCGTGATACAAAATCCTTAGCAACCGTTTTTGCCGCTTCCAACCTGGTCGGCTCAAAATCCTCGGCAGACATACTTCCAGAGACATCGAACGCGAGAATGACGATGCCCTCCGCTTTGGGAAGTCCCAGCACCATTTGCGGACGGGCCAAAGCGATGAATAAAATCGTCAGCCCGAGCAAAAATAGGATGGCAGGAATGTGGCGGCGCGAACCAACTCCGCGCCCCGAGGCTTGCTGTACCAATCCCAACGCAAAACGCACGATCGCGCGGATCAGATCCTCTTCGGTCGAGAGCGGCAGCGCATCCACGCCGGCGCGCTTGAAGGTCTCAGTCAATGTTTTTTCGCGCTGCGCCGCAACTTCTTTAAAACGCTGGCGGAATTTTTTATCGTGCGTGTCCACATACAACTGCTCGCCAGTCTCCGCGTCCTCCATCACGATCGTGCCGATATCGGGCAGTTCCATTTCGCGCGGATCCCACAAACGGATCACGATCACTTCATGGCGCTGACTCAATAAGTTGAGCGACTTCTCCCAGCCCGGCGCGCTGATGAAATCGGAGATCACAAAAACAAGCGAACGCTTTTTGATGGCATTCAATCCGCTCTTGAATAACGGGGCCAGATCGGTGATCGAACCCTGTATTTGACGGGGCTGTTTTAACAGATCATGGATGATGCGTAGAACTTGATTGCGCCCGCCTCTGGCCGGGACCGTATGCTGAACCGCGCTCCCATACATCATCGCCCCGACTCGATTCCCGTGACGAGTTAATATCCGCGCAAGTGTGGCGACAAAATCAATTAAGACATTTCTTTTTTGATTATCGAGCTTGCCAAAATCCACGGAGGGACTCAGGTCAAGCAGGAACCACGCGATAACCTCTCGGTCTTCCACATACTTGCGGACGTAAGGCGTGTTCATGCGCGCGCTGACATTCCAATCAATGTAGCGAATATCATCTTCGGGTTGATATTCGCGCAGATCGGCAAAATCCACACCGGAGCCATAGAATAGACTGCGATAGTCACCCTGCAGATAACCGTCCAATTTGCGGATGACCTGCCAGTCCAACCGATGCAGGATGCGCTCAGGCGTTGGCGCGGATGTTGAAATGTTCATTCAATGGCACCACAGGAACTGGAATGCGGTCAAGGATCTTGGTCAATAGATCATCACTGCTTATATTGTCAGAGAGCGCTTCATAAGTCAGCACCAGCCTGTGACGGATCACGTCCAGCGCCATATCGAGCACATCCTGCGGCAGGGCATAATTGCGTCCGCGCACGAAAGCCAGCGCGCGCGCCGTCAGGATCAAGTTGATCGAAGCGCGCGGGCTTGCGCCGAACATGATGTAGCGTTCCAGATCAGCCACACCTACATCCTTTGGCTTGCGCGTGGCGGCGACGATCTTCACGGCATATTCCATGAGCACCGGGTCCACGTAAACCTGGTCAACTAGTTTTTGCAGATCGATCAATTGATCGGTGGTGATTATCTTTTGCGCCTCGGCGAAGGCGCTGGTCATGCGTTCCACGATGACAAATTCCTCTGTCGCAGTTGGGTAACCGACCAACACCTTAAGCATGAAGCGGTCAACCTGCGCTTCGGGCAATGCATACGTCCCTTCCGTTTCAATCGGATTCTGAGTCGCCAGCACAAGGAATGGACTCGGCACTTTGTGAGTCTCGCGTCCAATGGTGACCTGCTTTTCCTGCATCACTTCGAGCAGGGCGCTTTGCACTTTGGCAGGCGCGCGGTTGATCTCATCGGCCAACAACAAATTCGTGAAAACAGGTCCGAGCGAGGTGTTGAACTCGCCCGTTTTCTGGTTATAGATTCGGGTTCCGATCAGGTCGGCAGGGACAAGATCGGGTGTGAATTGGATGCGCTTGAACTCGCCGCCGATCGCATCCGCCAGGGTCTTGATCGCCATGGTTTTCGCGAGGCCCGGCACACCCTCCACGAGAATATGTCCTCGTGCCAGTAAAGCGACGATCAAGCGTTCCAACAAATGATCCTGTCCAACGATCACCTTCTTCACTTCATACAATAATCGTTCCATCGGCAGTTTGCTATTTAAGTTTGAATCCATTTGTCATCTCCTAATTTATTTAGTAGGGGCGACCCGCCCAGCAAATGCCAGGTTGACTGATTAACCATGAAGGGTCGCCCCTGCATTAAGGTAAATAATTAATACGGCGGAGAACCCATCCCGCCAACCGCGGTCATGATCGGCACGGCGAAACCAATGCCGACAAAAAAATTATCTTCCGTTGGATTTAAGATGCCTGTGACAATTCCGATCACGTGACCATCGCGATTTAAGAGCGGTCCGCCCGAATTACCGGGGTTGATGGCGGCATCCACCTGGATCATGCCTTGAATTTCAAAATCACTACCTTTCGAGCGGAACACACGGTCAAATCCTGAGATCACCCCCGAACTCATCGAGCTGTACAAACCAAACGGATTCCCCACCACAAAAGCCTCGTCACCCACCCGCATCGAGTTCGGATTCCCCAAAACGGCCGGGACAACGCTAAGCGGTGTGTCGAGCGCCTGTATCACAGCGATATCATTTTCCGGCTGTTCAAGCACGATCTCAGCTTCGGATTCAGTACCATCTGCAAAGGTGACTTTGATGGTCGTTGATCCTTCAACAACATGCAAACTGGTAAGGATATTCCCAAATGAATCGACAACGACGCCGCTTCCCAACCCGTGATCTGCCTTGGCGTTCTTATGGGTTTCCTCCACCTCGATCAGCACAAGCGACGGGCGAATGATCTGATACACATTGGCAGAATACGCGGCAGGAGGCGTGGCGGATGCCAATGCGCTCGCAACAGAGTCATTCACATCACCGACAGTTAATTGAGTTGGTTTGACAAACAGGAGGTTGTAAAGAATAAAAGCCAGCAGCGCAGACAGAATACCAGAGCCGAACGGAACCCCGCGTTTCAGCCATGCAAAAAATATCTTAATGCGCCCCCGCAATGAATCAGATCGTGAAACAGATGGTTCGTTCATGCGCTTTTCCTTTACCTTTAAAATTGAGAGGAAGGGCGTACACGACGGGTCAAGTAAATGCTTCAGTGCAAATTGGGAAAAAGCCTTGCTTCAAAAATATAAAGCAATTATCTTAGATAAAGATGAGTGAATTTATCCAATTCTTACACCCCCGGCAAACCAAAGAGTAAAATTAAATTTTCCGCAAGGCGAACAGGTATATCCCGCCTGAGGCAAACAATATCAATAGGATACCCAATGGACTTGCCAGCCAATTGGAACCTGCGAACATCAAAGGAAATCCTCCCAACAGAACCGCAACGCCCAGCACCAAACTTGCGGCTAGAGCGGGTGACGATGGCATCAATCGTCCCAGCGCAGCAAGGGAAAGCGGGGTGACAGATTGCAGAAAGAATACGCCTGCCAGCAAAAGCCAAAGCGTATCAACCCGAAAAGCCAGCAGAAAGGCGCTTGATAGCACAGCGATGATCGCGTACCTGAGCCAACCGAATCGATCTGCTGCAAAGCCGCCAAGCAATTTTCCAAGCCCGGCCGCCAATGCAATCAACAAAGCCATTTGACTGTATCCCGCCTCACTTGATTGGATGCCCGTCCAGACAATGGACCGCAGGGCAACTGCCAACACAAGCGCGAATGCGAGAAGCTCTATATTTATTGCGCTGGAAACTGAATCAGGGCGCGATGAAATGATCTGGTCAACAGAGAAGAACCAAAGCAGCGCAGCCAGTATGCTCAGCGTAAGCACAAATGCAATGATCGTGGTGACTGAATAATAAAAGCCCAACTGTGACCCAATTGCCAATCCGATCACTCCGAACGCGGTAAAAACTGCGGGACCCGCAGCGCGGCTGGGTGTGCTGGTCAGGGCAACAGATCCGCCGCCGGCATGGAAGATCGCAGATCCCAACCCGGCAAGTAGAATCCCCCACGTTAAACTGAACCAGGTCAATGTTAAAGAAAGAGCCGAAAGAAATAATCCAATTGAGGCGGCACGGCGCGGCACGTTATATGTATCCAATATCAAACCAACAACCGGCTGCAATCCGAAAGCCAGCGCATTGTAAAACAGAATGTAGTCAACTGCGGGGAGTGAACTCAGCATCAATACTTGCACAACCAGGAATCCAGCCACAGCATCAGAGGCGCCGTGAGCCAATCCGGTCAATGCAGGCAGGCTGAGGCTTTTCATCATGAGTTCAGCAGAAGGATGGGCAGAAGGATTATCAAATAGCTTGCGCTGTTCGCAGCCAGACTGACGATCCAGTTTCGAAGCCCGCCGTCACGTTTCATCAATATCAATACACCGCCCTCGATCACTACTGAAAGGACAAATCCGATCGCCAGCAAAATGTACGGATCGGAATAAAAGCCCACAACGATCAGCACACCGCCGAAAATTGTAGAAGTCACATTCATCAACAAAGATGTCAACAGACTCCTTCCAAATGTTCCCCACTTGAAAAGAAGCATCACGACCGCCTCTGCAACAGAGACGACAATGGTCAAAACGATCAACGCTGCAAAACTGAAGGCTGCTACTGCAACCAACGTTCCCGGCCCGGCTACATCGTATGGAATGGAAGTAAACATGAGCTCTCCTTTATATCCTTTTGAATTCCTGTAAGTGTCGAAGCGCTTCACAAGTTAAAAACCCCGTTATTCAACGGGGCTTTTAACTTCTACTGCTTTATGCTTGGGAAAAGGCCATATCTCTCCCTCTACTCCTTTTGCGAGAAAAAAATCTCCCGCGCGGACAGTTTGTATTCCTTCGAGTGAGTGGACCACCACCATCTGATCTTCATCCCCGTCTGTTAGATCGGTAAGAGGCACAAGCATGGTGATGGCGCTCTTAATGCAATACCCCGGACTGACAATAACATAAGATTTATCAAAAATCGCCGCGTCCACAGGCCAGACATCATCAGGTGTGTCCACTTCGCTGACAAGCATGTCCCCTTTTGTCACGGTCAGACGCGCGCCCCATGGGGTAAGTACCTCCATCGTTTGTGGTTCATCATTCGCAGGTAAAAATGGGAAAACCCGCCGCCGATCCAGATTGCGATGGGGTCTGAAATTCAATGACTTTAAGATCGGGTCATCTGGTGTAATAACAATTGGATCTTTCATAGATACTCCACAAAAATGATATCCTTTCATATTGTAATTTGTAAACAGGAGATAAGCAATCTGATATTTTCACACTTGTATGCGCCCGGTCCCTGTGCTATAAGAAACCCCATGAACAAACTCATCATCATCGTCGGCCCGAGCGGAGTCGGCAAAACCACACTGGCGCGCGCGTTATGCCAGAAACAAGGTTTTGCAATGGCGTATGAGCAGCACAGTGAACGGCCATTTCAAACTCTTTTCAAACAAGACCCGAAATACGCGCTTGCAAATCAATTGGATTATTTGATGGTTCGCGCAGAACAGGAATATATATTACGTCAAAGCGATAAACCTGCATTAATGGATGGCGGACTCGATCTGGATTTTTTCGGATTCACGCGTCTCTTCCATTTGCACGGATGGCTAAGCGATGAGGAATTCAATCTCTGTCAGCGCTTCCACACATTCACCCGCAAGCTGCTCCCGCCCCCGGACTTGATCATCGCGTTGAGCGCGTCCGCCAAAACCATCAGCGAGAGACTGTCCGCGCGAAACAGGATCAATATTGCGTCGAGTGAAGATGCGGAGTCGTTAAGTAGATTCACAAACGAGTGGTTGGAGTCAATTTCAGAAGATCAGATCATCAGACTCGACATCTCGCAAGAAGGCATGGACTACGCTCACAGCGTTCCAATCATTCTTGATAAAATAAAATCATGATCCACCTGCGCTCCATCACGAATAAAGAAGTTCATGAGAAAGAGGGATTTCCTTTCAACGTGCCCGTCATCCGCGCGCTGCAGGAGATCGAGTTCCACACGCCTGTGACTTTTTTTGTCGGCGAGAACGGCTCGGGCAAATCCACGCTGATGGAGACCATCGCGTGCGCGGCAGGTTCTGTGACTGTTGGAAGCGAAAGCGTAAAAACCGACCCGTCACTGGCGCACGTCCGCAGCCTTGCCAACCACCTGCGCCTCACATGGACAAAACGCACACACCGGGGTTTCTTTTTACGCGCAGAAGATTTCTTTGGATACGCAAAACAAATGGCGCACACCCGCCAAGAACTGGAAGGCGACTTAAGAAAAGTAGAGGAAGAATACAAGGGTCGTTCAAAACTCGCCAAAGACCTCGCGAAATTACCGCATGCAAATGAACTGCACGCGATAAAGAGCCGCTACGGCGAAGGACTGGATACGCGTTCGCACGGTGAAAGTTTTCTGGCATTGTTCCAATCGCGTTTTGTTCCAAATGGATTGTATCTTTTGGATGAGCCTGAAGCGCCCCTTTCCCCCATCCGCCAACTGGCATTTCTTTCCGCGCTCAAACAAATGATCGCCCAGGATTCGCAGTTCATCATCGCCACGCACTCTCCGATCATTATGGCATTCCCGGATGCGGAGATATTAAGTTTCGACGGCGGGCAGATCCGCAGGGTGAAGTATGAAGAGTTGGAGCATGTCACTTTAACAAAGGCATTCCTGAATGACCCGCAAACGTATCTCAGACATTTATAACCTATCAAAAAAGCAAGGCGCAAAAACAAGCCGGAATGGGAAAGAAAAACGAATTCGCATACAATACAGCTATCAGTCGTCAGGATGCCCCCCTCATCCTGGCGGCTGATATTTTAAGGATTTTTAAATGAGAGAGTTCATTGAAAATTGGAAGCAGAAAGCCCGTCAACTGAAACTTGAAGTCTACGTGCTCTATCTGGCATATCAAGACCCGCGCGTTCCCTGGTCTGCAAGAGTTTTTACGGCTTGCGTGGTCGGATATGCTTTTAGCCCAATAGACCTGATCCCGGATTTCATTCCCGTACTCGGCTATTTGGATGACCTGATCTTCGTTCCTTTGGGAATAAAATAGCAGTATCCATGATCCCGGCAATTGTAATGACCGAAAGCCGCGCGAAAGCTCAGGAGATCATTCGTCAAGGCAAACCTGTAAATCGAATAGCCGCCATCATTATTGTGCTGATCTGGCTTTTCCTCGCGGCATGTGTTACCGTTTTTATTGTGCGAAATTGATTTCGTAATACCCGCCCATCTCAGCGCATCCATATCACATGACAAACAGAACCATTTCCCACATTATCGAACCACAGCTCGTTATCGAGGGTGCGGGCGTTTTATTAAGGCGTTCAATCTCTCCGCGCGCGAGCAACGAATACGACCCATTTCTGCTCTTCGATCATTTTGCATTCAATAATCCGCTCGAAGGTCCCATTCGCGGATTCCCCACCCACCCGCATCGCGGCATCGAAACCGTCACCTATATGCTCGAAGGCTCCGTCAATCACCGCGACAGTCTCGGCAATGCAGGCAAGATCGGCGCTGGCGATGTGCAATGGATGACTTCAGGGCGCGGGATCCTGCACGAGGAAATGCCCCGCCGCAGTGAAAACGGTAATATTTACGGATTTCAACTGTGGGTGAACCTGCCCGCCGCGCAAAAGATGAGTCAACCGCGCTATCAGGAAGTCGCTGCCAATGCCATCCCCATGGTTGAAAAGGATGGAGTGACCATTCGACTCGTGGCTGGAGAATATGACGGTGTCCGAGGACCTGTGACCGAGATCGCCGCCTCGCCTCTTTACATGGACGTGAAACTCGCACCCGGTTCGAGTTTCATTTATCCAGTCCCAAGCGGACATACCACCCTCGCGTACGTCTTCGAAGGCACGGGCGAATTTGGTGAGCAAATTGTCGAATCCGTCAGCATGGTTGTCTTCAACGATGACGGTGACCAGATCGAAGTTAAGAGCGAGAGCGGGGGTGCAGTTCATGCTCATCTCAGGCGCGCCTTTCAAGGAACCCATCGTTCCCTACGGACCGTTCGTCATGAACAGCGTCGAAGAAATTCAACAGGCGATCCAAGACCTGCGCAACGGAACATTTGTAAAGTAATTTCATATTCACAATGAAAAAGAGATCACCAGATATAATTTGGTGGTCTCTTTTTTTTTCTATCAACCCATGGAGAAAACATGACACAGGTGCTGTACGGCGAAAGACTTGGAAAGCAAGGCGAACTTCGGGTTGGATGCTCGGCAACCATCTTCGATGAAAAACGCGAAAAGGTTCTGCTCACCAAACGCACAGACAATGGACGCTGGTGTCTGCCTGGCGGTCACATGGAATCGGGAGAGTATGCGGCTGAGGCGTGTGAAAGGGAAGTATTGGAGGAAACAGGTTTGAGGGTGCGCGTGACGCGCCTGATCGGTGTGTACAGCGATCCAGATCAACTGGTCATTTACCGTGATGGTAACAAGGCATTCTTTGTGATCATGAGTTTTGAAGCAGAGATCATCGAAGGTGAACTTGGGCTGAGCGACGAAACAACGGACGCAGGCTATTTTTCACTGACTGAGATGGAGAACATGCCCATACACGCGAATCACAAAGCCCGCGTGGAGGATGCTCTCATCGGCGGCGAGACGTTGATCAAATGATCCTCCGCCACTTTATTTATCTGCAAGTGTTCTCTATATAACTTTATCGGAGGCGCTATGTTTGCAAACTTATCAGATCGTTTTTACAAATGGACAAAGGGCTGGCTGATCATCGTTCTGTTCATATTGGATGCGTTCTTCGGCGGATTTCTTTTGCCCCTCATTCAAGGCATGATGCAGGACGGCAAAGGCGGGGTGATGCCGCTCGACCTGATGCTCTTTGCCGCGCCAGAAAAAATATTCGGCATGATCGAAAGATATGGCGAATTCAACCGCCCGTTCTATCGCAATGTGGAACTGACGGTGGATATCATCTACCCCATTGTGTATCTATTTTTCTTCGGCTTGTTAATCTCATGGCTTTTTCAACGTGGATTTGCATCCAGCAGCCCGATGCGAAAATACAACATCCTGCCTTTAGGCTCGTGGTTCTTTGACCTGCTTGAAAACATGGCGATTGTGACTCTACTTTCAATATTTCCATCCCAACCAACAGCGTTCGCGTGGATTCTCATGCTCCTGACTACAGTCAAATGGCTATTCGCAGGCGCGAGCATTTTATTAATATTGACCGGCCTGGTTATGGCGAACAAGAATAAATTCAGAATTCAAATGTAGGGCGAGGTGACCTCGCCCTACAACACCTTTATCCACCAAACACCTGTGCATTCAGGCAGGATCACCCAATTATTCTTCTTCACCTTATCTCCCAACTCATCGCCAAAGAAAAAACGCGAAAGGAATTCGGCTTCTTCAATCGAATCAAATTTGTAGTCTGTGCGGATCCATTTATGCTGGAAACCGACTTCATCCAGCCAGGGATAATAATCCTTGAGATGTTCCAGCTTGATCGGCGACTCGTTGCCCGTGCCCAGCGATTCGAACAGGACGATGCAGCTGTTCGGTCTTAAGACGCGTTTCATTTCGCCCAGCCATTTTTCCAGCTCAGTCCGCGCGGATCGAGGATTCCATTCTGCGAGATATGCAACGCTCCAGCCTGAGACTACCAGGTCAGCAGATGCATCTTCCACTGGCAGTTGGCGATGATCGGCGACATCCACCTGCCAATTGGTCAATCCGCTGGCAGTGAATTTCTCACGGCAGACCCGCAGCATCTCTTCCGAAATATCAAAGGCACGGATGCGGGAAACGTAAGGGGCAAGCATACAGGCCAATCGTCCAGTGCCAGCCCCAAGATCATAAACGATTCGATTTTCAAGCAGAGTGATCTCACGCATGGCGCGCAAGATATTTCCCTGATGATCTTCGCGGGCGATCAACGCTTCGTATTTGTCCCCTTCGGTCTTATAGATTTCTTCTTGTGTGGGCATATCACAATTATAATGTGCGCCATGAACCAACTCTCCCCTTCCGCTCAAAAGATACAAAATTTGCTCAACTCGCTTGGGTACACCTATCACGTGATCGAGCATGTTGAATCCACGCGCACGGCGCAGGAAGCCGCGGACCGCGCAGGCTGTGAGCTGGGACAGATCGTCAAGTCACTGATCTTTCGCGGCAAGACCAGCGGCAAGCCGATCCTGGTGCTGACCAGCGGCGCGAACCGCGTGGATGAAAAACGCATCAGTACATACGCCGGGGAATCCATCAGCCGCGCAGATGCCGATTTCGTGAGAACAGTTACGGGCTATGCAATAGGCGGCGTGCCTCCCATCGGTCATACTGAAAAAATGGAAACCTATCTCGATGAGGATTTCCTGCCATATCAAACCATCTGGGCGGCGGCCGGAACTCCGAACGCCATCTTTGAACTCAAGACGGAAGATCTTCAAAAAATGACAAATGGAAGGATAGCACAGGTGAGATCATGATCGAAGAAATTTACAATTACCTGAAATTTAGTGACAGGCTGTTCAGCAGCGGGATGCCAACCCCGCAGCAAATTTCATCCATTGCTGAAGACGGTATACAGGTCGTGATCAATCTGGCTACTTCCAAATCGGAAGGCTGGATGTCTGATGAGCGCGGACTGGTCGAGGCGCAAGCCATCACCTATTATGAAATTCCCGTGGACTGGGACAACCCGACTTTAAACGACTTGAACAATTTTGCCGCGCTGATGGATAAACATCCGCACGAGAAGATCCTTGTCCATTGCCAGGCGAATTTCCGCGCTTCGGGTTTCATCGCATTGTATCGTTTCAACCATCTGGGCTGGGCGGAAAATAACGCCTTCAGGGATCTGCAAAAAATATGGAATCCCGCTGAATATCCCGTCTGGCAAGAGTTTATTGAAAAAGGTTTGAGATCACAGTCCTGAAGAGGATTGGCAGATTCTGTGAATTAATGTCGTTGCGAATCGCCGCTCTTGTATTTCCCTGGCACTGCCCGTCAGGGCACGTGTGGCGGTGAAGCAACCTCCGTGGAACTGAAATACTTCTTGAGACATGAGATTGCGTCGCCGGACTTCGTCCTCCTCGCAACGACATTTGTACGGTAGAGAATCGAAAAATTCAAATCTGTGAATTATTTCCGATCACATCAAAGGAGTCTTGCACATGGGCAAATATTTTGATCTGGTTTACAGCGGCCCGCCTTTCGTTCTCTTTGGCACGCCGCATCTGATCGCAATCAGCATCATTACGCTCTGTTGTTTTTCCTATTTGTATTTCCGCAATGTCTGGGGGGAGAGGGAAAGGAATATTGTGCGCTGGGTGTTTGCGATCGCGATCGTACTGAACGAAACCTCCCTGCACATTTGGTCCATTTATTGGGGGATTTGGAATGTCCAGACCATGCTGCCTTTGCACATGTGCGCCGTGCTGATCTGGCTCTCGGCTTACATGCTGGTGACCAAGAATTACGCGATCTATGAATTCGTGTATTTCATGGGGATCGGCGGAGCCATGCAGGCCGTGTTGACTCCAGCCGACGCCGCCGCGTACAACTTCCCGCATTACCGCCTGATGCAAACCATCTTCGCGCACGGACTGTTGATCAACATCGCCATCTACATGACCGTGGTTGAAGGATTCCGCCCAACCTTGCAATCCTTCAAACGCGTTTTTATCTGGACGAATATCTATATGATCCCTGTCTTCTTCCTTAATCTGGCGCTCGGTAGTAATTATCTTTTTGTGGCGGGCAAGCCCGAATTCCCCACCCTGCTGGATGCTCTCGCGCCCTGGCCCTGGTATATATTTGAAATGGAAGCGCTCGGGTTCGCCATCTTCTTTATCCTTTATATTCCTTTCCTGATCAAAGATTGGCGGACGAAAAGCGCAATGTCTGCTGAAACAACACAATTTTAAATGCACACAGGCGGACCTAAAAACAGGCCAGCCTGTGCTTTAAAAATTCACATTATGGCAATGGAATAAAACCAAATAAAGTATCTGGGTGAGTATCGGTAATGACCAGAAAGCCTCGGTCATCAAGAATGGCAAGTCCTTCCCAGTTACGGGCGTCCTCAGTCAACACAAAAGGGATGGGGGGAGAATCGGCAAGAGTAATTCCCTGCTTGGAAAAGTTAAATTTCACAAGCCGCTCAATATGATCAGACTCGGATTGAGTTTTCCCCATCCCATAGGCGTCCACAATTGAATCTAGAGTTGTACTCAACTCGGTATCGCCTGAAAAGAAATAATTGATTCCCCAGAATTCATTATTCGTGGAAAGGGCTGTATCCGTCAGACGATACTCAATATTGGTCATGGAAATCGTCTCTAATGGATTTAAGGCAAAATCGAAAACATGCGCCACAGGCTCTGCTACGATACCTTCCCCATTTACCTCATAAAATGTAACAATCTGATTGTCAAAAACTAGCATAGATTCGTCGGTATGGTTTTCAGATGCGGCCTGCGGCTGAATAGGAGTCAATTTTGTTGTATCGAGATGGATTGAGGAAAGATCGGGATTGATGTATCCAGAGATTAAATACCCCTGCATATCCGTTCCCTTGCCAGCTTCAATGGTGAGGAAAATTTGAGTGTCTGAAAACCCGATCGATTCGAAGCCTTGATAATTTGGAACGATCTGGCCAATTCTAGATGCGGTCAAGGGGATTGGCCTTGGTTCCAATTCCACCTGGCTTGTTCCATCCAAATAAGCAAGTATCTCCGCTTTGGGCAGATAATAAAGAAAACCGTCGCCACTATCTTTTACAAAATTAGGGTATTGAGGCAGGAAGATCAAATTATCCCCAAACCATGCAAGGCCTGAAACCTCCGCCTTCTTTTTCGTTAACGGACCTGAAAGCCGCACCAAAGTTACTGCTTGCTCTTTGAGCACTGCAGAAACAGAGTCGTTCCCGCGCGATTTTACAAACCACCAAGCTGCCCCGATTACAACAGTCAACCCTACCAGCAACACCCATAACCTTTGCTTTTTCATCTCAAATTCTCCTAAAATAATTATATTCCTCTCTTTGTACCTTCACGAACTTCTTAACAAGAATTTCATAAGGCAAACGACCGAAATTCCATTTACTAAAATCACATTGTCACAAAAATATTTTGCATTAATTCTAGTATTACATCTATAAATACAAGTCATGTTAGGGATATTTTTTGTATTGCATCAGCCTATCCTTTATCGTACAATCCCGTAAACTAACCAAAGGAGAAGATATGGTTACAAAAACAAATACTGATTCCCGCCCCATGACCGAGGAAGCAGACTTCCTCCAAATAAAATCTGTAGACCATGTCCACTTTTATGTGGGCAATGCCAAACAGGCCATGTATTACTGGTGGAAGGCTTTTGGATTTAAACCCGTGGCGTATTCAGGTCTGGAAACTGGCAACCGCGAATTCGCATCCTATGTCCTGGAATCAGGGACTGCGCGCTTCGTTGTATCCGCGCCGTATTCGCCGTCCAGTCCGCTCGCGTCCCATCACATGCTGCACGGTGACGGGGTCAAGGTCATCGCCATGGAAGTGGAGGATGCCGAAAAAGCATGGCAGGCTACCACTTCCCGCGGTGCCAAATCCGCATGGAGCCTGCGGGAAGAAAAAGATGACCACGGCATTTATCGCACTTCCGCCATTTACACGTATGGTGAAACCCTGCATGTTTTTGTAGACCGCTCCCAGTACAAGGGGGTCTTCGCCCCCACCTATCGCCCCATCAAAGATAAAGCGACTCAATCGGCTGGGCTGGCCGCCATTGACCATATCGTCGGCAATGTTCAACTCGGCAAGATGAATCAATGGGTCAACTTTTATCATCAGGTGATGGGCTTCCGTCAGCTCATGCACTTTGACGACAAGGATATTTCAACCGAATATTCGGCGCTGATGTCCAAGGTCATGCAGAACGGCAATGGCCGCGTCAAGTTCCCGATCAACGAACCCGCCGAAGGAAAAAGGAAGAGTCAGATCGAAGAGTATCTCGATTACTATCTCACGCCCGGGGCACAGCACATCGCCATCATCACCGGTGACATTCTCGATACGGTGGAACAACTGCGCATGAATGGCGTTGAATTTTTGCGCGTGCCCGACACCTATTATGAATTGCTGCCCGACCGCATCGGCAAGATCAAGGAAGATTACAAAGCCATCAAGGAACTCGGCGTTCTGGTAGACAAGGATGATGAAGGTTATCTCCTGCAAATTTTCACGCGTCCCATTCAAGACCGTCCCACCATGTTCATCGAGATCATCCAAAGACACGGCGCGCAGGGATTTGGCAAGGGCAACTTCAAGGCCTTGTTTGAGTCACTGGAATTGGAACAGGAACGGCGCGGAAATTTATAAAAGTCAAAAATCAAATGTCAAAAGTCTTGCCGACCTTCGACTTTCGATCTTTGACCTTCAACTCCTCTCATGATATTCGCAACCATCAGCACGCCTCACTCCGCGCCTCAGCCTGCCCTTGTTTCAAACGGCAGCGTATACCCTCTCCCCTTCCCCGACATGCACGCGGTGATCCAAACTGGCGCGGACAAGATTCAACTTCCTGAATTCTCCTTCGCAACGAATGAAGTCAAATTTCATGCGCCGCTTCGGCCAAACACATTGCGGGATGCCTACGCCTTTGAACAGCATGTCAAAACTGCCAACCAAAACCGCGGACGCGAAGTGCCCGAAGAATGGTACAAGTTCCCTGTTTTCTATTACACCAATCCCAACAGCATTTTCGGACCTGAAGATGCGATCCCATATCCGCATTACACTCAGGCATTGGATTTTGAATTGGAGATCGCGGTCATCATTGGCAAGGGCGGGATCAACATAAAATCTGAAGACGCTCCCAGCCATATTTTTGGGTACACGATCTTCAACGATTGGTCAGCGCGGGATGTACAGCGTGAAGAAATGAAAGTTGGGCTTGGACCCGCCAAGGGGAAGGACTTCGCCTCGTCTTTGGGACCAGTCATTGTGACGAGCGAAGCACTTGCCGATAAAGCAGTGGATCGAATGGGGGTGTACGATCTCGCCATGACGGCAAAAATCAACGGTGTTGAAATGTCCAGAGGGAATTTTAAAGATATATTCTGGTCATTCGGAGAAATTATCGCGAGAGTATCAGATAGCTGTGAATTGCAAGCTGGGGATGTGATCGGGTCGGGAACAGTTGGCACGGGATGTTTATTGGAATTGACGAAGACGCAAGGTCCATGGCTGAACGAGGGCGATGTCGTGGAACTTGAAATTGAAAGAATTGGGATCTTGAAGAACACGATCGGAGGGAAGAAATGAAAAGGAAACTATTTGGATGGGCGGGAATATTATTTTTGACACTGGCATGCGGATTGTTCGCCCCTGCCGCCGCCCCCACACAGCCAAGTGTGGGAACCATCGTCGCTGAAACATTTCAAGCGCTGACAGAGACTGCGCCCGCTGCTGAAACGCAGGTCCCTGCGCCAACCCAGATCAACGGGACAGTGGTGGCGATTAACAATATTTCTTTTGTCATTCCAATGGGAATTGGCAGCGGCGCACAAGGCGAGTTCATTGAAGCCGTACCGCCATCCAATGACATGCCGTGGTGGGAGATCGGTCCCGCCTACAACCAGTATTTGATCCAGAGTTATCCGCTGGCTGGCGCTTTCCATGAACCCAGGATCTTTGTCTATCCTGTCAGCGAGTACGTTCAAATGGTTCCAGATGTGGGCGGCATTGTTGACGAACTTAAAACAATCATCAATCCCTCCGGCGCTGCCATGCCTGAAAACCTGCCGTTCTTACCAGCCTTCAACGCGGCTCAAATTTTTCACTCCAATGAACAAGTCATTCAGTTTCAGAGCGGAACAGGGATCCGATTCCTAACTCAATACGCGCAGGCTCCATACCCTGTGAACAACAATAGTTTATTCTATACATTTCAAGGACTAACCAGCGACGGCGCGTTTTACGTTTCAGCCATTCTGCCGATCAACGCCGCCTTTCTTTCAGCAGATGGAAATCCCGAAACAGCGCTCCCCGCGGAGGGCATTCCCTTTGATTGGGAAAACTTTGAGAACACGCCG
This sequence comes from Candidatus Villigracilis saccharophilus, assembly GCA_016709305.1. Lineage (GTDB taxonomy): Bacteria > Chloroflexota > Anaerolineae > Anaerolineales > Villigracilaceae > Villigracilis > Villigracilis saccharophilus. Next base: position 98,300 of record JADJNA010000047.1, read on the forward strand.
CAGCATTTTGAATTGGTAAAACAAAAACTGAATGCCACTGACGCAAACGCGTTCAGTCCTTCCCTAACAAGTCTGGATACGCTGATACAATCCATTAAGATCAGCGTCCCATAAAATACTCAATCTCAAAGTATACCGGAGGTAGGAATGAGAAAAACAGCCATCCATGATTCAGAAGTATACAGCAGCGACGTATTCCGCATTCTGGCTGAATATGAGATCTCGCGCTCGGCGCGATACCCGAGCCCCATGGGAATGCTCCAGATCGAAATGACACCCAACGCATCCAATGCAGACGCACTGCGCGCTGCGCCCACTGTCTTTATCTCGGCCCTCAATGCGCATCTCCGCTCAGTGGATATCACCTCCGCTGATGGAAGCGAATTCAAAGTCCTGCTGCCCACTACAAACTCCACGGGCACCGAAACTGTCTGCGAAAGACTGCTTTCTGTCTTTAAGAATAAATATGAAACCAACTTCGGTTCAGTCTCATTTTCGCTTCACATTGGCGCCACCAGCCACAATGGCGGGCCGTCACTTACGATCGCTGGTATTTTTAAAAATGTCGAAGTCGCGCTCAAGCAATCCCAACTTAAAGGACCAAACACGTACGTCATGATCTCATAATTTATTGTTAGAACTCACGGAGAGCAAAATGCCTTTTTATCATAAGCTCGGCAGTATCCCCCACAAGCGGCATACGCAATTTAAAAAACCAGACGGCAAATTGTATCGCGAGGAAGTGATGGGATTGGAAGGCTTCTCTTCGATCCAGTCGATCCTTTATCATCACTTCCTGCCACCGCGCGTGAAGATGATCGAAGACCTCGGTCCTGCCAGCCCTGAATATGTGGACTACGGCCCGATCCGTCACCGCGCCTTCAGAACCGCTCAGGCTCCGCAGGGGGCTGATCCTGTCAGCGGACGGATACCACTCCTCGGCAACCACGATGTCATCCTCGGTGTCTCGCGCTCCCAAAACAGCATGGGCTATTTCTACCGCAACTCGCAAGCCTACGAGACCTGGTTCGTGCATGATGGCAGCGGCACACTGAAGAGTCAATTTGGCAGCTTACCATTCCGCAAAGGCGACTACATCGTGATCCCCTTCGGCGTGACCTGGCAAATGCAATTGAATGAAGAATGTAAATTCTTCACCATCGAAAACCCAAGTCAGATCGAACCACCCAAACGCTACCGCAATCAGTATGGCCAACTACTTGAACACTCGCCGTACTGCGAGCGGGACATCCGCGTTCCTGAAGAGTTGGAAACACATACCGAGCGCGGAGAATTTGAGGTCCGCATCAAGGTGCGCGACAGATTATCCCGCCACATTCTGGATTACCATCCGCATGATGTCATCGGATGGGACGGTTATCTCTATCCGTGGATATTCAACATCGAGGATTTTGAACCGATCACCGGACGTCTGCACATGCCGCCCCCGATCCACCAAACCTTTGACGGACATAATTTTGTGGTGTGCTCCTTCGTACCGCGTCTGTTTGACTATCATCCCGAAGGCATCCCCGCGCCGTACAATCACTCCAACATTCAATCGGATGAGGTTCTTTATTACGCTGAAGGCAATTTCATGAGCCGCAAAGGCATTGACCGCAGTGATATCAGCCTGCATCCTTTCGGGCTGTCACACGGCCCGCAGCCCGGCATGACCGAAGCCAGCATCGGCAAATTGGAAACAAAAGAACTGGCTGTGATGGTGGATACCTTCCACCCATTGAACCTGACAAAACAAGCATTGGAAATGGAAAAAACTGAATATATGTCCACCTGGCTCGAAGGTGACGGAGAATAGATCAATGAATACTTCTGATGTTAAATTCAAAAAGTTGTCACAAAAAATAGTCTCAGATATGAAACGGCTGTCTGTGCCCGGTGTGGCAATTGGCATCTGGCACAAAGGCAGGGAATACTCTGCGGGGTTCGGCGTAACCAGTATCGAGAATCCGCTGCCCGTCACACCCGACACGCTATTTCAAGTCGGGTCGATCAGCAAGACATTCACAGCCACCATGCTGATGCAGTTGGTTGAGCAGGGCAAAGTTGATCTAGATGCGCCTGTCAAAAAATATATCAAAGACTTCAAGTTACAGGATGAGAATGTTGAAAAGCAAGTCACCATCCGCCACCTGCTCACCCATATGGGAGGCTGGGTCGGAGATTATTTCAACGACTTCGGCAACGGAGACGATGCGCTCGATAAAATGGTAAAGGATATTGCCAAACTTCCACAGATCCAGCCGCTCGGGAAAATCTGGTCTTACAACAATACAGGTTTCAATATTGCGGCTCGTATCATTGAGATCGTGACTGGCAAATCTTATGAACAAGCCGCGCAGAATATGCTCTTTGACCCGCTTGAATTAAAGATGTCATTCTTCTATCCAAGTGACATCCTCTTCACGCATCGCTTTGTGGTCGGGCATTACATTAAAAACAAGAAGCCCCATGTCGCGCGTCCCTGGGCGATCGGGCGCGCCGGGAACGGCATCGGCGGTGTGGTCAGCACCGTGAAAGACCTGCTCGCATACGCGCGCTTCCACATGGGCGGCGGTAAAAAAATTATCAAAAAGAATTCGCTGGAAGCCATGCGCGTCAAACAGGTCAACGCCGGGATGCGCGGCGATATGGGCATCAGCTGGTTCATTCGCGAAGTCGGCGGTGTTAAGTTCTATGGTCACGGCGGCGCGACGCACGGACAGCAGGCCTATCTCTTCTTCATCCCCGAACAGGATTTCGCGCTCGCCATTCTGACCAACAGCGATGAAGGCGGCATCATCACAGCCAACACCATCGGCTGGGCGCTCGACCTGTACTTCAACACAAAAATAAAGTCGCCAACACCCATCGAAAAACCTGTGGATGAGTTCAAGGAATACCTGGGCAGATACAAGATCGGGACGGAATGTTTTGACTTGAAGCTCAAAGGTAAAACCATCGTGTATCACCACATCCCGCTAGGCGGATTTCCCACGCCTGAGACTCCGCCCGGCCCCGCCTTGCCGCCCATGCGGTTTGCATTTTACGAAACAGATAAAATGATCGGATTGGATGAGCCGTATAAAGGCGCATTGGGTGACTTCATCCGCGATGAGAATGGACGAGTGGAATACTTCCGCATTGGCGGGCGCGCTCACAAAAAGATGGAATAACATGGAACTCGACCCTGCAACCCTTCCCTACCAATCGATTTATAAGATCATGACCGGCTCGGTTCTGCCCCGACCGATCGGCTGGATCTCGACCATTGACATGGACGGCCGTCCGAATCTGGCTCCGTTCTCCTTCTTCAACGCCGTCTGCTCCAATCCGCCAACCGTTTTATTCTGTTCGTCGGTCCGCGGGTCGGATGGAAAGGCAAAAGACACATTGAACAATGTCCGCGCCACGAAAGAGTTCGTGGTCAATCTTGTCACGGATGAATTATTTCAAGCCATGAATGCATCATCCATTGAAGCGCCCGCGGATTTTAATGAATTCGATTATGCGGGTGTAACCCTTGCCTCATCTGTTTCTGTCAAACCGCCGCGCGTAGCGGAAAGCCCGATTCACTTTGAATGCAAACTGCGCGAGATCATTGAGATCGGAACCGACCCGGGCGGTGGCTCGATCGTGATCGGTACCATTGTTCATATCCATGCTAATGATGAAGTCATGATCGGCAGAGATAAGATCAATATATCAGCACTGAAACCCATTGGCCGACTGATGGGAAACAGCTACTGCCGCGTGACCGATATCATCGAGATCGAACGTCCAAAAAATATTTTGGGAGGGAAGGTGTGAAAAAAGTTGTTCTTGCATATTTAATTCTTACCGGGCTGCTCCTCTCCGCCTGTAATTTTCCGGAAGACAGCGCGGCTTCACAGGAGATCATGATGACCGCCGCAGCACTGACCGTTGACGCTGCGCTTAAAACCCCGCAGGCAACTCCCACGCTTGCAAGTACACCAACCATTGTTACGGGCGACACACAGGCAACTACGCCAACGATCTCCACTCCCAATCCCTCCGGGCCAGCCATGGCAAGTGTCGGTGATGTGACCAATTGCCGCAGCGGGCCTGGTGTTAATTATGAGCGCATTACTCAAATACTTCCGGCAGATCAAGTACAGATCGTTGGATTCTTCCCGCCCAATTATTGGATCGTAAATACAACCCTGGGGCAGTGCTGGTTATCCGGTGAATTTACAACCCCCTCAGGAGATTTCAAAGCAGTACCCACGGTCACTGCGCCGCCCACACCAGAGGGAGACACCCCCGAAGCACCCACCTTTCCCAACAATGGCTGGTCGTTTTTCTGTTATGGGCCGGGACAGGCGGATATCGCTTTAACCTGGAGCGATAAAGCGGATAACGAAACGGGCTATCGCGTCCTGCGAAATGGCGAGATCGCTGCCGAACTACCCGCCAACTCCACAAATTTTGCAGAGACGATCCCGCTTAATTCAGGTCAGAGTGTGGGTTATCAAATTCAAGCCTATAATCCAATCGGGAAATCCAACAGCGCCACTGCAAATATTACCTGTCCATAATGAATTCGTGAAAAATAAAAAATCCCCAATGTCCATGGACATTGGGGATTTTGACTTAAGCTTCGAGTTGTTCTTTTGATTTCTTGGTTTGCTTGCCGCGTTCATCTGTTGACAGAATACGCTTGCGGATTCTGTATGACTCTGGGGTGATCTCGAGCAATTCATCATCAGAGAGGTATTCGATCGCTTCGTCCAGAGACATCTGTCGGGGCGGTACGAGGCGGATTTCCATATCACCGCCGGAGGCGCGCATATTCGTCAGGTGTTTCTTTTTGCACACGTTGACAGACAGGTCGCCACCGCGCGCATTTTCACCCACCACCATGCCTTCGTACACCGCGACTCCAGGCCCAACAAATAACTGACCGCGTTCCTCGGCAGCTTTCAGGGCGTACGCAGTTGTCGTTCCAGCTTCCCATGCAACAATGGACCCTTTGGTGCGTGATGTGATCGCGCCGGCCAATTCATCGTACCCGTTGAAGATCGTATGCATCACACCTTCGCCGCGGGTGGATGTGAGGAATTGATAACGGAAACCAAGCAAACCACGGGTCGGGACGATATACACAATACGCGTCATTCCCTGACCTGCGTCTGCCATTTCCATCATCTTGCCGCGTCTACTCCCAAGCATTTCCACGACAACGCCGACCGTATCGTTACTAGTTTCAACATGCACTTCTTCAAATGGCTCAAGCAATGCGCCATCATCCGCTTTGTGATAAATAACCTCAGGACGTGATACCTGGAATTCATAACCTTCACGGCGCATGGTCTCGATGAGGATGCCCAAATGCAATTCGCCGCGACCGGAAACCAGGAAGTTTTCGGCGGATTCAGTTTCTTCCACACGCAGGGAAACATTGGTGCGCAGTTCTTCAAATAATCGTTCACGCAGCTTACGTGAAGTACCCCATGTCCCTTCCTTACCAGTAAAAGGTGAGGTGTTTACGCCAAAGGTCATTCGGACAGTTGGTTCTTCAACTTTAATGGTCGGCAATGCGACGGGTGAGTTCGGGTCGGCAAGTGTCTCACCGATGGCGATCCCTTCCAACCCGGCAAGTGAGATGATATCACCGGCTTGAACTTCATCAATTTCAACCTTGTTCAAACCTTTAAAAGTGTAAAGATAACGCGCACTTTCGGGCAGGATGCTGCCATCCAACTTCATGCGCGCCATTTTCTGCCCAGCCTTGATCGTGCCCGCAAAGACGCGCCCAATTGCAGTCACGCCGCGGTAATCATCGTAGCCCAACATGGTGACCAGTAACTGCAAAGGCGCTTCAGGATCCACTTTGGGGGCGGGGATATGCTTGAGGATCACGTCAAACAAGGGCTGTAGATTGTCTCCGAGGTCAGGAGTCAGACCCGCTTTTCCAGCAGTCGCCTGAGCATAAACTACAGGGAAATCTGCCTGTTCTTCTGTAGCGCCAAGCTCGATGAACAGATCAAAAGTTTCGTTAAGCACGCGGGCAGGCTCGGCATCTTTACGGTCCACTTTGTTGATTACAACGATGGCTTTGTGTCCCATTGAAAGGGCTTTCTTTAAAACAAAGCGTGTCTGCGGCATGGGACCTTCCGCCGCATCCACAAGCAAAAGAACGCCATCCACCATGTTCATAACACGTTCCACTTCCCCGCCGAAGTCGGCATGTCCGGGTGTATCCACGATATTGATCTTGATCGGTTTATTGGTGATCGGATCATTGAGTGTGATCGCTGTATTCTTGGCAAGAATGGTAATGCCGCGCTCGCGTTCGAGATCATTTGAATCCATCACGCGTTCTTCCACGCGCTGGTTTTCGCGGAAGGTGTGAGATTGACCGAGCAGGCCGTCCACAAGGGTGGTCTTGCCGTGGTCAACGTGCGCGATAATGGCGATGTTACGAAGGTCTTTTCTTTCGATTTGCATGGTTATTCCTATGGATGCGACTCAGCGGTCGCTCTAAACATTGGTTGACACAAAAAAGACGGGAACTCCCGCCCTTTGATGGTATACACACAAAAACCCCCGACGGGAAAGCCGAGGGTTTGAAGTACTCCTAAACGGTGTCGAAGGGTCGGCGTGCGAGTTGTATTCTATCAGATACCTGATAATTTGGGCAGGGATTTACCTGAACAAAAATGAATTACAGTCTGCCAGCAGTGCCCGCTTTTTTCAGGTCTCGAAAATTCCACAAAACCTGCCAGATTCGCATTGCGGCTTCCATTTGGATCTTGATAGACATTTTCGATTTCCCCCAGCGGCGATCTGCAAAATAAATGGGAGACTCTCCGATCTTGAACTGCAGACAATGAGCAAGATACATCATCTCGACTAAAAAAACATAGCCGCTGGATTGTATACGTTCCACCGGCATTTGCTGCAGAGTCTCGCGCCGCCACATGCGATAGCCCGTGGTTACATCATGTAATGGAAGCCCCAGGATGGTGCGCGCATAAAAATTACCAAATGCCGAGAGATTCTTTCGCCAGAGCGGCCAGTTCTTGTCTACTGAACCGCCCGGCACATATCGTGAACCGAGGACCACATCACAAGACTCGAGGAGTTTCGACATCTCAACTAGGGCCGCCGGATCGTGGGAAAAATCCGCATCCATCTGGACCAATACCTGCGCATCCCCATTTAATATTTTCTGAAACCCATTGAGATAAGCCGACCGCAAGCCCATCTTTCCCGGCCGATGAAGAACCTCCACACGGCCAGGATATTTTTTGGCCAGATCATCCGCCAAATTCCCAGTCCCATCAGGGCTGTTGTCGTCCACGATCAACAAGCTCAAATCAAGTGGAAGCGAAAATAAAGCGGAGACCAGTTTGGGCAGGTTCTCCGCTTCGTTATATGTAGGTGTGATAACTGTAATGTGCAATCAAACTCCTATTTCACCAAGCGCATCAGCTCAGCTTTAATTTGATCAATCGTTGTAAATTGATCCTTAAGAGAAGCGATCTCTGCCAGTTTTGAGACAAGACGTAATTCGTTTTTTGCCATCTGATCCCGGTCTCTGATTGGATAGAAATATTCGACCGATTGTGTAAGACGGGCACGTAATTTTTCACTCAGCGAGGCAAGGTTCGATTGCGACAGAACGAGGATGAAATCAGCGGTGTTTAAATGCCCGAGGAAATCTTCCGGACGGCCGGCTTCCCGCATGGTATTGACGATCATAAAACTAATGGCACGCAGAACATCATCAGATGCGACAAAGCCATATGCCTCACGGAAGGCATCCATATTTTCGATCGACACAAAAAGCAGGCTAAGCCCCTCTTTACCGATCACCTCGAAGAGTTTTTCATCCACCACAGCGCCCTCTGGTAAACCCGTAATAGGATTGGTGAGGGATCCCTGATGCACACGTTTAAGTGCGTTACGCACACGCAAACGTAATTCCTGCACATCAAAAGGCTTGGTGATGTAATCGTCCGCGCCAAGTTCAAGTCCTTGCATACGGTCTGCGCGATCGCGTTTTTCGGTAAGGAAGATAATGGGAATGTCGGCTGTACGGCGGTCACCCCGTACCCGGCGGGCTACTTCATAACCGTCTATATCGGGAAGCCGAATGTCTAGAATAACGATATCAGGATGTACGGTCTGGCAGGAGCGCACCCCGTCTTCGCCCCAATTGACGGTGAATACTTCATAACCTTGAACGCGAAAATAGGCGTTCAGCATTTCTGCCACGTCCAAGTCGTCTTCAATGATTAATATTTTTGGCTTGATGTCTGTCACGCCAGACCTTTTTATTGTTATGAAGTGGGCTCTTTTTGTACAATGAATTCGCAAACAGTATCGCCGGCAGCGATGCATTTGGATTCGTTTACTCGAAATTCGTTCCCGCCGGAGACCCACTTGAGCGATTCCTGCAGAAGACCTGTGGAAATAAAGCAGACAGGTTTGTCCACACCTGTACGCCCCCAACAACATGGACATTTATGGATGGTCCACACCCATTCTGTATCCTTCTCTTCCACGGTAGTCTGCTGGTCACTTAATTGGGTGAATATCTTGGCAAAAGCCGGCAGGCCAATTCTCAGCTTGGATTGAAGCGGAAGGACAACAAATGCTAGATCCGCTGCGCCAGCCAGGGCGCCAAAATTCTTAAGCGCATCAGAAAAAGTAGCGCGCCCGGCTCTCAGGGCTAATCCACGCCCGCCGCGCGGACCGTACATTTCTTCCAAGGAAGAACCGATGGCAGAGAGCTCTGCAAAATCGAAGCCTTTGTCTAAATTATCGGGGGGATAGTTTTCTATATAATGATTCAAACCAGCCAGGTTTAAAATGGCATTTAATCCATTCTTCCCCATGACCTCTTCCAATGACTTGATCGTGATCAGGCCAAATTTATTAGGGTAATACATTCCACTTTTTTGAAGGGGGGGCATTGGCAACTCCACTAACTAAATCAACTTCGATAGATCTTCGGCGGCACGGCGCATATCAAGGAAGATCAAGCCAAGTTTGGCTTGTTCACGCGCCAAAGCGGTAAGAACAGCTTCATCACCGACAGACATCAAAACAACATACCCTTTCAAGCCCTTAATATAGACCTGTTCCAAAGTACCGCGCCCCAATTCACTTGCAATACGTTCGCCTAATGAGAGCATGGCCGCAGACATGGCTGAAACGCGATCTTCCTCCACACCTTGCGGAAGGGCAGACGCAATACTAAGACCGTCAACACTAACCACAGCGGATGCCTCTATGTCTGGCGATGAAGCCTGTAATTCACGCAGGCGATCTACCATGAGTTGCGTACGATTTTTAGTCAACCGGCCCTCCTAATGAAAAATAAACGCCCTTGATCTCTGGACGCTGATTTAAGGCACTTGACTATTTTAGAACATGGCTATCATTGTGTCAAGTTCGGTATCGTGTCTAAAAATCAAATCCCAACCCCCCCTTTCTCCCCCCCCGGGGTGGCCCCGGATCCGAAGCCGAATCCTTTAGAGTGGCAACAACTTCCCCTTGGTGGAAGCACCTTCAGGGGGGCATCAAAAACAAGCGACAATATTACGAGTATAATTTTCTTTATGAACTTATTAATTACCGGAGCCGCGGGATTCCTCGGCTCTTCTCTTGCAAATCACCTAGCCCGCGAGGGACACCAGGTCCGTGGATTGGACGATCTCTCTACCGGGGATCCTCAGGCTCTTGTGCCGGATGTCCACTTTACACGCGGGGATGTGAATGACCGTCCCAAATTATGGACATTGCTTCAGGACGTGGATGTGGTTTACCATCTCGCGGCACGTGTTTCAGTTCAGGAATCCGTGCTATATCCGCGCGACTATAATGCTGTCAACGTGGGCGGAACAGTGGCTCTGATGGAAGCGATCCGTGACGTGGGAGTCAAACGAGTCGTTCTGGCATCGTCCGGAGCTGTATACGGTGATCTGGGAGACTCAACACTAATAGAGTCGGCCACACCCAATCCGCGCTCACCCTACGCTGTCTCAAAACTTGCCGCAGAGTATTACGTCCGCACAATTGGCGGATTATGGGGGATTGAAACTGTCAGCCTGAGAATATTTAATGCGTATGGACCAGGTCAACACCTGCCACCATCACACCCACCGGTTGTACCGCATTACCTTCGCCAGGCTATGCGCGGCGGAACGCTGGTCGCACATGGCAATGGAAGCCAAACCCGCGATTATATATACGTAGATGATGTTGTCAGTGCAATGGCTGCCGCATCCACCGCGCCGAATATCAATAATCTGGTCATCAACATTGGCTCTGGAGTCGAAACCTCGATCAAGGAACTGATCCGCACAGTATTAGATGTTTCAAACAGCAAAACCAATGTAGTCTACAACAGCCAAACATCAGGCGGAGTCTCCCGTATGAGGGCAGACATGAGTCTTGCGAAAGAAAAATTACGCTTCCAGCCTTCGATCAAATTAGAGGATGGGCTGCGGTTAACCCTGCAACGGGACGCTCGATTTAAATAAGGTTTACACAAAAAACTTTATGATTCTTCCCAGCAATTTTTATACCCATCCCACGTTGACCGTTGCACGGAGTTTGCTTGGCGCGCGGCTGGTGCGGATTTTGGATGGGGTGAAATTAGTCGGCTTGATCACTGAGACAGAGGCATACTTTGGCTTTGATGATCTCGCCAGCCATGCAAAGGCGGGCAGGACAATCCGCACAGCGCCAATGTTCGGTCCGCCGGGACACGCGTATGTTTATTTCACCTATGGAAACCACTGGATGCTGAATGCTGTCACGGAAAAAGAGGGCTTCCCTGCGGCCGTACTGATTCGCGCAATACACCCAATCGAGGGAATCGAGGAGATGGCGACACGGCGTCAAGGTCGTGATACATTGGGTCCGGGGAAATTGACCCAGGCCATGGGCATTACCAAAAGCGAGAACAATATCAATTTGACTGAAGCAAATTCCAGTTTATGGATCGAGACTGGACCATCCTTCCCTGAAAAAAGCGTGACGATTGGCCCTCGGTGGGTTTAAATAAAACACCAGAGCCTTGGTTGTCCAAACCCTGGCGTTTTTTATTAAATTATCGAGGAGAATAACATGGGATTGCTGGATGGAAAAAATGCTTTAATTTTTGGACTCGCAAACGAACGGTCCATTGCCTGGGGCATTACACAGGCTTTCAAACGCGAAGGTGCGAATATTGGCATCAGCTATGCAGGTGAGATGCTGGAAAAACGAGTAAAACCGCTGGCTGAACAAGTCAGCTGCAAATGGGTTGAAGAGTGCGATGTTACCAAGGATGATCAGATCGCGCTGACCGCAGAAAAAGCGGCCAACCATTTTGGAAAGATCGATGTACTGGTTCACTCGATCGCCTTTGCGGGGCGCGAAGAATTGAGCAAACCATATTACGCAACCAGCCGTGATGGATTTAGAACCGCGATGGACATCAGCGTATTCTCCTTTGTGGCGTTGACCAATGCCTTTTTGCCAATTCTGAATCCCAACGCCTCAGTCATGTGCCTGACCTACTACGGCTCGGTCAAAGTCGCACCGCATTACAATGTAATGGGCGTAGCCAAGGCCGCGCTGGAATCATCCACAAGATATCTGGCATATGACCTTGGTCCTCAAAAGATCCGCGTGAATGCGATCTCAGCCGGACCGATCCGTACGTTAGCGGCGGCGGGCGTGGGCGGCTTCCGCGATATGTATAAGCACTTCGCGGACATGTCCCCCATGCGTGAGAATGTGACAATCGAAGATGTTGGCAACTCGGCTGTTTTCCTTGCCTCGGACCTCTCCAGACGCATCACTGGCGAAGTATTATATGTGGATTCCGGCTTCAATACGGTCGGTGTGCAGATGAGCGCGAAGGAAGAAGGGAAGAGCGAGTAAAAAATCAGGGATTAATGATCGAAGATCTGGGCGGGCTCGCGTTTCAACGCAGAGTCCGCCCTTTTTGTTTTCTACGGTAAAATTACTTACATGTTCAAACGCAATACCATCCCCACAGAAACCTCCCAACCCGTCCAGGCTGTTGAGCGCATCACTTCCATCCTAGGATCAGGCGTCGTCTGGCATGGCAGTATCAACGGTTCAGGCGGTGTCCGCATCGAAGGCGCGTTTGAAGGAGAAATTGCCTTGCGCGGAATGCTGATCGTCGGCGAGACGGGCCGCGTGACCTGCCAAAACGTTCGCGCCAACACCGTCATCGTGGCGGGTGCGGTACGCGGCAATATCACCACTCAAAAACTGGAAATCCGCGCTTCTGGACGAGTATGGGGGGATGTGGTTACAACTGCATTCGTGACAGAAGAAGGGGCTTTTCTGCGTGGACAAATTCGGATGGAAGAAACCGTCGAACTTGACCTTGAACCTGCTCCCGAGTCCACACCATCAGAGGCAGCCACAGCAGAATCGATCATGCAGGCAGCTAATTCCATCCCTGCTGTTGAATCAACTCAAAAACTAATGCGCAAGAACAAAGATGAGAAATAATTTTCCAGACCCTAAAGGTCTCAGAGACCTTTAGGGTCTTTTTATAATCCATGAAATACCGCGAACTCCAAATCCAAACCCAGCGTGACTTTCCTAATAATGCGCGCACTCCCGGCTTCGGCTGGCTTGTCCGCGCAGGATATGTGACTCGTGAAAATGGGATACTGCCGCTTGGGGAACAAGCGCTCAGGAGATTACAAGATCTATCAAAAAATCCTAACTTCATCTCACTTCTCGACCTCTCCATTATTTCAAACGAGATCGAAACATATTTCCCCATTTCAACTGGTCCCTTCGAGATCATTCATTGTAAATCCTGTAAATATACGGAACGGATTGAACTTGCAAAGTTCAAAAAGTCTCCACCCGTCCAGGAAGGGCAACTACCAATTGAAAGAGCAGCCACTCCAGATTGCAGTACGATCGAATCCCTTGCCAATTTTCTAAATCTGCCAAAAGAGAAAACCGCCAAAGCCCTGATGTATACCCGTACATCCGATCATCAATTTGTCTTTGTAGTAATCCGTGGGGACATGAACCTGAGTGAAGCAAAACTAAAAAACGTCATCGGCGAATTCAGATTGGCAACACCTGAAGAGATAATAAACGCAGGCGCAACGCCTGGATATGCATCTCCGTTGGTTGAACGAAGCGTGGACTGATCGTTGTAGACGATCTCATTAGCAGTCACCCAACCTGGCGGCGGGAGCGAACGAGACGGGCTATCATTTACTGAACACAAATTGCGGCAGGGATTATTCTCCTGAGATCGTCGCTGACCTGGTTCAAGTGAAGCCAGGTGACTTATGCGACCAATGCGACAACACCCTATCAGTAAAATCATCCATCAACTTGGCTACGCGCTCAAATTTCAATATTGAGAATACACTTTTAGCCCTGGCGGAAACCCATCATGATGGTAAAGGATTAACTTTTCCCAAGTCTGTCGCTCCATTTGATGTGTATCTCATGCACATACCCGGCAAGGAAATAGATACGCTCTTGAAGGCTGGTGAAATTTATGGCCAGTTTCAAAGCGCCGGGTTGGCGGTTCTATTTGATGACCGCGATGAACGCGCCGGGGTCAAATTCAATGATGCAGATCTGATCGGCTGCCCTGTCCGCGTGACCGTGGGCGAGAAAAACCTAAAAAACGGAATGGTAGAATTGAAGTTACGCAAAGACGGCGAGAATAGGTTGGTCAACTGCCAAGATATCCTCATTGCGCTCCAAACCCAGACATGTTAAATAGCAATCATTTCCCTCCACCCAAACAACGCGGCATGATTCTGCATGGGGTATTCATTATTATCCTGACCGCCATCACCATTTCAGCATTCATTAAACTTTCAGGCGCAGAAGTCGGTCCTATATTTCTAATCTCATTACTTATTGCGCTCGCATCTTTTGTACCGATCCCATTTTTTCTATATCGTCTATATTCACTCTGGCGCGCGGATTATTATCTCAGCCGCGATAGTTTAAAGATCAATTGGGGGTTACGCATCGAAGATATTCCGCTGACAGATATTGAATGGATCCGTTCGGCGGATGATCTCACGAATCCCGTCTCCCTACCATCCTTCCACCTGCCTGGCGGACTATTGGGAACACGCCGTCACCCTGATCTTGGAATGGTTGAATTTCTCGCATCCGATACAAAAAAACTTCTTCTTGTAGCAACAGCCAAACGCGTCTTTGTCATATCACCTGAAGATCCCACAGGGCTTGCGCAATCTTTTGCGCGCACTACCGAACTGGGGAGCACCGCCAACGTCGAATCAAAATCTGTGTACCCATCCTTTGCTGTGATACAAGCTTGGGAAAGCGGGCTTGCGCGGTACCTATGGCTGAGCGGCTTATTCCTTAATATTGGCTTGTTCATTTGGGCCAGCTTGATCATTCCATCCACACCGCGCGTGGCGCTCGGACCGCAATTTGCTGGCAGCGCGCTCGAAACGGTCTCATCGTCGCAGTTGATCATCTTCCCACTTGCCAGTCTTTTACTCTCAGTCGCTGGCTGGATCGCAGGTTTGTATTTTTATCGCTGGGAAAAAGAGCGTATCTTAGCATTTATTGTTTGGGGCTCAAGCACATTAACCAGTTTGCTATTCTTGCTGTCAGTACTTTTCATCATTACAACACCCATCTAATATGTCATTGCAAGAGCGCACCCTGGCCAAAGCAATCTTATCGCATTAGCAGAGATTGCCCGCAAAGCCATAATAAACATATGCAACTACTCATCGGATTTACTCTCGCCCTCATCATCGCGTATCTCGCCTATCGCGCGCGCAGCTTAATCAAAGGTGGGGCAGTTGCAGCGACATTTACTGGCACAATCATTTTTGGAATTGGAGGATGGGAATGGGCTATTTTATTACTCACATTTTTCATTACCTCATCTGTTCTCAGCCGCGCCTTTAAGAAACGCAAACAAGGTCTCAACGAAAAATTTTCAAAAGGACACGAGCGTGATGCCGGCCAGGTCTTTGGGAACGGCGGCATCGCCACTGCATTCGCAGCACTGCATTATTTTTACCCGGAATCAATCATCCCATGGCTCGGATTCGCCGCAGCACTCGCCGCAGTCAATGCCGACACATGGGCAACTGAATTGGGCGTGCTGAATCCTCATCCCCCAAGAATTATCACCAACTTAAAAAAAGCGGTGGAAAAAGGCACTTCAGGCGGGATCTCATTATTCGGCACGCTCGCATCCCTGGCAGGTTCGGCGCTAATTGGGATACTCGCCTCTGCGCTTAACCCGACAGTTGATTCTGTGCCAATATTTTTTATCGTCACCCTGGCAGGACTCGCCGGCTCCTTATTTGACTCTTTCCTCGGCGCGACAGTGCAAGCCATATACTTTTGCCCAAAGGATCATAAAGAAACCGAGAAACATCCATTGCATACCTGCGGCACACCCACCACCCTGATACGCGGTTGGAAATGGCTTAATAATGATTGGGTCAATTTTGCGTGCAGTGTATTCGGCGTACTCACCAGCCTCCTACTCAAAGGACTCTTGTAATCATGACATCCTCATCAAACCCCATACTCGTCACAGGCGCCAGCGGATTTGTCGCGCTGCACACCGTCATCCAGCTTCGTCAGCAGGGCTACAAAGTCCGCGCAACCTTGAGAACGAATTCACGCGAAGCAGAAGTTCGCGAGACAATCGCAAAACAAGCTGATAGAAACGACAGACTCGAAATCATCACAGCAGACTTAACTCAGGACGCAGGCTGGAATGAAGCCATGAACGGTTGCGACTTCGTTTTGCATATCGCATCCCCATTTCCGCTTTTTGAGCCAAAGGATGAAGATGAACTGATCATTCCAGCCGTTCAAGGGACACTGCGTGTCCTGCGGGCCGCGCACCTCGCAAAGGTCAAACGGGTTGTGCAGGTTTCTTCGGTTGCAGCAATATCAGCAGGTCACGCGGGGGAGGACCGCGCCTTCAATGAAGAGGATTGGTCTATTATTGAAAATAATATCGGGTCGTACTCAAAAAGCAAGACCCTTGCAGAACGCGCCGCCTGGGACTTTATCAATGGCTCAGAAAATATCAACAAGATGGAAATGGTGTCCATCAACCCGCCGCTGATCTTTGGACCCGTTCTCAACAAAGATTTTCCCACTTCAGCAGAAATGATTCGCACCTACATGCTTGGACAAATCCCCGGGGTGGGACGCATCAAAGTGGGTATTGTTGATGTGCGCGATGTCGCTTCCGCCATACTCCTCGGTATGACCACTCCTGAAGCGGCCGGGAAGCGCTTTTTGTGTTCTGCAGGCACGATCTGGATCAAAGACCTTGCCGATCTGCTTTACAAGAAATACGGAAAACGCGGCTATAAGATACCCCGAATATTATTCCCCTCCATTGCCATAAAGATACTGGCGCTTTTCGACAAGAAGATCGCCCTGGTCGTCCAAAGCCTGGACTGGGATTTTACGCTTTCGAATGAAAACGCAAAGAATATCCTCAAATGGACGTCACGCTCAAAAGAAGAAGCCACTCTTGCGATGGCAGAAAGTCTGATCGAACAAGGTTTTGTATAAACGTGCGTCGCACATAATATTGCAGGAGCAGACATGAATTATCTACCAAATGAATCCCGCTATACCTCCATGCGCTACAACCGCTCCGGCCGCAGCGGACTTAAACTCCCTGCCATCTCACTTGGCTTATGGCATAACTTCGGCGGCGTGGACACATTCAGCAACAGCCGCGAAATGGTTTTGCGCGCATTTGATCTGGGCATCACGCATTTTGATCTGGCTAAATAATTACGGCCCTCCCCCCGGCTCCGCCGAAGAGACCTTTGGACAGGTCATGGCAAAGGACTTAAAACCCTACCGTGATGAACTCATCATCTCATCCAAAGCAGGCTATACCATGTGGGATGGTCCTTATGGAGACTGGGGCTCACGCAAATATTTGATCTCCAGCCTTGACCAAAGCCTGAATCGCATGGGGCTTGAGTACGTGGACATTTTCTACCATCACCGCCCCGACCCTGAGACTCCGCTTGAAGAGACCATGCGCGCGCTCGATCACATCGTCCGCAGCGGGCGGGCGCTTTACGTGGGCATCTCAAATTACCCGGCAGAAAAAACACGAGAAGCCGCAAAAATCCTGCGAGAACTCGGCACGCAGTGTCTGATCCACCAGCCTGTTTACAGTATGTTCAACCGCTGGGTGGAACCTGAATTGCTCAACACGCTCAAAGAGGAAGGCATCGGCTGTATCCCGTTCTCACCACTCGCGCAAGGATTGCTAACCAACAAGTATCTTGGCGGCAATATTCCTGAAGGCTCACGTGCCTCAAAAGCACACGGCTTTCTGAAACCCGCCAATATCACGAATGATAAATTAGCCAAAGTAAATAAACTGAACGAGATCGCGCAATCCCGTGAACAGACTTTGGCTCAAATGGCTTTAGCATGGGTTTTACGTCATAAATGCATGACATCTGTTTTGATCGGCGCCAGTAAAGTAGAACAGATCGAAGATGCGGTGGGAACGTTGAACAGGCTGGATTTCACAGCCGAAGAACTGGAACAGATCGAAGTTATATTGAAATAGAAAAAAAACTCCGGGTTCAAAATGTACCCGGAGTTTTGATTTAACTACCCTCTCCAAATCTTGAAATCCTTCAAACCTGATCCGCCCAAGAATTCGCGCACAATTGAATTTGCTGGAACCAGACTCGCATCCAGCGGCAGGAACCATTCAAGGAAGGCGAGCAATCTGCGCGCTTCAATATACTCGGGAGCACGGTATTGCACCTGCCGAAGCAGGGGTTCAGCAAATGGTCTGAGCACAGACAGCTCATAGACCAGCGCGGAATTAAACATTACATCTGCATTTTCCTGATATGGGAAAATGTGGCGCTTCTCGCCACGGCGTACTGATTCCCAACGGCTGATCGTCTGCGCGGCAGAATATCCGCGCTCGCGGGCATCCCGCACCATGCGGCGGATGAGGCGCGTATCAGTCGTCGAGACTCGATTGTGGCGGTCAAGGTTGAGCTGTGTCAATGCGGAGACATAGACTCGAAACGCCGCACCAGACCAACGGTCAGAAATGAGGCGCGGATTCATTCCATGAATCCCTTCCAAAATAAGCGGCTGCCCATCCTTCAGTTGGAGGATGTCGCCCGCCTCGCTCTTCCCTGACTTGAAGTTGTAACGTGGCAACTGGACCTTTTCTCCAGCGAGAATTTTTTCAAGATCTTCTGCGAGACGGGGTAAGTCCAATGCTTCGAGATTTTCGAAATCAGGCTTGCCATCTTCCCCAAGCGGAGTCTTGTCACGGTCAATAAAATAATTATCCAGTTCAAGCGGATACGGCGAGATGCCGCGCGCAAGTAATTGAATCGCCAGTCGGCGGGAAGTGGTTGTCTTCCCAGAAGACGATGGACCAGCGATCAGGATAATTCTGGAATTTTTTTGAGCGATCTGCTGGGCGATATCCGCGACGTTTAGTTCATGCAAGGCTTCAGAGACAAGCAATATCTCATCGGCACGACCTGACAGTACCGCATCATTGAGAGCGCCGACATTATCAATGTTGAGACTCTCCAGCCAATCGCCATATTGGCGAAAGGTATTGATCAGTTTGGGGTAATCACCCATCGGCTCAAGATCCGTAGGCGCATGTCGGCGCGGGAATTGAATGGTAAATCCACCATTGATAAGATTCAGGTCAAACCAACGCAAATACCCAGTGGATGGAACCATATAGCCGTGCATGTAATCCATTTGACCATTGAGGCTGTAAAGCGTGACGTAATCTTTTTGGCGGTATGCGAACAAACGGACTTTATCGTCATAGCCGCGCATCTTGAAATATTCTATGGCGACCTGCGCAGGAACTTCCTTGCGCTCGTACGGATGGTTTTCTTCGACCAGCTTCTGCATGTGGAGCTTGAGTGCGTCTAGTTCGTCTTGTGCAAGAGCGCCGCGTTCTGTAACCTGACAATAAAATCCACCCGATGAGAGCGAATGATCGATCGTAAGTTTGCCATTCGGGAAAAGATCCATAAATGCCATTTCCAACAGAAAGACAAGTGAACGCCGGTAAATGCGCGCACCGTCAGCTGAGTCCATGGTGACGGGGGTGCAGCGCGCTTCCATCTCGATTAAATATGACAGTTCATGGATCTCATTATTGATAATCGCCGCGACAATCGGCGCGCTAAAATCATCTTTGACCGTTTGCAGAAATTCCCCCACAGATGCTCCACGCGGACCTTCAAGCACACGTCCATCAGAGAGATGGAGTTCAATGTTTTTATTGGGTGGAACGATATTTATTGACATAGGATTCATTGTCAAAGGTCAAGCTAATTTTTTACTTTTAACCTGGGATAAAAGTTTCTCGGGTTGATTTGCGTATTCTTCGAGCGGGATTTCCTTGTTTGTCAAAGCCAGCAGTGTTTCAGTTAGCGCTGCATTGACAGGCGTGGGAACATTGAATTCCCTGCCTGCGCGCACGACTGCGCCGTGCAGATATTCGATCTCGCTTTGGCCGCGCCCAGAATACAGGTCGATATGAAAAGAGGGCATCTTGGCGCCGCGGCCGCTGCCAGCGGCACGAGAGAGGAACGGCTTCGAAAGCCAGAGCGGAAACTTTGCGGCAAGAGCCAGTAATTTCACAGGCGTACCCGGCAGATCTGTCACTTGCAGATTTTGCGCTGCCATAACCGCCAGACATTCGCTCAACATATCTATTTCAAGTTTATATAATTTGTTGTTGGCAAAGACTTGCGCGGCTGTCATATTAAGTATCGCGGAAGTTGGATTGGCGATCAGGTTGGTTAGCATCTTCGACCATTTCATCCCATGCGGTTCAGGATACAACTGACAATTCAAAAATGCGCCGTCCAACGCGGCGACTAGTTTTTCAGAAAGTGGATGTCCAGCCGCCACACCAACACCGCGCAGTTTTTCCAGCACGATATCGCCAACCCCGCGGCGTCCGATCGCCGAGGTGACCGTGCCATAGATGACCTTGTCCGCCCCAAGTTCACGCGCGATCAGTTGTTCATTCTCAACACCGTTCGAGAGGCAAAGCATGGGCGGAAGTTTATCGGCAAAGGGTTTCATCCCATCCAATGCAACAGCGGTGTCGAAGGATTTCAACGCAAATAACGCAACATCAAATGGACCAAATTTCAGAGATTCCTCCAGTGAAGATACCATTACGAAAGAGCGTGGGGAAACGATAAAGGCGTCCTTTGTTTTTCGTCTTTCATCAATGGTCAACTCGAGGCGCAAACCCCGCTCGCGCAATTCGTCCACGATCTTTTGCTGTTCAACAAAAATAACATTATGACCGGCGAGGATAAGAGAACCGCCAAAATACGTCCCGATGGCGCCAGCGCCAAAGACAAGTACATTTAAGCGTTCGGTTGGTTTTAAGTTGGGTATGGATGATTGCAAAGCTGCCTCTGAAAAGATTTATTCTTTGGTGTGAAATTACCTGTTTACGCTCAACCCCTAATCCGTATCTTTCCAATGGGCATGATCATTAATCCGATCGATCGCCCAGCGATGCTGGTGCGGATAATACATCAGCTGCGCGAAGGCGGTGTTACCGAACCGAAAGCGCGTACCTGAATTATTCGCCTGCGGAGCAACCCGATAACCGCATGCATGAACTGGTTCAAGAGGCCGCCATGTGACACGATCAAATAGCGTGCAGGTTCACGCTTAAGCAGGCTTTGTAATGCCTGTCCTGCCCGCAGGAATAATTCCCAATCGCCTTCCCCATCACCACCAACAGGGTCATACGGAGTGCTGAATTGGGGATGGGTGAAGTTCTGACGAACTTCATGCGCCGTAAGCCCTGAAAAATCGCCATTGTCACGTTCAAGCCAGAGCGGATCAAACTCAACAGTCACATTGAGTGTGGCTGCAATAATTTCGGAGGTCTCTTTTGTTCTAATAAGCGGGCTGGAGATCAGCAGATCAAATTTAGCATTTTCATTCTTCCAGCGTTCAGCAAGAGCCCGTGCCTGCGCACGGCCAGTGTCTGTGAGCGGATAATCCGCCTGTCCCTGCCAGCGCGCTTCGGCATTCCCGACCGATTCGCCATGACGGACTAAAGTGATATGAAAAGGCTGAGGTCTATTCTCCATCTTTTGGCTTCGCCCCCTTTATCAAGTAAATTGGCCTGCGCTTCACTTCCTGGAAAATATAGCCTACATACACACCGATAAAGCCAAGCAGAATCATAATAATACCGCTTGCGATAAGCATGATCGCCATCAACGAACTCCAACCAGCCACGATTCGTTCAGTTTGTCCGGTAAGCCACAAAGCTGCCACATAGATCATTTGGGCTGCAGCCAAAACAAGGAACCCCAACCCCGTGCTCAACCCGATATACAACGGCGCAAGCGAAAAAGAAAAAACAGCATCTGAGGCCAGGCGGAACATTTTTCCCAATGAATATTTCGATTCACCGCCAACGCGGGCTGGTTCTTGATATGGAAGGATGACACTGGAATATCCCATCCATGAGATCATGCCGCGCAGGAAGCGGTGGTACTCACGCATTGAACGCAGACCATCAAGCGCAGCGCGGGAAAGCGCACGAAAATCTGCGGCACCGCGCAACACCTGAGTACCACTTACCACGTTGATCAAACGGTAGAAAAGATTGGATGACCACTTCTTAAATGATATCGAGCCACCATCATCCATGCGTTGAGTTTGAACAATATCATATCCATTCCGGATGAGGTCAATCATTTGCAATATCAATTCAGGCGGGTGTTGACCGTCACCGTCCATTGTGATGACAATCTCACCCAACGCAGCGTCTAGTCCAGCCGTCAGTGCGGCTTGATGTCCAAAATTACGACTAAGTTGAAGCACGGAAATACGCGGGTCGCCCTCCGCAATTTTTCGGAGCGCAGCAACCGTCCCGTCGCTGGAACCGTCATCTACATAAATAAATTGAAAATCGTATGGAAGAGAATCCACAACATCACGGACATGTGCGTGGGTTTGCCCCACGATGACCGCTTCGTTATAAACAGGGATAACCAGATCAACTTTGAGCTTATGATTCGGAGACACGCAGGAATTTTACCATGCGCGTCAAAACCCGACCCCGTGCCTGTCGTCCAATAAACGGAGGGTACGTTCTGCTTCTGCAGTTCTCTGTACCCCATCCCAGCCGAGGGATTCGCCCAAAATATCGGCAAGTTCAAAGATGCTTTCCTTCGTCAACTTACCAAGCATGGCAAGCATGGTACGGCGCAGGACAATATCATCAAGGTGACGAACTTTTTCATACTGCACAAGGAACTGTATCTCACGGCGGGTGTAACCGGGCAGAGACTTTAGTGCTTCATCCGTTCCGCGTTTGATAAAATTAGCGATGGCCTCGGCACGCGTGCCATATCTTTCAAACAAGGGGTGGAGCACGGTCTGGTCGAGTCCAGTCCAGGCAGCCAGGCTCTCAAGGTGCTTTTTCCGATCCTCCTCGCTGCGCGGATAGCCGCGCCCGCCGCCAATGGGCAGGTCGGTTGTGTATTTTTGGCGGGATTTTCCAAGGAACGCAAGAACTTTGTCTGTGACTTGCTCACTAAATGCCCGGAAGGAAGTCCACTTGCCGCCAACCAGAGAATAGACGGGGAAACTCAGATTTGTCCAATCACCGCTCAATACTTCGATATGATGATCACGGCTGTATTGCCCTGTGGTTTTCCCGCTGCCGCTATTCGCTAATGGACGCACGCCGGTAAAGCGGAAGACGATCTGTTCACGGGTTAATTTGATGGATGGGAATACCCGCGAGATCATTTCAATAAAATAATCCACCTCTTCTTCTGTACAGCGCGCTTCATCCGGGTTTTCTATCTTTATATCAGATGTACCGATCAAGACACGGTCAAATAACGGGAAGATCAATACAATGCGCCCATCTTTATTCTCAAAGAAAAACTCATTCCCGCCAATTGCAGCGCGTAACTCGGGATTATCCACAACAAGGTGTGAGCCTTTGGTACCGCCAACATATCTGGTTGACAGACCAAAATTGTGGTTTGTAGAATCGATCCACGGACCGGCAGCATTGATCACAAGCTTTGGGTGAACTTCGAAGGTTTCATCGGTCAACTCATCGCGCAGAATGACCGTATTCTTTTCGCCATTGACCATGCTGACATAGTTCAACGCACGCGCATTAGGGGTTTCTGATTCCGCATCCAGGACAATTTCAAGAGCCAGTCTTTCAGGATCTGAGATCAACCCATCATAATATGTCCCGGTATTAACGATCTCAGGATTAAGCAGCTTCCATTTACTCAGCGAACTTCCGCGGGATAGCACCGTATGTCTCGGCACAGTCCGATTTTTTCCCGTGTAGGCATCATACATGATCAAACCAAGTTTGATGATAATCGAACCACGTTCAGACGGTTTGTCAAGCCAGCCTAAAAATTTAAGCGGAGCGTTTAGCATCCCGGAAAAATATTTAAATATGGGGATCGTCGTCGGCAACGGGCTGACAATATGCGGCGCGTTCTGGATCATGCGGTTACGTTCGCGCACGGCTTCCCGCACCAAACGAAATTCACCGTTCTCCAGATAACGGATACCGCCATGCGCCATATGTGAGGATGCGGCACTCGCCCCGGAGCAAAAATCGCCGCGATCAATAAGCAGCACATCCACACCATTGAGACCCAGGTCGCGGAACGTGCCGATCCCGTTAATCCCTGCGCCGACGATGAGCACAGAAATTTCCGGGTTATCTTTTATTTGAGCTAGAATTTCTTGTCGGTTCATATCGGTTCTTGTTGAACGATTAAAGTTCAACCCTCTTATTTATTCGATCCAATCAAACGTCCGTGTAACGGCTTTCTTCCAACCAGAGTATAAACCCTCGCGCCGCTTTGTTGTCATGTTTGGCTTCCACTCTTTATCCCTGCCCCAATTGGCGCGCAATTCCTTATAATCCCTCCAAAAGCCAACCGCCAATCCCGCTGCGTATGCCGCACCGAGTGCAGTGGTCTCTGCGATCTTTGGGCGCACCACAGGCACGTCCAAAATATCTGATTGGAACTGCATCAACAAGTCATTGAAGACCATGCCGCCATCTACTTTTAAGGCGGTCAAAACCACGCCCGAATCCTTCTCCATCGCATCCAACACTTCGCGCGTCTGATATGCGGTGGCTTCCAAAGAAGCGCGCGCAATATGGCCTTTGTTTATGTACCGAGTCATGCCAAGGATCGCGCCACGCGCATCATATCTCCAATAAGGCGCATACAATCCTGAGAAGGCAGGAACAAAATATATGCCGCCGCTGTCCTCAACTGATTTTGCGAGCGCTTCCACATCTACAGAGGATTGGATCAGTCCCAAATTGTCTCGCAGCCACTGGATCAGCGCTCCCGCGATCGCGATCGAACCTTCCAAAGCGTAAACTGCCTTTTGGTTCCCGATCTTATAGGCGAGCGTTGTGAGCAAGCCTGCCTTGCTTTGAACAGGTTTCTCGCCAGTATTCATCAGCATGAAACAACCTGTTCCATAGGTATTCTTGGCCTCACCCGCACTGAAACAGGTTTGGCCAAAAAGCGCGGCTTGCTGGTCGCCCAAATCTCCCGCAACAGGAATCCCCTGTAATCGCCCTGCTTTGACATTTCCATACACTTCAGAAGATGATCTGATCTGTGGAAGCATCGCGCGTGGAATCCCCATCAACTTCAGGATCTCGTCATCCCAATCCAGTGTTTTGAGGTTCATCAACAATGTACGTGAGGCATTGGTCACATCGGTAACATGCTCACCAATCAAATTCCAAATGATCCAGGTGTCAATATTGCCGAACAACAACTCCCCTCTTTTCGCCCTGGCACGCGCGCCTTTGACGTTATCCAATATCCATTTGATTTTTGGCCCTGAAAAATATGTGGCTAAAGGCAGGCCAGTCTTTTTTCGGAAACGATCCTGCCCGCCGTTTTTCGCGAGTTTGGCACATATTACATCCGTGCGCGTATCCTGCCAGACGATGGCATTATAAATTGGCTGACCAGTATTCCTGTCCCAGACCAGTGTCGTCTCACGTTGATTCGTAATGCCGATCGCCGCGATCTCACTTACTTCTGTCATATGACCACTGTCCATCTTCTCAAGCGCGCCCCACATTACTTCCTGTACGCGAGTCCATATCTCCATTGGATCATGCTCAACCCAGCCTGGCTTTGGAAAAATTTGGCGGTGTTCCTTCTGGTCAACAGCAGCTACGTTTCCATCATGATCAAAGATCATGCAGCGGGTACTGGTCGTACCTTGATCTATTGCAGCAACATATTTTGGCATGGAACTTTTCCTTATCTTTTTAAAATTCGAAAAAATAACGTTGAAAAAAGAGCCGATCAATTACGAAGTTTTTTGCAATTGTAAAACAAAAAAGGTTAAATACTGATTATCATTTAGCCACGGTATTCACTTTGCCCTAATTGTATCTAAAACACAATTCCCGCCTTTCGACGGGAATTATCAGATTCTGTTTCGGAACTAAACCAAAATAAATTTATCCGCTTTCGCACCACAGACCTTGCATGGCTCGGTTGGTTTTCCCAATTCAATATTGCCGCAAACCGGGCAAAGATAGAACTCGACATCGGTCATGTCCTTTCCCGCTTTCACCGCTTCCAAAGCAAGCGCATACAATTTGGCATGGACGGCTTCTGCATCCAACGCATATCCAAACATTCGTTTGGCTTTGTGGTCATCAGCTTTTGCCTGTTCGAACATCGGTGGATACATGGTAACGGTCTCGTAAGTCTCGCCTTCAATGGCTGCCTGCAAATTATCAGCAGTGGAACCGATCCCCTCCAATGAGGCCAAATGCCCCTCAGCGTGGATCCGCTCTGCCTCCGCAGTGGTGCGGAACAAACGCGCCACATTCGGGAAGCCATCCCTTTCTGCTTTCTTTGCAAATGCGCGATATTTCTGGTTAGCCTGACTCTCTCCTGCAAACGACTCCTTCAGGTTTTCAATTGTGGTTGGCATAATATCTCCTATGGACTGACTGGTTTGAGAAATTCTTCACAATTATTATATCGCAGCATCTCACACTATTCAACGTGAGATGAATAAGCCCGAACAGTTGTCATGTCAACCACAGGAAACATGCTTCAGCGGCCGTAGAATCGATCTGGGGAAGAATGCTGCGGAAAAAAATATCCCGCAGCATGACACATCTTTTTAGCCATTATTGAAGTTATTCAACCTGATGTTCTTGAATACTTCACACACCTGTATTTGCACTCCCCTCGTGTATCCTAATGCTGGAGAGATAAAAAAAGTAGTTTCCAATTTTCGTGGAAACTACTCTCGCATTTTGTGCAATTCAGACTGATCTATTTAGGCTTCAGCGGGAATTTCTTCAGCATCATCCATTTCGTCTTCATCATCTTCGATTATTTCATCTTCGCTTTTGAAAAAATTATAGACAAGCACCGCAAGTGTTGAACCGATCAATGGACCGAAGAAATAGATCACGTATGTATAAACATTTGAAAAGCTCGGGAGGGCAAAAATCGCCGGACCGAAAGTCCGCGCAGGATTCATGGAAGCGCCTGTAAATGGCAATCCAGCCATGATGGCAAAGGCATATGTCATACCGACCGCCAACCCTGCAAATTCGCCGCGCTTGCCTGAAACAACGGTATGCAAAAATGTGTTAACGAGCAGGAAAGTTAAAATGACCTCGACACTCATCGCCATGATAGGAGCCGCATCCGTCAGCGCTCCCACTGTCGCGCCGGGGTCAATGGTGGCGCCAACCACGCCCACAAAAAGCTTAAGCAGATACGCCGCCAATGCCGCGCCTGCGAATTGCGCGATCCAATAAAATGCGGTCTGCGCCCATTTAATGGTACCGTTCAACGCGAGGCCAAACGTTACAGCCGGGTTCAGGTGTGCGCCCGAGATATGTCCGTAGGCATAAATAAAGACGGCCAAAACAAACCCCTCCGCAAGCGCGATACCGACCAGCCCGGCATTTACGATCGCCGCTCCCATCCCCACGAACACAAGCGTAAAAGTCCCGATAAACTCCGCAACAAACACTTTCACATTAGACATTATTTTCTCCATAAAAAAATGATTTGAGGGATACAACCCTCATGACTTCGATACGCTACGAAAAAGATGTCCATTCACGCGCACCGGCGAGGAATGACCTGCCCGACATGACTTTCTTGCCTGCGGGTTGAATTTCCTCAAGAACCAGTGCGCCATCCGCAGACATGACAGCGGGGCTGCCCTCGAAGACGAACCTGCTTCCGCTAGCCAGTCCTTTTTCGATGTTGACAACGGATGCGTGCGCCACCTTGAGTGGATTCCCGTTCCATTCAAACCACGCGCCCGGCCACGGATTCATCGCGCGCACACGTCGTTCCAATTCAATGGCTGGCTGTGTGAAATCCAACAAGCCATCTTCTTTCTTCAGCATGGGAGCATAGGTTGCGCCTTCTGCGGGCTGAGGTTGTGCCTTTAGTTTTCCAGAAATGATATCCGAAAGATTTTCGTTAAGTAGATCCGCTCCCAGTGTGGATAATATTCCTAAAACCGAACCAGTCGTATCTTCAGATTTGAGGCGGATGGATCGCTTAACATATGTCGGACCGGTATCCAATCCCACATCCATTTTCATGATGGTCACACCCGTCTCTTCATCACCTGCCAATATCGCAGCATTGATCGGAGCCGCCCCCCGCCAGCGTGGAAGTAATGAGGCGTGTACATTGACGCACCCAAACTTTGGAAGTTCAAGCACGTCTTTTTTCAGGATCTGACCAAAAGCGGCAACAACAATCAGGTCAGGCGCCCATGCTCGGAGTTGCTCCATCGGTTCAGGCAATCGTAATTTTTCGGGCTGGATGACAGGAATATGAAGAGCAAGGGCTAGAGGTTTTACAGGCGGCGCCTTCAATTCCCTTCCGCGGCCCGAAGCGCGGTCTGGCTGCGTGACGACGCCAACAACTTGATGTGAATTTGCCAATGATGATAGGGTGGGTAAAGCAAATTCAGGGGACCCCATGAATACAACGCGAATGGACATGAGTTTGATTTTAACATATACATAACCCTTGAATAAAATTACCTGCCAGGCCTAAAAGGAGAAAAGGATTACCAGTACTCATGGATATTTATCTTGGTTGCATGATAAGGGGATTGGTTGTAAAATAATAAAAATTCAAACCAATCTATTCGGAGGAGTTAATTATGTCTCAAGAACCAATGTCCCCTGAGATCACCAGTGATGATAAGTTATGGGCAATGCTCGGCTATCTCATCCCTATCATCGCTCTCGTTGCTCTTTTTATGGAAGATAAGAAAAACCGTCCATATGTTAAGTTTAACGCGGTCCAATCTTTGGTAGCAACCGTTGTGCTTTCTATCCTCTCGACAGTTACCTGCGGATTTGGCGCTGTCCTTTTCCTCATCATGCTGTGGTGGGCCTATCAGGCTTATCAGGGTCAGGATGTAAAGATCCCGATGATCTCTGATTTTATTCGCAATCAAGGTTGGGGATAAATTTTCCGAAATAATAAAAAAACTCGCGGCATCAGCCGCGAGTTTTTTATTTAAACTAGTTTATTAAGATTTACGGGATATTACCTGCAATATCAGAACCGATCCTTATTTCGATGTCCACGGTGGAGGCCGGGTCCGAGACGAATTTGATCTGTTTATCTGTGAACCCGAAAGTGGTCTGCAGGTACTTCACTGTGTAAAGTTTGGAGCCGTACACGATCACAGTGGTTTGAGAGTATGCTTCTGCCGCAGAACCTACTTCCGTTACATTCATGCCCTGAGACTGAAAGTATGTGCCTGCACGCTGGTCAAGACCGGGGGTAAAAGTACCATCCAACACGCGCACACGAGCCGCTTCCTCACGCATCAAGGCGGGAATATCACCCTGCGCGATCGGGCTGAGCGGACCGGAAGATGTAAAGATCTCATCGCGCAAAACACGGATCTTATCCGCAATCGGCTTCATAATGCTGGCATTCTGTCCGCCAAGAGTGACATTATCAAATGTCACCATGGTGGTATCGATCACGCCGGATTTAATACTGTCTCGAGAAATATCTTTGGCAAGCACAGCCAGCTTAAGGGCATCTTCAAAGGGCATGTTGGTATGAATACCATATGACAGTTCCTGATACATTTGCGGCGCTTTGGCGATCAGGGATGGAAATACCTCAGGGTCAAACACCTTTTTCTGCAAGGCAAGAACAACTTCCTGCTGGCGTTTGGCGCGGTCAAAATCACCGCCTGAAGTGTGGCGGTTGCGGGCATAAGCCAGCACCTTCCAGCCCTGGCAAAGTTGTCTTGTACCGCCCCAGGTAAGCTTAAAGTGATCAGTACCTGAGCCGACCGGATCAAGGATCATATCTTCAGTTGGATTGACATCGATACATCCAAGCATGTCAACCACATCTGTGAATACAGCAAAATCAACCTGTAGGAAATAATCGACTGGAACACCGATGAAGTTGGAAACGGTCTTCATGGCAAGCGCAGGACCACCACCCGGCAGCTGCGCACCTTCTCCGCTGGAATAAGCAGTGTTAATACGGCTGTATCCGAAGCCGGGGATATTCACCCACATATCACGCGGAATGGATAACATACCCGCAGTTTTGGTAAGCGGATCGATCGTGATCAGCATCATCGTATCGGAACGCGGAGGACCATCCTGTGCTTCAAGGTCACGGGCATCCAAGCCAATGAAAAGGATATTGATGCGGCTCGCGCCATCCCAGGCAGGCGGCAGATCAACAACAGGAGCAATAACCGGCGTGGGGGGTAGATCTGCAGGGACAATGGGCGTGCCCTCAGGATTAAACTGACTGGTCCCATTTGATTGACCACATTGGGCGGGAGCGATCCCCGGCAAATTGGTTAAATTCCAACAAGCGGTCAGGTTCCCCACAAAAATATACGCACCTACACTTAGTGCTATTGTAAAGATCCAAAAGACCAACTGTCCAATGGATAACTTTGGAAATCTTATTTTCTTCAAAGAGTCACGATTCATTATTTTGTACAACCTTATGGCTTGCCGTATATCATATCCAATCCGAGTTTCTGCAAGCCTTCCTGTGCCCAATATTGCAGCACAGCGGATTCTTCATTTAGAACTTTCATCATCACAGGGATCGCGCGATGATCTCGTATATCGGATAATGCACGCAACGCCAAAATTTGGACGCCCATCGGCGCCCCTTTCATAACCTCAAGCAAATTCGGTACCGAAGGGCTTCCGATTTTAACAAGAGCAGTTCCCGCCAGCCCCGCTGTCAGTGCATCCGCATCAAACAGGCTCTGGCTCAATGCATCAACCGCGCTTTCATGAGGGTGATTGCAGAGCGCCAGCGCTGCAGCGGCTCGGACTTCCGGGGCTGAGTCGCTGAGGAGCGGAATCAGTTCCTCGCTTCGCGTGTGAGGCGAAGCAGCGAGGGCGCGTACCGCCCACCAGCGAGAATCAGCATCCTCGGCGCGAGCCAATTCCAGTAAAGCTGGAATCGCCGTCATTCCCAACTCAACGATCGCGGGAATGGAATTTTCTGCGCGGACATCGTCTCCGCTGGTTAATTCAGCCAGCAGTGCGTGCATTTTTATTTGGAAGGCGGCGGAACTGGAAGCGCGTCTTGCGCGGTGTTGACCCACTTATCCCCTTCGTCGATCAACATGACGGGGATGTCGTCCACGATCGGGTACTTGCGGCTGCAATCCTGACAAACAAGCCACGTATCTTTATGCAAGACCAGCAGGCCTTGCTTTTCGCGCACGCAGTTTGGGCAACGCAATATTTCAAGAAGTTCTGTGCTAACCATAGTTTCTCCTTTTACTAAAAAGATTGTACCATGTGAATTCAGGTCGAATTTTAATTGCTGGGCGAGAGGCATTGATTGTTTTTTCTGGCTTTTTTCTCGGGGTCTTCTGTGTCAGGCCCATACTGACAGATCGCCTGCCACGGTTGGTAATGAGTTTGGAATTGATCTGTAAAATAAACCTGTCCATTGATCCAAACCGTACGGGTGACATTGACATCTGCGCCCTGTGCGGCGTAGTCAATTTGCTTGATCTCGTTCTTTCTTAATTCTGAATTCTCTTCGAAAAGCGGTTCGGGCGGCGGAACGACATTGGAAGGCCCGGTCGTTTCCCATGTGACACTGCGCCCATCAGAAGTGGAGTAAAGTTTCCAGGTAATGGTACGCGCACCAACATTGACGTAGGTTTCCATCAACAACCACGAAGATGTGTCATTCACAAATTTGAAATCCACAAGCGGAAAGTAAACGGTTGCATCCATACCGGCAAAATTCGTGTCAACTGATCCGCTGGCATCCATTTCATAGTATGAAACCCGATATGCATGGGAATATCTCTCAGCAACAGGATAACCTGCAAAGAATACGGTTCTGAAAAGGGTGGTGCTGACCTGACAGACGCCTCCACCCACCCCTTTGATGGTGCGCCCGCCATAAATGATCAGCGCCTCGGCAAATCCGTTTTCAAGACTCACGTCACCCAGCACACTGCCCATGGAAAATGTCTCGCCGGGCGCCACCAATAATCCATGATAACGCTCAGCAGCAGCGACAATATTCTGGATGCGCGCATCGCTGGAACCATAGAAATAAGTGGTCTGTTCACCGACCAATTGCACGACGCCTAATTCCGCGCCGGTGGCTGTATCAGCTACTGCGGGTTGTTCTTCTGAAACTGAAAGCGCAATCGTATGCTCTCCACGCAAGAGCGCCTCATTGATGGCAGTGATGCTGGCTTCGACATCCATGGAGCGGCCAATGGTTGAAACAGCGATCGGCTCGATCTGACCGGAGCCATCGTTAAATACAAACCTCGCATTATCAGGTTGTCGGTCTACAAATGTTTTTAATTCTGTCAGGGTATTCCGCAATGCCACACGATCCAGCCCAACCTTCATCTGGGCTGTGCCGCTGGAATCATCGATCGTCACACCAAGCATGTTCACCAACACAGGGACATCGTAGGTCCACGGACCAGGATCCCCTTCACGGAAATTCGGAAGCGTGAGAGTCAACGGCTGGCTCAGGATCCGGCGAGCAGCTTCTGCCTGGGAAGAGACATCCAGCAATTTGGGGGCGGATTCTTGAATAACGAGCGCCACTTCGCCATCTCGGAAAGATTGCAGTTGTGCGCCGAGGTAGATCAGGGTCGCATCAAGATTAAGGAAACGCCCCAATTGACCCGGCTCGGCAATAACATTCGTACCGTCCACGCGCAGGCTGGCCTCAAGAACAGGTTTATCCAACTGAACAGCTATATTTTGCAAATAGGTGTACGCCACACGTTGGTCAAAGATGATCACAGGCGCAACATCCGAACCCAGTCCGCCCGCTCTAACTTGACTGGCGAGTGCGCCAAACACACCGCCGGAACGCCCGTATTTATAGGCAGCCAGTGAGCTCGCGGATGGATCAAAGACCATCCCCAGTTCCGCAGGAGATGCGACCCATAATTTGTCTGCATCACGGAATAATATTTTGCCGGTAATGGGATAGGACAAGGTTTGGTTTAACTTTAACGCTGCATCATTGGGAGCGAGGCCGGAAAGATCCACGCCTGCCACAGAAACACCTGGGAAGATGCGTCCGGCATAAAATAGTTGATATCCCAAAGTCCAGGTTAGGACAATGGCAAGAAATAAAAAAAGTCCACCAACCAAGACGGCGATGATTTGCCTCGGAAGGTCGCGCCTGATAATAAATTTGGCATTCATGGAAAGGATTATAACGAAAAAAACGATTTCGTTTGTGATAGGTATATAAGATTCTTATTAGGGAAAATAAAAGAGCCTCGGATTTTTATCGAGGCTCTTTATCATTGATTATCAAATCTATTTGACTGCTTTCGCAATTGCCGCGATATGTTCGGGCGTATTTCCACAGCAACCACCCACAACCTTCGCTCCCAACTCAACATATTTCTTTGCATAATTCCCCATATCTTCGGGGGTCATATCGTAGACGCCCTGCTCAGTCTGAATGTCCATGTGTGGAACGCCCGCATTTGGCTTGACCCACAACGGAAAATTCGGCACTGTTGCCGCATATTCCTTGACAACAGATTCCATATTCTCAAGCGTTGTCCCGCAATTTGCGCCGATCATCACCGCGCCCATTTCAGTGTACCGTTTGATTACATCCTTCGGCTTGACACCCATCATGGTACGGACGCCGCGATCATAGCTGAAAGAGACAACGATCGGCAGATCGGTCACAGAACGTGCTCCTTCAAACGCCGCATTGGTTTCTTCAAAGGAGAACATGGTTTCGATCAATAATAAATCCACACCACCTTCGGCTAATGCCTTGGCTTGTTCTGCAAACGTGGCTTTTACATCCTGTGGTTCAAGCGGACCGTAAGGCTTAAGAAGCCCGCCCACGGGTCCCATGGAACCAGCGACCAGGCCATTGTTGAGAGAGGCGGCTTTGCGCGCGATCTCAACAGCCCGCATATTTACCTCAGACATTCGATCCTGATATTTTGAATCCTTCATTCTCATGCGCGTCCCGCCGAAGGTACAGGTGAGAATAATATCCGAGCCTGCCTGGGCGAAAGAACTTGCCAATTTCAAAAGTGTATCGGGATCATCAATAATGAGATCCTCTGGCGGCTTGCCGGGCTTGAGTCCCATTTTCTGTAAATTCGAACCCGTTGCCCCATCCGCAACAAGGATCTCCCCGCCGTTCAATCTTTCCAAAAATTTATTCATCTGCTCTCCTTTTTTACCACAAAGTGTCACAAAGGAAAACCTTAGTGCGCTTTAATGACACTTTGTGCCCTTTGTGGTGAATGGTCTTTTATTTACTCATAAAATTCTTCGCCATCGGATCCGCCACACGGTTAGGAATCAAATGCGCGATATGCGGGAACGGTTCACTCATATGCGGGAAGCTCGTCGCAAGCATGAATTGATTTTGAAATTCGGGATCGGTCGGCAATTCAAATCTTTCAACCGTGCGCGTTATCGATTCAATTTCCCTGCGTTTCTCAATATTCAACAAAGCGATCCGCGCGCCATCGCCCGCGGCATTTCCAACCGCATACACATTCTCCAAAACGCAATCAGGGATCAACCCGATCAGCATGGCTTTTTCCTTGTCAATATAACTGCCAAAGCCGCCGGCGAGGATGATTTTATCAGGAGATTCCAAACCAGAGCGCTTCAATAACGTTCGCGCCGCAGTGAACAAAGCCGCCTTCGCCAGTTGAATTTGACGCACATCCTGTTGGGTCATGGGGATGTCGCGGCCAATGGAAGTTTCCTCAGCCCAGGCAATGACATACTCCCAGCCGCTCTCTCCCTTTCGAATGCGATTCGAACTTAACTTAGTGTTGAACTTGCCCCGAGAATCCACGATCCCCGCCCGGAATAATTCTGCCACTCCGTCAATAATGGCGGAGCCGCAGATTCCCTTGACCTTACCTTTGAAGTCTGCGTGATCTATATTCCAACCGTCCACACCGATAACCTTATATTTGGGTTCCAGTGTGTTCTCATCAATAACAATCCGTTCCATTGCGCCCGGCGCTGCACGCATCCCATACTCCACATGCGCGCCTTCGAGCGCAGGTCCGGTGGGCGTGGATGTACAAACTAATCTTTTGCGATTTCCCAAAACAAGTTCCGCATTCGTTCCGACATCGATCAATAGCCAATTTTCCTCCTGCTTGTGCGGTTCTTCAGCGAGGATCATCGCGCTGGTATCCGCACCGACAAAAGATGCGATCGTAGGCAGGATATGAATATTGCCGGCTGAATTAATATGCAATCCCAGTTCACGCGCCTTCACATCCACCGATCTATGGATCGCAGGCACGAATGGCGCAAGCCCCAAGTCCTTTGGATGCAGGTTTAACAAAAGATGATGCATGGTCGAGTTGCCGACCAATACCATCTCTAGAATATCTTCAGTTTTTATCTTGGCAGTCTTCGCGGCTTGCTTGAGCAATTTATTCAACGTGGCAATAATCGCCTTATGCAACTTCTCAAGCCCATCTTTATGCTCGATCGTGTATTGAATACGGGACATCACATCCTCGCCATACACGATCTGTGGATTCATCTCAGATTCTGCGGCAAGCATTTCGCCTGTGCGCAAATTACATAAATACAAAGCGACAGTTGTTGAGCCGATATCCACAGCCGCCCCGTAACTATCTTCATGATAACCAGCCTGCACCTGGACAACTTCCCTGTCCTGCCAGACTGAAACGGTTACGTTCCATTTTGCTTCGCGCAGTGTGGAAGATAACGTCCGCAGGCATTGATAATCAATTCCCATCTCATGCCAGCGCGAAAGTTTTTCTTCCGTACCACGCACCAAAGCCATGGATGTTTCCAATCCCTTGGCGAGGCGTTCCCAATCCGCGATGGGACGTTCCAAGTTTGGCGGAGACATCGTCACCAGATATTTTCGAATCGCGGGCTTGATCTCGATCTCCCGTTGCGTGGCGCTCTTGCGGACGATCTGCTTGTTCCCACGGCTTTCCTCAGGCACGTTGATCAACACATCACCGTGTATCTTGCATTGGCAGGAAAGGCGCACCTGCCCCACTTGCCAGCCTTTATCTTTTAATAGCTTGGGTCTGCGGGCGAAGTACGCGGCTTCTTCAGTGGTCACAGGGGAAACATTCTCGCGCCGTGAATCCATGTTGTACTTCTCGAAGCGGCCCTCTTCAATTAATACCATGCACTTGCCGCAAGTGGCATTCTCAGCACAAATAGATTCGATCTCCACACCCAGATCGCGCGCGGCGGAACGAATGGAAATGCCTTCTTCCACTTGCCCGCGAGAACCAGAGGGCTGCAAAATAATGTTGTGTTTTTTTGTCATGTTTTTTAACCACTTTTTACCCGTTGTATCCCTGCGTGCCCTTTATGGTTAAGCGGTCTTAGCCTCTCGGCGCGGAATCTCTATTTTCGCAAATTCAATTTCCAATTCAGAAAGAAGCGCGTCTGCAACTTCTTCAGGGACACCAACACGTTCGATCCACGGTCCCTTTTTGTATTGCGCAGCATACTCGGTTGTTCCAGTTAGACCCTCTGCCATTGCATACGAATCGATCGCGTTTTGGATTTTTTGTGAAAGTTGTTTTTTGATCGTTTTGCCATCGCCTTCAACAACGATGGAGGATGGAATGTGTTTCCAGTAAAAAATACGGTATTTTGCCATGCGAATCCTCTTTGAAATTATATATAATTTTCAACGGGGATTTTACGGGAGGAATTGCTGTGGGTCAATATAAAAATTCAAGCCGATGCCAGCGCAGTTCCCGCCAGCCAGCCCGTCGTCCACGAAGATTGAAAGTTGAATCCGCCTGTGACGCCATCAATATCCAAAACTTCACCAGCAAAAAATAAATTTTCAACCACACGGCTTTGCATGGTCTTGAAATTCACTTCATCCAAACGCACGCCGCCGCATGTGACAAATTCCTCTTTGAATTGTCCCTTGCCAATGATCTCAAAGTTTCCCATGGTTAATTCTTCAGCCAGTTTTCTGATCTCTGCTTTTGAAATATCACCCCAATTTTTCTCGCCGACAAAATAAGCAAGCTGCTTCCATAACCGCGCAGGTAATTGCGTAAACGCGGGATCTGCTGAAACTTTTTTACGCGTATTCTCTTGCCAGTCTTTGTGTCTTTGTAATACTTCAAGCGCCTTATCAAATGAAGTATCCCCCAACCAATTCACGATCAATACCGCGCGATATTTCTTTTCAAATAGAGTACGCGCACCCCAAGCGGAAAGACGCAAAATCGCTGGCCCGCTTACTCCCCAATGCGTGATCAACAGCGGACCTCGTTGTGTGAGCGAATCCATTTTCACGGTGGCCGACTCAACCGACACACCCGACAATCCCTCCAGGCGTTTATCTGAAATATTGAAAGTGAATAAAGAAGGCACTGGCTCTTCAATGGCATGCCCAAGCGATTTGATCATATCGCGTATTTTCGGATCACTCCCAGCCGCAAGCAATAATTTTTTTGTTTGCAGATGGAACTCCTGCACTTCATTTCTGACCTCGAGCCTGAATCCGTTTTCTGATAGTGACTCCACCTTTTGCAGACTTGTCCCCGTCTGCACAGTAACTCCTGCTTTTTTCGCACTCTCGCGCAGACAATCCGCAATTGTCGCGGATGAGTTTGTGACAGGGAACATGCGCCCATCGCCTTCTGTTTTTAATCTCACGCCGCGTTTTTCAAACCACCGAATCGTATCCTCCGGCTGAAAGCGCGTAAAAGCGCCGCGTAACGCCGATCCTCCGCGCGGATAATAGGTGATCAACTGCGCAGGGTCGAAACAGGCATGTGTCACATTACAACGCCCGCCGCCAGAGATGAGCACCTTCCCGAGAGTCTGCTGTGCCTTTTCAATGATCAGCACCTTTAATTCGGGATTTAATTCCGCGCAGCGGATACCCGCAAAAAATCCCGCAGGTCCCCCGCCGATTATGGTCACATCCCATTGGATCGAAGATAATTTAGCCATTACGCGATTATACAGGCAGGCCGGGAAAATATCCGAAACAGATTAAACTTGGTAAGGTAAAATCGTGAACAACATCGTACAGGTGAAACATGCGAGAAAAAATTCTAGATCTACTCACTGGCAATAAAATCAACACCCAGCCAGCCTTCAGCGGTTTGATCCACATCACCGCGGAAGGACTGCAAAATGAAGGACTGACATTTCCTGAAACACATACCGATGCTTATAAAATGGCAAAAGCGGCGGCAAGCACCTTTAAGCTGAGCGGTCTGCCATCTGCGGTTGTGCCATTGGATATGTATGTAGAAGCGGAAGCGCTTGGCGCCGAGATCAATTTCCGCGCGGATCGGGAGTTTGAATTCCCACAGGTGAAGAAGGCTGGACTTTTTGGGTCGGCAAAAGAGATTACCGAAGAAACCAACAATGTTTTAAATAAGGGCAGAATTAAATTAGTTTGTGATGCGATCAAGTTGTTAAAGGAAGATGTGGGCAATGATGTGGTTATCGGCGGAATGATCCCTGGCCCGTATACCTTATTGTTGCTGATTGTCGATGTAAGAAATATGTTCATTGAGATGAAGAAGGACCCCCAGGCAGTTACCGACGCTCTCTTTCACCTTTCGTCTTTCCTTGTAGAAATTGGTAAGGCATACAAAAATGCAGGCGCAGACTTTATCACCATCCATGATATGGGCGGCTCCCCTGCTTTCATTGGACCATCAAAATATGAACAATTCGTTTTTCCCGCTGAAAAAATACTAATTGAGAAACTACCCAAGCCGCGAGTTTTGTCTGTATGTGGAAATGTGACGAATTCCCTTCACCTGCTGGCGCAAACAGGCGCAGATGCGCTCTCACTGGATCAGACCGTTAATCTCGCGGCGGCACGGCTGATTTTGAAGGATGCATTGCTGTTTGGAAACCTCGACCCCGTGGAGACTCTCTACCGGGGAGACCCTGTCCAAGTCGCTGAATCAGTGATCAGGGCAAAAGAGGCGGGTGTGGATGCAATCTGGCCGGGCTGTGACCTTGTCATGCGGACTCCGATTCAAAATATCAAGGCACTACTTGTCTAGTCAACTTGTAATTAACGCGGGAGTGTGCTATTAATAATCCAGAACAAATCCATAATATAAGGTTGTCGTATGCATCGTGAACGAGTGTCAGAAAATGTTTTTTGGTTCCAAAGTGAAGTCTATGCGCAAGTGACGGCTGGCGTGATCGTTGGTCCGCAGTGGGCGGTGGTGATCGATACACTGGCCCTGCCCGAAGAAACGCTCGGGATGCGCGAGTTCATCGAACACGAGTTGGGTGTGCAGGTGCGTTACGTGATCAACACCCACTATCACGCCGATCATACCTGGGGAAATTGTTTCTTTCCGGGCGCGACTGTGATCGGCCACGCCAGATGCCGTGAATTGCTGATCGAACATGGCGTGCCTTCTTTAGAAGGAGCCAAAAAGCAAAATCCAAATTTACGACAGGTAAAAATCGTTCCTCCTCACCTGACATTTGACTCCGGCGAATTAACGATGCGCGTCGGGAAGAAGAATCTAGTCTTCTCTCAATCATTCGGACACAGCGAAGACAGTATCTCAGTTTTGGTAGAGGAAGACCGAGTGCTGTTCGCCAGTGACGCTTTCATGCCCCTGCCCTATATTGTGGACGGTGATCTGGATGAGTTGACCGCCTCCATCAAAAGGATAGGAAAGATGGGTTTGGAAAACATTATTCAGGGACACGGCGACATCATCCTGCGCGGCGAGATCGACGCGGCGGTAAAAGAGAACTTAAATTACCTGAACAATATCAAGAAAGCCGTTAAATCTGCGGGGAAACGCAAGAACGTGGAGGAATATCTGGACAGCATCACGATTGAGGATTGCGGAAAAAGCCGCGTTTATCTGGGCGGTCTGGCAGAAACACTTCATCGGAGAAACCTGCGTACGCTTTATCACCAGATGCACGGTGACTGATTTTTTTGAAATAAATGTAAATAGATGTTGCAAGCTCGTTTGGTGAGCCTGCAACATCTTGCATAATGGGGTTATTTTTTTCATAGTGAGGCGCACAGTGAAAACTATTCTTGAAAAATCTCGTTATCTCGCCATCATAGGAGTGATCTCTCTTTTGATCGCGGCGCTGGCAGCTTTTGCTTGGGGAACGCTAAAAACGATTAATGCCGCCTTACTGGTTATCCAATCCGTGGGCAGAGATGCGGGCATTACGATCGAACTGATCGAAGTCGTGGACAGCTTCCTGATCGCCACCGCTATTTTGATCTTTGCCGCAAGCCTGTATGAACTATTCATTGGCGAACTTAACCTTCCAGAATGGATGCTTGCGCACAATTTGTATGATCTCAAAGGCAAATTGAGCAGCATGATCGTGCTGGTGATGGCTGTAAAATTTCTTGAGAAATTACTGGAGCTAAAAGATGCACAGGCGCTCTTACAAACGGGAATTGCAATAGCGCTAGTCTCTGCAATGTTGATCGCGTTTGGATATTTTGGAAAGAAGGATTAATTTTTTTTCGGGGAACTTTGATGGCACGCTATTCTCGACCTTTATCCGGACTGCCTCCCTTTCAACAAGGCGGTCTGGATTCACTCTGTGGGCTATACAGCATCATTAATGCTGAGAGAATGATCAACCGCTCTACAGATGAAGAGACTCAACAACTATTCGATGATCTGATCCACTATCTCTCCCGTCGCGGGTTATTACCCAAGTTCCTGATCGGCGGGATCATCCATACAGAAATGCTGGTGATCATAAAAAAAGTAGTGGGGAAAAAACGCATTTCGAATGTTGAAATCCCCTGGCGCGGCGTACCCAACCCAGACCTGACAGCGTTCTGGAAATCCATTCAATATTTTTTGGATGGAACGCCCGGGCGCGCTGTTGTCCTCGGACTGGATGGTTATCATGATCACTGGACTGTGATCGAAAAGATCACCAACCGTTCGATCATTCTCTATGATTCCGCATTGATCAAACGCCTGCCGCGCTCATCCTGTACCACCGCATACGATACATGGAAGCGCAAACACCTGCTCCTGCCTGCGCAAACATACTTTCTCTCCAATGAAGTCCTGAACATTAACGAGTGTGATTATTAACCAAAGATGACCGTCACCTGATTTGGAGGTTTTATGAAAAACAAAATAGATGACCTGCCAGATATTCTCTCCGAACTTTCAAGGGAAGATTATTGTTACCTGACCACAACAGGACGCAAAAGCGGGCTTGCGCGTGAGATCGAGATCTGGTTCGGGATCAATGGAAACTCACTCTATCTTTTATCAGGCGGCGGAGATCAATCACAGTGGGTGAAAAACCTGCTGGCAAATCCAAATGTGACCGTGCGAATTGCAAAGCACAACTTCAACGGCGTTGCAAGAATCGTGAGCAAAGAAAATGAAGAGACAGTGGCACGCCACATGCTGGCGGGAAAACATCAAGGATGGAAAGAGGGCAAACCGTTGAGTGATTGGGGAAGGACAGCCCTGGTCATAGGGATTGATTTGAGTGTTGTATGAAACTTTATTTTGTGCGGCACGGGGAAAGCGAAGCAAACACCCGGCATGTGATTTCTAATCGGGAGAGTCCTTTCGGTCTTACCGCTCTTGGGAAAAGGCAAGCCGCTAAATTGGCAGAAAGCCTGAAATCCATTCC
Source organism: Candidatus Villigracilis saccharophilus (assembly GCA_016709305.1). Classification (GTDB taxonomy): domain Bacteria; phylum Chloroflexota; class Anaerolineae; order Anaerolineales; family Villigracilaceae; genus Villigracilis; species Villigracilis saccharophilus. The sequence goes on from JADJNA010000047.1 coordinate 139,587, forward strand.
AATGACTTCCATTTTCTCAAGTCCTGTTCTGCGAGCCAGAAAGACAGCGGAGATATTGTCGCAGAAATCTCAACTCCCGATCCACGTAACTGAGTCTTTGCGGGAATATGACTGCGGCATTCTCGAGGACAAATCGGATCATGCAAGCTGGGAAGCGCATCGCACCACCTACCAGGAATGGACGTTGCGACAGAATTTTCATTACAAGCCTGAAGGCGGGGAAAGTTTTTTGGATATGCAGAATCGATTCCTTCCATTTATCGAAAAAATAACTAATGAAAACTTATATGCAGACAATCACATCCTCTTGATCGGGCATGGTGGATTGTTCACTTTGATGCTTCCGCTGGTACTGAACAATATTGATAAGGACTTCTTCTCCAACGGATTTGGTCACACGCAATGTGTTGCTGCAGAATTGAGGTCGAACAGGCTGGTTATGATAAGTACTTTTGGCTGACGCCAGAACGTTAGCTATTTTTTATTATCACAGTAAAATCCCCTAAATTTATTTCAGGAGAATGACTGATGGGCGTCATGATGCAAACATTTCATTGGGATTGCCCAAGGGAAGACAAAAAAGAATTCCAATGGTGGAATTACATAAACAAACAAGTTCCTGCGCTGGCAAAAGTGGGATTCACTTCGCTATGGCTTCCGCCAATTCATAAAGCCGCGAATCTTTCAGGTCCATCAATGGGATATGACCCGTATGATTTTTATGATCTCGGTGAATTTGACCAGAAGGGAAGCATCCCAACCTGGTTTGGCACGCGCCAGGAATTAGAGACTCTTATTGAAAGCGCACACAGTCACGGGTTAAGTCTGATCGCGGATATTGTCATCAATCACAACTCCGGCGCAGATGTGCAGGAAACGAATCCGATCACAGGGCAGTCACGCTGGACCCTGTTCAACCCCAATAGCGGCAAGTTCCCGCGCAACTGGGAAAGTTTTCACCCAAGCATGTATGAGTCGTGGGATGAGATGACCTTTGGAGATATGCCCGACCTTTCGCATCGCAATCCTTATGTATATGCCGAACTGCTCAAACTCACGCGCTGGCTGATCGAAGAGATCGGCTTCGACGGTTTTCGATATGACTTTGTCAAAGGCTACGGCGCGAACACCATCACGGCCATTCAGGAATATCATTACATGCGCGACGGCAGGCCGTTCATTCCTTATGGCGTCGCGGAATATTGGGACTCTGCCAGCAACACACTTCATTGGGTAAATGAAGCCAACTTTTCCAACTCCAATCCTGTGGACGCCTTTGATTTTCCTTTGCGCGAACTACTCAAAGGCATGTGCGATCAATATGGATTTAGTTTAAAGAATTTGGTGAATGGCGATTCGATCCTGCGCGCGCAGCCGCAATCCACGGTGACCTTTGTTGAAAATCACGATTTGCGCGATGAAGGACGCCCGATCACAAACGATAAACTGCTGGCATATTCATACATCCTCACACACGAAGGCTATCCCTGCGTATTTTGGAAGGATTATTTTAATTACAACCTCGCTCTAAAAAATTCACCGAATGGAATTGACGCGCTGATTCAGGCGCATGAAAAATACGCGGCGGGCTCAACGGATGTTCTCTACCTCGACGACAATCTTTACATCATGCAAAGAACTGGTTATGGCGATCAGCACGGATTGATCTATGTGCTCAATAACATCGGTGATGACTGGCACGGACAATGGGTCAATACAAAATGGGCAAACGCCTCATTCCGACCTGTGGCATGGTGGGGCAAAAATGACATGTCCCGCCCCGCAGATCAATTCACGAACTCCGATGGACGCGGTCAATTTTTTTCGCCTGCGCGCGGATATGCAGTGTATGTGGTTTAATAAAATAAACTTATAAATATCTTACAGGTGAAGCCATGTCCAATTTTGCTAAAGTTGAAAAAGCTGCCAAAGGCATTAATCGGTTACAGACAGGCTGCATGTTTTTATTCGCCAACCTGCTTTTTACTGGCTTCTGCTTATGGGGAGTCTACATGTTGTATGTATCCGTGCAATTGGAAACAAAAGGAAAAATCACTGAAGGCATTGTCGTTGAAATGGATGCATCCACAACGGACGGCTCGACAACCTACTCACCGATCATTGAGTTTGAAGCCAACGGCGAAACCCATTCATTTAAAGGAAACATATCATCCAATCCGCCGCAATACAGTATCGGAGATCGCGTGGATGTTCGCTTTGACCCGGGCAACCCCAACATCGCGCAAATAGATAAAAGTTCCGAACGCTGGCTCACACCGATCATCCTCATTCCTGCCATGCTTATCGCCGCCATCATCATTAACTTTTTCCTGATCCGCGCCTGGCGGCACGGGGATTCAATGGACGGTTAAGTTTATTCCTTCGTGATCAACCTGACCTGATTATCGTAAAAGAAATAGTCCCATGCCCAGTTGAACATCACAACAATGCGGTTGCGGAATCCGATGATGCGGTAGATGTGCAGGAAAACCCAGATCACCCATGCAATAAATCCGCTGAAGGAGATTCCCCATATGCGCGCGACAGCAGCATTGCGTCCGATGGTGGCGAGCAGACCGGGGTCTTTATAACGAAATGGGATCAATGGACTGCCGTTGAGCATGCGTCGAATATTCTGCGTGGTAGATTTTCCCTGTTGAATTGCAACCGTGGACAACATAGGCAGGGGCGATCCATTTTCGGTCAGAAAGGCTGCGTCACCGATAACGAATACCTCAGGACGCCCGGGCAGCTGCAAGGTCGGTTCGACGCGCACCCGTCCCCCACTGGCTTGCTCCAGACCGAGTCCATTCACAATTTCGGCGACCTTGACTCCCGCAGTCCATATCACAGTAGAGGTTTCGATCTGGATTCCATCTCCCAGGGTTACGCACTGTCCAGTGAAACTTTCGAGCTTGGTATTCAAACGAACGTCAACGTTTTTGCGGCGCAATAATTTTTCGGTGGCTTTGCGTAATTCATCGGGATAGGGTCCGATCAAATGCGCAGACGCTTCAAGCAGGACCACGCGTGTGTGGTTGATATCCAGTTGCGGAAAATCCTTTACCATCACATGCGAAATCAACTCTCCCAATGCTCCCGCTGTTTCAACACCAGTAGGGCCACCGCCAACGATCACAAAAGTTAAAAGAGCCTTACGTTTCTCAGCATCGCCTTCAATGCTGGCACGCTCGAACATCGAAAGCAAATGGTTTCTCGTTTTGACCGCGGTCTCAAGGTCTTTGAGCTGGAACCCATCTTTTTCAATGGCATCGAAGCCAAAGAAATTTGTGCGTCCGCCGACAGCCAGCACAAGATAATCATAAGCGATGATGGAACCATTGAGCTTTATAAATTTCGCATCCAGATCAATCACGCTCACTTCTCCCATTTGGAAGGTGAGATTTTTTTGCCTGCGAAAGATCGTGCGGATGGGATACGCGATCTGTGAGGGCAGCAATCCAGCGATCGCGACTTGATAAAGCAGCGGCTGAAATAGATGGTGGTTGTTTTTGTCGATCAATGTGATGCGCACGGATGCGCTGGATAACCCACGCGCGGTTTCGAGTCCTGCGAACCCTGCGCCGATGATGACAATATGCGGAAGGTTGTTTGTATTCATGGAAGCCTCAATAATTTAAATCTTATTTGTGAAATAATTCACCATTATTATAACCAAAACTATCCTATTTGTGAAGATTTAAAAATACTTAAATAAAAAGACCGCCCCAAATGGACGGTCTTTCAAAACAACAGGATTATTCTTCATACCCATTTGGATGAGCGGTATGCCACTCCCAGGCGCTGGAGAGGATCTCCCGCATGTTGGTGTGCTGCGGCGTCCAGCCTAATTCGTTGATGATCTTTTGCGGAGAGGCAACCAGCCGTGCAGAATCGCCGGCCCGTCGAGGAGATTCAATCACGGGTATGGCGTGACCGGTGACCTGTCTCGCCGTCTCGATTACCTCCCGCACCGAGAAACCGTTCCCGCTTCCGATGTTATAGATCATCCTATCCTTGGAATCCAAAGCGCCAAGCGCCAGAATATGCGCGGACACCAGGTCTGCAATATGGATGTAATCGCGGATACAGGTACCGTCAGGGGTGGGATAGTCGGTGCCAAATATGGTCGCGGATTCAGCCTGTCCGAGTGCGATTTGCAGGACGCGCGGAATGAGATGTGATTCGGGCTGATGCGCCTCCCCGCGACCAGGCAACGCTCCGCAGGCGTTGAAATAACGCAGGGCGGCGAAATGCAAACCGTGGATCTGACGGTACCATTCAATGGCCTGCTCGGTCATCAACTTGGTATGTCCGTATACATTGGTGGGACCAATGGCAGATTCTTCCGTCAGTGGTTGTTCACTGGATTGATAGACGGCGGCGGTGGACGAGAAAACAAGTTTCTTAATTCCAGCCTGCACAGCGGTTTCAATTAATTGCAAGGAATTCGAAAAATTATTACGAAAGAATTTACCGGGATCCCTCATGCTTTCACCCGCTTCAATAAAAGCGGCGAAGTGCATGATGGCATCAAACTTATTGGATGTGAGCGCTTCCGTCAGCGCACGGCTGTCTTCGAGACTGCCGTTAATGAAATTCGCGCCAGCCGGCACGGCAGCGCGGTGACCGGTAACGAGCGAGTCATAAACGGTAACGGAATGCCCAGCCTTGATCAATCCCTCAGCAGTGGCGGAACCAATATAGCCCGCACCGCCCGTAACAAAAATATTCATGGTTGCTCCTGTAACAAAATAACTTGGACCAGTGTCAGATTAAAAGATTATATCTTATGGATCCGGAAGCTCTTGACGCCATTTTTCCGCATACCAGCGCAGATACTCCTCGGCATGGGCACCCCAGTAATTCTCAGAATGATCACCGTTGTTTCGATGAAACTCATGCACATAATTATTGACGGTCAATTGTTGTTCAAAAACAAGCGCGGTCGCCAATTCATTATCCCGATCACCAATATCGATCCAAAGCTGCGGGCGCTCCTGTTCAGGAACCGCTTTAATGAGTCTCCCAAGGTAGGGAGCGATCTCATTTTGTATGGCGGGTGAATGCATACCAAGCGCCCCAAATAATTCGGGGTGAGTGAACCCTAGATCTATTGTCCAGCCCGCGCCGCGCGAAAGTCCGCCAAGGGAGCGATGATCGCGGTCTGCCAACGTACGGTAATTTTCATCCACATAAGGAATGACATGATCGATCAGCCGGTCTCCAAACCCCGGCCCGGCCTGCGAATTCCAATACGGATCATCGGGCAGAACGATGATAAACGGGGGAAATTTACCTGACGAAATCAGACGGTCCGCGATCTGCGGCACGCCCAGCCTCACCCACTGATCCTTGTTATAGGTTAATCCATGCAATAAATACAGGACCGGGAAACGCATGTCGCCAGAATTTTCATAGCAGGGCGGCAGGTAAATAAAAAATTCCTGCGGCGGATTTGTGACAGCGACCACATCCTTTTCAACAAGCCCCACCGCTCCGCTGCAAACAAACGGAGTTGACGTAGGCGTAGCCGGGACCGGGCTGGGCGTCAGTGTAACAGGAATGGGACTTGGGGTAAGAAGAGAGACGGCCACCGTTGGGATATTTGGGGAAATCGTCTGGATCGGAGCGCTTTGCGCTTTAACTCGTGAACATGCTGAAAGCCCAATAAGAAGCACAAGGCAGGTCATCAGGGCATTGGTTTGACGGGTATTCATCCCTCGCATTATACTCGGCCGGTTCAGTTCATCGAGATGCGCGCAACTGTATAGGAAGCATAAGATCAGCTCTGATAATCCATATCCCATCACTGTGAGCGAAGGAATACTTTCCATCCCGAATTATGGGGCTATTGCTGCCGGCTATCAGTTGCATCTTCCTGACGCAAGTTTCATAAAAACAGGTAAACCGGGATTTGATCAGTCGGTTATGCAAATCCCTGAAAGTTATATTCCACATGGAGTGAAAGTCAACGATGTTTACGCACTTCACGTTGAAGGTAATTCAATGTGGGATGCCATGTTAACCGATGGCGATATTGTCATTCTTCAGAAAATATCAATTGATAAAGTCAAAAATGACGATATTGTTGCAGCATGGCTTATTGAAAAACAGGAAACTACACTCAAACGCTTCGAATGGGGAAAGCGAACGATAACTCTAAGGCCTGAAAACCCAAACTTTGAAACACTCCACCTCAATGTTGATGAAGTTGAAATCCAAGGAAAATTATTGACTGTTTTGCGTTTTATTCAGCCAATCAGGAAATAAATGCTGTATATCCGTTAGTGACAAGCGATATCAAAGACCTACTCGGCCAATCAATTCATATTCATTCACTACCTACTCTATAAACGCCATGACAAAAATCATCATCTCACTTGACGAGAAATGACAATCAGAGAATACTAGGCACTCGTTTCTAGAGCGCTTGCTTTGGAAGCAAGAGGTCGGAGGTTCGATCTGCGGTACCCCGTATACAGGGTGGAAGTTCAGGAATTTTTCCCATCATATATCCATATATGATGGGAAATGGCAGCAAATAAAAAAAACAGGTCAAGACAGAACGCTTACCTCCCCAATGCTGGTCGAGGCTTATACTGACTTTATTTTGTCACGCCAGGCTATGCAATGCAGCCCTGCGACATTGGAGTTCTATAAATACACAATAGCTGTATTTCTCTTCTGGTTGCAGGAAAGAGCAATCACCTCCCCACAAGAAATATCAGCCAGGCATGTGCGTGGGTTCCTGGCACAGCTATCAGAACAAAATAAATCCGACTAGACTCTTCACGATAACGCGCGTGCGATCCGTACCATGTTGAAGTTCTTTCACGCGGAAGGTCACATGTCAAATCCCACAATATTTGACATGCACACAGGGCTGACAAGAATTAGACGGGGTAAAGGCGGCAAGGCACGTTCAGTAGTAGTGGGGGCCAACACGCAGGGCCTTACTAACGTACAGACGTCAATTGGAAGACACCCGTGATATTACAGCCTCACGTAATCAACTTCGTGCCAGCCGTTCGTTCAGTTCGCCGGTTCGTTCGGTTCGCCAGCAAACGAACCGAACGTAAGCCCTGTGGCTCAGAAGATATTTGACTACCTACAGGAAAATTCCAACGGCACCATTCCGGGGTGTAAGCAGGCCCAGGAGGCGCTTGGCGTTTCCAGAGGCTACGCATCAGTGAGAATTCAACTAAGGATCAAAGCAATCCCGATCCTGCTTTCCGACACCAGAAACAACTAGTCTAATATGGGCAATACAAACTGGAACGGCAATGAACCTGTTGCAGTCTAAACGGAGGAAAACAGTATAATAAAATAACTTGGGCATAGATTTATCGGGTTCATGCCAAGGGTAGCTATTGCACTACTGGCAAAAGGCGGCGTGAAAAGACATTAACTCATTATGAATAATCTACTGACCCCAAAAAATAACTGGCGGCTTCCATCTGGCGATTTCAACCTTGCGGTAGTGATACATTTCACTTCGCTCATTGGGTCAGCCGGTCACTTCCTTTTTATCTTTCTGTTTTTGTGGCTGGGCGTAAACCAGATGGCTTTACTGAATATCGGCAGTTGCGCCATTTTTCTATTTTGTTTCTGGCTCAATTGGCGCGGAATTCCTCATATGGCATTGCTGCTGGGGGTGCTTGAAGTGGCAATTCATGCCCTCCTGGCTGAGACTTACGTGGGCTGGGAGAGCGGCTTCCAATATTACATCATTGGTCTTATCCCGCTGATCTTCTATTCCCAATCGTGGCGCCTCTCCACCAAACTGGTACTTACCAGCATCCTTTGCGGGGTATATGTCTCGCTTTATTTCAATTCCCTTTTATCATTTCCACTGGTTGCCACCGACCCGATACGCTTGCACACCGTCGGCGTGGCGAACATTATCACCCTCTTTATTGTCTTTGCAGCGGTATCTAATTATTACCGCCTGGCAGCAACTAACGCCGAGAAGGCCCTGACACAGGCCAACATGAAGTTGAAACAACAGGCGCACAATGATGCACTAACCAAACTGCCAAACCGGCGCGACCTTACAGAGCGTATTGATGCCATGGTGACTTCTTATCTGGTCAACCCCGATCCTTTCTGTGTAATATTGACCGATGTTGATAATTTCAAGAAAATTAATGATACCTATGGGCACAATACGGGTGACCAGATCCTGGTGATGGTGGGCGAAACACTGCTTGGCTGCATGCGCGAACATGATCAGGTCGGCCGTTGGGGCGGTGAAGAGTTCCTGGCCCTATTACCTGGAACACATGCAGCGGGCGCCAAGCTTGTTGCCGAGCGTATGCGTCAGAAGATTGCCGCTATGAACCTTCCTATTGGTGATACTGAAAAGAACATCACGATGACCTTTGGCATCGCCGAGTTTGATAACGAAACAGACGCCTCTGGGTGCATCAATCGCGCTGACCAGGCGATGTATCAGGGCAAGATCAGCGGGAAAAATTGCGTAAAGGTACACGGCTGGGATTGAACGTTGATCGTTACTCATCTTACCGAGGACACAAGTTGTCCATCAATGCATGGACCGAGAGACAATATTGATGGAGCACTTCGCGGCGATGTATCAGGAAGGTGACTAAACCATGAAGACCAGCCGACTGCCTACACTTCAAGAAATTGAAGAATTAACAGCTTTTCTCCCCGGATTATGTGCAGATGGATTTTCGCCGATCATAAGCTGGAGCGGTGGTGAAAAACAAAAGGATGGTTCAATTACCATGCCTTATCCAAGCTACCATAAAGTCGTGGAGGAATTTTTCCGTGTCGCAGCCCGTGAGTGTTGGCTCGACTTTGAATATGATCCAAAGCAGGCCTGTAAAATGCTTCGAGATGAAAAACTCATCAAAACAGCTTCCCTATCGGAAATAAAGAGCATGCTAACATTTTGCGTGCGTGGGGAGCGCTTTAGTGATGGGCACTGGGCGCAATGATTGAGAAAGGGTATATCCGCCGTTTGCTTGAGCGGATCAGTAAACGAACCCCAGAGCTAAAGCAGGGGGCTTTGTCCCTGAACGCGAAGGTTCGAGACCATTGGCAGGTTTACTTCTGCCCTGACTGCGATATTCACAGCCGCTACTATGTCCGCATTGCCAGAGAAGTTGCAAGCGGTACAAAGGAAAACAGATTGAGACTTACGATTGGCTTTATCAACACAACCACATTCGGGGCAGGTGCGCGAGGTGTTTCTTGGATCAACGAAGATCACAGGAACCCCCACGCGCTCGGCTTTGTAAACGATGTACTGCCTCAGTTGGTAGAACGACCAATTCGCATGTCTCGCTCTCTGCTTGCGTCCTTTTACGGGAGCCTCACGGATACCGCCCAATTCTTCAAGGGCGATCGCTCGATGAGTGTCATACGCAATCTGTACGAGAATTTTGCTGATTCTATGGTTGGTTGTTTTTTGAAAACGGGATTGAACGCCAGATATTTTCTTGAGTTTTCGTGTGGCGGATTTGGTCTGTTTCTTTTGCAAATTGCTTCTGCGATGTCCAAACTTTCGGCGGTTATCTTCGATCGCCGCGCCGCTGAACCCGCCACCGTCCGAAGTTGCGGCGATCTGGACAAGACCCAGATCCACCCCCAACACCCCTTCCACGTCAATTGGCTTGGGTGTCTCCACCTCGCAGACAACCATCAGGTAAAACTTGCCTTTGACCAGGCACAAGTCGCTTTCCCCATGCTGGCCTTTGAGCAATTCAAGCTGGCGTTTTCCGCAGGCAAAGGACATCTTTTGTCTGCCCTCTACTGTCCAGAGGCTCAACTCCATCCTGTCCAGTTTGTAGGTCAGGATGCGGTCATCAAAAGCAATCGCGCCATGCGGCTTGAAAGTACGTTTGACTTTTCTATCCAGCTTATAAGCATCTGCAACTTTCGAGATGCAACGAACAACCACCTGTGCGGTCAAGCCAAACATTTCCTTGACAGCGTAATACGTAAGTTTGTGGATTGGAAATTGTTTGAATGTCTGACTATCCCACGCCTGTTCGCTGATGTAATTGCAGGCGGCGTTTGCAACCTCAAGAGTTTTACGAAGGGCTTGCGCTTGTTCAGGCGTAGGCAGGAGTTTTATTTGAGCGATCAATTTCATGGCGTGATTATACCGAAGTTCCAATCTATTGAAACTGCTCTAGCGAAAGTACATCGCCAGCGGCTATCCCTCTCCACTGCTAAAGCAGGGAGTTTCTTGCCGAGGTCTCGATGAAATTAAATCGGGGTAATTACTCTCAGAGGTCAGACACTGGCGTAAAAACCGCAGGGATTAATCTTTTCAAAAATAATTACTCACGATAGTAATGGCAATACCATGTAAATAGTTATAGAATGCAACAGAAGCAGACTAGACAACTAACGCAGGAGGCCTATGACTATTCATACCCCTTTGGGTGAAGGTTTACATGTCCCACAAGTCCGCCCAGATCGTCGTTGGATCCGCTTTTTCGTTAAGCATTATTCATATCTTGTCGGCATCGTCACCTCACTGATTATCATTGCCTCCCTGTATAAAATCGACCTAGTCTTGATGGTTGCCGCACTGGTGGCATATTGGTTTTATCTGGCATTCAGGATCCGCAACCGCACCAGTCCGAAGTGGGCGCCCATCTACCGCTCTGTTCCTGCTCAATTCATCAGAACATTACTCCTCATCGCAGGCGTCTCTATTTTTCTGTCCCATGTCTATGCCAACACTTCGTACCTTGAGGAAGTGAAGGTGGACACCCTCTGGCTGCTGTACCTGATGGCAATTTCCGTCATCAGTCAACGCGGCTCCAGAAAATGGTTCGCCCTCACCCTGCTCATAGTGATCATCAGTTTGTACCTGGTCAGCCCTGTGGAGGGGCGCGAGATTTTCCGTTCACCCATCCCGATCACATTGGAATTTATTTTAAAATCCTTCTGGCTGGTTTCGCTCGCCGGGCTGACTTATATTCTGCTGCGTTACATGAGTGACGCGGTCGCGGATATGAATTTGATCGTCAATGTGCAAAACCATATCCGTGAGATGGAGGGAAAGTTCCTGCGGACCAACAATGAACTGGATGAATATGAATATCTGGAGAAGAGCGTCGAGATCATTAAGGGTGACCTCCTATACGATCATGTCAACGTATACCGCCTCGACACCTATGATCAGGAATTGACCTGTGTGGCGGCAGCATGCCCTGCGGGAAAGAAACTCGTAGAGGGAAAATATTCCGTCAAGATAGCGGAACAGGAAAGCATTATCGGATTTGTAGCCAGAACGGGACAAGCACACGCAACAAATAACACGGCGAAAGATCCACACTACCTGCCAACGCCGGCCTTTCCGAAAACAAAATCCGAACTGGTGGTGCCGATCAAATCCCGCAACAGGCTTTATGGCGTGCTCGATATTCAAGTCCAGCAGTCGCATTATTTTCTGGATCAGGACCTGAAGGCAATCGAGATCCTCGCAAACAACATCGGCTGGGTCGTGGATAATTCCGAACAATTCGAGCATATCAACTGGATCAACCGCATCATTGAAAAGATCGCCATGCCGATCTTCACACAGAACCATTTGGATGACACCCTCCAGGAAATTGCCGATGTAGCGCAGCAGGAACTTGCGGCGGATCTGGTGATGCTTTATTCATATGACCCTGACACCCATGAAGGTGTATTGGGACCGATCTACGCCGGCCAGCCGGAGCACGCAGAACTTCTCCAGCATGTCAGCCGGGAAAATGATAATGTCGTCCAACGTTTGATCGATAAAGGCGAGCAAATCTATTGCAATGAAGATCTAAGTGAACTTGAACTTGACAAGCATCCTTTGTTCAGTCCATCCCCCACTCATCGCGCCACAGGCCGGCCCACCTTCATTTCCCGCGAAGGTATCAAGTCGAATGTGATCATCCGCCTGCTGAATAATGATCAGTGCGTTGGGGTACTATTCCTGAATTTTAAAAAAGTCCGCGCGTTCACTTTTTGGGATAAGCGCCGTTATTTTTCATTCGCCCACCTGGCGGCGCTCGCCATACAGAAGATGCACTCCCAACAGCACGAGATCCGATTGGAGATGACAGACCTCTCGAAACGTATCCATGACACTCTGATCGGAGACACGCTCGGCCTGTACAAGGTGCTCGACAGCATAGAACTGGATGGTAAATATCCCCGCAAGGAAAAACTGCGCAGCCTGATCGACGCAGCCAAGGAAATGACGGACCGTTTACATAACGATATTCGTTATATCAGCGGGCTGCTTGAGGATACCCAGACCAATGATCTGCAGGTGGAATTGGACAAGCTCTCGATCTTCTTCCGCCAGATATTCAAACTGGGTATGGATCTGAAGTGGAAAATAGATCCCGCCTACCTATCCCCCAAACTTTCAAGGGAATTATTTCTGGTCGTCCGCGAGGCGATCACCAATGCGGCCAAACATGCCCGCGCCACAGCCATCGGCATCAATGGAAATGTCAGTGCTGGTGTTTTACACATCCGCGTCACAGACAATGGACAGGGGTTTGATCCGCAGCAGATACGGCGTGCAAACGGCCTCGCCAGTATGCGGTACCGCATGATAGAACTTGGCGGTGATTTCAATCTCGACAGTGAGCCCGGAAAGGGAACGACTATCGACCTCTCGATCCCTGTGAAAAAAAACTCCTAAAGGAGCCCCTTATGCCTGTCAAAAAGAAAACAAACCATCAAAAGAATGTTATCAGCGTAGCCATCCTTGAAGATAATGAACCCATGCTCAAGGGCATGTGCATTGAACTGGACAAGCCCGATATTTTCATTTGCTCTGCCCGCGATGAGTTGGAACCCTTCCTTGAAGATGTACAGCGGCACCAGCCTGCCGTAGCGATCATCGACCTGAGAATACGGACGGCGGATACCGAAGGCGGGTATGAGGCCATCCGCGCCATTCGCAAGATCTCCCCTCAGACCCATTGCATTATCTACACAGTTTTCGAGCAGCTCGAATATTTTCATAAAGGCGTGAACCTGGGAGTGAAGGCATTCGTCAGCAAGCATATTCACGGGGTCTCCCTGGAAAAAGTCATTCGCATTGTTGCCAATGGAGGGACGTATTATGGCGACCTCCTCAGCCAGTATCTGGAGAAGGTCAACGAGATGCCGTCAGTGACCAATATCAAAGACCCGATTGAACCAGCTCAACCTTCTCTTTCCATACGCGAGCTGGAGATCCTGCGTCTTTTTGGTGAAGGCAAACAGGAGGAGGAGATTGTTGCCGAGCTGCATGTCTCCAGCAATACGGTCAAAGCGCATACCAAGAACATTCGCAGCAAGATGAACGTCAAAACCACTGTGGAAGCGGTACGCCTTGGAAGATTGCGTGGCTTGCTGTAATTATTCAGCACGCGTGGAAAGAGAAGTACTCACAACAATGAACTGAATTACTCCCAAACCTGACTGTGGTTAATCATAGGAGTTCATCCGATTAATTGAGCGGCCCAATAAGCCGCTCAATTTTTTTATCTGAAAAGGAATATACATTGCGCTGGCCGGTTGCTATTATGTAGACGTGATCACAAGCTGAAAGGAAAACATTCATCGCATAAACAACTGAAAAGGAGTGTGCAGCATGAAAGCCGGAACCTTAATCTTCTTGATCATCGTGATACTGATCGCCTTTGGGTTCGTTCTCTCTGATAGTCTGCAAACAAAGCAGGATGTCCAATCGCTGATGAATAGGATCAATGACCTAAATACAAAACTGGGGCAGGCTCAAACCCAATTGATCACATGCCAGGATCAGGGCGAGAAAGATGCGCAAACGATCCAGGCATTGCAGAAAAAGGCTGAAGATCTACAGACTGAAATAAAGGATCTGAACGGACAGCTTGCAAGTCTCAACAATGAACTGGCGATCCTCAAAGCCCAACAATCCCTCTTTGACCTTCTGAGCGAGAACCCTGTCCTACTGACCGGCGCCTTGCTTACCCAGGTCGCAGCCTCCGCCATGAAGTTCAGCAAGAAACTAGGCATCCAATGGCCCGGTAGCGGGACAAATCGTGAGAAGAACGACTATGTGAAGTTGAGCCTTGAAGAACGCGAACTGCTCATCTCCACAAGACGCAATAGAAGGAACAAAAAATAATAGACAGTTCCCGTCATTGCAGCATCCGTGTGCTGTGATGACGGGTCTTGTTTCAAGCGGGAAAATTTTGAGATTTGAGAGGAGAGCAAAGCAAATCAGAACAAATATTGATACGGAAAGAGCTGGAGGTATTCCATGTTAACGACCCTGTTGAAAGCATTTCGTGAAATATCCAAAGTCCTAACGCATGAATGGGACACGCTGGTGAAAAAAGTTGGCAAACGCACAGCGGATACGCTTCTGGTCTATTTGGCATTGGCGATTATCCTGGAAGTCTTTTGGTTCACCCTGATCCTTTCGCTGCTCAGTTTAGCGTATTTCTTCAAGTAGGTTTGTCAAGCAGTCTTCAGTGTCTGATGTCAGACACGAACAATGGGAAAGACGGCTGAAATTGAGTTGATGTAAAAGGCTGCAGCACTGTTTCCATCGCCCGGTCCAGCAGCTTTTTGTAAACGCCCGCATCTATCATTTTGGGATCAAGGGTTTGTTCCAGGTCCCAGGCGTGAACACCAGGCACGCCAAGAATATAAATAAACCTCACGGTCTGGCCTGGTCTGAGGAACTTCCCGACATCTTCCAGCTGCCTGGCGGCCAGCGCCGCTGGGGAAGGAACACGATACTCGTTCACGGGCCGGCTGAGTGTCTGGCGCACGACCAGCTTTTCAAGCGGGATACGCTGGTGCCGCAGATCGTAAAGTTTGCCATCGATCCGGGCTTGGATCTTTGGCAGGTACTCGGATATGTGGTCAGCATCAGGGGATCGAGCCAGAATTTCCAGCGCTTCATTTTGAACTTCAGAAATGAACTTGGGTGTGTCGTGCCGCCTGAGTTCAATCCCGCGGCACTTGACCTCCCCGCTTTGAAACACACCAAAGTAACGATTTGCCACTGGAACATTCTTGTTCAGCCGTGAAGGCAGGAATGAGATCCAGCGGTAGATCCCATCCAGCGCAATTGGCAGGCCGGTGCGGTTAAGTATTTCGTCCAGCAATGGTTGGAGGTCCTGCACTTTGTTCGAGCCGCTTTTCTGCACCCATAGTCCGTCCACATACATGTGCAGGACGGTGAAGCCCATATCTTCCGCCGCTTCCTTTGCCCTCAGCAGTACCTCTCTTCCGTACGCGGTAACAGCCTCATGCGCCTCGATCTTGCCAAAGCGCGCATTCTTATATCCCAGATACCCAAAGCAGGTCACAAGCAGCCATTTGTGCGCCGCAGATCGAGCCTTGTAACTCTTGTAACGCATATCCCATTTGGACATGGTCAGCAGCTGCATCTTGATCGCAATGCGCTTCTTGAGCAGCGGCTCCAGTGTCTTGGGGATAAGTCCCTGCTCGGGTGATGTTGCCGGCAAGCCGCTGTCTTCATCGCGCATGCCGGGCAGGATGGTCTCCGGGGAAATATTGAACCGCGCCATGATGCTTGGGTACATGGAAATGAAATCGATCTCAGCCACATCTTTGTGCAGGCCGATGGTCGGTTGAAAGACCAGTCCGCCCATATCTGCGTGGACCAAGTCCATGATCGATTTGGTATGTTCTGCCTGCTGCTTGTGCCAGGGAACCAATACTCCTTCCGTGAGCGCTGTCACGATCTGCATGGATGAGATGCCTGTCCCCGGCGATACCCGCGCCACGGTCTGCACTGGAAGCCCAGTTACCCGCGCCAGTTCCCAAACCCCTTCCAATCCATAATCGTGATACATCACAGCGTTGTGGATGTCGATATGCCAGCGTCCCGCCAGAAGGACCTGCTGTCCGCGATGGATGACCTGCCCATAGGCGTAGTATGTGCGCGCTTCTCGATGCTTGATAGATTGTTCTGTATCGCGGCTGAGGGGCAGGTCAATGCCAGTCTCTTTGGACATCTCAAGGAGTTTGGGTAACAGCCATGTGTCGCCCCATGCCGTGAGAAGCAGGTCAGGGTCATGGCGAATAAAGATCGCGCGCAATCCGATCATGAATGCGCGGGCGGGCTCCAGATCCAGTGAGAAACGAGCCTTTGGCGTCTGGATAAATACCTTGGTTGGCGCGGCATGGAACGGATCACATTCAGGCTCCAGACCGAGAATGGTGAGCGGCGGTAGTGGCAGGTCAACTTCCCATGCTGATTGAGTGGATCGAATTTCTGCAACGTGTCCTGACGGACCAATTTTGATCTCGCAGTCGGCCAGTGGAAATACGCCATATCGCGCGGCGTATCGCAGGGAGATCGGGATGTCGGCGTTGTAGTAGGTTAGATCTGGAAATGCCTGGGATGTCCGCTTGAAGAGTGGAGGTAGATCAGATGGATAAGCCAACTCCACAGCCAGAACAGGAATACTTCCAGTAAACAGATCGCGTCTCTCTTCACGGGATAGATCCAGCAACCAGCCGTGAAGCTCATTACTCATTGCCGCTGCGGCTTGCCGCCATATGCTGTTTCAACTTCATCACTTCCTTGTGTTCCTCAAGCAGCATACAAAGCAGGAGCGTCTCAAATGGCAGCGCGTGGGAAGCATACGCAGTGGCTGCCAGGTGCTGGCGCGCCAATGCAAATAGATCATCCAATACGATCTGATCGCTCCTGCGCAGGGCGCGCCGAAATCTGGCGAAAGACGCCTCTTCTAGTAGAAATTCCTGAGTGATGGAAGGAAGTGTGCGTCCCATTAGAAAAGAGCCGGCTGAGAGATCACGGGATATGGAATTTCAAGTTCAAAAACATGATCAGCTTTTGCAAGAAGGCGCTCAAGAAGAAAAGACCGATCAGGATGCGGCTTCATCGTGATGACAACCGGACCTGTCAACCGCAGCCGGTCAAGCTGAACAAGACAGCGATCCAAAAGCCTATCGACTTCTTTTAGCTCGACATTCTCATCATAGAAGGTTGCGAATATATCCTGGACGATATAGGGCTGCTGAAGAGGCGGTGAGTTCTCCAACAGCGTCAGCATTTGATAACAAGTGAATGCCCGCCGCACGAAAATACGATTGGCTGCTTCTTCAATCTTGTGCGTTCTCTTTCGCAGCATTCGGATCGTTTGATAAGCTGCGAACCGATTGCCTCCATCGAGAATGGTCACCGCGCCACGCAGCGCCAGTTCCGCCGTGAGGACGGTGATCTGTTCGCGTGTCTCATGCGATGTGGTGATAACGATCAGCTTGCCGGTGTGTAAGATGGGAAGTATGTTCATGCCGATAAGATACTGGCATTGGCTTAAAAAGAAAACTCACCAATGGTGAGTTAACAGGTTTAGGATACGGCTAGGTTATAAAAGGGATGCACATTTAGGGGTATAGGTGCGCACATTGCCTACCCCTTGGCCCTCCAGTGATCCTTCCATTCGCTCCAATCCCACTCGGAGAGGAGTTGCTGTAATTGGGATCGACTTTTTATTCCATATTTCTCGTAAATGTGATGTGTGTGGAATTTCACTGTTTGGGGCACGACATTCATCTTAGCTGCTGCTTGACGGTTGGTGTACCCCAGGCAAATCAACGCAGCAACTTCTCTCTCGCGTGCCGTCAGAGTTTCCCATTTCAGGTAAAGCTCATCGGTGGAGTAGAGTTGAGTGAGACCAGCGGCCAGGAGTTCAGTGATAATTTCATCTTCAGGGCGGCCTCGTTGTTGTGCAAGTGTGATCAATGTAGTGTGGACACTATCACTGATCTGGAAGGTCCGAGGGCGGGCGTTAGGACGTCGGTCTATCAGGTGCATCAAGCGTTTCCAGATAGACATTTGAAATCATTTTACAGAACATTTGTTCTGGCGTCAAGGAAGTCATTGCCCCAAACCTGAAAGATGTATCACAGTGTCTGGCGCCAGACACTACCAGGGCACATGCTTTTTGATGACATACGACAGATGACATGAATTTGAACGAATGATATTATCCTAGTCACCTGACAGTTTGATTAACTCGGCCATAAAGGCAATGAAAATGGCAGAGAATGTAACAACTTTCGATCAATGAAGCGTAACCCAGATCGAATGGTGCGACAGCCAACAGAAAGGAGCCAGAGTCAACCGAGATAAACGTGGTGGATTGCGCAGCATGGTGCTTTCCAAATCGAAACCATGTTTTTTGAAATCAGCAAACATCTCTTCGATCCACATCCTTTTGCGGTAATAGCGCAAGGTCAACGAAGCATCGGGCAGGTTGGTTGCTAAACACCAAGTTTTTTTTCTCACGGCACATCTTAAATTCCGAACTCCGTGTTATCTATAGCAAAAAGAATGAACGGAAAACAAGCGCATCATAAATGCACGCGTTTTTCTATTGTCAATTATCGTCTTTCGGCGTAGAATTGCACCTCTTACTCTTCTAGGAGAGTACTTAAATGATGGGTAATTTCCCCTCGTAATCGGGGCGTGGCGCAGTCCGGCTAGCGCGCTTGCTTTGGGAGCAAGAGGTCGGAGGTTCGAATCCTCTCGCCCCGACATAAAGGCAGGGAGACATGGAAAGAACTTTCCATGTCTCCCTGCCTTTATAATTTAAACCCGTCTGTGCTAAAATTACCCTAGAGGAAATCTGATGAGCAAAAAAATTGATGGAGTCATTGAAGCGGCGCGTTACAAAAATGGACAGATCTTATTGGTGCGCGCTTACGAGCGGCGCGGGGCTACTTTTTCAGACCGTGTTCTGGTGGATCGAAAAACATTGCTGGAACGTCTCCAAAAAGGTGAACAATACGTTCTCGGCACGCGTGAAGACCTAAAAGCAAGCACCTTTAAGTTGGGAAAACCTGTGATGATCGTAAAACAAACTGACCGCGAACTGCTCGCCACCCGCGAAAACGCAACCCGTGACGAACTTGGAGAAACACCAACTTTTTAATGGATTTTTATGAAAATCATAGATAAAACCCCGCTGCAAGATGCCCAAGGCCAGATCAGTTTTTTTGCCCGCGTTCAGGGGACA
Source organism: Candidatus Villigracilis saccharophilus (assembly GCA_016709305.1). GTDB lineage: Bacteria > Chloroflexota > Anaerolineae > Anaerolineales > Villigracilaceae > Villigracilis > Villigracilis saccharophilus. The sequence goes on from JADJNA010000047.1 coordinate 158,618, forward strand.
TTGAAATACGGGTTCAACTGGTACGCCGAACTGGAAGCCCAAAAAGCTGTCATCGCGCAATTGGAACGCATCCTTGAAAAAGGGTTTGTGGTTATCCGTAACTTCACCCTGCCGGACAGCGAGATCGTCATCCCGCTGATCCTGATCGGTCCCGGCGGTGTTTCAGTGATCTATGTGACGCCCATCAAAGGCTTCTTCGAGGCCAAAGGCGATCAATGGAACACGGTCATAAACGGGCGCGGACTGCCAGCCAGTATAAATTTAATTGACCGCGTCTGGAAATTGACGCGGGCCTTCCAAAAATATCTTGAGATCCAAAAAGTTGACATGTCTGTGCCGGCCGAAGCGGTCTTGATCGCCACCGATCCCGGTGCCCATATTGATTCCTTACGGCCCATGGCACGCGTGGTCATGAGCGATGCCATCAAGCAATTCGGGAGTTCGATCTTACAGGCACGCCCCATCTGGCGAAATGAATATGTTTACGATCTCGCCGACCGTTTGGTTGATCCGCGTCCGATCGACGAAGTCAAACCAGCGACAGCGCTCCCCTCCGCAAGCGGACAACCTGCCTCGCGCGCCAAAGCGATATTCAATGCCGCAGAAACATCCCAACCCTTCAACGCCAGCGAACTTGGTTTCGCGTTTGAAGACGGAGAAGCGCCTCCCACCTCACAACCTGTCGCGCCAAAATTAAAATCATCCGGCCCAACGCCAAAAACGAAAGTTGATGCCAACAAGGGAAAGATCCTTGGCTTGAGCAACCGGCAGCTTATTTTGCTGATCGGCATGTTCCTTGTTGAATGTCTTGTCGTAGTTGGAGCTGGTGTTGTCATTTATCTGACCCAATAACTTGCATTGACCCGTCCTTTTTTATCGATCATCATCCCGGCACATAATGAAGAAACCCGTCTGCCCCGCACGCTGGGGCAGATTTTTGCATACCTAGAAATTCAACCCTACTCCTCCGAAGTCATTATTGTTGAAAATGGTAGTTCAGACCGCACGCTGGAACTGGCACTGGAGTTCACTGCCCAACACCCATCTTTGATAGTTATCCACGAAGAAAAACGCGGAAAAGGCAACGCTATTCAACGCGGTATATTATCGGCGCGCGGCGAATATCATTTTATTTGCGACGCCGACCTTTCCATGCCGATAGAGGAATTGCATAAATTCCTGCCCCCAAGGCTAGAAGGTTTTGATATTGCGATTGGATCGCGGGAGGCGCATGGAGCCATACGTTATCATGAACCTGCCTACCGTCATTGGGGCGGACGCGCCATCAACCTTGCCATTCAAATATTGATCCTGCCCGGACTGAACGACACACAATGCGGTTTCAAATGTTTTCACGCCGACACAACCAGGGACCTTTTTCGACTGCAAACACTGACAGGCTGGTCTTTCGATATAGAACTGTTATATCTTGCGCGCCGAAAAAAACTGCGGATCAAAGAGATCCCGATCCAATGGTATTTTGATCAAGATAGCAAGGTAAAAGCGGTCAACGATGCGCTGCGCATGATCAGTGATATTTTCCGCATTCACATCAACGCCCTGCGTGGAAAATATGGACCTACCTCCTGACCTCGTTTACGAAAAAAAACTCTGGCAGACTTACAAATATATTGCGGGAATGGACGAAGCCGGGCGCGGCGCACTGGCTGGCCCCGTCTGTGTGGGTGCAGTCATCCTGCCGTGCAACGACCCGCGTCTGACTCAAACCCTGAGCGGGGTACGCGACTCCAAACAGTTGAATCCCCGCAAACGCGATCAACTCGCACCGCAGATCAAAGAGACGGCAACTTCATGGGGAATTGGATTTGCATCCGCCGATGAAATTGACACCTTGGGAATCGTGCCGGCCACACGCCTCGCGGCAAGCCGCGCAGTGGAAATGCTTCATTATTTTCCCGATTTTTTACTGACAGATTTCCGCCTCGAACTCCCTGAATTGGATGTTCCTCAAGCAGCTCTTGTCAAAGGCGACCAGCATTCCCTCAGCATCGCAGCAGCATCCATACTCGCAAAGACTGCGCGGGATGACATCATGCGTGTGATGAATATTGCTCATTTGGAATACGGATTTTCAAAACACAAGGGCTATGGAACATCCCTTCATCTAGAAAAGATCAAAGCTCTCGGATACTCCCCCATTCATCGAAAGACATTCAAGATAAAAAAAAGCGGATGTTTATAACATCCGCCTGTCATTTTTTCAATATGCCGCCGCTTAATTTTGTTTCAGGTCTGCCTGAACGCCAAGCATAATATCCCAGTCCAACCCCACCGAGAAGCAGCAATCCTCCAATAATACCGAACAAAGGGGAACTGCCGCTTGTGCTGCTTTCAGGTTCCTGATTACTTGTATCAACAACGATATCCTTTGATTGGATGCCAAAATCCACAAAGGCGCGGTCACCGGCCTTCACATCCAGCACATATTCCAGTTCCATCGTCGGGTTGTAATTATCAGGAGCCGCCATTGAGATGGTGTATTTGCCCTCTGGGATGTTTGAAAAACATATTCCCTGATATACCGCGGGGTCGGCGGGAATGACAGTATCCAGTTGGGCGGAATATTCGCCATTATTTTCCGTCAAACTGACCGCGCCGCCCGCAACGGCCGGCTCTGTTTCTTCTCGAAGCGCGTTACCGTTTGCATCATTAAAAAGCAAAATGCATACTTCTGTTGTACCAATGAGCGGAGTGGGCGTTGCTGTAAAAGGCGACACCGTCGGCGACACCAAGACGGTTGGGGTCTCAACAACCGCAATGATCCCGACCAGCAATTCCTGTCCTTCAATCAGCGTGCAATTCTCATCTAATTTTGAATTCAATTGGCGAAGCTGGTCAACAGAAATTCCGTTCAGGAATGCCACACGCGTACAATTATCACCCGCCTGGACAATGTAAATAGTACGGCCATCCGCTCCGGGCGTAAGTGTGGGAGGTTGCTGCATCTGGGGCGCGGCGCCCGCAGGAAGCCACAATCCCAGTAAAAATAACCCCGCCAAGATCAACAAAAGAAAGAAACGTTTCGAATTCATCGGCGAAATTATATCAGGATTCAACGGACGGCTGATTCGAGCGGATGTCCAAAGTTATAAGAGCATCCGCCAGTTATAATATGGCGGAAACATATTACAGTTTTCACGCATCGGAGAGTCCATGCTTCAGTTTGTGCTTCGCCGCATAACTATTTTTCCCATTACATTAGTGATCGCGAACTTTATCGGATTTGCCTTTGCCTTTGCAACCGCACCGATCGTGACAGCCAGCGATCCCTATTCGTTCGGGACGAATAAACTGCCGCCCGTTATGCCTGCCTATTTGGACTATCTGGGCAATATTTTCAAAGGCGATTTTGGTTCAACATTTACGAACGAGCCTGTGCTTGAAGCCATTTCCAGATTTGGCGGAGCCAGTCTTGGTTTGTTGGGAATCGCCATCACGATCAGCGTTATCCTTGGCATCACACTTGGGCGTCTGGCTGTACGCCGCTTCCGCAGCGGAGTCGCTTCGTGGTTGACACTGATCTCCACCATCGGACTGGCATTACCGAGTTTCTACATCGCCATTCTTTTGATCGCGCTTTTTATTATCATAACGATCTATGTGACAGCATCCGTAACGCCGCTGATTCCCTTTCAGGGATTTGGCTGGGATGCGCATTTGATCCTTCCAGTGCTGGCGCTCACCATCCAGCCAACCGTCAAGATCGCACAAGTGACCGCGGGACTGCTTTCAGAGGAAATGGAAAAACAATACGTGGTCGCGGCAATGAGCTTCGGACATCCCTTCAAAATCATCAAAGAAAAATTTGCCTTCCGCAGCATCCTGGCGACAGTCGTACTGACCATCGCCGCGTCCCTGAGGGTCATGATCGCCGAATTGATCATCATCGAAAGATTGTTTAACTGGCCCGGCATGGGAAGATTAATTTCAACTTTATTAAGCAGGAATTCGCTTTCAGGCGACCTGCTTGCGCCGCCAATGATCGCCGCCGTGTTAACTATCCTCGTCGGAGTATTTCTCCTGATCGATTTTCTGGCAACATTCCTCAGCCGCCTGATCGATCCGCGTTTGCGCGCAGATTCAGAAATGAAATTTCAAGGCGCGCGATCATGAGGATACAGCGCAAAAAAACAAATTGGCCTTTACTGATCGGCGCAATTCTGGTTGGTTTCATGCTTTTCCTGGCCGCCTTTGGTCCCTCCTTTGCGCCGCAAAATCCAATGAAGGAGAACTATACCCTTAAAGTGGACGGCAAAATCCGTGTGCCGCCTTACCCGGCCTTTGAAGTCCCCGGCTATTACCTTGGAACAGACCGCTATGGGCGAGACATGTTCAGTCGCATTCTATGGGCTGTGCGTCCGACCATGATCATGGTTGTCTCGGTGGCAGGAGTACGGCTTATTTTGGGGTTAATTCTGGGAATGGTCATTGGCTGGTCGGAGGGACGAAAAAGCCGATTTCTTGAATCACTGCTTTCGACTGCTTTATCCATCCCAATTTTGATCGCAGCGCTGATCGGCATTTTCATGGTCGGCGTGGATCGCGGTCTTTGGGCGTTCATTTTTGGGCTTGGATTAACCGGTTGGGCAGAGACAGCTCGCATGGTCAGCGAACAGACGCGCATGATCAAGACGCAAACTTTTGTCGAAGCCGCGCGCGCCCTCGGCGCATCCGACCGCCGCATTCTGTCTTCGCATGTCCTGCGCCAGATCATGTCATTGTTATGGGTGCTGCTTGCCTTTGAAATCAGCAGCACCCTGCTGGTTTCTGCGGAACTTGGCTTCCTGGGGTATTACATCGGCGGGGGCATCTGGGTGGAGATTTCCGATTTCAACGCGGTTAATGTCGAAGGCTTGCCTGAACTCGGTCAAATGATCTCATCTTCATTGATCAAAATAACTGACCCATCCACATTGATCATCGTCGGCAGTGTGATTGGAATTGGTGTGCTCGGATTCAACTTGCTCGGCGAAGGACTGCGCATGCGCTTAAGTCAGGAATGGCTGCGCGGCGGTCGTCGTTTTAGATTTTTAACCGAAACCGCGGAAGAATGGCTGGAAGAAAATGTACTGCGCCCGGTTTTGTTCTGGATAGAATCGCACCGCACCGCGCTTGGAATTGCTTCTTTTATCCTGGTCATTCTCCTTGGCTCATGGCTGACGTTCAAGTCTCTTTATGTCAAACCGCTCATCGCTGCTGAGACACCCATTGCAAACAGCGCTCTTAAACATTTATGGGCAGCTGACCGAAGCGACGCATCTGGCACAATGTGGGTTCCTGTCAGCCTGGACTCCGCTCCACAACTTTTATGGACCGTTCGATTAACTAACGGCGCCGCAGGCAGACCGTCAGTAAAGGCAGACGGAACGATCATCATTTCATCACGTGATAAAAAATTAATGGCGGTCAAACCAGATGGCACAATTCTGTGGGAAGCCCCGTTAGACGAGATCGCTGTCGGTTCGCCAGCATTAGATTCGAATGGCCGCATCATTGTTGCAGATGTAAAGGGCTCAGTCACCGCCTTTGATGAAAACGGGAATCGTTTATGGCGCACACTCGCATCATCCGGGCGTGAAGCCACCTCAGGTCCGATCGTGGATACGAAAGGAAATATCTATCTTACAGTCGTGGATACCGTCGCGGCCTTATCCCCTGGTGGCGTAGTCTTGTGGCGAACCCAGGCTGCGGAAACTTATTTGGAAGAGCCGCCGCGGCTCAGTCCCGATCAAAGCATGATCTTCCTGAAAAACAGCGCGATCGAAGCAAGCACTGGCGCTCTTAAAAAAATTGAACTTGCCCCGCCTCAGGAACTGCTCTTCACCGACCCGTCATTTTTTAGCGGCGCGAATAGCGTGAATTATTACAGACTCGGCCATGAGATCATCGGCTGGCATTTCGAAGGCGCTGAGCTAAAGATCGACTCGCGCCAGACCTGGGTTCACGAAGGTACTGTCCTATTGCTGCCTTATGATCAGGGTGTGACCGCAGGCGGCCTGACCTGGTTCTACTACACCATGTTCGGAGCGGAGACGCGCATGATCTGGCTGGATGCAGAAAGCCGCGTCATCGGCAATTACTCCTTCCGCAACCCCAACCCGAAAGTGATCGCCATTGGTGAAAATGGTGAAGCGATTCTGTGCGGATCGGTCACGGTGCGGGTGAACTGCATCAACATCCCACCCGGCGTGGATGACCCAACCTGGGAAATTTCAGTAGAATCACCTGCACTGCTTCTCGGAGGCGCAATGGTTCCCGACCGTCTTTATCTTTTACTTGAAGATGGGCTGTACGCCCTCGAATCACAGGAGAAACAACCGTAAACGAACCCCCCAGCTAAAGCAGGGGGCTTTGTCCCTGAACACGAAGGTTCGAGACCATTGGCAGGTTTACTTCTGCCCTGACTGCGATATTCACAGCCGCTACTATGTCCGCATTGCCAGAGAAGTTGCAAGCGGTACAAAGGAAAACAGATTGAGACTTACGATTGGCTTTATCAACACAACCACATTCGGGGCAGATGCGCGAGGTGTTTCTTGGATCAACGAAGATCACAGGAACCCCCACGCGCTCAGCTTTGTAAACGATGTACTGCCTCAGTTGGTAGAACGACCAATTGGCATGTCTCGCTCTCTGCTTGCGTCCTTTTACGGGAGCCTCACGGATACCGCCCAATTCTTCAAGGGCGATCGCTCGATGAGTGTCATACGCAATCTGTACGAGAATTTTGCTGATTCTATGGTTGGTTGTTTTTGAAAACGGGATTGAACGCCAGATATTTTCTTGAGTTTTCGTCTGGCGGATCTGGTCTGTTTCTTTTGCAAATTGCTTCTGCGATGTCCAAACTTTCGGCGCTTATCTTCGATCGCCGCGCCGCTGAACCCGCCACCGTCCGACGTCGCGGCGATCTGGACGAGACCCAGATCAACCCCCAACACCCCTTCCACGTCAATTGGCTTGGGTGTCTCCACCTCGCAGACAACCATCAGGTAAAACTTGCCTTTGACCAGACACAAGTCGCTTTCCCCATGCTGGCCTTTGAGCAATTCAAGCTGGCGTTTTCCGCAGGCAAAGGACAGCGTTTGTCTGCCCTCTACTGTCCAGATGCTCAACTCCATCCTGTCCAGTTTGTAGGTCAGGATGCGGTCATCAAAGCAATCGCGCCATGCGGCTTGAAAGTACGTTTGACTTTTCTATCCAGCTTATAAGCATCTGCAACTTTCGAGATGCAACGAACAACCACCTGTGCGGTCAAGCCAAACATTTCTTGACAGCGTAATATGTAAGTTGTGGATTGGAAATTGTTTGAATGTCTGATCATCTCACGCCTGTTCGCTGATGTGATTGCAGGCGGCGTTTGCAACCTCAAGAGTTTTACGAAGGGCTTGCGCTTGTTCAGGCGTAGGCAGGAGTTTTATTTGAGCGATCAATTTCATGGCGTGATTATACCGTAACTTCAATCTATTGAAAATGCCCTAGCGAAAGTACATCGCCAGCGGCTATCCCTCTCCACTGCTAAAGCAGGGAGTTTCTTGCCGAGGTCTCGATGAATATTCTGATCAAGAATGGTACGCTCATTACTGCATTCGAAACTTTTCAAGCCGATATTTTGATAGAGGATGAAAAGATCACGCGCATCGGACTTAATCTGGAAGCTGATTCTGCCCAAGTGGTGGATGCGTCGGGCAAGCTGATTATGCCCGGCGGCGTCGACCCGCACACTCATTTTGACCTGCCCATGTTCGGCACGGTCTCATCTGATGATCATTACACTGGTCACAAAGCCGCGGCCTTCGGCGGCACAACCACCGTCATGGATTTTGTTGTGCAGGAACCGCAAGGTTTCAAACACTCAGTAGATTTGTGGATGCAGAAAGCCGCGAAAGCCGCCATTGATTATTCCTTCCACATGAACCTGACCCATTTCGATGACAATATCGCGAAGGAAATCCCTTCCTTGCGCGAGATGGGGATCACAACGCTAAAAGTATTCACAGCCTATAACGGAAAATTACGACTCGACGATGGCGGGATTTTCAAAGCATTAAGAATAGCAAAAGAGAACGGCATGCTCGTCATGGCGCATTGCGAAAACGGGGATGTGATCGACACCTTGATCTCAGAGGCGTTATCCGCAGGGCACACAACGCCCGAATGGCACGCGTTGACCAGACCAAGCTGGGGCGCAGTTGAATCCACTCTGCGAATGGCAGGCATGGCCGCAGAAGTTGATGCGCCGGTGTACATCGTCCACATGAACGCGGGCGGCGAAGCGGATATGCTGAAATATGCCCGCGAGCGCGGAGTCAAAGTCATGGGTGAAACCTGCCCGCAGTATCTGTTCTTCACAATAGATCACCTGCGCCGCACAGACGGCTCGAAGTGGATCTGCTCCCCACCCATGCGGACAGAAAAGGATAACGCGCGGCTGTGGGAAGGATTGCATGACGGCACAATTCAAACCATTGGCACGGATCATTGCGCGTTCTTCTTCGACGGCACAAAACCGATCACCTATGAAGGCAAACAGATCGCCATCCCCGGCAAGGAATTGGGCAGGGATGATTTCACCAAAATCCCCAACGGATTGCCCGGTGTCGAGGATCGCATGCCGATCATGTGGACGTATGGTGTGCGCGCCGGTCATATTACCGCAAATCAATTCGTAGCATACAACTCTACCAACCCCGCGAAGATATTTGGCTTATATCCACGCAAGGGTACACTCACCCCCGGCGCTGATGCGGACATCGTGATATGGGATCCCGAAAAGAAAGTGAATTACGGCGTGGCCCAATCCCATCAGCGTACCGACTACAACTTATATGAAGGCTGGGAATTAACAGGCTACCCTGAAAAAGTTTTCCTGCGCGGAAAACTCATCGTGGATGGTGATACATGGCTTGGCAAATCCGGTAACGGTCAATTCTTGAAACGCGGCGAAGGTGAAATTCTTTAGAGCCATGTCAACAAAAAAGCCGATCATCCATTGTGATGCGCTGGTAGTCCATTGTATGGACTACCGGCTGCAAAAATATCTGCAACCGTGGATAACGGTTCGCTTCGGGTACGACAATTTCGATATCATTTCACTGGCGGGTAGTGTGCATGATTATGAAATGGTTCTGAAATATGTGCAGCTCGCAGTGCGTATCCACGGCATCGATACGGTCTGTCTTATCAACCATGAAGATTGCCGCGCCTATGGACGCGAGGGAACTTACAAACGCCACAAACACGATTTGCTAGACTCCCAAAATAAAATCACAGCCTTGTTCTCCGGCTTGAAAGTGGAAACCTTCTATTTGCATCTTGATGGAACATTTGAATCGATTTCGTAACCTAACCATGCCTAAATAAAATCAATAGTGATAAAATTGCCGTAGATAAAACAAAGGACGCCTTGGGGGAGCATCGAGCCTTTGTTAAAAAAACTTGCTTGGAGAATCAAATATGCCACGTCGCTCACTCGCTCGTCTCTACAAAGACGAGTTCTCTGGATATTCATTTACCAAATTTCAACAAGACCTGCTCGCAGGGCTGACGGTTGCCGCAGTTGCGCTTCCGCTCGCCTTGGCATTCGGTGTTGCCTCTGGCTCAACAGCATCCGCCGGGCTGGTGACCGCCATCATCGCCGGGTTCGTGATCGGCGCGCTGGCGGGTGCGCCATATCAGATCTCCGGACCAACCGGCGCAATGAGCGCGGTATTAATGCTGCTTGTTCAAAAATACGGGTTGACTGGAATATGGGTCGCTGGTTTGATGGCGGGTATTTTTCTGACGATCATTGGCTTGTTGCGGCTCGGACGCTTTATCGCTTTCATCCCATCCCCGGTCATCACCGGTTTTACTTCAGGCATCGCACTGATCATCTTCATCGGTCAAATGGATAATTTCCTCGGCGTCAAAACCACAGGCGCAGACTCAGCGGCTCTTAAATTTATAGGCTACTTCAAAGGCGGATTCACTCCTGACTGGCACGCCATCGTCCTGGCTGGGATCGTCATCCTGACCATGGTACTCTGGCCGGTCAAATGGAATGCGAAATTTCCCGCTTCATTATTGGGCATCATCCTGGCAACAGTTCTTAACGCCGCCCTGAACTGGCCTGTCAAAATGATCGGAGTCATCCCCCAGACATTGTTTCTCGCTGACCGCATGAACTTCTCTATGATCCCTTGGGCAAATCTTGGTGATTTTGTTGCACCCGCATTAACCATCACCGCGCTCGGCGCGATCGAAAGCCTGCTGTGCGGTGCGGTCGGCTCGAACATGACCGGCATCCGTCTCCAAGCCAACCAGGAGTTGATCGCTCAGGGTTTGGGAAATATACTGATCCCATTCTTTGGCGGTGTCCCAGCCACGGCGGCAATCGCCCGTGCCAGTGTCGGCATAAAATCCGGTGGTCAGACCCGCCTCGTCAGCATCATCCACGCGGTGGGATTATTGCTCTCGATGTTCGTGCTCGCCCCGCTGATGGCGCGCATCCCGCTCGCAGGCCTGGCAGGTGTGCTGATGGTCACAGCATGGCGCATGAATGAATGGGAAGGCATTCGCTTCATTTTTGGCCACCGTTTCAAAACTGCGATGATCACATTCGGCATCACACTAATTGCAACCATCACGCTTGACCTCACTCAAGCCATTCTGGTGGGTGCTTTCCTGTCTGGGGCGATGTTCCTAAATAACATCGCCACGCTTGAAGTGGAAGTCACTGAAGTGGATGCGGAAAAATTACGTCAAAGAGGAATTGAGAACGCCGGCCAGTGCAAACATGTGCGAGTCGCCTTCCTGACTGGTCCCCTGTTCTTCGCGGCGACAGGACAATTTAACGAGGCATTTACAAAGCTGGGCGATACGCACGCATTAATATTGTCAATGCGCGGTGTGCCATTAATTGATGCATCGGGTTTGGAAGTGATTCACCGTTTGTATGAAAAGATCCATAAACAAGGCAGCACATTGATGTTTGCCGGAGTCCATGAAAATGTGCGCACCATGATGGAGCGCGGCGGATTGGTCAAATTGGTCGGGGAGGAAAATTTCTTCTGGTCCAGTGACCAGGCCATTGTCGAGGCAGAGAAGCGCGGATGCTACTTCTGTTCCAGTTCCCTCACCCTTGGATAATTCTTATAAAATCCACGATAGCTTTCTGGAAGTTTTGCCGCGATCTGGCACATGATCTCATCCGTCGCGTTTCGCATCGCTTCTTCGCGTCCTTTGCCTTTGGGAATTTCAATATAAAATAAATCTCCGGCTACAGCCTTGATCTTTGATCGGCGAAAGCGTTTGAGGTTGGTTATAATACCGCGGTCTTCGGTGCCGGTCAGCGCGATGGGCAGAACAGGGTAGCCGCTTTTGCTCGCGAGAAATGCCGCCCCCATTTTGCCTTCCTGCAGCGACTCTGTTTTTGATCGTGTGCCTTCCGGTGCGATGACCATGAGCCCGCCTTTTTGCATCCTCACCAAAATCTCACGCAGCGCAGCAAAATCCGCTTCGAAACGATTCAACCAGATCGCGTTCACGGAACGCCCGATCGCGCCAAAAATCGGGTGATCCTTATATTTTTCAGCCACTGCCATGATCAGGTCTTCCCGCTCGAGCGCATAGATCAAAACCGCCGTGTCAAGGCGGCCCAGATGATTAGCGGCCAGGATGACATTGCCTTGTGGAAGTTTATCCATACCGACAACTTCGACATCAGCAATGATATTCATGATAAAACGAACCAACGAACGTATGGTTTTATATTTCATATTTTTTATTCGCTCAACAATTCCTTTAAACGCGGATGCTCCGCATAATAGCCGCGATTCTTCTCGGGCAGCATGACCGCGATGCGGCACATGATCTCATCGGTGTATTCCTGTAAAACTTCTTCGCGCTTCTCCTTCGGAAAAGGCGGCAGTACAAAAGATCTGCCCGCTGTAAGTTTAATATGTGTTCGACGAAACCGCTTAAGATTTCCGAGGAAGATGCGGTCTTCTGTGCCAGAAACCGCCACAGGCACGATCTGCCAATTCATCTTTGACGCCAGATAAGCAACCCCGGGTTTGCCCCGCGCCATCTTCTCATCTCGCGCGCGCGTGCCTTCCGGAGCGATCACCAGGGTCTGACCTTCGCTCATACGATTGATCATCTCACGCATGGATTTAAGGTCAGGATGGAAACGATCAATAAAAATCAAGTTAAGGTATTTTCCGAGCCATTTAAGAATCGGGATCTCTCCCCATTTTTCCGCGACTGGAATAAAAAGATTCCAGTTGTCCAACGCGTAGAACGCCATGGGCGTATCCAGGATACCAAGATGATTGACAGCGATCACAAATCCGCCTTGTTTGGGCAGATTCTCATATCCATCAGCTTCTATTTTTGTGATGATCCTTAGGACTGTATGTATCAACCAGCGCAGGAACTTTTTCATATTTTTAATTTTACACGGTTTTCTCAAACGAAGTTTCAAAGAAAAAGCCCTGCTTTGACAGAGCTTTTGTGACCTTATCCCCAGATATATTCTGAATTACTCCGACGACGGGCTGTACTTTTGGTTCCATAGACTTCGAACATTTTCAGGAAAACTTCGTAATCAGAAGGAGGCATGTTCGTGATATTAAAACCAACTTGATAGGTACTTGGGTCAAGATAATCCATCTTGCACCATATGGCGCGCGCAGAAAAAATTAAGAAATGTTTGTCTGAGATATCGCTGGTCTGATCAATACGCAAACGAATATCCACTCTTAACTGAACAGGTCGTGAACAATCCAATTTAAAACCGTCTGTACTGATATCTGAAAGATGTCCGATCAATTTACCAGTGACTTCATCCAGAACCCGCATGTAATAAGAAAAATTTCGCCGCGATAATTTCCGTCTTTCTGCAACCATCCAGCCTCCTTGCAAATATGAAAGGTGCCTGGAGTATAAGCCCAAATAACATACACGACAATATAACTAATCAGTTTTCAGAGCGCAAAATATGGGTCAAGATCGTAGCGCCCGAGCCGCCAATATTTTGCGCCATGCCAATCTTCGCGCCATCCACTTGGGTGGGACCACACTCGCCGCGTAGTTGTTGGACAACCTCCACAAGTTGATACATCCCCGTCGCGCCGACCGGATGACCTCGTGCTTTTAATCCGCCGCGAGTACAAACGGGCACTCTGCCCTGGATGCTGATCTCGTTATCGAGAGCAAGTCGAACGCCCCCGCCTCTTTCAGCAAACCCGCTGGCTTCCAATGATAATGCCGCCATGATGGAAAAGGCATCGTGCAATTCAAAAACATTAATATCGCTGGGTGTTACCCCCGCCATCTCATAAGCCCGCTTTGAAGATTGATATGCAGCCTGCAAAAATAAAGGGTCTTTGCGCGAATGTACCGCGATCGTGTCGGTTGCCGCAGCTGAAGCAGAGACAAGGATGCGCGGCTTGCGTAATACCCTCTCTGCAGGAACAATGACCATCGCCGCGGCCCCATCGCCGGTTGGGGAGGCATCCAACAAGTTGATCGGTGTTGCGACCATGGATGATCTTTCAAATTTCTCAACAGAGATTTTTTCGTGCAAGCGGGCATTTGGGTTGTGCATCGCATTCGCATGTGCATTGATGGAGAAAGGGGCAAAATCTTCATGCTTCCAACCAAATTCGTGCATGTATCTTCGCATGACCAGGGCGTTGATGCCAACAAATGAAATTCCCTGATCAACCTCATAATCCGCATCAGCGGCGGTTGCCAGTGCGGCAGTGACGTCGCGTCCGGCTTTATCTGTCATTTTTTCGACGCCCACCACCAACGCTGACTCTACATCACCAGAGGCAACAGCCATCAGCGCAGCGCGAAATGCAGCAGCGCCTGAGCCGCAGGCAGCTTCTATCTTCACCGCTTCCTGTTTCCATAGCCCAACCCAATCAGCAAAAAATGTTCCCAGTTGATTCTGTCCATTTACCAGCGGGGACAGCATATTGCCCACGAAGAGCGCGTCCACTTTTTCAAGGCCGGCATCCTGCATGGCAGCAAAAGCGGCATCGCCTCCGATCTCGCGCAGGGATTTCTCCCAATGCTCGCCTATTTTTGTTTGACCTATTCCAAGAATGGCTACTTTTCTCATATCCTAAATTCTACCGCAATGCGCTATCAGGAGCTATCATAAATTTGGGGAACAAAATCGTTGCATACCCGTCTATTTCTTGCTATGCTTGTCAAAGGAGATTAATATGTCACGAACCTTTTTTTTATATGCACTTCTTGTCAGCCTGCTGGTTTCAGGCTGCGCCCCGTCCGCCGCCCCGGATTTACTCAATACCCCTACAGCAAAAGCGTCGATATCATCCAAACCACCAGCACTTGAAGGAAGTTGGCGAATCAGAATGAGTTACTCTGGCGGCATTATGGGATTATCGCGTTCGATTGATATCACATCAGATGGAAAATATACCGTTACAGACGAAAAGACAAACAAAGCACTTATGGGCGAACTTACTGCGGATGTATTATCAGAATTAACACAACAGGTTATAGCCCTTAATTCAATCCCAGCGAATAAACCTGATAGAGCGGGCTGCGCTGATTGTTTTTCATACGATCTGGAAATCCAAAGAAATGGAGAGAAATTCACAGTTCAATTAAATGATGCCGGTATGCAAAATTCTGGATTTGAATCATTAATAGCAAATCTGCGTGGCATGATCGATACAGCTTTGAATTTGAAATAGAGAAAAAAGTCATTTAATCGAATAGTTAACCTATGCGACTTCTTACAAAACTAATAGGTAATTTTAATGTACCGTGTCTTCTTTTGTAGTATTCTAAAGACAGAAACAAAAAGGAGGTCGCACCAGAACATATACCACCTAATTGACACCAAGGGAAAGATCGTAGACCCTGATCTGATTTGAACCTGTCCTTTAGAAATCAGATATTCTCAAAAAAAAAAATAGAGTTGCTAAAAGGAGGTTGCGATAGATACACCACCTGAACAACATAAAATTGGGAAGGTCGAAACGCACTGACCTGGTCCAAGTCCAAACTTGAGCACCAGACGTTCCCCAAACGATATGAAGGCTGCTGAGTCGTGCCTTTCCTAATATAATGAAATTCTGACGGATGAGTTAACCCTCATCCGTTTTTTTTATAAAAGACCCTGAAGGTTATTGAACCCTGAGGGTCTTTTACAATTTATATTGATTTGAGCACTTTCGATATCCGATCAAGACCCTGTTCAAGCAGTTTGCGCGAAGTCCCAAAATTTAAGCGAACATGGCCTTCCCCACTCGCACCGAACAGCTTCCCATCACTGAAAGCGACTTTAGCGTTTTTCAGGAAGAATTCATAAGGCGAACCGATCATTCCAGTCTGAGTGAAATCAAGCCAACCGAGATAAGTAGCATCGGGCACCGTCAAGCGGACTTGTGGCATGTATTCGGTAACATATTGCACAAGAAAATCGCGATTGTCTGTCAGGTAGCCACGAAGATCCTTAAGCCATCCATCACACTCCCCAGAGAAAGCAGACTGGGCAGCAATTAATCCCATACTGCCAACATGCATCCGCTGGTGATTGACTTCCTTTTCATAGCGATCGCGCAATTCATTATCGGTAATGATCGCAAAGCCACAGAACAACCCGGCGATGTTGAAAGTCTTGGATGGGGCGACCAAAGTGATAGTATGCTTTGCGATCTCAGCAGACAATTTCGCCAACGGGGTAAATTTGTTATCATCCAAGAGCAGCTCGGAATGAATTTCGTCTGAGACGATCAAGACATTATTCTTGATACAGAGTTCCGCCATTTTCCTCAGATCTTTACGAGAAAAGATAAGACCCAATGGATTATGCGGATTACACAACAAGAACATCCCAGCTTTCTTAACTTGCATTTCAAATATATCCCAGTCAATTTCGTAACTGAGGATATTTCCAACCACATGCTTGATCAATGGAGACTCAAGCTGCGGAATGCCGATGTTATTTTTCACTTCATGGAATTCATTATAGACAGGTGTTTGTATGAGCACACCTTTTTGGGTCGTACAGGCAATCCGCGCTGCAACGCTAAAACCGCTGACAATTCCGGTCACCGTCACAACCGCTTCAGGCTTGACCCTCCAGCCGTATAACTTATCCATGCGGGAGGCGACAGTCTCCTTTAGTGCATTCGATGGGAGTTCATATCCAAGCACGCCATGATCCACTGCTTTATGAAGCGCGCGCAAGATCGGCTTAGGCGCAGGAAACTCCATATCCGCAACCCACATAGGAAGCACATCTTTGGGATAATATTGCCACTTAATTGAGTTACTGGACCTGCGACGATTTGGTACCTGATTGAAGTCTGTCATGTGTTTTCCTCTTATTTTTTATAGGCTATTATCATACCGTCGCGCATGAGCGCAAGCGAAACGATCCAATCCTTATCAGCAGTAATGCGCCGTGTAAATTCACGCACACCTTCCGTCGCGGGTGAAACATCTTTTTCGTCGAAAACCCGTCCGCTCCAGAGCATGTTATCAATGATCAACAACCCGCCGCTACGGAGTTTCTTCTTGATCTGCCCCAACGACTCAGGGTAGGCTTCCTTATCAATATCGTTGAAAATGATATCAAACAGACTCGATTGCTTGCCAAGAGTTTCAACTGCCTCAGCAACGTGAAACTGGACAAGGTCAACATATCCCAGCCTTAACATGTAACTGCTGGCCATTTTCGATAGCTGCCCGTCCCAGACTGTGTGATGCACCACGCCTCCGCCATTCTCCTGTAGAGCCTTCGCAAACCACGCAGTTGAATAGCCATAGCCCGACCCCAACTCAAAGATGGATTTGGCACCGATCATACGCGCCAGTTGATAACAATAATATCCACAAGCGGGACCGATAATAGGAAAATCATGCTTTTCGGCATAGCTCTCCATTTCCAGCAATACCTGTTCGCGCGGCGGGACGAGGATGTCAGATAATCCTGCGCGGCTTGATAAGTAAATTCACTCACAAAACCTCCAAAAATTCAACGTTGAATCAATTTTACTGCTCTTTTACCCGCTTCAATTCACAAGTGGCTATCATCATCTCAAAGCACGGCTTCTTCCAAAACTGAGGCACGCATCAATGCATAAGAATAAAAAATGTACACAGCAGATTTCAAGCACCAAATTTTCGCCAGCTAAACTGCCTAAGAAAAATCATCAGTTTTGTAAGGTTGCTCTTTTCCCCTAGGAAAGTGATATGATGTAAACAAATAAGAAACGAAAAGGCAAAATCGGTGAAAGCCGACGACGCAAAGCCACGGGTCTAAAACCGAGAAATCGGTCACGATCGCCAGGCCGCCGAATTTGAGACAATTGTTACCTGTCTTGCAGGCCTGGCAAAAAGCCAGGCCTGTTTGTTTTTTGAGATATTTTTTGGAGGCAGCCATGAAAAAACAAAAATTTACTTACATACTAAAGACAATGATGGCGTTAGCTATTTTGGGAGTGCTGGTCAGCCTCATCGGCGAAACACCCGTCTCGGCAACCCAAAAGCAGCAGTCATACATCATTCAGGCATCCACCACTGACACAGCTGCCCAATTGGTCGAAAAACACGGCGGCACGATCACCTCACGTCTGGATATTATTCGATCCGTTGGCGCACTGCTTACCGATCAGGCCGCTGCCCGATTACGCCTGGAAAAAGAAATCGTCGCAGTCGTGCCTAATGGAACTATTCAATCCAGCGATGATGATAAACCTGGCGAGGGTGACAAGAAAAAGAAGAAAGATAGTAAAGATAGTAACGTTGAAGAAAAGAATAAGGAAAAAGGCGTTACCACCACCGACTACCCAAACGTGATCGGTGCTGATATCGTTTGGGGAGAGGGAGTGATCGGCTCAGGTGTGACCGTGGCAGTACTCGATACAGGTATATTCGGCGAATTGCCGATGTTAGCAAAAGGCGCGAACAATAAATCCAATCGTATTGTTGCATGGAAGGATTTTATTTCCTCAAGCCGCAAACCCATTGACCCCAACGGCCACGGGTCCCACGTCGCCGGTATCATTGCCAACAGCCAGAAGGGCGCAGATGGCGACTGGAATGGAGTAGCTCCAGATGTCAAACTTGCTGGTGTGCGCGTTCTGGATGAAACCGGATACGGCACCTACGAAACAGTGATCATGGGGCTTCAGTGGGTTCTCGAAAATCAAGCACGCTATAATATCCGGATCGTCAATCTCTCCCTAGTCGCTCCGGTTCAATCTCCATATTGGGCTGATCCTCTTAATCAAGCAGTAACCCAGGTTTGGGCAAATGGATTGACCGTGATTGTTGCCGCGGGCAATAACGGCCCAGACCCTATGACCGTCACGGTTCCGGGGAATAATCCATACGTTATCACAGTAGGTGCATTCACTGATAATTTCACCCCTGCGGATTGGAACGACGACTATATTACTCCGTTTTCTGGTACAGGACCTACCCTGGATGGTTTTGTAAAACCCGATCTAATCGCTCCAGGTGGACACATCACCTCAGTGGTACCGGCAAAATCAGTGCTTGTCAAACAATATCCGGATAATTGGATTAAAAAATCCTATTTCAATCTGGCAGGAACCTCGCAAGCGACAGCGGTCGTCTCAGGTGTCGCGGCACTTGTTATTTCAAACAACCCTGCCCTTACTCCTAACGAAGTCAAAATGCGGTTAACAGGCACTGCCCTCCCATGGGTGGATGCGAACACCACCGACGCCTTATACAGCATGTGGCAGCAAGGCGCGGGCATGGTAAATGCTCCTGACGCGGTCTTCGCTGAAGTCAGTGGAACCGCCAATGATGGAATGGATATCCAAGCCGACCTGGCTGGAACGATCCATTACGAAGGCTACTCATACTACGACGAAGCCACCGCTACCTTCCGCTTATACGATCCATACGCAGACTGGGCCGGCGGTTACGGAGTATGGGATGGAGCTCGCGGTACATGGGCCGGTGCTCGCGGAACTTGGGCTGGCGAATATGGCGCTTGGGCTGGAGCTCGCGGTACATGGGCTGGTGCGCGCGGAACCTGGGCTGGAGCTCGCGGTACATGGGCCGGTGCACGTGGAACGTGGGCTGGAGCTCGCGGAACTTGGGCCGGCGGCTACAGCGCGTGGGCTGGAGCTCGTGGAACGTGGGCTGGGGCACGCGGCACATGGGCCGGTACTATTTCAGATCCCACTTTCATGGATGGCTTTGCAGCCGGAGAAAGTCCGGATGCTGAAAATTCCAACACAGCTACATCGTTCTTCCTGCTCGACCAATAATACAATAGCCATAAAGAACATAGAAGCCCCCGACTTTTGAGATCGGGGGCTTTTTAAATTAAGCAAAAATATAGAAAAGAACGAGCAATAAAATTATGAATTGTGAGGAAAATGCAACTCCCGTTCCAGGGTATCCAGTTTTTGGATATCCAAACGAGCGCCTAATTGATTGAAGGTTCTTTCTGCATTCTTAAGATAGGATTTGGAAAGTTCGCGGTCAGATTTAAGCGCAGCAAGACGTGCCCGCCGCATCAGTAAACGTCCGTGCTCCAAATGATTGTCAGTCGCTTCAAAGATCTGCTCCGCCTGACGATATTGTCTTTCGGCTTCGTCCGCATTATTCACGGCCAAAGCAACATCGCCCAGCAATCTCAAGGCGGTCCCTTTGACTTCTGTGTCAGTATCGGCGGTAAATTCAGCCAGCAAGGAAACAGCGGATTCTCCACATTCGGCAGCCTTTATAAGGTCATTCATTCCAAGGTAAATACTACCCTTATTCACGAACACATCCACCAAGGTAGCTTTTTCTCCAAGACTCTTGAGCAATGCTTCACTTCGCAAGCTGTGTTCAAGAGCAAGTGACCATTCTCCAAGAGCATTGAAAAGTACGCTCAGATTATGATTAGACAATGCAATATGAAAATTATGACCGATTTGCTCAGCTTGATTCAACGCTTCTTCCAAGTATTGCCGAGCTTCATCTGTATTACCACGGTCAATCTGCAGCAGCCCCAGATTACCATTGAGCATAATAATCCCCTCCATATCGCCCAGCCTCGTCTGTAATTCTGCGCTACGCTTAAAATTATCCAAAGCCTCATCCCAGTCGCCCAGTTTCCAGCCAAGATTGCCAAGATTATTATATGAACGCGCAACACCCAAAATATCGCCGATCTCTTCACGAATGGAGATGCTCTTAGCAACGAAAATACGAGCCTGTTTTAACTGATCCTTTTGATAATGTACCCCGCCAAGGCGGTTGTAAACCGATGAAACAACATCCAAGCGGGCAGCTTTTTCAGCCAGGGTCTGGGCTTGCATCAGGTAATTCTCGGCCTCGTCCAAATTGCTGCGGCGAAAGTAAATCCAACCAGTATCGTTCAGGATTTGAGAGAGTTCAGCAGGTGAATCCAACCCATTCTCCAAAAGTATCTTGCGTGCAATCCCAAGGCAGACCAATGCTTGATCATAATCACCCTGACCTTCATGGGTCATTCCGATCTTTCTTTGTATACTACAGGCAATTTCAGGACTGACATTCTTATCCTCGGCAATCAATCGGGCGGCGCGCCCATAAGCCGCCCGTGTATTCGGATAGTCGCCAGCCAATGACAGGGCATCTCCCAACCCGATATGAATCTGAATAGCCTGTTGGGGCAGGTGTTCGACTTTGGGTAATAACGACAACGCATCTTCAAAATATTTTTGCGCCTGTGCCGTATTGTAGTTGCGCGCAGACTTCTGTCCGGCCAAAATCAAGTAATAAAGGGCACGCTCTTCGTGGTCACTCCAAAAATAATGGCGGGCAAGAACATCAATCTGGTTTTCGAGATTATCCGCAAACAGCTTTTCAATGGTCTCAGCCACCCGGCCATGCAATTCCTTCTGCTCGCGCTTAAGTAAAGTACTATAAATCGTGTCTGCAACCAGAACGTGCTTATACATATACTCGCCGCCAGGCGACAGGTCGGGGAGAATAAACTCACGTTCGAGCAAGACGCGCATGGATTGATTAACTTCCTCTACAGTGAGGGTTGGCAGGCATTCAATAATGATGGCGCGTGTAAATGAGCGGCCGATCACACTTGCCACTTTCAAAATATGGCGCTGAATCAATTCAAGATGATCAAAACGCGTCAGGATCAATCCTTCGATGGTATCGGGAACACCCAATAGGATAAGGTCAACCTTATCTGCAAGCCGCCAATGCCCATCGACCCGAATCAGCAGGTTTCGATCCATCAACATGCGCAGAATTTCCTCCAGATATAAGGGAATACCGGAGGCCAGTTGAACAATATGAGCGCGCATCGCCTCCGGCATGTTCTGGATCGCCAATAGTTGCGAGAAAAGCCGGTCACTCTGATCTGGAGACAGGCTCTTCAGCGATAAATCTGTGAACCGCAACCGGAGAAGTTCGCTGGCCCTCTTTGTAATATCAGCGAGTTTCCCATCCCCAAAAGAACGGGATACAGCCACGATCACGACTGGATTTTTAACCAGACTATCCATTAGAAACTCGAGCAATTCCAAAGAACCCGAATCTGCCCAATGCAAATCCTCGAGGATCAACACAACCGGCTTCTGACTTGTTTCTGCGAGGATTAAATCTCGGACAGCCAGAAATATTTGCTGACGAAGCTGTTCAGCCGCCAAATAGTTGATCCGTTTTGCCGTCTCAGGATTTGAGAGCGGCAGAGAGAGCATCTGCTCGAGATAAGGCAAAACATCATCGACCCGGTTGGGCAATACACGGATAACACGCTCACGTAATCTGGCCTGGCATTCGCTTCTCGGAGTTTCAGCATCCGCATCCAGCAAGCGCAGGAGCATATCCTGGAAAATCCAATAGGAGATACCCTTTCGATAGATCAGACTATAGCCTTCCAGGACCTGCACCGGTAGTTGTGATAGGAAGAATTTAAATTCTGAAATCAATCGGCTCTTCCCAATACCCGCCTCCCCGCTGACAGCAGAGAAACGCCCCAATTTTTCACTATTCATGGCATTAACAGTCTGGTTCAGACGTGCAAGTTCACCGTCACGACCAACCATCGGAGCGTATAAGCCTTCGATCCCACGCACCGAACCCGGCTTGGTTTTCGTCCCAAGTACACGATGAGTAACGACCGGCTGGCTGACACCTTTCAAGTGCAAGGGCGGAACCGCCTCAAAATCAAATAAGGTACGTACCTGTTTATATACAACATCGCTGACAAGAATTGTGCCAGATTCAGCCGCAGTTTCAATGCGGCTGGCCATGTTGACCACATCGCCAATGGCAGTGTAATTCATCATCATGTTCGAGCCAATCCCTCCGACCACGACACTACCTGAATGCAGGCCAATGTGCGCCTTGATGTCCGAACCGAGGCGGTCTTTAAGTTCCGCGCTCAATTTTTCCAGATCAGATTGCATGTCGAGCGCAGCGCGGATGGCAAGTTCGGCACTATTCTCATGTGCAATAGGCGCACCAAAGAGAGCCATCAATCCATCCCCGGTGAATTTATCCACCATCCCATCATACTTATATACATCATTCGCGAACATTTTAGTACAGCGCTGCACCAATTCGTATACCTGTTCACTATCATTAAGCTGCTCGGAAAGATGGGTATATCCTGATAAATCTACAAACAGCACTGTTACCTTGCGGTGCTGACCAGTGGCTTCAAGGCCTGCCTGCCTGAATCTATCCAACAAATCTGCCCCGACTAATTCGCCCAGCTGGTTGGCACCTTCGTGATCGGGAATAGGTTCAATAACAGGCAGGATGCCCGTCGCCAATAGACGCAGGCCGCAATTCCCACAAAAACGCATGTTTGGAGGATTAACAAAACCGCAATTTCTACATTGAATGGATGACATTGACAGGTTTAATCTTGGATATGTGACAAAGGTTATAAAAATTTGAAAGGAAATCTGGTTGACACAACCATTTTATTTGATACCAACAAGGAGTGTATTCTCGATCGAAATTTCTCAGTGGATAAAATTATTATACTATTCCTTTTTCCTTAGAACCTGCCAAAATACACACAGTTTAAGTGAACATAAAACAATAATTCTTGTCAATATAATTGGCAAGTAAATTTCCAGCGTTATTATCCCGCCTATTATTTGTCAAACCCAAGGCTTAAAATAAAATCAGGAAAGACAGGCTGTCTTTCCTGATTTTATTTTAGATACAAGCCAGGATATTATGGGTTGCCGATCAAGGCAAAGACACCGATATTGCTTGTTGGACCCACAGCGCTTGAAACGCAGAGGGTGCCATCCGCGACAACTGCGCCGGGAACTTCAATCCAAACAAACGGGGTTGCTTCCTCGTTCAGTTTGTAAATTTTAGCTTCTTTGGAAGCAAGTTCGGTCGGGTAAGCGTAACAAACCTGGACAATGGTATCCGTGGAAGGGGCGGTGACTTTGAATACATCGCCAACAAAGGTTTTCCCTTCCGGCGCTGCAACATAAGCAGTAACAGGGTCTGCCACATTCAAAACGCTGATACAAACAGTCTCATTTGGTGTGAATATCGCGGTCCGCATATCTACCGGACCGCCGACACAAGCCGGGGCGCCGACAGCAGGAACAGATACACTTGTGTCCACCTGTGATCCACCAGTCTCAGGAACAGGCGGGACAGTCCCTGCTAATTTAGGCGCAGCCCATGTACCGGCCGCGATCAAAACAAGCACCATAGCCAGAGCCACCGCGATCACAAAACGATTTTTTATATTCATTTTTATTCTCCTTTAAAAAATTTATTAATCTAGAGGATTGATATCCAATTAGTCAATGGGCTACATTATAATGAATTGGTACAGTAAAATCATTACGGATTTTTTACGGATTTGAAATCCTTCTCAATAGACAATCTGACCCCCAAAATACTCCTATTATATAGATGAAAAAAACAAACACATTACATATTGAGTTGTTGAAAGAAATCCTTTCAAACCTACGCGCCCCGGATATGCTGAATGATCATCCCTGGGAAGTTCCAGGAACAAGCAAATCATCTGGGGAACAGCTTGTACAAGTGGTAACGGACGTTTTTCGCAAAATGATGCCGCCCAACCCGCCGCGCAAGGGAAAAAGACTGGATACACGCTGGGGGGTGTTTGGAATCCTTGCGGCGCAGTATTTCGCTCCGTTTTTACGCGGGGAGCCTTTTCCCTCCAGTCTGCGAGATGCGTGGGAAAGCCTTGATAATTCCATTTTATTCTTTGTATATGGCCGCATAGATGGACTCACTGATCTTGAGCGGGCAACATATCGCTTTACAGGCAATGAACCCCAGCCATCCGCGAACAGCACACTCAGCGACTGGCAGCGCAAAGGGATCGAACAACTGGCCGAAATGGTGAATATGGAACAAAAACGCCTGAACACCGATCATGTGCCCCCCCCCGCCAAGCGGAATATCGTAAAGCAGGCAGTCATAGCATTCTCTCTTCTAGTACTGTTTGCCATAACTTTTCTCGGCTGGAAGGCTTGGAATATTTATCAACACGTACTGGCGATTGAAACAAAAGCAAGCGCATTGGAAACCTACCTTATCCCGACGCCCGATCTCGAGAAGCTACCGGAAATGGCCAGTAAAGTACATGAGCTGCGTGTTAACCTGGATGCAATCGAGACTGAAGCGCAGCCCTATCTTTGGATGGCGCCATACCTGGATTGGCTCCCAAAATACGGCGGAACGATCAGTCAGGCAGAGCCGGTTCTCGCTCTGGCGCAGAACCTCGCGAGCGCAGCAGACGAGGGATTAAATGCAATTACACCTGCAATTGAAACCGCATTGTTAAACGACCAGCCATTGGAGGTGATGGACCTGCTTCTGAAATTACAATCTGCAAGCCCGCAGTTGTTGAATGCGCAGATCTCGCTGGCACAGGCGCAGGAGGCGCGAAAAAAGATCGACACGGGGCTTCTGATCCCAAGGATTAAAAATATTGTGGAAGGCAAGATCGATCCGCTTTTCAACTCGCTCTCAGGCGCGTTTCCGATGGAAGATGCCTTGAGCATGGTCCGCATCGCTCCACAATTGCTGGGAGGCGGCGAAGCTGGTCCCCAGACCTATTTAATTCTCATGCAAAATGAAGATGAACTGCGTCCAACAGGCGGGTACCTAACTGCGGCAGGCTCAGCAGTAGTGATGGATGGGAAGTTGATCAGTATCAATATTGAATCTTCAGAATTAGTGGATGATCTCAGCAAACCCCTACCCCATTCCACCCTGGCAATTTGAGGAGTTCATGAATATCGAAATGTTGCTATTCAGAGATTCGAATTGGTTCACGAACTTCCCAACTACCGCTTCCTGGGCAGAATATTTCTACTCTTATTCCAAATCAACTTCCGCAAACGGCGTCATCGCCATGGACACGCATATGATCGTACGCCTGCTGGAAACACTAGGACCAGTGCGTGTTGATAACGTAAGTTTCCCCATCACTCATGAGAACGTGCTGGATTATATGCGCTCCGCCGAGGAAACACGACCCAAAGGCGTAGCCGGCAAGTGGGACCGTAAACAATTCATCAGCAAACTTGCGAAACCTTTACTGGAAAAAATACTGAACGCGCGCGGACAAATATGGACCAAACTCATGCCTGTGATGCTTGAACTCCTTGATGAAAAGCACCTTCTTTTGCAATTTGACAATGAAGAAGCGGGCAAATTTCTGGAACGCAGGAATTGGGACGGCTCCGTACGCATCCCGCAAAACTCTGATTACCTGATGACAGTGGATGCCAATATGGGGTACAACAAATCGAATGCAGTTATGGAGATGGCATTTGAATACAATATTGATTTGACTACCCCAGAAATTCCCATCGGTTTTTTGCAGGTAAAACAAACCAATCTTTCAAAGGCCAGTATTGTTTGTGAACCCTATGCCACCTTTAGATACCTTCTTCCACCAACATCTCCAAGTGTGATACCAGACCCAATTTATAACATTGAAGAATGTCATTGGGGCTACTTGCGAATATACATACCCGAAGGGAGTAAATTATTACGCTCAAATCCAAAACAGATCGAAGCAGAATCCACGATGTTAGGTCAGACCATCCCTGCCCGCACAGACGACCTTGGCAGCGAGGATATCTCAGGCGCGCAGGTCTTTGGCATGATGGTAATCACGCCAACACGCCAGTCTACAAATACCATATTTGAATATAACCTTCCAGCCAATGTCGTAACATGGGACGATGAAAATCAGTCGTGGACATACCGGCTGAAGGTACAAAAACAACCGGGTATGGTCTCACAGCCTTTTGTCCTGACAGTAAATCTGCCCAGCGGAGTCAGAATCAAAAGCGCCAACATTCCCTTGACAGAAAATGCTGACGCATGGACAGCGCGATTGGAACTACGCAATGATCTAACGATCGAGGTGATCTTCAGCGGGGAATGATATTACGGCGTCTGTGGTATCAGCAAAACATCCCCCCTTGCAAACTGACAATCATTGCTGCAGCCATTATAGCGCTCCAGACTTTCCACATCAACAGTTAGCTTCTCTGCAAGCAATATGGAAGAGATCAGTTCCTCGTCTTTCACCTCATACACAGTAAATGATGGGAGACCGGTCTCGTCTTCTGCGCCTACCGGAACAACGATTGGGTAATCCACCCAGACGGGCGGTGTAATCTTGTAATTGACCGCGATGATAGCCTGGACGGTCGTATTGTAATTGACTGCAATTAGGTCCAGGGTCTCCTGTTCCTTAACCACATGAATAAGATAGGACTGGTTTCCGCCTAAAGGGACACGAGTTACCTCAAATGCGAGAATGGGGCGAGGTAATTCGGGAGTTGAACTGGGAATGGGCGCTACAGCGACAGATTCTGATAAGGTGGGCGTCGGATCTTGAGCGGCAGGCGCAGATATCATAGTTGGTTGAACAACAAGGGGCAGGATTGGCTCTGGGACATCTATCTGTGAATCTTTGGGCCAAAGCATGGGACGGACCACAAAAAAGATAATACCCAACAAAACGATAACAAAAATCGGGACGAACTTCAGTATATTCCCGCTGATTGGTAAGGCGGTTCCACGCAAATCCGCCGGCATGGAAACCCGTCCCTGTGCCAGGTAAACCGGGCATTCGACATGTGCGCTGCCGAGGCAGTGGCTCTTTTGATGCGCAAGGCTGGGCAGGGTGGGATTCCTGCAATTCAAACAAAAATTAGCAACCGAGGGAAATCCCATGTGGGTTGCGTTATCCTGGCGCAACCCTAAATGCGGGCAGACTGTTCTTTGTTGACCTGACATGTTAACCTCTTAAGCCGATGCCCCTAGGCGCGCTTTTTACTCTTTTTAAACAGACCTTTTTTCTTGACTGCGCCATTTGCTTCTGTATCATCCTGGGCGTAATAGCTCGAGGAATAGTAGGTATTATAGTAACTGCCCGAATATCCGCCGTAATAACCAGACCGTTTGCCTTGTTTCAAACGATTAAACACAACACCCAAAAGGCGCACGCCGGTATGACTGACCTGTTCTTTAACTGCCGACACAACATCGCGGGGCGTCTTGCCAGGCACCAATACAAGCAAAACACCATCCACCAAACCCAGAAGCACCTGCGGATCAGACACCAGCATTGGTGGGGCATCGATAATAATGTAATCATATGATCCTGAAAGGTCGGCCAGCAGCTGCTTCATTTTTTCAGATCCAAGCAATTCGCTTGGATTGGCAGGAAGCCCGCCACTGGGCAAGAGATGCAAATCCGGCAGGTTTTCAAGGGTTTGCAGATAATCATTAATCTCAATTTTTTGTTCAGATGCAAGGATATCGCTCAAGCCAACGGTATTAGAAACACCCGTATATTTGTGCACCCCGCGGTTGGCGTAAGTCTGCGTCCATCAAAATCACTTTTTTTCCTGAATGCGACAGAATGGCGGCGAGATTGGATGCAACCGTTGTCTTTCCCTCTCCAGGTCCTCCGCTGGTGACGATCAGACTCTTTATGGGTGTATCTTTAGCGGAGAATTCCAGGTTGGTACGCAAGGCACGGAAAGCTTCTGCTACCGGGGAACGCGGCGCCCGCGCAACATAGATACCTTCCCCATCCACTTCATTTTTATTATCCACCACGTAGCCGACCACCTTGGTGTTGAGCAGACTCTCCACATCCTCGCGGCCTTTAATCGCATCATCCGTCATGTCGCGCAAAGAACAAAGCTCAAGGCAAGGATCAATCCGGCCACACCGCCAAGCAGGGTGTTCAAGCTGGTGCGCGGCTTCCACAGGTCTTTCTGACGCGGCATCGGGCTGACTTGTTCAATGGTGGGAATGTTCTGAAGTTTCTGGTTCTTGATGTTCTCACGGCTATTCAAGAGATCAAGATAGCGATTCTGGTATAGCTCCAAATTCTGCCTGAGGTTATCGATCTCATTGGTGGAGCGCTTGATATCCTCCGTGCTGAGCAGGTTTGTATAAACATTCTGATAGGACGTTAGCAGGGAT
Source organism: Candidatus Villigracilis saccharophilus (assembly GCA_016709305.1). Taxonomy (GTDB): domain Bacteria; phylum Chloroflexota; class Anaerolineae; order Anaerolineales; family Villigracilaceae; genus Villigracilis; species Villigracilis saccharophilus. The sequence continues at coordinate 187,121 of JADJNA010000047.1, forward strand.
TGCTGGGTCTTCAGGAAATTTTCCTTTTCCACGACCACGGAGTTAAAGTCACCCTCTGTGATCAACGGCTTGAGGAACTCGATCTCTTTTTGAGTATCTTCAATGCTCAGATGGGTCTTTTCGATCTGTCCTTCCAGATAAGTGATCTGGGTTTGGATGGAAGAAAGCAGGTTGGCATCCGCCTGCACCTGGGGATCGGTTAATTTGGTTTGCTGGTTCGCGAGTTGGGCGTTCAGGCGATCAAATTGCGCTTGTTGTTCCACCAGCAGGGATTCCTTTTCGCGCAGGCCAAAACGAGCGCCATACCAGGTCATGGTTCTGAGACGCTGCAGGTCCAGAGTGACCGCTTTAATGGCGCTGACCGTGGCATCAATATTGGTCTGGGCTTCGGCGATCTGCTTGACAAGCGCATCCGTTTTTGCTTCGTCCAATTTGGCCTGCACGTCCGCTATGCGCGTCTCCAGGTCTGCAATTTGGATATCCAGGCTTCTTTCCGCTTCGGAGTAGCGCCCGGCTTGCAGGGATTCGTTCTGCTCACCCAATACGATCACCATGGTATCGGCGATCAAGGCGGCGCGGGCCGGGTCTGTATCCTGCGCATGCAACTGGATGACCTGGGTATTGGTCAACGCGGCAACTTTCACGTTTCCACTTATGACCGTATAGCCCAGCCGTTCAGAGACAATTCCCAAAAATTCGTTCAAAGTCAGCATGCGCACATAGGTTTCGACAAGCTGGGTAAGATTCAGGGATTGTGAGATGTCGCCGATAGTTTGCTGTGAATTGCGCGTTACGAGAACATTAGTGGTAGCTTCATAGACTGGTATTTGCTGACGAGAATAAAAATAAGCAGAAGCAACACCAAGAACAGTCACCAAGATCAAGAGCCAGGCCCATCTTCGCAGAGCAGCAAAGAGTCTTTTAAAATCAATGGCATCATCGAAAGTATTTTCAAATTCGTTTGACATATTTCCTCAAGCTAAAATCATTTGGCGGTTAAATGACAACTATAAAAGCACAGAAATCTGTATTTTGTTTCATAATTTACCTCTAAACATATTAGCCTACATGTCCCTACCAAGAAGATGGTGGTGAGCAGATAATTTTTTATGCATTTAATATTTCGTAGTTACTCATGGAATAATCGAAATAATCGTATTCAGCAGGAGCACCCAATTTTTATTCAATTTTTTTCTCTACTCTGATTTGTCATTCGTTTCATGAAACGAATAAGAAACGAATAGCCCTGACCGCAGACTTCGTTAAAGACATAAACTAGAAATAGATTATAGCTCATCCCCCTGAGAAGGGAAAAAACAGTTTCTATCGCTTTATCCAGGCGTTCCCGATATTGCTTTTCATAGTATTCCAAATATTCACCTGATTTAATTTTTCGCCACCACCATTCATTATTTATATACCAATGAATGGTGTCGTCGATTGCAGTTTCAAAAGTATATTGAGGCACCCAACCAAGGTTCTTTATCTTGGCACAATTTAAACTATAACGGCGATCCTGACCAATACGATCTTCAACAAAACGAATAAGGGAATATGGTTTATTTAATTTTTTCAGGATCAATTTTGCTAAGTTTAAAGCTTCCACTTCATTTCCACCGCCAACATTATAAATCTCTCCTAACTGACCGCAATGCAACACCAGATCAATACCACTACAATGATCCATTACATGTTGATAATCACGCGCATATTTGCCATCGCCATATATAGGCAAAGGCTGATTTTCCAATGCGTTCGTTATAAAGAGAGGCACAACTTTTTCGGGATATTGATAAGGACCGATGTTATTACTTCCCCGCGTGATCGTCACCGGCAAGCCAAAACTAAAATAATAAGAGCTTGCGAGCAAATCAGCAGCTCCTTGCTCGCTGAATAAGGACTGCGTGTTTCTAGCGGATCATCTTCATTGAAAAGACCCGCGAAGCACTTCCCCATAGACTTCATCAGTTGAGACTTGATGAAAACGGATATTCCCAAATAATTTTGCCGCCTCCAATAATTTATGCGTTCCAAACACATTATTTTGGACAAAGACATCCGGATTGAATAGTGAGCGATCCACATGAGTCTCAGCAGCAAAATTGACAATGGCGTCAATTTCATATTGCTGTATTGTGTCGTTAACTTGTTCACCGTTACAAATATCGCCTTTCACAAAAACATATTTATCGGCATATTTTTTGTCCAGACCCTGCAAATTATCCAAATTACCGGCATAAGTTAACTTATCGTAAACTACAATGCGATAATCAGGATATTTTGCCAACATATAGCGGGCAAAATTAGCTCCAATAAAACCTGCACCGCCTGCAACCAAAATATTGTGAAATGTATCAGGCTTTTCAATCGGACGCGTATGAGTATGAACACTTTTATTCAGCGGACGCCATTGCCTCAATTGGGCGATAGATAATGTACCTCCCAACATATCAGCCAAGCCTGGAATTATTCGGATTTGAACGTCCAGATCTGCGCAAACACTAAAAGTATCATCCAGCACCGAAGACGAAGCCTTTGACATAGCTATTATGACTTCATTCACATTGTATTCATTAACCAGTCTTGGCAAATCCTTTCGACCCCCCAATACCATTACACCATGGATGTAGGAAAAATGTTTTGCGGGGTTATCATCAACAAACCCTACAAGGGTAAAACCAAAATCAGGATTTTGCAACATCCACCGCGCGATGTTTTCACCCAACGTACCTGCCCCTATAATCAAGACGCGACATTTTGGAACCAATTGGCTTAAAAATTTTTTATTGTGAGTTGTAAGCCAATTTAAGCTTATTCTCAATGCCAAGCGGGATCCACCTAAAAGACTAAACTGAATACCCAATTTAGAAAAAAATCGAAAAATTTTGGATATTTGAGAGATTGACCAGGGAAAAATAATGTAATTTGCAAAAATTAAAATACCTGAAGAAAGAGATACCGCTTTAAAAACATGAATGGCATCCATAATACCGGCAAAACGCCATACCCGCGTGTAGAGTTTACCTATATAGTTAGAGAAAAGATGGATAAGGGCGCTTAAAAATATCAAAAACCAATGTTTTTCAACGAGTTCAAAAAATATCTGAAATGCCTCGTAACGTACCAGCAAACTGAACGTAAAAGCCGCGCAAGCAATCACCACATCCAACAATAAGAGATAACGAAGCCGCACTACCGGAATCGGGAGCGTTCCTTTTTTTGTAATCAATGTCTTATTCCTCAATAAAATATCACACCATTTAGCAATTGCTGATAGTACCCATACTAAAGTTTTTAATCCAATCAAACGCACCAAAATCCTAATTCGCCCATCACATATCGAGTCAAGCTAAATTTGAATAATATTCACGCACAATATTTGCATGGAAATGAACCTGCTCGATCGCAACACAGATCTTGTCCAGCATTTTTTCGGTCATTTCCGAATAAAAAGGCAGGCATAATACCCGTTTGGATACAAATTCAGTAATAGGCAGATTAATGGAGCGATAGTCTGAGTAGGCATCATGCAAATGAAGCGGGGGAAAAAAGTATTTACGAGCAAGGATATTTTCGGCAAGCAGCGCATCAAAAAGCATGTCGCGCGATACACCAAAATAAACTTCATCCACCAAAATGACGAAGTTCTGGTAATTCGAGAAAACATTCGGTTTTATTGACTGAAAGGAAATACCCGGCAGCCTCCCCAGCCGCTCAATCAAATAAGCCGCATAACGGTGGCGATTGGCAATATGTTCATCAACAACTTTAAGCATTTCCACACCAATTATAGCGTTAAATTCCTGCATTTTAGCATTCATACCGGGAAAACGGGTGTTCTCATCACCAGGATCGCCGAATTTACGCGAAAGCTTTAAATGCTCTGCCAGATTTTTATCGTGAGTAGTGATACAACCGCCCTCTCCAACAGGAAATACTTTGGTGGCGTGGAAGCTAAAAATTTCGGCATCCCCAAATTGACCAATAGGCTCATTTTGATATTGACTGCCAAAAGCATGTGCAGAATCAAAAAGCAAAGGCAAACCATAGCGTTTTGAAATTTCCTCTAGAGTATCTATCTCACAAGGATGCCCGTAGATATGCACCGCCATGATAGCGGCAGTGTTCGGAGTAATGGCAGATTCGACAGCAGCAGGGTCAATGGTAAATGTGTCTGGCAAGATATCGACAAAGACCGGCTTGTGACGACTCCAGTACAAAGCGTGGGCAGTGGCACAATAAGTAAAACTAGGCAGAATCACCTCCCCATCGCGGTTAAGCGCTTCCAACGCGAGTATCAAGCCAAGTGTAGCGTTTCCGACAGAAATCACATTCGGCATTTTCAGTCGGTCTGATAATGCTTTTTCAAATTGCGGCACATGAAAGGCGTGATTTGTGAGTTGCCCTGTTCGCAAAGCTTCGCTTAACGGATCCTGAATTTGCTCCAACTTCGGCAATCGCGGTGACACAATACCCAAACGATCATCAAAAACAGGCGTATTTCCTAAAATAGCTGGTTTATCCATAACATACTCCAAATTGATCAAATACTTTACCAAGACCCTTAATCAAATTCTCCTGATTATTGTCCGTGTCATCGCAAGCTATTCCAAATGCCATCCGGGTTGGCGGATCTTTATTACCTTTGCCGGAACACCAACAGCAGTAACATTGGCCGGCAAGGATTTTGCCACAACGGCACCCGCTCCAACAATAGTCCATTCACCAACTTTTATCTTATCCACCACAACTGCGCCAGTGCCAAAATATGTACCCTCACCAATATCCACCTGACCAGAGATATGAACTCCAGGCGCTGTAGTTGCAAATTTTTCCATTACAACATCGTGCCCAATTGTTGTGTCTAAATTTAAATGAACATGATCCTTGATTGTAATATTGCAGGTTAAAATACAGCCAGCTGTTATTACAATACCGACTCCCATATCCACAAAGTCGGTTATGACCGCTGCGGGGTGAATCACATTACAAAACTGAGCGCCTAATTTTTCGGCCTTCGCAATAATTTTACGCCTAACATGAGGTTCTCCCACTCCGCATATTGCCTTTATCTGATTTAAATCCTTTCCAATCAACCAGTCAATTCCACCCAAAACAGGCTTCCCATTTAATTTTTTGTCCTTCTTCTGTTCGTTGTCATCCAAAACCCCAAAACATCAAAAGCAGGATTAATTTTATTAACAGCATTAAAAACATCGAGTGTCTCGCGTCCAAAATTACCCGCACCTAAAATTACAATCTTTTGTAACATTGATCCTCCAAGGAGTATAAATTTTGATTGTGCTTGCTACATAAACACATTTTATCAGCCAATCTGTGTGAATTTTAAGCACACCAAGCGCTGGTTAACTAAATATCATTAACATTTTTTATATAATTCCGTCTGCTGATTTTTCAGGAGGGCAAATACCCAAAATAGATTAACGTGAATAATAGATTCGCCTTGCGGCGCCGAAAAGTATCATTTTTTACCGCAGAGGGCAAAGAACGCGGAGAAAACCATTAAAAACTCTGTAAACTCCGCGTCTCTGCGGTTATGATTTCTTATCCATTATTGATGTTAGATTAATGATCGCCCATAAACTCATCAATGGTTGCTTTTCCAGGTTGGGAAATTCCTTTACGACCTAGTATTGCCCCAAACGTTCTTAGAATAATTTTTATATCCAATATAAAGGATAAATTATCCACATACCAGACATCCAAAATAAATCGCTCCTGCCAGGTAATGGCGTTGCGACCATTAATTTGCGCCCAACCGGTAAGTCCTGGTTTGACATTATGGCGTCGCAGTTGATTGGACGTATAACGATCCAGATATCTTTCAAGAAGGGGTCTTGGACCAACCAGACTCATATTGCCTAACAAGACATTGAAAAGCTCGGGCAATTCATCCAAACTTGTACTTCTCAAAAACCTACCAAAAGACGGCAGTCTATGATCATCAACCAACAATTCTCCCATTCTGATCTCTTAGGTCGACCATGGTACGAAATTTATATAATACAAATAATTCACAATTCAAGCCTGGCCTTTTTGGCGAAACAATACCGGCGCGCCCAAGACTACACGAACCAAAAAAGCGATAAAAATCATGATAGGGCTAAAGACAATCAAGCCCAGCAAAGCAGCCAGAATGTCAAATACACGTTTCCCAAAGGTTCTATATATCACGCCTTTCTTCTCCAAAGTTTATCTTTCTCAAGATTTGTTTATATATTTGGGTGCAATTTCGTCTTGAGAAAAGGGTTTCAGCCGCGATCCTAGCATTTTGACGGCAGGTGTCCAAGAATTGGCGATCATCTCTAAATCGATGCAATGCGGCGATAAAGCCCTCGATATCATCTGATTGAACAGTCAAACCACAATGATATGATTTAACTATATCTGCTAATTCATTTTCCTGATCACACAATGCTAGAATAGCGGATCCAGCCGCAAGGGCATAGTAGGTCTTACTAGGCACATAAACCCCCTGCCCCGCATTCTCCAACGCAATTACAGCGATATCGCCGCTCGCCAGAGAAAAAACAAGCTGATTTTCCGGCAAAAATGGGAGCAAAGTTGTGTTTTCCAACTTATTCATTTCGATCACCTTCGAAATCGAATTAAAACCATCCCCGCGCCCAATAAAAATAAAATGCACATCATTGATATTCCGGTTCAGCTTAATCGCGGCTTGAAGCATTGCGCTTATATTGTGCTTGATGCCAATCGTGCCTGAATATAGAATAGTCAGACAATCCAACTGAGCATATTTTTTGGCAAAAGGATTTTTAGATTTTTGAATTGGACGAATGATATCTGGATCAGCCCAGTTGGGGATAACCACTGTTTCACGAGCGCATGTCTTATTAGAGTCATACATTCGATCGAGCGTTCGGGCCATATATTTACCGATGGTAATAACTGCCTCTGCATTTTCAAACGCCAAGCGATTGAGAAAATACCAGGCACGAGCCACGGGTCCGGAACTTGAAAAACCGGAAAAATTAATCAACATTTCCGGGTAAATATCGTAAACCAAAACCACATATTTCCAGCCCCACAATTTATGAAATAAGTATCCAAGCCATGGAAGGATAGGTGGATTGGAAACAATAAATAGATTCCCCCCGCCTCTTTTATTCGATATTTTAAAAAAAACAAAGGTACAATATCTCAGCCAGGATAAAATACGGGCAAGATTGCCTGCCGTATTCTGGCCGGGAGATGAAATCAACTTTATATCAGGTGATATCTTGCGTTCTATTTCCTCCACATGACCAGTATATAACTCACCCGGGCCAAATTCTTGTACCAAATCGTCAACCAATTCCCTGAATAAGGGACCTGCGTATTGATTTAAATAAATCATAGAATAACTTAAACGAATCCGCGATAACCAATCATTTTACACACTCAAAGAAAGCAGTATTAAGCGAGTAGTCCGCAGAAACAAGTCTGAATCTAAGTGCACTTTCTTTTATAAACTCATTAAATGCCCTAGGCTCATGATCTGGCCGAGACAAATCATCGAAGTAAATGAAAGTACCTGGCGTTATAAATGGACGAAGATAACGCAAGACATATATAGTAGACGAGTAAAGATCCGCATCTAGCGTTATGACGAGCGCTTCGTGCTTGGGTAAGTGGTACGTTGGCAAGACTTCATCAAACCAACCCTTGAAAAACTGGACGCGTGTATCGTCGATCTGGGGGATCTCCCCCTTAACGTCGTGTGTGGCCCTCGTATATACCACGTCAAAATCTTCGGGCAAGCCCTCGAAACTGTCGAAGCCATGCAGTTTGGTTTCAGGGTGCTTAAGCGCACTGGACCAATAGCGCATACTGTCACCTTTGAACACACCGAACTCAAGATACAAGACCTGTTTTTCTTGAATCTTTGTTGCAACGGAGGCAAAAACAGCTTTTCTATCAGGAACCCGCCGCTCAACCTGGAAATCGTTCTCAACCATCCAACGTCCGAGTTCCATATAGTTAAATACCATATGAAGTTGATGAAACATACCTGCTGACATCTTTGCCCCTATCATCGTAAGAAATTGTTTGAAAAACTGAAGAATTGTACGTCCCATTTTAGTATAAAACTCCTTTAGCGCCGTCGATTTAACGAATGGTACTCTTTTAGTTTACGCGAGTCAAATTCATACCGAGATTTTTTTGTTGTCGGAATATTTGTACTGTAAAAATGCCAAGAACTTTAGACAAGGTGTTTTTTATCAGGAGAATTCACTTTCCATATGTAAACAAAAAATCACCCTGCACAGCCTTCCCATTTTTTTCATAATACAAATTGTAAATGCCATTTAATATAAAGCCTCTTTGTGCCAGCCATAAAATGATCTCATGTGCCAGCCCTTGACCTTGATACAATTCGATAAACGAACATTCAATATAAAGACATGAAAATTTATCAAGAACATCTTCGCAGCCTCGCAACACTTCCAACTCAAACCCCTGCACATCAATTTTCAAAAGTGAAGCGGGAGGGATAAATATATTCTCCAGCGCCAGAGACAAAGGCAATACATTGACCTGGCGTGTTCCTATTTCAACTGCGCCAGGAAACAATTCGGATTGTATATTCGTGACAGGTAACAGAGACGAGGAATCGTCATCTTTTGTCATATGAATGGTAGTGATCATTTTTTCGCGCCCAATAGCATAAGTATGTAAAGTTACATTGGGATGACTGCTAAAAACCCTTTTGAATATTTGGGCAGGTTCGTCAAGGGGTTCAAAGGAATGGATCTTTGCTCGAGGGAACATTTTACTTGATATCAAAGCAAACTGTCCCCGATTAGCCCCTACATCAACAATGAACTCAAAATTAAACCGCTGCAACACCATTCTATGTTCAGTTCCTGCCGCCACACCTTTTATGAGAGCAGAAACAAAAAAAGGGCACTGGAGGATTTGGATTAATTTCTTTATTCTCTGCCATATCATAGTATATCCAATCCTTTATTTTTGAATTCCAAGCGACCTTATGACTAGATAAATTCGGCGGTATTTCAAGAGTTGTGTAAAATGTTGGATTGGATGGTAAGCGTTGCAGGCACGGAAATTCTTCTTAATTTTAGGCTGCGAACGACCGCATAGAAAAGTAAAGCGCAATTATTTTCATTGCAATCACACCCATCAAGGTTGCAAAGTCTCGCTCATAGAAACCGTTGCGATGATCCTGCTGCTCTTTTGTACGGTTCTGCTTTTACCAAGGCTTCCACTTCTTCTTCCAGCGCGTCTGGACCAACGTCAACTTGATTGCTAGCCTGAGTTTTTCCTGAAGTAGTTCTTGAATTGTTGTTTAACCTTCTGTATCAATCTATTTATGGCTTGTTTTGGGAGTCACGGCTTTTTCCTTGTTTTGGTGTCGTGACCTTCACCGAGAGCAAGACTCCCTCTTTAATTTACATAATTTCCGTTCCACCACCATTTAATATATCAAAAATAATTTTGTTAAAGTTTTTAGCGGTAGCAGAGGGTTCAAATTGATTTTTATAGCATCCCAAAGCATTTATTTTCATTTTTTCTTTTTCTTTTTTTGACATAAACAACCATTTTCTTAATAATTGACTTACACCATCAAGTGTATCGGGCTCAACAAATCCTGCCTTATCCTTTACCACCTCTCTCCAAATATTCACCTTATCTGTCATCAATATTGGCAAACCGCACGACAAAGCCTCAACCACCACGATACCAAAAATTTTCAGAGTGTGATGGAGAGTATAAACAGTCTGCCACATAAAGGCCCCCATTTAGCACTCCTTCCAACATACCAGTCCAAGTAATTTGCTTCGCAACATCCAACTGTTCGGTTCTTTTGATTAAATTTGTTTTCCATCCTTCATTATCTGGCCCAGCCATTACCAAATGAATATCGGAAGAAGTTTTAGCAGCTTTTGCAAATGCCTCTATAAGCAGATCACATCCTTTCTTTGGATGAATACGACTCATAAAAAGAATCAAACGTTTACCTTTTAATTCGGGAAACAACTCATAAAAAAAACGACTTTGCGCGACACGATCATTGGCTCTTGGAATTATACAATAATTAGCAACCGCATCTTTTACCTGGTTTAAACAAAAAGATTTATCTGCTACTTTCTTTTCTTCCATGTTTGAATAAATAATAGCCGTGGAATTTCGAACCACCCAATATTCTGAAATATTCCAGTACACCATTTTTTTAATGTGTTTCCACGGGTATTTTATCCTAAACCAGGGATCGAGCATCCCATGAATCAAAACAAAATAATGAAATTTACTTATTTTAGATGCTAAAAGAGTAGCAAGACCAGGGAACAACCAAACACCATTTACAATTACCAAATCAAATTTTTTAGCATTTATTATCAACCATCTGATCAGGCGCACATTAAAATAATAACCACGCTGACTTGGTCCCAATGCATGAACTGGTACTGGGAAGTCATTCAAAAAAGGAAGGCCCGGAACGTCAAGAGTTACTATTTCACAATAATGTCCCAAGTCCTGCAAAGCGAGGGATAAATTTCTAACAGCAGACACCACCCCGCCAGCGGTTGGGTCGAGCGAGGCAATAATATGCAGATATTTCATAAATTCCTTAATGATCTCATAAATATTATTAATGCCAAAATAATAAATTCATGCATATAAAGATTTATTTCTGTTTTGGAATTGGAGATGAAAACCCATATTGAAGACCGTTTATTATTTGCATCCGTAATAATACCGGGTCGGTTATGCGGTTCATAAACCAATACATCCTGCCCAAAAACAGATTAGGTTTCTTAATCCCCATTTTCATTTGAATCCTTTTCATCTCACGATCAAAAATCTGTCTATTTAACTGCGAACCAGTTAGCGATGTACGATAAATCCTGAATGCAGATAAGTACTTATGAATCGTAGCAAACTTAGCCTTGTTTTTAACATATCGGCCCATAACTCGCCATCCCAACTTATCGGATTTTGAACATTAAACCCACCCACTTGTTCGAAGGTTTGTCTTCTAAAAAATGTTGACTGCTGCAATAAAACAACAGAACCGTAGGCAAATGATTTTTGGGCTATTCTATGAGAATAAACACCCCTTAAAATCCCTTTCATGCTCATCAACATAGTAACCATGACCACTAACCACATCAATATTTGGATGCCTTTCAAAAAAATCAACTATATGTGAAATTGTCCCAGGTAATAAATAATCATCTGAATTGATAAAGCCATATATATCCCCGGTTCCTAATTTGAACCCCTTGTTTAATCCGTCCGCCGGGCCTGCATCAGTCTCAAAAAGGACGTGAGTGAGGCGCGAACGATACCTATCAATAATATCGACTACCGTCTGTACTGCCCGGGTCCACACAATGTATTCCACATCGTGGTAATCCTGATCGAGCACAGACACGCTTATCCGAAAACCTTGTTATAAGGGTGCAATGGAAACTTTCATTAGACCTCTTGCAAAAGTCATGGTTGACTTGATTTATGATAGGACGATCAACTTGAAACGCAATCCAAAACGTTGTCGATTGCGATAGCGTTCCTGGAACCAAAGACTTACCTTGCGAATGATGCTCGATCAAAATGCGCTTCTTCGACAATGCTCGGTTAAAGGCGCTTTTGCCCTGGGTCAAAGGATGAAGCGCTTTTCTGACAGGCGTCTGACTATTCGAGGAAAGCTGATACTCCCTGATAGCCTGCATCCGCCAAAATACGAATGTGCTCTGCCACGATATAGTGACCTTGCTTGAACAGCTGAAAATCGTGTTGCTTCCCGTTGCAGAAATCCGTGGCCAAGATGAGTTCTGTGTTCAAGTCGGCTATCAACTGCGCTTTTTGGGTGTGACGCTCTCTTTTTTCCCGGCAGGGAGAAACTGTTTCGATTGGATCACGTTTCCCTTTGATCGTCCGACATACGGTTGCTTCACACGCCATAGGTCAAGCCAATGTGAAATTCAGTTTGATTTCCGCCAGTAACCAAGGTCATCAGCAACTGGTCGGTCGGTCTGGAGTGTGGGTCGGTCTGCCAAAGTTACGCATTCCTGCTTCCACGATTACCAGCATTGCTTAAGTCTGAACTCCTGTGCAACGCTTAAAATTCATCGCCGTAAGTTGTTGTACAATTTCGTATCTCATGTAACTTGTATGGCACACTTATGTAAGAGGTCGTTATAAAATTTTTCCTTAAAGAAAACCTGTCATTCTCCATAAGTATATAAAGGGCTGTCAGAAAATAGGCCCATTGCAACCTCATCAAAGAACCAAAAGGGGAAAAGAACAGATCCAAAACTGAAAGGAAGCTTGAAAATAGAATAAATGCAAAGACCACGTTTGGAAATTTGATGGTAGTGATCAATGCTCGAATAACGATCACCAACACAACAAGCCAAAGAATGCCCCCATAACGCCTGACCAAATCCATGATTGAAGGATATGGGAATGCGCGGGAATGGTATTTGAGGAAGTTACCAAATAATCAATACGGCTGGTTTCATTCAAACCAATATAACCAAGTCGAATTAGATCGTAATAATAATTTCGGTATTTTGGGTCGCGCCCACGAACCATGACCTATCCAGGGAGAATCCTTAATCGCATAAAAAGCTGGGATTACATCACTACGCCCGGTAATGATCACCTTTAATCCTTCTGCATATTGAAGCTGATAATTAACCCGGGATACACTTCCAAGCCAGCCATTCTTTGCCGCATAAGTATAACCAGCAAAAATCATCCAGGAGAGGCCGATAATCAACAACCCTAACATAACCATCCTTTGCAACCCAACCCGCTTTCCCCTGCCATTATTCAACAGTATTGGCGAAAAGAACATCAACGCGGCTGTCAGCAAAGCAATCCCCCCCATTGAACGAAAATCCAAGTAAATAGATAATAAACCAACAATACCTAAAGGCAAAGACCAAAACGCATTGCGAACCAGGCTATTCCCGGCCATTACGCAAATCACTAAAACCAAAAGCAGCGTAAGAGGCTGGCCAAAACCAAACTTCCAGGCGTCAGCCAAAAAAAGTTTATCCGGTTGCAATATTGGCTGGAAAAGCCCCCCCAAAGCAAACCCGAAGAGGCTGAGGATAATCCGGCGCGGATTTGGCATCAATAATAAATAGAGCGCCAGCCAGTCAACCAGGAAGACAGCTATCAAGGCCCACCCCTGAAGAGAATCGAAAAAGGGGTGGAAAGAATTAGATCTGAAACGATCTGTGAAAGCAACCAGGCAATACCAGCATACGACAGCCATTTTGCCTCTTTTAACAATAAATATTTATTTTTATTCCTCCAAAGCAGGGGGATAACCAATGGCAACAATATTTCCGCAAGATATACCTGACCAATAAGGGATAAATAATAAGCGGAAGATAGGCCAATCACAAAAGCAATTACATCCACAAGTGAATAACCACGCGGATCTAACAAGGATATTCTTACGATGGGATTTTCCATAGCTGCTTTAGTTTGCATGTTTCTAAACCGATCTCAAGAATAGGGATAAACAATAAAGCCTTTATTAATTTTATTGATCTTTGCCCTGATTAAAGACATGTTCAATATAGTATGCAAATAGCCATAGATCAATTTAAATGCATCGATATGCGCATCCTTTAAAGAAATCGGCACTGAAGACAAGGACCGATCCAGATCAGCCAGATCGTATCCTATTTTTAACAAACGCTCAGACCCAATAAATCAAGATACCTACATGCCCATGACCTTCGAATTGGGTTATGCATGACGGAAATCCACTGATCCAAAGAAGCCCTGCCTATGGTGTCAGAATATTTCTCCAAGCCCTTTTTATCCCCTAACTGGGAAATGCCTGCAATACTTCCGGGAGCAGGCTTCATCGATGGGTATTCAAGGCAAAGATAATCAAATATTCCGCCCAATGTCTTATCAGTTTCAAGTATCAAGTCTTCATACCGGACTGATAATATTTGATGCTGATGCTCAATTGCAAAGGCATATAGATTATTTAAATCCTGGTATAGGTCAATATACCAGTCATAAAGGTTCCATGGGGGACGGAATTCAAGCATGGACGCAGCAACCGCCAGTGGGTTTCTCCAAAGAGGATGTATTTTGCATTTGGGAAGGTCTGGAAAACCTGCTCTGATATCAAGTGATATCTTGGGGTCTTATCCAAAAATATATCGAATCAGGATGGGACAATTGACCGTAAATATGTAAAGCCGCTTTTTGAACTGCCTCAAAATAATCCGCCTGGCCATTTGGAAGTAATTTAAACATTTCCTGCTGGGCAAGACGTAATGTGGAATACGAATATTCCGCGCCCGCCCCATCAGAAGCCAACGGATGTAGAAATGGCAACAGCAGCCAGGGCTCTGGAGTTGTCGAGATCGCAGCATGAGAAGAGAGGAGTCTCTGCAACAAGGTTGATCCGGTTCGTGGTAGGGAAAGGATAAAAATCGGTTGAATTCTATTCATAAGCCTTCAATAATTAAGCAATAATCACAATAAATATATGTAAATATAAATTTTATTCGATTTACCTTAGTTTTCAATAAGTACATTATATTCTCATCAAGTTTAAGGTCTAGCATATGTCCAAATCCCATTCTTTTTCCACACAAATAACAATGACAAAAAGTTAATGAAAATTGTCGATAAGGTGATCATTAAAATGATACCAACACCTCCATAAAATCTATAAAACAACATCGAAACTGAAAAAAAAAGTGAGCATCCCCCCAAAAAATGATTGCTAATAATATATTTTGATTCCCAGTTTGAATTAGTGTTTCTCCGCATAAGCCTGTCCAGACATTTACAAGCTGCCCCACGCAAAGAATCACAAGAAAAGGAAAGGCGGCACTATAATATTCTCCATAAATATGTGAAAGAATAAATTTTCCCGACATCATTAAAACAATAAAAACCAACGCTGAGGGGAGAAAAGCAATAAAAGCACTTTTTTGCAATAAATTCTGAAGTTCAAACAAGGATCGTTTGGCATACAACTCAGCCACAATGGGAGGTAAAACAGATTGCAGCACCATCATGAATACCCCCATCAGGGAAGCCAGTTGAAAAGCAGAGTAATATTGCGCCACTACCGCCGGCGTTGTATATGCAGCCAAAAGCCATACAACAGCATACCCCTGACCAACTAACAGAAGACTTGACAGCCAAACATTAAGCGAACTGAACATAATCGTCTGTGATCCAGGCTCATTATATACAGCGGTCTTTGTTCGAGGCAGGCCGCCAATCAGTCTTCCCAGCATAAACAACCCGATCAGGGTTAGCAGAATCGTAAGTGAAATAAACAGCACAAGAACATGCTCAAAAGTCAGATGCCGCTTTGCCAGCCATAACCATACCAATACTGGGATTAATAACACACGTAATCCCAGGTCTGAGAAAATTTCAGAATACGAGATCAAATGAAAACCGCGAAATACCTCAACCAGAACGGTTTTTATCGTCAGCGTGAACACCCAAAGCCCGGTTAAGAGAATACCTCCGGAGATCAAATTTGAACGGAGCAACACAGCCGCCAGCCACTGGCCTTTAAGCAAAATCAACGCGCCAGATAAAATTGCTCCTGCAACTGTTGCAAGCAATATTTTCGCAACAAGTTTGCGCGCGCGATCCGGCTGACCAAGTCCAATAGACTCTGCGATCAATCTAACGCTTGTGCGTCCCAAGCCAAATTGTCCAAAAACCACCCCAATACTGACGATACTAAGTGTCAGCACAAAGGAACCCATTTCTTCAGGCGTCAAAATACGCACAAGAATGACATTTATAACCAAACCCAGAAAAAGTGATAAAAACCTTCCCACAAGAGCCCACGCGCCCCCGCTTACAAGCCTTGCATTGGAAGGAAAAAAATCCAGTATTTTTATTTTAAGTGCATGAAGGCTATCCATTAGGGATCCAGTCCTTTGAGTTTAGCATCTCAAAACAAAAAAGCCATCCGACCGGTTTTGGAGTCGGATGGCTTTTATTTTACAGCAAACCTACGGTTTGACTATCGTATAAACAGCTCCTCCTGTGTACGGACCCACCAAGGCATTGCCGGCCACATCATTGATGGTTGCAGTGCTGCGGACATCCAATCGGATCGTCCCGTTACCAGTGCCTGTTAACACTGTTACAGTACGAGTCGTGCCGGTACCACTCGAACCAAAGACCGAAGCTCCTGTGATGCCGCCAGTCGTGGTCACAACAAAATCTGCTCCACCCGCATTTAGAACCGCCTCAGAGAACGTTACGGTATATTGAACTGAACTCAAGTTGGTCGTGCTGGGATTCACACGGGTGATGGAAACGACTGTGGGGATGGTTTTATCCACATCAAAGACCTGACCGCCAGTAAACGGACCGACCAAGGCGTTACCCGCCGTGTCGTTGATGGTCGCGGCAACGGTGACATCGAGTTTAATTGTACCAGTGCCAGTACCTGTCAGAACGGTCACATTGCGAGTAGTGCCAGTACCAGTCACACCGAAGACAGACGCGCCAGTGATACCGGTTGTGGTGAGAGAGAAATCAGCCCCGCCTACATTCACAACAGCCTCGGAGAAAGTGACTGTGTAAACAACTGAGTTCTGTCTGGTTGGGTTGGCATTTACTCGATTGATCGAAACCACGGTCGGGATGGTCTTATCTACAGTATAGACCTGACCACCAGTATATGGACCGACCAAGGCATTGCCAGCATCATCATTGATGGTAGCAGTATTAAGAACATCCAAACGGATGGTGCCAGTGCCTGTGCCTGTCAGGACCGTCACGCTGCGGGTAGTGCCAGTACCAGATACGCCAAAGATTGATGCGCCTGTCACACCACCAGTCGTGGTGAGGGTAAAGTCAAGTCCACCAGCATTCAAAACAGACTCGGAGAAGGTAACCGTGTAAACAACAGAGTTCAAATTGGTTGGATTCGCATTGATACGATTGATCGATGTTACTGTGGGAACTGTCTTGTCGATAGTAAAGACCTGGCCGCCAGTATAAGGACCGATCAGCGCGTTGCCGGAAGTATCATTGATGGTGGCAGTGTTGAGAATATCCAGGCGGATCGTGCCAGAGCCTGTGCCTGTAAGGACCGTCACACTGCGTGTCGCGCCGGTGCCTGTAACTCCAAAGATCGAGGC
This sequence comes from Candidatus Villigracilis saccharophilus, assembly GCA_016709305.1. Classification (GTDB taxonomy): domain Bacteria; phylum Chloroflexota; class Anaerolineae; order Anaerolineales; family Villigracilaceae; genus Villigracilis; species Villigracilis saccharophilus. Next base: position 204,280 of record JADJNA010000047.1, read on the forward strand.
GCCGGTAACTCCGGTAGTATTGAGAGTGAAGTCTGCGTTTCCTACATTCACAACCGATGTTGAGAACGTTACGGTATAGACAACCGAATTAAAGTTGTTGGGGTTCGTGCTGAGGCGGTTGATAGAGATCACCGTGGGGGCGGATTTACTTATGTTGTAGATCTCTCCGCCAGTGTACGGACCAACAAAAGCATTACCGGCCGTATCGTCGATGGTGGCTGTATTGAGAATATCCAGGCGGAGCGTGCCACCGCCTGTGCCGGTATTAATGGTCACGGTACGGATAGCCCCGGTCCCGGTCACATTGGAAACAGAGGCTCCCGTGAGGCCGCCTGTCATGGTGATTTCGAAATCAGCAGCGGAAACATTCGCAACCGATTCATCGAAGGTTACGGTGTAGTCTACACTAACCGCATTGGTCGGGTTGGCGGAGGCTCGGGCAATGGAGGTGACAGACGGAGCTGTCTTGTCTACATCATAGACTTCACCAGTAGTGAAATCACCGTTTAGTAACCCACTTCCGCCCAACAACTGTCCAAGAGAACCCTGGATTGTATCGTTATCGGTCAGATCGAGGCGCAATGTTCCATCGCCAGTTCCAGTGCTAACCGCCACGCTGCGGGTTGTACCAGCACCGGTAACGCTCGAGACTACGGCGCCAGTTAACCCTGTAGTGGTTAGGGTAAAGTCTGCCGTGTCCACGCCTGTGACAACGTCTGAGAAAGTGACCGTATAGTTCACAGTCGCAAGATTTGTGGGGTTGGCATCCTGCCTGACAATGGAAACCACCAGCAACGGGTCAACCTGGACTTCGTTCGACAAAGAATCGCCAGACGCGTTGAAAGCTGTGACACGATACTTGTAATGTGAATTTGCATCTGTCAAATTGTCAACATAACTGGTCGCATTCGCGACGGGAGAGGCGATCAGGTCATAAGCGCCAGTAATACCGCCACTGACGGTGGCTCGCTCAACACGATAGCCAATCTCACCCTTCATATCGCCCCAAGTTGAGGGGGAGGGCATAGTCCACAGGTGTGCCATCCGTCCAGCTCAGAGTGACGGGGGAACCGGGCGATCCTGCTGTACTAAGAACGGGAGCATCGGGTACTGTGGTCGGGACAATGACCTTGACCGGGCGCATCATGTCCATTTCTTCATGGCTCAAGATGTGGCAGTGGAATACATATTCCCAGCCGAAGTTGAACACTTCGTTGGAAACCAGGCCGCCGTTGGTGGGCCAGTTCAGATAATTATTAGCAGGTATTGCATTTCCATCGATCCAGATGTTGCTGAAACCCGCTTCCAGACCCAATCGTGCAGCTGGATCTCCCTGGGCGTGCAAAGGCATCATGGGATTCAGGACGCGCTTGCTCTCGGGCAGGCCGAAGGGCAGTTTGGGTATGATCGGGCGCACAGCCACGATGGTGTCCTGGAGCGGGTTAATGCGCAGGGTGTCTTTCCAGCCGAGCTCATTTCCAGCCGGCGGTTGGACAATATTATCCCAGGAGACGCGGTTGAGTACCTGCACGTCATATAGATGGAAGTGGATCGGGTGGGTGTCCACGCCGTTATGCGTGATCTTCCAGATCTGAGTGCCATCCGCGGCGGAGGAAATGGGGGTCACATCAAGGCTGTTTGCACTGGTAGCGCTCAGAACCTCGGTAGGCGGACTGACATAGGGGTACAGAATAATATTCTGCAGGAGCGGCGTGGCGCCGGGCGCTTCGAGACCGAGGTTGGCGGTCATGCGTCCAAACTCATCGAAGCTGGCAGAGTTCATTTCATCGTGAATGGCCTTCGGTTCAAAACCGATCTCCAATTGAGGACCATTTCCATCTTTCAATGGGCCAAGCGTATTAAACTTGAAGGGCGTTCCAAATGTATCTGCGGGTCGGCCAATTGAAAGATCCTCCACCCGTCCGTTTTGTTCCATAATACGCGCGTACCCATCACATTTGGCGGTTGGGTTGGGGCTGGCATCACTGCACCAACCGCTGCTCACAAAGCTGGTGCCATAGGCGGAGTTATAAGCAGATTGACCGACGATGATCGGGTTCTGACCAGATTCGAAACACCACCAGAGCCATCCGGTTGATGCTCGAAGGTTTATTGAAGGACAGCCAATGCGGTCCGTAGTGGTGTTGGTGGGCGAATCGAACTGTACTGCGGCGGTCGCGGTCGAGATCTTGACCTTCATGATGGTGCGGGTGTTGGGACCGTAACCAGGCAGGACGCTTGGAACACCAACAGGAGAGAGGTCGGGAGCGCCAGTGTAGTAATCATAGCTGGGCACACGGGCCGGGAAGGCAGCCGGGGCATCGTTATAAAGGATGAGGGTCTTGCCGCGGAATCTTGAGAAGTCCACGATCACGTCAGCGCGTTCGGCCGGCGCGAGGATAAGAGAGCCGTAGTCCACATTACCGACATCGAAACGGGTCGGGTCAGTGATCCAGACGGTGGGGTTGGCAGGAATGACCACAGGAGCGGGTAGGAAGCCGCCTTCAGAACCGATCTGGATCCAGTTCGGACCCTTCGGGCTCCAGGTGGTATCGGGGGTCGGGAAGACAACCGGGTCGTTCTGCGCGGCGGCGAGCTCGGCGGGGTTCAAAGCAACTTCGCTGAGGGTGCCAGTGCGCGGGTCGGCAACATACCAGGAGAGATTCCAGAAGCGGTCATTGGCAGCGTTCAAGATGCGGAAGCGGTAGGCTTTCGGCTCCAAATTAGCGTACGGGTAGACGGTGCCGTTAACGAGGGGGGTATCGTTGAAGGCTTCCATACCAACCGAGACGTTCGGGGTTCCAGGAATCAGGGCCGGTTCGCAGAATGGATCGGTCGTGTACTGCCAGGTGGCTTCATCGTCAATGTTACAAGGAACCGCCAGATTGCTTTGCCAGTCATCGGCATTACCCGCAATGTTATCTACACCATCCGGATCCTTGCCATAATATGGGTTGGGGATCGGGGCGTACTTGGCATCTCCGGCGGGAGGCCAGAACCACGGACCGTACATCCAGCGCCCATATCCGCTCATACCAGAGACATCACCCGGGTTTTGAGCGGGCATATAAACATGCGGAGCCCAAAGACTGCCGGTGCCGCCCCAGCGCTCAGATTGCCAGGTGGGATCCTGCTCCAGGATCTTGTCTGAAACAAAGGTCTTGTCCTGAATGATCAACGGGGTGCCAATGCCCAGATCCTTAAAGAGGGCTGTATTGGTACCTGGGTCAAGCGGAGTATCGTCAACGAACAACTTCTGCTCAGTATCATCGGTGATGACGTAACCGGCGGCTTCACCAGCATAGACGTTCAGGCGGGTGATGCCCCAGGCATGGTCATGATAGAACATCAAGCGCGCGCTCTGCTGGTTGGTGTAGAAGAAGGTCTGGCAGCCATAATCATCAGGTCTGCACAGATCCATATCCGGCACGTTCTTGACGCTCACACCTTCAGGGGAGTCGGTGGCTTCGCCGGCAGGGGTGATCCACTGGTGCGGGGTACCATCGCTGATCCACGGGGTGATGCCGCCATGCAAATGCAGGGTGGCACGGTTCTCTGCGAAGCAGTCATTCGGCTTAATGCCGGGTTCTCCGCAGGCTGGATTGCGAACAAGGTCGGTCACGGATTCCTGGTTTTCAAGGGGGTCCATTTCGACCACATTATTGGCGTCGAGGGTCATCGCGTTCGGACCTTCGCCGGCGCCCATCAGGGTGCTGTCAACCGGCAGGAAGAGGTTGCCAGCTTCGCCGGTCGGGAGCAGGTTGCGGAATACGATACGCACCGGCCTGTCCTTGGTGGCGATGATCGTGGGTCCGAGATAATGCGGATTGGTGACGCCCGTGTACCCAACGATGGGAGCACTGACACCGAGTGGGTCAACGTTCGCATTGGATAAAACGACCTGTCCGCCCAGAACGGTGCCAGACGAGAGCTGGACATAACCACGCAGAAGGGTGGCGGGCAATTGGGAGCTGAACTTCATGCGATACTGCACCAGCCCGATCTCATAATAGTCGGTACCGGGGTAGGTATCTTGATCAGGAACACCAACAGGAATCTGCTTGGAGGTAGAAAGGGGAGAACAAGTACCCAAACCGCCTGCTGTGGGGGTGCACAGTCCGGGCAGGGGATCAATGAACTTCTTAAGGCCCGGGGTGAGGTAACCGGCGCCCTTGTTTGTAACATTGATCTTCGTAACACTGCCGAGGTCGGAGAGATTCGCAGTGGCACTCGCGTCTGCTCCGGTACCGGTCAAATCGGTGATAGTCACTGCCGGGGCGGTGTCATAGCCCGCGCTGCCGCAGGTGACATCGATGCGGTCAACGCTGATGGTCGAAGTCACAACGGCGGGGAGGCCTCCAACAGGAGGATTGTTCCCATCATCAATTCTGACGGTCGGGGCGGTCTATAACCAGAGCCTGGGTTGACCACATAAACGCCGGTGATAGCCCCGCCAACCATATCCGCGACACCTTGCGCCTGAATACCATTGGGGTCGTCTGGCAAACCGAACACAACGATCGGCTCGATCACATAAAGCTCGCCAGGGTCGGCAATGAAAACAGAGTCAACGCCGCCATATGCCTCGGCTGTGGCGTCTACACAAACGCCACCATTCGGGGTGCCGCCAGTGATGGTCACAGCCGGGGCGGTGTAACCAAAACCAACATTGTCAACTGTGATGCTGCTGAGCACGCCGAGCGAGATCTCAGCATTCGCAACCGCCGGAGTTGTGGGCATTCCGGGTGTGGTAGAAGTGATGGCAACACTCGGAGCCAGGGTATAGCCAGTGCCGGGGTTGGTGATGGTAACGCCGGAAATCACGCCGGTCCTTGGGTCAACACTGGCGGTAGCTTTCGCGGCCACAATCGTGCCGGGATCCGGTTCACCCACGTTTGGCGTGATCGTAACGACCGCGTCCGCCAAAACCTGGGGGCTGTTGGCCCAGTTCGGGTAGGGTCCGAAGTAGTGCGGGACCAAGGTCTCGTCCACCGGGTCAATGGGGGCAGCAGCGGGCGCTTCGGGGATGGTAATTTCGTCGATCGTCTTTTCAACTGGAGCCGGGGCTTGTTCGAGCGCCTGGGCCGGGCTAAAGCCGCCAAGCACCAGGGAGGCGATCACAAGGATCGCAAGAACAAGGTTTGAAAATTTTTGTCTAGCCATTGTATTCTCCTTTTTAATCTTTTGATATTACTTGGATGAAAAAAAAATAAAACCAGATGACGCCAAGCTAATGAACAGGATGATATTGGCCTTCCACGACCGAAATAAGATCGGAAACCCGTTTGACCAGGATCTGCTTTTTGTTATACACTTCCATGGTGTTCTCCTGCGGGTCAACGGTGATCATGGTCAATTCCGGGCGGGTATAGAACAATTGCATGAGCATGCGCGCGCTATTGACACATTTTGTCTGATAAACCACCACCACGTCGGGTCTCAAATCTTCGACCTGCCGTATTAAAAAAGTCAATGCCCAGGTCGCTGGAAAAAGCTGAGTACCTCCCAGTCTTTTCTGGCAGTGAGAAAGAAATTCACCGCCCAAGACAACAGATCATCCTGCCCCCAAACGATGACCTTCCTCGACTTCATCATGGTCTCATCCTCAAAAACGTTGTTCAACACATCATCATTCATCTTTTATCAACCTCCCCATTACAGGATAGCAGGAATCAGAGAATAGCGCTTCTATCTTGGGTGCATTTAAGGATTAAAAAAAGACCATCCTAAGGATGGTCTTTTTTTAATAAGGATTAATCCCTGGATTAATCCTTATTAATTCCCCCCTGAATCACACCATTTTATGCACACACATGGCAAAAAGCCGTCAAATCACACTCATCCGAATGATCTTTTCAGTAATACGGATTGTGGATAGATGTATGTCAACCTGCAAATCAAATTGAAAAAATGCCGTCCATTGAAAAAACCTGGCTTTCAGCTCGGTTTTCCCCTTAGGGAACCTCGTTTGACAGCACAAGATGTTAAACATAAAACAGCCATCCGACCAGCGGCCGAATGGCTGTTTCGTTATATGACTATTAGGGTTTGACTATTGTGTAGGTCTCTCCTCCAGTATACGGACCGACCACAGCATTGCCAGCCGCATCATTGATGGTCGCGGTATTGCGAACATCCAATCGGATCGTGCCGCTGCCTGTGCCCGTCAGCACGGTCACATTACGGGTCGTGCCTGTGCCGCTCACACCAAAGATCGAGGCACCTGTCACTCCACCACCAGTCGTCAGAATGAAATCCAAACCACCCGCATTCAGAACCGCCTCGGAGAACGTGACTGTGTACACAACCGAATTCAGATTGGTTGTGCCTGGATTGACGCGAGTGATCGACGTCACCGTGGGTAGGGTCTTATCTACATCAAACACCTGACCAGCTGTATACGGACCCACCAGGGCATTGCCGGCCACATCATTGATGGTCGCGGTGTTACGAACATCCAATCGAATTGTGCCATTGCCTGTACCCGTGAGGACCGTCACAGACCGGGTCGTGCCTGTGCCGCTCACTCCGAAGATCGAAGCACCTGTCACTCCGCCACCAGTCGTCAGAATGAAATCCAAACCACCCGCATTCAGAACCGCCTCGGAGAACGTGACTGTATATACAACCGAGTTCCTATTCGTCGGGTTCGTACTCACCCGCGTGATCGAGGTCACGGTGGGGACGGTCTTATCCACATCGTATAACGGACCAGCGGTGTATGGACCCACAAAGGCATTTCCGGCCACATCATTGATGGTCGCGGTGCTGCGAACATCCAATCGAATTGTGCCATTGCCTGTGCCCGTCAGCACGGTCACATTACGGGTCGTGCCTGTGCCGCTCACACCAAAGATCGAGGCTCCAGTAACACTACCAGTAGTCGTTACACTGAAATCCAAACCACCCACATTCAGAACAGACTCAGAGAACGTCACTGTGTATACAACTGAGTTCCTATTCGTCGGATTCGCATTGATCCGCGTCATCGAGGTCACAGTGGGCGGCACATCCACATAAATAACGCTGACACTATGGTTGACGGTAGGCATCACGAAAGAGTTGGTGCCGGCTGTGCTGGCATCATTGCTTGTACCTGTCCAACCACTGATGCCAAAACCCACTGCAGGCACGGCACCACTCAGGGTGATATTCTCACCGGGCATGTATTGCCCGAGCGGACAGCCGAATGAATTGGACGGGGAGGCTGTAATATCATTGCCGGAACCGGTGTGGCCAAGACCAAGGGTCTTGCACAAAGAGACCGGTGAGGGGAAGGTGCCGTCAGTGAACGCAAGCAGTTCAATATTCCAAAGCGTATCAATGCCGTCATTTGCACCGCCACCACCGCCCCCCCCACCGCCGCCAATTGCTGCGGTATGATCGACTGTCACGCTGCCATCGGGGTTGGCTGTAATGGTGTAGTCAGAGCTGGGTCCGGAGAAGAGCGCGGTATCAATATCGCCCGGGCCGGGGTTGGAGAGGATCTCGCGCACGATAACAATCTTGCCAGGGTCAACGAGACCAGCAAAGACGGCCTGCTGCAGGTTCATACCAGCGGTGCCAGGTCCGAAATTACCTGAGTCAGCCACATGTTCCATAAGGTCAGTGCTGCCGATCTCAACGCCCAAATTATCGCGGACACTAAGGCGAACATTAACATATTTGTCGCCGTCAATGATGTCATTCGCGCCGCGGCCTTCGAGCAGGTCGCTGCCTGAGCCGCCGAGGAGGATATTGCCTGCGCCCCAGACATTGCCGGTCAACATACAGAAGTGTGTGGTGGAGGCGGCAATAACAGGCGCCGGGTCACGGGTAAGCAGGGAGGACGGAATGAGCGAGTCAAATCCGCTGATGCGCGCCACGCCGTCAGCATCCAGGGCATCGCAGCCAATAAAGCCTGCCACACCCGCGCCGGTAACATCGGCCGGAACAAAATCGTCACCGCGTAAAATGTCATTCAAATTCCAACCAGAGAGGGCTTCCACTTCATTGAAGCGTTCTATGATCTCGTTCACTGGCTGCGGGCCCGGGAGAATACGGATGCGAAGATCCATATTCTGCGGCTGGGGATCGCCAAGGCCAATGGCCCAGTCCCAACCGGAGGCGCCGGCGTTCTTTTCGAGGCCGGGGCCGGCCACCATGATATCGTCGCCGCCTTCGGCATCGTAGTCATCATCGCCGCCCTGACCGATCATCACGTCATGACCTGGCACATTATGGTCATCGAAGAAGAAGGTCGAGCTGTCACCAATCAACAGGTCGAGCATGGGGCCGCCTTGCAGCCAATCGTCGCCAGCGTCACCGACGAGAGCGTCACTTCCATCCCCGCCGAGGCCGAAGTCATTGCCTTCGCCGGCAAGCAATTCGTCGTCGTTTTCGCCGCCATTCATGAAGTCATTGCCATCGCCGCCCATGGCGATATCCAGGCCGGGGCCGGTGTCGATCGCATCATTACCAGGCCCGCCTTTGTGAATATCATCGCCATGCGAGTCGGTGATAATGTCGTTGCCTTCGCCGCCCAGGGCGATATCGCCGCCGTCATTGCCTTCGATGATGTCATTGCCTTCGCCGCCCCAGAAGGTATCGTTGTCCACGCCGCCCCAAATGCGATCAACAACATTCCCATCCTTACCGTTGTAGACAGCCTGGCCATTAATACCGGCCGGGTCAACGGAGTTGGCGGTGCGGTAGCGGATCGTGCCGTTGGCCATACGGATCAAGAGCGCGTTCTCATTGCACTCTGAAAGCGGGTCGTCATTAACGGCGCCGGCAGCGCCAAAGGTCAGGCGCTGTAATTCAAACTTGCAGTCCGCTGTTGCGAACGGGTCGGCCTTTAAGGTGTGCGCGTTGGTATTGCGCATCACCAATTCGGAGAAGGAATTACCTTCAAGCTGGGTGCGCAGGTTCATGCCCAATGTGCGGGCAAGATAGTAGAGCCGGTCGCCATTTTGCAGATCGGTCAACTGCTTTTCGAACACGTAATTGAAAGTGCTGCCCAACAGACCGCCGAACAAGTTCGTGCGTTCCGCCAGACCGCCCATCCACAGGTCAATATCGTCAACGCCGGTGATGGATGTAGAGCCAGCATTCGCCCACGCACCTGTGCTGAACATGAAGTCAGCGCTGTCTGCGGGCGGGAAGATATCATCAGCACATTCCGGGGTCGCAGTAACCAGGCCGCAGTCAATACCAAAAGTAAGATCTGGCCCGGGCAAAACTGTGCCGTTCACGATCTGATCAGCCGCGGTGCGTTTGCCTTCGAGGCTGGTCTCAACTGTAATTGTGGGATGCTGACCGTACGCAGCCACGAAGTTAACCAAAGACTCGGGGTGCTTCAATGAAAGTCCAAAATCCACCCAGTCTGTATAAGGCGTCAACTGGCTGTCATTGGTTGCCGCAAATACCTGTTTGCGGAAATTGTTCAGAGAGGGAACGCCTTCACTGCGGGCGCGGGTCATATTGATGGCTGCCAAATCGAGAGGCAGACCCACCAGATGGTTGCGAAGCACATCGGTGACGAACTCGTCGATCTCATTGCCAACCTGATCGGACATGCCCATGAAGATGGAGCCAGCCGCTTCCTGTGAATTCAGCGGGCCGGCGGTTCCGCCATCGTAATATTCCGCGGGATTAAGGAACCCGTCAAACAAAGCGATGTCGTTTCTCGAACCATCCGCGTTAATACGGGCAATATCCTCGGTCAGCATGGAATGGCCAAAGCGGTAAACCGCGTGGGCAAATTCAGCAGTGATGGCCGGATCAACATCCGTTTGATTGAATGCAAATATTTGGAAGGGGTTGATGCCTGGCTGAACTTTGCGGGCAAATTCTTCGAACACCAAGTGCTGATATTGCATTTCGGTGATGAAGCGGGCGGCCTGGAAGAGACGTTCGCCGTTCCAGCCATTTGCGCCAAGCGCGAGCTGCCAATCGGTAATGTTTGTGATACCGCTTGTATCATTATTCAGGATGTTCTCAATGTCATCGACCAGCCGGTCATGCTCAGAGTGGAAGACCTGATGCACTGCGGATAACGCGATGTTCTCGTTACAACGGCCATCGCCGCAGATGAAGTGCAGGTCGAGCAGTTCATCATCATAGGAACCTGCAGGGACAGGGGTGTCCAAACTTCCGCCAGCAACGCCATCGGCATCGGGTCCGCCCGCTGTGGGGGCGGCGCTATGAGCGATGTCATTCAGGAAGGCGGTGTTGATAAAGAACGCGTCTGCCGGAATAAGAACCGGGCTGGCGGTATCACCTTCAACCAGACCACTGGCGGTCACATACTGCGGGAGACCGCGCGCAGGACCCGGGATGAAATTGCCATAAGGATCGGAGGCGATCATCGGGATGTTGCCAACGTTCGAGTCCACGAGCTGAAGCCCGAGCAATGCCGCAGCCTGATCCTTGATCATGGCCCAATTGGCCAGACCACCATCCGCCGAACTGAGGAACTTGCCTGTTGAAACAGGTTTGCCCGCAGTGTTATTAACATACTCGCGCAGGAGGATCTGATGTGAAGCGTGAGACGTATAGGTCTGACTCTGGTCAATAAAGGGCGTGTCGGTGTTGGGAGAATTACGGAAACCATCCTCGCCAGTCACAATGCTGCCGCGCGTCAAAACCATGAAACGCAGGTTCGCCGGCAGGTCATCCGCATTGCCAAAAATATGATCATCACCGGCAACCAGGGGGTCATCCGACTTAAGCGGGATGAAGACAACGCCATTACCACCGTTGGTGATCTTGTCCAAACCGTGATCAAAGAACTGACCAAAGATCGTGAACAGACCATTGAATGGGGGGGAGAGTCCAACGTCCGTGGTCACGTTCGGGATAAAGAGAGTTCCATATTGAGGCACACAACCAAGAGGAGAGGGTCCGCCTGGTTCCGACGGTTGACTGTGATACAAGGTACAACGCCTTCGTTTCCCTGACTTCTAACGGGGAAACCCGCGGCTGCGACCGCAGCCGGGTTAGCGGAAGTCTGATCCACGATCAGGTTGCTGACCATGCGCGGCTCGGAATCGACAACCGAACCGGATGTTTGCTCGTATGAGGTCTGTCCGGGAGGACCGACTGGTCCAATTCCAGGGACATTAGAATCTTCAGCGGTTCTAAATTCAGGAGTAGCCAGGCGCGGGAAGGTCTGGTCAGCCGCGCCAAAGGCAGCCTGGCCGGGCTGGAGGTTATTACACATACCATCCACTGTGCGGAGGCCAAAAGCGAGCAGAGGACTCGCGATCTGATCCTCGCCAAGACCGATCATGGACTGGCAGTAGACTGGATCCGTTGAAGGATTCGGATTCGCGGGCACACCCGGCTCAATGCCTGCCAGCACGCGGGAGTGCCGTTCAGCGATCTTGATCTGTTTAAGAATGAAAGCCAGGTCTGAAGGTGTGATCGTGAAACCCTGCCCGACTACATTGGCGGCGGAAACCTGGGCAGTGCCCACACCGACGCTGGACATGAGGATGGACAACATCACCATGACGAACATGGATGTGCGTAATCCTATTTTGATCTTTCCGTACGAGACACGGAATATACGATTAAAGATTCTTGTTTTCATTTTTTTATCCTTTTTATCTGAAAGACAGTTTGGGTTGATTGAAATCATTAAGGAATTCATTATTTTTTTTATGGGCAGGCTCCTTGTTCTGAAATTGAATTGACCTTATATTTAAAAAATTAATAACAACATAAACCGACAAACCTTATTTTTGGACAATTCATGTCTTGTTTGAGATATATTATCTGCAAACCCCCATACGCAATACGGGCAAAGGGAGTAACTCCCCGCCCAACTTTGGTCTTTTAGTTATCAGACCTTGGTCTGAAGGTACGTACTGATAATTCCTAAATAAAGTAAACTATAGAGATGGGCAAAAACCACCATCTTGTTGCCCAGAACGAGCGGTTTTCATCGACCGGCACACCGCCCTGCGTTCCCTGGCACCGCCCCAGGGGGTGTTTTGAGGGCAAAACTGCAGCTCAGCATGACATACTTTCGTTATACATTATTGACGGCATCACGCGATGACGGGTAAAGCCGCAAACGGCCCTGCCATGACACTTTTTTTATCCAATGAAATTGACCTTGAAAAGTGACTAATTTATGAGTTGGTGTTCTTTGGAATACACAGGCGCTGGCGGGGTCTCCGCTTTTTCGTTTTGCCCTTGTGACGAAAATTTAGAGCACCTTGGAGCTTTCGGACGACCCAGGTCTTGTTCCAAACGGAACCGGGCGTATACCGCGTCCTCCGCCAGTAATGGTCGCGGTGCCGCCACATCAGGCGTGATCGGTCGCCGGTTTTGCCGCGACCGTCACCCAGCCCGGATTGCGCGTATTGCCTGTTGCCGTGGCCGTCACACTACAGGTCGTACGCTCCTGCGCTCCCCAAAGCCACCACTCAGCCCGTCGTCAGAATGAAATCCAAACCACCCGCATTCAAAACCGCCTCGGAGAACGTGACTGTGTACACAACCGCATTCCAGATTGGTTGTGCCTGGATCACGCCAGTGATCGACGTCACCGTGGGTATGGTCTTATCCACATCAAGCACCTGACCAGCTGTATACGGACGTCCCCAGGGCATTGCCGGCGCACATCATTGATGGTCGCGGTGTTACGCACATCCAATCAGATCGTGCCATTGCCTGTGCCCGTGAGAACCGTCAGGCGGGTCGCACTGTGCCGCTCACTCCGAAGATCGAAGCACCTGTCACTCCGCCACCAGTCGTCGAAAGTCCAGGTAACTCCCGTTGTCCAGAACCGCCTCCGTCCTGGTTACCGTATACACAACCCATCGAGATGTGAGGGCGCTGGACACAGATTGTGACGCAGTGATCGACTCAGCGTGGGTATGGTCTTATCGCTTCAAACGGGAACCCGGCAGTATACGGACCGCCAATGCATTGCCAGCCACGTCATTGATGGTCGCCAGGTGTTACGCACATCAATCACCGTTGTGCCATTGCCCGTGCCCCTGAGACCGTCACGGCAGGTATTACGTGTTGCTGTCGCCGCTCACTCCAAAATCAGCACCTAGGTCCTCCCGCCCGCAGTCGTCAAGAAATCAAACTACCCGCATTCAGAACCGCCTCGGAGAACGTTGACTGTATTCACGGCCCGAATTCCTATTCGTCGGGTTGGCATTCGCCCGCGTGGATCGAGTACGCCACCAGTAGACTGGTCTTTCCGCATCCGTTGTACGGACCAGCGGTGTGCCCCCACAAAGGCATTGCACCGGCCACATGTTGATGGTCCGCTCGTTGCCGACATCATCGGCGTAACACGCCGTGTGCCGTGCCCGTGACCCGGTCCACTACGGGTAGTACCCGCTCACGTACCAATACATCGAACGTGCGCTGCGCTGGTTGTCCAGGGCAAAATCTGCTCCCCAACAAACCTGACAAGCTCTGAGAACGGCGATGCCTACTGAGTTTAAGTTGGTGGTGCTCAGGTTACTTACCGCCTCAATCGTGTCACTGAGGGAATGGTCTTATCAATTGTAAAGGCCTGGCCTGCAATATACGGACCGACCAATGCATTTCCGACCACATCATCGATCGAACACGTTCAAGAATATCAGCGTTCCATTGACTTACCTGTGTCGCTATTACACCAATCACAGTCCGGGTAGCGCCTGATCCGTTCACACTGGTGATTGAAGCTCCACTAATGGTCCTGAAGTATTCAAATTGAAATCTGCAGAATCTACACTTGTCACCGCTTCTGAGAAGGTAACCTGGAAACTAATTGTGGCTTGGTTCGTGTTCTCTGTCACCGGGTTGATCCGCACACTCGACACTACTGATGGAGCATCCTTATCGATCGTATAACTTTCACCAGATGAAGTTCCCGTTGCCAACACCTGTCCCACCCAACAGATTGCCACCCGAGTCAAGAATGCTATCATCATCCGTTACGTCCAAACGCAGCGTACCGCTGCCTGTGCCGGTATTCACAGTAACAGTGCGGGCTGCGCCTGTCCCAGTCACGCTGGTGACCGAAGCGCCGATGACAGTGGGGTTCCAAATTGAAGTCCAATTCATCAACACCAGTTACGGCCTCAGAGAAGGTGACAATAAAGCTGACCGAGCCAAGCGCTGTTGGGTCAGCGTTAAGGCGGGTAGTCGAGACTACAGTTGGCGGCGTTGTGTCCAGATAAGTGAACTCATCAGCCACACTTGCAGTGCTGGATTGACCAGCAACAGTTACGATCACATCCACAATACCGACAGAAGCGGATGGAGTTTCGGCGGAACAAAGTGTGAGACTGCTGCAAGATACGTTCGTAGCGGCATCGCCGCCGAATGTAATCGTGGTTGCCCCGGGTGTTATATCAAAATTTGTACCGGAGATCGCAACGACTGTGCCGCCATTTGTGGAGCCGGAGTTGGGGGTAATTCCGGTCACTGAAGGCACAGGGGACACATAAGTGAATCTATCATTGCTATTGACAGCGCTGACCTGCCCATAAACATTCACAGTCACATCAACCATACCCGTTCCAGCCGGGCTGGTGGCGACACATCTTGTAGTGCTGCTGCAGGAAACATTCGTCGCGGCATTCGCACCAAACTTAATGACCGTGCCGGTCGTGCTGAAATTGAGGCCATTGATGGTGACCGATGTGCCGCCGGCAACCGGTCCAGTGGACGGGCTGATACTGGTCACGCTCGGGGGCGGAGTCTGAATAAGACACCTCGTTCCCGCCACACCGCCAGTGGAACATGTATTGGGCAATACCCTGAAGATGCCCCACATGCCGGCCTGGGTAAATGGGCGGCGAATATCGCCGTAGAAGTAATCACCCGGCGCTTGTGATACGCCGCCAGCACCGCCGGATACTTTAATATCGATCTTTTCCCATGGACCGACCGCGCGGCTCTGCCACTGACTCGAGTTGTAGATGTACATATCACCGGGCCAGGACATACCGCCAAGATTGAAGACATGCAACTGCTCACTGCCTGGCGCGCCAAGAACATGCACCTTGACCGGGTCGCCGGCATAGGCCTTCAAGATCGGGGTGGTTGGGTCTCCATTCACTAACGAGCTGAACATATCCGCATTATCAACACGGCCCAGGACCTGACGATAGTTGATCAGCGCAGGCCCGCTCACATCTTCCGGATAAGGCATCTCATTCTGGCCAATGACCGGGTCCTGATCTGCCAGGATGAGGGTAAAGTCGCGGTAGGGAGGCTGACCGGGCACGAAGACGTCAACTAGCGCGCCCTTATCCGTCAGGAAGCCGTTGGAATTCTTAAAGGTGGCACCCGCCGGAGCGACAACCATTGCGCCATACAGCCCATCAAAACCGGAATTATCGCCGCCAAAATCAGAGATCATGACACTTTCAAGTTTATGCGTATCTGCATAATAGGTGTAGGTGCGGGTTTGTCCCGGGGCAATGGTTTGATCGGAGTTAAAGCCAATGTTAATACCGCTGGAATTCATATCCCGCAGTAAACCGCCAAGGTGGAATGATGCCCTGGCTGTGGCGCGTTGATTGGTAAGGGTTACGTTCACGCACTCCCCGGCAGCCACATGCAGGACCAGAGGTTCAGGGAACTTGGTCTTGTTCAAGACAGCAGCGACATCTGTGGTCGGGACAAAGGCAGCCAAACGACCCTTGTCACCGCCGCCAGCCGCCGTAGTGGGCAACTCAACCGCGCTGATGTTAAAGTTATGGAGCGGCGCGCCAATGGGGCAGATCGCTTTCGGAGCGGGAATACTACCAAGACCCGGTAATGGCTGGAGGTTCCCCACCGCGCTGGGTAGCACGCGGAGAATGCCCCATGCTCCGCTCTGAAAGCGGCGGTTCTCCCCGTCATGATAGATGTAATCGCCGGGAATATGGTTCGGTCCGCCTGCACCGCCTTCCAGAACCAATGTGTATTTTTCAGACACTGTCGAATGGAATGCATCGATCGGGCTGGAAGAGATACCCAGGGCATTGGTAAAGCGCGGCTCCCAGAAGGTACGATGTCCTTCAATTCGCAAGACATTGGTGCCCTGCCCAACATTGATATTTCGGATCACAACCGGGTCGCCGGCGTAGGCGCGGAATATCGGCGTGAACGGATCTCCCTGCGGACTATTGGAACTAAACCTTAAGGCTGGGTCGAGACTGCGATCCGCCCAGGGCTCGGCGCGCAGGTTAAGAGTTGCCTCAACAGGTGTGTGATCATTGATCGTCCACAGCACGAACTCACGGAAACTGCCGTCAATCACGCCCGGGATCAAAGGATTATTCGTATGAATATCCGCGATCGCGCCGGATTTGATCTGCGCACCAGTGACTGGATCATGGTACGTGGAGCCTTCAGGCTCGATCACCAATTGTCCAACCATGCCGTGACTCCAGCCATGAACACCGTTGACATGGTCGTGGAAGAATACATTATCGAGTTCGACATCCGGAAACCAGCGATATTGAACGAACTCTGTGCCAGCCCATTCATTAATGGAATGAGAATTATTAACCGGCTGACTAATTGTCACGGTTGAGGCCAGCGTATTGATCGAAGTGATCTGACGGATCTCAATCCCATCCGTGCCCAGGCCTATACCGATCCAAACACCGGGCTGGAACTTGGTCACATTGGTTAGCGCCAAAACAGTATCACCAGGATTTACCGCATCGGTCAACTGCGGGTCAACAATCTTATACGGGCGGACGGACTGCTCAAACGAGAAACCCGAGATCACACCATCAGACGCCTGTGTATCAAATTGCACATGGTGGATATGAATGTTGGAGTTGGAGAACGGAACTTCATTGCCTCCATCGGTGAGTTCGCTCACATAGGTTACCGCAAGACAGTCGCCGATATTGCCGCGAATGGCAAGCAATTCACGCAGGTCCAGATCGGCATATATATTATCTTTGTCTTCAGCCAGAGCGAAGAGAGCGCCGCCCAGGTCGGTTTGACCCGCCCTGGTGATCTGGATCGGCACCCCTATGCCGACAATGTTAAAGGTTTGCAATGCCGCGCCAGCCGGACAGATCGCATCAGAGCGATTCGCCCACGGATCAATGGGTTCTGTACTGGTCGAGCCAAACGGGATGACAGGTACGGGAGCTGCGTTTCCCAACTCACCAAGATATGGCGCTCCAGAGTGACCGTTCGGAGAGAAAGGCGGGCGTTTGCCAATGTGCGGACGCAGGAGCGGAAAGGCGGGACGTCCCGTGTCCGGATTGAACAGGATCTTTGGTCTGTCGCCAATATAACCACCGCTATTAAAGTCAACTCCATTCATGGATATCTGCTGATCAACGATCAACGCGGATGGACGACCAGGTACAACATTGGCATAATCCGGCCAGGGGTCACCCAGCAGTGGTCCACTTGGAATGGTATATAAACTATCCGGTTCGCCAAGATACAGCCCTGTCCCGGGATCAACCGTCCAATCCCAGACGGATGCGTCATGATCGGCTGTATCTCCCGTAAGCACATTAATATCCTTGGTCACACCCTGTGTCGGGAGCTGCGGGCGGATCCAGGCATCGAGATTTTGAGCATTGATCGTTTGACCGTTAATGGTACTGCCGATCAGTCCCGACGAATCAACAGCCACAGGCATCGGAGTTCGGTCAGGTCATGGCATAAGGTCAGGCTGCAGGGTATCGAACACACGCCAATAGCCCCACATCCCGCCAAAATAGTGATGGGCAATATGGCAGTGGAAGAGGAATTCACCTGCGCCTAATTGTCCGCCGCCCGCACCGTTTTCGATCTCCAGATTGAACGCTTCGCCGGGTCCCATGGACTGCGAATCAAGCCGCGCCGATTGAGATTCGATATCAACCGGCCACTTGTTGATGCCTGTATGACCATAATCATAAGCAGGGTCTGCCAGAGGGTTGAAACGCCAGCGGACGCTGCCACCATGCAGATGGAACACATGGAATACTTCGCTGCCACCGTGTACCAGGCGGATCTTGGTCGGGTCACCCAAATATCCACGCGGGATGACGTTGGTCGTATCGCCAAAAGTATAGGAACCATACACGACAGATTTTTGTTCGGGAGCATACTCAAGACGATCCATGAAAGGTTCGGAGCGATAGTTGATGGCGCGGGAACCAGGACGGTAGGCATGTGTAAGAGGATCAATGACCGGCAGCGTCGCGCCAGTAATATCGACCGGGACGTTGGTTTCATTTTCATTGCCGATCTCGTGATAGACCTGAACATTCTCACGGAAGGCTGCCCTGCCATTCCCCGGAATAATGTCCGCTTCCCAACCGGATAACTGCGGCTGTCCGGTGGTCGGGTTGAGATAGATGGAACCGGGCGGTTCTACATTTAATGTGCCGAATAATCCGTGCGCTACAGCCTGGCGATTGCCGGGTCCTGGATGAATATAGTGCGCCCCTTCGAGGGTGGGGTCATTGGGAATCCAATAGGTATAGGTAATGGTTCCACCATTTGCAACAGCCGACGATGGGTTGTTGCCGATGGCATCGCCCGAAGAGTCAGTCTGAAAAGCCAGACCATCAATGTGGATGCCATATATGTTGGTCGTGGTAGCAGAACCGACCGCGGCGCTGGCATTGTTGGTAAAATTAATGACCACACAATCGCCCATATTGGCGCGGATCGCCAGCGGCTGAATCGGGTCATCACGCAAGCCGATCGAAAGTCCATTTGGTCCCAAAGCTTCCTGGGCACGCACCGCAGGGATGACGCTGTCTAGCACATACATGTGCGCGTTCGGATCGTGAACTCCAAAACGATCAAGCCACATGGTGACGTCAATTGCCGAGACATCGAAGGTTTTTACTGGAGCACTCCCGGGACAGGTGCCTGGACCGGCAGCGAAAACCGAAGCGCCATTTGCCAATCCGAGAAGTGACGGGATCATAACAACAGCCAGGCTGAGAGAGGTGAATTGACGCCCCAACTTTGCGTATGGAACCTGCCATGGTAGAGGCTGCATGGGCTGAACTGTCCACAGGCTGCCTTTTAAAAGAAAATAAACGAATGCGGCAAGCACAAGATTTATGGGCAATGAAAGCAACGATTGGTATCCCCAATGACCGAGCTGGGATAATTCCCTGCCCCCGATCTGATGATGCGTGCCCGACCAGATATTTAAGATCGTGTCGCTCAGGCCTAAAGCAATACTGCCGATCAAAGCCACCAATGAGATGACGAGCGCGCTTCCCAATAATTTGGAAGCAGTTTCGCCATAATGATCAAGCAACAGCCGGGAAGTACGCAGCGCTATAACAACAGCCAAAATGACCAGAGGCAGGTTCATACCCGCAGATTGCAGCCAGCCGGCACCGCTTGCGGCATTGAATATGGTTAACCATAAATTTCCGCCAAAAACAATGATGATGGAAAATATAACAACAGCGGAGGGAAGGATTCTGGCATTTTTTATGACAGCGGAAGCCGGCACCTTGATAGTTTTCACTTCCAGATTGGTCTCAAATATTTTTTCGATCTCGCTCGAAGTGAGGATCATCAAAACCGTGATCCCCATAGCGGCGGCAAACAGGCTGACGCCATCTTTCAGCATTACATAAAAACGGGCAACTTGAAAATCTGAAAAATTGCGGAACAATGAATCCACTATTTGAAAGCTGGTGGAGTTAATGGTGCGGCAAATGCTGACCTCAAGCGCAAAATCATTTCCAAGGCCGGTCCGCAGGCTGGGATTGCTTTCGATCACAACCATAGCCAGCGCGGACAAAACGCCCACAAACACAACCGAGAGCGAGGTTTGTGCCAGCGGCGGCATCCTGCCATTGGACAACCTGCCCAACCATTGCGCGGCGGCAGTGCCGATCAAGACCGCCAGCAAGACTGGAAGCAGGACAATAACGGAGTCACGCAACCATGACAGCATCGGTTCAGAGCCCATCATTCCATAGCTGTGCCCGATCCGATGCCATACGTTAAGCCATAAAACGCCACCGTAGGCGATCAAAAAAGCGAGCAGAAATTTTTTGGAAGTAGAATTAATTTTCATATTTTCTCCAACAAGTCATTCAAAAAAATAATTTAACCCGATCGATCAATGTACGTCTTTCATTTCTTCTTCAGACACAACGTCCACGCCGCCCAGATCTATCTGTACGATCTGCTCGCTTTTAGGGTCCAGATATTGCAGGGTGTAGCTTGCGCCATCGCGCGGCACAACAAAACTCAAAGTGACGTGAATATTTGAGCGCGGCCTCAATTCACCGTTACGAATGGTTGCGCCGGAGAGCAGGATCGCATCCTTGCTTTGGGGAGAAACTAAACGAAACTGGTCATCTGGTGCGATGATCACAGGAGCGGTACTCCTATTGATCAATGCCACGGTGAGCTGGATCTGGACACTATCAGCCATTACCAGGTTTTGGATACCATGGGTCACACCAGCCAGATCTTCGGAGGTCAGACCGATCAGGTCGTCTGCCGCCGAAACGATGATCGTTCCAAAGCTGGTAGACGCGGGCTGATTGATGGAATAAATCTCACTAAAGGCTGAAGTCTCAATGGTCAAGGATTGGTAACCCAACACTACTCCCAGGCCGGCCAGGACAATAATCAAACCTATCAATAAGCTCAACGGCTGGAATTTGCGAACCGGGAAATCTTTTTGAGCAGGCAGATGGGTTTTATCGCTTGCAAAAACTGTTTTACTTATATTCATTGTGAAGTCCTTTTATGAAAAAAAAAAAAAAATAGAAACAACCAAATCAGCACACCCTTTACTTATTCAATCCCATTCATCACAAAGACCAGCAACGCAGCGATCCCGGTATTGACCAGCGCGGCCAAGGAACCATCCTTCAACATATCAGCGACCAGCGCAGCGCCTTCCTCAAGATGAGCTCCAAAAATGTAGGCATGGACCGGGATGCCTAATGCAAAAGCCGCACCGCTAAACACCCCCACACAAACAACAATCAAGGTCAATCGAGCGCGACGAGTCAATCGTCCGTTTGTACGCTGAATCAACCATCGTGAAAAAGCCACAGCCATCAGAACGCCGAAAAAAATAAAGATCAAGGCCAACGTTGAGTCACGCAGCCAATGCAAGATCGGCGCCAGCTGATGGGATTCGCGCACACCCTCCAGTTCGTGCTGGACATTGACCCACAATCCACCGCCATATGAAATTGCGATGACAAGGGCAATTATTTTGGGAAAGCTGATCGCCAGGCTGGGCGTAAACTCACCCGCTGTATTCAAATTTAATTCGTAACTTTTTGTCATGGTTTGGCCTCAATTCAACAAGGGTTGGAATCTCAAAGATTATATTAATTGAGAATGCATCTCCCCATAACGGGCATTGGTATTCATTAATACCCAACTTTGGTCTATAAATTTCCGACCTTGGTCGGAAGGCTTTTTTTTGAAAGGATTAATCCCCCTGCTTCAATTAATTCCAGCCCTCACGCAGTGAACCAGTAAATCATCTCTATTTGTGACGATGAATTGCCGCCGCTTATGCAACCTTCTCAGGTTACCCTTGTATGGAAAGTCATACACATCGATCGTATTATTGGTAAGCCGTACAATAATTACACGCCGCCCAGGCAGCGGTGGTATCGAAAAAAGCATATCAAATATGCGCGCAGGGTTCAAAGGGCCGGCCTCATTTAAGAGAATCACATCAGGTTGGTTTTGCGTTATATCTTCCAGAAACACATTGTCATTTATATATTTCGCGCCAGAAACCTGCAGATCAGTTCCAATCTTAAGCAAGTTCGCAATCCCTTCTTCGAATAGTGATGCCCCTAAAATAAAGATCCGATGTACTGTTGTTACATGGGAGGGGAACATAAGAATAAACTCCAGTATTTTTGGGACATAATTAAGCAATTTCAAATATGCGAACGAGTTTTTTGAGTTTTTTTCGTTTCACCATTGACCAGTGAAAAATTTACATCTCTCAACTGGATAATACTAAAATACTGATGCCGTCCAAACGGGCAAAGGTCACCTATTTTTGTAAGACGTTAGTCTAAAGATTTCTGACTTTGGTCGGACGATTCCACTCACCCCGGCTTCAAAAAAACATTAGCAAATCGTTTTAATCAAATTTCCCTATTAAAAAAAACAGCGACCGGTTATCCAGTCGCTGATCTTGTGAGAGATATTCAGTTCAATATTCTTAAATTCCTATGAGCACAAGCCGTCAATTTTAGCGCCTGCCTCAAATAAAGCACGCATCATCCTACTCCCTATTTACAAGGCCGTGTTCCTTGGCAAAACTTGCCGCTTCTTTTCTATCTGACAGATTCAATTTGGCGAGCAGGGAATGCACGTGAAATTTGACCGTGTTTTCGGAAATGAAGAGGTGACTCCCGATTTCCTGATTTGACATCCCGGAAGCGATCGCGCGCAAAACATCCAACTCTCGAAGCGTAAGGGTATTCTCGGCCGGGCGCCCAATGCTTTTTTTAGTACGGCTTAATTCATCCATCAGGCGCAGCGTCATTGCCCGGGATAAGGCACTTTCTCCCTGTTGCACGGATCGTAAAGCGGCCACCAACTCCGGGGGATGCATGTTCTTCAACATATATCCTTTCGCGCCGACACGGATGGCAGCAAATAGATCTTCATCCTGCTCAGACATCGTTAAAAATACAACCTTGCAAGTCGGCTGTTCTTCAAGGATTTTGCGGGTGGCATCCACACCGCTGCCATCCGGCAGATTAAAATCCATCAGGATAATATCCGGTTTGGCGGAGCGGGCCATGTCAACAGCCTCCCGAACCGTGCCTGTCATCCCGACGATCTCAATATCAGATTGCGGTCGAATGATGGCGGCCAGACCTTCCCGAAAAAGAACATGGTCATCAACGATAAGTATTTTCATGGTTTAACCCTGTAACAAAAAAGATAAATCGTAAGCCTTATTTTTCATAAGGGATGGAGATCTTAATGCTCGTGCCGGAACCGATCTTGGTATCCAGGGAAAACGTCCCGTTCAAACGCTCAATCCGATCACGCATGAATTTTAATCCATAATGGTCGCCGGATTGAACACTATTTATATCAAAACCCTGACCATTGTCTGATATTGCCAAGGACAGGTCAATCTCTGTCCAGGTAAATTCAACAGAAGCCCGGCAAGGCTTTGCATATTTTTCAATATTGCTCAATGCCTCGCGAAACACATAGAATAACTGGCGCATTTGATAGGAAGCCAACTGTCTGGAATTCCCATGACTTAACACACTCATCTCAAAAGAGGACCGTTCCGCAACATGCCCGGCATATCTGATGAAAAAACTCAATGGATCGACCGAATTTCCAGACTGAAGCATTGCCAGCATGCCCCGTATCAGATCATAGGTCTCATCGGCCACTTTGCCCATATTCTGGATTTCCATCTGCAGATCCGCGTGCTTACGGGATTCAGCATCCGATAAACGGTCAAGGGTCATTCGCAAAAAACCAATATTCTGTCCGATCGAATCATGTAAGTCGCGGGCAATATCTATTTGCATGGAATGGATCGTTTCAACCAGTACCTTCTCCTTGGCATTTCGTTCAGCGATATCCTGTTCAATGCGCTTCCGTTCAGTAATGTCACGATTGCTCACACGGCGGCCCAAGTATTGATTATCAACTCCAAAAATAGGGCGGCAGGTATGATCGATCCAGCGTTCATTTCCATCGCGGGTCAGGATACGGTATTCAATTGTGATCGAGTCTGATAGATCATCATGGGTCTTTTGGACATGCGCCTCGAAAAGATCCCGGTCCTCGGGATGAACGATCTTTAAAAGCAGTCCCGAGTCAGCGATAAATTCATCGGGATGATATCCTGTGATCCGCTCGCAGGAGGGAGAGTTATACATCACCTGGTCCTGCAGGTTGGTCCATATTTCCCAATCATATGTCCAATCAAGCAGGGTACGGAATTTTTTCTCACTTGCCCGCAAAGCGGTTTCCGCCTGCCTGCGTTCCGTCACGTCCTGTTGAATGGCAATAAAGTTTTCAATTTCACCCGAAGAATTAAAGACCGGCGTAATGGTTTGCTCACCGACATAGAGCTGGCCATCTTTACGCCTGTTGACCATCTCTCCATGCCAGATATTACCCGCAAGCAGGGTCTCCCATAATTTCTTATAAAAATCAGAATCATGTTTTCCGGAATTCAGGATATTCGGTGATTTACCCAAAGCTTCTTCAACAGAATATCCGCTCATTTGCGCGAAAGCCTGATTCGCCCAAAGGATTTTTCCATCCTTGTTCGTGATAATGATCCCATTGGCTGCTGTTTCAACTGCCGTGGTCTGAATGCGAAGCTGTCTCTCCATTTCCCCTCGCTGAACGATCTCGGCTTCACGTTCAGAAATTACGCTCAAGATGGGCCGCAGGGAAAAATAATAGAGCAGGGGCGTGGCAAACGTAATCAACAAGGTTGCGTCAATGATCGAAAGGATGAGATATGAAATATTCGGAATAAAAGCAATAATTCCCATGGAAGTTACTTCAGAAATAAAGAGTCCAATGGTAATCAGAAGGATAAACTTTAAAGAAGTTGAATGTTTTATCATTTTTCAGATCCAATACTAATAATGTCCGGCTAAACTTCAAGCAAGAGATTGATCTTATTGTTAAAATACATCATCCATCTATGTAAAAATCACGCTGCTTTTCAATGAATATTGGAGATTCATTACGCTGCCACATCCTATACCCAACTCACCCCCGAATTTTACCTTAAACCCTGCTTCGTTTTCTCTTTTCCCCGGGAACGCATCACATCCAGCACACGCGGCATGATCTCGGCGTACAATTTATACCCAAAGTTTGTTTGGAGCAAAATCATAAGCGCCAAGCGTCCGCACCACCTCCCCGCCCAACCCCTCCTTGAAACGGTAAACGCCCCACATTGAATCGCTTTCATCGAATACATCCGGCGCGCCCCATAGATCATAAGCGGCGCAACCATTTGCACCCGCAATTTTCATGGCTTCCCATTGCAAAAGATAAGCCGGCATCTTTTCACGATGAATATTGCGCGACATGCCATACACATAATAAGCGCGGCCGGCAAACATGAACAGGAAGATGGCAGCGACGGGTTCGTTGTTTACTTCTGCAATTAAGGGGAGAGTGGACGGTTGACCATGGATCGTGGGTTGCATGAATAATCTCCAAACGGTCATATAGTAATTTTCGTCGCGGATCACGAAACCATCACGCACGGAAGTCTCCGCGTACATTTTATAAAGCATGGGTAGATCGCCGACGCCGCCTACGCGAAAACCAACACCCTTCTTTTCGGCCAGGCGGATGTTATAACGAGTCTTGGGTTTCATGCGCGCCAGCATTTCATCCACAGGTACAGACAAATCAATGAGGACGGTATTTTGGAATTGGATTTGATCCGATGAATAATCCCAGCCCCTGCGCATCAATTCCGACCTCGCGGCCTGCCCGGCGTTATCAGGGACATCGTCAGCGTTATTTGGGACTCCCCTGCCCAGCACAATATCGGGATCGATCTTGAGAAAGATCGCGCCATGTTTTTTTGCAGCCGTTTGCAGGTCGTTCAAAACACGATCTCTTAAGTTTTCATTTTTCCAATCCAATAGCGGACCTTTCGGCGCATAGAGAATGGATAAACGCGCGGCAAAGCCTTGAGAGAGGACCTGCTTCTTTAATATCAATGCCGCGGCAACACACTGACCAGTTATCAGCGACAAGCTATCAGTGGTTTGGAAAAAATGAAATTTTCCGTCATCCATCCAGACAGCGTAGTAGGGAATCCAGCCATGCTTCGCCTTCACCTGTCCCCATTCATACGTTTGGAGAAAGTGCGGGTTGGGAAGTTTTGAGATCAGGTTGTTCCAGAGATTAGCCATTAGGTAAGAGCATCTTTTTGCCGAGCCTGTGACTGCCACTCGGAAATAATTTGATCATGCCCGCCTTTCGTAAGATATAACGGGATCTCCTGCCACAAAAAAAATTGCGCGGCACTTGACTCGTCGTTGAGTTGGATTTCACCTGAAATCCGATTTGCCTTATACACAAAAGCAACCCCATTCCCGCGCGGATCATCGGAAAAATAATAAACCTGACTAAATTCACTTGATTCTACGATGAGCCCGGTTTCCTCACGGACCTCCCGCAGCGCAGCATGCTTTGGATCTTCATCAGCTTCAACATAACCTGCGGGCAACATCCAGCTTCCTTTCCAGGGATCATGGTTCCGCCGCAAAAGTAGTAATCGATCTTCACTTTCGATCAGCATCGCCGCGCCTACTTTTAATTGTGATAATAAACCCAAGAGCAGACGGGACACACTTCACGATCTCGATGATCGATCCTCTGAACTTCAAGCAGGCGGCCACATTGAAAGCAATAATGTTCTGCCATTATTTATTTCCGATAAAATGCGAATATGCCCAATACAACGGCGGATTATAGACTCTATCCACGGCCTGCGCGGCACGTTTTACCTGACCGCCAAATCCGCGCTTGAAACGATAGACGCCCCACAAGCCATCATGACGGGATTCGAAATTAGATTCAAGTGTTGCTTCATTTTCGTCAGGGACACCCCAGAGATCGTATTCTTCACAGCCTCGCGCTTTTGCCCAGCGGATGGCATCCCATTGTAAGAGATAAGTTGGCATACGATTGCGTTCCCGGTCATTGGATGCGCCGTATACATACCACGCGCGTTTCCCGCTTGCAAAGACCATTAATGAAGCAAGCGGTTTCCCTTCATATTCGGCAACCAATAATTCACAAGTTCCCTTCGCGTGGAATAAGTCATATGCACGCTGGTAGTATTCCCTTGAATGCACGCCAAAGTTATCACGCCCGCCTGTGATAGTCATCATTTCATGAAAAGCTTGAATATCATCCCATGCGTGGACCATCACGCCTTTTTTCTCGGCAAGGCGGATGTTATATCTGCATTTTGGTTTCATTTTCGCCAAGATGGTCTCTTCATTTTCTTTAATTGAGATCACAATAGTGCGGGGAGGTTGGATGTTGTGAGAAGAAAGGCGGAAGGCGGAAGGCGGAAGATGGAATTCTTCAGCCCAACCATCAGGTTCGACCTTTAGGAAGATAGCGTGATTCTTTTTGCAAATAGAATCAACCTCCATCCAAAACTGTTCACCGTCCACTGCCCACTGCCCACCTCCACTGGCTTTGGCATATAGCCGAGAGTCAACCCCAAGGGCAGGCGGCGGAAAAGGATCTGCACACCAGTTTTATTGTTAAGAATGAAGCGCAGCGGTTTCCAGCCAAAATCCTTCTTTAATTCGCCCCATTCGCCCATTTGAAGCAAATGCGCGTTGGGATGAGTTCCCAAGAATTTATTCCATTCGGAAAGGTTGACAATATCCATTTAGATCAGCGAAGTCATGTCTGGTATTGCAGTGATGCGGACAGATGCCGAGGGAATTGCCTCATCCAAAAGGAGAATCAATTGATCGGTTTTGGAATGATGCGCAAGTTCGATCAGTTCATCAATGACCGGTGCAAGCTGCGTGCCGTCCACCTTCTCTTCATCTGCCGCGCGATAAATTTCGGAGTGATGGGTTGGCTCGAACTGCACGCCATCCTCCCAAAGATCTTCGCGCAATTTTTCGCCGGGACGAATCCCTGAAAATGTAATCTCAATATCACGATGCGGCTCAAGGCCGGAGAGCCGAATGAGGTCTTCAGCAAGATCAAGAATGCGAACCTGCTGCCCCATGTTGAGCATGAACACTTCACCACCCGCGCCCATGGCCGCGGCCTGCAAAACCAAATGCACCGCTTCCGGGATGGTCATAAAATAACGATGCATGTCCGGGTGTGTCACTGTCACGGGACCGCCGCGCGCGATCTGATTTTTGAATAGCGGGACAACACTGCCGCGACTGCCAAGAACATTTCCAAACCGGACCACCGAATATGCGCGCTTATTGCGGTGCGCGGCATCGAGCACGATCATCTCCGCCAGACGTTTTGTGGCGCCCATGATGCTGACCGGGCGAACAGCCTTGTCTGTGGAAATGAGGACGAGTCTCTCGACCTCGTGCCTGTCCGCTGCTGCGACAACATTGCGTGTACCGAGCACATTGTTCGTGACCGCCTCTTCAACATTCGCCTCCATCAACGGGACATGCTTGTGCGCCGCCGCATGAAAGACAACCTGCGGGCGATGCAGCTTGAACATTTCCTGAATCCGTTCCGCGTCGCGCACATCTGCTATGACGGGACGAATGGGCAGTGTTGAAAAATTTTCAGTGAGCTCAAGCAGTGATTCAAAAATGCTGTTCTCACCATGGCCAAGCAAGATCAATTCTGACGGTTCCCAGCGCGCAACCTGACGACAGATCTCGCGCCCAATGGAACCGCCCGCGCCGGTAACCAGCACACGCCTGCCTTTGATGATCGCGCCGATCAATTGATCGTCTATTTTTATTGGGTCGCGGCGTAAAAGGTCGGTAATATCCACTTCGCGCAAACGGTTAACACTGACCTTGCCGCCGATCAATTCATAGATACCTGGGATTGTGCGCGAGGAAATCCCTTTTTGTCTGCACGCGTCATTGACCAGACGAATAATTTTCCCGGGCGCGGAGGGAATCGCAATAATAACCTCGTCTATTTGCTTGCTGTCCAAAACCCCCGCAATCTTATTGATCTTGCCGATCACGGAAATGCCATAAATTTGATGGTTTTGTTTGGCTGGATCATCATCCAAAAAACCTATGGGGACAAGGTTGAGTTGTGACGATTTCTGCAGTTCACGCGCCACAAGCGCACCAGCATCCCCTGCCCCAATAATGAGGATGCGCTTGGATTCGCGCAACGCGTTACGCGGAGCAGCGGACTGCTCGGCAAGAATTCGGAGGGCAAAGCGCGAGCCGCCGATCAACACGAGCGAGAGCAGCCAGTCAATACCGAGCGCAGAACGCGGCATACCGGGCTGGATGAGGTCAAGGCTGATCAAAAGGAGCATCACGCCTGAGGTCAGGACAGAGGCGGCCGTCACCGAAACCGTGATCAGGCGTAATTCACTTGTGCTGGCGTAGATCCACAGGCGGCGATATAAGCCAAAATAAAAATAAACGGGGAGTTTGATGATCAACCCGACAGCGCACATGACCAATGCAGCCGGGAAATAAAATGGGAGTTCGCTCACGTCCAGCCGCAATGCAAAACTGCCCAACACCGAGATAATGATAAGGGCAATATCGCCAATTAAGACGAACCGATTACGGATTTTAGGACGTGAGGTGGACATGGTTGGAAAGGATGAGGGATGAAGGTTGAAAATAGTCCAAGGACAAAAGTCAAAGGTCGTGTCTACTTGTGTACCTGACTACTTTTTTACTCTTTCAAGCTCCGCGCATTTCTTCAACGGCTTCCCGTAAACCTTCAGCCAGGGAAATTTTTGGATCAAAGCCAAGCGTGTCCATGATCTTCTTCGGAGTACCGATGGAACGATAGATGTCACCCGCGCGCGGTTCAGCATGGATATGTTTTGGAGCGTCCGGGAAAACTTCATACAGAATATCCAGCAAATCAAGCAGGCGGGTTTCCACGCCGGTACACACATTGAAAATTTGGCCGGGCGCGGCAGGGTGCTGGGAGGCGAGCAGGTTGGCCTGCACCACATCGCGCACATTGATCAGGTCACGCGTCTGGCCGCCATCGCCAAAGACGGTGATGGGTTTGTTATCCAACATGCGGCGGATGAAGATCGGAACGGCGGCGGCATACATGGAATCAGGCCGCTGGCGGGGACCATACACATTGAAATAGCGCAGCGCGGCAACTTCCAAGCCGAATTGATTTGTAAATAATTCAGCATACATTTCATCGACTCGTTTGGAAACCGCGTAGGGAGATAATTGTTTAAGCGGAGTATCCTCAACCAGCGGCATGGCGGTTGAGTCACCGTATACCGCCGCGCTGGAAGCGATGACAACACGCTGGACACCTGCTTTACGCGCCGCATCAAACAGAATTGATGTGCCTGTAATATTCACATCAAAACATTCCTGCGGCTTCTCCATGGATTCAGGCACAGAGACAAAAGCCGCTTCGTGGAAAATGATATTAACGCCGCGCACAGCCTGAGCTATTGTTGAAGCGTCACGCAGATCGCCTTCCAAAACTTCAACTTCCAAGCCGTGTAAGTTCTCACGCTTGCCCGAGGAAAAATTATCAAGTACGCGCACATCCGCGCCTTGGGCCAATAAGCCGCGCGCGATATGCGAGCCAATAAAGCCCGCGCCGCCTGTGATCAAATATTTCATTTATCTGCCCGTCCTTCTTAATACCGTACCAATGGTCCGCAGGACAATGTTAAAGTCCATGCCGATCGTACGGTGTTTAATATAATAAAGATCATATTCAAGTTTAACGATCGTCTCTCTGACGCTCGCCACGTAACCATAATTAATTTGCGCCCACCCGGTGAGACCGGGTTTTACCAGCAGGCGTGCGCGATAAAAGGGGATCTTTTTTTGGAACTCTGCCACAAGTTCAGAACGTTCTGCGCGCGGACCCACGAGACTGATCTCACCGGTCAGCACGCTCAAAAATTGCGGGATCTCATCAATGCGCGTGCGTCTTAGAAAATTCCCAACACGTGTGATGCGCGGGTCATTTTCAACAGTAGACTTCACCTCGCCTTCGGCTTCGGCATTCTGGAACATGGAGCGATACTTCAGGATCGTAAAGGAACGCCCGCCTTTTCCCAATCTTTCCTGTGTGTAAAAGATTGGCGAACCACTTTCCAGCGCAATGGCAATTGCAATGATCGGGAAGCTGATCACAAAGATCAACACACCGATCAAACCACCGACGATATCCATTAAACGCTTGAATAATTCATACAAACCGCTTACACGCACCTGGTCCACGAACGAACGAATGACCCAGTCCGATTCGAGGTGCTCAACAGGCACACGCTGGGTCAATTCTTCGTACATGATCGGCATGCGGATCACTTCAACACCCTGTTCCTGCGCATCCAAAATGGCCTGGAAAGTTTCGCCTTTGATCTCCCCGTTGATCGCGACCACCAGATCTGAAACATGATGGTCTTCGATAATATTAAGCAAATTATCGCTTTTCCCCAACACCGCAAAACCATGATATGACTTGCCTTGTTTGCGGGCATCATCATCCACAAAACCGACCAGCAGAAACGGCGGCGGATTGAGTTTGGAGTAAATATCCGCAAGTGAATGACCCGCCTTGCCAGCGCCCACCATCAGCACACGTCGCATGAGACCTGATGATGTGTAGAGTCGGATATAGACGGCGCGCCAGATCAAGGTTGAGATCGAAGCGAGGATCAGGAAAGCGCCCACTCCAATACGCGGCAGGGATTGGTCCTGGCTGAATGTAAAAAGCAGGGAATATCCCAGCAGACCCACGATCGGCGCAACCGCAATCGCCCGCAAGGTTTTTTTCCAGCTCGCGGCGGTATGCGTCTCGTAGGATTCGACCATCAACAACAGCCAGATCAACGGGAGCAGATAGAACCAGCCCGGCACCTTTTGCAGGAACAAGCCGTCCGAATCAAGGAAACGAATGGCACGTTCCATGGCGCGCGCGGCAGTGATCTCCGGCTGTTTCAATACCAGTTCTTGAATATAGATATACAGGGAATAACGATACCAGGTATAGATCGCGCCAAAGACCGCCACAAAAGAAGTAAGCAGGTCACCAAGCAGTAATAACCAGCGCTGCTCGCTGGGACGAAATCGCAGGGATGGTTGATAAATATCAGTCATGTTTTACAAAAAGATCAGAAATACCGCTCCACAAAAAACCCGCGCCCCAGAAAATGTGCATGGTCATGATCGCAAGCGGCAAACCTATCAAAATAAATCCTTTTCCTTTTTCAATTGCCAGTTTTAAGCCAGCCGATCCAAGCGCAATGAAGTAGAACAATACCTGTGCGGCAAGTATATAACGCGCAAGCCCAACGAACAAGGATAACACAATAAGGACAAACAGAATGGACACAAAGACGGGCGGCAAAGCCTGACGCCAGCGCAGGGTATGCGGATAACGACTGAGCATTTTCAACTTCCAAAAGCCATAGCGCCAGTATTGAACCGCGAGTTTCTTTAATGTACTTCGCGAAAAATAAACCGAACGAATGGCGGGATCCAGCCAGACTGTCCCGCCCGATTCGCGCACACGCGTGTTGAATTCATAATCTTCATTCGACAAAAGCGTCTCGTCGAACGCTCCGATCCTTTCGATCAATCTTCGGTGGAACGAGCCGAACGGCACAGTATCCACCGCGCCCGCTTGTGCGTTGAGCCGATACATCGCGTCCCCCACGCCCAGCGGATGCGCCGCCGCGAATGAAATCGATTCCGCGATCCAGGTATCTGCGCCCGCGCGGATATCCCACACGCCGCCGACATTTTCACCTTTACCTGCTTCAAGCGCGGACACACAGCGTTCCACATATTCTGGAATGGGCATGGAATGCGCATCAAGCCGCACGATGATCTCGCCTCTAGACTCGCGAATGGCTTGATTCAGTCCCGAGGGAATTGTACGCGTCGAATTATCCAGCACACGCACAGCGAGATCCGCATGTTCCTTTTGGAACTCAGCAATGACAGCGCGTGTGCGGTCTGTGGACAGCCCGTCAGAAATGACCAACTCCATCTGCGCGCGCGGATAGGTCTGCGCGAGAACAGCATCGAGCAGGTGGCGAATGGTGGTCTCTTCGTTATAACAAGGGACAATGATGGAAACAAATGGTGGCATAAGAGTTACAAAACGACAGCCACCCTCGCTAGGGTGACTGTCACTTCATTATAATGATGTTCATTTTTTCATCAGCGGCAGGAAGACCTCGAAAGAGGTTCCCTCCCCCGGGCGGCTGCGAACGCTTATTTTACCACCATGCGCCTGCACGATCTCATGCGCGATCGCCAGCCCAAGCCCCGCGCCGTGTTTCTCTCCGCCTTTACGGGCAGGGTCTGCCTGATAGAAACGGTCAAAGATATGCGGCAGGTCATCAGCCGAAATTCCCGCGCCAGTATCTGAAACCGAGACCAGCATGATTCTGCCAGACAGCAAGCTGTCTGACTCCAGAGTAACACTTAACGTAATCACACCGCCCTGCGGGGTGAACTTTAGCGCATTATCCACAAGATTGGTAAAAACTTGCGCCAAACGGTCGCCATCCGCGCTGACGGCTGGCAACGCGGCAACCGTTTTCACTTTTATTTCCACACCTGCCCGCTGCGATTGCGGCGTGAATTTTTCAGCAATCGCATTCAGCAAAGCAGAGATGTCCACAGGCGACATGGTGATATCGGCTGTGCCGGCATCCAGCCGCGCGAGGTCGAGCAGGTCTAACACCATACGGTGCATGCGCGCGGATTCATCATAGATGATCTGCGCGGCTTGCTGACGCGATTCGACGGTATCGGCTGTGCCATCTATAAGTGCCTGGGCAAATCCCTGCACCGAGGTGAGCGGCGTCTTTAATTCATGCGAGACGTTGGCAACGAATTCGCGTTGTGATTTTTGACTCGCCTGCGTGCGTTGGATCATGCCGTTGAATGCGCGCGTTAATTCCTGAACCTCGTGCGGACCCTGCGGTTCCACCGCTTTTATCGCTGCTGACGGCATTTGGCGCGCGGCGATGACAACTTTCTGCAGGGGGTCTGCGATCCAGCGCGCAAAAAAGAACGCGACCACCAGCGAAAGCAGTAATGCGAAAATACCGCTTTGCAGGATCAAGGGCAGGAAGTCATCGGTGAACACGTTCGTCAACGCAACCCGCGGACGAGGCGCGGCGACCATGATATAGGAATTGTCCGGCAATTTTTCAAGGGAATATATCCAGGCAGACTTTTTCTCGTCACGGAAAATTGGCGTACTGCGCGGCAATATTTTTTCTTTGGGAAATTGTAGTGCGGGTTCTTTTTTTGCAGCAGTATCCAAAAGGACCTGTTGATCTGCAGAGAATAAAACAATTCGGACGTTGAAATTTTTGGAAGCGCGTTGAGCGACAACAGAAAGAGATTGTCCATCCCGCTCCAGAACAACGGTTTGAACCGCCTGCAGGCGTTCCAAAGTTTGACGGTACAAAAATGGATTGCGGATTAAATACACAAACAAGATGATCGCCACAACACTTAACGCTGTGACGACCAGCAGGGCGTAGCTTAACCAGAGGCGGGAACGTAATGAGGAAAACATGGAAAATTTTATATCGTTGCGAGGATGCCTTTGCTCTTCGTCCGAAGCAAACACCAATTAATTAGGGGGTCGCTCACCGCACTGGCGTACGGCGCAAGTGTCGTCGCTCACTAGCGTTCGCTCCTCGCAACGACATCAAGGCACCAACTTATACCCAACCCCAGTGACAGTTTCTATCTTCACAGTTGAGCCTTCGATCTTTTTGCGGAGGTGGGCAATGTGGACATCCACGGTGCGGGTCTGGCCGTAGAAGTCAAAACCCCAGGCGAGCTGTAATAATTGCTCGCGGGAAAAAACTCGACCGGGCTGCTCTGCCAGGGTGAGAAGCAGATCAAATTCCTGGGCACGCAGGTCAAGAGTCCGATCCATGAAGCGCACTTCACGGGCAGCGGGCAAAATCGTCAAGTCACCGCGATGAACGGGATCGGTGTCCACTTGTTTTTTGTTGTCGCTTCTTCTTAATATCGCTTTTGTTCGAGCGACCAATTCGCGCGGATTGAACGGCTTGGTCAGGTAATCATCCGCCCCGAGTTCGAGACCGAGGATCTTATCTATATCTTCGTCGCGCGCGGTGAGCATGATAATAGGAGTTGAATCTCCGCCCGCGCGCAGTTTTCGGCAGACCTCAAAACCATCCAGTTTGGGGAGCATCACATCCAGCACGATCAAGGCTGGATGATATTTTGCAACCGCTTCCAATGCGGATTCGCCGTCCATGACTTCCTGAACACGAAAACCATCACGCTCAAAATACAGGCGCGCGAGTTGAAGGATGGATGGTTCGTCGTCAACGAGCAGGATCAGTTCAGAGGACATGGGATTAAACCCTAAAGGTCTTTAAGACCTTTAGGGTTTGAGAATAAATTTACGCGATCAATGCCACCGCTTCGATCTCGACCAATCCGCCTTTGGGCAATCCTGCCACCGCGACCGTGCTGCGCGCGGGCGGATTCTCGCCAAAGAATTCGGCATAGATGGGATTCATTTTTGAAAAATCATTCATGTCTTTCAGGAAGACCGTGGTCTTGACCACATGCCCAAGCGAAGAACCAGCCGCTTCAAGCACATTCTGTAAATTGGTGAGCACCTGACGGGTCTGCGCTTCCACTCCACCTTGGACCAGTTCCCCGCTGACTGGGTCAAGGCCAGTCTGACCTGCGGTGTAGATCATCGAGTCGGTGCGGATGGCTTGTGAGTATGGACCGATGGCTTTGGGCGCTTTATCTGTATGAACAATGTCTCTGGTCATGATTACCTCTTGTGATATTTTTTTTTCGTGATGAAACATGTTCATTTTACCGCTTGTTGTAAAAATTAAGAGCGCGGGTCTCTTGACCCGCGCTGAATTTCATGGATTAAGAATCACTCTTGGGTGGTTTATTCGCTTCACGGAAGGCTTTGAACGCTTCACGCAGCGCCTTGCCTGTTCCGTCCATTGAGGATTTGACTTCCTTCAACTTCGCGCCCAGCGCCTGCACAGTGGACTTGGCTTGCGCGGCGTCGGCGACCTTGCCATCCGCATCAAATCCGTTGTGTGCGTTGACGATGGCTTCCAGGCTGTCATAGACTGGTTTCGAACTTTTCAGCGCGGCTTCGAAGGCATCCAGCGCGGCTTGCAGGGCAGTGACATCCTTGCCGTTCTCAGCAGCCTTGTCAATGCGCTTCTGGAATTTTGCGATCTGGGCGTCAATATCTTCGAAGCCTTTGCCGAGGTTATTGTATAACTTCAACTGGCGCGCCCAGGCTTTCTCCAGCTTTTCATTGCTGACCTCGCCATTTGTGGTCGGCGGGTTTTCGCCCTGGGCGAATGCACTGGTTGCAGGGACTGCCGCAAAGACGAGGGCGGCGGTCATGACCGCCAGGATCATTTTCTTGAATATATTTTTCATCGTAAGCTCCTTTTTGATTGGTTACGATGTGATTTTAGATGTGCAAGGTTATGGGGATATGGCGCGGGTGTAAAATGGTTGTAAATTATTGGGCAGATAAAGGAGAGCAAACGAATACCATATTTTTATACGGGATTAAAGTGTTGCGCTACGCCTTCGCAGATTGCGCAAAATCAAATTTTCCCTGATGGTGTTTCCAGATACCATCGAATGAGTTAGAACTAGCTGTTTCAGATACGTGGTTGGCAATTCAAGACCAAAATAACCTAGTAGGTTTTGATCTAACTACGCAGAAACAACTTTGGAGTGTGCCTTTTAACAGTGATATTGATTCAAGTTTCTCCATAGTAAACGATAATCTTGTGGCAGCTTCAGGCACACAAATTGTCGTTATCAATAAATCAGGTCAGAAAAATGTTGTTGTGACTGTAAATATTATGCAGCTGATTTCAATTGACCAAAACTTTTTGTATGTAATGCAAGGTGCGAATTGGGACTTAGCTGTTTATGACATATCAAAAAATGCGTTACTCTGGAAAATACCTGTTGGGAGAGGAGTTACAAATGTACATCTCGACTCTCTGACTGGCATAGTATATGTAGTGACAACAGAATCTATCAGTGCGTTTGATAATATATCGGGTAAATTATTATGGCAACAGGAAAGTGGAGCGTGGCACAGCACTCTGCATAATGACATTCTATATTTATGCAAACCAATAAGTCAAAGCAATTCGTATAAATTAAGCGCAATTAATGTTGAAAACCAACAAGAAACATGGAGTAAAACTTTTTCAGGCAACATTGTCTACACATATGGTTTGACGGTAATTGACCCAATGCTTGTTATTAGCACTACAGGAGGTTTAATTGCAATTGACGCGCAAAACGGAAGTCAAATTTGGCAAGCAGTTAAAGATGATGTGTTCTATACTTCGCCTGTTAAATTCAATGAAATAATATATACTAAAGGTCTTAGCCGTAAAATTTACGCATTTATGATGGCAAGTGGATATGTCCAGGAACGGGCTGCGTTTTTGCTAAAAGATGGAATTGCATTTAAAATGGCGGTTTTTTTTTCAAGGCTAAAATATTTATTCGCGTAACTGTCGAAAGCTTTAGATTGACCCGCCCAATTCGAACTCATCACCCAGTCCAGCCATTCACCAGGGGCATAAACAAAAGACCTTTTGAAAGAGTCTTTTTGTTTTAAGAACAAATTTAGCACGCCATGTTCGGCGCTGTATTCCTCTCACATCCTCTTCACCGAAAGCATCGTGAGATCATCCCCCAGCGGAACGGTCTCGATGAACTCATTCAAGCGATGTTCAACCAGCACAAGGACTTCATCGGCGGTATGTTTTTGGATGGAGATCAGCGCGTCCATCAAACGCGAATCGCCGAATAGACTTCCGTCGGGCGAGAAGGCTTCGGTCAGGCCGTCGGTGTAAAGCAATAAGTTGTCCCCCACTTCAAGCGAGATCGTGCGTTCCTCCATGAAAGGCTGGTCCAATACGCCCAGCGCAACCGCGGTGCGGGTCAGTTTTGCGATCTCGCCGCTTCCCTTGACCCAGAACGGCGGGTTATGTCCCGCGTTGACGTAGGTAAAAGTCCCAATTGTGGTATCCAGCACGCCATAGACCGCGGTCACAAACATGCCCTGCTGGGTATCTGGCAAAAGCTGATCGTTCACGCGCCGCAATACTTCAGCGGGAGAATTCATCTCGTTCACCGCCGCCCGCACCAGGGTGCGCGTGAGCGCCATGAACAACGCGGCGGGCATGCCCTTATCGGCCACATCCGCGATGAACAGACCGAAATTCCCGTTCGGCAATTCGATCACATCATAAAAATCACCGCCCACCTGACGCGCAGTCCGCCAGCGCGCCGCAAACTGCCACGAGTCATGCGTCGGCAGCGACTGCGGGATGAAGGTCTGCTGGATCTGGCGCGCAAGCTGTACTTCGGTCTGCAGGCGTTCGCGCACCACCATCTCCTGCTGCAGCAGGTCGTTCTGGATCGCGAGCGCGGCCTGCTGGGCGATGCCATTGATGATCTCGATACGGCGCGCGCGGAAGCGGCGTCCGTTCTCGGCTTCTTCGATCAGCATGACGCCGAACATGCCATTCTTGATCGAAAGCGGGACCGCCATCAGCAGCCGATCCGCATTGAGAGCATCCGCCTCCCGCTCCGCCTCCGGCTGGATCTTCAACCACGACATTGGCGCAGCCTTGAGCTCGATTGGGTGGATCAACATGCGGTTCTGTTCACAGGCGGCATCCAGCAAAGGGAACTCTCCCAGCTTGAATTCCTTTTCTGTCATCTCGGCTTCTTCCTCTTCAGAAAAACCATACTCATGGGAAGCGCTGAAGATATTGCGCTCTGCATCAAACCGATATAACGCGACCCGATGCACACCCACCAAAATAGGCATGATGCGTGTGATGGTGCCGAGGATTTCCTCGACATCG
The DNA here is from genome assembly GCA_016709305.1 of Candidatus Villigracilis saccharophilus. Lineage (GTDB taxonomy): Bacteria > Chloroflexota > Anaerolineae > Anaerolineales > Villigracilaceae > Villigracilis > Villigracilis saccharophilus. The sequence continues at coordinate 242,831 of JADJNA010000047.1, forward strand.
TTCAAACTGACAACCGCCTGCGCCACCTGCAACAGCGCCGCGGATGCATACGCCTGTTCCTGCGCCGAATCATACAAACGCGCATTCTCTATCGCGACTGCGGCATAACTTGCAAAGGTGGTGGTAATGGCTTGCGCTTCATGTCCATAACGGCCAGAGGTATGGTGCGCGAGGGTCAGCACACCCAGCGGACGGTCGCTCACACGCAGCGGCGCGGCAATGGATGAATAATTACTTTCATAACCAGCCGTCAGCCCCGACGGCCAGAGCGGGTCATCAGGGCGGCGGATCACAGGAACATCTGCCATCAAGGCGTCAGCCATGGAATAGATCGCATCTGGATTCGAGATGCAGACGCTTTCAAGCTGACTCGCATCCGTCCCATGCACGGCAGAAAGACAAAGATCACCGTCCTGCAATAACCAGATCGCGGAAATGTCGATTGGCAGGTTGCGGTCCAATTCAGAGAGGATGGTTTCCAACACTTCATCCACGCCGACATTATCCGAGACCAGACCCGCCACTTCGCGCAGGCTGTCAGATACCTGCCGCCGCCATTGTTCCGAGCGGTACAGGTCGGCGTTGCGGATGGCAGCCGCCATTGTGTCCGCGACCGCTTCGAACATGATCTGGTCATCTTCGGTGAACGCGTTAATTTTGTCTGATTGAATATCGAGCAGGCCGACCACTTTATCATCAAAGAGCAGGGGCACGCACAGCTCAGAATGTGTATTCTTCGGGGGCAGCAATGAAGGGACGTAGCGGTCATCCATGCTGACATCGTTGACCAGGATCGTTTTCCCAAGCCGCGCCGTCCAGACCATAATTCCCTTCGGGCTGTCTAGGGAGAGCGTAAAGCCTTCCAGTTTCTTACTGCGCTTGCCGCTGCCCGCTTCATAGGCAATGATCCTTCTATTCGGGTGGACCGTAAATAATGAAACATGCGGATACCCGAATTTTTCATGGATCAGATTCGCGGCTTCCCGCATGATCGTCGAAAGATTCAGTGTGGATGTGACGCTCTTGCTGACTTCCGATACCAGCGTGAGCTGGTCGGCTCGGCGGCGCAGGCGGCTGTATAAGTGCGCGCCATCCACTGCGCGCGCAATATTATCCGCCAATGCGTGCAGGATCAAAATATCGTTTGGATGAAAAGCCTTTAGTTGATTGCTTTGCACATCCAAAATACCCAGCACACGGTCTTCAATTTTTAGCGGAAAGACCACTTCAGATTTTGTCTCAGGCAGGCTGTCAATGAAACGGTAGCGGGCATCCGCTCGGACATCATCACACACGATCTGTTCTCCGTGCAGGGCGGCTTCCCCGATCAATCCCTCTCCGATCTCCACCTCCAGTGGAACGGAGGCTTTCTTTTTGCCTTTGCGGGCTGCCACAGCGCTGAATCGAAAACGGAGCGCGGTGGATGCCGGCTCCAGCGTAAAGATCGCAACATAGTAATAGTTAAACGTTTTTTGGATCAGTTTGGTCACGCGCGCAGAGAGTTCATCCACATCCAAAACATTGGCGATCTGCGTGCTGACCTCGCGCACCAGGTTAAGCTGTCGAAGGCGGAACTGCTCAACCTCGGCACGATGCGAAGAGAACAGGCTCATCGCCACGATCTGCCCAAGGTCCTGAAGCAGTGTTAACTCTTCAATCGAAAAAGCGAGTCCCTTGGCGCGGGAGATCTGGAGCGCCCCCAGCATGATGCCATGATCCTCGAGCGGTATCGCAGCCACCGCTCCGCTGGATGCGTTCTTTTTGGTAAAGAGCCTGCCCGTTTTGATGGCGCGCTTCATTCCATCCGATGTGGGCTGGGGTGGAAAGATCGTTCCATCCTCCCAATCCGGCAGACGGAAAAAATTCTCATTCAACCAGACATCCACCCGGCCTTTGATAAGGCGGCTGGTCATTGCAATGATGCGGTCTCGCTGTGCGCTAAAAGAGTCCTCGCTGCGAATCTGTTCCCCAAGGCTGGCGAGTTGACTCCATTCCAATGAGTCGGTTTTCCCGGTGCGTGCCTGGACAGTCATGCGGGTCATCCCCTGCGCTTGGTCATGGTCAGCAAATTGCCCGTCTTTGGATTTGATGCGTAGGAAACCTCATCCATCAGTTTCCGCATGAGATACACCCCAAGTCCCCCGATCTGACGGTCAGATAGATCTGCCTTCAAGTCGGGTTTCTTGACCTTTGAAGGATCAAAGGACAGGCCCGTATCCCGCATGGTGATCACAAAGAGATCGCCTTCCATATCGCAATTGATATCGATTGACGCGTCAGAAATACCCTCATATGCGTGTTCAATAATATTGGAGGCGGCTTCGTCAGCGGCAAGCTGCAAAGAATAGATCACTTTCTCGGTAAAGCCGCCTTCGCGTGCGATTTGCGCCACAAGGTCCCGGATCTCATCCAAGAACTCGAACCTGGCTGGAAAAGTTTTTTTTGACATAATATAAAAAATTAAATGCCGCCCCAGGATAATAAAGGCGGCATTTTATATTTGGGCTGATCGGGAAGCTCTAACTTTTAATTAGAAGCTGCCAACTGCGTCTATTGTGTTATCGAAGGACTTGAATAATTCAGTAAAACCTGCAAGCTCGAGAGCTTCACGAATCCGCTCGGAGACACTTACCAATACCAATTCGCCACGGTTGTATTTCTTACAGTTTCTTTGTGTGGCAAGCAGCGCCCGAAAGCCCGCGCTGGACATGTATTCAAGACCGCTCATATCCACTGCGATCTTATAACGCCCGGCATTATTGATCTTCTCAAGCGCCTTGGAAAAATCGGGGGCAGTGGCGCTGTCTACGCGGCCTTGTACTTTGACCAAATCACAGTGCTTATATTCCTGAGTCGTGATTTCCATGTTACTCCTCCGTCAGTAAAATAAATTTTATTCCTGAGTTCAAAATTATATCACGCTCCCGGGCGGTCTTTTCATTTTTTTTTGGCGGAGTCACGTACAATTCACAAATCCATACTGGAAGCGGGTGAACCCAAACACGGATATTTATTTCCATCCGTTTTCCACGAAACACTCCATCCGAAAATAAAAGCCAAAGTTGACACCCCCCCTCACTTCGGGTATGCTTGCACCCGTCCGGGCAGGCCCGGCGCGGCGCAGCCTTTCGAACCCCGCCAGGATCGAAAGATAGCAACGGTAAGGAAGTGTCTACGGGTGCCGCCGGTCGCCTGTCCGGATATTTTTAATAATTGTGTTTATAATCTCCTCATGAGCATATCAAATTGGATCAGGATCATCCTCACCGCGATCGCTGGCATTGCGCTTGGGCTGGTCTATGGCTGGGTCATTGACCCAGTCGAATATGTTGACGTTACGCCAAATATTTTGCGCGCAGATTTTCGCGCAGATTACGTCATGATGGTCGCGGAGGCTCATCAGAGCGAACAAGACCTGGAAACCAGCGCCAAACGGCTTGCCATGCTGGGCAGTGAATCCCCCGCACAGATCGTCACATCCACTTTGGACTACGCCAAAAAGAATAACTTCACGCAAAATGAAATAGATCTTTTGCAGGAATTGCTAACTGCCATGCAGACTTATCAACCGCAGGAGGCAGCTGAGCCATGAAGATGATCCACCTCCTGCTCGCGCTTCTTCTCGGACTTGGGCTTGGTCTGGGGTACTCGTGGATGATCTCCCCTGTGACGTATGTGGACGCGAGTCCGGACATTTTGCGCGCCGACTTCAAAGATCAATATCGCAGCGTGATCGCCGCCTCATACGCATCCACCCATGACCTGGGTCGCACGCGAGCGCGGCTTGAGTTGCTCGGTGACACAAACCCTGGCGGCGAACTCAACGCCCAGGCTCAGCGCATGGTTGCCGCAGGAGAATCCCCTGAGGCCATTCAACCGATCACGCAGCTCGCGCAGGATCTGCAGCAGGGATTTGCAAGCATTCCTGTTACAAGCACATTCACTGCGATCATAGCGACATCAAGTCCAGCGAACACCCCCAACGCAGTTGCTTCCGTCACCACAGCCCCAACAAAAATACCATTGGCAACTGCCACGCCGGTGACACAGGATGCAACAGCAGAAAGTTCGACAACAGATACACCCACCCCGGCCCCAACCACTTCATTCGCACAAACCGCGCTCATACCACTGGCTTCCTCCACATTTGCACCGCGCCCAACATTCACCGCAATGCCGCCACCCGGCAAACCATTCGAACTCATCGATCAAGAAACGGTGTGTGAACCCGCAGCACAGCCGGGTTTAATGAAATTTATCCTCACGGACAAGCGGCGAAAGCAAATCCCCGGCATTGAGATCATCGTCACGTGGGACGAGGGGGAGGATCACTTCTTCACCGGATTCAAACCCGAGCTTGGGAATGGATACGCGGATTTCGTCATGCAGGCAGATATCATGTACAGCATCCGAGTGGTTGAAGGCGGGGCATCCATCCCGAATATTTCCGCCCCCAATTGCAAAGACTCAAACGGGGTTGAGTATATTGGCGGGTGGCTGCTTACCTTTCAACAACCGTGATCACGCCCTGCAACCAAATCCCCCGTCATTCGTTATATCTGCCATACAAAACAAGGAGCAACGAATGAATACAACGGTTCAAAATCAAAAACCCGGTTTGTTCACAGCGGTCGCTGTGATGACACTTATCAGCGGTATCATTAATCTCTTTTGGGGATTTATCGCATCAGCAACTGCGCTTGGCACACTGGTTGGCATTGTCTGCCTGCCGATCACAATCCTGCCAACCATTCTCGGTGTCTTCGAGATCATTTACGCTGCAAAATTGTTAAGTTCACAGCCGCAGCCTGTAAAACCTTCGCAGTCGATCGCCATACTTCAGATCCTTACTTTCTTAATTGGGAATGTCTTTTCAATGGTGGTCGGCATTCTATCGCTTATCTTTTATAACGATGTGAACGTCAAGGAATATTTTGCGCGGATCAACGGCGTGCAGGTTTCCACACCCGCGCCGGCACCTGAATCTGAATCAACGCCTGCGCCAGAGATTTTGGAAGTGACCCCAGAACCCGTTGAGCAGACTGCCCCCGAACCAACTGAAGACCCTGAGAAACCAAAACGCATCCGAAAAATCGCGGGCAAATAACCATCCATAAATCAAGGATGTTTGTCCCTTGACTCTCAACCCTCTCAACCGTAGAATCAAAAAATAATTGAACGGAGTGCAGGGAAGAGACTCTCTTAGACCTGACAGGTTTTTGAAATCTATCAGGTCTGATAAAGAATGAGCGCCGAAGGTGCAAATCTGGCAACAGGCGAAACCAGACGAATCTCTCAGGCAAAAGGACCCCGCATCCGCATAAGGCTCTGGAAAGTCTCAATCGACCGAGACACCGACGGTGTAAAGTTATTTGGTCAAATAGTCTGCTGGTTTACTGGTCTGCTAGTCATTGCGACTAAGAGAGCAGCTGACCAAAGACAAGGTGACTGACTGACTAATCTCTCAGGTTCCATTACAGAGGACGCGCAATTCTATAGTTGCACGTCCTCTTTTGATTCGCCAAAACCCACAACAGGAGACATATAACAATGAACGTTCCATCCAACCTCAAGTACACCAAGTCTGATGAATGGTTCGACCCTTCCAGCGGAGCAATAGGAATCACTGACTTTGCACAGAGCCAGCTCTCCGACATCGTTTTCGTTGAATTGCTCGTCGAGGAAGGCGAAGAAGTGACCGCAGGCAAAGCCATCGCATCGGTTGAATCAGTAAAAGCCTCTGCTGAGATCTACTCGCCCGCAGCAGGCAAGGTCAGCGCTGTCAACAAAGGCCTCGCGGATAAACCCGAAACCCTTAACTCCGATCCATTCGGCGAAGGCTGGATGATCAAGGTCGAAGGCGGCTCCACCGGTGAAATGATGGATGCTGCCGCGTACGAAGCAGACACAGCAGGCAGAGCACATTAAATAAATCTTATGTAGAGGCGGGATAACTCCGCCCCTACAATTAAAGAGGCAACATGACCTATATCCCGATTTCCCCCAACGAACGGGATGCGATGCTCAATACGGTCGGCGTTAAATCACTCGATGATCTGTTCGACGCCATTCCGCAGAAACACCGCTTCCCCGAACTTGACCTGCCGCCCGCGCTAACCGAAATGGAAGCCGCCGCCTTATTAAATGACATGGCAACCACGAATGAGAACGTGCGCGAGCACTTGATCTCATTCCTCGGCGCGGGCGCGTACAACCACTACGTCCCGTCCGTCGTGGATCACATGCTGCGGCGCGGCGAATTCTACACCGCCTACACACCCTATCAACCCGAGATCTCACAGGGCACTCTGCAAGCCATCTTCGAATATCAGTCGCTGATGACCAACCTGACCGGCATGGACGTCTCGAACGCGTCGCACTATGATGGTGCGACTGCCACAGCCGAAGCGGTCAACCTTGCCTTCGCGCAGTTCCGCGGCAAACGCAAGAAAGTCGTCATGTCCCCCACTGTCCACCCGCAATACCGTGAAGTGGTCCGCACGTATACGCAGGGCATGGGACTGGAAGAAGTCGGGGATGACGTATCCATCGACCCCGAGGTCGGACCCGAAGCGATGATGTCGCTCGTCGATGAGAACACCATGCTCGTCGTTGTCCAATATCCCGATTTCTTTGGACGCATCCACGACTACACAAAGCTGATCGAAGATGCACACGCCAAAGGATCGCTCGTCTGCATTGTTGCGAATCCAACCGCGCTGATCATGCTTAAGACTCCCGCAGAAATGGGCGCGGATATTGTTGTCGGTGAAGCACAGCCCTTCGGCATTCCGCTTTGGTATGGCGGACCGTATCTCGGATTTTTCACCACGAAAAAATCATACGTTCACAAAATGGCCGGGCGGCTGATCGGTGAGACCGTTGATAACCGCGGACAACGTTCGTATGTGCTGACGCTCACCTCGCGCGAACAGCATATCAAACGCGAACGCGCCACATCCAACATTTGCTCCAATCAAGGCTTGCTCGCGCTCGCAGCCGCAGTTTACATGTCAACGCTTGGCAAGACCGGTTTACAGCAGGTTGCCAATCTATGCTATCAAAAAGCGCATTATGCCGCGAGTGAACTCAGCAAGATCGACGGCTTCGGTCTTTGTTACATCGAGCCGTTCTTCCATGAATTCGTTTTATGCTGTCCCAAGCCTGCCAGCGAGGTTAATGAATATTTGCTCGACCACGGCATCCTCGGCGGCTATGCTCTCGGCAACGATTACCCCTCCCTCGAAAATCATATCCTGATGGCCTTCACTGAGATGAACAGCAAGCAGGAAATTGACACCCTCGTGGAAGTCTTAAAGGAGATGGAATAATGGCTACCGTTGTTGAACCTACCATCTTTGAACTTTCCTCCCCAGGACGACTCGGCGTGACCATGCCCGCTTCAGACGTGCCCGAAACTGCCCTGCCTCCCAAGCATTTGCTGCGCTCCGAGCTGCCCCTGCCCGAGCTGGCCGAAGTGGATGTTGTCCGTCACTATATGCGGCTCAGCAAATTCAACTACAGCGTGGATGACGGCTTCTATCCTTTGGGTTCATGCACCATGAAATACAACCCGAAGATCAATGAAGATACCTGCCGCCTGCCGGGCTTCCTCTACTCTCATCCATTACAGCCGATCGAAACTGTGCAGGGCAACCTGGTTCTGATGTATGAATTGCAGGAGTGGCTGAAAGAGATCAGCGGCTTCTCAGGCGTGACCTTACAGCCCGCCGCCGGCGCGCACGGAGAATTCACCGGCGTGCTGATGATGGCCGCTTATCACAAATCCCGCGGCGACAGCAAGCGCACCAAGATGCTCATCCCGGATGCTGCGCATGGGACAAACCCCGCTTCCGCCGGTATGCTCGGCATGAGCGTAGTCACCATCCCATCGGATGCGCGCGGCAATGTTGACCTGAAGGCTCTCGCCGCCGCCTGTGACGATACCGTTGTCGGCATGATGCTGACCAACCCCAACACACTCGGCATGTTCGATGAGAACATTGAGCAGGTTGTAAAGATGGTCAAGGACTGCGGCGGCTTGATGTACGGCGACGGCGCGAACTTGAACGCGCTGCTCGGCATTGTCCGCCCCGGCGATCTGGGTTTTGATGTGATGCACTTCAATCTGCACAAAACCTTCGCCGTACCGCACGGTGGCGGTGGACCAGGCTCTGGTCCGGTTGGTGTCAGCGAACGGCTATTGGATTTCCTGCCGTCTCCGTTGGTCGGCATCGTTGAAGGCGGCGATGATGATATTCCTCCGCTGTATGGTTTTGTCACGCCCAAGCAAACGATCGGACGCATGAAAGCCTTCCACGGCCATTTCGGCGGTGGTCTTGTCCGCGCGTACACCTACATCTCCATGCACGGCCCCGACGGTTTGAAAGCGATCTCGCAGTACGCAGTGCTTAACGCGAATTATCTGCAGGCGAAATTACGCAGTACCTACAAGATCCCGTATGACCGCATCTGCATGCATGAATTCGTGATGGAAGGTCAGTTCGCTGGGAGTGATGTCCGCGCGCTGGACATCGCCAAGCGCTTGATGGACTATAACTTCCACCCGCCCACGAACTACTTCCCGCTGATCGTGCATGAAGCGTTGATGATCGAACCGACCGAAACCGAAAATAAAGACACGCTTGATCGTTTCGCCGAGGCATTGATCAAGATCGCGGAAGAAGCCAAGACACAACCTGAGCTGTTGCACGATGCGCCGCACATCACTCCTTTCGGAAGAATGGATGAAGTGAAAGCCGCGAGAGAATTGGTGCTGTGCTGCTGGCTGCCTGAAAATTACGAGACCCAATATCAATAATTCCCATTGAGATTAAAAACAATGACCTCCGACCATGCAGTCGGAGGTCATTTGATTCAAGCGTTTATTTTCAGCGCTTATGGCGTGGTTTCATAATGGCGGGTTAGTGTATAAGTAATATAGTTTTCCCAGAGGGGTTGAACAATGTCCCATTTGTAATCGTGAGATGAAAAAGTTTGGATGACCATGCGCCCATCCAAGCAGGATGCCAGTACGCCATAATCCGATTTGCGGTCTTGATGCACACCGCCAACCAGCACAGCATCTCCGCCGGAACCCAATTCCAGCAGATCGCCTGCATCCGTAAACCATTCCGGGTACGGGTAGGAAGGCGGCAGAACTGTATTGGGAGAGGATAATAGCGGGTGGGATTTATCCAGCCAATAGATGGAATAACTGAATGGATCATACTGGTAATTGCGCTCCCAATCACGGAAAAATTTAACACCGCATTTGCTCAGGATCGGGGCTATTTTGCCGTTCGCGACCTCGTCCAAATACCAGACCTCAATGATGACCGCCCCGCCATTGTTGATATGGTCATACATCGCCTCGAACATTTCGCCGCTAAAAGCGATGCGCGATTCAGCAGCCACGATCATCAAATCCCATTTTGTGGAGGAATTCGCCTGTGACTTAAAATCGCCCAAACGGTCGGCAGTATTCATGATCTTTCCCCCGGAAAAATTCATGGAGCTGACAGTTCTCTCCACGATCGGCAGGAGATCCGGATATCCCGCCATATCTTCATAAATCAAAATATTGGAAGTTTTTATCAACTCCTTGATATCCAATGGAGCAGTATCCAGGGTGAATGCGGTCGGTGGAACGACAACAGCGGTATCGGCCGGCGACGCCGTGTAGGTTGGGTAGGGTGTGTAAGTCGGCTGGGAAGGCGCGAGGGTTGCAGCTTCCCCCCCCTGACGAGACTGCCGTCTGTTGAACAGCCAGACTGGTCTGCTGAACAGCCAACGCCACCTGCGTTTCTCCAATACCAGTATCTGAGTCAGACACGGCGGGCATGACGCTGCATGCCAATACCGCGAGGATCAATAATAAAACTGCCGGGAGCCATGTTGGTCTTTTCATAATGAGTTCTCCTTTGACGCGCCTTGATCGGAAGTAAAAAAGCAGACGAACACAAAATACCTGAAGCATCTTAATATTATATTTCTCATTCTTGAAAATCAAGTGTAATTCATCACATTTCCCGATCATTCAATCGAATCCGTGGTTTTGGTATCTTCCCGGACAATGCAGGGTTATAACTTTTTACTTTCAGATCAAATCTATAAAAGAGGATAACTTGTTAAATAAACTGTTATTTCACCGCTTCCCGAATGTCAAAAGCTGGCTGACCCGTCTGCAATATGAGTTGATATCCATGCTGGATAAGGACAGGAATGCCATCTTCATGAACTTTGGCTACACATCGCATCAAAAAGGAAATGATCTGCTCCCTCTCGCGGTTGAAGATGAAATACACCGTTATCCTTTGCAGCTCTATCACCATGTCGCCAAATCCATTGACTGGTCAGGCCGCGACGCGCTTGAGGTCAGTTCCGGACGTGGCGGCGGGGCAAATTTCATCATGCGCCATTTCAAACCAAGATCCTATACCGGCGTGGATTTTTCCACCCGCGCCATCGAATTCTGCCGTACTCATTACAACCATGATGGTCTTAAATTCCATCACGGCAACGCCGAAGCGCTGGCTTTCCCCGATAATTCCTTTGACGTGGTCATGAACGTCGAGGCTTCCCTGTATTATCCGAATATCACAAAATTCTTCGAACATGTAAAACGGGTGCTCAAACCAGACGGCTACTTTCTTTATACAGACCTGCGTTATGAGGAAAAAGTTGAGATCTGGCACGCGCAATTAAACGCCATGGGATTAAAACTCATCAAACAGGAAGAGATCACAGACAATGTTCTAAAAGCCATGGAACTGGATCGCGAACGCCGCATGCAGCTGGTGGATAAATATGTGCCTGTCATTCTGCGCAAGCAGTTCTATCATTTTGCGGGTCTGACACCCGACTCGCCCGATGGACTGCCGCATCTTGATAATAGAAGATACTGGTATTTTGTACTTCAAAAGATATAAGGCAAAAAAGATGCGCCGTGCGGCGCATCTTTTTGATTATCAAAATCGCTTACAATTACAAAAGAAAAGTCATACAAGGAGAGCCATCATGCAGTTAAGCGAAGACATTCGCAAACAAGTGATCCTGTTCCAACGGACCGAGATCACCGAATACCACATCTACAAACGACTGGCGAAACGGATCAAATCCGTGGAAAATGCCAAGGTACTTGACCAGATCGCAGAAGATGAACTGCGTCACTATAAAGGCTGGAAGGAATATTCAAAAGAGGATGTACAGCCGCGCTGGTTTTTTGTCTGGTTCTATTACATCGTCAGCATCGTCTTCGGATTCACATTTGGCGTCAAGTTAATGGAAATGGGCGAGGAAGCAGCGCAGGGGAACTACGCTGCTGTTTCCAGGGAAATTCCCGAAGCCGCGATCTATCAACATGAAGAAAATGTTCATGAAGAAAAACTGATCGAGATGCTGGACGAGGAACGCCTGCAATACGCTGGATCCGTTGTGCTCGGGCTCAATGATGCCCTGGTGGAATTGACAGGCGCACTGGCCGGGCTGACGCTGGCCCTGCAAAACACAAAATTGATCGCCCTTTCAGGACTCATCACCGGCATCGCCGCTTCCCTTTCCATGGCGGCCAGTGAATATTTATCCACCCGTTCTGAAAAGACGAGCAAACATCCAGTGCGCGCCGCGATTTACACAGGCATTGCATATATCACCACCGTCACTTTACTTATCCTGCCCTACTTGCTGCTTGATAACTATTATGTTGATCTTGCAATTTCCCTCAGCACAGCAGTCATCATCATCGCTGTTTTCAATTACTATATTTCTGTCGCCAAAGGCGAATCGTTCCGCGAGCGGTTTATCGAAATGGCAGGTTTAAGTCTCAGTGTGGCGGCGTTCTCATTTGTGATCGGATATTTCATTCGTCAATGGCTTGGAATCGAAATTTAATCGTAGGGGCGGGGTGACCCCGCCCCTCCAGGATTTAACATGAAAATATTAACGGTAGATATCGGCACAGGCACGCAGGATATTTTTCTTTATGATTCGAATCTCGACATCGAGAACGGATTCAAACTCGTTCTGCCATCCCCCACCATGATGGTTCATCGCCGTCTCAAGCAGGCGCTTCCGCTTCGCACCCCGATCCTGTTGACTGGACATCAGATGGGCGGCGGTCCCTCGGCATGGGCGATCGAAGAAGTTGCGCGCGCGGGGATTCCAGTGTACATGACTCCCTCCGCCGCAACAACTTTGAATGATGAGTTGGATAAGGTTGAGAAGTTGGGGATAAAGATCGTTGGGGAAGATGAAGTTCAAGGTTTGCAAGTTGCAGGTTTGAAGGTTGAAAGGTTGGAGTTGAGGGATTTTGATTTTGAGTTGATCTCAAAGACCTTCAGTGATTATGGTGTTTCGTTGGATGATTTATCTGCCATCGCCGTCGCAGTCTTTGACCACGGCAACGCGCCCGCCGGAATTTCAGACAGGCAATTCAGGTTTGATTATCTCGATGAAAGAATTAAGGAAAAGAATACTCTTTCAGCCTTTGCTTATTTATCAAACGATATTCCCAAGCTCATGACCCGCCTGCAATCTGTCGCGGACTCAGCTCATGCGTTACCTTGTCCGTTGGTTGTAATGGACACGGCTCCAGCCGCAGTCCTCGGTGCGAACTTTGACCCGACCGTCATGAAGCGCCAACGGAAGATCATTGTCAATGTCGGGAATTTTCATACGCTGGCATTTCGTCTCGGTGATGGGATCGAAGGAGTCTTTGAACATCACACGGGTGAAATTGATCTACCAAAACTGGAAAACTATATCCGCGCCTTGGCGGATGGTTCGCTCAAACATCAGGATATTTTTGACGACATGGGACATGGCGCATTGGTGTATGGGACAAATCCATTTGAGTTCGGCAAGGACGAATTTGATGTGGTGGTGACAGGGCCGAGGCGTTCATTGTTCATAGGAGCTCAGCATGCTGCGCCCCTACGTCCGTACTTCGCCACCCCCTTTGGCGACATGATGATCGCGGGGTGTTTTGGTCTGCTGGCCGCTACAGCGGAGATTCTGCCCAATTTGGCAGAATCAGTTATGGAGTCGCTGCGAGGCGGGCGCGGGCGTGGAGTCGCTCCATGGGATGCGGGATGAAGCCTGGTAGGAATTGAGAAACGCTGACAGAGCCTTACAGCGCCATTCCTGTATAGTTAGGACATGTCCATTTGCACCCGTATTTCAACATCGTTCTTCACGGCATTGCCTGGCGCTTTGTTCTTTGCATTAGTTGTCATCAGCAAGGAGATACGTCAGGAATATTTTTGGATATCCATCCTCGCGGGGGTGTCGGTTCTATTTGGAAGCGCAATTGTTTTTGGCTTCGTCCTGCCGGCTAGATTACACCCAAAGTGGTTTTGGATCATGGCGGCAGGATTTGCGGCGATGGTGTGCGCGTTATTTGTAACCGCAGTTTTGGATGCCACACCCTTATGCGTGGGGCAGAACAATGGGGATGGTAACAATGATCTCGGTAGATGCATGGGGTATGTGGTGTTGTATGCCATCTTTTACGGCATCCCATATATGATGCTGTTGACAGTGAGCGCAGTGACGGGGCATTGGGCAATGAAGATATTCAGAATTCCATGACAAGAAAGTGAGTAATATCATTTCGTTCGGCGGAAAGGGTGGAATATAATCACGCCAATCAGGAGTGATCATGAACCAGCATCTACATATCGTCACATTGGGCGTGAGGGATTTCAAAAAATCTGTTGAATTTTATTCAAAGATACTTGGATGGAAACCATCCAGTAATACCAATGATGATATTGCATTTTTTCAGGCAGGCGGCGTGGTGCTGGCAGTTTATCCGCGTGAGAAGTTGGCAGAGGATGCGATGACTTCGCCAGAGTTCAGCGGATTTTCTGGAATCACGCTGGCGTACAATGCAAGAAGCGAAGCGGAAGTGAATGAGATCATTGGGGATTTGAAATCCAAAGGTGTGAAAATCGTCAAAGAACCGCAAAAAGTTTTTTGGGGCGGATATAGTTCCTATTTTGCCGACCCCGATGATTATCATTGGGAAGTGGCGTATAACCCGTTCTTTGCATTCGATGAAAGTGGCAATCTGGAGTTGGAATAAATTGCAGGGGCGAGGTATCTCGCCCCCTTCACCACCTAATTAGGATTGTCTAGAATTGAAGAATACGAATACCAATAAAGAATAAGCATTGGGTCCCATTCTGATCGCGGCAGCGGAGAGATTAACTTATCGTGGATACGACTCTGTCGGTGCGGCGACCATCAACAATGGAAAGATTGATTTACGCAAAGATACTGGCAAGGTGGATTCGGTGGCGGCGAAATATAACATCGCCGAGACGCGCGGACAGCGCGGGATTACGCAGTTGCGTTTGGCGAACCATCACAAGACCATTCACAGCCGCATTTGGATTCAAACGGTGACATGGCTGGCGCGCACAATGGCAACGTTGTGAACAAGGTGGGACTACGTTTGGAATTCATGGCGGAAGGTATGACAGTCCTTTCGCAGAATGATGATGAGACATGCGTCCATGCGGGAAAATCATAATTTCCACACTCTAAAAATCATTTTCAAATCTTGAAGCTATCTTTACATGGGCTTTATATGGGGAAACTATCATGGGGACATCGTTGCAGGAAGCAGCGAATAAAATTCAAAAATAACTTTTATAAGGAGTTCCCATGTTAAACAATTTCAAGAAGATTACGATCGGCATTCTGTTGGCGGCTTTGGTGATTGAAGCAGGTGCAACTACATTCAACGCATACGCACAATCTGCGACTGCACCCACTTCGTACGGAAGCGGCGTTGACCTGATCAACATTCCCGCGTCGAGCTTGAGCGCGGATGAAGCTGCCAGCCTGCTTTTCATGCGTGAAGAGGAAAAGCTCGCGCGCGATGTGTATAACGCTCTTTATGCGACCTGGGCGTACCCGACCTTTCAGAATATTGCAGCCAGCGAACAGAAGCACATGGACGCGATCAAAGTATTGCTCGACCGCTACGCTCTGACCGACCCCGCGCTTGCTCCTGGAAAATTCACAGACCCGACCCTGCAGGCGCTTTACGACCAGCTCGTCGCACAGGGATCGATTTCACTGGTGGAAGCATTCAAGGTCGGAACTGCCATCGAGGAGATCGATATCCGTGACTTACAGACCCGCACCCAGCTCACCGACAATGCCGACATTCAGTGGGTTTACAACAGCCTGCTGAACGGTTCCTACAACCACTTGAAAGCTTTCGCCAACGCACTCTCAAGACAAACAGGCGAGACCTACCAACCCCAGTATCTCTCTGCTGATGCGTACCAGAGCATTGTGACAGGCTCCATGGGCCAAGGGAATCAAGGTGGTAACGCTCAAGGCATGAGCGGACGTTCGCAAGGTATGGGACGGGGCGGAAGATGGCAGAAACCGTAATTTACGTGTAAATGAAACAATCACCCTGAAGGGTCATTCTTCAGGGTGATTGTTATTTTAACTTCTCTTTTGTTTCAATGCGATTTCGTAAGAGCGCTTGAGCAGTGCAATCGCTCGGTCCACGTCCGCTTCTTCACGCAGGTAAAAACTGACCCAGCCTGTCTCGGGCAGAATGTGATGCGGCCCGGCTTCTTTTGCGGCTACGATCTCATCACGAATCTTTTTGGGGAAGGGAATATCCACAAGCGAGTCGCCGTGGATGTGACCGATCTCGCGTTTGCCGATGCGAAATTCCGTGCCGCCGAAGCGGTGTGGATGGGTTTCGATTCCCTGCCAGGTAAGTAAGGTATTAACTATTCGTTTTGATGCGCCGCGAACTGACATGTTTTCTCCGATATAGAAGAGCGACCCTGCAAGATCGTTGAGAAGACATGTGTAGTCTGGGCGGGTCGCCCCTACGTGATAATCACAGAACGCATGGCGGAAGGTACTTCTTACTTAGTGAGTATCATCATCTTATGCGAGGACGGGGGATGGCATATAATCCATCAAATAAACATTTTCAATTATTGTAGGGGCGGAGCAATACCCTAACGGGCGCATGTGCTCCGCCCCTACGTAATCAACAAGGAGAAAATATTACATGTGTGGAATTTTCGGTTACGTTACCAATAAAGAAGAAGCGCTCGGGCCTATTTTGATCGCGGCGGCGGAGCGACTTACTTATCGCGGGTATGACTCGGTGGGGGCAGCGACGTTGAATAGTGGGAAGATCGATCTGCGAAAAGATGTGGGCAAGGTGGATTCGGTGGCGGCGAAATATAACATCGCGGAGATGCGTGGACAGCGCGGGATTACGCAATTGAGATGGGCGACGTTTGGCGAGCCATCACAAGTTAACTCACAGCCGCACCTGGATTCAAACGGCAACATGGTTGGCGCGCATAATGGTAACGTCGTCAACAATGTGGAACTGCGTTTGGAATTTATGGCGGAGGGAATGACTGTCCGTTCGCAGAATGATGGCGAGACATGTGTGCATGCAGTGGAAAGATATATCAGCCGCGGATATGAATTCATTGACGCGATTCGACTCGCGTACGGCGACCTCGAAGGTGATTATGCTTTTGTCATCGGGCGCGCGAATGATGACAAGTTGTACGCGTTCAAAAAAGGATCGGGCATGGTGATCGGCATCGGAGATGGCTTCACTTGTCTTTCGTCTGACCTGCCTTCGATATTGCCGCTCACCCGCGAAGTCATCCGCCCGCAGGATGGGGAGATCGTGACGTTGTGGGCGGACCGCGTGGAAGTGCGCTCTGTCAAAGATGGAAAAATAATTCAACGCATGCCAGAAACAGTTACGGAGTCGATGGATGCGGTGCAGAAGGGCGGGTATCCGCATTTTATGTTGAAAGAGATCCACGAGCAGGCACAAGTCGCCCGTGAGTTGATCCACTTGTTGGATGGCAGTCCCGATGTGCAGCCGTTGGTCGAAAAGATGAAGAACGCGCGTCATCTGTATTTAATCGGATGCGGCACGAGTTATCACGCGGCGGCGGTGGGCTCGGTATACATCGCGCAACTGGCGGGGCTGACCGCTATCCCCGTGCTTGCGCCGCAGTTCATCGCGCAATACGCACCCGCGGTTGGATATGAAGACGTTGGGATTTTCGTCAGCCAATCGGGCGAGACCAAGGATGTGCTCAACGCGTTGGAAGCCGCCGAGAAGCGCGGCATGGCTTGTTTTGGATTGGCGAACGTGGTGGGCTCGACGTTGACGAAGGCAACTTCGTTCTGCCTACCCTTGTGCTGCGGATACGAAATCAGCGTGCCAGCCACGAAGACATTTACCAACCAGGTCGTGACGTTCCTGTATCTGGCGTATCGACTCGCTGGCAAAGACACGAGCGAACTTTTGCGAATCCCTGAATTGATGGAGCAGACGATCGAGATGGTCGGACCGCAGATCGAAGCGATCGGGAAAGATATCAACGAGTGGAACGATATGTACTGTCTCGGCTACGGCGCGACTTATCCCATTGCCTTGGAAGGCGCATTGAAATTAAAAGAAATCACCTACGCCCACTGCGAAGGCATGCTCTCGACCGAGTTCAAACACGGACCACTCTCCGCGGTGAGCAAGGGATTCCCGATCGTCTTTGTAGCGGGACCGAACGATGTGCCGCTCATCATCAGTGGGATCAACGAAGTGAAAGTGCGTGGCGCACGCACGATCACCATCGGCGAAGAGGACGCCCGCCTGCGCGCCAACGGCGATGACTTGGTGGTTATTCCCAAGTCAGATGCGCAGATCAGCGCCTTGTTGGGAGTCCTGCCGTTGCAGTTGTTGTCGTATCACATGAGTGTGATGCGCGGGTTTGATCCCGATTTCCCGAGGAATTTGAGCAAAACGCTGACGGTGGATTGAGTTGCTTGAAACAAAGGAACATATATGGATATTGAAGAAATCAATGATTGGGATCATTTTGCTCATATTGCAGAAAGACTCTCAAGGTTAGGTCCCGATGGTCCCAACATATTTCGAGGGCAGGCAAATCATGAATGGCTGCTGCGTCCTTCAATAACCAGGATTTTGTTGGAACATAATGTTGACCTCGAAAGATGTCTTGAAATAGAGAGAAAATCAGTCAAAGCTTTTCAAGAAAAAGCTCACTTGTTTGAGCCTTCTGTGAAAGATTTGAGAAAAGATGACATTTTATCTTGGTGGGAATGGATGCAGCATTATGGTGCTCCTACCAGATTGCTTGACTGGACTGTGTCTCCATATGTTGCGCTTTACTTCGCTGTTGAAAATCTAGAACAGACAGATGCAGATGCAGCCTTATTTCGTCTTGACGCGGGACATTTATCATTCGTAATGGATATACGGCACAAAGAAGAAGGTGGGGCTGCTCAATATTCGCTAAAGAACATTGGATTGTCACTTCTTGGCAACAAATATGAGAAGAGTATTGCTGTAATAGGAAACCCACTACCCTCAAATAGGATGGTTGCACAAAGAAGTAGCTTTACGGTTTGCACTGAATTACTTGAAGATCACGACAAGGTTGCTGACAGTGTTGTATTTGATCATGCTCATGGAGGCGAGGGCAAAAGTATCGTAACCAAGTATATTGTGAAGAGAAACCTCAAACATCAATTTTTGGCAAATCTTGAAATGATGAACATTAATGCAAGTACCTTATTTCCAGGAATTGATGGACTTGGGAAATCTATCAAAGAATTAATTGGTGTATTAATATGGAGAGGCAACAAGAAATAAGACACGACAAGGTTTTAAGTGAGATGGGGCTTCGGGCGGTCCGCTTTCGGAATGAAGAGGTTATGAAGAACTTGTCCGCTGTGGTTGGGAAGATTAGCGAACTTATTATGTGATGGGTTTGGCAAATTTCAGCTAAAAGTTCTTGACACATAATATCCCCTCGCATAAAATAAGAGCAATATCGTCCAAAATAAAGAAAAGGAGGCACGAAAAAATATGACAACCATTTACTCACCTAAAAATTCTGTTTTGAGCGCGCCTCCCGCAGTCGGATTTTAGCAACGATTTAATTCGTTTATTTTGATTTATCCAACCGCAGGCGTGACTCACCCTGCGGTTTTTGATTCTCTGATCATCGCAGGGCGCGCAACCCTGCGATCTTGTTCGCCGCTTATGCAGCACTTCGTCTCGCAGGAGGTTGTAAAGGAAAATAAAAAATGAAAATCGCTTTAAATAATCTGGATGAAGAAGACCTGGAAGTACAAAGTTTCATAAAATTCAAAAGTAAAAAACACAAGCTGACAGGCAAACAATCAATAAGTCAACTTGTTTCCCGCGCTGAAAATTATGCAGACCCCGATGCAAAATTTGAGAACCCCGATCTAAACGAACTCTCCCGGATGGGCTTTCTGGACGAGTTGATTTCCGGTATCAAAACGGGAAAAGAGGCTTCGGTCTTTCTTGGTAAAAATTCAACCGGGTTTGTTGCAGTAAAAATTTATACTGACCTGCGGGTGCGGTCATTCAAGCGTGATGCGTCCTATAGAGAAGGCAGGTTTATCGGTGACGCAAGGATACAAAAGGCCATCGAACAGGGAAGTCAGGCGGGGCTCAACGCGCATCAGATCCTCTGGGTGCAGGAAGAGTTCAAGCAAATGCAGCATCTTTATCAATACGGCGTTCAAGTGCCGAAAGCAATTGCCGTCAACGGGATTTCGCTCGTAATGGAATTTATCGGGGATGAATACGGAAATCCCTCTCCGCGCATCTCAGATCTAAAAATGGAAAAAGATGAAGCAGAGGAAGCCTTCAGACAATCAGTTCAGAATCTAAAATTGATCGTGAGATCAGGCAAAGTCCATGGCGATTATTCCACTTTCAATATTCTTTGGCACAATGGAAAAGCGGTTGTGATCGATTTTCCGCAAGTGATCGAATTTAAGAATAATCCCAATGCGAATGTTTTCCTTGAAAGAGATGTCAATTCTTTGTGCAAATCCTTCATGAAGCAGGGTGTTAAAGCCGACGAAGCAAAAATATTCAGAGAAGTCCGAGCAGGCTAAAAGGAGAACAAAATGAATCCATCGAATCCCAAAAGTGACTTTGTGCATGTAAACGGAATCCGCCTGCATTATCTGGATTGGGGCGGTGATGGTCGGACGTTGATCTTTCTGACAGGCATGGGAAGTTCCGCTTACATCTTTGGCGGATTTGCTTCGCTCTTTACGGACAGGTTCCGTGTCCTTGCTCTCACCCGCCGCGGACACGGCGATTCCGATACTCCCGAAACAGGCTACGACGCCGACACGCTGACAGAAGATATTCATCAGTTCATGAATGCACTGAATATTGATAAAGCCATCGTGGCTGGTCACTCGCTGGCAGGAGTGGAACTCACCCACTTTGCAGCCACTTACCCAGAAAGAGTCGAAAAAATGGTCTATCTCGATGCGCTGGATGATCGCAGAAAGGAACGGGTGATCATGGAACAGCATCCGCTCAGAAATATGCAAATTAAAAGAGAGGAAAGCGCCCCGCCGCACAGCCTTGAAGAATATATTGCCACGGTAAAAAGGGATGTCCCCGAATTTACGCGGATATGGAGCGAGGTATGGGACGAGGAAATCTCTCACGGTGTAATGGTAAACGAGGAAGGAATCTTCATCGATAAAATGCCCGCATCCGTCGAAAAAATGATGGTTGAAAACCTGATCAATGAATACGCCCCAAAAAAAGTAGAGACCATCATCCCGATCCTCAGTTTCTATGGGAAGCGAAAGCGCAAACTGACAGACGATTACACTGATGAACAAAAAGCCGCCTATGAAAATTTCCATCAAGATGTAATAGAACCTTTTTTCAGCTACATGGTCGCCGAATTCCAAGGCAGGTTTCCGCATGCGAAGATCGTGGTGATCCCTGGCGGGCATCATTACTGCTTCATGGCGCAGGAGAAACTGGTCCATGATGAAATGCGAAAATTTCTGCTTGACTGATCCAGCCTAATAAACAGGACCTGCATGGTGAACGGCTTGCAGGTCTCGAAGTAACTTTAGCCCTTGCTTATTATCTCAAATTGAGATAAAATCTTTTCATGCACATCATCACCCGTAAAACGCTGATCCAGTTTTGGGAGAAACATCCCGATAGCCAAACAGCGTTAATGCGTTGGTTCAAGATCGTGCAAAAAACCGAATTCAATAGTTTTACCGAATTGAGACAAGTATTCCCCTCCGCCGATAAGTTAGACCATTGGATCATTTTCAATATAGGCGGCAACAAATACAGGTTGATCACATCCATTCATTTCAACCGCGGCAAAGTTTATATCCGTCATGTTCTGACTCATGCAGAATATGACCGAGGAGATTGGAAAAATGACACTCCTAAATGAAGAACTCCAAATTCACTGGACAAACATCGCGCCTCTGCTGACGATCCGCAACGAGCGTGAATACAACGCGGCAGTAAAACGACTCAACGAATTATTGGATGAAATTGGGGATAATGAGAAACATCCGCTTTATAGTTTGCTGGATACGCTCGGCACGCTAGTCCATGCATATGAGGTAGAGCACTATCCGATTCCAGATGTTCCTGGCGCGGAAGTATTGCGCTTCCTCATGGATGAGCATGGATTGACTCAATCGGATCTGCCAGAGGTAGGCTCGCAAGGAGTGGTATCTGAAATATTGAATGGCAAACGTGAGCTAAATGTTCGCCAAGTCCGCTCGTTGGCGGAGAAGTTCAAAGTTTCAAGCGCGGTGTTTGTATAGGTTCAAGCGCAGACCTCGGTAGTCTTAAAGATTTCCGAGGACTTTTTTTATTCAAGAGTTGGAAAGGACTTCTCAAACAGATTCTTCGCCGCTAAGTATCCCTTTTGCACCAGCATCGCTGAGACATCTCCGTCGTAGTCAATGATTCGTTCAACGGGGAGAAAATCATCGGGCGCGGCGATCATCACTTTGACCTCGCGGTATTTATAAGGTCCCTGCCCTTCGGCGCGTTCACGGGCGGCAAGATCATTGAATGTATTAATTAATTTCAAACTTTCGCGGAAGGAAGAAAGCAGCATCCAATCCAAAGTCCAGGTGATGGCGTCGCCAAAGGATTCAGGAAGTTTACGGGCGGTATGCGGAGCGGGGTCGTCAAACCCCCACCAAGGAGTCATCAAGACCACCACGATCTCGGCCGGCACATCCATGGGGACATCCTTCATGACATCCAGCGCAACGCCGATGGGCGTGTTTGCCACCAGCGCGCCGTCCCAATAGAAGGCGTTCGTTTCGGGGTCAAATGTCCACGGGTAGACTAGCGGAATCGAGCACGAAGCCAGAATTCGGTCGGCTGTGATGCCGGTGGATACATCCCGCCGCGCTTCGCCCGTGTCCCGCCGCTGAATGGCGCGATTGCTGAAGATCATCCGCTCGCCGGTTTGCACATTGGTCGCGGCGATCAGCAATGCCTTTTTGCTCTCCGATAATTTTTCAGGGTCAAATTTAAAGCGGGTATGCAGGGTCTTGCGGAGCGGACCCGTATCGAGCAGGTTGATCCAGCGTCCGATGAATTTCTCGCCCCACCATGTCGAGACCATCGGCAGGGGCGGCCAGAATTCTTTGGGCATGGGCGAGGTCGCGTCCTGCGGCTGGACCTGCGGCAGGTTCGCATCCATGATCGCGCCAAAGGCTTTGCGCGCGAACCAGCGCGCGAGTCCGCGCATGCCGGGCGGCAGGCCTTGAATATCCTTTTCTTCAAGAGATTTCCAGACGCTCACCAATTCATCCGCAGACATGCCCTGCGCGATGGCCGCGCCGTTGACCGCGCCGATGGATGTACCCACCACGACTTGCGGATCCCACGCGGATGCATGGGATGAGTCCACGCTTTGCTTGCGCGTCTCCATCAGATATTTATACACGCCTGCGTGGAATGCCCCGCGTCCGCCCCCGCCAGAAAGAATCAACGCCCGAATTTTGTCCATGCTGTGCTCCTATGTTTATTCGTTTATAGGGCAATTCAAGGCGCATGTCAACCACGAATTTTTTGGAGAATCTACAGCGAAAAAATAAGCATGATTTTCACTCACATTATTCTTATGTTTGGGAAAGTAACCTTTTTCCAAGTTATGCGACTTAAATAACAACCAAGCCAACCTACTTTAGCAGAGAAAAAAAGGAGACCTTACCATGGCAAAAAAGACATTAACCACTTCAAAGGGAAACAGCCGCGCACGGCAGCAAACAAGTACAGACAATAGAGTTGATCTGACCCGCCAAAGCGCTTTATATGGAGGTATCCTTGGAGAGATCGTTGGCGCGGTACTCGGAACCGCAACAGGTGCGCTGACAAAATCCCTGACCGGCACCTTGATGGGGTTCACAGCGGGAATCATGCTAGGCGCGCTCGCGGGCCTATTAATTGGGGTCATTGTCAGCCAGACAGCGGGGACGCACGGAGGCGCAAGCATCGGCGCATACACCGGGATGGGTTCCGGTGCAATTCTCGGCATCGCGACCGGCTTGATCATTCCAGACTCTTTACGACTGAGCGCGAACACGCTACAGGCACCGGTGCTGAACGCGCTTATATCCAGCCGATTCGAAACTGTCGTGCTTTTCTCATTCCTAATCTGTATATTAGGCATGACGGTCGGAGTATGGGTCAGCGGAAAAAATTTCATACCGGAAAGAATACTTCGCTCATAAATAAACCAAAAGTGCCTGAGAAAACTCGGGCACTTTTTTTATCCAAAAATGAACAACGTGTAAAGATCGCGGATTTATATTCACAAGAATACAAGTCAGTTGATAACAGTGTAAAATCACTCATCCTCAAAATTCCAGATGGTATTTTGTCAACTTACTTTTCCCACTCAAAAAGGAATCCGATGAAAAAATCCACGCCGCTCTACATTTTATTTTCGTTATTGATCACGCTTGGCCTGTTGTTGTCTTCCTGCAGCACCGATGAAGAATTCTATGATGAAGCATATGCCACCGAAGAGGCCGCCACAGAGGAAGTTTTCACAGACGCGACCGAAGCGCCCGCTGCAGAATCCGCACCGGGTGAGATCGTCTATGACCTGGGTTTTACCCCGCAGGAAAATGGATTTAACTTCAGCAATTATGGCGATGACATTCCCGCCACAAACCTGACCGCCGGCGAAATGCGCCGCATGTTCGGCGACCAGGTCTGCTCGCGCCTCGATGGAGATGACTGCACCCTGACCCCTCCCGCCGAGCAGTGGATGGAAGAGATCAACGGCAGCATGGCAGGCGGTCACTGTGAAGGCATGGCAGTCCTCAGTCTGATGATGTATACCAATCAAGTCTCCCCATCCGAGTTTGGCGGAAGTGTCGCCAGCGATCTGGATATCAACGACGAAGCTCTCCAGCGTGAAATTGCCTATTGGTGGGCAACCCAGACCGTTGCGCCAACATATACGAGCGTCATCAAAGGCACGCCGATGGAAATCCTGGAAGTCGTCCAGCAAATGGATGCCAGCGGGGAGACTTACAGCATCGGCATCTACAAGGAAGATGGTTCCGGCGGACACGCCATCACGCCCTTTGGCGTGGAAGATAAAGGCAACGGCTTGTATGCCATCCTTGTGTATGACAACAATTATCCCGGTGAAACACGCGAACTATTTGTAGACTCGCGCGATAACACCTGGCTGTACGAAGCATCCATCAATCCGCAGGTCGAGTCCGAGCTGTACACGGGCAACGCCGATACCCAAACCCTTGACCTGACTCCCACATCCGCGCGGCTTGGCACACAGGAATGTCCCTTCTGCGATGGCGGCGGCGTTTCGCTCAAAGGCGGCGGTGTTCTGGCAGCCCCAGACCAAAAACTCAATCAGGTATTCCTCGACGGCGAAGGGCACATCCTGATCACCGATAACGATGGCCGCAGACTCGGATATGTGGACGGCAAGATCGTCAATGAAATCCCCGGCGCCACCTACACCGCCTATCGCATGGAAGCCAGCGGAAACGCGCCTGAGCCGATCTACTGGATCCCCGAAGGATTGGACATCACCGTGGAAATTGACGGCTCTGCCCTGACCGAAGAAACGCTTACCGACCTGATCATGATCGGACCCGGCTTCAGCATCGGTGTCGAAGGCATCTATCTTGAACCCGGTCAGGTGGACACCGCGTATTTTTATCCCGCCGACCAAACCATCGCGTATGAGACTGCGGCGGACGAATCTCCCTACATTGTGATCGGTATTGAAAACCCTGACGCTGAAGCCGATTATTATTTCGAAGTGCAAGGCGCAGACATTCAAGGCGGCGGTATCATCACTGTCTACCTCGATACCAAAGCCGGCGACCTGTTGATCAATGCCGAGAAACTGAACAACGAAGGCACCTTTGACTTCTACTTGACGCGCATCACCGATGAACTCGAAGAGGAGTTTGCCGCCGAAGGCATCGTGCTCAATCAGGGCGCAGTCGTTTACGTCAACTACGCCGAGTGGACGGATGCCAATCCTGAAGGCATGTACTTTGGTGTGGACCTGGATGATGACGGCGTGATCGATGATGAATATGTCGTAGATGATTCACAGTAAATAAATTGCACGGGGGGGGCGCGGGGGGGGGGCCCGCTCAGAGCGACACTGCGCAAGGTAAATAAATAGCAAGGATAAAAATGGACTCCGACGATTTGGTCTACGGCTAAATCTTCGGGGTTTTTTTATTATTATTTCTCTACCTTGCATTTTATAAATTGACGTCGTTGCGAATCGCCGCCTTTGTATTTCCCTGGCACCGCCCGGCAGGACAGGTGTGGCGATGAAGCAACCTCCCAAATAACAAAGGACAGCTTGTTCATCGCAATGATGTTGGATTATCATATGTGTCTCTCTGCATATTGATGTTATCAAAAGGACAATAAAACATGACCACTTCCCTTCTTCGCTCCAAAGTCAAAAAGAATCAAACCTGGAATGCCGAAAGCGTTTTTTCTTCAGCACAGGCATTTGACGCCGAAGTAAAGAAATTATTGGAAGACCTTACGCCGATCAAAGAATTTCAGGGACACCTCGGCGACAGCCTGGATACTTTCATCAAAGCCATGGACGCGATCGAGAAGATCTCACAGCGGGCTGCCAAAGTGCAAGTCTACGCCACCATGTCCAGCGCGGTGGATACGGGCAACCAGCAAGGCGCGGCCATGAACGGCAAAGCCATGAGCGCGCTGGCCCAGGTCGGCGCGGCCACATCGTTTGTTGACCCTGAACTCCTTGCCATCGGCGAGACCAAACTGCGCCAATGGCTCAAAGATGATCTGCGCATGAAACTATATGAGCATTATTTCAACGACCTCTTCCGCAAACAGGCGCATGTCCGCAACGCGGAAGTGGAGGAATTGCTCGGCATGCTGCGCGACCCGTTCAGCAGTACGCGCATCACAACCACCATGCTGGCGAACGCGGATTTCAAGTTCAAGCCGGCCCGCAATAAGAACGACAAAAAAATTGACCTGACCCAAAGCACCTTCGATGCCATCCTGAACGGGTCGGACCGCAAGGCGCGTCAAACCGCATGGGAGAATTACAACGATAAGTACCTTGAGCATAAGAACACGCTCGCCAGCAATCTAACCACATCCATCAAACAAAATGTCTTCAACATGCGCGCGCGAAAATTTAACTCATCGCTTGAATCGACACTTTTTAACGGGGATGTGCCGGTCGAGATGTTCCATAACCTGCTCACCATCTTCAAGAAGAATCTGCCGCTCTGGCATAAATATTGGAAGGTCCGCCGCAAGGCGCTGGGTGTGAAAACACTTCATCCGTATGATGTCTGGGCGCCGCTTACAACGAAGAAGCACAAGGTCCCCTTCGAGAAAGCCGTGGACTATATATCCGAGGGACTCGCGCCGATGGGCGATGAATATGTCAGCGTGATGCGCAGAGGATGCCTGAACGACCGCTGGGTAGACTGGGCGCCAAATGCCGGCAAACGTCAAGGCGCGTTCTCGACCCGCGTTCCGCAGGACACGCATCCCTTTGTTTTGATGAGCTACACAGATGACATCGGCAGTATGAGCACGCTCTCGCATGAGCTGGGGCATTCCATGCACGCCCATTACGCCAGCCGCGCTCAGCCGATGTTCAACTATCTATATCCATCCATTATTGCAGAGACCGCCTCAAACTTTAATCAAGCCATGACCCGCGCACATCTGCTCAAGACCAACCCTGACAAATATTTCCAGATCGCCCTGCTCGAAGAAGCCATGGATAACTTCCACCGCTACTTCTTCATCATGCCTACCCTGGCCCGCTTCGAACTGGAGACACATCAGCGCATCGAAAAGGGACAGCCCCTCACCGCCGATTCGATGATCGAGTTGATGGCCGATCTTTTCAGTGAAGGCTTTGGCGGCAATATGAATCTGGACCGTGAACGGGTCGGCATCACCTGGGGCACATTCACCACTCACCTTTATATTGATTACTACACATTCCAATATGCCATTGGGATTTCTGCGGCGAATGCCATCGCCAAACGCATCCTGGAAGGCATGCCGAACGCCGCGGAAGACCACATCAATTTTCTCAAGGCAGGCTCATCCCAAGCGCCGATGGACGTCTTTAAGATCGCCGGCGTGGACATGACCAGCACACAGCCTATCGAAGATGCGTTTGAAGTGTTGAGCAGTTATATAGATCGTTTGGAAATTTTGACCAGCAAATAATAAATTAGAGCTCCGAGTTCTTAAAGAACTCGGAGGTCTCTTTCCCTTGACAAATAGATGTTTATCTATATAATATCAAATAGAAGGTCATCAATATGAAATTTAACCCTGTCCTCTTTGCCAAAGCCATCTCCGACGAGACCCGTCAGAAGATCATGAACATCTGCTGCTGTGAATCGCTGTCAGTGACCGAAATTGTTGAGAAGCTGGATGTCTCCCAGCCTACTGTTTCGCATCATCTCGCCATTCTGCGCGAGGCGGATCTGGTCACGGTCCGCGAAGAAGGCAAGCAGACTTTTTACTCGCTCAATCAGGAAAATGTGGCTGTCTGCTGCGGGCAGTTGATGATCAAGTTTGCACCTGAAAGCATCACCACCGAAAAACTCCTCAAAACCCTCAAGGCTTGATCGGGACGCGTCTACGGCCGAGGCATGTCCCGTTTTTTTAGCAACATACATAGACAAACTTCTATATAACACAAGGAGACTAAAATGACTCAATCCCCCACCCCAATTCATGAGACTGTCCGCGAACATTACGCAGAGCGGATCAAGAACAGCGCCTCTTGCTGCGGACCTTCAGACTGCTGCGACCCAAGCAACAATCTCTACCCGATCGATCTGCTCACCACGGTCCCGACAGATGTTGCGAACACCAGCTATGGCTGCGGCGACCCGATCACGCTTGCCTCGCTGAAACCCGGTCAAACCGTGCTTGATCTCGGTTCAGGCGCGGGCCTCGACTGCATTCTGGCATCCCAAAAAGTCGGCGAAAGCGGCAAGGTCATCGGCGTGGACATGACCCCCGAAATGATCGAACGCGCACAAACCAACGCGAAGCGGGTCAACGCGGCGAATGTTGAATTCAGGCAGGGCTATCTCGAAGAACTTCCAGTGGACAGTAACACAGTGGATGTCATCATTTCAAATTGCGTGATCAACCTCTCGCCTGACAAGAAAAAGGTTTTCAACGAGGCCTTCCGCGTCCTTGCGCCGGGCGGCAAACTTGCCGTATCCGATATTGTGACGGACGGTGAACTCCCTGAGATCATTCGAAAAAGCCTGAGCGCCTGGGCCGGCTGTGTGGCAGGCGCGGTGGAAGCGCAGGAATACATCGGCATGATGGAGTCCGTCGGCTTCACAGATATTTCCATCAAACCAGTGTTCTTCGACAAAGCCACCGTGGACAGCGCGCTGGATGAAATGAAATTGGATGTAACGGAATATCCGCGCGAGGCTGTTTACAAGGCAGTGTATAGCGCCAAGATCACGGCTTATAAGCCTGCTTAAGAAAATATCCATCAACAAGCTGATGGACTCCAGAGTTGATGAAAACGGGATGACGATCGTTATCCCGTTTTCATTTAACATAATCATGTGTTTCATCCTATTGACAGGACTATCTTTCAGGGGTAAAAACATACCGACTAGTCGGTTTTATTGTTTCGAGAGGCAAAATGCAGCAGCGCAGTGAAGAAACCCGCTCAAAGATCATTTCGTCCGCCATCAAGTTGTTTTCCACACGCGGATATAACACCGCGAGTGTGGATGATATTTGCAAGGACGCCGAGATCAGCAAGGGCGCGTTCTATCATCACTTTGAAAGCAAGCAGGCGTTATTTCTGGCCCTCTTGGATGGATGGCTGACGACCATCGACCAGGGCATCGAGGCTTCACGGGAGAGTTCGGTACCAGAGACCTTCTTTTTGATCACACAGGCCTTCCCATATATTTTCAAAACTGCCAATGAAGGCTTGCCAATGTTCCTTGAATTCTGGCTGCAAGCCAGCCGCGAAGAAAAAATATGGCAGGCCAGCATCGCGCCTTACCGCCGTTACCATAAATATTTCACCTCTCTCATCAAGAGAGGTGTGGATGAAGGCTCGTTCGTGGATGTAGACCCTGAGTTGACGGCGCGCATGATCGTTTCCATGGCGATGGGGCTTTTGCTTCAAAGCCTGCTTGACCCCAAAGGCGCCAAGTGGGAAAAGACGGCGAGAGAGATCACGACCATGATGATGGATACATTAATGAAAAAAAGTGAGGCTTAAGAAATATGTGGCTGGTGACTGGCGCAAGCGGTCATGTTGGCAATGTCCTTGTGCGCAAACTTTTGGAACGTGGTGAAAAGGTGCGGGCGCTGCTCCTGCCCGGCGAATGCAGCAAATCAATTTCGGGATTAAATGTGGAAGCGTTCGATGGCGATATCCTCGATCTGGATACGGTCTTTGAGTCCATGCGCGGCGTGAAAGGCATCTTTCATCTTGCGGGCGTCATCTCGATCATGCCGGGCGCAAATCCCTTCGTGCACAAGGTCAATGTGGAGGGCACAAAAAATATTTTGCTCGCAGCAAGGGAAAGTGGTGTCAAAAAATTGATCTACACCTCATCCATCCATGCCATCCAGCGTGTCGAAGATGGCGTGATCGACGAAGCGCTGCCTTATGACATGAACAACCCTTACGGCGCATATGACCGTTCGAAAGCGGAGGCAACGCTCGAAGTATTGAACGCGGCTCGCTCCGGGCTGGAAGCTGTTGTGACCTGCCCCACCGGCGTGATCGGCCCTTATGATTTTCGCAGATCGATGATGGGCGCGGTCATCCATGATGCGGCTGCTGCGAAACCAACGCTGTACGTGGACGGCGCATACGATTTTGTGGATGTGCGCGATGTGGCAGATGGGTTGATCGCGGCGGCGGAACACGGAAAACGCGGCGAGAGCTATATTCTTTCAGGGCAAAAGATCACGGTGCGCTATATGCTTGAAACCGTACGTGAGATCACAGGCAAAAATTTCTTCCAGATGAAGATCCCGTTTGACCTGGCAAAGTTCGCGGCAGTCTTCACGCCTATGTACTATCAACTTGCAAAGGCAACGCCGCGTTTTACTCCCTATTCATTGGAAGTACTGCAGTCCAACTCGAACATCAGCCATGCAAAAGCGACCAGGGAATTGGGTTATACACCGCGTTCATTATATGAAAGCATCAAAGACACAGTAAAGTGGTTTTTGGAAAAGAAACAATAGCAACCGTCATTGCGAGGGGTTTGCGTCATGGAGGTCTCCCCGCGGCGGCGCAAGTGTCGAGCGGAAGAGCACCGCTCTCGCAATGACAGAATAACCAAAAGGAGAAAATATGAAAATAGTAACTGATTGCGCGGCGGACATGTCAGCCGAAGAACTTGAACAGCTTGGCGTCACTGCCGCACCCCTGTTCATTAACTTCCCTGAAGGCGAGATCAACGCCACTGAAATTTCTGCGGATGATTTTTACAATCGTCTCGAAGCCATGCGACCCGCCATCCCGACCACGGCGCAGCCATCCGCGGGGATCTTTGCGGAGCTATATCGCAAGCTCGCAGAAAAAGATAAGGATATCTTTTCGATCCATATCTCATCCGGGTTGAGCGGAACACTTAACTCAGCTCATGATGGCGGTGGGCAGGCTGCGCCCGCGGCAAAAGTTAATTATTGGGATACGCTGACCCTTTCAGGCGGCGAACGCTTCCAGGTGATGGCGGCGGCGTTGGCGATCAAAGCAGGCTGGGCCATGGACGCGGTCCAGGAACGCCTGAAGAAAATCCGCGAAAACACTGAAGTGATCTACACATTGGACACATTGGAATATCTCGCACGCGGCGGACGCATTGGACGGGTCAAGGCGCTCGCGGGCGCATTACTTAACCTCAAGCCTGTCATTCGCGTGGATTCTGACGGCAAGTACAGCACAGTCGGAAACGGGCGCACATTAACCAAATCCATGAGCATGATCGCAGACAGCGTCCGCGAGAAATATGGAAATAAGCCGTTGTGGGTAACCGTACTGCACGGCCGCTTCGCAGAAAAAGCGGATGCGCTTGCCGCAGAGTTCAAGGAAAAATTAAATGTCGCAAAATTGGAAGTGGTGCGCATCTCCCCTGTTTTGGGCGTCCACACGGGACCCGGCATCGTCGGCGCTGGAATTGTGCCGATGGAATTGATGAGCGATCTGGTAAAGTAGTTGACTTTCAATTTGAATATAATCAGTCCCGAGGGGAACCCCTCGGGACTTTTATTTTCCAAAGAGAGACCATGCAAACAAATATCCCAAATCTCACGACCAAAAATCTGACCTTACGCCCTTTGACCATGGATGACCTCGATGCCATGTTCCGTTTGTTTAGCGAGCCAGATATGTTGAAGTATTTTCCGAACCCCAACCCACCCACGATGGATCGCGCTCAAAGGATGATCGAAACTCAGATCCAGCAATGGGAGAAATATGGTTTGGGGTCGTGGGGAGTTGTCCCGCATGGTGAGACGGAGTTGGCTGGTTGGAATGGACTGCAATATCTTCCTGAAACAAATGAAATAGAAGTGGGCTATATGCTAAGCAGGAAATTCTGGGGCAAGGGATATTCAACAGAAGGCGCCCGCGCGGGAGTGGGGTTTGGATTCAAAATTCTCGGGCTCGACGCAATTATTGGTCTTGTACATCCCGAGAATATCGCTTCCCAGCGGGTTCTAATTAAGTGTGGGATGATATTCACACATCAAGCAAATTATTTTGGCATGGAAATGTTCCGTTACCAGATCACGCGCGAAGAATTTTTTATAAGCGTTTGATAAAAGATTAATTCCATTTTTTCGCTTTTTCGATTCTCTCGCCCAGCGGCGGATGGGAGTAGAACATGAAGACCACCCATTTTTCGGGGTCGATCTCGCCAAGGTTCTGATTGGCTAATCTTGTAAACGCAGAGGCGAAGGCTTCGCTCTTGCCTGTGGACTGGAGAGCATAATCGTCAGCCATGTTTTCGCGCCAGCGGGAAATGGCGTTATCGAGCGGAGAGGTTAGAAAGCCATATATGCCGAGGATCAAGCCAAGCGCGGGAAATGCGGCGGGGTCACTGACACCCGAAAAGCCAAAGGTATTCACTGCCCAATTCATCCCAAGCGATGCGAGATAAAAACCTATTGTGGTCGAAAGGGTGCCGAACGCAATGAAGAGCGGAATATCGCGATGGACCTGATGGCCCAGTTCATGCGCGAGGACGGTTTCGATCTCGTCTGTTGAAAATTCATTGATAAGTGTGTCACCCAAAATAATTCGGCGCGTGCTGCCAATGCCAGTCAATGCGGCGTTGGCAGATTTCGTGCGCTTTGACATATCGAATTTAAAGACACCGCGCACTTTGGTATTCGCACGCTCGGCGAGTTTCATTAATCTGTCCGCAAGTTCTTTATGTTCGTCGCCAAGTGGAACATATTTGTTGAACAATGGCATGATCAGGATCGGGGCAAGATTGGACATTAAGACAGAGAAGACCAATAACCCGCCCGCCACCCACAGCCACCACAGGTCGCCGGTAACTCTCAAGGCAAGATAAAACAATTCAAGCAGGATCAAACCAAGGGGTGCGCCGATCGCGAGTCCCTTGAGCTGGTCAATGACCCAGTCTTTGAGCGTCTGGTTGGACTGGTCAAAGCGATGCGGGAGGATAAATCCACTGTAATATCCGAGCGGCAGATTTATTACAAAATAAACACCGCCAAACACCGCTACGAAAAGAGCGACCAACAGCCAATCATTGACGGTAATGGACAAAAGAAAATTACGCAATGAAACGGCCCAGCCAAAGAAGAGCCACGCGATCACATAGACAGCGCTAAAGAGATTATCGGCCAGCCAGAGCCGTCGGCGGATGCGGGAATATTGTTTTGCAAGTTTTTGTTTTTCGGGGTCGAGGGTGATTTCCATGAAAATATTATAGCACTCGACAAAAAGATATAATGCAGGCAATGAATACGCCAAACACGAAAAATCAGCCGCAGGCATGACGGTTTCACAATTGGCTCCAACAGGCATCCTCTAACAGAATTATTAGACCACGATCAAATGCAGGAACTGGAGAAATAAAAATGACAGCATTAAACCCCGACTCTTACGAACTTGTCCGCCCACTTTTGCTCGGTATGGATTTTCACCTCGCAGGACGCTCGGTCCTTGCAAAGCAAACGCCTGCGCAAATTTTTGTGGACAATCACGAACACCCCAAAGCGATATTCGTACAGGCAGGTCACAGATACATTCTGGCTGGCGATCCTGAAATAGATAGCTTCAACCTTGGGATCTCGAAAACTATTTACGAATGCCATTTTTCCGCAGGCACTCGCCGAAGGACAGGAAGGTTTCGCAATTTATTACGATTCGGCAGCATGGGAGGAAAAGGTGGAGGCTATCCTCATGTATAAAGAGATCATCCACGCTGACCGCGAATACTATGCCTGCAAAAAATTAAGCAACCAGTGGCAGGACTTTATGCCCGAAGGCTTTCAACTTCAAATGGTGGATGCGGATCTGCTGGCGAACGTGGATCTGAAACACCTTGACACGCTCAAAGAGGAAATGACCTCCGAGCGCCCCAGCGTGGATGATTTTCTTGCCAAGAGTTTCGGCGTGTGCGCGATCCACGAAAATGAACTTGCGGGGTGGTGTCTCTCCGAATACAACGCGGATGGCCGCTGTGAGATCGGCATCGAGACCACCAGCGACTACCGTCAACGCGGCATTGGCACAGCGCTCACGCTCGCTTTTCTCGAACACGCCTTATCAAATGGCATCAGTGAAGTTGGCTGGCACTGCTACAAAAGAAACGAAGCATCGGCAAAGACGGCTCGCAAAGCAGGTTTCGACAAAGTCTGCGATTACAAATCCTTCATTGTTCTGCTCAAGGAGTAAGAATGAAAATCACCATGCGCCCTTACCGAAGCGAGGAAGATTACTGGCGAATGCGTCAGTTCCTACGCGATGTTATGCTGCTGAATGATCTGCATCAACATAGCTGGCACGTCGCCCGTCTCGACTATTGGTGGTGGTTCATCCAACCAGACTTGGAAAAAATGGAGCTTGAAAAATCCATCTTCTTCTGGGAAACCGAAACAGGGGAGGTTGCCGCCATCCTCAACCCCGAAGGCAAGGGACAAGCCTATTTGCAGACCCACCCAAGGTATCGAACGCCTGAACTTGAAGAGGAAATGATCGTCACAGCGGAGAGGTATCTCAAACATCCGAACAGGAAAGGCAGGCAAAGGACTTTGGTCTTTGCTGATTCAAAAGATACACTGCGCCATGATATTTTGAAACAACGCGGCTATCAAAAAGTGGAACGTCCTGAAACGTGCGAGACCATCCACATGTTTCCGCTCGACATAGAAATCACCGAAGTTAAGACCCCATCGGGCTATACCATCCGCGCGATGGGGCATGGACTGGAGCTGCTCGAACGCTGTTATGCTTCCGGGCTTGGTTTCCACGATGACGATATCAACGTCGCCCGCGAAAACCGCGACGACCCAACCTGGTATCACCACATCCAAAACGCGCCGCTCTACCGCCGCGACCTCGATATCGTGGCCATCGCCAATGAC
Source organism: Candidatus Villigracilis saccharophilus (assembly GCA_016709305.1). Taxonomy (GTDB): domain Bacteria; phylum Chloroflexota; class Anaerolineae; order Anaerolineales; family Villigracilaceae; genus Villigracilis; species Villigracilis saccharophilus. The sequence goes on from JADJNA010000047.1 coordinate 277,878, forward strand.
GGTTCCGTTGCATCCTTCTGCACGGTCTGGTTTGACGATGTCACCCGTACGGCGTACTTCGAGCCAGTTGCCACTGTCCCCAAACACCAACGGCATGGGCTTGGCAAAGCCGTCCTCACCGAAGGGCTGAAGCGCCTTAATATGATGGGAGCAAAAATAGCCACAGTCGGCGGGTACTCAAATGCGGCAAATGGATTGTATTTCTCTGTTTTTGGTGAAGAATATGATCTTCTTCAGCCGTGGGAAAAGCTGGATTAAGACTTATTCCCAGGGACAAACCCATGAATAAGAAAATGGTTATCACTGCCATTGCAGTTGGAACAGCTGCGCTTCACTTCGTAAAAAGTGAAAACTACAGAGGTTCATTTGCTTTATTTGTGAACGGCTATATGATTGACATCGTCCTGCCAATGACATTGGTTCTGCTCATGGGCTTGTTCCAAAACAAGATCCTTCGTTCGATTATTTTCCGTGGCTGTGCCGTTTTCATCACAGGTTGTCTGGTGGAATTCTCTCAATTTGCCGGGTATCCAATATTCGGAAGCACCTTTGACCCGCTTGATATCCTCGCTTATGCGGGCGGGGTGCTTCTCGCTATATTTCTTGACCTTGTATTATTTCCGCAATTGTACCCAACATGGGCGGATCAATAATGGCAGCTTCTTAAGTAGCTGCTTCCGCCGCAAGCAAAGCAATGACTTCCTCTGATTTCATCACCTGTCCATAGGATTTCAAGGCCGCCAAAAACGCCTTGTGAACATGCTCTGCAGGGATAATAGTCTCACCGTACTTCAAATCGCGCGTAGCACAGGCATCTTCCGCGACCCAGACTTGAAAGCCAAAGTCCGCGGCAGCGCGGGCGGTGGCATCCACGCACATGTGGGTCATCATACCTGAGATAATGACTCGTTCAATTCCCCATCCCTTCAACATTTCAAGCAGATTTGTCTCACGGAAGGAGTTGGGGGAATGTTTGTAAACGATGGGTTCGCCTTCAAAATGCGCGGTCACATCGTGAATATCAGAGCCCGTTGTGCCTTTTACAAAAAACGGAGCATCGGGCTTTAGCGCGATATGCTGAATGTGGACATGATGCCCGCCATGTTCGCGGAAGCATTGAAGCAGCATATACGCTTTCTTCCCGGCCTCGAGCGGGTTGACCAGTTCCATTTTGCCGCCCGGGAAATAATCTTTTTGAATGTCAATTACCAGTAATGCTGTTTTCATGGATCTCCTTGTCAGTTCATCGTCCCTTCTGAATCGGCAGTCAATTTGTGCAGCAACTCTTCAGACTGGCGTTTTAGATGCAATTTATCAGTGAGGGTGCTTACTTGCTGAAAGTCAGTTTTTGCCTTTTCGATCTCATTCAAGCCCATATAGGACCTACCCCGCCCCAAATACAAGCGTTCCAAACGCGGATTTATCGTAATGGCGCGGGTGTAATCTGCAATTGCCTTATCATATTCATTATTAACGCGGTACGCATCGGCACGGCCTTGATAGGCATACCCGGAATTGGGCTTTGCATGTAAAGCACGCGCATAATAATCTTCCGCCCAATCGAGATAGGATTCATAGATCTGTAGATTTGGCTCGGACATAACCAGCGCATCTTTTTCGGAAAGCCCAAGAGCCGTATCCTGATCCTTGTGCGCGGCATCCAGATTTCCCAATCTGAAATAGATCATGGATCGAATAATGTAGATCAAGGTATATGCCGGCTGGAGGGAACTGCCTTTGTTAAGCTCGCTCAAAGCCGGGAGAAACTCTTTTTTTTCAAGTAGAACCGATCCGCGGTCAAAGTAGGGAACCGCCCAGTTTGGGTTAACTGCCTGGGCGCGCGCAAAATGATCCAGCGCAGAATCATAATCTTTATCCAGCGCGTATATTTCGCCGCGCAATTCCAAAGCGACCGCATGGGCTGGGGCAAGACCCAATGCCCGTTCCACATCCGCCAGCGCGCGCTCCTTTTGAAGCATATTCAAATAACAAGCAGAACGCGCCAGATAATGATTGACCTGCCGTGGCTCGCGTTCGATGTCACGGGTATAGCTCTGAACCGCGCGCTCAAAATCCTCGAGCATATAGTAATAACCTGCGCGGCGGTAAAAGTAATTGATCTTTAAGTTGATCCAGCGCAAGGCTGAACGATTCAGCGTGGTCATGGCAAACCCGATCAACACGCAGGAGACCAGCAGCAGATAATCACGGGTGAATACGCCGAACAGGAACAGAGCCACCAGCACGGGGATGCCGATAATGAGCGTGATCAGGTCGGCATTTGTCCTGCCAAAAAATATCTCCATGATGGAATGCGTGATATTGCCCCCGTCCAACGGATATATGGGGAACAAATTAAAGACAGCAAGGATCAAATTCACGAGCGTGAGCGAAAAAGACAGGTTGACCAGCATTTGTGCCCAGAGAAAAATTTCAACATTCTTAATGAAGGGCATAAAGAGGACTGAAACAACAATATAAAAAAGAACAAAAAGGAAAGCAAGAAAAAAATTGACCAGAGGACCCGCCGCAGAGATGACCAGGTTGTAAGCAGGCTTTTCCGATTTGCGGCTGAGATTGGTGAATCCGCCCAAGAGCCAGATGACGATGCTTTTTACTTCCACGCCCACCAACCTGGCGGCAAGTGTATGACCAAGTTCATGCAGGAAAATGCACGAAATAAAACCGATCACCCACAACAAAGCCACCACCACATCCATGATATTAAGCGGGCGGAAAAGATAATAAGCGGCGGGAATGCTGAATAAAATGGAAAAATGAAAGCGAAAATCCACGCCGCGAAATCGGCCGAAGGACCATGACCAGGAAAGCCAGTTCATTAAATCTTTATTTCCTTCCAAAGTCTGCCGGATTCTCGCCCCATAGATCGGTTTCCCACTTCTTGATCTTATCTTCGGGTAGTTCGTTTTCTGCAAGCCAGTTCTCTGCGCTGTGAATGATGGCGAACAAGACCGCGTTTTTTGAGGTGTGTTTAAGTTTTGTTTTGCACTGGCCGTTATTCACCCATAGAATGGCGTTTTCTGAATCGGAGTAAATGGGAATATGCGTATTATGTTTTGCCTGCCAGGTAAGCGCATGGACGATGGCTAGAAATTCCCCAATATTGTTCGTTCCATCTGAATACGGACCGGCATAAAAGATCTCCTCGCCAGTTTCCGTATTCACGCCGCGGTATTCAAGTTTGCCCGGCGCACCATTGCACGCCGCATCCACACAGATGGATGGAAGCAGGGGCTTACTGCTCGCGGACTTCCACTTTCCATGTGTGGCGGCTTTGCCTTTATAGTCTTCATACTTGGCAAGAAACGCGGCTTCAGCCTCGGCATCGCTGTCAAAAGCCTTGAACTGAGCGCCGACAACACCCTTTACCTGCTTCTCACACTCTGCCCATGAAGTGAAGATGCCTGTCTTGCGTCCTTTCCAAACGACGTAATATTTTGGCTTCGGCATGCATCAATTTTACATCAAAGCACCGATAAAACAGAGTATCGCCTGCACAGGGGTTTTGATTTTTTGGCTGTGAACTTTTACAAGGTTGTGGTAAAAGTTAAGCGGTTAATTTTTGAAACAAACTTTATAACAGGAGTAATCGCATGTCATACGCACATCCCGAATATTTAGTCGACACCGAATGGGTCGCAAATCATCTTAATGACGCAACCGTCCGCATTATTGAATCAGACGAAGACCCATTGCTTTACCCGATGGGACACATCCCAGGCGCGGTGCAGGTCGATTGGTTCAGCACGCTACAGCATCCGGTCCGCCGTGATTTTGTCACCAAGGAACAGTTTGCAGAAATGTGTTCCAAGCTCGGCATCGCCAACGACACAACTGTCGTTTTTTATGGCGACAAATCCAACTGGTTTGCCTGCTATGCTTTGTGGCTCTTCGAATATTACGGCCACAAGAACGTAAAGATCATGAACGGCGGACGCGCCAAATGGGAGCAGGAAAAACGCCCGCTCGTGAGAGAAACTCCATCGTATGCCCGAACAGCTTACAGCGCGAAAGATGCGGATAAATCGATCCGTGCATTCCGTGATGAAGTCCTCGTACACAGCAACGCGAAAAAAGCTTTGGTGGACGTGCGCTCGCCGAAAGAATACTCCGGTGAGATGCTGCACATGCCGAACTATCCGCAGGAAGGGGCGACTCGCGGCGGGCACATTCCCGCAGCTGTAAGCATTCCCTGGTCGCAGGCAGTCAACGAAGCTGATGCAACGTTCAAGACGACCGAGGAGTTGGTTGCTCTTTATGAAGGGAAAAATATCACAGCTGATGGAGAAGTTATCGCCTATTGTCGTATTGGTGAACGCTCTTCATTAACCTGGTTCGTGCTGAAGTATTTGCTGGGTTATCCCAATGTCAAGAACTACGATGGTTCATGGACGGAATGGGGCAACCTTGTGGATGCGCCGATCGAAAAATAAATGTTTGTTGTAGGGGCGCACGCGAAGCGTGCTGCCCTACTACATGAGGAATTATGTCATTACCAGAAAAATTACAAGAGATCGTGGATGACTTCGCCGGCATGAGCCGCGAAGAAAAAATAGAAACGCTGATCGGATACGCAGAGTCATTGCCCACTTTGCCAGAGCGCTTTGCTGAAGAACGCGCTAAGATGGAACCCATCCCTGAGTGCATGACACCTGTGTTTCTATTTGGCGAAAAACAAGATGACGGCGGCGTGATCTTTCACTTTGACATTCCCCCGCAATCCCCCACCGTGCAGGGTTTGGCATGTATTCTCGCCAGCGGATTGAATGGCAGCAAGCCCGAGGAAATTCTGGCAGTGCCAGCAGATTTCTTTGCTCCCATGAATTTGGAGGAAGCCATCTCCGGGCAGCGTCTTAACGGGTTTCGAGGCGTGTTGGCGCACATGAAACAAACCGCAGTTAATTTGATGAATGGTAAATAAAATCAGCCCCGTATAAGAACGGGGCTGATTTTATTTTAGGTCATTTTGGAATTCTATTTTACGATCAACTTCACCGCATCCAAAGCCAATATAGAGCCATCGGCGGCGCTGAGGTCGTGGATTTCCAAAATGATGGTTGTGTCCGCGGGAATCCCTGCCAGCGGAATTAACTCGCTGAATGTGCCGGGCGCGCCAAAATCAGGCGCAGTGACTGTGACAGGGCCAATACCAAGTTGATTACCTGCTTCATCGTAAATGAAATAGGACAGGTTATTTTCAAACGGAGCAATACTGACCGTTCCATTCACCTGCACAAACTCAGTGACTTGTGTCCCATCGGCGGGAGACATGATCTCAATGCTGCGAATCTCTCCGTCAGGGGTGGCGGTCGTGTAATTGATAACTTGTAATTGATCATTGACCAGCACATATCTACGGGTGGTTTGGAGCGTGGGACAACAGCCCGGGTCTTCAAGTCCGTGGGTAATAGCGTCAAGATAAACTTCGCCATTTTTAATGAAGATACTGTTTATCACCGGCCGATCATCAATAATTGCAGAGGACAGGAAAACCGGCAAGCCATTTATGTTGGTGTAAACGGTAAGAAAGCCAAAGTTGCCGGTACCACCATAATTCTCAAAAAAGATTGCGGCAGCTTCATCAACGCCATCGCCTGTTATATCCCCAAGCGAGACGAATTCGCTCAAAATTACATGGGCAAAATCCAGCGTAGTGGCGTCTGTGCCCTGCTGCCATTGACCATCGGTCAACTGCACAGATGCGCGATCGTCACGCGCGCCGAGTTGATATTGGGCATTCTTGAGTTGATCGGCGGTCAGGGCCGGAGCGGGAATCATCGGCGCTGGAACTGTTGGTTGGACGGGATCAGGTGTCGGTGAGATGGATACGGGCGAGATCAATCCGCAGGCGAGGGTTGACAGCGTCAAGATCAAAAAAGGTGTAACGAAATTTCGACAGGACATTTTCACAACCAGTTATTTAATGTTGAATGTGTCAAAAATATCACCCAGGCTTTGCATGACGGCATTGCTGTCAAACTCAGTGACAGTACCGGGCGTGTAATTGCCAATATTTGTGTAATGAATAAAGTAGATCACTTCATAGCAAATATTTTTATTGACCATTCGATAAATTTCCTGCTGATAATAATTGCCCGCGCCCGCGCCTTCGGCAGTGCTGTGAACAAAATCGAATCCATTGACAACCTCATTGCCAATCAATTGTTCGGGTCCGCCGCCATTGGGGTTTGGGTCTGTGCATGTCGCGACAGTTTGCGCATCTGACGCGGAGCTGACAAACAAATAAACTTCGCTAAGATTCGTCTTGTCATATGCTTGCGAGTCAATATAGTGAAGCGTCAATTCGGGGCTTATTTTGTAATTTCCTACAACAGGGAGCGCGGGAACAAAAGAATCGGGATAGGTTAATGAAATACCAGTTTGGGAATTGCTATACTGAAAATCTTGAGACTTTTTCCCGGGCGGGTTGACTGTAACACGCATAGTAAATTGAGGCACATCGCCATTGGGTGTGAGGGTCACAAAGTAATCCTGTGAAGCAGGCAGCGCGCCGCGCCAAAACATGCATTCAGAATCTGGGACCTGCGGGCAAAGCATACTTCCATCCGCGCCCTGGATCTGCATGGGAATGTATCCCCAGCCACCCTCTGGAATCTGCGGGAGAATGGAGATGGACATGACCTGTCCCTTCATAGCATTGATGGAATATGTTTTGTTTGCACCCAACGTAATGGTGTCTGTGATATCGATATACGTCCCATTGGCTTTGAACTTTATCTCATTCAACTGACCGACTGGCATGGCGGGAGGTGTAAGGGTTGGTTGAACCGCGGTCTGGACTTTTGCAGTGAGCGTGAGGATCGGAGTAAATTGAACAGGCCTGGTGGGAGTCGCTGTGTTTTCGACATTGGCGGTTTTTGCGGGAGCAGCGCAGGCTGTGATGAATAAGAAAAGAAGGAGGGAGAACCCAATATTTTTTTTCATTTGATCTCCATAAAAACACAGTCAAAAGTCAAAGTTCGAAGGTTGGCTTGACTCTTGACTTTCAACCTTTGACCAGTATCACTCAAGGCATTCAATGACTGTCGCTTCACCCTGGCCAACGCCGACACAAAGTGTTGCCACACCGTATTTCACATTGCCGCGCAATCTCATTTCATGCACAAGTGTCGTAACAAGACGCGCACCTGAACAACCAAGCGGATGTCCAATGGCGATCGCGCCGCCGTTTACGTTAACAAGTTCAGGGTCAATTTCCAGACCTTCGATCACAGCCAGAGATTGGATGGCAAAGGCTTCGTTCAACTCCATTAAACCAATATCCTGAATTTTCAGCCCTGCGCGCACAAGGGCTTTCTTCGTAGCTGGAATGGGGCCATATCCCATCACGCGCGGAGGTACGCCAGCCGATGCTGAGGTTACGATCCGTGCCAAGGGTTTGAGATTCAAGGTTTTGGCTTTTTCTTCGCTCATGATCAGCAAAGCGGATGCTCCGTCATTTAATCCAGACGAATTTCCCGCAGTAACAGTTCCACCATCTTTGGCGAAAGCGGGCTTGAGCTTCGCTAACGATTCCATGGTCGTATCGCGGCGCGGGCGTTCATCAGTATCGACGATCTTCGGTTCGCCCTTTTTCTGCGGGATGGAAACAGGGACGATCTCCTGTTTGAATCTGCCCGAGTCGATCGCGGCGATGGCGAATTGATGCGATCGCACCGAGAACGCATCCTGTTTCTCACGGGTGATATGCGGGCGTTCTTTGGCGATATTTTCGGCGGTCTCACCCATTGAATCAGTCCCGTGCATTTCCTTCATTTTAGGATTCGGATAACGCCAGCCGAGGGCAGTATCATACGCTGTTATATTGCCGAAGGAATAACCCGCTTCCGCCTTGGGAAGTGAATAAGGTGCGCGGCTCATGGATTCGACTCCACCCGCAATGTAGATGTCTCCCTCGCCCGCCTTGATGGCGCGCGCTGCCTGATTGATGGCATTGAGTCCCGAAGCGCACAGACGGTTCACGGTCACACCGCCTACTTCAAGCGGGAGACCAGATAACAGCGCGGCCATACGCGCTACATTGCGGTTGTCTTCGCCCGCCTGATTCGCGCAGCCAAAAAAGACTTCTTCCACCAGCGCGGGGTCGAACTGATTGCGGGCGAGAATATTCCTTATGACCAGTGCAGCCATATCGTCAGGGCGAAGCGAGGCGAGGATGCCTCCCAAAGCTCCGATCGGTGTGCGAATTGCATCTATGATGACAGCGGTTTTATTTGACATTTTGAATCCTCAAGTTAGGGTGTTGTAAAGAATTGTTCATATAACGGCATACTGGCATAAACGATGCCGAAATCATTTTCATAGAGCAGATGGTACCCAGCGACTGTTCCGTTGAGAATATCATTGTAGAACTGAACGGTCAGTGCAAAATCGGGATCTGAGGCTGTTTCCAATTGTCCGGGTTGTGTGTAATCATATAAATGCTGTTTATTCATGATCAACACGTCAGGATTATTCTTGAGCGCGATATCATAATTGGAAACGCCCCACTTGAAATTGTCTTCATAGCGCGGTTCATTTGGGATATACATCATCACATCCCGAAATATGACCAGTTGGCGATCCAATGCTATTTTTGAAAGATAATCCTGCTCAAGCGTGGAATAAAACTGAATGCTCGGACTGGTTTCCTCGCGATGAATATTCTCCTGAATCATGAAAATATCACGCCCAAGGCTGTAAAAAATCTGCGCACCGACGATGGCAAAACCAGCAATCGACATCACCAGGCGTAATCCATTTTTCTTTATGTAATCCCCCAGCGGATTTGTGAAGCGTGATGGGGCAAAGAATGTGAAATATGCAGGCAAGGCAGAAAATACGGGAAGAAGGATTGGCAGAGGAAAATGTTTGGCCCGGATCACCAAAGCAATGGCGATATACGCCATAAACGGAAACGCCCAAAATGCGATCAATTGATTAAGCAGCCGTTTTTCGCCTTTGAACGCACCAATCATCACCGCTGCAATAGCCAATAAAACAAAAATAAGCAAGCCATACCATTTTTTGATCACTTGCAGCCACAACAAGGGACTATTGTTATAAGCGACAATAAAGCCGCCGCCCATGGCATCATGCAGGTCAGACTGGGTCTTCCAGGCGAAGGCTCTTTCAGACTCCCAAAACAGGAATGGATTTGCAAGCACAAATACTGCGAACATGATGGTTACAAAAGAAGCCGCCACGATCAATGCTTTGCGCGTGCCAATCCGCGCTTGACGCCAGCCGAGGAAAATATAATAGGGGATCGCAAGAAAAAAAAATAAGCCTATCAGTTTAGTGGCCACTGCCAACCCGCAGAATAATGCAGCGAGATAAAAACTTTTCCCGAAACGCAGATCGTCCTTATCAAGGAAGAAGAAAGTGAGAACGATAAACAGGAATACAAGGCTGTCGGGATGGATCCACATGTTGTTGAAGACAACCGCGGGCACAGCCAGCAGAATCACAAATAGAGAAATTGATTTTAGATAAGATTCAAATCTGGTCTGCAAATAAACCAGGATCAGAATCGCCGCGATCATTGGCAGGGTATTCACGAACTGCCTAAGGAGCAGCATGTTCAGAGAAATATTTTCCCAGCCAGCGGAGAGTCTGGCCGGCAATAAAACAAGCGCTGAATAAATATAATAAGGAAATCCGAAATAATAGTGCTGATAGGCAAAGACCCGATAAAGGGTTTGTGGAATCGTATCGCGGATCTCCAGTCGTCTGATCACATGCGGATATTGCGCAGGCTCGTCCTGCTCAAAAATAAAGGTCATATTGAAGTCCTGCGCGCCGGTGGAATTGGGTAACCAAAACAATATAAAATACCCCGCACCGATGAGAAGTAAAATCAACAGGACAATGGATCTCTTTTGCATTATCACGTACTCCATGTGTGAAAAATTGAATTACATGCAATTTGATTCTACCATTTATAAATAAACGGCGATGAAGCCCTATTCCATTGTAGAGATAAATTTCGTGAAATTTCAGGGCTATGTACACATGTTATACTAAAAAAATTCAATGAAACCATTATTTGAAAACAAGATTGCCCTTGTCACTGGCTCTGGGCGCGGCATCGGCAAAGCCATTGCCCTGCATTTCGCGCAACACGGCGCGGACGTTGTCATCAATTTCTTTCGCAACCGCGCCTCCGCAGAAGAAACTGCGCGCGAAATCGAAAAACTTGGCCGCCGCGCATTACTGGTCAAAGCGGATGTTGGGGATCTGGATGACATCACCCGCCTGTTCGATGAAATTGAGAAAGAATTTAGCGGATTGGATATCCTCGTTCATAATGCGGCTTCGGGGTATAACCGCCCAGCCATGGAACAGAAGCCCAAAGGCTGGGATTGGACGATGAACATCAATGCTCGCGCGCTGTTGTTTTCGGCGCAACGCGCGGCCATTCTCATGGCGAAACGCGGCGGCGGGAAGATCGTCAGCATTTCGAGTGCAGGCTCAACAAGAGTGCTGCCTGATTATATTGTGGTCGGCGCGAGCAAAGCTGCTTTAGAATCGCTGACCCGCTATCTGGGTGTCGAGTTGATCTCAAAGGGAATCAACGTCAATGCCGTGTCACCAGGCGTCGTTGAGACTGCGGCGCTGAATCATTTCGCATCCATGGGCGATCAGGAAAACATCCTCCATAAATTTATCGCGCAAGTCCCCGCAGGCCGCCTCATCACACCTGATGAAGTTGCGGAGGTTGTCGCATTTCTTTGCTCGCCCGCTGCATCCATGATCGTCGGGCAAACCATTGTGGTGGATGGCGGCTATACGTTGCCGATACCAAAATAACATGGCGCGACTCATTACAATTGGAAGCCTGGCGGCTTTATTTTTCAGCAGCACATTTGTCTTAAACCGCGCCATGAGTCTGGCGGGCGGTCACTGGGCATGGACAGCCAGTTTGCGTTTTGGTTACATGCTTATTTTTTTAGTTTTGATCCTGCTTGTGACGCGAGGCAAAAAAGCGCTGATCGATGTTAAGAATATTTTTCTGCAACACTGGCTGTTCTGGATCATCGCGGGCAGTATCGGATTCGGCATTTTTTATGCGCTGATCAGTTTCAGCGCAAGTTACTCCGCAGGCTGGATCATGGCCACCACCTGGCAGACAACCATCCTCGCGACACCGATCGTTCTGATTTTCTTTGGCAGAAAAGTTCCGGCCAAAGGACTGTTATTAATTGGAGTGATCTTTATCGGCATAGTGTTGGTCAACATTGAACACGTTTCCCTGACCACGCCAAAAACTTTGATCTACAGCGCACTGCCTGTCTTGATCGCGGCATTTGCCTACCCGATCGGGAATCAACTCGTTTGGGAAGCGCGGATGGGAAACAGCAAACGTATCCCGCACATTCAAGACCCCATTCTGGAAAATGGATTTGCACGCGTCCTTCTCTTAACCCTGGGCTCGCTCCCGTTTTGGATGGCGACTCTACTTTTGACTGCTCCTCCCGCTCCTTCTAATGGACAGTTAATCAGCACCGCGCTGGTGGCATTATTCTCTGGGGTGATCGCGACCACTCTCTTTTTATATGCAAGACATATATGCCGCGAGCCTTACGAGATCGCTGCAGTAGATGCGACACAATCTCTTGAAGTCATCTTTTCCCTTTTGGGTGAGATCATTTTTCTAAGAGGAGCATGGCCGGGCGCGCTTGGAATGACCGGCGTTGCATTAACTATTTTTGGATTGATCGCCTATATCATCATGCAATCTAAATAAAGGAAAATACAAATTTATGTTTCTACTTCAAGTTCCTCCTCCAACGCGTTTCGATCTGCGCTTCTCGATCACTGGAATTCCAGTACGCGTTCACCCGTTATTTTGGGTGATCGCGCTTTTGTTCGGATCGTCATCCAACAGTATTATCGGTCTGCTGACCTGGATCGTCGCCATTTTTGTTTGTATTCTGATCCATGAATTGGGACATGCGTTCGCCATGCGCCGCTATGGGCAGGACTCACAGATCATTCTTCATTTAGGGGGGGGATTGACCGTCCCAGAATCAATCGCCTGGGGCGGAAGATATGCAAGCGTAGCAGTCTCGGCCAATCAGCAAATTTTCATTTCTCTGGCTGGGCCATTTGCGGGTTTTTTGTTCGCCGCTTTGGTAGTCGCTATATCTGCAGCTCTCGGCGGCATGGTCATCCCAAACTTTATCCTGGGCTTTATCCCATTTCCAATCGTAGTTCTACCGATCGGCGGTGATTTTTTGAATTCGCTTGTTATGGACTTGTTGTGGGTCAGTATATTTTGGGGCTTTATCAACCTGATGCCTGTCCAGCCATTGGATGGAGGTCATATCTTGAGAGATATTCTGACGCAGACAGATCCGCTTAATGGCTATCGTACTGCGCTATGGGTTTCGGTCATTACAGGCGCGGCGCTTGCATTTGCTGGTTTTATATTTTTGAGAAGTACTTACATGGCGCTCATGTTCGGTCTGCTGGCTTTTCAAAGTTTTCAAAGTCTACAAGGGGGGGCGGGAAGAAGCTATTAAAAAGGCGCAAAAGAGCAGAATATCAAACTCCCTGAATTCTCAGGGAGTTTTCTTTTTAACCCTTGACAGATATAAAACTACTTAGTAATATATCTACATAGATATATAAATCAAGTAAGGAGATAAATGCTCATGGATAAGAAAATTCTCGTCATCGGCGCAGCTGGATTTGTCGGCGCTCCCGTAGCAAAACAACTTCTGGCAGACGGATTTGCCGTCCGCGTGCTGGTTCGCAATGCAGACAAAGCCCGTCAATTACTCGGTGACAAAGTCGAGATCGTCACTGGCAGTTTCGAAGATAGAACCACCCTCGAAAAAGCGCTTGCGGATGTGAGCGGAGTCAACATCAGCGTGCCTTGGCGGGCTGAATTTCAAGTAACGAGGGATGTGACAGAGATCCTCGCCAGGCAGGGACGCAAGAATGTCCGCGTCAGCTATATCTCAGGCACAACTGCCCTGCCCGAGAATCGCGGATACGCCATGATCGATGAAAAACTCAAAGCGGAAGATGTGCTGAAGAGCAGCGGCGTGGATTACACCATCCTTCGCCCAAGCTGGTTCATGGACGCGCTTGCATTATTCGTTAACGACGGACGCGCCACTGTATTTGGTAAACAGACCCAACCTTATTACTTCCTCTCGCTTGCAGATTTTGCCCGCGCTGTTTCAAAAGCGCACCAGACAGAAGCCGCCGCGAACAAGACTTTCGTGCTCAATGGCCCACAATCTTTGTTGATGACAGACGCGCTCCAGCTATATTGTGACGCCTGCCACCCTGGAATCAAAGCCGCGTCCATGCCGATCTGGTTTGGGAAAATGCTGGCGATGATGACGAGAAGTGCGCCGATGAAAGACTTCGTTCAGATGATGGCGTACTTTGAAAAGTCGCCCAGGGTCAGCCAGCCCAACGGCGCGGAATCCATTCTCGGCGCACCATCCATGACGATGAGTGACTGGCTCAAGAATTAGTACAAGGAGAAATACATGCCCCTCGCACATGCCATCCTCGGTTTTCTTGAATACCAGCCCATGTCTGGTTATGACTTGAAGAAATTCTTCGATCAATCCATTACACATTTCTGGTCTGCCACACAGAGCCATATTTATAAGGCGTTGGAGAATCTGGAAAAAGACGACCTCGTGGAATCGGAGATCATTCAACAGGAGGGGAAGCCGAATAGAAAACAGTATCAGATCACAGATAAAGGAAGAGGCGAGTTGCGTCGCTGGGTGTCCACTCCGCTTCCATTGGAAATCACACGCGAGGCATGGCTGATTCAAGTCTTCTTCGCGCATGGAATTACAAATGAAGAAATTGTCACCCTGTTTGAAAAACGGATCGAAGCCATTCAGGAATATTTAAAGCAATGTGAAGTTGCGCAGGCAAATATTGATGAGAACTTCAAGCAGGTTGGCATCAAACGTCTGCGCGATCTTTGGCAGTTGACTTTGGATTACGGTACGGATTATTACGAAAATGAAATTGCGTGGCTGAAAAAAACAATGCCGCGCGTCCGTAAATTACCCAAAATGGAATTACCAAAAGAATAACAGGAAAATAAAATGGAAAAATTTGATGTAGTGGTCATCGGTGCAGGTCTGGGAGGGCTCAGCGCCGCAGGATACCTCGCAAAAGCGGGGAAGAAAGTTCTCGTACTCGAACATCATACCGTCCCAGGCGGATATGCCCATGAATTTCGGCGCGGAAAATATCGTTTCGAAGTTGCCTTGCATGCACTGGATGGTGCAGCTCCAGGCGGATGGGCGTATTCGGCATTGAAGGATCTGGAAGTGCTTGACCAGGTCCACTTCCATCGCATGGATCCGTTTTACACAGTGCGTTTCCCAAAACATGAAGTTGTTGCTCATGCGGACATTGTGCAATATGAAACTGAACTGGTGCGCCTCTTTCCGCATGAACGCGAAGGCATTCATGGCCTGATCGCGGATATGGTCGAAACCTACTGGCAAGTCCGCCGCTTTGCCGCGGAAGGCGACGCGGGTATTCGTCCGCCGCTCGAAAAAATGCCAGCCCTGTATCCGAAAATGCTTGCGGCCATGTCCATCTCCTGGGATGAGTACATGAACCAATTCATTCAAGATGTTGAACTCAAAGCGGTCTTCTCCACTTTATGGGGATACTACGGCTTGCCGCCAGAAAAACTCAACGCCGCTGTCTTTATTTTTCCGTGGGTCAGCTATCACCTTGTTGGCGCGTATTACCCCGAAGGCGGAAGCATGGCGATGAGCCGCGCGCTTGAAGCCACATTCAAAAAATTTGGCGGTGAGATTCGCTATAAGCAAACAGTCAACAAGATCGAGATAAAGGATGGACGCGCCGTGGCAGTTGAAACCGAGAAGGGATTGCGCGTCGAAGCGGATGTCATCATCAGCAACGCAAACTCTCCCGATACGCTGCTCAAGTTCGTCGGGCGTGAACATCTTCCCGCTGATTATGTCCGTGGCATTGAAGAAGCAAAACCGTCTGTTTCGAATTTTGTTTTGTATCTTGGTCTTGACCGCAACCTGCGCTCTGAAGGTTGGACGAATCACGAAGTGTTTGTGGCAGAAGGCTACGACTCCAACAAAGATTTTCAAGCCGCCATGGATGGGAAATTTGATCGCACTGCGCTTTCAATCACCAACTACGACATCGCCGATCCTGATTGCGCACCTGAAGGCGGCTCAGTCTTAAATATTTTTTCACTCGCTGATTGGAACACAGACAATCAGTGGGGCACGGGTGGCAGCCTCGAGAACTATAGCGACAACCCGCAATACAACGAGTTGAAGAATGCAGCCACTGAAGCGCTGCTCGACCGCGTGGAAAAAATCATTCCAAACCTACGCAAGTCCATCAAGTACATCGAAGTAGGCACGCCAATTACAAATTGGCGTTACAGCCGCAACGTCGGCGGCGCGATCTATGGCACCGAGCAAACCGTGGACAACGCCTACACCACCCGCTTGAACGCCAAAACACCGATCAAGAATCTCTTCCTCACTGGCGCTTGGACATTCGGCGGCGGCATGAGCGCCGCGCTGCTTTCGGGCCGCGACACATCCCGCATGGTGATCGGCTACATGGATGGGACACCTGTGACATTGATGACCGCGCCAAATATGGATGAAAATGAATCCCCGCTCCCCGCCGCGCCGACAACTGCTCCCGTCAAACAAGTAGTGACCAGCGCCTCAACATCTTCCACTTCCGCCCCAGCCGTGACATTCAAAGCCGCAGGCTCTGGTCGCCAAGTGACGCTCAATGCTATCGGCAAACGCAGTGTGCTTCTCTTCCACACTGCCGATACCTCCGAAGACGCAGAAAGAATAAATAAGGCTGTCCGCGCTGTTGACGAATATCAAGCCTGCACATCCATCACCATCGCCAACGTCGTGGACTTACATTCTGTGCCTAAGTTATTCCGTAGCTTCGCTGAAAAATCCATGCGGGAATCCTTTGAAAAAGCAAGCAAGTCCATTCCTCAAGGTCAGGATCCTCAGGACTACGTCGTCATCCTTCCCGACTGGGATGGCAAAACCACCAAAGGCTTCGGTCTTGGTGACACGAGCAAAGTTGTCGGTCTCGCCGTGCTGGACGAACAAGGCGGCGTGGTGGGCACGTACCAAGGCAATGAGCCAGAACGTCACGCGCTGGAATTGCTGCAAAAGGTTTCGTAATCAAGAAGGGTGACCCGCCATTCGGGATTCGTTTTTTCCAATTCTCACGAAGGGTCGCCCCCATAATAAAAAGGACACATATCATGGAAAATAAAAAATCACCCGTATTCGTAGGGATCATGTTGATCGGGCTTGGAATCCTCATTTTCACAGGTTGGTGGTGGCCAGGCATTATGCTGGTCATCGGTACTGCCCTGGGTGTGGATAAATTCCTACAAGGACAGATCAAGGAAGCCATTGGACTCTTCCTGCTCTTTCTTGCCATTCCCACAGTGGTATTCATCTTCACCAATAACATCATCTCAGCGACAGTCTTCGTTCCCGTTCTTCTCATCGGGATTGGAACTCTGGTCATCGGCAGATCGTTGTTGAATAGAGCACAAAACTAAAATTGAGACCATTCATCACCATCCTGCGTTGGACTGCAAGGATCGTCAGTATATTGGCGATCCTGTTGTTCGTCTTGCTGTTCCTTCAAGATGGACTGCCGCTTTTCCTGTTTGCGGATGATGACCCCGAGCTAGCCTTTCACATGTGGGCGCTGCTAGGTATGCTCATCAGTTTGGGACTCGGCTGGAAGTGGGAAGGACTCTCCGCCGTGCTAACTTTGCTCTTCTTCATTGCTGATGAGACCGCGCTGCTTACCTACGGGATCAGAGCCATCGGGTTGCCCGATGGTTTCGCCATGCCACTCTCCGCTTTCTCATTTCCTTTTATCCTCTTCCCGTTGGGCGGATTGTTTTATCTCATCAGTTGGGCATGGGAGAAATCTTCAAAGGCAAAATTACAACCTGGAAATTCACCTGCAAACAAGGAGTTCTAATCATGAAAGAAAATAAATCCCGTCTCTGGTGGACTTTACTCGCCGCGCCGCTTCTCGCACTGGTCCTGATTGTCCTCGCATCTGTTTATTTTGGCTTCGTCACGCAGGGCAAAGACCCCGCGGCGATTCCTCAACTGGTCGTGGACTCCACACCCTATCAACTGGTGGCGCTGCAAATCTGGCTGCTCTTTATCCTGATGAAATCCATGAAGCGTGAAGGTCTCTCGTGGAAAGACTTAGGCTGGAAACTTCAAGACGGTCAACAACTCTGGCGTGAAATTCTCATCGGCGCCGTCCCTGGCGTGGTCATTGCTCTGCTTTACATTTTCGCTCTCACCCCCGCCCTCGTCAGCCTGCAAGGCATCTGGGATTACGTCCCCGCAGGCTCCGTGCTCACCGCACTCGGCGCATCGCTCATTCCCTTCGCCATCGCGGATGTGCTTCTCGCGCCTTTCGTCGAAGAAAGCATTTATCGCGGCTACGGCTTGACTCGTCTACTCGGAAAATTCAGCCAGCCAGTTGCCGTCGCGCTTTCGGTTTTCTTTTTCGGTATCCTGCACTGGACGGGCGGTTTCTGGTACATCGTGTTGGTGGGACTTGTCGCAGGCGTCCCCTTCGCATACCTGCGCATCTCACGCAAAAATGTCATTGCGCCATTTGCTGCGCATCTGGCATTGAACCTGATCGAGACGATTTTCATCATCGTCCGAATTGGAGCCTGACATGACGCCGCTTCTCACCGCCCTGATAGTGGGACTGGCAATCGCAGGCATTTTCGCCCTTCGACCCGTCACCGCCAAAATCAAAACCGTGTTCCACTCCAACCCAGTCGTCAACACGCAAATCAAATTTCAATCCCTGCAATTGGTCTTGACCGCGATTGTTCTGCTGCTCGTTTATTTTCTCAATCCTGAGACCTTCGCGCGCTTCTTCCGTATGGGCAATGTCAACGTGCACATCAGCAAAATCGCGTGGCTCGGCGTCACAGGCAATGAAACCTGGCTGGAGATCGCCACAAGTATTGGTTTATTTATCACACTTGGCACAGCGATCTTCATGTTCTTCCAGTTGAAAAAAGCAGGTGTGGACTATCGCTACTTCCTGTTGAGCCTGCTGTGGTCAATCCCGTTTTCAATGGCGAATGCCTTTTCAGAAGAAGCCATCTTCAGAATCGGCATCATCTCCCCGCTGTATGGAATTTTCTCGGTATCCGTCATCGTCCTGATTTCAGGCGTGGTCTTCGGCGCCCCGCATTATTTTGGAATGCCGAGCGGCGTGGTCGGTGCACTGATGGCGGGCTTCCTCGGCTGGCTGCTGGCGCTCTCGCTGGTGGAAACGCAGGGACTTCTTATCGCGTGGGCAATTCACTTTGTACAGGATGTAGTCATCATCACGTCCATGATTTTGATGAGCAAGAAGAAAGCAACACCAAAATAAAATCAGGAGCGAAATGAAAAACACAACAAGACCAATCTGGCTGGATGAAAACGAATATCCCTTCGCATCCAATTTCTTTTCAACACCGTATGGAAACATCCATTATGTAGATGAAGGAACTGGTGACCCTATTGTTTTTGTGCCTGGGAATCCTTCCTGGTCATTTGAAGCAAGGAATATGATCAAGATTCTTTCAAAACAGTATCGTTGTATCGCTGTGGATCATCTTGGCTTTGGACTGTCCGATAAACCGCTGGATTTTTCCTACCTGCCGCAGGAGCACGCCAAAAATCTCGAGGCCCTTCTGGAATCCCTGAATCTGGAACGGATCACTATGGTTGTCGGCGATTGGGGAGGTCCCATTGGCTTATCCTACGCCATTCGTCATCCCGAAAAAATAAAATCCATTATCATCACAAACACCTGGTTATGGTCTGTGAAAAACGATCTGTACTATCAGGGATTCAGCGGGTTCATGGGTGGTCCGATTGGGCGCTGGCTGATCCGAAGACAAAACTTTTTTGCTCAAACCGTCGTTTCAATGGCGATTGGAGATAAATCAAAGCTCACCCCGCACATCCATAAACACTATCTTGAACAGTTTTCAAATCCCGAAGAACGAAAAGGCAATTGGGTTTTCCCCAAACAGATCATCGGCGCTTCTGACTGGTTGGAGTCGTTATGGAATCAAAGAAGTCTGCTAAATGATAAGGTTGCCGTTATTGCGTGGGGTGCGAAAGATATTGCCTTTCGGGAAAAAGAACTGAAGACATGGATGTCCGCTTTTCCCAAAGCCAGTGTAATGCGTTTTCCGAATTCGGGGCATTTCATTCCTGAAGAAAACCCTTCCGAACTGGCAGATGCGATCAGAAATATTTAGCTGTTTGTTGATAATGAAAATTGGAAAGGAGAACTGACAATGGGTAAGACAATCTTGGGCATTTTTTTCACTCTCGTGATTGGATTTGTTTTGGGAGTGATCGGTTTGTTCATCGCCATGTACATCGGTGGAAATTATGCCGAGGATTTCGTGTTCAATGGTGTTCGTGGATATGAAGCCACAGGACAAATCGGATTTATTATCGGAGGGGTGATCGGTTTAATCACAGGCTGGTGGTTTCTGCTCAAAGGGAAGATATGACAAACTCAAACAAAACCATTCTCGTTATCGGCGGGACGGGCATGCTTGGCAAGCCTGTAGCGCAACAACTCAAAGCGGACGGATTCAATGTCCGCATGTTGGCACGCAATCCTGAAAAGGCGCAAAAACTTTTAGGTGCTGGATACGAAATCGTAAAAGGGGATGTGGGTAACGCTGCTGCGTTGAAAGAAGCGATGACTGGCGTGGACGGAGTCCATATCAGCCTGAAAGGCGGTCCCACCGAAGCAGACTTTGAGCGCATGGATCATCTCGCCACGCGTGACATCGCAAAATCCGCAAAGGAAATGAATGTCGGGCGCGTAACGATTCTTTCCGCGTACGCTGTCAGCGCAGAAAAGGCTGATACGCCAGAGAGCAGGTCAAAGTTCAAGGGTGAGCAGGCATTGCAATCCAGCGGCGTGCCGTACACGATATTCCGCGCTTCGTGGTTCATGGAGGCGCTGCCGTTATTCGTTCAGGGAAAAAGTATGTCGCTGATCGGGAATCAAGTCCACCCGCTGCACTGGATTGCCGCCGAAGATTATGCGCGCATGGTTTCGAAAAGTTATCAGACCGATGAAACTTTGAACAAGGAACTTTATGTTTTTGGACCCGAAGCCTACACCATGGGTGAGGCGATGAAAATCTACGCAGATTATGCAGGCGTGAAAGTTGCGCCGATATCCACTCGAATGCTTGCGGTGCTGGGCGCGCTCACCTTCAACGCCGAATGGAAAGGCATGGCGGTGTTAATGAAGCATTATGAAAATTGGGGCGAAGACGGCTCGCCCGATAAAGCCAATCGCCTGCTCGATGCGCCGAGAATTACATTGAAGGAATGGTGCGAAGAGAATCGGAAGTTAAGATAACCGAATGATTCCCCGCTCCAGTGCTGTAGTGACTGCGGCGGTTCTGTCAGAGACCCCAAGTTTGTTGCAAATTTGAATTAGATGTGATTTGACTGTCGCTTTGCTGATGCTGAGCGACTCAGCCACTTCTTGATTTGTTGCGCCGCGTGCAACGAGTAGAAGCACATCGATCTCACGGGCTGTGAGCGCTTCATCTCCGCCCGAGCGGATCTTGCCCATCAGCCGCGCCGCGACGGATGACGCGAGGACTGTTTCGCCTTTGGCGGTGGCGCGCACCGCACGGAATAATTCTTCGCGCGGCACATCTTTGAGCAGGTAGCCTGTGGCGCCCGCCTCCACCGCGCGGACAATGTCGGCGTCGGTGTCGTAAGTGGTGAGGACGAGGATGTGGATTTCAGGGTGCTGCGCTTTGATCTTGGCGATGGCGGTCACGCCATCCATTTCTGGCATACGCAAATCCATCAGGATAATCTGGGGGTGCAGTTTGTGCGTCTGCTCTACGGCTTGCTGTCCGTTTTCGACTTCAGCGATGACTTCAAAATCAGGTTGAGTTTCGAGTAGTCCGCGAATGCCAGCGCGGACGATGGTGTGGTCATCGGCGATGAGGATTTTGATTTTGGGCATAAAAGTTCCTTGAGATATCGCAAGATTAATCTTGAGATATGGTTATTCCGTTGGAATGGAAACGGCAATGGTTGTGCCTTTGCCTGCTTCGCTTTCGATGGATAGTTCGCCGCTGAGTCTTTCGGCTTGTTCGCGGATGGATTTTAGCCCGAAGCCGTTTTCATTGTGTGACGTTGTCAGCGACTCAGGCTGAAAGCCGATTCCGTTATCTTGAACGTCGAGCGCGATGAGAGCATCAAGATAGGTCAAGGTGATCGTGACCTTGCTGGCTTGGGCATGTTTATGAATGTTGTTCAACGCTTCGCGCGCAGTGCGCAGGAGCAGAGTCTCAATCTCGGGATGAAGGATATGTTCGTTCCCCGAGACACTGAACAGAAGTTGAGTTCCGCTCGTTGCAGACCAGCGATTGGCAAGTTTTTTCAATGCTGCTGAAAGCGGCTCGCCTTGTTGCAAGTCGGGGCGCAGTGCCCAGGTCATTTCGCGGGCGGCGGTTAGGTTATCACGCGCGGTTTGGCGCGCCTGATCAATGTGAGTTTGCACGGCATTGGGCGAAGTCTCCAATTTTGCTTCTGCCATTTCAAGCTGCGTCACAATACTGATGAAGCCTTGCGTGAGCACATCATGAATTTCGCCCGCGAGTCTTTGTCGTTCTTGAATGATGCCTGTCTCGCGTGCTTGTTCGATGAGTTTTAAGTTTTCGAGCGAGAGCGCGAGCTGTTCGCCGATGGTCAGATAGTTTTGGAGGTCGGCGCGGGTGAAGCCGTTTTTATTGCGCGATGCGACGAATAATCTTTCATCGTCGGTGAGCGGGATGAGCAGGGTCGAATGCCAGGGCTGATGATCCACTGTCGAAACAGTGACAGGTTCGGGCGGAGTCGGAAGCGCGCCGATCGAGGCGGGAATTTTCAGATTGGGGGAGGTGGTCCAGGCGGAGGCTGAATCCACATCCCCAGAATTTTTCACCAAAGCGATCAGGACGACCGATGGGCCTGCGAGGTGTTCTCCAATCGCATATACCACGCCTTTGCGGTCTGCGCCTTTGACGGCCTGGCTGGTTTGATAGACAGCTTCGCGGTTGTTGAGAATGAATTGACCCCACGAGCCGCCAAGCCACCCGACGAGAATGCATAAAAAAATTGTGACCCATTCATCGGGCGCGGTGGGCGGTGAAAAAAATAAATCAGAGGCAAGGTTGGCGATGGCAACGATCAGCCCGACGATGAGCCCATGCAGTTGCGGCGCGTTGCGGACGCGAAGCGCGAGCCATGTGGTGGCAAAGAGAGTCAATGCGGTGGTGGCAAGCGGACCGATGATGCGCCCGAATACTTCGGTGAAATCCGCGATCTCGGCTTGAGTGGGAATGCTGCCCAACAGCGCTTCGCTGGCGGCAAAGATGGCGATGGAAAGAAATACAGATGCGCTGATGAGCGCGAGAACGACGAGCGATACGCCGAGGATCCAAAGCCATTGAAGAGAGGTTTTGTTGGACATGCGTGAAGTATAAATCAAAGTAGTTGACAGTCACTTTTAAAGTGACTGTCAACTACTGGTTACAAATGAAACCCGATCAGGTTGTTGTAATTTGCCCACCAGATGACCATGAGGGCGGCGATGGCGCTGGCGGTGTAGAGGATGCGTGTGCTGAATTTCCACCAGCCTTTGACCCATGCGACGATGGCAAAGATGGGGAGTGTGAGAGACAAGAAAACTGGCAGGTAGGTGCTGTTCAAGGCGTTGATAATCTCTGGGCTGATGCCCCAGACGAAGTTGGGTAAATTCGCGATACTGTTGATGGCGTATAAGATGCCAATGCTTTGAAAGACCGTCATGGCGAGCAATTGCGTGACGACGCCTCCCCAGATGAGTGCAGCGAGTTCCATTTTGGATTGCGGTGCAGTGGTTTGTTTGCGGAGTTTGCGGACGAGCGCGCCAATGGGCATGAGGAGGAAAACAACGACTCCGAAGGTTAGCAGAACGAGGGCGGCGAGACCAATGAAGTTCATCTGAAAGCTTTGCGATTCGTACCATGCCAGTTTTGTGAACGTGCTGTGATAGCCCTGACCTGAGATCATTTGAACGATTTCCCCATTTTCATTTTGGATAAAGGCGATCACACTGTCACCATCCACACGCTCGAAGTGAAGCGGAGAGGTTTCGATCCATTGGGTTGCGCCTTCAAAGCCACCCATCACGCTGCTATGGTCGCCCATGCCAGCGGATTGGATGGTGAGCGTGCCATCTACATTGGCGGTCACGTCCACCAATTGCGAGAAAAAATACATGGACTTGGCAAAGGTAGACACATCCGCTTGAAGCGGGCGGTATGTGCCTGCAAAGAGTTTGGTGCAAGCTTGATAGTCGTCCACGGGAATGGGGGCAGAATTTTCTGCGGGGTAGTAGTGATCCAGATATGCACCGAGCAGGTTGAGGCGCAGGTTACTGTCGCCTGAGTTGTAACTGATGAAGATGCCTGTGTTCTGTTCGGGAAGTAAAAGCAGACGAGTGCGCGTGCCAATGCCGTCGCCATCGCGCAGCAGGGCGCGCTGCCCATTTTTGAAATCCTCGAACAAGCCGTAGGTGATTCCTGGCATATCGGCCTGCCCTGTGAATTGCTGGGTGAACATCGATTGAACAGTATCGGGATTCAAAATACGTGTGTCCTCATACTCTCCGCTGTTGAGCAGAGCCAGCATGAAGTGATTCATGTCGGCTGCCGTGGTGCGGAGTCCGCCTGCTGGGGCATAACTGACATACAAGAAAGGCTCAGGCTGGTATTCTCCGTTTTCGTAACTGTAGCCAGTCGCAAGGCTGTCTTTCATGGATTGAGTCAAATGCTGGTCGAAGGTGCTGTGAGACATACCGAGCGGCGAGAGAATGTTTTCATCCATGTATTGCTCGAAAGGTGTGTCTGAAATTTCCTGCGTGAGATAGCCCGCAAGATTGGCGGCGTAATCACCGTAGGTCAGATATTTGCCAGCGGGGAGAATTTGATTGGGTTTATAAGTTGCCAGCAGTTCGCCAAGGGGTTTGAGTTCATTTTCGTTCTGAGTGGCGACACCGATCGTGCGCGTCTCGAATCCGTCGGTGTGGGTCAATAAATTGGCAAAAGTCAGCGGATCGTCAAAGTTGGTCTTGATTGTGAAGTCCTTGAAATATGGGCGGATGTCTTCGCGCAGGTCAATTACGCCGTGCTCGCTGAGTTGCAGCATTCCCACTGCGGTAAAAGCCTTACCCAACGAGGCGGTGGTCAACAAGGTGTTCTCGTCAAAGGGAATTTGTTTTTCCACATCGGCATAGCCATAGCCTTTTGAGAAGAATACCTGTCCGTCCTTTACGACACTGATGACCACACCAGGGATGTGATACGCCCCCATCTGTTCGGCGAGATAGGCGTCGAAGAAGGCTTCCATTTCGACGGGGTCACTGGGACTGTTCTCCGTCTGCGCGAAGGCTGGCTGGATGTTGGCCAGAATAAGGATGAGTGCCAAAATCGCAGAAAAAATCTTGAGGGTGAAACGGGATGTCATACGTTGCTCCTGTGAGGTTGAATGCTTACAGGATACCCAATCTACAGCTTCTTGAAATCGGCTGGGCAGTTGAAGTTTGGACAGCCATTAGGTTGGTTTTTTATTCAACCGTTTGGCTACATTTACACCTTGACAATTTAGTAAATATATACTAAATTTGTAAAACATTACTAAATCAAGGAGCGCCAATGTCCCCAAGAGTTTATAAGGCGTCGGAACAAACTAAGAATAAAATCCTGCAAAAAGCGATCGAGTTATTTAACGAATCGGGAACCGCTTCAATCTCGATGAACGCTCTGGCTGAAGCGGTGGGGATGAGTGCGGGCAATTTGCAATATCACTACCGCAACAAGGAAGAGGTCATCCGCTCTATTCTGGAGGTGATGTTCAAGGAGTTCGATGTGATCTACCAGCCTGCGGAGGGTCAGTTCACGCTCGATACCCTGCGGCAGATCATGCGCTTGAATTTCGGCATCATTTGGAAGTATCGTTTCTTCTATCGTGAATTTGCGGCTCTGCTCCGCAACGACAAAATTCTCGCCAAGCGATTTCGTGAGATCCAGGAGCAGCGAGTCACGGAGCAGGAAAATCTCATTAAGCGGTTGGCAGGCGAAGGCGTGGCCCGAAGCGATCTGCATCCCGACGAGTTGCGCAAGGTGGTTCTCATCGGCTGGGTGCTGGGAAATACCTGGTTATCCTACGCCGAAAGCATGGGACAAAAGATCAACGAAGCCGCGCTGACTGAGGCGGTGGAGGTGATGGTGCAGCATTACAAACCGTACCTGGAAAAAGCATGAAGACGTCACTTCCAGCCGCTTCCGCATTGCAAAACCTTCCAAAGGATTATCTCGATAGTTACGCCGCCACGCTGAATGCAAGTGACATAGCCATTGAACAAGTCGGCAAAGCCTTCTTTACTGCCAGCCCTGCGTGGGTGGACCAACTTCTCGTTCTTCGTAATCGGCTTGTTGCATTTGTTGGCTTGAAAGTTCCAAATGCAGGCACAAAAGAAGATGTGCTGCGAAATTTCAAATGTGAATTCGGCGAGTCAGTTGCGTTGTTCAACGTAATTTCCAAGACCGAGAACGAAGTTATCTTTGGCGAAGACGACAACCATCTTGATTTTCGCGTTTCGCTCTTTCTCGACAGGCAAAACAACCTGCTCGTCGTTTCAACCCTCGTCAAAATTCACAACACTCTTGGACGGTTCTATATGTTTGCAATCAAACCATTTCATAAAATGATTGTTCCCACGATAATAAAAGGAATGATGTATGAAATTAACAAGGCGTGATTTTCTAAAACTTGGCGGCGCGACGTTGATCGCCGTCGCTGGTGGAAGCGTGCTTCGCGCAGCCGATCAGGGGATGTTCAGCGTTGGGCAGGGCGTTGCCTACGAGCCGTGGAAAAATTGGCGCGATGCGAAATCCCCTGTTGAGCGCATTATTGCTGCGGGTATTCTCGCGTCCAATCCGCACAACTCGCAGCCGTGGCTTTTTCGCGTCACTGATTCAACGATTGATTTGTTTGCCGTCCCCGAACGGCAGATCGGCGTGATCGATCCCTTTCGCCGCGAGATGTACATTGGACTTGGATGCGCGGTGGAAAATATGCGACTCGCCGCCGAGGCCGAAGGCTTCACGCCAACCATCCGCCTCATGCCAGACCTGACAACCGAGTTGCACGCCGCAAGCATTTCCTTCGCTGTTATCATCTCCACTTGCTTCCGAGCTTTATTCCGCCATTCCAAACCGACACACCAACCGCGCCGCGTATGATATGACCCGCGCTGTTGCAGAAGACATTTTCAAAGGAATCGATTCTCTCGTCACTGAATCAAATGTCCGTTTATTCTGGCTGAAAGATGAATCGTCTCTTGCCAAATTTGGTGACGTCGCCATCGCCGCCGCTGAAGCCTTGATCGCTGACGACCAGCAAAGTATGGACAGTCACCTCTGGTGGCGGCAGGATTGGGATCAATTGCAGGAATCAGCTGATGGTATCACTCTCGATGCGCAGGGACTCAGTCCGTTCATTTCTGGTATGGCGAAATTCCTGCCCGACCTTTCCCGCAAGTCAAATGACGAGTCCTTTGTAAAAAATGTACGTGAGACTATGGTTCCCACCGCTGCCGCGTTTGGCATCCTCGCCGTCCCCGACGGCATGGACTTTACCCAGCGCTTGCAATGCGGACAAATCTGGCAGCGAATTCATTTGTGGGGAACCACTCAGGGACTCGCCATGCAGCCACTCAATCAAATGTGTGAACGTGCAGACCGAGAACGTCAACTCGGCATTGAGCCTGTCATTGGGAATGCCGTCGCGGACTTGGTCGGTGATGAGCAGTGGAACGCCATCATGCCATTTCGACTTGGCTACCCAACTGTTGAAGCCTTGCTCAGTCCACGCCGTGGGTTGGATAAGGTGATCGGATAAATTCGGAGCGCGGACTTCAGTCCGCTTTTCTGTATCGGAAATTGCGGACTGAAGTCCGCAACCCAAAGGATAACAATGAAAAACTTACTCAAACTCGAAGAAATCTTTATGTTCGCCCTCAGCATTTTCTTTTTCGCCAAGCTGGATTTTGCCTGGTGGTGGTATCCCGTACTTTTATTTACACCTGATTTCAGTATGTTCGGCTATCTAGTCAATCCGCAGATCGGCGCGTGGACGTATAACTTCGTCCACCACAAAGCCTTGGGAATCAGCATCTTTGTGGTTGGGATCATTCTCGCGAAGCCAGCCCATCCAGTTGACGGGGCTGATCCTCTTCGGTCACTCCAGCATGGATCGGGTGATGGGCTACGGCTTGAAACACACAGATTCGTTTCAGCATACCCATCTTGGCATGATCGGCAAGCCTTGAAATCCAGGGTACGCCTGCAGAATGTGTAATAAATAAAACCTCTACCCCGTCAACTGATGAGTTCACTGTATAGTTGGTTATATTACACTGTCTAAAGGAGAAAACATGGAAGCGAAACTTACTGTCTACGGAGCTTATTGGTGTCCTGATTGTCGCCGCTCGAAAAAGTTTTTGGGCGAGAACTTTATTCCGTTTAATTGGGTGGATATTGAAGAGGATAAGGAAGGCGAAGCGTTTGTGATTGCGAAGAATGGCGGCAAGAGAATCATTCCAACCATTGTTTTCGAAGATGGTTCATTTTTGGTGGAACCATCGAATGCAGAATTAGCCAAAAAACTCAACTTAAAGACAGAAGCAAAAAAGACCTATTATGACCTGATCATTATCGGAGGCGGACCAGCAGGGTTGACCGCTTCCATCTACGCCGCAAGAGAAGGCGCCGACACATTGCTGATCGAACGATCGGGGCTAGGTGGACAGGCTGGCATTACCGTTGGGTTGGATAACTTCCTGGCTTTCCCGAAGGCATCAGTGGACAGGAATTTGCGGAGCGCATCACTCAGCAGGCGAAACGCTTCGGCGTGGAAATTTTACAGGCTCAGGATGTTGAAAAACTCGAAGCTGAAAATGGATACAACGAAGTTTATACCTCCGATGGAAAGCATTACCACGCCCGCGCTATATTGATCGCATCAGGTGCATCCTACCGCAGGTTGGATATTCCCGGTGAAGATGATTTTATCGGCGCAGGGATTCATTTTTGCGCCACTTGCGATGGTCCATTTTATAAGGGTGCAAAAAATATTATTGTCGTTGGCGGGGGCAACTCTGCGTGTGAAGAAGGATTGCATCTTACGACTTTTGCTGAGAAGGTCACTCTTCTTGTGCGCGGGGATACATTAACCGCCAGTCAGGTTGCGATTGACAAGATCAACGAGCCAACTTCACGGGTGGAAGTAAAATTCAATGTGGATGTAGACTCGTTTGAAGGAGAAAACTCCAGGCTTAAAAAGATCAATTACCATAGCTCCGTCACAGGTGAGAAAAGCGCAATCGAGCCTGATGCTGCTTTTATCTTCATTGGACAGAAACCCAATACTGAATTTGCAAAAAATTATGTAAAGACAGACCCATATGGCTTTATTCTTACAGGTCATGAGCTCACTCATCAATCCGATGAGAAATTTGGAGAACGTCTTGCATTTGAAACAAGTATGACAGGTGTGTTTGCCGCAGGTGATGTGAGGCATGAAAGTATTAAACAAGTCGCTTCTGCCGTCGGTGAAGGTGCCGCGGCAGCCATCTCAATTCGAGAATTCTTGAAAAGAAGCTAAAGGAAAATAACATGAAATACTTTATCACTGGCGCAACAGGTTTTATCGGCGGGCGATTGGCGCGTCAACTACGGGGAGCGGGACATGAAGTGATCGCTGTTGTGCGGAATCCTGCCAAGGCGCAGGATCTTGCTCAATTAGGTGTGACCCTGCATCAGGGGGATGTGATCGAGAAGGAATCCATGCGCAAGCCGATGACTGGCGTGGACGGAGTCTTCCACGTGGCGGGCTGGTATAAAGTCGGCGTGCGGGATAAGAGTCAGGCGTACGCGATCAATGTGGAAGGCACGCGTAATGTGCTTGAGTTGATGAAGGAACTGAAGATCCCAAAGGGCGTGTATACCAGCACATTGGCAGTTAATTCAGATACGCATGGTGTGGAAGCCGATGAGAGTTATCACTTCACCGGAAAGCACATCAGCATCTATGACGCTACAAAAGCCGAGGCACATGACGTGGCTGTGAAAATGATCAAGGACGGTTTGCCGCTTGTCATCGTTCAGCCTGGTCTTGTATACGGTCCCGGCGATACAAGTAGTGTCCGCACTTCGTTCATTCAATATCTAAAAAAGCAATTGCCGGTCATGCCCAAGCAAACTGCTTTCTCCTGGGCGCATGTGGATGACATCGCTCATGCACACTGGCTTGCAATGGGGAAAGGTAAGGTCGGTGAGAATTACAATATCTGCGGACCGACGCACACATTTATCAATGCGCTGGAAGTTGCCAAGGAACTCACAGGGGTACCCTTGCCGATGGCCGTGCCAGCCGGTATGATCCGCGCCATGTCTGAGATGATGTATGTCTTTGATAAATTCATTCCCGTGCCAGAAAGTTATACTGGCGAAGGCTTGCGTATCATCGCGGGAGTTACTTATATTGGAACCAACGCCAAAGCCAAACGCGAGCTTGGATACGATCCGCGTCCGCTCAAGGAAGGCCTTGCTGAAACCTTGAAGCATGAAATGAAATTACTCGGGATGTAAGATGAAATCAATTCACCTCGGAAAATTATTTGGCTTACAGATAAGCATCCTGCCGCTGGCGTTTGTTGGGACTTTGGTTCTGTGGATCGTGTTCACCGTCATTGCACGTTCTGGACTCAATATTCCTTTTAGCCAATCGCTTCTGATGGGATTCATTGCCACGCTTCTGCACTGGACCTTTGAGCTGATCCATAGCCTGGGTCATGCCTACGCTGCCAAGCGGACCGGCCACCCTATGACAGGCATCACACTCGGGGCAATGGCTGTCTTTGCGCTCACACAGTATCCAAAAGACGAGCCTGAATTAAGTCCATCTATTCACATCCGCCGCGCATTGGGCGGACCGATCATCAATGGATTACTCTCCATTGTTTTCTACTTCCTTCTCCCTCTCTGGCGCGGAAATTGGTTTTGGATCGGCATGTTTGCCTTTATTGAAAACTTATTCGTTTACACTCTGCAAATTTTTCTCCCGCTTGGCTTTAACGATGGCGGTACAATTTTGAAGAATCTACGAAGGAAATCCTTCTAAACCTCAAAATCATCCAACAAAAAAAGCAATGACCTTTGGCGTTCTTGTCTATGACGCTTGGCACTACTCGCAATTGTAGGAAAACGACATAATCAGAGAGGCGGGAATTCCCGCTAATTACTGTCTAACTTCTCAAATAAGAGAATAAAACAAGGAGACTGAATGCCAGCTAAAGGTTGGATCGAAGTCAGTGATACATATTGCAAAGGATGCGAACTTTGCATAAGTGCCTGTCCACAGGATGTGATAGAGCTAAATATGTCACATCTGACACCCAAGGGCTACCACCCCGCGCACACGTTCAAGGACGGTTGCACGGGGTGTGCTATTTGTGCGGTTGTTTGTCCAGATGCCGCGATCACGGTCTATCGTGAAGTGACGAAGGCAGTGCCTGTACCTGCTTAAGAAACATTAAACCGCAAAGGTCGCTAAGAAAATGTTTGCGCTCTTAGCGTGCTTAGTGGTGATTTATTTTTGGAGAATCAAATGCCAAAAGAATTATGGAAAGGGAACGAAGCGATTGCCGAAGCTGCCGTTCGCGCGGGGCTTGAGGCGTACTTCGGTTACCCAATCACTCCTCAAACAGAAGTGCTTGAATATCTTTCACGGCGTATGCCCGAATTGGGACGCGCTTTCGTGCAAGCCGAATCCGAGCTTGGCGCGATCAACATGGTCTACGGCGCTGCCTGCACAGGCGTGCGCGTCATGTCATCCTCCTCCAGTCCGGGTGTGAGTTTGATGATGGAAGGAATTTCATATATCGCGGGGACTGAAGTGCCCGCAGTCTTGATCAACGTAATGCGCGGCGGACCAGGTCTCGGCAACATCGCGCCCGCTCAAGGCGATTACAACCAGGCGGTTCACGGCGGCGGACATGGCGATTATCAACCGATCGTACTGGCTCCCGCTTCGGTGCAGGAAGCAATTGACTTAACGGTTCTTTCCTTTGACCTGGCGGAGAAATACCGCGCGATCTGCATGATCATCCTCGACGGTTGTGTGGGGCAAATGATGGAACCCGCAGAAATGCCTGAGATGAAACCAGTCCATCGCGAAAATTGGGATTGGAATACCGATGGCAAGATGGGCAAGCGCGAACGACGGATCCTTTCCTCGATCTATATTGAACCTGCGGCAGAAGAAGAAATGAATCTGCGGCTGTTAAATCGCTGGAAGACCATTCAGGCAAATGAAGTTCGGTATAAGGAATATTTCCTCGATGATGCAGAGATTGTGATCGTCGGCTTCGGCACGGCGGGACGTGTGGCACTATCCGCTGTCCGCGAAGCACGTGCTGAGGGAATCAAAGTTGGTTTGTTAAGACCGATCACTGTCAGCCCGTTCCCGTATGAGGTGATTGACCAGCTCGCAGGTCGGGCTGAGGCGTTCCTTGTCACAGAGATGAATTCAGGTCAAATGCTGGAGGATGTCCGATTGGCAGTGAAGGGACGCGTGCCCGTTGAATTCTACGGGCGTCTGGGTGGCGTCGTTCCGTTCCCTGATGAGATACTGAACGAGATCCATCGCATGGCGAAGGTCAAGTTGAGCGCGGATGTTCATCCACGTGATGCATGGCTTGAACGAATGGCGCACGTATAGAGGCAAAATGCTAAAAGAAAATTTAGTCTACGATAGACCTGAAGGTTTTACAGATACACCCACCCACTACTGTCCGGGCTGCACGCATGGCGTGGCGCATCGTTTGGTGGCGGAAGTTTTGGAAGAGATGGGCGTGATCGACAGAACGATCGGCGTTGCGCCAGTGGGATGTTCGGTATTTGCATATAACTATTTTGATACAGACTTTGTGGAAGCGCCGCATGGACGCGCCCCCGCAATGGCAACTGGTGTAAAGCGCGTGATGCCCGACCGAATTGTTTTCACTTATCAAGGGGATGGCGATCTGGCTTCGATCGGCATGGGCGAAATTGTGCATGCCGCTGCGCGCGGTGAAAACATCACCGTGATCTTCATCAACAATGCCAACTTCGGTATGACGGGCGGACAGATGGCGCCGACAACTCTGCCAGGTATGAAGACCACATCTTCAGTAAATGGCCGCGACGTGGAAACACAAGGTTACCCGATCAAAGTCTCTGAAATGCTTTCAACATTGGACGGCGTTGGGTATTGCGTGCGCCGCTCACTGCATGACCCGAAAAATATCCGCCTCGCGAAGAAAGCGATCCGCATGGCGTTCGAAACCCAGGCACGCGGACTTGGCTTCTCGATGGTCGAACTGCTTTCCACCTGCCCAACCAACTGGGGCATGACTCCTGTTAACTCGTTGAAATTTGTGGAAGAGCACATGATGCCATTTTATCCGCTGGGCGATTACAAGATCAGCGATGCGATCAAACAGATAAAAATATAGATTACATATGTCATTGCGAGGGCGAGTCCGAAGCTATCTCACCGCTAAATAAGAGATTGCTTCTTCGGGAAGAACAGCCTCCTCGCCATGACATGGAGATAACCATGCAAAAAGAAATCATCATCTCAGGTTTTGGCGGACAGGGCGTATTGTTTGCGGGTCAGGTCATTGCCTATGCGGCCATGGATTCAGGCAAGGAAGTGACGTGGATCCCATCCTATGGACCCGAAATGCGCGGCGGCACGGCAAACTGCACCGTCGTCATTGCGGACCATGAAATTGGTTCACCATTGGTGAAGAATCCGCCACTGGTTATTGCGCTCAATCTGCCTTCCTATGATAAATATGAACCCGTCATGCAGGCAGGCGGGACATTGGTCGTGAATCAGTCCATGGTAGATCGCGGCGCAAAACGCACTGACATCAACACGGTATTTGTCCCAGCCAATGAGATCGCGGAACAGATCGGTGACAAGAAATTAACCAACATGGTCACAGTTGGCGCATTGCTGGCGGCTTTACCCGAAGTAACACTTGAAACAATTCAAGCCGCGTTGAAGGCCCATTTGCCCGCACGGCATCAACATTTACTTCCGAAGAATTACGAAGCATTACGCAGGGGATTTGAATCTGCCAAGGAGCAATTGGCAGTTGCAGTATAGTACAGTGAATAGTGGATAGTAGAAGCCCGTCTTGATAAGAGGCGGGCTTTTGTGTTGATTTGTCATAATAATTGATGTATAGTAGCCGCAGTCATTAAAATCATATTGGAGGCAAATATGGAAAACGAAAAAAATACAAAAACGGACAGGGGAACACAGAGCCAGGATGCATTCATCAATTCTATAAAAGCCAGCTTGGACACTGCAAAAATTAAAACAGCCCGTATTCGCAAGACGGATTCTCAATTGTTCATAGCTAATGTTGTCTCGCCCGCCGCCGCGACCCTTTTGGCAGGCTTAACCGCCGCCGTTGGAGGTAATACATTATTTGTCCAAGCTGCATCGCAAAGTAATGACGGCGGCTGGAGACTGGCCTGCATCCTCGTGGCAATTTTCGGCTTTATTGCGACCGTTAGCGGGATGTTCAAAAAGCAATTCGATGACCGACTCGTGCAGGGAAATCAATGTGTTGGAAGATTGCTCTCTCTTGATCTGGCGATCACTACAGGCAGCAGCAATTGGGAAGAGGTCACCAAGGAATATCGTGAGATCGTCAAGGCTTTCCCTGAATTTATAAGTTGATCTGATTTTCAATATGAAATACGAAACCATTCACAGTCTATCCCTTCCGAAGATCGGATTCGGCACCTGGAAGATCGGCGGTGAAACGTCACCGAACCGTGCCTGGGATACGAAGTCTCTCACTGCGCTGCGCTCCGCGCTGGAGATAGGCTATACCCATTTTGATACAGCGGAATATTACGCCGCGGGTCATTCTGAAGAGTTGGTCGGGCGCGCCGTGGGTGAGTCAAATACAAAACGCGAAAATCTATTCATCACATCCAAAGTTTCGCCCGAACATTTAGGCTATGATGATGTTTTCAAATCCTGCGACAGCAGCCTCCGCCGCCTCAAGATGGATTACATTGACCTGTATCTCATCCATTGGCCGGGCAGGGGAATGAAACTTGAAAAGACTTTTCCCGCATTGAACAAACTCGTGCGTGATGGGAAGGTCAAACATTTGGGGGTGAGCAATTTCAATTTAAAACTTCTCAAACAGTCACAGGCATATTCCGAAACGCCTATTCTTACCAATCAAGTACCCTACAGCCTGCCTGACCATTCCTATGTGGAAAACGGCGTGCTCGAATATTGTCAGCAAAATGACATCCTGGTCACAGCCTATTCACCTGTGAAGTTCCGAAGTATACGAGTCAACAAAACCTTGAAGGAAATCACAAATGCACATTCTGCCACCCCGTTCCAGATCGCGCTGGCGTGGCTGGTGATGCAGCCGCGTGTGATCACGATTCCGATGTCGTTCGATCCGCAGCACATCAAAGAGAATTTCGACGCGGCAGAGATCCTATTGAGTGCAGATGAAATGACTCGATTGAGTAATGCGTGGGAAAAAGGCAATGAGTAAGTGATGAAACTGCAAGTCATTCCCGAGATCGAGATCACTAAAGAAACAAAAACCAAATTGGAGCCGCTTTACCGCGTCATAATCCACAATGACGATGTTACGCCGATGGATTTTGTCGTGAACGTGCTCACCTCCATTTTTATGCTCAGCCAGCCTGGCGCAATGGATGTGATGCTCATCGCACACTATAAAGGGGCTGCATATGTCCAGACCCTTCCCAAAACCGAAGCAGAAAAACGAATCAACAAGGCACATTTCGCAGCGGGGCTTGAAGGCTATCCACTCCATTTTTCGATCGAACCCGAATAAAGAAGGTTCTACTTGGTATAGATCAGCATCCCAGCCAAATTCAGACAATGCCTATTGTAAATATCCTTATATTGCTGTATATTATTGCTAAAAATTTCACCCGCAACTCTGGAGGATATATGACGACCAGCCCCATGAAACTGCAGGAAAATAAATTAGCTGCCGCACAAAAAAAACTTGAGAACG
The DNA here is from genome assembly GCA_016709305.1 of Candidatus Villigracilis saccharophilus. GTDB lineage: Bacteria > Chloroflexota > Anaerolineae > Anaerolineales > Villigracilaceae > Villigracilis > Villigracilis saccharophilus. The sequence goes on from JADJNA010000047.1 coordinate 313,206, forward strand.
CAAAAAAAGAATACCTTGAGACGGTTGAGGGCATACAGGCGTTTGCCGAGCCAAGGCTTGTACAATCAACATCGCTGATCATGAGAGCCGCGTATTCAGATAGAGTGGCGTGGATGATGGCGGTCATGTCAAAATTAGCGTACATAGAATTTGAGACCAGCGAAGAGGAACTTTTTCGGCTCATTTTCAATTTGAAAAGCGGGGGATTTGAATTGGTCAGCACTTTTTCCAAAGGCAGCACACAATGCTTTCTGGCAAAAAATGAAAACATGTACGTACTTGCATTCAGAGGCACACAGCCAAAAAGATTCGAAGACATCAATACAGACATCCGCGTATATAAAAGCTCATTAAAAGAAGGGAAAATTCACGCGGGTTTCCATGAAGCCTATCAGGAAGTTGAAGACGATATCGTAAATATTTTCCTCAAAAATGAAGAGTGGACCTGGCCTCTTTACGTCACGGGTCATTCCCTTGGAGGCGCGCTCGCAACGATCGCCACGCAAAACCTTGAACACAAGATCAAATCCCAGATCGCGGCGTGTTACACATTCGGCAGTCCGCGCGTTGGCAATAAGCAATACGAAAGGAATATCAAAGCCCCCTTCTATCGTATCGTCCACAGCACCGATATCGTTACCCTCGTTCCCAGCATCGGCTACATGCACATCGGTGATCCGCGCTACCTCACCTACAGCAAATCTGAAAGCGAAAAATTTTATCTCTACCGCAGCATCCCCATCTTCCGCAGATTTTGGGAAATGCTACTCGCGGCCATCCTGCCGTTCAACTGGCCGCGTTGGATAATGTGTCACTCCATCGATGAGTACGAGCGAAAGCTAAGGATCTATGCGATCCAACGAAATAAGTAGAAGCAACGAAGTCCGCTTTCAAGAGCGGGCTTTATTTTTTGCATGTTAAAATAGACATCGTGAATAATCAAACAGAGCTTCTCACTTCCATCAATCTTGACGATCTCGTCACTTCTTTTGGCTGGCAGGATCATCCATTGCCCGCGCGCCTATTGCGAAGACTCTTCCTCAAGCCTGCGCGCACCTTTGCCGAATTTATGGTGGAATTTGACAACGCCGTGGCAGCACGCGGATTAGTGGATGCCTCGCGCCTGACACAGAATCACTTCGTCCAGGATGTGCGCGTCTTTGGCCTGGACCTGATTCCTGATTCCGCTTTTCTGGCCTTATCCAATCACCCAGGTATGAGCGACACCCTCTCCGCCTTTTGCGCCCTCAACCGCCCTGAACTGAAGATCATCGCCCTCGACCGCCCCTTTCTTAACGCGCTTCCAAATATGAGTAGACAACTCTTTTATGTAAAAGATGATCCTGCCGCACGCATGGGTCTGGTCAGGCAAGTCACAGCGCATTTACGCTCAGGCGGTGCGGCATTGACATTCCCCGCAGGTCAAATCGAACCTGATCCTGATGTTTACGAAGGCGCAGTCCATTCATTACAAGCATGGACAGACAGCGCGGGCGTCTTCATCCGCATGGCTCCTGAAACTGCCATCCTCCCCGTTCTTGTTCGCGGAGTAGTATGGGGAAAAACAGCGAGGCATTTTCTTCTGGGTATCAAAAAAACAAGGGAAGAAAAGGAAAAATTAGCAGCCGCCTTGCAATTGCTGGCGCATGTTGCCTTCATGAAGAAAGATGTGCATGTCCGCGTACAGATCGGGCATCCGATTTATGCAAAAGACTTAGGAACAACAGACCCCAAAGTCATTCATCAAGCTGTCACAGCTGAGATGAAACACCTGATCGAGAACCCGCCACAAGGCGAAGGAAGAAGCGTGATGTAAAAAAGACAGTCACCTTTGCAAAGGTGACTGTCTTTTTAATCCGCAGGTGCGCCAGCTAATGTCGGCTCGTCGCCGTTATACGCCATCAATTGCGGCCATTTCCACGCCACAAAGCCCAATCCAAGAATACACCCCACGCCGCCGCTGATGATCGCGAAAGGGACGCCGAACGCAACAGCCACCAATCCCGCCTCCACCTCACCAAGCTGTGGTCCGCCCATAAAAAAGATCTGATTGACACTGGTCATCCTTCCACGAATATGATCGGGGGTCTGCATCTGGCGGATCGTATTTCGAATGACTGTACTGACCGCATCCGCCGCGCCGATCAGGAACAATGAGATCATCGCAAGCACAAAAGTCGTACTGAAGCCAAATAGAATTGTCGCAAAGCCGAATACAAGAACTGACCCAAAAAATAACATTCCCTGTTTGCGGATTTTTGGCAATTGTGAAACCACCAGCCCTGCGCTGACAGAGCCCATCGCCTGAGCGGATGTTAACCAAACGAATCCAGTTTTGCCGACATCCAAAATATCGCGCGCCACAATGGGAAGCATGGTATTTGCAGACGCAAAGAATGTGGCGATGAAGTCCATGAGCATTGTTGAAGAGATCAGCGGACGTTTGAAAATGAATCGGACGCCTTCCCACATGGCGGAGAAATTAATTCCACCCGCCTTATTTATATTCTGCGAGACATCGCCCATCAAGAATAAAGCCAGCAGCACAGCCAGAAAAGAAATGGAATTGAGAATATAAGCATATTCCAAAGCGCCTTCTGGAACCACACCCAGCAGCAATGGACCGCCAATCGCTCCCACATTGAACGCAATGCTATTCAAACTGAACGCGGATGGTAGGACATCCCGCGGAACCAGATTCGGAATGAGCGATTGCCTCGCCGGCAGATCAAACGCCATGGTCGAGGCTTGAACCGCAGTCAGGATGTAAATATATTGAATGGTGATCAAGCCGCTGTAGGTGAGATACGCAAGCACAAGCGCCTGCACCGCCAGGATGCTTTGCGTGATAAATAAAATATTGCGGCGGTTGAAATTATCCGCAACCGTCCCTCCGATGATCGAGAAAATAATCACGGGCAGGATGCGTGCGAGTCCGATGCCGCCAAGTGCCATCGGATCAGGCACGCCGGTCAAATCACGAATGTGCCAGTGGATGGCGGCAAATTGCAGCTGCGACCCGGCAATCGAGATCAACAAGCCGAGCCACAAGTACCGATAACGATAATGTTGTAAAGCTGGAGGGATATGAAGTTTCAATTTAAATTTTGCCCGGGGGAGCGGGCCCCCGGGGGTTAAAGTGCAGCTTGGTTGCCCGGCCGGGCCGGCGGGAAATGAGTCTGTTACGTTCCCCAATCGCGGAGATATAAGAAGTCATAACCAATGGTGCGGTTACTGATCTTCGCGATCGGCGGCTGCATGCGTTTGAACTGGTTGCGGCGGATACGCTTCACGACGACATCCACAAATTTCTGGTCAAAACCTGCATCCATACATTCCTGCGGACTGTAGCGTTGATCTACAAGCAGGTAAAGAAGTTTGTCCACTTCTTCATAAGTAAATCCAAGCTCACCTTCGTCAGTCTGCCCTTCCCACAGATCAGCAGATGGAGCTTTATCAATGATTGGTGCGGGGATGTTCAAAGCGCGTGAAAGCTGGCGGGCCTGAGTTTTATACAAGTCACCGATCGGGTTGATCGCCGATGCGGCGTCACCCCATTGTGTGCTGTAGCCAAGCAGGATCTCGGTCTTGTTGCTGGTGCCGATGGGCAACGCCTTGAATACTTCAGACTGATCATATAAAACGATCATACGCGCACGCGCCATAATGTTGCCTTTGCGGACATTGGTAATATTTGGATCACGTTTGATCAGCGGATCAACCATATCAGAAATATCGATCGTTTCGCTCTTAACCTGGAACTGGTCGATCATCAATTGGGCGTGTTCCAGCGAATCGGGCGAGGAAGTGCGATAAGGCAATCGCAACGCCATCACTTTATCAGCGCCGAGGGCTTCTACGGCAAGCGCGCAGGACAGGGCTGAGTCAAGGCCGCCGGAAAGGTTGATGATGGCACGCGAAAAACCTGCGCGGGTCACCTCGCTTTTTATAAATCCTACGAGAATTTCACGCCCCAGTTGTGTATTGATGGAAAGGGAAAGATCAACCACGGGACAGTATCCTGTTTAATTCTTTTTGCACAAGGTTGGTGCGTTCATCGCGCAATAACGGCAAACGGGCACGTGTGCGCCGAAGCTGATTAAGATCCATTTCCGCAAAAACAAGAGCTTCCTCATTATATGGACCGATGACTACTTCTTCCCCGTTTGGGTCGAAAAGGGTCGCTCCTCCCCAAAAGTGCAGACCATCTTCATATCCCACGCGGTTAGCGTGCGCGACAAAGGAAGTGAACATACTGGCGTAGGCTTTTGTCACACGTTCCACCCAGCGCGCGGATTCAAGCTTTTCCTTATCGTTCAAACCACGCCCAGGCGAAGCCGAGGAGAACACCAAAATGTCCGCGCCATCCAGCCATAACAAATATGGCGGCGAGGCATGCCAGAAATCCTCACAGATCAACATACCGACCCGCCCAAAGCGCGTATCGAACGCGCGGATCGAATCTCCCCACGCGAAAAAACGACCTTCATCAAAGAGACCATACGTGGGCAGATAAACTTTATGGTGAACGTGAACGACCTTTCCGCCGGAGAGATAAGCGGATGCGACATAAAAGCGGTGACGAGAGTCCTCGTCAACGAATCCAACGACCATGTCTAGATCGCGGCTCTCTTTTAGTAAATGCTTGAAGACCGGGTCATCATCTGTCGGCTTATGCGCGACCGAAGCCACCAGATCCTGCAACACATATCCGGTTAAGGAAAGTTCGGGAAAGACTAGTAAATCCGATTTTTCAGACTTCGCCTGTTTTATGTAATCCAAATGCTTGGCGAGGTTCGCATCCACATCCCCTAATTTGGTATTGATCTGGGCAAGCGCAAGGTTTAATTTCATTGGGCGAATCTTACCACCAAAAAGATTGACATCAAACTGGAATTCATCAACTTCGTTTGTCAATTACAATTACACAGATATCAACATGCCAAAGGAGAATTAATGAACGTTCAAGCCATCTCCATTGTGACCGTCTTATTCATCTCAGGAGCAGTGGGGATCGTAATGACTGTGTATGCCCTCCGCCGCAGATCCATGCCGGGCATGCTTGCATTTGCGGTCATGACAGCCGGACTGGCCTGGTGGTCGGTCTGGTATAACGCAGAGATCATCCTGCCAGGCCTTTCGCTTAAAATATGGATGACACGCTTTGAGTATATCGGCATTGTTTGGGTTCCCTTTGGATGGGCATTATTTGCCCTGGCATACACCGGACGGGATAAATGGCTGACACGAAGATGGGTGATTTCGTTGGTCATCATTCCCATTCTCACGATCCTCCTTGCCTTTACGAACGACTTTCATCAGCTGTTTTATACATCCGCAGTATTAAATAATAACGGCCCGATATCCATTGTGGATGCATCCTATGGGGCGGCATGGTACCTCAACTTCGTCTATGCTTATTTAATGATGCTAACGGGGACAGTGGCGCTCCTGGTCGGCGTATTTACCTTCCCCCGTGCATACTGGTTTCAGCAGGCGCTATTGGTACTTTCCCCGCTTGTCCCTTGGATATCAAATGCGCTTTACATTTTACGGATCAGCCCGGTCCCGCAATTGGACCTATCGCCCATCGCATTCACGTTCAGTGCCACAATTCTCGCCGCAGATATATTCCGCTTTCGGCTGTTTGACATTACTCCGGTTGCGCGTTCCGCCGTGGTGGATCAGATGAATATTGCAATGCTGGTTGTTGATAACCAGAACCGGGTGGTGGATATTAACCCGGCCGCATGCAAACTGCTGAAGTGCCAATCGTCCGAAGTCATGGCTCAACCTGTCCAGATCGTATTACAAAACTGGACCATTTTTGTGGAAAGATTTTTAAATGTAAATGAAGTCAATGAGGAAATTACGATCCAGACCGAGCTGATGGTTTATCACTATCGTATTCAGATTAGCCCGATCATAAATCGCGGTCGCATTATTACAGGACGGATGATCATGCTTACCGATATCACCAAGGACAAGCTGGCAGAAAAAGCGCTTGCGATGTCGCAGGTACGTACCGAGTTTCTGGCAAAAGTCTCACACGAATTACGAACGCCGCTCAACGGGGTCATGGGAATTGTTGAAATGCTTCAATACGGAGTGTACGGCGACATTAATGAAAAGCAGGGAGATGCCCTGAACAGGATCATTGAACGTGTCAAGTATTTGAATCAACTGGTGAATGACCTGCTTCAGCATACTAAATTTGACACCGGTAAGTTCAACCTTGAGATCAAGGCATTCAAGCCCGAAATTCTTTTGCAAAGTGTCAGGGAAGCATTTGAAACAACTGCAGATCATAAAGGCTTGACCTTCAGAACCGAACTGTCAAGCGATGTTCCTCCGATCCTCATGGGGGATATGTTACGCCTATTCCAGATCCTCTCAAACCTGATCGAAAATGCAATAAAATTCACCAAGTCCGGCGAAGTCAATGTCCGCATTCTGGCACCTGATGCATATCACTGGGCGATGCAGGTATCAGATACCGGCATCGGGATTCCTGAAGAGCATCATCAGCATATATTTGATGCCTTCCAACAGGCAAATTTTAGCATTACGCGCAATTTCAGCGGAGTTGGCCTCGGGTTGGCGATCGTAAAACAGCTGGTTGATGCCATGCAGGGAACGATCAATGTACGCTCCAACCCCGCAAATGGCAGCACGTTTTTGGTCATATTCCCTTTAAAAAATCCTGCCGTTGAAGATTTTGAAATAAATACTGACGGATAAAGGAATTCCCATGAAACCCTATGCGCTCATTATTGAAGACGATGCCACGCTTCTGGAAATTTTCAGCCAGGCGATACAGGCGGCGGGCTATCAAACATCTTCCATCAGGCAGGGAGAGGATGGACTTGCTGCGCTCAAACACGAAACGCCAAATCTTATCGTCCTGGATCTGCATCTGCCGAACGTCTCGGGGATAACCATCCTGAATTACATTCGATCTGAAGATCGCCTCGCAAGCACATGGGTCATTATCACCAGTGCGGATACGCTTATGACCGATGATCTCAGAAAAAATGATGGCGTAGATTTTGTAATGGAAAAGCCTGTCAGTTTTATCCAATTGAGTAATCTCGCTGCCCGCCTGCACCCCAACAACCAGCCAAAGGGACGCGTCACCATGGAAAAATAAAAAAGCCCGACCTTTATAAGTCGGACTTCAGCGGGGAGGCCAGGCCCTGGGCGGGGTGTTTCGGCGGGAGGGGGGATTCGAACCCCCGGTGGACCGGAGCCCACAATAGTTTTCGAGACTATCCCATTCAACCACTCTGGCACCTCCCCAAACATTGAAGCGGGCGAAATTATAACCGATGTTTATCCGCAGATTTTACAACTCCACACTCTCATGCAGTTCAGGATAATGCACCTGATCCAAATTTTGATCCTTCAAAAGCCCCTTCAAAGTCATGGCTTGTTTTTCTTCGCCGTGCACTAAAAAGATCTGCTTGACTGTATCTTTCACACCCAACGCATATTTCATGAGCAAGTCCTGACCTGCATGACCGGAGAGACCGCCGATCGTCGCTACATCACATTTGCGTTGATACACTTCCCCGAAAATATTCACCTGCGGCTCGCGGTCTGCCAGTCTGCGTCCCATTGTATTCGGCGCCTGCCATGAAACAATGCAGATCGTATTCTTCGGGTTCTCAATATTATTGCGGATATGATGCACGATGCGTCCCGTCTCCGCCATGCCGGAAGCAGAAATGATCACCATCGGGTCGCTGCGGTCATTCAAGGCTTTTGATTCATCCACTGAATTGACATAGGTCAACATTTTAAAATCCAGCGCAGGATGACGCGCTTCCAGCACAAACTTACGGGTCTCATCGTCAAAACATTCCGGATGCGCTCTGAACACTTTGGTCGCATTCACCGCCAGCGGACTATCCACATACACCGGGACCGAGGGGATCTCTCGTTCGGTCATCATTTCATTCAGGTTATAAACCAGCTCCTGAGTCCGCCCCACCGAAAAGGCGGGCACGATCACCTTCCCGCCGCGCTCAATGGTCCGTTTTACCACATCACGAAATTCGATAAACGCATTCTCTGGATTGCTATGGGATTTATCGCCATAGGTGGATTCCATGATCATGTAATCCACCGCATCTGGCAGGATGGGGTCGCGCAACAACGGCATGCGATATCTGCCGATGTCGCCGGAAAACCATAGGCGGGTCTTCTTTCCCTGCTCTTCGATCTCCAGTGAAACACCAGCCGATCCAAGAATATGACCCGCATCATAAAGCCGCGCCACCACACCTGGGATCGGCTCAAAAATCTCGCCATAGTCCACGCCCTGGAACATCTCGATCACATCCGCGGCATCTGCCTTTGTATATAATGGCTCGATGGGACTCTCGCCGCGCTGCGCGCGTTTCTTATTAACAAACTCAGCATCGGACTCTTGGATATGGGCAGAATCCATGATCATCAAACCCGCCAGATCCACAGTCGCGCGTGTCGCAAAAATATTTCCTTCAAAGCCCTGTTTTACAAGGTTGGGCAGATTTCCGGCATGGTCAATATGGGCGTGCGACAGGATCACCGCATCCAAATTGCGTGGATCATATTTAAAATTCAAATTGCGTTCATAAGTTTCAGAGCGCCTGCCCTGATACAGTCCACAATCCAACAGCAGCCGCAAACCATTCACTTCGATTAAATGTTGGCTGCCAGTCACTGTATGTGCCGCGCCGTGAAAGCTAAGTCGCATTCTTTACTCCAAGCAATTTCAATATCTGCGCGCCATATTTCTCCACCCGTGAAGGGGAATCCTTCATCAACTGCGCCAATTCCGCCGCGTTCATCGGCGGGTTTTCAGCAAGCGCTGATACATAAGGCTTGGGCAGAATGACATCTGACTCGACGCCCATTTCCAACCCCAGATTTTTTCTCCACAATTTCAATTTTTCAAGCCGACGAAGGACCGCATCATTCTTCGCCTCGATCTGTTTCCGTTCAACCAGCGGAGCTTCCATCCCCCGGCGGATCGCAGCCAAAACACCCTCCCCCCACAGATTGATCTGCTTCTCACTCAAGCCCATACCGGAAAGATCAACCTTATTCACAGGCGGGTTCTTGGACATCAACACAAAAACATCATCCATGATCACTTTATAAGGTGGACGGTTTAACTTCTCAGCTTCCCTGTCACGCCACTTGCATAAATACGCCAGAATGGTTAACTCACGCAGGGAAAGATCTTTACGTGCTGCAAAGCGCCCCCATGATTCACCATTCACTTTTTGTTTGGATTCATCATGGGGCAGACAAGCTCGAACGAAATCTTCCTTTGCAAACGTAAGGCGGTCTTTTTTTCTTAACTCATCTTCAAGCACATCGCGCAGAGCAAAGAGATAATGCGTATCCAACCGCGCGTAATGGATCTGTTCTTTCGTCAACGGCCGCGCCGCCCAATTCGCCTTTTGATGGCGCTTATCGGTTTGGATCTTGAATTTATCGCCCAGCAGCCGATCCAGCCCAACGGCAGGATAACCAAGGATCCGGGCGGCTTGCATTGTATCGAACAGATTCGCGAACGAGAAATTAAAATCCCGCCGCAGGCAGACCAGATCATATTCCGCGGCGTGGAATATCTTCTCGATCTTTGGATCTGAAAAAATTGGAGCAAGAATGCTCAAATCTTTCAGGGCCAGCGGGTCAACAAGATAATCGGCATTGGTCGTAGAGAATTGAACCAAACAGACCTGCTCACGAAAGGCATGCAGGCTGTTGGATTCGGTATCCACAGCCACACGGCTTTGTGTGACAAGATCATCCCTCAATTGTTGCAATAATTGCTTGTTATTTACCCAAATGGGCGGCGGCAGGATTTCTGGCATATTAGTTGATTATAAACCTTATACTTTCGGCTAGGGGTCAAAAATCTCATTTGGTTTGGCGAACGACACCCAGCAAGCGGTCATATCCATATTGAAGAAAATAGGAAAGAATAAAAACAGCCATAAGGCCTGGGAATAACGATCAAAATATTTGATCACGAGATGACTCTATTGAAAATACTCGCGCCAACCAATGCCTGATGGGACGGTGAAGCAAATAAGCAAAAAAGATAAATATGAAACTAGCGCAGCCACCTCCATAATAAATGGGAACTTCATCTTTGTTGCCAAAGCAAAAAGCGGCACAGCCCACGAAATAATGAACAACACCGCCCCCAATATATATAAAGGGGATGTGGGATTTAAATTAAGTGCATAGGAATAAATATAAATTGAAAGTACTGCCATGATAAATTTGATCAATATCTGTTCACCGGAAAGATTTTTGGAAATGAAAACCAAACGAGTAAATCCAATGCCGATCAGGAAAACAATAAAGTACTTATAAAACCTTTCGTCTATCAATCCTGTCCAGAAATGAAGCGCATACGCACCGGCAAAGACCAATCCTGCGCCGATAATCAATTCTTTGGCAGAGCGCGTCTTCGTAAGTAAAACCGCAAAAATTAAGTAAAAAAAGAGGATTGCACTAACAAACCATATAGTAACAACTGGTTCAGTAAAATTCGGCGTAAATAGAAATTGTGTACCCAGCAAATAAATGAACAGATCTTTTTTCCTAAAAGAAATCTCCATGACGAACAGATACAGAAATATGGCAAACAAATATAGTACAAAATTCTGTAGTGAAAACCCAAAAAGACTCAGTCATAGCATCGCTATGATGGAATATCAGCATAATGGTAGCCATAGCATATAATGGTAGCCATAGCATGCAGAAAATCAAATTCAAATATTTTGATCGGGGAAGAAATATTGCTTGTCAATTGAGTCCCAAATCCAACAACTATAAATTCTTTTCCATCACGATACCGTCTTCACCGTCATTGTAATAAGCTTTCCAAATATCCCTTGTTTTATAGCCGTCTTTTTCATACATTGAGATGGCTATTTGGTTGGATATCCGTACTGTCAAACGGGACTGGGATACGCCGAGTTGGCTTTCGCATGCATGGAGCAGGGCAAGCCCAATGCCGCGCCGCCTAAAGCGTGGATCCACTGCAATGGTCGAGATCCAGCCCCACCCTTCGCGCGGATGCGGGTCGCCAGCCACGAATCCGGCCATTTGGTCATCCACCACCGCTTTTAGCCGTATCACTTCACCGAAAGTTAAAACAGCGACGAGGTCCAGGAAAGGCCACGCGTCTTTTCCGAAACTTTCCTGTTCGAGTTTGCGAAGCGCATTTAGATCGAGGATGGAGGCTTTGACGATTTCCATGAGGGCAGATTGTATCAATAAAAAAGGTAGAAAGTGGAATTTCATCGCTCCACTTTCTACTTAATTTTTACCTGTTTATATGTCTACTTCTTCGCATCTTTGCCGAGGAAATTATCCAGCATGCTGGTGAATTCCATCGGGAAGATGAATTTGGTGGATGGGCTTGTGCCAATGGCCTTGAGTGTTTCAAAATACTGCAAGGTCATGGTTTTCTGGTCAACAGATTTGGCGGCGTTGAAGATGGCTTCCAAAGCGACGGCGAAACCCTCGGCGCGCAAGGCCTGTGATTGCTTGTCACCTTCCGCGCGCAGGATGTTGGATTCACGTTCGCCTTGAGCTTGCAAAATGGCGGCTTGCTTGGTACCTTCTGCGCGGTTCTTCGCGGCTTCCTGATCGCCCATGGATTCGGTCACAAGAGCGCGGCGGACGCGTTCGGCGGTCATCTGACGGTTCATGGCATCCTGCACTTCGCGCGGAGGAATGATCTCGCGGATCTCGACGTTGGTCACTTTGACACCCCAGCGTTCAGTCACTTCATCCAAACGTGTGCGGAGCATGTTGTTGATGTGTTCGCGTTCTGAAAGCACGTCATCCAACGGAATACCGCCGATGACAGCGCGCAAGGTTGTCGCCGCGATACCAGCCGCGGAAAGTTCGAAGTTTCCAACCTGCAACACAGACATGGCAGGATCTAAGATCTTGTAGTACCACAGGAAGTCAATGGAGATTGGAGCGTTATCTTTCGTGATCGATACCTGATGCGGCACCTCACGGATCTGCTCACGCAGGTCAACCTTCACAGCGCGGTCAATCACAGGAATCAACAAGACGATGCCCGGACCTTTTGGCTGCGGCATTACACGTCCCAATCGAAAAACGACCAGGCGTTGATATTCAGGAATGATACGAATTGCATTGGCAAGAAAAATAAAACCAATGACCAAGACCGCACCAACAATGCAAAAAAGAGTACCACCAGTTGCTAGAGCATTAGGCATATTATTTTCTCCTTCTAGAAAAAAATTAGAGTTCCTTTTCAACAACGAGGGTAAATCCCTCGCGGCGAAGCACACGAATCGTAGAACCTGCGGGAATGAGAACATCACTTTTTGCAGACCATACTTCCCCGGCCACATACGCGCTTCCTTCAGCATGGATATTTGACCTGGCTTCTCCGGTTAGTCCGATCAACAAACCAAGATCATGCGTCAGAGGCACACCAGCCGCCTGAACGGTCTTCCGGACCGCGATCCACAGAAAGGCCGTCATCAACCCTGAGGCAATCAGTGCGACGAGCGGATTCACAGCAGGTTTCCATCCGTCCACGGCGAACAGAAATACAGAGCCTGATACGAGCAACAAAATGGAAATTCCAAGATATGGTTCGCGTTTTGGTTTTTGAATAGAGTATGTGAAAGGCACGATACTCACAACAAGCAAGACGATCGCCCACCAATTAAAGGACATGTTGTAAACTGCATATCCTGACAGCGCCAGGCAAAAAAAACGCGCCGATTTCGAACAGTCCTGTGCCCGGAGAAATGATCGCCATCAACCCAAGCAAAATACCGCCCATCAGGATCAGATATGCTATGTTCGGTTCCAATAGAAAATCCATTGTGCCTCCATTTGATTATACAACAATTGAGCGAATTCGATTCTGTATACGAGAATCATCGGGTTAAGGTTGTGAATCACAACCACTTACACGGCTGTATAATAGGACAGTTGAAATAAATCCTACTCCTAGAGGAGCTTAAGTGAACTTCCAAAAAATTTGTGTTATCGGGCTCGGCTATATTGGCCTGCCCACCGCCTCTACCTTTGCCGCACACGGGATCAACGTTTTAGGTGTCGATATCAGCCCGCACATCGTTGAAACCATTAACAAGGGCGAGATCCACATCCACGAACCGGGTTTGCTCGAAGAAGTAAAAAAAGCCATTCAGTCCGGGAACTTCAAAGCAGCAGCCAAACCCGAAGAAGCAGATGCCTTCATTATCGCTGTGCCAACTCCCTTTCAGGAAAATAAATTCGGCGAATACAACGGCCTGGCTTATAAGCTGGCTGACATGCGCGCGGTAACATCTGCCGCAGAATCCATTGTGCCATTTTTGCGAAAAGGGAATCTGGTTGTGCTGGAATCGACATCCCCTCCGCGCACGACTGTGGATCTGGTGGCTCCCATCCTCGCCCGCTCTGGACTTGAAGCTGGTCGCGACTTCCATTTGGCATATTCACCCGAACGGGTTTTGCCGGGACAAATCTTGCGTGAGTTGATCGAGAATGCCCGCGTCATCGGAGGCATAACGTCTGAATCCGCACAAGCGGGCCGCGATCTATACGCCACATTCGTGAAGGGGCAGATCATCCAGACTGACGCGACCACCGCAGAGATGGTCAAATTGATGGAGAATACCTACCGTGATGTGAATATTGCCATCGCCAACGAATTCTCGCGCCTCGCAGATAAATTTGGGGTGGATGTGTGGGAAGCAATCTCTATTGGAAACCTGCACCCGCGCGTAAAGATCCTCAGCCCAGGTCCCGGTGTCGGCGGACATTGCATCAGTGTTGACCCATGGTTCTTGGTGGAATCCGCGCCAGAGCTGGCATCACTGATCTATAATGCAAGGCTGGTTAATGATGCGCAACCGCATTTTGTTGTAAAGCTTGTCCAACGCGCACTTGGATCTCTTAATGAAAAGAAAATTGCTGTATTAGGGCTGGCCTACAAACCTGATGTGGATGACGTGCGCGAAAGCCCTGCAACTGAAGTAATACATATCCTCCAGCATACCGGCGCACAAGTCAAGGCATGGGAACCATTCAAGCTTGATGCAAACATGAAGGGAATTGACATGGCCTCCTCTCTTGAAGATGCCATAAAAGACGCAGATGCGATCATATTATTAGTGAAACATACTGAATTCACAACACTCAACCCCAATGAGCTCGCTCAAAAAACAAAAGCTCGAATAGTAATTGACACCGTAAATGGCTGGAATAATGAAGTTTGGAAAAATGCCGGCTTCACGCTATTCCGTCTTGGCAACAATAAATCTAAAATCTAAAATCATAAATTGGAAATCACAATTTGAAAATCCTCACTGTATTTGGCACACGGCCAGAAGCCGTAAAAATGGCGCCCATCGTCCGCATGTTGAAAAAAACAGCGAATATTGAATCACGGGTGTGTGTCACCGCACAGCATCGTCAAATGCTGGATCAGGTGCTCAATCTATTTGAGATTAAAACTGATTATGATCTTGATCTGATGCGCGAGAATCAGTCTCTCGCGCAGTTAAGCGCAGCCATCTTTACCAATCTTGACCCTGTATTTTCAGACTTCAAACCGGATTGGGTTTTGGCGCAAGGTGACACGACCACAGTTGCGATATCATCCTTGCTGGCATATTACCATCGTATCAAATTCGGTCATGTGGAAGCGGGCCTTCGTACACACGATAAATGGCAGCCCTTTCCCGAAGAGATCAATCGCCGTGTAGCCGGGGTGACCGCTGACCTGCATTTCGCGCCGACAGACTGGTCAAAGCAAAACTTGTTGAATGAAGGAATTTCCAATAACATCATTGCTGTTACCGGCAATACAGTCATAGATGCACTGCAATATGTATCCATGCAAGCCGAGCCTGTGGAGATTACTGAATTAATAGAGAGATTGGTTCGCAGATCAGATTCTCGCAGTGATATGAAAAGACTGATCCTCGTTACAGCACACAGGCGCGAGAATTTTGGCGCGCCCATGGAGGATATTTGTCGCGCGCTGATCGAGCTAGCGCGACATGGAGATGTTGAGATCGTTTACCCGGTCCATTTGAATCCAAATGTGCAGGAACCTGTCAATAGATTGCTCAGAAATGTGGAACATATTACATTACTCCCGCCTCTCGATTATCTGCCTCTGGTGCATTTGATGAAACACGCTTCCCTTATCTTGACCGACTCCGGTGGAATTCAAGAGGAAGCACCCGCTTTCGGCATCCCTACCCTGGTCTTGCGAGATGTCACTGAAAGACCGGAGGGAGTGGCCGCAGGGACACTCAAACTGGTTGGAACAGGACCCGACCGAATCGTCCGTGAAGCGAAGCGGCTTTTGGATGATTCATCTGCCTATGCGGAGATGGCAAAAGCAAACAATCCGTATGGTGATGGTCACGCGGCGGGAAAAATAATCCAAGCCTTGTTAAATTTGTAATGTGACGCCCAAAAATCATGAGTATAATGAAATCATAGTATGATACGAAAGCTTGTAGTTCTTGTTATCGTGATATGTTTTCTCAGTATAAATTGGGGATCTGTCCATGTGCAACAAATTGAGACCAGCAAATTTTTTAGCGAGACCGGGCATTATGTTAAAGGGGATTTTCTAACATTCTATAACAGCAGCCCTAACGCGACAGTTATCTACGGTTACCCAATCACGGAAGAATTCACATCGAAAGACGGCGTAACAATCCAATATTTCCAACGCGCCCGCTTTGAGTATCGCGCGGAACTACCTGCCGGCCAGCGTGTACAACTCACTTCACTGGGACAAGCAACCTTCGTCTCAACCGGCGCAGTGAATATAAACAGCCCTGCCGCCTGCCGAACTTATTCAAAAAATAGTCCTGCGGTTTGTTTTGCATTCCTTGAATTTTTCGAAAAGTATGGGGGCACGGCACAGTTTGGCTACCCGCTCTCGGGGTTTGAATACCATGAAAATGTGCTTGTTCAATATTTTGAAAAAGCGCGTCTGGAATGGCAGCCAGGCAAGCCTGAAGGCCAGCATGTTGTGGTCTCGGACCTTGGCCGCATTTACTTCGAAAAACTCAATGAGGATCCCGGCTTGTTGGCGCCCGTAAAAGCGGATAACACCACCCAGAACCAGATAAAGTCGATTCACGTCCGGGCCTTTGTTTTGAAAGCAGTAACATTGAACACCGATTCACAGTTGATCTACATCATAGTTCAAGATCAATTACTTCAAGCAGTTGCTGATGCAAAATGCAGCGCTGTTGTCCATTGGAAGGATGGGCGTACAGACTCAAACACCATCTCCACAAATTCAAGCGGGATCGGCCTGATGGCGCTCTCATTCAGCAACCAGCCTTATGGCAGTTTGGTCTATATCGATGCAACGTGCGTCATCAAAGAAATTAAGGGAAGTACAATTACTTCCTTCAGGATATGGTATTAGCAAAAAATCCCAGTCTAGTCATCCCGCCCCCTTTTGTTTTCATAAAAATTAATGATCTGTTCTGCAAAATCAACCAGACTCTTACGCAGCGTTTCAGGTTCCAACACTTCCACGGCGCGGCCCAGTCCAAGCAAATGCGTGCGCGCTTCGTTAAACGATTCAAACGGCAAGTCAAGCGTTACCCAGCCATCTGCATCGGGGATATGAGATCGAGTGACCTGACCCCGCGCTCGGTCACCGACATATTGCACTAAAAATGGCAGGGACTCGGGGGCAACCCGTACACGCGCTTGAAAAGGAGGATGTGCCTCGTACTCTCTGCACCATTTTTTCCAAAACTCTTCCAACCCGAACTCAAGCGGACGCGTGAATTTTTCGGAGAGGGCTTCCGCCTCAACGATCTGCGAAACGCGCGTTACATGCGGAAGCCCGCCGCGGGCATAAACCAGATACCAGATATTCGCCTTCGCCACCAAACCAAACGGCTCAGCATCCTGTTCGAATACCGTGTTGAAAGCCTCCCAACGAACCTTGATGCGCAGGCGGCGGTCCTGAAATAAAGCTTGTTGAATGGTTTGCAGGCAGGGCACATCCTGTTCTGACTGGAACCACCATGACGAGTCGAGGAGAATGCGCTGGCGGGTATGCGCCTCGTTCGCGCGGCGGGCATCCGGCAGGGAAGCCGACAATTTCAACAGCGCACCCTTGAACTTTTCGCCCATGCCAAGCTGAACCACCGGAGCGGGGGTGTTCATCATAAAGAGAGCTTGAGTCTCGTCGGGGGTTAGACCTGTCAGCGTAGTACGATATTCCTCAACGAGCCGCACCCCGCCTCCAGGTCCGCGTGTAGCGTAGATCGGAACCCCTGTGGTCGAGAGGGCAGTGATATCCCGATAAATGGTCCGCTCAGACACCTCCAATTCGGCCGCCAGTTCCTGCGCAGACATTTGTCCGCGGGTCTGAAGAAGCATCAAGAGGGAAAGTAAGCGGTCTGCTCGCATGATTTATTCTATCAGAAATACCTGACATAAGATGTCAGGTATTTCTGATAAGATGAAATTGTCTTCGAAGACAAATAAAAAGATAAGGAGTAAAAATGAATGACCTGGAAGTTCGCCTCGTCAAATTACCTCCCATGCGGGTGGCATGTATCAACGGATTTGGAACGGAACCCGAGAATCAGGCTTTCCAGAAGATGAAAGAATGGGCAAAGACACATGACCTGTTCGGAAAATACCATCGTCTATTCGGGTACGACAATCCGGCCTCGTCACCTGGTTCCCCGAATCGCGGCTATGATGCATGGATCACTGTGGACGAGTCTGTGCAAGCAGAAGGAGATGCGCGTATCATCGAGTTTCCCGGTGGACTGTATGCTGTGATGCGCATCGACGTGAAGAACCCGGGGGAGGATATCCCCGCCACATGGCAAAAGCTGCTGAAGTGGATGGAGGCCAGCAAGTACCACCACGGTCAACACCAGTGGCTGGAAGAACATATCGGTCCGTTAAGTGAGCTGGGCGGTGAGCAACCCTTCACGCTCGATCTGCACCTGCCCATTTCGGAATAAGCATGGAAGATTGAAGAGATAAATTTTTTAGGGCGAGGCAGCATAGCTTCCCTCGCCTGCGAACAGGCGGACTTTTGTCCGCCTGTTTTATTTTCCGTTTCCTTTTTATAATCGCCGTCACTTGGAGACCAAACCATGAGACGAATCCTCGCCGCAATGCTTTTGCTGATCATCACCGCCTGCGCTGGCATAACTCAGGCAACACCGCACTCCTCTGAGCCTGTGGAAAATGCGTACATTGAAACTGACACACCTGTCCCCTCCGCCGCGATTGAGACCGCCGCTCCAACGTTTGTGCCTGAACCAATCCTGACGCCCACGCCCGAACCTCCGCCCGCGCACTGGTACTGGGCGGTGGAAAACCAGACCAACAAAATTATCGCCATCGATCCGAATGGGGAAAAGCGGGAGATCGGAACCCTGTCCGCTTCGGAGGTCGAACATTTTTATCAGGGCTTCACGCTGGATTCTGAGCGGGCATTATTCTTCACAGCCGACGATCAACTCCACGCATACCTGCTCACCCTCAACGGCATGCAGTCGATCGAACTCCCGGCAGATACATTCTGGGGACCGGATGCGACCCTCACCAGATCGATCATTGCCGGCAGGATGAACGACCATATCCTGTTCTCCTACTCCACTCAGGAGGGAGTCATGGATGGCTTCTACCCTGAAAGCGGCGCCGTGCTTTTCATTGACCTGGAATCCCTGACCGCAAAAGTGATCGACGATGCCGCCTATCTGGATATTTCCAGTTACGGCTTTAGCGATCCCCGTTACTGGTTCCATGCCTCGGCAGACCAGCGTTATGTGCGCTACATGAACGGTCCCGCGGATCGAGCCGAGCAGGACCTGCGCGAAGTGGACCTGCTCAACGGGGAGGTGCGCACGGTCTATACCACCAACAGTTCTCCGTATTACGCGTACGCCTCGCCGCAGGGTGACTTGTGGTACATGAAAAGATCCAATGTCGTTCTGGATGTCAACGGGAATCAAATGGATTTTGACGGAGAGTCGCAAACATTCTTTCCGCTTGCGGGTGGAAAGGGTATCGTCGCCTCCCCTGACTGCACCGGGACCTGTGAATTGAGAGTGGTCACCCCTTTCGGCTCGGCTCCAGACCTAGACTTTAGCCTGCCCTGGAGTTTCATCGATCACTACTACCCGGACATGACCCAATTAATGCCAGATCAAGACTTGATCTTTGCCGGCGATTCTTTATACTACCTGTCCGATACCCCCGCCCTGGTCGACCAGTATCCCAATTGGGGTCTTAGCGATGTTCCAATTTTTCGTCTGAGCCCAAACGGAGACTCCCGCTTGATCGGCTTCTACAGCTACGACACCTCAGAGTACGGCTTCCCCATTTCACCGGATGGGCGGTATTATTTCCTGCTATCCCCGCAAAGCGATTCTTTCTTCATTTATGACGCCGTCGAAGACCGTTCACTGACCGAATTCCCAAAGTCAGCAGACGCTAATTATTATTTGAACACGGTCAGGTTCTCTCCTTCAAACATCATTGTCGGATGGAATACACAAACGGGAGGAGCTGAAAAGAAACAGTTCTATCTGGCGTACTCACACGCTTCCGGTTCATCACTTTTATTGGAAGGGATCGGCCGGGAAATATACGATTGTGCCGATCAACTGGATGACGGGTCCCTGATCTGTTGGAGGTACTCGACTCAGGACGTCACATCTGCGCTGTTGCGCTACGATCCCGCCACAAAGGAAATGATCCCTTTGATGGAAAACATCAATTCCATTATTAATCTGGAATGATCGACCTTGCAGATGCTGCGTGTACCCCTCCCCACGCGCTATTTCAATATCCCGAAAACACGACAGGCGGACTTTTGTCCGTCTGTTCTTATTTGCTTGACAAAACACTAAAAACTAATATAATTAGAAAAAACTAACAGTATTAGACAAAATGAAAAGTCAAACCTCCTCCCCCCGCGTACAACGAAATCGCGAAGCCGCGACCCAAGCCATCCTTGATGCCGCCCGCGCCATCATGCGCGAAGAAGGTGTCGCCGCCCTCTCCATGCAGGAGCTCGCCCGACGCATGGACATGCGCGCCCCATCCCTTTATAACTACTTCTCCAGCAAGGCTGAAATTTACGACATCCTCTTCCGCCTCGGCTTCACGATGTTTGACTCTCACATCAAGGAATTGATGAAGACCTCCACAGATCTGCGCGATGAACTGCGAATCAACATTGAAGGCTATATGTCCTTCGCGTTGGAAAACCCCGACCTCTATCAACTATGTTTCGAGCGCCCCATCCCCGGCTTTGTCCCCTCCAGGGAAAGCCTTGCATTAAGTTTCGGCATCCTCAACCAATCCTATCAACGCGCCGAGCAATTCAAAAAACAACTGAACACCAAACTCACAGGTCAACAGATCGTCGATACGGTCATCGCCATCTCTCACGGCCTCACCGCCATGCATCTCGCAAACGAGCCGCATCTTCCCATCGGGCAGGGACGCTTCGGCTCTTTAATTCCTGTCGTCTTATCCATCCTTGAACAAGCCATGCCCATCAAAGGAGAATCTTAATGAACGCTGTCCTTTCCCCTTCGACCATCACCTCAGCCGAATCCATTCCCTACGCCAATGCGGATGAAGCCCATCGCCTCCTGACCACCGCCCTGAGTCGTTTCCTGACTCTGATAGAGTCCCTCCACGTTGACGATTGGTCCAAACCCACCGCCTGCACTGCGTGGAATGTGCACGATATGGTGGCACACCAAGCAGGCGGATACGCCAGTGGCACAAGCTACAAGGAAATGATCCGCCAGTACACCAGCAAGCCACAACCAGGTCAATTACCCGAGGATGCGATCAACGCGCTGCAAGTTGGTGAACGCGCGGATAAAACTCCCGCAGAATTGATCGCT
Source organism: Candidatus Villigracilis saccharophilus (assembly GCA_016709305.1). GTDB lineage: Bacteria > Chloroflexota > Anaerolineae > Anaerolineales > Villigracilaceae > Villigracilis > Villigracilis saccharophilus. The sequence goes on from JADJNA010000047.1 coordinate 334,157, forward strand.
GAGTTGAAACAAGTTGGCGAAATCGCCGCACGCAACTGGGCATACGGCTTCAACGTGATCAAGTGGATCGCCACCCCCCACCCTGTTGGCGGCTTTATGCCTATTCGTCATTTGATGTGGGTCATACACAGCCGCGACACCTGGATGCACCGCCTCGATGTCTGCCGCGCTGCGAACCGTCCCTTCGAACAGACCCGTGAACACGACGGACGCATTGTCGAATTGGTGGTTTTGGATACAGCCAAAAAGCTGGCTAAAAAACTTAATGGTCAAGCCATCACGTTATCGCTGACAGGTATCTCAGGCGGCACATGGAAGATCGGCAAAGGCGAACCCGTGGCCGAAATGGAAATGGACGCGCTCGATTTCAACATCTTCGTCTCAGGACGTTTCTCCTACGAAGAAGTCATGAAGCGTGTAAATATTTCCGGCGATAAAAACCTGGTCGAATTCGCTTTCAAGGATCTGCTTGTTTTGTACTAAATAGTGACGATATAATAAATTCCATGCCTGTCCTTTTCTCCCTCATCTGTCCCACCTGCGGCGCCAGCCTTCAAGCTGGCGGAACAACCCGCGACATTCTCTGCGAACACTGCGGAAATAAATATCTGCTCGACCAAAAGATCGAGCAGATGAATGAGACCGAACGCGAGCATCTTTCTCCGACAGTCACGTATTCCAATAAGCCCGGTCAGTGGATCAAAGTGGCGGGAGTGGATGTTGTTCTGCGTAAATTCTCTGTGGAAAAAGCCGGCAAGGAACGCGTGCTTTTTATCGAGATCGAGTATGAAAATAAAACTTCCGATCCTTTGAAGTATCGTCACGACCAATGGATCGTCTACGACAAAACAGGCTACACCTATGAAGCGGTCAAGGATTTTTCCCATCCGCACCTGTATAAAAAAGAAAAGATCTATCTGGGCATGACGCGTGTCCTGAATCCTGGCATGCGATTAAGAGGCTGGCTCGCATTTGTGCTGCCCTCCGAGAGTGACATCGAATGCCTGCAATTTTCAGCAGGCACGCCGCTAAAGACATTGGAATTCCGAATAACGGATCAGCAGTAAACCCAAAACTGTTGTATAGTGGTAACAGGCTGGGCGGGTCGCTTCGCGTGGACCGCCCTTTTGTTTTATCTGTAATAGAGGAAATATGAAACGAAACATCCCCCTGTTATTTACATTGGTTGTATTTATATTTGCATGTGGGGCTCCTGCCGTGTCACCCCCGCAACCCGATAAACAAGTTGATTCGACATCCACGCCACAGTTTGCGGGAAGTACAGAGACCGCAACAACCACTTCAATCCCCGAACCAACCATAACGTCCACCACGCCCATGCCGCCATCTCCGCACTGGTATTGGGGAGTCGATCCAGACACGCTGAAAGTGATCGCGGCGAATCAGCTCGGAGACAGAAAAGAGATAGGCGAACTGGATCAGGCGGATACTCTTCACGCCAGTGCGATATCCCTTGATGATGAACGCGCCTTACTTTTCCTGGATAACGACGATACCCTGCGCGTCTATCTGCTCACGGCGGATGGCATGCAAAAGATCAAACTTCCTTCCGAGCCCGTTTATTTCAACACCGAACTTTCACAATTTAGCCGCGCGGTGGTCGCTCTCCATGCTAATTCCGCTGTCTTCACGTATACCACAATAGATTCCGGTCAAAGCCAGAGCATGGGCGCGGTGGATACCGGCCCTGTTTTCCTGGTGGACCTAAAATCCTTAACAGCAGCCCTGATCGATAATGAGGTCAGCCTCAATCCATACGATGCGAACCGGGTATGGTTCCATGCCTCGCAGGATGGCCGCTATCTGCGTTATCTTAACGGCATTGCGGATGCGGAAAAGATCGAGATCCGTGAATTGGATCTGGTGACTGGCACTGCCCGTACGATCAACACGAATCAAGGTCCGCCAACCCGGGTACATGCTTCTCCCGAGGGCGATCTCTGGTATCCGGACAGCGCAAACCTCATTCTGGATCTTAACGGAAATCAAATGGATTTCGCGGATGAGACACAGATGTTCACTCCCTTGAAGGATGGCAAAGGTCTTGTCTATGATTGGGATTGCGTGGATAACTGTGAGCTTAACGTGATCACGCCTTTTGGGAACGACGCCGCGCTGACCTATAATTTGCCGTGGACGATCGAAGGCTCGACCTCCTATGTTAACGTCCGCCAGGTCCTGCCTGATCAAAGCTTGATATTTGCCGGGATGTCTTATTCGGCACTTTCAAATACACCCGCCATCGTGGAGACGTATCCCGAACTGACTCGGCTCGATATTCCGCTCTTTCGCCTGACCCCTGACGGACAGTCGCGTCTTGTTGGGATCTATGAGGAGGGGATCTTTACCAGCAACGTCTCACCCAATGGTCAATATATCGTGATGAGATCAACCGACCATACTTCGTTCTTTCTCTACGATGCCATTGCGGACCGCCCGTTGTTTGATATACCGATCGACCCTGAACTGGAGGATCCGCTTATAAGTGTCAAATTCTTCGATAACGGGATTCTAGCTGAATCGAGCGCCTCCGAGCCGGGCACAAAAAATAGCGTTTATCATAACTTCTATTATTTGTATGACTTCAAAAAGGCAGCTGTCGTGAACTGGGGGGATATCAATTCCGAGATCAATACCTGCCCAGACCTTCTCGAAGACGGGACTCTTGTCTGCTGGTTCTATCGAACTGACAGCACCAACTTCGATCTAATTCGCTTTGACCCCGCCAATGACACAAGGACTGCACTGTTGGAAAATAACTGGCTGATCGATTTCACCCCATGAGCTTTCAGGTGTGGACTGATGGGCAGCGGTTTTTATTACATGATGAAAAAAGAACGGTCAATGGCTTATCAAAGAGCAGGTGCCGGCTTTCTTTTTTTTCTGCAATGGCACAAGCTTTCTGAATTTTTTCGTAATAATTCACCTGATAAATAATGAAGGAGTTTGATCATGAATAGAAGAATGACTTCGTATACCTTAGTGTTATTTGTTATCGCATCTCTCGCCTGCCAGACCTTATCATTTGGCGGTGGCGGCACTGGCAGTTCAACTGACGCCCTGTTTACCGATCCATCTGACCCCGTAAATGTCACTGTTGAATTGGAAACCCAACAGGCGCAAACAGCCATGATCTCGCCGCAGGGTGGTCAGATTGCCGCAGTGGATATCGCCGGAAACCGATTCACCCTGGATATTCCAGCCGGCGCATTGGTGGTGGACACGGAGATCACGATGACACCTGTAGGCTCGATGAACGGACTCCCGCTGACGAACGGCCAGGTGGGGGCAGTACAGTTCGAACCTGATGGTTTGTTCCTGTATCAAGATGCCATCCTGACCATTGAACCGGTTCAGGAACTCCCAGTCGAAAATCAGATACTCTTCGGCTATGTTGGCGGCGGGCAGGATCTGCACCTGGCCAGCCCTGGTCCGGACCTCGACCGGATCCAGGTGCGCGTCCCGCATTTCAGCGGATTTGGGCTTGGGAGCGGGATGGCAACTGACCGGGCGACGCTGCTGCTAAAACGAGCCGCCGACCATGAAATCCGCATCCAACAACAGGTGGCGGACCTGCTCACGCGTGAACGGGACGCGCAATTGCAGGGTCAGGAATCGTCGGTCGATCTATCCGCGCTAACCGAGTACTTTAAATCTTATTACGGCCTTGTCGTGCGGCCGCGCATGCTGGCCGCCGGCTCAAGTTGCGCAAACGGAAAATTGGCGATCCAGACTCTGCTTGGGTATGAGCGGCAAAAACAGCTTTTAGGGATGGATGATGGTAACAACAACAGTATGCAGGATTTAATCGCCTTGATGGATACAGTGTACGCGAAATGTCGCGAGGAAGTGGTCAAAGAGTGCCAGGCGAAGATTGATCCAAAGATCCTCATTCAGTTTGAACTTGGATACGAACGTCAGAAGCAGCTGCTGGGATTAGGGGGAGGAAATCCCTCGGTAATGAACATTCTTGAAGAGGCTGTCAGGATTTGCGGGCAGAGTTACTCGATTTCCGGCGGGGCTGGCGAATTCTTTGGAACTGGAACCATTTGTAACATTGAGCAGCCTTGGACAGTATCTGGCAGCGGCGTGACGGTGACATTCACGCCTTCTTCAGCGAATGGAGGATCTTATACCTACTCCGGTTCGCCATCTGGCATCGATGTGTCCGGTTCCGGCAGCTATACTGTGATCTACCGCGACGGTTTTGCGGCGTCAATCCAAGCGGGAGGCGGAGGACAGGCTGGCGGCGCCTCAGGCTCTGGCGAGGAGGTTTATACATTGACGCCCATTGCCAGTTGCCAATAAAACCACTCTTATCCCCGAGTCAGATGCAAGGATTTTATATCCTAAATTAATAACAAATTGTTGGCTCATGTCTTGATCTCTGCGCAATAGGAAAAGTTCTTTTTAACGCGAATTACAAAAACAGGGCGAAGAGCGCGGAAAATATGCATTAGGATTTTTGATCTTTGAAAACGCCGCGAATTGCACAGAGTCATGTTTTTGACCGAAAGATTTATAATCCATATGGAGGCACACATGAAAAAATTTCTGATCTTTCTGTCTATTACAGCCTTTATCTCTGCCTGTTCCCTTGCAAAAGCAACAGAAGCGCCAACAACCGTTCCGCAACTGCAAATCTCCGATCCTGCGAAAATACTGGAAGCGTCTGTGGGGAATGAATTCAAGATCATCATCGACTCAAACCCAAGCACGGGTTATCATTGGGAAATCATCGGGGAAGTAGACAAGAGTGTTGTTGAGTTCATCTCAAATGAGTATCGTGCCGATGAACCTGTGATGCCCGGCTCCGGCGGCGTGGATGTCTGGGTATTCAAAGCAATTGCGATAGGTAAGGCTGATATCACTCTTGGGTACTATCCACCCTCAAATGACCCTGTAGAACCGCAACAAACGGTGACTTTCACTGTTACAGTAAAGTAGATTAACAAAGGCGACCAAACTTGGTCGCCTTTTATTTCCGAGGAGGAGATCTTGAAACGCCTTATTCTATTTATTGGTACGCTCTCCCTATTATTGGCGGGGTGTTCCACCAGCACGCCTGCGCCTACCGCCACCCCAACCGCCGTTTCAACAGTTGCAGCACCTACACCGGCCGCGAGTCTCACCGCTACCCCGCTGCAAATGAGCCTGCGGGTGAAGGATGAAATTGTAAATTGCAGGTTTGGTCCGGGGATAAACTACGTCACAGTCAACGAATTGCATCAAGGGCAATCTGCGCGCGTAACGGGCAGAATCGATTCATCCGATTGGTTGTATGTGCGCGACCCCGGCAATCCCGGCGGATTTTGCTGGCTGTCTGCATCGGTGATCGAACTCGACGGGCAGGCCGACCTGCTGCCTGTGATGCCTCCGCCCTTCGTGACGGTGACAGATGTAAGTTTACGGGCTGACCCAACCCGCATTCTGGTGAACTGCTCACAGTTCCCGCAGACGGTTTTCTTCGAAGCAGAGGTCACCACAAATGGTCCGACCCTGATGACCTGGACATGGGAAGCCAGCACCGGCGCGATGTCGGACGTTGGCACAATGGTTTTTGAAAGGGCGGGCACACAACTGCTCAACGAGTTTTACCCGGTCGGCGCGCCAAATGAATACTGGGTGAAACTTCACATCCTCACGCCAAATATTTTGGAAAAACAGGTGAGTTTCCCCGTGAGTTGTACTCAGTGATTTACTGGGTTCCACCAGCAAGAGACTGTTCGATTTCAGAGTAAACAAAAACTGCAGACGATACTCCATCTGCAGTTTTTTTTAAATTAAAGAGTCTAGTGTTCGAACACAACCATCTTATACCCAAGCGCGGTGAAAAATTTGAGCAGATAATTTTCCGCATTGGTTTGTCCCTGCGTAAGGATGCCGTCTTCCAGCGCGGCTTTGCGGATCTCATCCTCCGCGGTCTGACGGGCGAGAGTTTCAAGGTCGGTAAAACCCTTGGTCAACAGGCCGGTTTCGCGGTCATAGACATAGGATTTTTCATTATCAAGTGTGGCAATAAAAATTTCAGTCGGGGGCAGCTTTACATACAGCACACCATTCTCCAAACGCATGTCGCCGGGCTGTAATTTTTCCATATCTATGCCGGCGATCACAACACCATGCGCGACGAAGAGCAGTTTATCTCCGAACGCGAAACCAAAGGTACCCTGCCCCACTTCAGCGGTGATCACTTTCTCAATGCTGTATTGAATGGTTTCAAGTCTGGCGATCGCGCGAATTTCGTTGATGTATGTGACGGGGTCGGGTATGATTGTGGGTGTTGGATTCAACAACTGAGCAACCTGCGTCTGCATCGAGGAGTTTGCCTCCTGTATTCCCTGAAACGGCGCGGTGGCGGCATTTGCGGCAGCGGCGGCACTCTCACGCACGGTTTGTACGATAAAATATACACCTGCCGCCAATACGGCAAGAATCAGGATGGACATGAACGTGTTGAGACTATTTTTCATAACACTCCTTTTAACACCTGTCTTATTATAGCAATTTCGTGTCTTTGTGCGCCGACAAACCTGCAAGATGAAAAAACTCTTACTAATCCTCTCCCTCGCAATTCTTGGATGTTCACCCCGGTTCAACTGCAACTGACCAGCGGGACTCCTACACCGTCGCCTGCCCCCACGCAGACTCCCACTCCCGCGCCAACGCCTCTGCCCACGTCTGAGCCTGGTACAAAAACGAATCCACTGATCCTCGCCCTGGCACCCTCACCCCGTCCGGATGATGCGGTTGCCGCCGCAGGTCAGGTGATCGCGGCCTTTATTGAAAAGCAGACCGGCTTCTCCATCGTCATAGTTCAGAACACCTCCGAAAGCGAACTGGTGGAGGCGCTGGTAAAAGGTAATGCGCACATCGCTTCCCTTTCACCCTATGGATATGTACTTGCCCGTGAAAATAATTCAGTCGAAGCGGTATTGGCGAGTGTGCGCAATGGCGAATTATTCTACGGTACGCAATTCATCGCCAATCGTGAAAGTGGTTTCACCTCATATTTCGACTCGGCCAGAGATGAAAATACTGCCGAAGCTGTTGTGGCGCTCAAGCAATTTCAAGATAAAAAACCCTGCTGGAGCGACAGCGCTTCGCCGTCAGGATATGTGGTGCCGCTCGGATTGCTGATGCAGTCTCAAGTCGAGACGAGAAGCGGTGCATTCATCGAGGGGCAGCCCAGCGTAGTACGGGCTGTCTACGCTGACAATATCTGTGACTTCGGCGCAACCTTCATTGATGCCCGTCAGTCTCCCGTGCTTGAAGCAGATTATCCGGATGTAATGGACAAGGTCCACGTCATCTGGCGCGCCCCGCAGATCATTCCGTATGAAAATATCTCTATTTCGAACAGACTGCCCATCGAAATGCGCCGTGTCATCCAGCGCGCGTTCATTGACCTGATGCTCACGCCTGAGGGGAAAACCGCGGTGCAAACGGTGTATGGATTGGATGAATTGCAGATCGTGGAAGATACAGCATATGACAGCTTTGTGTTGTACCTGCAAGCTTCGGGATTGGAATTGCAGGATCTGTTCAAAGAGTGATGCTTTAAATTAAACCCATGCTAAAAAAAATAATTAAATTTTCGACGCGCTTTGCGCTGATCCTCAGCCTATTGGTTTTATTCGGGTTGTTATTTCCAAAATTGAGCGTGTGGTTGTTCGCGTCTCCGCGCATTTTCACAAAAGAAAGCGTGCCTGCCGGACGTGTGGCGATCGTCTTCGGCGCGGGGCTGCGTTACGACGGGACTCCCACAGCCATTCTGAGAGACCGCGTACAGACCGCTGTTCAGCTGTATCAACTCGGCAAGGTGAACAAGCTGTTGATGAGCGGCGACAATAGAGTGGTTGACTACAATGAACCGGAAGCCATGCGCCAATACGCGCTGGGGCTGGGCATTCCCGATGAAGATATCGTTTTGGATTATGCCGGCCGCCGCACGTATGACACCTGTTACCGTGCCAGCGCGATCTTTCAGGTGAATTCAGCCGTACTGGTAACTCAAGATTTTCATCTGCCGCGCGCAATATTTCTTTGTAACTGGTTCGGCGTTGAATCTGTCGGCGTGGAGTCGAACAACAATTATTACAGAAAGATCTCGCGCTTTATCTGGAACACAAGGGAATTATTCGCAACCTCACAGGCCGTCTGGGATGTGTATGCATTAAAGCCCGTGCCTGTGCTGGGTGAGCCTGAACCGATCAACTAATCAATGGAGAATGTTAATGACCCGTGATGAAGCTCTTACCCTTGTGCGTGAATTTGTAAAGAACGAAGGCCTGGTGCGTCACATGCTCTGCGTGGAGGCCGCCATGCGCTTTTACGCTGAAAAATATGGCGAGGATGTGGAACTGTGGGGCTTGCTTGGCTTGATCCATGATTTTGATTGGGAGATCCACCCCACACTGGAACAGCATCCGCAGGCGGGGTCGGCGATCCTGCACGAGCGCGGACTGAGCGAGGAGATCATTCAAGATATTCTCAGCCACGCGGACCACAGCGGTGTGCCGCGCGATACCCTGCGCCGCAAAGCGCTGTCCGCGTGTGATGAGGTGACTGGACTGGTGACCGCCGTTGCGCTGGTACGTCCCTCACGCTCGTTATATGACCTGGAAGCCTCCTCTGTCAAAAAGAAGTGGAAGGACAAAGCCTTCGCCGCCGGCACAGACCGTATTGAAATGGAAAATGCCGCAAAAGATCTCGGCGTTGACATCTGGGAGCATGTCGGCAATGTCATCACCGCCATGCGCAAGATCGCGCCGGAGTTGGGATTGGTGGGAAATATTTCACAAGGATAGGTATTGCAATAAAAAAAACGCCGATGCTTAGACTAGACTGAGCCCGGCGTTTTTTATTCAGGACATCGCAATTATTTATTTCCCTTCTTATCTTTGTCTCTCTTATCTTTCTTGTCTTTTTTATCATCATTATGCGCCATCATATCAATGGCAACCGCCACAGCGAGGATGAGGATATCATTCTGCCCGGGATCGACCTCAACGCCATACGTATCTGTCAGGCGGAACCATTTCTTCGAGATCTCGGCGACCTTGCTCCAGCCCTGCTTGATCGAATATTCATGGTCAAGGATATTGCCCTGCACAACCAGATCCGGGCCATTCTTAACCTTCACATCCCATTTGTCGCGCAGCGGAGCGATAAGCGCCTTCTTGATCACTGCCAGATCCTTGCCGTTCGCGTCCTCGACAACCATCGTATCCTTGATGGTCAGCAGGCGTTCCTTGATCTGACATAGTGTATCGCCGTTCATATCTTCAAAGACCAGGGTCTTGCGGATGCGCAATACCTTGCCGTCCACTTTAAATACCTTTTGACCGGCTTCATTCTCGATCCAAAAATCATCCCCGATCGAGATCAGGTTCTGGCGTATCTTATAGCGGGACATTTCATTTTTTGACATGTTTGTTTCCTTTTAGGCGGATTGTTCAATTTGACATACTGACTCAAGCGTACCTTTCCAACCTCAATTATACAGAGTATCGCTGATGATATTGGGGAAAAAAATACACCCCCAAAAGTGAACTGCCCCCCGAAAAGTGGACACGAAAAGAAAGCCCTCCTGTGAGAAGATAGCACAGGAGGTGCTTTTATGTCAGGAAGAAAAGGAATGATGCACTACAAGGTGGAAATTAAGCAGGAGGCGGTACGTCTGGTGGAGGAAGAGCATCTGACGTATGCGGTTGTGGCGGCTAGGCTGGAAGTACGTAAACCAGACAGGATCAAAGCCTGGGTACGGATGTATCGGAGAGAGGGAGAACTGTCATTCCATAAGCCGATTGGACGACCCATGAGAACAGAGAGGGAAGAGCGGGAAGTGGAACGGCTGCGAATGGAAAATGCCCTCCTAAAAAAATTCCATACCGAATTGCGGAAAGTGCGGCTCGCCAGCAATATCGGGCGATCTACCACCACAAAGGAGAATACGAAGTGAAGGCGATGTGTAAATTCTTCGGTGTTTCGCGAGCAGCTTATTATGCATGGGAAGGGAAACTGGGAGAGACAGACCCGGATCAGGAACGCATGGATAAGATCCAGGCGGCCTATGAAGCGTCCCACAAAAGCTACGGGTATCGACGGGTCACGATCGACCTCCAACGAAAACTGGGGATTAGCATCAATCACAAGGCTGTTTTGAGGCTGATGCGCAAGTTAGGTATTCGTTCGCAGCCAGAAAGCCAAAAATGTACAAAAGTTGGAAGAAATCGGCACGTACCACCGCTATCCCAATGTACTCAATCGGGACTTTGCAGCGCAAAGCCTAACCAAAGTGGGTTACGGATGTCACCTACATCCGCCTTGCAGGGCTGGGCTTATCTGTCCACCATCAAGGATCTCTACGACGGCTTCATTGTGGCATGTCTTTGACCAAACCAATTCGATCGCTCTGGTGACACAGACACTGAAACGCAAACAAAGGAAAGGTCACTGACGGACTGACCCTCCACAGTGACCAGGGACGCAATACACTTCACAGGCATATCATGTCCTTGTTGGCAGTATAACATCACGCCTTCCATGTCACGCCGGAAACTGTTGGGATAATGCTCCGGAATTTCTTTGGGCACCTCAAAGAGGAATATTTGCACAATTCAAACAAACCACCTTTAAAGGTCACAGCAACTCATTGATGAATACATTTACTTTTATAACTATGAACGGATACAATTGAAAACAAGACAGACACCTTTTGAAATTAGGTGTCTGTCAGTTGTCCAGCAGGGGCTTTCTTTTTGTCTCGCTTTATGGGTTCAGTCAAAAAGAGAGTGTATTTTTTGCTTACTTTTTTTTCTTCCTAATTGGTTTCGAAGCCTTTTTTGCCGAAGGCTTCGCAGCTTTCGCAGCCTTCTTATTTTTTTCTTCCTTTTTCTCTTCCTTGATCGTCTTTACAAACCTTTCCACTGTCCAAGCCACGACCACGGATGTAACAGCTTCACCCGGTTTCACTTCCACAAGCGCATCGCCTTTTGTGGCGGCGCGTTTACGGATTCCTGCCGCGTCCAGTCTCGCGGACTTGGGTGCGCCTTTGCTGGTATGGATGGTTGCGATGTGATTCGGTTTTCCCGAAGCAACGCCCGCAATCGTAACCTTCTTCGGCAATTGCCAGGCAACCACGCCCTTGCCATAGCGTCCCTGCGTTGGGAATTCCTTTTCGCTGACGCGCTTGGCTTTGCCATCGGATGTCATCAGGAAGACTTCACCTTCGGTGGGCAGGATTTCCGCGCCGGCCAATTCGACGCCATCATCCAATTTGATTCCGTTCACACCCGCGGCGACGAGGCCCATCGGGCGCACATCATCTTCCTTGAAGCGGATCGCCATGCCTTGAGATGTGACCAGCAAGATATCTTTTTTCGCCCCGTCAGTTAATCCAACCCAGCCCAGCCTGTCGCCTTCGTTAACTCTAGCCAGGATAAAAGTCTGCGCGGAAGGGCCGGGCAGTTCAGAGACCAGACTCTTCTTGACCATGCCAAAGCGTGAGACCGTGATGACACAGGTCTCCGGCGCGAATTCAGAGCGTTTGGCGGGCATGGAGAATATCGCAGCGAGCTTATCGTCCTGGGTTAGCGGCGAGGCCTTGAAGTATGGGATGCCGTCGGACAAGTGCCCGTTCGAGCCGATCTCAGGCAGGGTATGCAATGCGATCGCGGCAGCCTTGCCATTTTCAGCAGCCAGATAAAGTGTATCTGTGGATGAGGCCCTCACAAGGAAATGCGGCGCTTCATTCCCAGATGGACGCGGCGCTTTGTCGTCATGCGTGCGGGCCATGATGCCATCCGCGGTCACACCGATCCATACGGTTTGTTCGGTAATCAGGTCCGTGGCGACCAGAGATTTCACACCCTTTCCACTCTTTTTAAGGTTAACAATCTGCGTGCGGCGGCGGTCGCTGTAGGCGGCCTTCACACGCAGTAATTCATCTGAAACAACGCCGCGCATCAACTTTGGAGATTTCAACAAATTCATTAACTCTTTAATGATCCCGGCAACTTCTTTATATTCGGTTTCGATCTTCTTGCGTTCGAGTGCGGCCAGGCGGCGCAGCTGCATGTCGAGGATGGCGTTGGTCTGTAACTCTGTCAGCTTGAATCGCTTCATCAGTTTTTGGCGGGCAGTATCCACGTCTGGCGCAGAACGAATGATGTTGATGATCTCATCCAAATTCTTTAATGCGATCAAATATCCTTCGAGGATATGCGCGCGCGCTTTGGCTTTATCCAGATCAAACTCAGCGCGGCGTTTGATAATCGTCAAACGATGTTCAACATAAACGCGCAGCGCCTGCTTCAAAGTTAGAGTGCGCGGCTCGCCATCCACCAGCGCCAGCAGATTAATGCCGAAGGTGGTTTGCATGGGTGTGCGTTTGTATAGCTCTCGCAAAATATTTTCAGGTTCAACGTTCTTCGTCATTTCGAGGACGATGCGCATCCCCTGGCGGTCAGATTCATCGCGCAGATCGGACAGTCCCTCGAGATGACCGTCGCGCGCCAGCTCGGCAATGCGCTCGATCAAACTGGACTTGTTGACCTGGTACGGTAATTCTGTAACAATGATTCGGCTTTTGCCGCGTTCCATTTCCTCGATGTGCGCCTTGGCCTGCACCGTGACCCGTCCACGCCCAGAACCATAGGCAGACTCAATATCATCTTCGCCTTTTTCCTGAATGATGATGCCGCCCGTGGGGAAATCAGGTCCCTGCACGAACTCCATCAACTGCTCAACGTCAATATCATCAAGCTTTTCCCACTTCTCGATCATATATACAAGCGCGTCAACGATCTCACCAAGGTTATGCGGCGGGATAGACGTCGCCATACCCACAGCGATACCTGTTGCACCGTTTACCAACAAGTTTGGAAGCGCTGCGGGCAGAACGCCCGGTTCTTCGAGAGTGTCGTCGAAGTTCGGGACAAAGTCAACTGTTTCTTTATTCAGATCAAAAAGAATATCCAGCGCGGCGGAGGTGAGTCTTGCCTCGGTATAACGCATCGCAGCGGGCGGATCGCCATCCACTGATCCAAAGTTACCCTGACCATCTACGAGCAAAGTCCGCAGGGAGAAATCCTGCGCCATGCGCGCCATTGCTTCGTACACCGCCGAATCACCATGCGGATGGTATTTACCGAGCACTTCGCCGACGATACGCGCAGATTTCTTGTACGCCGTATCCGCGCGGATGCCCATGTCATACATCGCGTAAAGGATACGTCTCTGCACAGGCTTGAGTCCGTCGCGTGCATCAGGCAGCGCGCGCGCCACGATGACGCTCATCGCATAATCAAGATACGACTGCTGCATTTCAGTGTCAATATCTATTTTTCTAACGATACCAAGTTCCATAGTTACTCCGAAAATTTAACCACGAAGGCACCAAGGCACACAAAGGAAAACCAAACCTTCGTGCTAGTTGTTTTCTTCGCAGTGAATGTATGTTCTATTGCGGGGCTTATCTTACGGGGAAAGGGAAAAGGCGTCAAGTGCGAAGCAGTTTCTCAACCATTCAGGTGATTGCACAACACATGGTGAATAAGTAAAATTTTCCCGAAATTTAGAGGTCCCTATGAAACTGAATTCAGCAAAAGAAGTTTGGATCGCGCGTGTGATCGCATGGGTTGTGCTTGGGATCATCTCATGCGGCATAATTTTTTCGGCCACGTTTATACTTGGACCGTCATTGTTTGCAATCCCCGACTTGAATGACACGATCGCTCTGGCGGTGTTCTGTCCGGGCGCCGAATCATCATCCACACAGGAAGGCGCATCCACACCGACCACGAGCGACCCCAATGGCACACGCGGACATACTGTGGAGATCACCTGCTATTTCGCGGACGGCAGTACGAAGATCATTCGTAATGAGCAATTTGCACTGGCATCGATTGGCGGCATGTTCGGCATCGGCGGTTTGATCGGCATCCTGATCACGATCCCTTTAATGCTTCTGCCGATCTTCATAATTCGCAGGAAGAAGGAACCAGTCTAATCCAGCTGCCAGATCAGCCAGCCTTTATTGATAAATCTTTTTTGCAGGTTGATGGTATAGCCCTTTAACACAAGACTTTGTGCCGATGCGGCGAACCATTGTTTTAATCCAAACGCCCTTGCCGGGGATGTCTCTGCCGCGGAGCGTTTCCATGCTTCGATGAAATCATAAATTAATTCACCCTGCACGACATGGTGTATATAATTCTTCGGCAGCACGGCTTGAAAATCAGTAATGTCGAATCCCAAACGGAAGTTGGTGCTGAAGATCAACGCTTCCATTTTCCACGATCCGCTTTCCATTTTCCGCGCAACATTCGCAACCCAAACGCTTCCAAATGGATTCGATGTGCCTTCGATCATTATTCCGCCGGGCAAGACATATTGAGCAAGCCGTGCGTAAGCGGGATTGAAATCCTTTTCTTCATACTGACGGAGAACGTTAAAGGCGCGAATCAACCTGACCGATTCAGCCGGTTGCAAAGGCAGGTTGAATCCACCCAGCCGAAAGTGTGTGATCTCGTCCGCAAAAGGGATTGCTGCATCAACACGTTCCTTGTCAATCTCAACGCCGAGGATGGGCAGGTTTGAATTTACACGCCTGAACCGTTCAGCGCTTTCGAGGGTGGTGCGCGCATCAAAGCCATAGCCAAGATCAACGAATAAGGAATGCTGGAACAGCCCATCGGTCCGCGTCAGAAGCGACGGCTCGTAGAGCAGGATAAAGTTATCGACCCGCCGCAGCCTGTTCGAAGCGGTCTTTCCGCGGGTGATTGATCCAACCGGTTTTTTATTTATTGATTTCACCATAAAAGATCCAAAATAAAAGCGGCCGTGAAGCCGCTTTTATTTTTTCGTGTGTTAGTCGCCGATACTGCCCATGTCTGGGAGGTTCGACCACTGCGTGGCGTTGTGGACTGTTTCCGTGTCCGCAAAGCGCCCGTGGATGAAGCCCGTGCCGGCCGGGATGAGCTTGCCGATGATCACGTTCTCCTTCAAACCGAAGAGCGGGTCGGTCGTGGAACCGATGGCTGCGCTCGCCAGCACCTTGATCGTGTGCTGGAAAGAGGAAGCCGAGAGGAACGAGTCGGTGCTGAGCGAGGCCTTTGTGACGCCGAGCAGAACTTCCTGGAAGCGCGCCGCGATCTTTCCATCTGCAAGCAACGCTTCGTTGGTCTTGCGAATCTCAAGACGGTCAACCGCATCGCCGGGCAGATACTTGGTATCGCCGGGGCGAGTGACCTGGACCTTGCTCAGCATCTTGCGGATGATGACCTCAAAATGCTTGTCGTGAATATTCTGACCTTGTGAACGATAGACCTTTTGAACCTCGGTCATGAGATACATCTGGCATGCGTTGCGTCCCTGGATCTTCAGGATGCGATGCGGGTTGAGCGAACCTTCCGTCAAAGGCTGACCAGGTTCCACATGCGCACCATCCTTGACGAGCAGGCGTGAGGTGGTGGGGATGTCTACGATGGATTCTTCGCGCTGTTCGTAGGAGACAATGATCTTGCGGTCTTTCTTTTCGACAGCAACACGTCCAGCGTGTTGGGCGGTGATGGTGGCCTTTTCTTTTGAAGCAAGGATGTCGCCAGCCTGCACTTCGTCTTCATCTTTTGCAACGAACTTCCAATCTTCAGGAAGAGCGTATTCATCATGGATCATTTCCGCGTGTTCAATATGAACTTCGCGCATATCCGCATATTTCTCGGACTGCATAATGCGAACCACGCCGCTGATCTCTGCGACGACCGCTTCACCCTTCGGCATCTTGCGGGCTTCGAAAAGTTCTTCCACGCGCGGCAAACCTGTTGTGATGTCCGCAGCGCCCTGAGAAGCCACACCACCGGTGTGGAACGTGCGCAGGGTCAACTGAGTACCGGGCTCACCGATGGATTGGGCAGCCACAATACCAACCGCCGCACCGAGTTCAACGATCTCACCGCGACCCAGGTCAATGCCGTAGCATTTGGCGCAGATGCCGTGTGTTAATTCACAGGTCATCGGCGAACGGACTTTCATTTCAGTCACACCTGCGTTGGCGATCTTGCGCGCCAGGTCATGTGTGATCACATCATTGTATTCAGCCAGTACTTCACCGGTATTGGGGTCAAGTACGCGTTCAACAGCCAGCCGGCTGTAAAGACGGTTGCTAATGGGTTGACCGGCAACATCATCCACCTTGCGAATCCATAATCCTTCGTGCGTTCCGCAATCATGTTCATTGATGATGATATCCTGGGCAATGTCGACGAGACGACGGGTGAGATAACCCGCATCCGCCGTACGGAGAGCTGTATCCGCGAGACCCTTGCGCGCGCCATGCGTCGAAATGAAGTATTCCTGCGCTGTCAGCCCTTCGCGGAAGTTGGAGCGGATCGGCATCGGGATGATGCGTCCGGAAGGATCTGCCATCAGGCCGCGCATACCCGCCAACTGTGAGATGGTCGAGAAACCACCTTTTGTCGCGCCGGAGGTCGCCATGGTCGAAAGGTTGCCATCCGGATCCATGTGCTTTCTGACGGCGATACCCACCTTCTCGGTGGTCTCCTGCCAGATCTGGATCTCGCGTTCGTTCTTTTCCTGCTCGGTCAACAGACCGCGGCGGAAGTCGCGCAGAACCACTTCAACCTGCTTGAGCGCATCTTCAATGATGCCCTTACGTTCCGGCGGGATGGAAATATCCGCAACCGCAAGCGTGGTGCCGGAGATGGTGGCAAATGTAAAGCCAATATGTTTAATGGCATCCGCCACATCGGTCGTGATGACCTGTCCGCATAATTCATAGACTTCAGCGATCAGGTCTTTGACTCCGCCTTTGTCAAGTTTTTCATTGACGAACTGTACCTGCTCAGGCAGCACGCGGTTGAACAGGACACGGCCAACGGTCGTATTCAGGATGCGGTACTCGGCTTCGGGCAGGCGATCACCCTTGTCGTCGTACCAGGTCTTCGCGCGGAATTTGATCTCGGAATGAACTTCGACTTGTCCGAGTGCGTAGGCGAGTTCCACCTCATCCATATCGGCGAAGGCGCGGCCGTCACCTTTATGGACAGCCTTCTTCTCCATGGTCAGGTAATACACTCCGAGAACCATATCCTTGGAAGGCGAGATGATCGGTTCGCCGTCCGCGGGCTTGAGCAGGTTCTTTGAAGCCAGCATCAGGTCACGCGCTTCGGCAACTGCCTTTGCAGATAGCGGAACATGAACAGCCATCTGGTCGCCGTCGAAATCCGCATTGAAAGCGGTGGTCACAAGCGGATGTAATTGAATGGCAGAGCCTTCGATCAGGATCGGCTCAAAAGCTTGAATGCCAAGCCGGTGCAATGTGGGCGCGCGGTTCAACATGACCGGGCGATCGCCGATCACACTTTCGAGCGCTTCCCAGACCTCGGGTCTGTTGCGTTCGATCAGGCGGCGCGCACCTTTGACATTCGCGGCGTAATTATTCTGAACGAGTCTTGCGATCACGAACGGACGATATAGTTCCAGAGCCATGCTCTTGGGAAGACCGCATTGATTCAACTTGAGTTGAGGACCAACCACGATCACGGAACGACCTGAGTAATCCACGCGCTTACCGAGCAGGTTGCGGCGGAAGCGTCCCTTCTTGCCTTTGAGCATGTCGCTCAAGGATTTGAGTTCGCGTCGTCCGCGGCGGGAAAGCGCTTTGCCGCGCTGACTGTTGTCGATAAGGCTGTCAACAGCCTCCTGTAACATGCGTTTCTCATTGCGGATGATGACATCCGGCGCGCCGAGTTCGAGCAATCTCTTCAAACGATTATTGCGGTTGATCACACGGCGATAAAGATCGTTAAGATCGGATGTCGCAAAACGGCCTCCATCCAACTGCACCATCGGACGCAGGTCCGGAGGAATGACCGGAAGAACTGTCAGGATCATCCAAGCCGGGCTGTTGCCGGAACGGCGGAAGGCTTCCACCACCTTCAAACGGGTCGTGGATTTCTTGCGCTTCTGCTTGCTCTTGGTGCTGCGAACTTCATGCCAGAGTTCTTCAGAAAGTTTATCGAGGTCGAGACGTTCGAGAATGTCAAAGAAAGCTTCGGCGCCCATATCAGCGCGGAATACCTGCCCCCAACGCTGTTTGAGTTCGCGATAGCGAATTTCGCTTAAGAATGTAAAAGGACGCAGTTCCAAGAGCTCGTCACGCAGGCGTGAGGAGTTATTGGAGGAGGCGGTGGTTTCATTTTCCAATTCACCGCGCAAGGCTTCCATTTCCTGGTCAGCCGCTGCTTTGATGGCGGCCGCCTGGGTCTTTATGGCTTCCAGTTCATGTATCTTCTTGGTATTTGATTCGCTCTCAAGTGTTTCCAATTTTCTGGTAACGCTCTTTTGAACGAGGGCAATGTGCTTGCTGTTGACTTTTTCGCCGGCATCAAGGATCTTTTCACCGGTCAACTCAAAGAAGATGGTTTTCCCGGCGGCTTCACCCATTTGATCTTGAAGTTGCTTCTCAAGTCTCTGGCCTTCCTTGGTGATGGGCTCCATCTGCTCAGCAATTTGTTCATCATAGCTTTGTTGAAGTGAAGCCTGCTTTTGTTTGAGATCGGAGATCTCGTGGTCGCGCTTTTGCTTGATCTCGGCGATCTTGGCATTGACGCCTGCGGCCTGTTCGCGCTCGGACACGGAAATTTCATCTTCCAAACGTTGCAAAGCTTTCTTGCGAGCATCCTCGTCCACATACGTGACAATGTATTGTGCGAAGTACAATACACGATCCAGATTGCGGCGTGAGACATCAAGCAACATGCCCATTTGTGATGGGATGCGGCGCGTATACCAAATATGCGCAACCGGGGTGGCCAGGGTGATGTGTCCCATGCGCTCGCGGCGCACGGCAGAACGCGTGACTTCCACACCGCACTTATCGCAGGTGATGCCTTTGTAGCGCGGGTTCTTATATTTGCCGCAGTAACATTGCCAGTCGCGTGTGGGTCCAAAGATGGCTTCACAAAATAGACCGTCTTTCTCTGGACGTAAGCGTCGATAGTTGATGGTCTCGGGTTTAAGAACTTCACCATACGACCAGGACAAAATGGTCTGCGGCGAGGCTAAGCTGATACGGAGTGCGGTCAGTCCCTTAGTTTCCACTGGTACTCTCCTAAAAAAATAGTATTCGATTTTTTCTCTGAATTAATGCAGAGACAAACAAAGGCAAGCGCTTCGAGAATTTTTTCTGAAGCGCTTGCTTTTGTTGATCGATTTTGATATCCAATTTGGTGATTATACGCACACGCGGAATGCGCGTCAAGGGTTGTTAATAGTGAAGAGTCATAGATTTTAAGGTGGATTGGCGGTTTTGGCTGGGTTATCGGCGGATTTGGTCTACTTGGGAACTTCCCGCAACTGCAGATCAGAAAAAGCAATCGTGATCTTCGATTTTTCGCTTGGCTCCGCCACAAGATACAACTTACCCATTGTGAACTTTTCATCCTTGAATGAGGTGGCCATTACTCCATTTAAAAAGATACGAAAATTACCAGCATTACACATGACACGCAGGCGGTTGATCTCATTAAATCCAGGTCTCAAGGCTGTGTGATATGTCCATGCCATTATTTTATGAAAGACCAACTCTCCCGAATTATCTTTGGCAAAGGTTCCGAAAGTATAGGAGGCTTGCGCGGAAACGAGGAATCCATATCCGCCCTCAGAAGAAAATCGGGTGTACAACCCGCCGCGAATCCACTCCTTATCGCCGTCGGTGAACTTGATGTTCACACCGACATCAAAATCATCCCATAGCCCGGAACTTTTCAATAGATAATATGAATTCGTATGCGGGTCAAATGTACCCCGCAATTCCGGGGGTGAACTTTTGTGGAATGTTAGTTTTTCCGGATTAAGTGTTTCCCAACCAGGTATGATCTCTTTGCTGAAATCAGCGCCAAGGAGCAGGTCACCCATGTCAGGTTCGGGCGTTAGCGTCTTTGAAATGCGAAAGGTCGTACCGCAAAACTCACACGAAGCGAGATCGGTGCTGGCTACATGGGCAGGCAAAGCCGCTCCGCAGTTGGGACAGTTAAGCGCCTTAATGATCAGGGTGTCACCGTTGACGTTTCAGTGGGAGTTTCAGACGGCACGATAATCTCCAAGGTGGGAATCTGTGTAGGAGTGGGCGTTGGGGATGGTGTCTCTGTCGGCGTAGACGGGGGCGGAGTGGCGGTAGGCAGGCTAAGGTTTAATGTGACACGCTTATCCACCTCGGCTTTGTCTCCAACCAGAGTTAAGCGCAAGGTAACGATCCCATTTGGAATGGCGGTTAGATCCCATGTAAAAAGCGTTCCATCCTTTACAGGATTATCGCTCTCGCTCAAAACAGACCATGAGCCGGGTTCCCCCCCTAGGCCGTATTCTAAAATCCATTTCTTGAATCCGCTATCTGCCGCAGCAGATCCCTTGATCTCCAAGATCGTGGATGTAATGACTTGAGCATCTGTCAGATTGATCTCGACAATCGGCTGCGGATCATTGGCGCTGCATTCGCGGTCCGGGGCGTAGATCGGATTGCGCGACAGACCATTATCTTCAAGCCAAAACTGACCATCGCCAGTTCCCAGCCAGTCACGCCCCCATTTGTCGGTCACATTCATTACCAGCTCTTCTGAGCTGGGACCTTTACAGGCATCGGATGCTTCGAGACCGGTCCACTTGTCAATTTTTACACGGCGTACAAGATCCTTACCTGCAGGCAGTGGAGGCTGGTCGCTGGCATAAATCTCTGTATATTGCGAGTCGCACGCGTTGGAAGGTTCAGTACCCGAGATTCTGCATACGATCCTATCCATAATTCCGGCCGGCCGATTAAACGGAGTCGGTGCGCCATTGGTAAGATAAGGAACCGCGAATTCCATGAATTGGCCCCAAATAGGTGCCGCACCGCTTAAGCCCGATGAATTGGTCATGGGGGTGTAATCTGCATTGCCGACCCATACACCAGTAACCAGGTCCGGGTTGTAGCCCATTGTCCAGTTATCGCGGATGTCGTTGGTGGTACCTGTCTTTGCCGCAACAGGGAAAGATAAATTCAAAGCGGAGTGTCGTCCAAAAGTAAAAGCACGCGCCTCATTATCAGAGAGGATCGAAGAAATGAGATAAGCGTGTTCAGCGCGGATGACCTGTTCACCAGCTTTCGGGGCATATTCATCAATGATATTGCCGGCAAAATCCGTGATCCTGAGAATGGCAACGGGCGGCATACGTTGACCGCCGTTTGCAAAGACTGAATAAGCAGAAGTCATATCGATCAAGCTGACGTCACCGCCGCCCAGCGTAAGGGAAAGACCGTAATCATTTCGTGTCAGTGATGTAATGCCGAGCTTTTCAGCCATGCCGATCATGCCTTCCTTCTCAGGCGTGTTCGGGTCATCGTATATACCAATGAATTCAAGCGCTTTCACAGCGGGAATGTTAAATGAGTTGGCAAGCGCGGTTCTCACGGTCAACGGGCCGTGGAATGTGCCATCATAATTTCTCGGTTCATAAGGCGGGTTGGCACCATCAGGGAATTGGGTTGGCACGTCCCAGATCAGTGTGGACGGGGTCCATCCCTTTTCAAAAGCCGCAATATATGTGAATGGCTTCATGGATGACCCCGGCTGGCGCGTAGGGCTCGTAGCCATATTCACCTGGCCGGCGATATCCGCGTTGTTAAAATCAGGGGAACCCACCATTGCAAGAATTTCGCCAGTGGATGGGCGAATGGCGACCAGCGCGCCGTTATGCGCGTTGCTGTCCACCATTGCGGCGACTTGATCAGTGACAAGTTGCTGGGCTTTATCCTGCATCACGGAATCGAGTGTGGTGTAAACCACAAATCCGGAGCGATAGATCGTTTGCGCATCATACTTTTCTTCAAGCTGGGACCGTACAAAATTAACCCAGTGTGGATATTTCGAATCAAATGACGGCGGGCGGTATGAATAAGCCTTCATTTCATTCGCGGCTTGCGTAGCCACAGTGGGATCAACACAAACAGGCGTGTCGCTGTTGCTGACAGCAATGCAGTTTTGTGTATTGCTCAGGTCGAACATCAGCACCAATACCTGCTGCTGGCGGATCAGGGTTCCATCCGGGTTGGTGTAAATATCATACACAGCCGGTGATTGCGGCAGCCCCGCCAGAAAGGCGGCCTCGCCAAGTGTCAACTCTTTTGCCGATTTGCCGAAGTAGGTTTCCGCGGCAGCTTCCACGCCATAAGCCAGGTTGCCATAATAGATCTCGTTGAGATAAAGTTCCAGGATCTCGTCCTTGGCATAGCGGCGTGTAATTTCAGCAGAGAGGATGATCTCGCGGGCTTTGCGGTTCACTGTGCGCTGGCTGCGTTCTTCAGGCGAGAGCAAAAGCGCGCGCGCCAATTGCTGGGTAATGGTGGATGCGCCGCCGCCCTGGCCGCTTGTGACGTAGTTCTGCCACAAGGCGCGGACAATGGCAATCGGGTCAAAGCCCGGATTTGTATAGAATTCCTTATCTTCAGTAGCAATGGTGGCAGCGATCAGATTGGGTGAAATTTTTTCCAGAGGAATATAGTTGCGACGGCCCGCTGTGGGGTCAAGCAATTCATACAATAACTGGCCATTGCGGTCTAAAATACGCGTGGTCTGAAATTGCGAGGCGCGGTCACGCAAGGTACCTACATCGGGAAGAGTGCTCGCGATCAAATAGTATCTATAAACAAAATACGACCCCATCAACAGACCGATCACAAGCAAAGCAAAAACCGAAGCGATCATCCCACGCAGGAAACACCCCATGGTCCCGCGCCGTCGATAGAATGGGATTCTGGGTGTGGTATTCGGCTCAGTTGGCGGGAGGTATTTGGGAAGTTGTGGTGGAACCTGCCTTGAGGTCGGCTCATACGCGGCCCGCGTAACGCGCGTACCTTCCACGTCGATCTCATCCACGCGGCGCGGCAAGGGCATATTATCCTTATCGAGAGCAGGGCGTGAAAAAGCGGGAGGCGTGGGGTTATAAACGCCCTGCGTCTCTTCTTCAGATTTTATAATTCGGCGTATTCGGTCATTCTCTTCGTTGCTCATGTTTAATTACATCCACAGATTCACCCGTTCGGGCACACTGACGCGGATTGTGCAAACTTTAAAAATCAGCGCAATCCATGATAAAAATTTTATTTGGGTTTGCTCAACAGTAGTAAATTCAACGTTCCACGCTGGCAGACTTCATCATTTTGATTACGGGCCTCCACCGCTGCGATCAAAGAACCGCCGCCGATACGCGGTAAAGCCTTCATTTCAACAATGGATAGGAGCGCATGTACCGTGTCTCCTATCAGAAACGGTTTTACAAATTTCCATTCATTAATCTCGCGGAAGGCAAGCACGGTTCCTTCGAGCAGACCGGTTTGCATGATCAGCCCGACGGAAATGGACATACCCAGCAGTCCGTGCGCGATGCGCTGACCGAACTGGGTCTTGCTGGCAAACGCCGCATCTGTATGGATCTGATTGTAGTCACCGGTCAACCCGGCGAATGAAAAGATCGCATCTTCGCTAATGGTACGCCCGGCGGTTTTTACCATTTGCCCGATCGTGAATTCCTCAAAGTAAAGTCCAGCCATGTTACTCTCCTCGTGCGGTAGTCGTTAGTCTTGTAGTCCTTGCAATCGACCAGTCGGCTAACCGACTAGCGACTTAGCCACTATATACTCAAATTATACCCGTTTGACCTGCCGCCGTTTCGCCCGTACAATATGTGCCATGCGTGATTGGTCCTTAAGCCTCGGCGACCCGCTATATCTTTCTCTGGCGGCGGACGCCCGTCTGTGTAAACCAGACTACATCAATGATCATATTTGGGAAGTGGAACTAGGCGGGACAGATGTTGAGCGTTCCGCAGTATCCCTCAACACCACATTTGGGCTACGCGCACGCTCCATGCGCCTATATTTGCGCTTCACAGAAAATAACAACTCCGTTGTAGACCCTAACACCTTTATCACCAAACCGTCCCTGCGCCGTTCCTATCCTAACTTCCTAACACTCGATTTTGTTCCCATCGAGAACCTAAACGTCACGACAGAATTCTGGGTTCCTGAATCCCATGCGGTGGCCGGACGCGTCATTCTCACCAACAAAAGCAACGCCATTCGCCAGATCCATCTGGAAGTATGCGCCGCGCTTGCTCCTTTAGATGGTCAATCCATCATCCCCACCCAACAACAATTAGTTAATATTCTGGCGGGACAAACCAGCGGAATCGCGCCTGTCATTTTTATGACCGGCGGACCAAAACATGGTCCTGGGCCGCATTCCTCCCTCCTGCTGGAATTGGAACTTGGACCCGGCGCAACAAGACAGATCACTTTTGCCGAGGCCGCACTGGATACCGTGCCCACATCCTTTGAACTTGCGCGTCGCAGCGCGGCGCGTCCCTGGGAAGCGGAACGCGCCCGCATCGAAATGCTGGATGCCGCGCAGACCCTGGACATCCGCACCGGCGACCCGGACTGGGACGCAGCGCTGGCGTTTAGCCAGAAAGCCGCACATGGATTATTCTTCAGCGGCAATGATCATTTGCCCAACCCGTCTTTTGTAAACGCGCGTCACACGGACAACGGCTTTTCACGTAAAGGGGATGGCACCGATTACGCCCCCTCCTGGAATGGGCAAACTCCATTGGATGCCTATTACATCTCCAGCATTTTACACGGCGCGCCGCAAGTAACAAAAAAGCTCATCCTGAATTTTCTTGCCACACAAAACGAAAGCGGCGAAGTGGACAGTAAACCCGGCCTCGCCGCGCAGCGCGGAAAATTGATCGCTGCGCCTTTGCTCGCTTCCCTGGCATGGAAATATTATCAGGACACACAAGACGATGCCTTCCTCGCCGAGGTATATCCCCAATTAATTAAATTCTTCTGGGCCTGGTTCTCGCCCGAACATGACCGCAACCGCGACGGTGTGCCGGAATGGGACCACATCCTGCAAACAGGTTTTGATGATAACCCTGTTTTCGATGCGTGGGCCCCTTGGTCGCAGGGGTTGGATATTTCGCTGGTACACAGCCCGTCTCTGGAAGCCCTGCTGGTCCATGAAGCGAAGTCCATTGTCAAGATCGCAAGAATAATAGGCAGGCACGAAGAAGAAACCATGCTTGTGCAGTCACAGGCTGAACGGATCAAAATCTCATTGGTGGCAGGCTGGAACGCGGAACAAAGTTTTTATTCCTATCGCGACCGTGACTCGGGGTTGGGTTCCACGGGCAGTGTTATCGCCTCGAAAAAAGGGGATGGAAACATGCGCCCTAAAGTTGAGTTCGAAAATGGCGTCCGCCTATTGATCGAGGTTCAGACCAAAAGTCCAGCCGCGAAGCGCCCCGAAGTGGAGATCAGTGAATACTTTACAAAATCCAAGGGTGAAACCGAGATCATTTTAGGGCATCAATTCCAATGGCGCAGCGGCGGACTGGTTGCGACGACTCAGAAATTATTTACGCGCGTTGGCAGGATCAGCGTTAGCGGCCTCGATAAAAACGACAAGATCGTTGTGAAAATAATCGATACGACTGGCGAAGATATCACGCTGGCTCTGCCGCTTTGGGCAGGCGTTCCAGAAAAACAACAGGCCCACGCCCTGGTCAGGCGCAACTTGCTGATGGCAGATCGATTCGACCGTCCATTTGGAATGCCCTCGCTCCCGCTCCTGCCGGACCCCGAAGCTGATTCGGTTGCAATGGGCGTGGCTTTCCCGTGGAATCAATTGATCGGCGAAGGCCTGCTGGCGTATGGATTCCGTGCTGAAGCCACCCGCCTGACCGCACACTTGATGAATGCCGTGATCCAAAACTTAAAACAGAACCGCGCCTTTTATCAACGCTATCATGCCGAAACAGGTGCGGGGATAGGTGAACGCAACTCACTGCATGGCTTTGCACCTGTTGGATTATTTATGCGAACACTGGGCGTGGCGATTCTTTCAGCCACAAAAGTAAAACTTGAGGGCAGGAATTTATTCCCCTGGCCTGTCACCATAAAATATAAAGGGCTGACCGTTGTGCGTGCCGCGGAGCAAACTGTGGTCACATTTTCTAATGGGGAAAGCGCGATCGTGAAAGAGGAACAGCCTTGCATCGTTGAGATGTAAGCGTCAAAACCGCATGCCCGGCACATGCCGATTTATTTTCTTTTGGGGAATTAATCTTAAGCCATAAATTTCATGATATAAAAATCATGCTTTTATATAAATGACATTAATAATGTCGCTTATCAATGCTGAGGCATTCTCTAGACGCAAAAAAAATCCCGTTGAACATCAAACTTAAAAAGATCACCTGTAAAGTCCACGTGCGCGCCTATACATGGCACGGCGCTTTTGCTTGAGAGCCGCAAATCGCACAATGAACAAGGAATAGTTTTGGAAGGTCTGATCATGAACATAGCCATTCTTCACTACTCGGTTCAGCCCATCGTGGGGGGGGTCGAAAGCGTCATCGCCCACCACGCGCGCATGATGTCAGCAGACGGGCACTCAGTCCGATTGATCGCGGCGCGCGGTGAGGCAATGAGCGCACAGATCCCGTTGACTACCATCCCCCTCGCGGATTCGCGCCACGTGCGTGTGGCGAAAATGAAGCAAGAATTGGATCGCGGCGAGGTAACACAAGAATTCGAGGTATTACGCGCTGAACTGGCCGAACAATTACAAGCCGCCGTATCGGGCGTGGATATTTTGATCGTCCACAATATCTGCTCGTTGAATAAGAATCTCGCATTGACGGCCGCGCTTTATCAATTACACATTGCCGGAAAACTTCCGCGTCTGATCCTTTGGCATCACGATCTCGCATGGACAACGCCACGCTATCAATTCGAATTGCATGAAGGGTATCCGTGGGACTTGCTAAAAACTGCCTGGGTCGGGGCAACTCAAGTCACTATTTCTGAAATGCGGCAGGAAGAGCTTTCCGATTTAATGAAGATCGATCAATCCGCCATCCGTGTCATCCCCAACGGCGTGGATATGGGAAAGTTTCTCAAGCTGGAAGAACAAACTCTTGGGTATATAAAAAAGCTCGATCTGCTGCTGGCGAGTCCTTTACTTCTGCTTCCTGTTCGCATCACATCGCGCAAAAATATTGAATTCGCACTGCAGATCCTGGCGGTATTGCGAATTGATCTTCCGTCTGCGCAGATAATAATCACAGGACCGCTCGGCCCGCATAATCCTGCGAACCTTCAGTATTTCGAAAAATTAAGTGCGTTGCGCGAAGAATTTGGATTAAAAAATTCGGCGCATTTTCTCGCCGAATTGACAACTGAATTCATACCCGACCGGGTCATTTCAGATTTTTACAAACTTGCGGATGCGCTTTTATTCCCCAGCTTTGAAGAAGGATTTGGCATTCCCATTTTAGAGGCAGGCTTTGCAGGCATCCCGGTCTTTTGCTCAGACATCCCTCCTTTAAAGAAACTGGGCGGCGTATTGGTTAACTTTTTCTCCCCGCAAGAAGACCCGGCTGCTGTGGCGAAAATAATCACCGATCATTTTATGAACAATAAAGTCTTTGGCCTGCGCAAATCCGTCCGCGAACAATTCACCTGGGAGCGTATCCATGCAGAAAAGATCACTCCCTTGCTCAAGGAATAAAAGGAGAAACCATGTTCCCCATTCCGAAAAACGCTTTTATCGCAAAAGTCCTTGTGCCTGTCGTGTACGGCTGCGAGCAAAAATCCGCCATCCATGCCGCGCACGCCATCGCTGGTGACGAAAACGTCCTTCTTAGCGGTTTTATTTATGTCGCCAATGATCTATCACTCAGCACGGCGGCAGTTGACGCGCGCAAGTTGAGGCAAACTCTCAAAAAACTTTATAAGGTAAAGCGGGGGGATAAATGGGCGCAGGTCACCGTCTCACATAACCCATGGGAAGAACTGGTTAATATCGTGAAGCGCGAAGACATCGATCTTTTATTGCTTGAATGGCCCTGTCATTTTGAAGCCTTGAAGACCTCGGTGGCCGAGATATTTTCTCAAGCACCCTGCAATATCGCCATTGTCAATCAACATATTGGATCGAACATCAGGGACATCCTGCTGCCCATTCGCGGCGGCCCGTACGCTGAATTAAGCTTGCGTATCGCATTATCCATTCGTAATACCAGCAGCGCAGAAATCTCGTCACTGCACATTTTTCCGAATAACATTACAAGAGATCAGGATGTTGCCTTCAAGGGGGTCAACCGTGTGTTGAAAAGCCTGCCTGAAATTAAGTGGGAGGAAGTCGTCACAGATAATCCAATCAATGCAGTCTTCGAAGCCGCCCAAAAACATGACCTGCTCATCATGGGTGCATCCGCCCGCCCGGTTGACGAGGTCCCATCCATTGGACCTGTAGCCGAAAAGATCATGCAAGAAAGTCAGCATGGCGTGATCGTTGTAAAAACAAAATTACCTTATGAGATCAATCCTGCCAGTGAAGAGGCGGGCCAGACCGCCATCTCGGTACTCGTGGACAAATGGTTCGCGGAAAATACATTTCACGCCGACGAATTCGCGGACCTGAAATATTTGCTTTCGTTGAAGGAAAAGCAAAACCTTACCATCAGCCTTGCGCTTCCCGCGCTAAACGAAGAGCAAACGGTTGGAAAAGTCATCAGAACGATCAAGAATGTCCTGATGAAACGTATTCCTCTGCTGGACGAGATCGTTTTGATCGACTCGAATTCAACCGACCGCACCCGCCAGATCGCGGAAAAAATCGATGTGCCGGTCTACATCCATCAGGAGGTATTGTCACAATATGGCGCGCGCAAAGGGAAAGGAGAGGCGTTGTGGAAAAGCCTGTACTGCACGCGCGGAGATATCATTATCTGGATCGACACCGATATCGTGAACATTCATCCGCGCTTCATCTATGGATTGATCGGCCCGCTCCTGCTTCGGCCTGAAATTGATTTTGTTAAAGGGTTTTACCGACGCCCATTGAAGGTCGGCAACAAGATGCAGGCCGGCAGCGGCGGCCGTGTCACCGAGTTGACCGCCCGTCCGCTTCTCAATCTGTTTTACCCTGAACTCTCAGGCATGATCCAGCCGCTTTCAGGCGAATATGGCGGCCGTCGAAAAGTTTTGGAACAGATGCCATTCTTTTCAGGGTATGGCGTTGAGATCGGCTTATTAATAGATATGCTTGAAAAATTTGGATTAAGGTCGATCGCCCAGGTGGATCTGCAGGAACGCATCCATCACAACCAGCCATTGGAAGCATTGGGAAAAATGTCCTTCGCGATCATCCAGGCAGTCATCCGAAAACTCGAGGGCAAGTATGGGCAAAGCATGCTGGAGAATATCAACAAAACCATGAAGATGATCCGCCATGAACAGGATCGCTTCTTCCTCGACATCGAAGAGATCGCTGAAGGCGAACGCCCACCCATGATCGAGATTTCAGAATATCAACAAAGGTAAAACAATTCAGACCTCGGAGTTCTTGAAGAACCCCGAGGTCTTTTCATCTATTTATCGAGCGTCCACTTGAGTTGAAGTTCCAACTCCTCTGAAGAGTCGCTGCGCTCATGTTCAATGTTAATGATGGCTGTGGCTGGTATGTAGATTCGTTCACCTGCCACCTGGATTTGAAACTTTTGTCCCTGCTCGATACAATCGGCGAGCCGCCGCAGTTTTTTGACGAACTGTTTAACAGGATAGTTCTTCTCGATATCACGCTTGCGTTTTTTCTTTTGTGTTGCCATTTGCAGTCTCCTTATTCCATGGCTCCAAACCAGCCCTTTCGTTCCATCCACTTGACCAGTTCCAGCACGGGCGAAATTGTCAGGGAAAGACCGAACACGATCAACCAGTCCACCAGCGGCAGGCTGAACGTATTGAACGGTTCATGCAGGGCGGGCACATATACGATGAGCAGAAGCAAAACAATTTCCCAGATAATCGCCGTATTCAGCCATTTATTGGCAAAGGGTTTCTGAAATACCGAGTTCCGATCAGAGCGGAAGTTGTACGCCTTGAAAAATTGGATCAGCACCAGCGAGACGAAAGTCATTGTCATCGCCTCGGTTTGACTGCGCCCGGAATTCGACGCCCAGATGAACAGTCCCAGGTTAATGATCGTTGACCATACCCCGCCCGCCACCATCAATGAAACGACTGGGCGGGTGAAAATCCCCGTACGCGGATTACGCGGCTTGCGCTTCATCAAATCCTTTTCAGCCGGGTCAACTGCGAGAGCCAGTGCAGGTAAACCGTCGGTGGCCAGATTAACATACAGGATTTGTACCGCTGTCAGCGGGAGGGGCAGACCCAGCAACGCCGAACCAGCCATCAGCCCGATTTCACCAATGTTGGAAGACAGCAGGTACATCAGATATTTCTTGATGTTGTCGAACACTCCGCGCCCTTCCTCCACCGCCGCAACAATCGAAGCAAAATTGTCGTCGGTCAACATCATCGCGGCGGCTTCCTTGGTGACGTCGGTGCCGGTGATGCCCATCGCAATCCCAATATCGGCTTTTTTGAGCGACGGCGCGTCGTTCACACCATCGCCGGTCATTGCCACGATATGACCATTGGCTTGCAGGGCAGTCACCACGCGTAGTTTATGCGCCGGGGAAACGCGCGCGTAGACCTCGATTGTCTCGACCTCGCGTTTGAATTCTTCGTCGCTCATTGCTTCCAGTTCTGCGCCGGTAACGACCCGCCCCGTTTTGAGCAGACCCAGTTCACGCGCCACCGCCTGCGCCGTTACAGGATGGTCGCCGGTGATCATCACCGCCCGAATGCCAGCTTGCGCGCAAGTCGCAATTGCGCTTTTGGCTTCGGGGCGCGGCGGATCGATCATGCCTGCCAGCCCTAAAAATGTCATGCCGGTCTGCGCTGTTTCAAGTGTGGCGTCTGCCTTCGTAGAAATCGCAAGCACGCGCAACGCCTCGCCCGCCATATCCTGTGCCATCGCCAGAGCTTGTTGTCGCCCTGCGTCATCAAACGGTTTCACGCCGTCGGCGGTCAGGTGCCAGTCGCAGCTTTCCAAAATCATCTCTGGTGCGCCTTTGGCATACGCCGTCAGGCTTCCATTTGTCTGATGCAAAGTGGTCATGCGTTTTGTTTCGGATGAGAATGGGATTTCCTGCACCCGTGGATATTCTGAATCGAGCGACTCTTTCTGCAGCCCGGCTTTTGCCGCAGCGACCACCAACGCCCCTTCGGTTGGGTCGCCCTTAATCGACCATTCATTACCCGATTCATTTCCAGCGTCACCGATCAGGTGTGTGTCAGATGCAAGCGTGGCGGCGATTAATAGTTTTTGCAGACCAGTTGTCGGCGCGATTGATCCGCTCCCGCTAAGTGAAAACTCGCCGACTGGTGAGTATCCCGCTCCCGAAACTTTGAATAACTGCCCGGCGGCGAAAATTTTCCGCACGGTCATTTCATCTTTTGTGAGGGTGCCGGTCTTATCCGAACAGATCACCGATGTACTTCCGAGGGTTTCCACGGCGGGCAGGCGGCGGATGAGCGCGTTGCGCTTGACCATCTTTTGCACGCCGATCGCCAGCGAAATCGTGACGACGGCGGGCAGGGCTTCGGGCACAACTGCCACCGCCAGCGCAATGCCGAAGATGAGCATCTCGACGAAGGGCTGTCCGCGGAATAATCCCAGCGCGACGATGATGGCGACCACCACAAAAGCCGCACGCGCCAGCGCCGCACCGACCTTATCCAAATTGTGCTGGAGCGGCGTTTTGCTGGTCTCGACGGTTTGCAGAAGTTGGGCGATCTTGCCGAACTCGGTCTGCATTCCCGTGGCGACCACCAATGCCTTGCCGCGTCCGTAGGTGGCGGCGGTTCCGGCGTAGACCATGTTCTTGCGGTCGCCAACAGGCAGGTCGTTGACGGGAAGCGGCTGAATATGTTTTTCCACGGCGACCGATTCGCCGGTCAACGCGGCTTCTTCAATTTGGAGATTCACTGCTTCAAGCAGACGGGCATCGGCGGGCATACGGTCGCCGGTATGCAGGAGAATCACATCTCCCGGCACCAACTCACGCGCCGGGATTTTGACTTCCGTCCCATCACGCAGCACTGAGGCGGTGGGCGCTGCCATTTGCTTCAACGCTTCAATCGCGCGTTCGGCGCGATATTCCTGAATAAAACCCAGCAGAACCGCAAACAATACGATCACGGCAATGGCAATAGACTCGATGCCATGTCCCAGAAAAAGGGAAATGGCGGTCGCGCCAAGCAGGATCAGGATCAGGATATTCTTGAATTGATCAAAGAAAATCTCCCATGCAGAGATACGTTTCGCGGCCTGAATTTCGTTTGCGCCGTATTGCAAAGTACGCTCGGCAGCTTCCGCCTGACCCAATCCACTGGGCTGGCTCTTGAGATGGGTAAAGGCTTGCTCGATTGTCCGGGTATGCCAGATTTTATTTGATTCCATAAGTTTATTTTTTCACTCCTTTGGATGTATCCTGCAAATCGTCCTGGCGGGGGATGCGTGACTTGAATATGATGTTATCGAACAGGCAGATCAGCCCCCCCATAATAGTCAGGAGAATCACGCCAATGAAATCTGCTGCAAAGGCAATGATCTCCTCGAACCAGATGACCAGAGTCGTACCTCCTGCCCCGGCAGCAACGGCTGGCTTCCAGAGTTTTCGAATGGGCGGAAAATGGGGAACGGAATGCGATTGGTTGGACATGGGAATCTCCTTTTTGTTTATCCATCAATGCGGAACATTTCTCCATACAGACATTGCTTCCAGATTAACAAAAAAGACCACGGCCTGAAAGGCGATGGTCTTGCGTTTTCTTTCAAACAGCCGGGAAATCTCTTTCCGTCTTGACGACTGTTTACCCGAAAAAACCGGGCGCTACTCCCCATCGGAGTAAGTTGAATATACAACATAAACTGATACGAGTCAATTACACTATTGTTAAATTTTTAAGATTTTACAGGTCGGTGATTTTTTCGTTGTGCAATGCACGCGCTTTTTTCGAAACGCGACACTGACCTATCATCTTTTATAGAATTAATCACAGCCAGCAAAAGTCATGGTATAAAAAATCAGTGAATTTTGCCAGCGGATTGCACACATGACAAACATTATTCTCCTTTTCATCGCCGGACTTGTTATTTTAATCCTTGGCGCAGAGCTTTTAGTGCGCGGCGCATCGCGCCTCGCCGCGGCATTTGGAGTTTCGCCGCTTGTCATCGGATTAACGATCGTAGCCATTGGAACAGCCTCGCCCGAGATCGCGGTCTCGATTCAAGCCGCGGCAAACGGTCAGGGGGATTTGACGCTTGGCAACGTGCTTGGTTCCAATATATTCAATATCCTCTTTATTCTCGGTGTTACATCCATTGTTGCGCCGATCGTGATCGCGGAACAATTGATCCGTAAAGACGCGCCCCTCCTGTTGGGCATATCACTGCTTGCCTTTGTGCTCGCATTCGATGGAAATCTTGGCGCATTCGATGGAGTCATTCTCTTATTGCTTGTGGCTATGTATGTATTCTTTGCGTTGAAACAAAGCCGCTCCGAAAGCGAAGCGGTGCAAAAAGAGTATGCAGAAGAATATAAGCAGAAGGAATCACGCACCCAAAAGAGCATCATCATAAATAGCGCCTTTATCCTTGCCGGTCTTGGACTGCTTATATTAGGTTCAAACTTGCTGGTGGATTCCGCTGTTCAAATTGCGGAGGTACTGGGCGTAAGCGAACTGGCGATCGGGTTGACGATCGTGGCGATCGGAACGTCATTGCCTGAAGTTGCCACTTCCGTGATCGCGGCTCTTAAAGGAGAAAGCGACATTGCGGTTGGCAATGCAGTTGGGAGTAATATTTTCAATTTGCTTGGCGTGTTGGGAATTGGCGCGCTTGTTTCTCCAAACGGTATTTTTGTTGGTCCACAGGTCTTGCAGTTCGACCTGCCTGCCATGGTCTTTGTGGCATTGGTGACGCTGCCTGTCTTTTACATAGACAGCCGCATTTCGCGCATAGAAGGCGGATTATTATTTTCATACTATGTTGTTTATGTGATCTATATCATTATGCGCGCTGACGGGAGCGCGTCCCTGACTTCAATGCAGTTGTTCATCACGTTTTTCGTCCCGACAACTTTTATTGCACTGGTGATCGCAGCGCTGCGCTCATTAAAAACAAAACGGCAGGATAATTCCATTCGATGAGCAGCCGAGTATGTCGTTTTATGTATAAAAATGCGATTGAGTGGATTTAAGATTTTTGGAGAAATTATGAATATAACCTCATGCATGAAACACAATGTTGTCTCCATCCACGTGACAGCCACGATCCGCCAAGCCGCAGCGATTTTGATCAAGAAACATATCGGTGTACTGCCCGTTGTGGACAATGATGACAGACCAGTCGGCATGATCGGCATTCGCGATATGCTGACCCTCGAACTGCCTGACTTCGTTACTTTCCTGGCAGATGTAGACTTTGTCCACGATTTTGGCGCGGTAGAGGAAATACATCCTTCAGCAAGGACGCTGAATAAAACTGTCAAGACGTTAATGAAACCCGCGGTCACCGTTGATGAAGACTGCGGACTGCTGCGTGCCTATGCCCTGCTGCTGCAACACAACCTGCACGACATGCCTGTGATTTCCAAAGATGGAAAACTGGTGGGCATTACTTCGCGTGTTGACATCGGAGTTGCCATCCTTTCCACCTGGTCAAAGGCGGAAAGATGACCGTGATTCCAGCTGTCATTTCCAGCATCATCTTTTTCGGAAGCCTGATCCTGATCTTTTCCGAAAAGATGAATCGTTCCATTACGGCTATTGCAGGTGCGGCGTTGATGGTGGTAGTGGGGAGAATTTTGGGATTTTATTCGGAAGAAGCCGCCCTAAAAGCGATCGACTTCAACACCCTTGGCCTTCTGTTCGGCATGATGGTCCTTGTTGCCATGCTGGAGCCAACAGGGTTCTTTCAATATCTGGCAGTTCTTGCGGCACGTTCCTCGAAGGGGAACCCTTTGCGCCTGTTTATTCTATTGGGCGTCATTACAACAATTCTTTCCATGTTTCTTGATAACGTGACCACCGTTGTCCTTATCGCTCCGGTAACCATCCTGATCTGTGAAATTATTGGGATAAGTGCCCTCCCATTTTTAGTCTCCGAGGCCTTGCTGTCAAACACCGGCGGTGTGGCAACCTTGGTTGGTGATCCACCCAATGTGCTGATCGGTTCCGCCGCAGGTTTTTCTTTCAACGATTTTTTGATCTATTCGATGCCAATCGTATTGGTCTCATGGGCAGGCGCTTTGCTTCTGTTGAAATATCTTTTCAGAAAGGAATTGTCCAGACGGCCGCGCGGTGTCAAGGCCATCATGAGGCTAAATCCCGCTGAAACGCTCAACGAACCATTGATTGCGCGCCGCATTCTAATCGTCTTGATTGGCGCTATTTTATTTTTCTTCCTGCATCATGCATTACACGTAAGCCCATCCATGGTCGCGCTGACCGCGGCGGCAATTGCCCTGGTCTGGGTGCGGCCTGATATTCAGGAAGTCCTCAAACATATTGAATGGAGTGTGCTTATTTTCTTTGGCGCACTTTTTGTGATGGTTGGAGGGTTGGAACATTCCGGCGTCATGGAAGCGATAGTTGGATTACTGGAAAGAGCATCCGGTATCCCGCCAGTCTTATTTGGATTTGGATTGATCTGGATCGTAGCCGGGCTGTCAGCAGTCGTGGATAATGTTCCCATTACGATTGCGCTGATTCCTGTCATCAAAGGGTTGGGCGAATCGGGCATGGATATCACACCCCTTTGGTGGGCGCTGGCGTTTGGCGCAGGGTTTGGCGGAAGCGGCACGATCATTGGCTCGACTGCAAATATTATCGTTACAACTCTTTCGGAAAGAACGCGCACACCCATCACGGCAAAGATCTGGAATAAACGAGGCTTGCCGGTCATGTTAGTGACATGCGCCATCGCCAGTATCCTTTACGTTGTGATGTTCCGGTGGATGTGATTTTTTACACCAGGCTGCCCGCCAGCAAAGGTTGAATCATCCACTGACATCTGATAATATCAAAGTAAGAAAAAATTTCTTAAACAGAGTCAATCCAGGGCGCGGCGTGAAGCGCCTTACCTTAAGGAGAATCAGCATGGAAAATCCGATCCATTTATTATTGATGGCGGTCGTCCAGGACCAGGATCTTGAGACCGCGACCAGAGCCCTGCAGGGAGTCGGCGCGTCGTTGACCTATCTTTCCAGCGCGGGCGGATTCCTGGGGCGGCGCAACGCGACACTCCTGATCGGCCTGCCTGCCGAGAAAGAACAGGAAGCGCTCGAAGCACTCCAAAGATCCTGCCGCCAACGGATCGAGTATATGACCTTGCCGCTCGAAGGCTCGCCCATGCCAATGCCCGCGCCTGTCCCGGTGACAGTCGGCGGCGCGACGGTGTTCGCTTTGCCTGTTGAACGTTTTGAACAAATCTAGCATTGGGAGAAATTCACCATGAAAATGATCATCATCATTGTCAAAGATCAAGATGCCGACACACTGACGCAGGCATTCACTGCTGGAAATTTTCGTGTGACGCGGGTAGCATCCACGGGCGGATTCATGCGCAGCGGTGTGGTCACCATGCTGCTGGGCGTCGAAGACGCGCAGGTGGACGCGGCCATTCAAGTTGTGCGCGATGCCCTGCCCAAGGCATCGGATGGTGAAAAACGCGCCACACTGTTCGTTGTGCCCGTCCATCATTTTGAGCAGATCTGAAAATGAAAAAGAAGATCCTGCTTGCCTTGATCGTATTGCTGGCGGGGATGCTGGCATGTTCCGTTGCCAACCCGGCCAGCACACCCGCTCCCGTTAATGTGGAGACGATCGTCGCGGAGACATTCGCCGCCCTGACATCCACTGTGCCTGAGATCAACGCAACGCCTCCGCCCGCGACAGAACCGAGCGTGGAACTGCTCCCGCATTCGATGTATTTTCTCAACAACGACGGCGCCGGGCTGGCGCAAGTGTATCGCCTTGAGAAAGATGGCAAGACTGTTACACAATTAACCTTTGAACCCGCCAAAGTGGAAGATCATGATGTTTCGCTGGTGGATGGAAGTGTGGTGTACGTATCCGATAACAAGTTATACACTGTCAATGCAGATGGCAGCAATCGCAGTATGATCGTGGACGGCGGCCCGCTCGATGCGAATAATCCCTTCCTCTCGAACATTACCAGTCCTGTCTGGTCGCCCAATGGTCAGACCATTGCGTATGGACATAAGGGTCTGAATTTTTATTCCATCGCATCCGGGCAATCCAACCGCGTGCTTGACAATGATATTGACGATCTTGGGAATGACCTGCTTGTTCCGCGTGAAATGTACTGGCCTGAAAAATACTCCGCCGATGGCAGCAAACTGGTCATTACGCTTGGATATTATGAAGGCGCTTCCGCTGCCATTTATTATCCAAACGGCAATGCGCTTGTCCGTTTGAGCAATGATGCAGGCGCGTTTATTTGCTGCGGTTTTACCGAATGGAGCGCCGATGGCTCAGCCTTGTACTCGGCATATCCATATATGGGGATGTTCATGCCCGGCTTATGGCGTGTGGATGCGGCTAATGGCGCGGTGACGACTCTGGTCAACGGTGACCCGGGCGACGGCACATTCAACTATGCAGACGCGCCGTACCCTGCTCCTGACGGTCAGTTGTATTATTTCTTCGCCAATATGCCAAACACGTCTGAATTTATCAACCGCCCGCCCTTACAGCTAGTCCGCGCTGATGGAAACGGCGTCTCAAACCGAACTGTTCTGCGCCCCGAAACCTTTGAATTAATGAACGAGTCCCTCTGGGCTCCCGATGCCAGTTTTGTGCTCGCGGCCATGGCTCCGATCCAAGATGTGTACCAGGGCGGCCGGGTGGACATGTATTACACAGACGGCCAGCCGGTCATCTCGCTGATTCCTTTTGCAATGGAAATGAAGTGGGGACCGTAAGGTAATTCCAAAACTTCCGAAGCCTCCAAGACTTCGGAAGTTTTTTTATTCCAGTACAAAATTATCGATCAACCTTGTCTTTCCCAGCATCACCGCCATCGAAAGCAGGGCTTTTCCCTTCACCACATCCAACTCTTCAAGCGTATCGTAATCGGCACAGGAAACATATTGCATTTGCACGCGCGGCTCGCTCTCAAGCACTTCCTTCATCTTTCGTCTTAGCGCTTCCGCATCCCGCTCACCACCCTCGTAAGCTTTCTTCGCCGCATTCAACGCGAGGAAGAGGACCGTCGCGGCCTGGCGGTCAGCGCCTTCCAAATATTTGTTGCGGCTGGACATGGCCAGCCCGTCCGCCTCGCGCACAGTGGGGCAGACGATCACATCCACGGGGAAATTCAGATCCCTCGTCATCTGGCGGATGACCGCCGCCTGTTGCGCATCCTTCTGTCCGAAATACGCCTTGTGCGGCTGGATCGCGTTGAACAGCTTCGCCACAACCGTGGTCACGCCCTTGAAGTGGGTCGGCCTCATCGAGCCCTCCAGCGGACGAGTGACCGTATCCACCTCGACCCAGGTCTGGTAGCCCTTCGGATACATGATCTCAGAGGTGGGAGTCCAAACCAACTCCACGCCGAGGGGGGCGATCAGGCTCAGGTCACGCTCAAGGTCGCGCGGATATTTCGAGAGATCCTCGTTCGCGCCGAACTGGGTCGGGTTGACGAAGATGCTCACGACTACATGCTCACACTCTGCTTTGGCGCGGCGGATAAGGGAGAGATGCCCCTCGTGCAGGTATCCCATCGTTGGGACCAGACCAACTGTCTCTGCGAGGGAGAGGCGGGCGGTTCTTAGGTCAGAGAGAGAAATCACAGTTTTCATATCAGTTCCCGAATAAATTGTCTAGACAAAATCCCTTTTGGGTCTTGACAGGCTAGAAACTTTGTTCTACACTTTAGTCACCAATTAGACATAAGGAGAAAAAATGGCTTATTCACACACGAATTCAAAAGGCAACACCTACTACCTGCACTCAAAGGGCAAAATGTTCTTCTTCGCACGTGAGATCAAAGAAGGCGCAATGGATGCCCTACCCGCTGGTTACAGCGTCAACGAAATGAAGACGGGCATGCTCGTCCTAAAGAGAATCGTCGCTGAAGGCGAGGGCAAGCCGGCGGAAACCAAAGCATCCTCATAAAGTATAACTCTGTTCGACACAACCAAATATTCTTTTAGATAAAAAAGGAGACTACTATGACACGTAACATTGCATCTAAAAGCCACGAGACCAAAGCGAGGGGAACATGCCCTCACTAAACCGCGTTCAATTGATCGGCCGTTTGGGCAAGGACCCTGAAAGCAAGTTCACCCCAACAGGAAAGAAAGTAACCCATTTCAGCCTAGCTGTGAGCAACCGCTGGAAAGACAAGAGTGGAGAGACAAAAGAATCCACTGAGTGGGTCAACATTGAAGCCTGGGAACGCCTGGGCGAAGTCTGCCAGGAATATCTGAAGAAAGGCAGTCTGGTTTTTCTTGAGGGACGCTTGAAGACAGATAAATACGAGGACAAGAGCGAGACAAAATACTTTACCAAAGTAGTAGCGCTCACCCTTCAATTCCTCGATAAGCGCCCCGCGGAAGAACCTATGATGCCTGTGGATGAAGACCCTGGCGATTACGAAGCATAGAATGAAAAGAGGCAGTCACTTTTAGCGGCTGCCTCTTTTTGATTCACCTGTAACTTTTTTGATCTTGGGGGATAATATCTTTATAACATGGTCATCAACTTTCACGATCTTTACCAAAAGTACGCGCAGGATATTTACCGCTTTGCCTACTGGCTCTGCGGAGACGCTCAAGAGGCGGAGGATATCACCTCCGAAACCTTTGTACGTGCCCTCACCTCCTTAAATATGATTCGGACGGAGACCGTAAAAGGCTATCTGTTGACCATTGCCCGCAACCTGGCATTTAAGAGAACGAAACGCGCAAGCCGCCTCGCGGACTTACCCCCGGGCCTGCCTGCCCTTGGCAATGGGCCTGAGCAAACCGCCGAAACGAAGCTCAGCCTACAGGGAGTCATGCAATTCATGCAGACTCTGCCCGAGGTAGATCGAGCCGCTTTTCTTCTGCACATACAGGATGATCTTTCCTATGAGGAAATTTCCAAGGTGCTGGAGATTTCATTGGCAGCCGCCAAAGTCAAGGTTCATAGGACGCGCTTGAAGTTGAATGTATATCGAATGAAAGAAGAGGAATCCAGATCATGAAAATCACAAGAGATGTTATTACCGATCTTCTGCCCGTTTATCTTTCAGGGGAAGCCAGCGCAGATACAAAAGCGTTGATTGAGTCGTTCTTACAAGACGACCCCGAATTTGCAAAACTTATCGGGGAGAATGACGCCTTTCTCCCCGATGGTCAAATTAATTTATCAAAAGACACTGAAATGGACACTCTAAACAAAACAAAAAAACTGTTAAGGGACCGCTCAACCTACCTTGCGTTTACCATTTTCTTTTTATTGCTTCCTGCATCCTTCAGGGTCGGAGAAGCTGGCTTTCAATGGTTGTGGGCTGACATGCCGCTGAGTATTGTATTTTTCTGG
This sequence comes from Candidatus Villigracilis saccharophilus, assembly GCA_016709305.1. Taxonomy (GTDB): domain Bacteria; phylum Chloroflexota; class Anaerolineae; order Anaerolineales; family Villigracilaceae; genus Villigracilis; species Villigracilis saccharophilus. Next base: position 374,775 of record JADJNA010000047.1, read on the forward strand.
CTTGTGGGATCCTCTTCGGCATTCAATACGGGAGAATCTCACGCAAGTTGAATGGTACCGGATTGTAGTCACAAGAGACGACAAAAAATTCCCGGCAAAACGCCGGGAATTTTTTGTCGTGTAATTATTTTTTCTTTTTCACTAGCTTACGTTTGGCGGGAGCGGCTTTCACCGTTTTCTTCACCTTGACGCCAGCCTTCTTGCTTGTTGCTTTTTTCTTCGCCCCCATCGGCAACTTCTCCAGCTCGCTTACCAGTTTTTCCAACACATCGAAACCGCCCTGCCAGAACTTGGGGTCTCGAATGTTAATGCCTGCTTCTTCAAGGATCTTCGCCGGTGCTTCCGAGCCGCCTGCTGAGAGGATCTTGAGATAGCGCGGCTTGAAGGATTCGCCTTCAATTTTATATTGCTGGTAAAGCGAGAAGACCAGCAACTGTCCGAAGGCGTAGGCATACACGTAGAACGGGGTGTGATAAATATGCGGGATGGAGACCCATTCCCATTTGAATTCATCGCTCAGCTCAACAGAATCACCGAGTTGTTCCTTCAGATTTTCCATGTACGCGGCGGATAGTTCATCCACAGAGGCATTCTTCTGGATCATGTCATGCGCCTGCTTCTCGAACAGGGCAAAATACGATTGGCGCATGATGGTAGCGTAGGCATCGTCCACTTGCTTGAAGAGGATATCACGGCGCACCGCTTCATCCTTTTCTTCGGCCAGCAGCTTGTCAGTGAACATCATCTCGCCGAATGTGGATGCGGTCTCAGCCAGCGGCAGGGACGAATGGAATGTAAAGGTGCTGTGATGGGATGCCAGCATCGAGTGAATGGCGTGACCAAGTTCATGCGCCATCGTGGCGGCATCCCGCGCGTTGCCCTGATAGTTCAACAAAACGTAAGGCGTCATGTCAGGCAGAACAGACCAGCAGAACGCGCCGTCACGCTTGCCCTTGCGAACTTCACTGTCAAGTCGGTTGTCATCGAATACGCGGCGGGCGAGTTCGCCCAACTTCGGGTCGAAAGCGCTGAACGATTCCAGAACCATGTCTGCGGCTTTGCCGTAGTCATATTTCTTGTCCGAACCGGCCACAGGCGCGTAAATGTCGTAACGGCGAAGTTTTTTGACCCCGAGTGTCTTTGCTTTCAGGATAAAGTAACGCTTGAAAATATTTGTATTCTTGCGCGCAGTCTCGAGCAAGGCATTCACGGCTTCGTTGGGAATATCATTCGCAAGGTTGCGGACAGAGAGCGGGTCTGAGAATTTGCGCAGGGAGACGTTCTCGTTGTGCCAGTCGCGGGCAACGGTCTGGTAGATCTGCCCGAGAATAGGTCCTGCTTCACCGTAAACACGATACAGTTCCTGATAGGCAGCGGCGCGCATTTTCGGGTCACTGCCCTGGGCAAAGCGCATCACTTGTCCGCGGGTAAGTTCCTGCATCTTCCCTTTTACTTTCAACATGAAAACGTAACGGCTCGTGATCGAGTCATATAATGTATTCAACGCATTGACACCCGTCACATTTTTCAGGTTGACCACTTTCTCTTCCGCCTCGCTCAAGGTATGCGGCTTGAACAGGCGCATGGATTCGAGATAATAGCGATAGTCACCGGAAGCATCCATCAAGCGCTTTGCGTTGACCTCATCTACTTCCTTCCACCACAAACTAAAGAAGAGGGTGCGGTTCTCGATCTCTGCCAGGAATTGCTGTGCGCGTGAGTACAAGGACTGCGCCGCCTGATCCTGCGTATCCGCTGTGAACGACAGGCCTGCAAACGAATAGAGTTTGTTTCCCACGCGCGTCATTTCTTCGCTGGCGTGGATGACCTGCAAGAACTGTTCGGTGGAAATGTCGGGATTGAGCTTTCCGCGCACGCCTTCGAACGAAGTGACCTGCTCCTCGATCATGTCGAATGCACTTTGAAGTTCAGCGCTTTCATAGGACGGGTAAAGCGGCGCAAGGCTCCATTTTGAAATTTTGTATGTCATGGAATTCTCCTATTTCTTATGGGTATTAAATTAAGCGGATCGTTTCCGCTCACGGACTGCGAAGAAGATCAGAACGATCAGAGTAAGGATTGAACAGGCGAACCCTAGTATCAGCGTGGTCACATAGGCAGGGTCTGAATAATTTCCGACAGCCACCTCGATGATCTCAGTTGACCGTTTGGAATCACCAAAATTTACAAGGCTCCAGGTGCGGGAATGAATGATCAGGTCATACGCCATCAATCCTCCACCGAACAAAACCAGAATCTTCTTTTCCCAGTCTTTTTGTCCCCATTCAGTGAAATGAGATTGGATCTGGATTCCCGCGAATGTGATCAAAAACACCAGCGGGACGATCACAAAACGGGTCGGCGCGCGCTGTGAGTCTAAAAATGGAATATGAGAACTAAAGAGCGGCAGATAGGTTGACCCGACCGAGAAAAAAAACATGACCATGATGGGAAGGTAGAGCGGACGATATTTCTCAGCCTTAGCCCAATTTTTGATGACCCCGAAGTAAAGCAGGTAGGCAAAACCCAGCACACCGACATAATACGCTTTTTCCCAAAACCCCTGACTATTCTCGGCGATGAATGCCTGCAGCAATTGTAGAACTGAGGTGAATCCACCCAGGTATTTAAGCCCGGTGCCGCCAGCAAACTGAAGAGCGGGCGGCAGGATGCGGATCATACTCAGCAGGGCGCTCAGAATGATCGCCTTCATCATAGTGGAGAAATATTGCGGCTGGAACAGTCCCAGTAAAAGCAGGAAACTTATACAATAGATATAGAAGTGCGCGGCTCCCTGCAGGACAATTGCCAGCAAGACCAGACACATGGCAAAGCAGCCACTTCCAGCCGCTACGCTCCCCCTCCACCATTTTCAAAACAAGCAGAACATAAAATGGCAGGAGAAAATACCCCACCCACTCAAAGTGACCGACTCCCATGTGAGCAACAATATGCCCATTCAAATTGAAGAGCAGGAATATTGAAAGAAAAGATACAAACGAAAGCTGATATCTGGCGCGGATCAGTAAAAGACCCGCGAAACTCAGGCAGTAAAAGACCCAGACATTGACAAGCACATAGGTGGACGGGTTCAGGAAGTACAGCAAAAGAATTTGAGGCGAGAAGGGACGATTTTGCCTGGCAAGATATTGCGAAGGAATGATATAGGCAGAATCCGCGTGCAGTGGAAATTGTCCGCTTCTAAAAGCCTTACTTAAGAAGTCCAGATAAGGACCGACATGCAGGTGCCAATCTTGAATATCAAAGCGGTTATTGAACCAATCCAGGAAGAATCCCCAATGTAATAACCCTGCGCTGAACAAGCCCGCCAACAGTATGGTCACAGCCCATTTTGCGGAAAGGGATTCAAGCGGTTTAAAAAGAACATCCAAAAAAAATTGACCGATTTTTGCAAGTTTTTGTAGGAATGGATTCGTCATATTTTTTCTTGTCGCTAAACGATCATCTTTTGAAATAATAAGTGAGGGCGAAAGCTGCACCCTCACTTATTATAAGATATACAAAACATACATGGTTCGTTACAAGCTGGATCGGACGTGCATGATATCGCCATCCTTAACAGGATATTCCTTGCCTTCGAGTCTGAACTTCCCTTTGGCTTTCGCTTCATTCATCGACCCGAGGCTGATCAAGTCTTCATAGGCGACTACTTCCGCCCGCACAAATCCACGCGACAGATCGGTGTGGATCTCACCCGCAGATTCCTGCGCGGTCGCGCCGCGTTTGGTTGTCCACGCGCGCACTTCGTCTTCACCAACGGTGAAGAAGGTTTGCACTTGCAGCAGATCGTACGACAGGTTGATCATGCGGCTCAGACTTAATTCCTTGATGCCGTATTCCTCCATGAAGACAGCCGCATCCTCCGCGCTCAGTTGGGCGATCTCCATTTCGAGTTTTCCCATCAACGCAACGGAAGGGTGGTCGAGCTTGCCTTGTACCTGCCACATCTGGCGCGGATTGCCCCTCACCCATATTAAAAACAGTCAGGATGGGTTTGCGTGTCAGCAGACCAAAACTTGCCAGCTCCCTGTGTTCATCATTCGTGAACTCCATACTGCGCAGAGGTTTGTTATCCGAAAGAGTCTTGTTTAATTTTTCGAACAATTCTGTCTGGCGCGCATTCAGCGTTTTATCCGTGCCGCCCTTTTTGCGTTCCTCAATTAGTTTTTCCAGCTTTCTTTCAACCGCGATCAAATCGTTCAACAGGAGTTCGGTTAACATGCTATCGGCATCGCGCATCGGGTCGATGCTTCCACTTGGATGCATGACATTCTCGTCTGTGAACCCGCGGACGACGAGGATCAAGCCGTCCATTTGGTTGAGCTGATTCAGCAGCTGGCCGGAGATTCCGCTTTTGGCAGAACCAGCTTCCAGCCCGGCAATATCCGCGTAAGTCACTTTGGCGTAGATGGTCTTCCTCGGGTTGAACATTCCTGAGAGTTTGGTCACGCGCGGATCGGGGACATCCACAACGGCGTTGTGAACTTCGATACGCCCCGCCGAGGCGGTAGTGGGAGTATTTCCGCGCGTGAGAGCGTTGTAAATAGTGGTCTTTCCAGATTGGGGTAGTCCTATGATTCCTAGTTTCATGCTTGACCTTATCAGTGAGAGTTTGTTATACTAGCGGGCGCTAAACAACCGAAAGCCGGAGTGGCGGAATAGGCAGACGCGCACGACTCAAAATCGTGTTCCCTACGGGAATGAGGGTTCGATTCCCTCCTTCGGCACAAAGATTATACTCGACGTCCTCTCATAAAGAGAGGACGTTTGAGTTTTATTAGAATTTATCAATATGCGTTGACATTGATTTTCTGGAATTGTAGAATCGTCAATGAGGCAACTTTTTTCGCCGTGAAAGCGTAGATAATCTTATACGATTCACGCCAGCCATTTTATTGGAGGTGCAAGATGAAACTTACCCTGTTCTTTGCCGCGATCGATCTGTTGATCTTGCTGTTGTATCCGATCGCGTACATCATACATAATATACGAAAAATGATGGGCTTAAAACATTAGCAGGAAATCAAAATAAAAGTAAAATAAATCCAGGAGGCACCATCATGCCATCAATAAACGATATCCTTGCAGTAATCCTGGGTGGGGGTCGCGGCGCACGCCTGTATCCGCTGACCCAAATGCGCTCTAAGCCTGCAGTTCCAATTGCGGGCAAGTATCGTCTGATCGACATTCCCATTAGTAATTGCATTAATTCAGAGATCTATCGAATTGCGGTCCTGACGCAATTCAATTCAGTCTCCCTGCATCGCCACATTTCACACATATAACTTCGACGCCTTCCATACAGGCTGGGTGCAGATCTGGGCTGCGGAACAAACCATGGAAAGCGCAGACTGGTATCAGGGCACGGCAGACGCGGTCCGCAAGCAAACGCTTGAGATCCAATCCAGCGGAGCCAAGAATGTGTTGATCCTTGCCGGCGATCATCTCTATCGCATGGATTACAAGGCTCTGGCTGAATATCACTGGGCAACTAAAGCCGATGTGACAGTGGCTGTCCAGCCGGTTCTGCGGGAAGAAGCACCTCGTTTCGGAATTTTGAAACGGGAAACAAATGGAGAAATCTCCTCCTTTGTCGAGAAGCCCAGGGATGCCGAGACCCAGGCGAAATTCGTCAGTCGTGATGACCCGGCCCGGCCCTTCCTTGGATCAATGGGCATTTATATGTTTAAGACGAAAATCCTGATGGAATTGCTGGCCAACTTCCCCAGTTACCATGATTTTGGCAGTGACATTATCCCGCAGGCGATCAAGACCCATTCAGTGTTTGGTTTCGATTTTGACGGTTACTGGCAGGATATTGGAACGATCCGATCCTTCTACGAAACGAACCTTGCGCTGACCACACCTGAAACTCCCTTTAATTTTTACGATCCCAAACTGCCAATCTATACAGACACACGCTTTCTGCCAAGTTCCATTATCGAGGACAGCAAACTTCAAAATGTGTTGATCTCGGATGGCAGCCGTATTCTACGATCTGACATTTCGCACTCGATCATTGGCACGCGCAGTCAGATATCGGCGGGTTGCACTATCAAGGATACCATCATGATGGGCTCGGATTATTACGAGCGTGATGATGAAGGACTCCCCATTGGCATTGGCGCGAACTGTCATATTGAAGGCGCCATTCTGGATAAGAATGTACGCATTGGCGATGATGTGGTCATGCTGCCCTTCCCGCGCAACGCGGATATTGACAATGAAAAATGGTATGTGCGGGACGGCATTGTAGTGATCCCGAAGGATGTGACGATTCCCGCCGGGACGCGCATCGCCCCGTCATAGATCATCCTCTCTTCTGAATTTGTTCAATCCAACTTCCCGCAGGTTTCGACTATAAACAGTCTTGAATAATTACCTGCGGGAAGTTTTGTATAAATATGTTGATAACAATGAGGAGCATCCTTCATTGAAACATAATCCACTCCTTACCGCCTCCCGTACGTGAGCCAACCTTAAATTATGCTATACTCGCATTATATGAAGTCATCGCGCGAATATTGGCCGCGCTGGGCAGAGACCTTGCGACGTTATCAACTTCACGAACTGACCGCCTCGCTCCTTGAAGCAGGAAGCCCTTTGGCCGTGCTTGGAGCGCAGGCGCTTTACTTTAGCCGTGGATTATTCGAGAACGATCAAATAACAGCCCTGGCAGCGACATTGGAAGAAGATGATGAAGCGCGCGCGTTCGCTTCGTTCCTTGTTCAAGAGAGAGCCTCCGTATGAACGAGTTGATCATTATCATCATCAGCGCATTCCTGCTGTTTGCGATTACATTGTGGAAACGAAGATCGCCATCAGTCCTACGGGAGATTCCCGCGTTGATACGGCTATATCGCACACTCGGACTTAGCATTGAAGATGGCACACGCCTGCACATATCACTCGGGTCTGGAAGCCTGCTGGATGCGCGCGGCGGCCCCGCCTTTGCGGGTTTGGCGATGCTGCGTCATATTGCAGAACGCACCTCAGTCAGCGACGAACCCACCATTGCTTCTGCCGGCGATGCCACCCTCGGCTTGCTCGCGCAGGACACCTTGCAGTCCGGCTATCAAGCCGCCGGCGTGAATGAGTTATATATTCCTACCAATGGTCGTGTAACCGGGTTAAGCCCCTTTGGATACGCCGCCGGCGCGATGCACATCTCACAAAATGAAAATGTTTCAGCCAATATCATGATCGGGCATTTTGGTCCGGAAGCCGGTCTGCTCGCTGAAGCATCAGACCGTGAAAATGTGACCAGCATTGGCGCAAGCGACGAGTTAAGCGGTCAAGCGGTTTTATACGCAAATACAAATGACGCCCTGATCGGTGAAGAACTTTTTGCAACAGGCGCTTATCTTGGCGCGGGCGCTTCCCACGCGGCCAGCCTGACCGTTCAGGATATTCTACGCTGGCTGGTGATCCTCTCTTTGTTGGGCGGAGCTGCAGCAAAGTTTTTTGGGGTGATCTAATGCGAGTATTTACAGCAGTCATTGCCATTGCCGCGGGAGTTTTAGTGTTGGGGGGGTATTTCTTTCCGGTGCTCGCGGCTATCCAAACGCTTTTATTGAACTGGGCAATTGTCCTTGCAGGCATGGCTGCGCTCGTTGGGATTTTCAATTTGGTATCTGTACATACAAATAAAATCCGCAGTCAGCAAAAAGGAAGCGTTTATAGCGCGATCCTTGTCATCGCCCTGACAGCGACTTTCATAGGCGGCATCATCCTACGGCCCGATCATGGTACGATGGCGATCCTGATGAACGGTATCATCATTCCTGTTGAAGCATCGCTGATGGGTCTGTTGACTGTCTCATTGATCTACGCAGCCATCCGTCTTTTACGCCGCCGGGCAGATTTGATGAGCGTCGTTTTTTTGGTTACAGCCGTACTGCTTATTCTTGGGTCAGCCACGCTGCCTTTCGGAAATATTCCCCTGCTTGGATCATTGGTAAAGCCATGGATCACTCAAATTTTGGCATTGGGCGGCGCGCGCGGAATTTTGATCGGTGTGGCGCTCGGCACATTGACGACCGGCCTGCGTATCCTGTTTGGTGCTGATCGTCCGTATGGGGGCAACTAATGGCAGACCTCATCAAGTGTCCCGTTTGCGGTCAAAACAATTTTTCAGACCAGGAATTCTGCCTGTTTTGTCAATCTCGGCTGGAGCCGCTGACAGGAGCGCTAAAAGGAGCAGACTCTCCGATCAAACCCGGGCAGGCTCCCACAAAAAAAAATACAGCAGAACTTGAACCGATCCTGCCGCAATGGTTAAGGGATGCGCGCGATTCCGCGCGCAAGTCTGCGAACGATGATACCGCTCCTCAAAATGGCAAACCATCACAGGATACGTTCCATGCATCCAATTCCGACCTGTTAGCTGGTTTGCAATCCCAGGCAGACAGCGACGACGAAGGTATTCCTGATTGGCTCGCCGGCATCACCGGTGACTCGCCAAAAATCAATAAACCTGAAGCAGAATCTTCCGAAATACGCTGGGTGGAGCTGGGCGGCGCAAAAGATTTTACACCGGAAGAACCATCCGCAGAATCGTCATCCGAAGAAAAAAATGACGTTATGAATTGGCTCCGTGGAGCAAGCGATGACCCGCAATCACAAGACGCGCAGCCGCAGGACACCATTATCACTTCATCTGAAACGCCGGAGTGGCTGCGTCAGATGTCTGCAAAACATGAGACAAAGAATGAGAATGTTCCACTCAAGCCGTTTGATCCAGCCCCGGAATCCCTGGTTACACCGGATTGGCTGCATCAACTCGGTGAAGACGCCTCAAAAAATAGCGCCTCATTTTTCAACAATGCTGAATCCTCAGACAGCACAAAAGACTCTGCTTTGCCGTCTGAGGATGAACCAAACTGGTTAAGTTCACTGCGCGGCTCACAGGCGAACACTGAAAGCGCTGAATCTGCCTCTTTTTCAGAACCTGTTTCAAATGTGTCTGAAGCGGCCGAAATATCATCCAACGACAGTTTACCGGATTGGATGAAAAGTCTGCAATCCAGCGAATCTGAACCATCCACACCAGCCGTGACGCCGCCCTGGCTTAAGAGTGAAGAGGTATTACCTTTTGAATCTTCTGACAGTTTTGAGATGCCTGCATGGCTATCTGCATCATCATCGGCTTCCGAGCAGCCCGGCAAAGAGGAACAGCCCGCCCAGGAAGACCTGCCGCTCGGTGACATTCCAAACTGGCTAAAGGCTGCCGCGCCACAATCGTCGATCTACTCTGACCTGCCTGCCGATCAAACACCCCCGACTTCTGATGAAGATTGGCTTAATTCTTTTAAATCATCCAATCCAGTTGAAAACCAATCCCCGCCCCAATTGACACCCGCGTTTTCAACAGAGGAATCGCAGCAAGCACCTGCATTTACGCCGGATGCGCAGTCAAATTACAACATGGATTCGCTCTTTACCGACATGCCGGATTGGCTTTCGAACGCAGTCGAGGATTCTTCGGCATCTGCACCCGCCGCAAGCAACGTAGATTCACTTACACCCAGTGAATTGCCGTCCTGGGTAAAGGCAATGCGGCCGCTTGAGGCTGGCACTTCACGATCAGATGCAAACGACGAAACCTTTGAATCACGCGGTGCGCTGGTTGGTTTCCAAGGCGTACTTCCGTCAGTGCCGGGCTTTACGCCCTCCAGTAAACCCAAAGCATATTCGATCAAGTTGCAGGCCAGCGAAGAACAACAGGCACAGGCCGCAATGCTCGAGCAGATATTGGCGGCAGAAACCGCGCCTGACCCGATCGCTTCCTTCTCGACGCTGCCCACCTCCAAAGGCCTGCGCTGGTTTATCGCTTTTGTCTTGATCGCAGCGTTGGGAGCCGTATCATTCCTGCGTACACAGGTCTTTGCCTTGCCCGCCGGAGTTCCATCTGAGATCAGCGGAGCGCTGCTCGTATCGCAGGCCATCCCTGAAGGCGCGCCCGTACTCGTAGTTTTTGATTACGAACCTGCCCGCGCTGGAGAAATGGAAGCCGCGGCATCACCGATGTTCAACCTGATGCGAAATCCAAGCTTTACTTTCATCTCCACCAGCGAGACCGGTGCAATCCTCGCAGAACGCTTCATTTCCGGTCCTCTGGCTGATTCTGACCAAAGCGGAATTCAGCATCTAAATCTGGGCTACCTGCCCGGCGGCCAGATGGGCATCCACGCGTTTGCACAGGATCCATTCTTTATATTTCCCCAATTAAGAGACACCACATCCTTATCACAATTTGCGGCATTGATCATCATCACGGACAATGCCAATTCCGTCCGCGCATGGATCGAGCAGACTTCATCAGAGCGCGGGGAAATTCCAGTTGTTGCCATTTCCAGCGCGCAATCCGCGCCGATGATTCAGCCTTACTATGATTCAAGTCAGATTCGCGGTTTGGTGAGCGGAATATATGGCAGCGCGGTCTTCGAGCAGAATATGAGCGGTGGCTCCGGGATTTCAAGGAAATATTGGGACGCCTATAGTATTGGCATGCTGCTTGCCATGGCTTTGATCTTAAGTGGCGGGTTGATCAGTTTTGCCTTCGGGCTTCGTGACCGCGTCGCAGCGAGGGAGGAGAAATAAGATGGCCATTCCTCTTGATCTGATCACCGCTGTTTTGAGCTTTTTGTTTACCCTGCTTATCTTCAGTTACCTGATCGGCGATAATCCGCTGTTTAAGATCGCGCTCTATATTTTCGTTGGTGTTTCTTCGGGATATATTGCCGCAGTCGCATGGTGGCAGGTGATCTGGCCGCGACTCATCCAGCCTTTGATGGCGGCCATGATATCTGACGGACCACTGACAGAGAAAGTACTTGTCCTTGTGCCATTGTTTGGCGCAGTATTGATCCTCATGAAAACATCCGCGAGATTCGCGGGTCTGGGTGGAATCGTCATGGCATTTTTGGCGGGGGTGGGTGCGGCAGTGGCCATTGCCGGGGCAGTGAGCGGAACACTCCTGCCGCAGGTAATGGCAGGCATCAACGCATTTGACCTTGCTTCCGCCAGTGCGCGCAATATCAGTTTGATCGAAGCGATCTTCAACGGCGGAATCGTGCTATTAGGCACAGTATTTACACTCACCTATTTTCATTTCGGCGCAAGTATAAAGGCGGACGGTTCCACCAGGCGACTGGGATTGATCGAGATCTCCGCATGGGTCGGACGCATTTTCATCGGCATCACGCTGGGAACAGTATTCGCGGGTGTCTATGCTGCCGCGCTGACCGCCCTGATCGAACGCATTATGTCGCTTATAAACTTCCTTGGGAACTTCCTGTAATCATGACCACATCATTGATCGATGGTAATTCACTTCTTGCGGTAGATGTCGGCGCGGCAAATACGCGTGCTGTTCTGTTCGACGTGGTCGAAGGCGAATATCGCTTTGTGGCAGCGGGAAGCGCGCCCTCCACGGCTGAGGCCCCGTTCAGGGATGTGAGCGAAGGTGTGCGCAATGCCATCACAAGCCTGCAGACGATCCTTGGGAAGCCCATGCTCGATGCAAACGGTGGTTTCATTACACCGAGCCAGCCCAATGGTTCGGGTGTGGATGCGATGGTGGTGACACTGTCGGCCGGCCCAACCATCCGCGCCGTTGTTGTAGGCTTGCTAAAGGAAGTCTCGCTGGAAAGTGCGCGCAGATTGAGCGAGTCCACCTATGCGCGTATCGTTGAAACTATTGGCTTGACAGATCATCGCAAGCCCGAACAAAAAATAGACAGCATCCTGCGCGCACGGCCTGACCTTGTGGTGATTACCGGCGGAACGGATGGCGGCGCGTCCCGTTCCATTCAAAAATTACTTGAGCCGATCGGGCTTGCGAGCTATCTCCTGCCACCTGAAAAACGCCCCGCAGTATTATTCGCGGGCAACGAGAAAATTTCAAAGGATGTAAAATCCCTGGTCGGATCGCTGTCCCCCTCTCTGCATTTTAGCCCCAATGTTCGTCCTTCGCTTGAAACCGAAGACCTTGAACCGGCACAGCGTGAATTAGCGCGCATGGTCATTAACATCCGCAAACAACAGATCAAAGGCGTGGATGTTTTGGATCTATGGTCCGGCGGACATATCCTGCCGACCGCGTACGCCACCGGCCGCATGGTGCGTTTTCTTTCAAAAGTTTACGGTGCTAAAAAAGGAATCCTCAGTGTAGATATTGGCGCTTCCGCCACAGTAATCTCTGCGGGCTTCAAAAACAAATCCACCTTGAATGTGTATCCGCAATTCGGGCTGGGAGAGAATTTGTCAGCCCTGCTAAATTACACATCACTTGAAAATATTTTACGCTGGTCACCGCTTGATATTCCCGCCAGCGTTCTGCGCGATTATCTTTATCAAAAGTCATTATATCCATCTGCCATCGCCGCGACCTTGGAAGATCTCGCCATGTCGCAGGCAGTCGCGAGACAGGCGCTTTATCTTGCCATGCAATCTGCGCGCCGCGATTTTCCGCGCGATATCGCGTTCATCAAGCCGACATTGACCCCACTGTTTGAACCGATTCTGGCGGGCGGCGCGATATTGACGGGCGCTTCGCACCCCGGTCAGGGCTTGCTGGTGCTCCTCGACTCACTCCAGCCTGTGGGTGTGACCACCGTCATCCTCGACCAAAATAACCTGCTTCCATTATTGGGAGCCGCCGCTTCGCAAAACAACATACTCCCCGTTCAGGTCATTGAATCAGGCGCATTCCTCAGTATTGGAACCGTGATCTCCCCCGTCGTTTCTGCAAGTATTGGGGTACCCATCCTGCGCGGAAAATTAACCTATGAAAACGGCGTGGAAGCGCGTCTGGAATTAAAGTATGGAAGCATCGAAACACTTCCACTAGCCACAGGCGAGACGGGGAAATTAACCATTCAGTGCTTGCATGGTGCAGATGTGGGTTTTGGTCCCAATCGCGGCAAGGAGATCACAGTCAGTGGCGGCGCGCTTGGTGTGGTATTCGATGGGCGCGGGCGTCCTTTGGATCTGCCTGCTGACACAGTCCGCCGTCACGAGTTGATCAAAAAATGGAATTGGACATTGGGAGGCGAATAACCCATGCAAGCGCCTGTAAATCATATTGTCGGATTGACTTCCATTGTGCGTGAACGACTACTTCCCATTGAAGGGACGGTGCTTGCGCGTCTCAATCAAAAGGTCAGCCCGAACGATGTCATTGCTGAAGCGAAATGGTCGCGTGAGCATGTGCTGCTCGATGTTGCCCGCACATTGCATATTTCTCCCGATGCCGCCGATCGAATCATCCAATGCAAGCTCGAAGACCATCTCAAAGCTGGCGCAGAGATCGCAGCAGGCAGAGGCCTCTTTCCGCGCAGAGTGACCGCGCCGCGTGATGGAACTGTTGTCATTGCCGGCGGCGGACAAGTCCTCATGGAAGTTGGAGAAACCAAGATCGAGTTACGAGCCGGCATTCCCGGCACGATCATTCAAATCATCCCTAATCGCGGCGCTGTCATCCAGACGGCAGGTACATTGGTGCAGGGGGTCTGGGGCAATGGCCGTATTGATTCCGGGTCGCTGGTAAATATTGCCGAAAAACCCAATGGTATGCTTACTGTTAATCGTCTTGATGTGAGCCTGCGTGGTTCGATTCTACTCGCCTGTATGATTCAAGACAGCGAAACCTTGAAAGCCGCCGCCGACCTGCCTGTGCGCGGATTGATCCTTTCGAGTTTATCTCCAACGCTGATACAGCAGGCGCGTGAGGTGCGGTTCCCGATCATGGTAACCGATGGCATTGGTTCCGTGCCGATGAATTCTGCTGCGTTTAAACTACTCAGCACAAACGCCAAGCGTGACATCACTTTAAATGCGGAAATCTATGATCGCTATAGCGGCGCGCGTCCGGAAGTCATCATTCAACTTCCGACGTCTTCCGAACCAACCCTGCCAAACGAAACAGAATTTTTTGCGCCGGGTTTGCAGGTGCGGATGCGCCGTCCGCCGGCCTTTGGAATGATCGGCTCGATCATTTCCCTGCCATCCGGCTTGACCACACTTCCCAGCGGATTGCGCGCGTCTTCAGCGGAAGTGAAGCTTGAAAATGGCGAAATCATTATCGCGCCTCTCGTAAACCTTGAAGTTGTGGGATAATTATCCCGTGAATGCTATTCAAAAATTTGCAATGAAATCATGATCAGGAGAGTGCTGCATGTCTTTCGATGAACCCAATTTTGATGATGGTACCGAAGCCCAGCCCGCGGAGGAGTCAAATAACAATCGCACTTTTATGGTCGCGGTTGGAATTTTGGGCGGGATCATATTGATCTCGGTTGCCTGTCTTGTGGGCGTGTATTTGTTTAACCGCAACCGGATCAATACGGGAACCCAGCAGGCTCAAGTCAGTGCAAATTCAACAGCAACCGCAGCCGCCTTTATCAATCAGGCGCTGACTGCCACTTTTGAAGGCCTGGTCAGCCTGCCGACCACTACTTCCACCTCCGTGCCGACCTCGGTGGTAAAAGCCGCGACCGCCACCAGCACAACAGATCCAGCCGTGACAAATGCAATAGCCGGGGCCGCCGGCACCCCTGCAGCCGCAACTGCCACAGTCGGCGCCGCGCTGACGCAAGCCGCAGCCGCGCAACTTACAGTTGTGCCGACGACAACTGCCCTGCCGACAACCGGATTTGCTGATGAATTTGGTCTACCCGGACTTGTGGTAATGGCACTCGCTTTCGTAATCGTGATCCTGCTTGCCCGCAGATTACGCGTCTCACCCGCATTGAACAGATAAAAATATTACTCTCACAATAAAAAAACGGAACTGTCTGAAAATTGACAGTTCCGTTTTTTTTTACTTTATATTTTCTAGCGCTTCAAGTTAATCAACTCCTGCAATATCTCATCTGAGGTGGTGATCACACGGGAAGAAGCTTGAAAACCGCGTTGGGCAAGGATCATATTGGTGAATTCCTGCGCCATATCCACGTTTGAGGCTTCAAGATAACTGGCGGCGATGGATCCGCGTCCGCCGGTGTTGCCAGCGCCGATTTGAGGGTCACCCGAATTCAAGCCCGGCAGGAAAGTGGTGTCATCCGCTTTCATCAAACCAGTGGGATTATTAAAGCGGGCCAACGCCACCTGACCAACCTGCTCTGACATACCATTCGAATACATCAGGGAAATGATACCGTCATTGGGCGAGATGTAGACATCGGTTACTGTACCGGCCGGCAGACCATCCTGACTGGTAACGGCCACCGTGCTGGTCGCTGACAGCATGGTCAGCTTGGAAAAATCGATCGTCAGGTCGAATGCATCCGCACCCGTTGAGGTTTGGAGCACGATGGGAGCCCCTGGTGTGTCAGAGACGTACTGGCCGTTTTCATCAAACGTGATCGTGCCGCCGCCCGCTTCAGCAACAGCAGTGGCGGGGTCGTTGACGAGCGCCCAAGACCATTGAGTGGTGATATTGGGGGTAACTCCCGCAGTCGCGCCGCGAGTGAACTGAACGGTGGCGGTCTGTAATGCGCCCAGGGAATCATAGACCCCCATGGTGACATTGTATGTTCCGTTTAGTGCCGTACCTGCGCTCAAGTTCCCGCCCAGGTTAATCTTGTTGCAGTGGCGCGCGCCAGGGTATTGTCAGTCACGATGCTAATGTCATCGACAGGGATATTGTTATCGATTGCACCGCTGGCATCGGCCAGCCAGCCCTGTGTTCGCAGACCAGAGGCGGAATTGACCAGGTATCCATCCATATCGAGGCTCATGGAACCTTCGCGTGAATAACGGCGATTCTCGTTGCCATAGATGAAAAAGCCGTCGCCCTGAATGCCCAGGTCCATATTGCGGCCGGTACTTTGCAGTACACCCTGGGTGAAGTTGGAGGAGATGTATCCCAGATTTACGCCGAGACCGATCTGAATCGGGTTGACCCCGCCTTGTGTCGCGGTGGGAGACGAGCCCGGGCTCATCATTTGAGAGAACTGATCTTGGGAGAGTACGCGGCTGGCTTTGAAGCCGATGGTGTTTGAATTCGCAAGATTGTTGGAAACGACATCCAGGTATTTCTGTTGAAGATTTAAAGAACTGATTGCGGTGTACATTGAGCGGATCATTTTATTTTCTCCTATAGGGTTGTTGTTATCAGGCTTCCTCCAGGAGGGCCAGCCTGTGTTTTTGAAAAAAGGATTATCCTTTGATATCGATGGACGGCGTTACGGAGCCGCCATCTGCGGGGTCGGCAAAAACAACGCTGTCAATTTGGGTAAACACACCTTCACCGCGCTGATTCTTGTCGAGGGCTGTGACCACTGTGCGGCTTTGGACATTCACAATAAAAGCCAGGTCATCCAGCATCACGAGCGAAGATTTGCCGCCGCGTTTTTCAGCCTTATCGATGGCATCTGCCAAACGGCCTACATTCTCGCTGTTCAGATTAATATCGCGGCTTTGAATGCGGTTTTGCGCATGGTTTGAAAACCGAACACCTTGAACATTTTTAAGGGTCTCAAGAAAACTTGTACCCTGCACAGAGGTGCTTGTACTGGCCGGCTTGAGCGGCTGTTCAGCTGCGCCATTTACCCGTCCAAGTTGAACGTGAAATGGATCTGACATATTCATTCTCCTTTAATTTCGAGAACATCACTCAAATCCACAATTTCGGTCCCGATCCGAAGCTGGGGGGTATCTTTTCCTGCAAGGACTCCATCCACAACGCCTTCCAGAAATTTTCCATCCGGGCGGCTGACTTTTACCGTTTTGCCGATCAGGCTGGCCAGATAGGCGGTCTGATTTGATACGGACACCTTATCCATTGCCGTGTGAATATCACGCAGTTCCTGCAATGAATTGAGCTGGGAGAACTGACTCATCATCTCATTGTTATCCATCGGTTCCAGCGGGTTCTGGTGGGTTAACTGCGCCATCAGGATCTGCATGAACTGGGCTGAATCCATCGCGTTCGCAGCGGCAGTGCCACCCGCCTTTGCAGGGGTATTCACAGCGCTTGATACACTATTTACTTGCATTTGTTTTCTCCTTTTTCATGATTTTTCTAGCTTAGATCAAGTAATCGACTTCATTTGACAGCCCGTCAATTCTTTCCGGCCGATCCAGCGCTTTGTTCACGATTTCAGTCTGCGGAGTGCTGGCAGGTAAATATTGACTGAATTGCGGGCTTTGCCTTAAGAAACCTCCTTCCTGTTTGGGTTGATCATGCTGGCTGAAATTGAGGTCAGTGAGTTGCACACCGGCATCCTTCAGCGACTGGCGTAGTTGGTTAATTTGGATTTCGAGCATCTTGCCTGTATTTGCCTGTTCTGCAATGAAAGTCACGCTCACGCCTTGCGTGTTCCTGACCATCTGCACCTCGATCTCACCCAATTCCTTTGGATTGAGCAACAGGCGCATCGAAGTGGCGCCGCCTTTCATCCTTACCTTCATCTGACTCATGATCTGTTGGATCACTTCAGAGGTCTGAACATTGACATCGGTAATGGAAAAGCTGCCTGCCTCTTTTACCACAGGAGTTTCCGTACCCGCAGCCGCCGCGATCGTCAGGCCTTCAAGCTTGAGGACCGGTTCCTGCTCCTTTGCGGACGGGGATCAGCTCTTCGCCTTCGGATTTGATTTGACTGGTAACAGGTCATCTTGATCGAGCTGTATTTTCTGTGTTCCGACTGCCTGGATTGCTGGAAGATCAGGGAAAGCCGCTTCGGATGTATTTGCAGAATCCGGCTTAACATCCTTCAAACTCTTGTTCGCCTCTTCCAAAATCGCACCTTGATCAGAGTCTGGATCCAGATTCGCCAGGGCCGCAGGAAAAACTTCCACTGATCCAACAGTATTAATGTTAGACTGCGGAACTTCCGGGGTGGATAGATCATCGGCAAACATTTGATTTGCCTGCGTTTGAGCGGCATCTGTTTGGTTGACCGCTGTAGGCGCTAGATTCTCAACCAGACTTGACGCGATGCCTGCCTGGGATGAAAGGCTGCTCACAGACTGCTGAGCAGTGATCGGCTGGAGAGTTGAAGCGCGCATGCCGTCAGAGTTAACGCTCTCCCCCTCCTCTTCTGTCACTTGGACAGACGCAGCAGGGACCGATTCGGGCGGGGGTTGCAGCGCCGACAGGACAGCGGCAACTGAAGACGCGCTGACTTCCTGTTCCTGTCGAAGTTTTTTTTCTTCATCCTTCAAAAACTCATCAAATGGAACTGGCGCCGTGGTTTCAAGATCCCTGGGTTGGGATTTCACAGACAGCCCATCAGTTGCAGGAATTTTAAATATCATTGGAAAGTTAATTGTCATGGTTACCTTGCCAGGGTCTTGAGAAGCATTAGCTTTTTAGAGATCGCCTGGCTGACTGCCTGATACTGGACACCAGCCTCAGACATATCTGTCATTTCAACATCGATATCCACATTATTCTCATCAGCGCGGAAACTGCCGCCCTGACGCAGCTTCAGCGCGAAGCCGGTCTCGGCAGCGGCTGTCTTGAGATGATCTTCATCGGTTATTTTTAGAGGCAACAGATCGCCTTTATCGATCATGCGGTCCAATGTCTCTTGAAAATTGACCGTCTCAGCTTTGTAGCCCGGCGTATCCACATTGGCAAGGTTACGGCTGATGGCCTGCTGGCGCAGGCTGAGTCCGTCCAATGCAACTTTAGCCGTCAGCGATGAAATGTCAGAAAAAAGGGAATCGCTCATGATCACGCCTGCCATTCATTGTTCGAATTGAAATAGCCCAATACCCGATTGACATACGTTTGAGTCTCCTGATACGGGGGGATCCCGTTATACCGATCGACCGCGCCGGGCCCGGCGTTATAAGCCGCGACAGCCAGGCGAATATCGCCGTTGTAATGGTTAAGCAACTGACGGATATAGCGTACGCCCCCATCAATATTCTGGGCCGGGTCAAGCGGATTATCGACACCCAAACCATTGGCGGTGGCCGGCATAAGCTGCATCAGCCCAAGCGCGCCCGCCGATGAAACGGCATTCGGATTGAAATTTGATTCAGCCTTGACCACAGCCTGCACCAATGCAGGATTGACGTTATATTTTTGCGCAGCCTGATTGATCAGGCTGGAAAAATCTCCACTTACAGGCTGACTGGACGAGCCAGCCGACCCTGTCAATAACGACTGCGTGCCCGTTGTCGATCCAGTCGCGTCCATCTTTTTCATCAATTTGTCAAGCAGGCTAAGCATAAGGTTTTGCATGACGGATTGAATCTGACTCGTAAAAATTGAATTATCCATATCTATTTAGGCTCCCTGTTGTTGATTGTGAAACGCCCGCGCGATATAAATATCATCCAGCGTCTGGGCTTCGATCTGGAGCTGTTCCGCCAGATAAATTTCATGACGGTTCCTCTTCAAGGTTTCCAGGGTTTCTTCAGCCTGCTTGGCTTTAACAGTCTCAGCGCGCTTGGCTTCAATTTCCTTGGTTTGTTTTTTCAGCTCAAGCAGAACCATGTCAATATGTTTACCAACCTGTAAAACATTCAGACGCAGCAGGCTCATTTTTACCAGGTCGATCTCACCTGATAAAGCCGCGCTTAATTGATCCAGCAGGCTTGCCTGATGCCCCTGCAAGGAGGCTAGCAAAGCCTGCGTTTGCTGATGGTTGGAAAGCAATTTGCCCAATTCAATTTCCAGCAATTCAACTTTTCCGTGACGAAGGTCCAGCACATTTTGTAGTGAGAATTTGGGTGACATACGATTACCTCAATTTAAGCGGCGGAAGAATTCCGACTGATCTCAGCCATGGATTGCACGGTGGTTTCAAACGGACTTATATCAGAACGGTCTTGCTGGAGGAAACGAGTTAATTCAGGAGTTACACGCAGCGCCGTATCCACCTCGGGATCGGAACCTTTCACATACGCTCCAATGTTTACCAGGTCACGTACTTTTCGAAGACAGCCAGGTTCTTGCGCGCAAATGACGCCAACTGCAAATGTTCTTTGGTTGCTAGCGCAGGCATGACGCGGCTGACACTGTTCAATACATCGATGGCTGGATAATGATTGCGCGCCGCCAATGCCCTGCTCAGGATGATATGTCCATCCAAAATACCGCGCACAGCATCGCAGATCGGCTCATTGAAATCATCTCCTTCAACCAGGACGGTAAAGAATCCGGTGATCGAACCGACTTCACCACGCCCGGCGCGTTCGAGCAGGCGGGGCAGCATGGCAAACACGGAAGGGGTATAGCCTTTGCTGGCCGGCGGCTCGCCGATCGACAAACCGATCTCGCGTTGGGCCATGGCGTAGCGGGTGACTGAATCCATCATAAACATGACGTCCATGCCGCTGTCACGGAAATACTCGGCGATGGTCATTGCGACCGAGGCAGCTTTCAAGCGCATCAGCGCCGGTTGATCGGATGTGGAAACAATAATGACCGAGCGCGCCAATCCCTCGGGACCCAGGTCGCGTTCCAGGAATTCGCGTACTTCACGGCCGCGCTCGCCAATCAGAGCAATCACTGATATATCACTTTCCGAGTTGCGCGCGATCGAACCGAGCAGCGTGCTTTTCCCAACACCACTGCCCGCAAAGATGCCCATACGCTGGCCTTTGCCGCAAGTCAGCATCCCATCAATGACCCGCACACCGGTCACAAGCGGTTCTTCAATTGCGGAGCGCTGTAAAGGATGCGGCGGAGACTGGTTGGTAGATGCCAGGTTGATCCCTTTCAAGGGACCTTTACTATCAATCGGTTCGCCCAATCCATTGAGCACACGCCCGATCAACGGCATGCCAACTGGAGCCTTAAAGGAAGGTGATACTGACCGCACGGTACTGTCCGGCTGAATACCATCCATGCTGCCGAGCGGCATGAGCAACATGCGATTGTTTCGAAAACCAATGGCCTCCGCCATCAGAGGAGTCTTGTTGCGGGTTTGGATCTCGCAAATCTCGCCAACCTGACAATTCAGTCCCATGATCTCAACCGTCAATCCAACGACTTGCACAACCTTGCCTGTTACAGACAACGGGTTAAGATTGGCGATCGCTTTACTAAAACGGGTCAGGTCGGGGCTGTGTGTTTCCATAATTTACTCGGCCAGGATGCTCGCTTCGTCAAACGCCTTCAACAAAGCTTCAAGTTGTGTTTCCACGCGCCCGTCCACGGTTCCCATGTTCCCTTTGACATAACAACAACCGCGGGTGATATTCGCAGACGGAAGGATTTTTGCCTGACCGCCTGAGATCAAAAGCTGCTGGTCAACCCATGCTGAATCCAGCATGCGCGCATCCTTGGGATTCAGGAAAATATTCAAGCCGCCCAATCCATGTGCGCTATCCATAATGCGGTTTAGGTTGGCCTGAAGAGCATGCGGATCCAATTCCATACCGTCGCCGAACAATTTTCTGGAAAGTTCCTTCAACATGGCGACCAATATCGGTTCACTCTGTGACATAAGGGTATTTTTCCATTGGTCCACTTCCACGACCAAAGCGCGGACTGCTTTTATGGCATCATCCATCTCAAGGCGGGCATCCTTCAAGTCCCTGCTCGTACCCCTGTTTCTTTTGATCCTCAATTTCAGATTGCGCTTGCAAAACCACATTATCAGCCTCTGCTTGAGCAGAAAGAAGAATTTCCTCCGCTTGAAGGCGCGCGCGCTCCAGAATGACCGAGACTTCATGTTCTGTATTCGAGAGCTGCGGTTGGGAATTTTCTTCCGAAAGAACTTCGGGGATCTGCTGACTTACCTGTACTTCTTGTATTTCTTCGACCTCATCAGAATCGTCAGAGACAGATTCCTCAAAGTCCATAATATTCCAGACAGCGCTGCGCGCTACTTCAGGTTCAGATTGCCACTGGGTTATCCCAGGCTCCCAGACCGAAAATTTTTGATCCATCCCCACCGGCTGCAACGCTGACCGCACTCCTTTTCCTTTATTGCCGGCGGAACTCTCTTCTTCATTTTGAAAAAGAGCAATCACCTTTTCCTTTTGAACTTCATTTGCAGGAGTCACCAGGTCGGCGCTGAATTCAGGCGGATCCCAAGCCAGCGGTTTTTCATTCGATGAATTGAGGCGGGATCTATTGAATGACTTCATATTCATCTCCGCCGCCGCCCGCGATCACAATTTCGCCGGCTTCCTCCAATGAACGCACCGCATCCACGATCTTGCGTTGGGATGTGTAAACATTCTTGGCCAACTGGGGTCCGAGAATGTCGATCTCTTCCTTTAGGTTTTCGCGCGCTCTTTCTGATAGATTGGCATAGACTCTTTCTTTTAGATGTTCCGGCGCGCCCTTGAGAGCCAGGGCAAGATCTGATTTATTGACATCCCGCAGAATACGCTGCATGGCGCGATCATCCAGCTTGATGACATCATCAAAGGTGAACATATTGGCGCGAATTTCATCCACAAGTTTTGCGTTGGTTGTTTCAAGCGCTTCAAAGATGGATTTCTGCGCGCCGCGATCGACCTGATTGAGCATTTTCACCAAAAACGCCACACCGCCGGTGGCCCGAAAATCAGCTTCATTGATCACGCTGGATAGTTTATTTTTAAGGCTTTTTTCAACCTGCTGAACGACCTGTGGAGAGACTCTGTCCATGGCGGCCAAACGCAGGGTCACCTCGATCTGATTCTCCTTGGTCATGCTGGTCAGAATATCGGCAGCAACTTTGGCTTCCAAATAGGAAAGCACCAATGCAATCGTTTGCGGCATTTCCTCCTGGAGCAGGTTCGCCACTTCGATCGAATTCGCGTTCTTGAGCATCTCAAAAGAGGAGAGCTGCTGATGGATCGAAATACGTTCGAGGATCTCCGTACCGCGGCGAGGCCCTACAGCGCGCGCCAACAATTGACGGCTGTATTCAACGCCGCCGCGCAGTTCAGAGCTGTCGGTATTGCTTAATTCAACCGCTTCTCTTAGTGCCTGGCGTCGAACTTCCGGAGCAACCGTGCCGGATTTTCCCAGAACCATAAGGACCTGTTCGATCTCGCCTTCGGTCAGGTATTGCAGCACCTTGGATGAAAGATCAACTCCCAGTCCAAGCAAGAGCGCAGAAGCTTTATCGAGCCCTGAGACCATTACTTTTTACCCTCATTCAGCCAGATCTGGATAATATCTGCCACAGTGGCGGGGTTCTCTTCGGTCAGTCTGGCAATGATGCGGGCATTTTGTTCATCTTCAGATGCCGAGGCCATTTCTCTTCGGGAAGCTACTTGCACAACCACATCCTCGATCTGCGCATCAGCCGCTTCTGCTTCAGCTTTCATGGCCGCGGCTTGCGCGCTGATGGCGGCAAGAGCTGAAGGTAAAGCACCGCTGGGCGGTGTGGATTGCAACAAGGGGTTAGCAGGCTCCTGCTCCAATGCAGGAGACGACTGCTGGGAATCCGCCAGCGCGGCCATTTGGGATACCGGCAGCATGACCGTCTTCCATGATTCCTTGGATGCGTTACGCAGGTTGTTGATGTAGCGCAGCGCGATGAACAGCATGCCCAGCATCGCAAGTGATGCAGCGACTGCATACGCGATCTGGAGGTACAGTTCCTGCTGGGTTTGTTTTGCCAATTCCGCATTCAACGCGTCAATCGCGGTGCGGTCAAAGGCAAAAGATTCAACCACGATCTGATCACCACGGTCTATATCAATGCCCGCAGCTACTTCAACTGCAGATTTGATGGAAGCCAGTTGATCCGCGTCTGTAATGCTGTCAACCGATACGGAGACTGAAAGGCGGCTGATCTTGCCGGGGGCGATGACTTCATGCGACTGGGTCTGGCTGACCTCATAGTTTAAAGTCTCTTCATTGCGTGAATATGAAGAAGCATCTGAACCGGTTGTGGTCGCCACCGGGGTGGGCAGGTTTGACGCGGCGCCTGGAACTCCGCCCGTTGTACCGCCGCTGGTCGAACTTTCATTGATGATCTGTGAACTGCGCAGGGCGATCTCGGTTGGCGCATACAGATTGGAGGTAACTTCACGCTGCGTCCAATCCATTTCAACAGTGGCCTGCACAATTGCGCGGTTGGGTCCAAGGATCTTATCCAGGATGGACTGCACCCGTGTTTTTACTTCATCTGCATACGCCAATTCAGCGGCGCGTTGATCATCCTTGGGAGACATGCTTGTTTCGCCATCAGGGCTGATGCCATCCGCAAGCATATTGCCTTCGCTGTCCACCACGACCACATTTTCTGACTTAAGTCCTTCAACGCTGCTGGCGACCAGATGAGTAATTGCCCGCACTTGAGAGGCATCCAGTGTATAACCAAGATTAACCTGAATGGTAACTGAGGCAGTGCTCAGTGCCTGGGTGGAGGAAAGCAGAGCTTTCTCCGGGGTCACCAAATGGACCCGTACCGATTGAACCGCTTCAAGGCTGCCGATGGTGCGCTCCAGCTCGCCTTCAATGGCGCGCTGATAATTGATCTTTTGCGAAAACTCGGTCATGCCCAGCATGGACGTCCCGCTGAATAATTCATAGCCGACTGTGCTGGATTTTGGCAATCCTTCACGCGCCATGAGCAGACGGGTTGTGTAGACCTGGTCACTGGGCACCTGGATCGTGCCGCTGTCTTTGAGTTGATAGGGAATGCTGTTCTCATCCAATTTCTGAACGATCTGAGCGGCGTCTGTTTCACTTAGCCCGGTATAGGCCGAGGAATAGCTGGGAGTGTTCGCCCAGTTAACCAATACCGGGGATAGGATCAATACCGCCAGAATTAATGTTACATAGGTGATCTGCCTTGACAGGCTTTGTTTTTTCCAAAAATCAAGGAATTGTTGTTGTAGAGTTGAAAACATGATTCAGGTCCCAAAAAAGTTAGACTTGCATTCGCATGACTTCGCGATAGGCTTCCACCAGTTTGTCACGGATGCCAAGCGCCACGTTGAAGTTCACATTGTTCTCTTCCATCCCGATCATGACGGCATGCAGGTCAACACTTTCGCCGCGCGCCATTCGTTCAACCAGGGCATCGGACTTTAGTTGAGAATCGTTCAGGGAAGTGAGCATATTCTCAAAGGATTTGGTGATCTCGCTGGTATTCGAACTCGCAGATGACTTTTGCGCGGGATTAATATCCGGAATTGACGGGATCGGGCTGGGAGTAATGGAGGATATCGCCATGATTACCTCCCGATCTCAAGCGCTTTGAGCGCCATGCGTTTCACCGCCTCGATCGAAGCCAGGTTGGCTTCATAGGAACGGGTCGCCGAAAGCATGTTGGTCATCTCAACCACAATGTCCACGTTCGGATATGTTACAAAGCCTTGCGCGTCTGCATCCGGGTGCGTGGGATCATAAACCCGCGGACCTGTCTGTGTATCAGTGGTTATTTCAGCCACCTTAACACCGCCCTGCAGGTTGCTCAACTGATTGCGGCGGGCGGCGACAAGCTTGGGCAGAAAAGCGTTCTTCTCCTCAGGCATGAAGACAGCATCCTGACGCTGATAGGCCCCGCCCGCCTCAGTGCGTGTGGTCTGCGCGTTTGCGATATTGTTCGAGATCAGGTCCAGACGCAAGCGCTGGGCTGTCAACCCGGATGAACCAATACGGAGTGCTTCCCAAAAACTCATAATATGCTCCTTGTCGCCTAGATAGTATCAAATTCGGCGGTATAAAGGAGTAAAGGCTGTGTGAAGTTAAAATAAATTTTATGTTAAAAAAACAAAGCGCCATTTCCCTTACGGGAAGGCACTTGTGCTTTATTTTGCAAGATCAGGCATTTTGTCAAAGCCGTTCGACATTCTCCTGAAAACTTATTTATGTTTTTACTGAGCGGAAGCATGAGACGCTCCGCTCAGCATGACCAACGGATGTTAAGCCAGGATGTTCCCAAAAGAAGTGAAAGCAGGGACTGAGCTCACTGTGCTGTTTTTGGCCACAATACTCTTCTCGGTTGCAGCCCATGCGCCGCGTAACTCAGACAGGATGTTGGAGGCTGAGGCGTAATCGCCCTTGCGGATACAATCCATGCACCATTGGTATAGACTGTACAATCCATTGGATACTTCCGGATAGTCCAGATCAAGACAGTCGCGCAGGGCACTGATCGTTGTAATGGCTTTATTGAAATCCTTGCGTTCGCAGGAGCGGATCGCCAGGTCGTACGCCATGATCACCAGATGAAGCGGGCTGGCGCTGATCACTTCTTGCTGTTTGTATGAATTGGTATAAGCTGCTTGATACATGGTTTCTGATCCTCGTATTTTTTTCTCACGTTTTGTTCTATGCAATTATTTTCGGCTGACTTTTCTCAATCTTGAATATTGCAACGTTAATTCAACATAAATTTTTTGGACGGGATTTTTATTGGGACTGGAGTCGAGAAGCCCCGTACGATTTAAAAACAAAGATAACGCAATACCTTCCTGCAGCCTGAAAGAGTGGTGAAGGGAAAGATGTTATTACGAATTAATTCAAAGATCTAGGCAGTCAGCTGCAATATATCGCCGGCATTCAATTTGGAGAATTCACTGGCCGGAATGGTCCTCAATACTTTTTTATTTTCGCGATCGACTACGAACACGGTCAGTTCATTCGTATCATCATTGACGCGGAAATGGACCGAAACATTGGAAGAGCTGATCGACGCAGACTGCTCAGACTCATTTTCCAGCTGCTTTGGTGACACATCATGATCGGCAGATGCTTCCACTGGGGCCTTGACCGGGGCTTTTGCCTGCGTCTTGACCTGCGCTTTGGGAAGCGTGCCAGACACGGCAGTTAAACTTACATTACTGATTGGGCTGATCGAATTTTCACTCATCACACACACTCCTTGCATCCTTGCATGGAACTACTACATATCTTTCCTTGGCGGGCAAACCTCATGCTTGCCGGCGCTTTATTTTATAGAAGGATCGCCTTATCCAGAGCTATCCGTTGTTGTACCTGTAAACATACCGAGCCACTGTGCTGTTCTACCATAATCCGCGATCTGGGTCTGGAAACCCAGGTACTGGTTGTACAAAGTCTGTTTGCGGATCGTTAAATTTTCGTTGTACTTTGCAATACGTTTGTCATAATTCTTACGCTGATCATCGATCGAGGTCAATGTATTGGCCAGTGAACCGCTGGAGCCCGCGAAACGAGAGACCAAAGTGTTGAGATCACCCATGCCGGTATCTAATAACGCGGTTACATCAGACTTATGATTCTTGAGCGCGTCACTGAATTTGGTGCTGTCAAGAGTCAGTTTCATATCCTTATCGAAGGTGATGCCAATCTCTGACAAATTCTTAAAACTGCCGCTGTTGGTAATATTGCGGTTCAAACGATTGAGCATGTCCAATCTCAAACTACTGAAGCCAAGATCTCCGCTGAGCGGTCCGCGCGTATAAGCGGTCTTGCCGTCAGCGCTTGTTGTTGGAGTGGACGTGAGTTTATCCTTTAGGTGAGTCAAGGCCGCGTTAAATTTATCCACCATCGACTTCATCAAACCAGCAGCTTTGTCAGATGTGGCGGAAATACTTAACCGCGCGCTCTTGCCCTCCGCGTCTGACGACAGGGTAATGGTTGTTCCATCGATGACATCAGTTAGGCTACTGTTGGTCGCACGTGAAACGCTCATGCCATTGACAGTGAAAAGGGCATTTTGGGCGGACTGCAGATCTGCGCCAAAGCCAAGCCCGGCGCCGTCGGTATAGAGCATGGTGTGGTTTTCACCGCTCTTCGAACCGGTCAAAACCAGTTTATTGGCCACGATCGAAGCTTTGAAATCACGTCCTTCAGGCTGGCTGGCGGCGTTGATGGCAGTCGTGATGGTGCGTAAAGTATCTGACGAATTGATCGTGATCGAAGTACCAGCAGCGGTATAAGTTAGGGCTGTGCTGGCGGTTGTTCCTAAAGTATTTAATGTCAGGTTCAGACCACGACCGGTATCATAACTGCCGGTAGACATGTTTTGCCAGTCACTGGTGTAGTTCGTGCCAGATTGGCTGCGGATCGAGACCGCTCTTCCATCCGCATCAACCAAACGGAATTGACGGACCCCGTTTGAATCGCGAGATTCCAAGGTATAGCTGCCTGTACCCAACTCACGCTGGCCGCTGGCCGATGAAGTGGTGATCAAACCCGTGACTGAGTCATTCGCAGTAAAACCAACCGCACTTGTGCCAGTGCCTCCCAGCCAAAAGGTACCGCTCTTCCCCAAAGCTACATCCGGGCTGAACGCCGCAGCTGTGGATTTGGATTGGGCCTTTGCCAGTTGAGTAACCGCGATATCGTAATCTGCGGCTGCGGCACTCTCAGATGAAGTGGCGCTAAGGACTGTTGTACCAGCCGTGCCAGGTGTAATGGAAACTTTGCTGACCGTGGTCAGTCCATAGGTCGCCTGAGTACTGATAAGCGCCTGGATTGCAGATTGCAAAGCATCAAAATTTGTCTTTATATCCTTATATACCCCACGGCGCACTTCGATCAGATCTTTCTGAGTCTGCACTCTGTTAAGCGGAGCGCTTTCAGATTCAATAATCGTCTTGATCGCCGTCTGAAAGGAAGGCGCCAAGCTCTTTATTGATGTATCAACGGATGAGATCGTGTTAGCCATGTTTCACCTTGTTATCCTGCAAATATATATGTTCTGAGAGCCATATCGGGGAGGCACCCAAGGCGCCTCCCCGAAACATACTTATCTGCGTGTTCGAGCCATTACCTCTTATCGGAAGAGGGCCAGCAGGCTTTGCGGGGCCGCATTCGCCTGAGCTAACATGGCTGTGGCTGTTTGCTGCAAGATCGTGTACTTGCTGGCATTGACCTGTTCTTCCGCCATGTTGGCGTTCATAATGCGGTTGTAAGCGCCTTCAACATTGACCTGAGCTGTGGAGATCGCTTCTTCCTTGAAGCTCAAGCGAGCCATCAATGAGCCGAGACCGGAAAGGGCGCTGGTCACTTTGTCGAGAGCATAGTTGGCTGTGGTCATGTACGCGCCAGCTTTGATGGTGGTGGAGACGTCCACTGAGAAGTTATTTGCCTGTTGGTAGGTGAAGCGTTCTGTTTCACCAGCCGACATGTTTGCAAAAGCGCCCATGGTGATGCTGACGCCGCGACCAGTTTGGAACGTGCCAGCTGCTGCTTTGTAAGAATGCAAGCCAGAGATGGAACCCGCAGCATTGCGAGCGATTTGAGTAGCCGAGCCAGCAGCATCGTTCAACTCAAACTTGGCTTCGTTTTTCGCGATGTATTCAAAGTTCATGGATTGACCAGCTACCAAACCAGAGGGGTCAGTACCAAAGGTCAGGGAAACACCGAGCGCTGCGGCAGCGCCGTTCACGAGGTTACCAGCGGAGATATTGGCAGCTGTAACTGTCATGGAACCAGTTGTATTCCAGCTTGAGTCATCCAGATTGGTAACAATATAGCTTGTGGAAGTGGTGGATGTGGCAGCGGTGATCTTGATGTTGTAGCGTCCAGAGGTGAGTTCAGTTGCACCGGCATTGACGCTTGTGCCCAAGGCATTGGTTCCAGAGAGCAGGCTGCTCGTTGTATCCAATGTGGCTTTGCCTTGCGTGGTCGAAACAGCCTTGTCCAGGATCTCAAAGGAATAATCACCGGTGGTCAACTCGGACATGCTGCCCAATTGGCTGGATGTCGTTCCACCGCTAAATGAGTCGCTGACGTCTACAAAGGTAGCTGTATCAGCTGAGACGACATCAGAAAGATTTAAGGTAGTCGGGTCAAGTTTGTTCGGGAGAGACCAGGTTGTGGTTTCGCCTTCATCCACACCAGTCTGGAAAACTTTGTTGCCACTGGTGTTATCGAGCAGTTTGACACCGTTCCACTTGGTCTGATCGACCAGGTCCTGGATCTGCTGGGCATAAGCGGAGAGCTGATCCTGGATCGCGGCGCGTTCTGAAGTGCCGAGGGTATCGGAAGCAGCTTGTTCAGCCTTGCTGCGCATCGACACGATGATGTCTGTCATCTTGCTCAAGCCGCCTTCGGCGACGGAGAGCATGTTCTTGGCATCGCTGATATTGTCGAGGGAGACCTTCAGGCCTTCCGAGCGGGCGAGCATTTTGGTGGCGATGGTCAGACCAGCGGGATCATCCTGGGCGCTGTTGATGCGCTTGCCGGTGGAAAGACGGGTCTGGTGCAATGCCAATTTCGCATTGATATTTTGAAGAGAATTCAGGGCGTTAAGAGCACCGATATTACTTGCAATTCGAGTTACATCTACGTTTGCCATTTCAAACCTCCATGTTTGAATGATAGTTTAAGGGGATCCTTCCCCTTATTGAATTTGATCCAATTACGACTGAGTTCCTAAGAACTTTCTTGCGGACATTTTTGTTCGAGGAAAATATTGGGTTGCTTTTTCGATATTTGACCTCCAGCGGACTTGATTTGGATATTCAGTTTTTATTCTTACATATAGTTTCGGCAGGAGCCCCTTTTACTTGAGCCAGCAGGGGATGAATCGGCATAAAAATCGCATTAATTGCATATTTGAAAGAAGTGTGTTTTTTTGCCTGTTGAGAGTACATTTTCGGCAAAACAATCAGAAAACAGCCTTCCATCCAGCCAACTGAGTGTTTATTTTTTATGCTTGTGTGTTTTAGCGCCGTAAGGCAGGGATACAACCTGCTTGAGTAATGCCTTCACTCTTTCATCCTGCGGGGCCAGTGCTTGAGCCTGCGCCAATCGTTGACGCGCAACGGCCTGATCTCCCTTTTGCAGCAGCACCTGGACAAGTTCAAGAAGTACATTTACATTGCCCGGCTCACACTTCACGCCCGCCTCCCATAAAAGGACAGCTTTTTCATAATCTTTCTTTTCCAGCAAATGATCCGCCATTTTCTTAATCAGGAAAACCCCCATCCGGTCGGGCAATTCTCCACCCAGAGTACCGGCAAGCTGCACTACTGGAAGACCTATCTTAAGCGCTTCTTCCCAACGCTCCTGTCCGATCATCGCTTCCGTCATAAATCCAAGGAATGTTAAATCGTGAGGCGCCATCTCCAATAACAAGCGGCAGGTCTTCTCCGCCATTGCAAAATTCTTTATCCGTAAGAAGTAAAAAGTCATGCCGAACAGGCTGGTATAGCTGTTGGGGGCGATCTGCCAGGCTTGCCCCAGAACCTGCCAGGCATTTGATGGATCATTTAAATTTAAATAACAAACTGCCAGATCTATATAAAGGGTAAGCCTTTGAGGAAGGATTTGAATCTTCTTTTGGATCCATTTTTTAATTTCCTCCTGATCGCCCCGTTCTTCTATCGCTTTAAACTGAGCTTCAATATCCAAGAAATTGGCGATCTCAATCCTGAACATCACGTCATGCGGGGGGGGAAACTCTAAAGGAGATGGACGTCGAGCACAAGCCATGGCGGCCATTTTTTCCAGTAAGCTTGCTGATACTGGCAATTCCATTTGGATATCGCGGTTAATCTCAGACTCATTAATAAGTGTCGCGAGGTTTTTTAAAATGGTTGTATCCTGGAAAGTTGCCAGATGATTTATTACATCAAAACGAGTTCGCGGCCAGGTACCGCCAGTGTCGCCCCGCCTGCGGCGAAATTTCAGTTCAATCTCATTTTCAGAGCGGCAAAAATAATGATTCAGCTGAATTTTTTCAATATGGTTTGGAAAATCCTGGTTATCAACCCGTAGAAAGCCCTCATTTACACACCAGAAATTATCTTTATAGGTGAAGTCGTGCGGCGAATATGGCATCCAGGTCCGGTCTGGTCGGACAATACATTTAGTCAAGGTATTTCCATGAAAAGTTTCATGGGTTCGTAGTGTGTAACCAGAGATCTGGCCGGCAGCGGGACGTTCACGGTGACCACTGGACCCGAAAAAAAGGGAACTGACGGCCACCCCGCCATACTGTTCATATTCTCTCAGCAGCTCTTTCAAATCCAAGCAGTTTTTCGGAACCAGAAATTCATCCGTATCGATGAAGCCCATCCAGCGGGTATACATTCCAAAGGTCTGCAGGCAGTGATCGTAGGCATATAACTGCACTCCCCTGCCAGGTATATCCATCACCACGACCCACTCACGTTCAATATATTCCTTGAGCGTCTCACGCAAACTAACCTGACTTTCATTATCATAGATGTAAAAACGATCGACTCCCATAAGAATATGGTAATCCAGCCATTCCGACAGGTAATCATTCTCATCTTTGCAGATCAGGCATAAACTTAGATAATCCATTTTTAAACCTTGATATCGCTTATTTAATTAATGATCGATAACATTTGCCTGCTTGGACAGGTTCAGTACAATCTCGTTCCGCGGAGCAAGTACCTGGGCACGGACCAGGTACTTGAGAGTGCCTGACCTATCGCCGGCAAGCAGCATGGCTTGAATAAGTTCAAGCAACGCGTTCAGGTCATCAGGCTGGCATTTCACCCCGCTTTCCCAGAGGCTTACGGCTCCTTGATAATCCTTCTTTTCCAAAAGATAATCTGCCATTTTCTTGACCAGAAACACACCCATTCGATCCGGCAATTCCCCCACTTGTGCAGAAAGTTCCACAACCGGCGTGCCGATCCGAATGGCTTCCTCAAATCGTTCCTGCCCAAGCAGGCTGTGTGTCAGCATTCCCAATGCAACCATATCGTGAGGCGCTAATTCCAACAAAAGACGGCAGGTGCTCTCGGCCATAGTAAAATTTTTTACTCTGAGAAAATAAAACGCCATGCCGCCTAAAATAACATAATTATTTGGCGAGATTTGCCATGCCCGGCTTAACATCTGCCAGGCCGCAGCAGGCTCACCCAGATCAAGCAGGCAACTTGACAGATCGGAATAAAGAATAATGATCTGCGGCACCATTTGCAGACGAAGCAGCATAAGGCGTTTTGCCTCATGCAAATCCTTTTTGTCGAGGGCTGTTTGAATTTGATCCCTTAGAACCGCCATATTGGAGAATTCGGCCCGAAAATTCTCTGCTGTAACCGGCAGCGCTATTTCCAGCTCGGATGCATAACGGAATCGAGTCAGTGCAGACATATTTTCAAGCAGGCGAGTATGCCTGGGGTCGGTTAAAAGAACAGAAGAGTCGAGATTTGCTTTCTGAAAGTGCTGATCTAATTTTTGGAGGATGCTAAGTTCTTCGTAAGTGGCAAGAAAATTTATCACATCAAACCGTCTGCGCGGCCAGGCGGCGTTCATTGCCCCGCGCCCGCGCCGTACTTTTAGATCAATTTCATCTTCAGAGCGGCAATAATAGTGATTAAGTTGAATCTTTTCTGTCTTGATCGGAAAACGCTGTCCATCAACACGCAGAAAACCTTCATTCACACAATATGCGTCTTTCTTATAAATAAAATCATGCGGGGAATTCGGCATCAATGTTTGCGCCGGCTGGACAATGCTTTTTACGAACTCATATTCTTTGAAGGCCTCATGAACGCAGCTTGTATAAGAAGCGATCTGCCCCGCGGCAGGACGGGACTGATTCCCATTGGACCCAAAAAATATAGAGCTTACTGCCAATCCGCCAAATCCCTCATACTCCTTAAGCAATTCCTTCAGGTCGAAGGTGGTTTTTGGTACGAGAAATTCATCCGTGTCGATAAATCCCATCCAAAAAGTATTCCCCCCAAAATTCTGCAGGCAATGATCGTAGGCGGATAACTGCATCGCTCTTCCAGTAATGTCCACCACTACGACCCAACTGCGATCGATATAATCCTTAAGACTCTCACGCAGGCTTACCCGACTTTCGTTATCATAAATGTAAAAACGATCCACACCCATCAGAATGTGATAATCCAGCCATTCTGGCAGGTAATCATTCTCATCCTTGCAGATCAAGCATAAACTTAGATAGTCCATACAGCACCACAGATTAAATAAACGAGCTTCCCAGACAAAGACACGCCTCAGTTAATTCCCAAACAAATCTCGAGTAGACAATGTAATTACACATGTCAACATCCACCGTATCTTATCAGAGACGAAAGATAACAATCGTAAAACACAAGTAAAAAATAATAGGCGTTATCTTTACGATCTTTTTATTACATATGAATGCATTGGTTGTTATGATGTGTCAGCATATTGAATTTGCAGAGAGCGCATTATGAGCAAAAGAAGCGTAAAGTTAAAGCATGACAAAAAAACACCCCTTCGAATACAGAACACAGTCGGCCACCGACCCGCGCCTCAAATCAAACCGCGCCTAGTACAAGGGGGGTACGCGGCCATAAAAGAGTGCCGCATCGGTATGATGATGTATAACGTCAATGATCTGATCGGCGGACGGGGACTGGATCTATACGGAGAAGCAAAATGGTCTGATGTTGAATTATTAGGGCAGATACTGCATGCCGGTGATGTAGTAGTGGATGCAGGCGCCAATATCGGCAATCACACTGTATTTTACGCAAAAAAAGTATCGCCAGGCGGAATAGTTTATGCATTGGAGCCTCAAAGGTTTACTTTTGAGATTTTATGTGCAAATCTGGCGCTAAACGGCTTAGTGAACGTGATTCCCATGCAGGTGGGAGCTGGTGAAATAGAAGGAAATCTTTCAGTCCCATTGCTTAATCCAACTGTAGTTCAAAACTTTGGAGCTGTCAGCCTGGAGAATCACTCAAGCGGCGATATTGTAAAAATAATAACATTGGACTCTTTGGAATTAAAGCGCTGCAATTTAATAAAGATCGATGTTGAGGGTATGGAGTTAAAAGTGTTACAGGGGGCAGAAAATACGATCAAAACGCACAGGCCTTTCCTTTTTGTCGAAAACAACAACATAAAAGGATCACCTGAAACTGTCCAAAACTATACGATCTGGGTTACAACTGTTGGTGGAAAATAGCACACCATTACAATCAGAATAACCACTTTCACAACCCAGATAATATATGGGCTAATCTTGTTCCAGATTCCAATATGGTCTGTGTGCCGCAAGAAAATAGTATAAAAGTTAATGGACTTGAACCCGTTGTAAAATCCGGCGACACCTGGGTTGAAGCGCTAAAGCGCCAGGGCTTAATCGCTTAATCTTCTGAACTTTCCATCCCTTTCAACAAAAGCTCAACACAATTAACTGATCAACGTATCCGGGCATTGGCGCGTTCACGATACCGATGTGATTTGATGCAATTGTGTGTCGTTACGACTTAATTTGGTCCAGCCTGTTTACTACCTGTACCCAGGTGTCAGAGACACTGACCACAGGCTCAAAACCATTAACATTTAGTGCAGATTCTTTTGGAACACAAATCATATTCGCCTCAGGAACAATATTTTCCCAGACATTTTCTATATTATGAAAGAAATTATTTGGGCTGTAATAGGGAGCAATATGCCACCAACAATTGTAGCCAAGATCAAACAAGGCTTGCACCAACTCCGGGTCGCCATTATGATCATTATTTTCAACAAACAGCAACGGGCGGCAATCCCGGATGGTTTTCTCTGCTCCTTTTAAAACCTTGAGCTCCATTCCTTCCACATCGATCTTGATCAAGTTACAGCGTTTTAATCCCAGTGTGTCGAGCGGCTGCACTTTTACAAAATCTCCAGCAGCATGGCCTTCAATTTTTAGAGCCGCAAAATTTTGTGCAATAGCGGGATTTAATATTGGCACTACTATTTCACCAGGCAGGTCGCTCGCGCCATTCTGCAGAGGAATAACATTAAGAAGACCATTCAAGGCAAGGTTGGCGCACAGGAATTCAAAAGTGATCCGCTGCGGCTCAAAGGCATAAACCAGCCCGCCTGGGGAGACTTTTTGGGAAAAGAAAACCGTATGCGTTCCGATATTCGCGCCAACATCTACGACCACATCACCGCTTTTTAATATTTGTCCCAAACAATCAAGTTCCGCCTCGCACCATTCACCGTAAATATCCATCCCGCGCCCTACAAACAAGTCATTTAAGTTGTACATGAAAAGCCCATGACGGCATTGCTTTATTGCAACATAATTATTTACCAACAGTCGTGAGTGGAGTGTGTTTTGTGGCTGGATGATTGGTTTTATGTTGTGTTTGAAATTACGTTTGCTCATCGGTTTCTCTTTGATTTCAATCTGATTATTCAGGGCATTACTTCGTAGTATAACAACCTATGAATAATTAATTGATAAAAATGATGTAAAAAGATGACGCTTCTCATGAAATTTATGCCGCGTTTATGCTTTTCCGAAATACTGACATGAATTATCGGTTTGTCGAATCTTTATTGATATAATCCTTTTTCAAGAAGGAGTCAAACCATGTTGAACAACCTGTCAAACAGTCAGAAAAATGCGCTTCAAATTATTTTTGTTTTTGCATTATTGGCAGGTGCTTTTATCCTGTTGAACTATTTGGGCGCAACAAAGACCAGCAAGACCAGCAGCATGGTTCGATTTGAAGTCGAAGCGTCCGGCGGTTTTGCGCTGATCACCTTGAAGAGCGGGGATGAATATATTTTCAAATCGACCACCGTGACCGCGCCCTGGTCGAAAAGCATAAAGATCAAAAGCGGTGTGACAGTCTATCTCACGGCGTCCAACCCGACCGCGACCGGCGAAATCACCTGCAATATTATCCTGGATGGGACCCCCTGGAAAACAGAATCGATCAGCAGCCCGGGGGGGGGGGGGGGGGCGGGGGGTTGCAAGGCACGAAATCTTTGAAATTGCGATTGGTATATTGTGAATCCGCATCGGTTCCATGAGAAAGCCCGAAATCCATACTAAACCTGATAAATTCTGCGCTCATTCCTGGTACTATTTTAAATATTAAGAGACCTTCCCTGCCGACGAACCATGTCAGCAGAAAAGGTCTCTTTTTTATTTTCAGTTAAGCGGTCTACTTCTTCAAGATATCCACTTTCGGGGTCTGAAGTTGAGGCGTCTTTAAACTGGATTGAACGCCTTCGTGCAGGGCAAGGTGGATCGTCAATGGACCGATGGTAGTAACCAGCGGCACGATCAAGCGCGGAAACTCAAGCGTGGATATGGTTGCGCCCTTGCCGATGATCAGGGAAGGCGTGGAAATATTCGATTCATAGCCCGCTGCTGCCAGTTTCATACTGGCCTGCCCTGTAATGACATTGCCAAGTTCCGCGATCCCGCTCTGCGCCAGGCGGTCCAAAGAGTCGAATTTACTACCCATCAAGACCGAAGCCAGTCCCACGGCCACGTCTTTTGACATGCTATAAAAAACGGTACCATCAACAGCGCCGATCAGCGAAATGATCACGGTCACATCATCCGTTTGATATGATCCAGCGTCAAGTCGAAGGTCCCCGCGCTGAACGGATTGATGCGTCTCAAAGCTCAAGATATCATGGGCGGCATCAACAAAGGGATTTAAAAATTTAACATTCATGATTTTCTCCAGTTCACCGTACTGACGAATGACATCAGGAACCCTTTTGGGAATTTGGGTCGTTGATCAGTGATATTAATGCGTCCGGGATGGCCGGCTCGCCCGGATTCTTCTCCCTTAATGCGATGTGAACCGTTAATGTGCCGTATTGAGTGATCAAAGGCACCACAATACGCGGGAAGCCTAGCGTGGAGATCTCGATACCATTCCCATTCACGACCGTTGGAGTGGAAATATTCGACACATATCCGGCCTCTGAAAATCTGATCGTCGCACGTCCGCTGATCACGTTTCCCAGTTCGGCCACGCCGCTCTGTGCAAGAGAGGAAAGTTCAGTGATCTCCTGCCCCAGCATCTTTGAAACCAGGTTCAGACAGGTGGGAGTGTGCATCCCGTACATCACAACACCATAGACATCCCCCACCAGATTGATCAATACGGTAATATCATCGGAAGTGAGCGAGGATTTTTGCAGAGAGATCTCTCCGCGGGAAACATTCGCTTCCACTTCCGCCTTCAACACATCCACCGCAGCTTGAATAAACGGGTTTAACAGTTTTGCATCCACTTATTTTCTACCTCCAGGAGTCAGCATAAAGCCTGACCGAATTTCAACCAAGATTGATTAATTCCTTGGCCTTGGTTAATTGCTCAGCTACTTGCTCAACGTGATGGAACAGATCTTCCCAGGTCATGCCCAGGCGCTTCAGGGCGCTTTCTTCAAGGGGATAGCGCAGCCCATCGACCCCGATTCCAACTCCCAGGATCATCATGGACACATCCGCAACGTGTATGGTGGCCGCCAGAAGTTGATGGTTCTGCGCCATTTGTGGTTCGTGATGATGGGCGATCGCTGCCACCAGGCTTTCAGGAAGCTGCCAGCGGCGGGCGATCTCCGCTCCCAGCATGGCATGATCAACTCCAAAGTTATCGCGTTCCATTTCCAAAAAAGAATGCTGCCCCCATTCTATTCGATTAACATCGGTCTCGCGCAAAAGTTTTTCAAACACCAGCTTGCCGACATCACATAGCAGACCGGCAAAATACGCCTCGTCGTCGATCTTCAGACGGAACCGTTTCGAGATCAACTTCGCGCCGATGGCAGTGCCAAGCGCATGATGCCAGAGTTCGCCGCCCGGCAGGATATACCCGGGCAGAGGTTTGTTCAGGTGGTCGGACAGGGAATAGTTCATAATCAATTCCTGCACAATATCCAGTCCCAGAACAACGATGGCCTGCTGCACGGTCGCGATGCGGCTTTCCATTCCATAAAACGCGGAATTGGCCCAGCGCAGCACATGCGTGGTTAGAACCTGATCCGTCCCAATGACACTTGCCAGATTGGCAGCGCTTGAGTCCGGCGAGCGGATAAGCGCAAGCGCTTTCAGGGCCGCCTGGGGCATGGGAGGCAGCTTGCCAGCCTCTGCAATAAGCTGATCAACTGAGTATTTCATCATTCATCCATCATAGTTTCTTATAGAAAGAAATGCCAAAATTTTGCAGGCCGAACTTCGCGGCTCCTGAGAGGATCTCCGTGCCGCCCACGAACAAGACACCGCCGGGACGCAGCGCCGCGCTGAATTTTGCGTACAGGACATCTTTTGTTTCGGTCGTAAAATAAATGACAACATTCCGGCAAACAATCAGATCAAAACCAGCATCAAAGCGATCTGTGATTAAGTTCTGTTCCTGAAAGTGGATGTTCTTTTGTAAACTTTCGCTGGCGTGATACGGAGCTGCGGCGCTGATGTATTTCTTGCGCTGGGCCGGGGTCAGATTGCGGATGTCCTCTTGTGTATACGGTCCGCGCGCCCTGGCTTTGACCAGCGCACCGCGATCAAGGTCCGTGGCCAGGATCGAATATTTTTGATTTGGAAATGCCTCTTCCATCAGGATCGCCAGGGTGTAGGGTTCTGTCCCGATCGAGCAACCGGCGCTCCATATTTTCAATTCCCTGGAGAGCGGGTTTTCCCTGGCATTTTTTATCAGATAGGGCATAATGTCCTGACGCACCAGGTCCCAGCGGGCGGGGTCGCGGAAAAATTCAGTAACATTGATCGTCAGATAATTTCGAAAACGTTCAAGCTCAGTCGTGTCAGTTGTCAGTAACTGAAAATAATCCTTCCAGGTATCTGCATGAACGCGCACCAGCCATGAATCAAGGCGACGTTTCATCTGCTCGTCTTTATAATGATCGAGATCTATATTAAACGAGCGTTTGATCGAAGCTTTGACCTGAGTATAATCACTTGCATCCATATTTTTTAATCCTGCTTAGTATAAAAGTTAATTAATGACCATGTCTCGGATCGCAGCCTCAATGGCTTTGGCGATCTGCGGACGCGGCAAAATTTCACTGGCCGCGCCAGCCTCGACCACACTGCGCGGCATCCCCCAAACCACACAAGTGCTCTCATGTTCGGCAATAACGTGCCCGCCGGCGCTGTGCAGAATTTTCGCGCCGAGTGTGCCGTCACTGCCCATTCCCGTCAGGATCACAGCAACCACATTCTTTCCGAAGCGCTGGATGACAGAGTTTAATGTCACATCCACGGAAGGACGTACCCCGTGCACAGTTGGTTTTTGATTCAACACGACCTGTTCGTTGTCATCCAGGATCATGTGAAAGCCGCCGGGCGCGAGCAATATCTGCCCGACCATAAGTTGATCGCCCGGCTCGGCTTCCTTGACCTTGAGCGGGGAGATCGAATTAAGACGTTCAGCCAGCGAGCGTGTAAATCCGCTTGGCATATGCTGTACGATCATAACTGGGGAAGATAAATTTGCGGGTAAAGCGGGGATAATTTCATTTAACGCACCTGGTCCGCCTGTGGATGACCCGATCAGGATCACGGGGGTGTTCTTGCGATAAGGGCGTACAGGCTTTTCTGGTTTATTGGATTTGGACGAATCTGAAGGTAGTTTTCGTGATGCGATCGCGGTCGTTGATTTGACCTTCGCTTTGGCAGCCTGCTTTATTTTGACGGCAATATCACCCATCTCAGAGCGAATATCGAGACGGTTGTCCGGCTTGGCAATGAAATCGACTGCGCCAAGCATAAGCGCCTGGATCGTTTCAGCAGCACCTTCCTTGGTTAAACTACTGAACATGATGACCGGGCGCGGAAAATTCTTCATGATCTCGCGCAGAGTCGACAATCCGTCCAGATGCGGCATTTCCACATCCAGTGTGATCACATCCGGCTTCATTTGCGGGATGAGCAGGAGAGCTTCCTTGCCATTACTCGCCGTGCCGACAACCTGCAGATCAGGATCCGCGTTGAGCTGCTGGGTAATGGCAAAGCGCATAAACGCGGAATCATCCACCACCATCACCCGCACCGGGTTCGGCGATTTTATACCTGCCTGAGATACTACCTTATCTGCCATAATTTGATTATGCCAGAAGTTTTGTAATTGCTTTCATCACACGTTCATGTTCGAAGGGTTTTACAATGAAATCGCGCGCGCCTGATTTGACAGCTTCCAGCACAACCGATTCCTGACCCAGCGCAGTCAGCATGATCACACGCGCTTTGGCATCAAAACCGATAATTTCTTTAAGCGCCGCCAACCCGTCCATTTCAGGCATGGTCACATCCATCAAGACAACATCAGGACGGGTCTCTTTATAAGTGTTCACGGCGACCAGACCGTTCTCAGCCTGCAAGACTTCATAACCGTCTGATACGAGCATCTTGGTCAACCGTACTCGCAGAAATTCAGCATCATCCACAACCAAAATCTTTGCCATAATTTACTCCTCTTGGGGTTCTAGATATCTCGTTCTTTTTCGCCGATGACCCTGACAGTCACGCGGCTATCGGCAACATAAACATGAACAGTGCGTCCGGTATGTCCGCCCACTTCCTCAGCAGTGATCTTTAAATTCAAGCGTTGTAAAGTCTTACGGGCAGTTTCCATGTTGCGTGTCCCGATATCAAAAGCATTTGCCATCCCTGGTGCGATTAACATATTGGCTCCTCCAACGATACGAATGATCAGCCTGTTCTTGTTCGCGCCTTCCTTAACCACAGCCTCAAGCAATCCTACAATTCCAGTGTCAACATATTTTTGAGAGACAGGATCATCCGATGAGATTCCATTCGCCGCCCCAGGAAGTACGGCATGAAGTAGTCCGGAAACCCGCGTACTCGGATCAACCATTGAAATTCCCAGGCATGAGCCCAGTCCATAGGCTACCAGCACATCATCCGGGTTCCGGCTGATGGCGCGTTCACCTAATCCCAGGCTTATCGGATCTTTCTTCATATTTAAGAATTCTTCTTAAGCAAATTTTGGAGCGCGTTCATGTCCGGGATGACCCAGAAATTCGCCTCAACACTGCGGACACCATCCATAAAATTGGCCTGCATCAACAAGATCTGGTCGCTGATGCCGCCGGATGTCGCGACAACGATATCGAGGATCGCCCCAACCATATCAACCATCACAGCCGGGGGGGTGGGTTTGATGCTGGCTCCCACCAGCTTCGCAAGGGAATTCAGGAAGAACGTACCGCACATGTTCCCCAATTCACCGAGCGCGGACCTTTCGATCGAGCCTAGATGCTGCGTGGTTCCCTGGGGAATATCCATTAATAGGTCCACCAATTCCATGGCTTTTTGATAAGGCATGATCATCATGATCTGCCCAACCATATCGCCTTCAAAGCGCAAATAGATGCCGACCGCATCGTCTTCCGGCCCGCCGACAAGTTCCGGTATTGTCAATAAGGGCACAAGCCGCAGCGCCGGATTACTGACCTCGATCTTACGACCGATCATTCCCGAAAATCCGTGCGCCGCATTCTTAATGCCTTCACTGGCGATGGTTTTCAGTATCTCCAACAAGTCCTGATCAAACGGGGCGATATCGTTCATAGTCGAGCACCTTTCCTTTTTAAATTCCAGCCAGCTTGAATAAACCAAAAACATCAACGATCAAAGCGACCTGGCCCTCGCTAAGAATGGCCGCGCTTGAGATTCCAGGAATGTCGCCAATGAATCCGCCCAGGGGTTTCACAACAACGTCCTCTTCCCCGACCAGAGAGTCGACGATCAAGCCAACCCGTTGTTTGCCCGATTGCACGACCACGGCAAAAATATTCCTGCCCTGATCGTCACCCTGTTGGGAGTGGAAAATATCCGAAAGGTTGATCAGGGAGAGCACACTCT
The DNA here is from genome assembly GCA_016709305.1 of Candidatus Villigracilis saccharophilus. Lineage (GTDB taxonomy): Bacteria > Chloroflexota > Anaerolineae > Anaerolineales > Villigracilaceae > Villigracilis > Villigracilis saccharophilus. Next base: position 417,227 of record JADJNA010000047.1, read on the forward strand.
GCCGCAACACTGTGACGGGTTTTTGGGATATATACTTTATTTCACCCTGCTCAAGGCGCAGGGTTTCCGTGATCATCACCAGGGGATCGCAAATGTGGCATCAGCGACCTTGACCAGCAAAGCGGGCACAATGGCAAGTGTGAGCGGCAGAACGATCTTGAACTGCGTACCACGGCCAATCTGGGTTTCCACTTGAATGGAACCGTTTACGCGTTGAATATTCGTGCTGACAATATCAAGACCGACGCCGCGTCCGGAAATATCAGTGACCTTTTGGGCGGTCGAAAGGCCCGCCATAAACATCAGATCAATGGACTGGTCCTCGGTCAAAGCGGCCGCTTCCTCGGCAGTGATCAAGCCTTTTTGCACGGCGCTCCTGCGGAGTTTTTCTCCATCAATGCCGCCGCCGTCATCTTCAACGGTCAGGATGATGCGCCCCTGTTCGTGGCGGGCGGTCAAGGTGATTGTGCCCCGTTCCGGTTTTCCGGCAGCGCGGCGCTCTTCTGGAGATTCGATACCGTGGTCAACAGAATTACGGACAAGGTGGATCAACGGGTCGTTGATCTCTTCGATCATCGAACGATCCATCTCAGTCTCTTCGCCGTGGATGACCACATCAATGGGCTTGCCGATCTTCTGCGACATATCGCGCACCATGCGCGGGAACTTTCCGAAGGAACTCGAGATCGGCAGCATGCGGATGTGCATGACCTCTTCCTGAAGCTGGTCGGTGATGCGCCCCAAATGCGTGATCGTCTCAGCGATCTGATCGTCATTGCTGTTATTGCGCGCAACACGGCTGTGGATTTTCTTTAAATGGTTCCGATCAGTGATCAATTCGCCAACCAGGTTCATCAGATTATCCAGACGCTCCACATTCGCGCGAATGGTCATATCAGCGCTGCGCCTGCCAAAGGGAGTAGCAGCACGCCTATCATTCGATGAAACAGCGGGCACAGCAGCGGCAGGGGTCTTAACAGGCAGGGTGGAGGTATTTTCCACTTTCTCTGGAACCTTTGGCGGCTCTGGCTGGTCGGGCAGGGCCTGCTGGGGAGGCTCTATCACAACGGCTCCATTCGCGATAACGATCACGCCGTCAATGGAAGCCTCATCCACATCAGAGATCCTGGCCAAGGCGGATCTGACCATTTCAACAGACCAGGATGTATTGACAACAGCTGTAAAGACACTGACAGAGGCGGATGTCTCAATCTGCGCCTGACTTGGCTCCATCGACTGAATGTCCCCCATATCCTGCAGCGCCATCATTAATTGAAAAGCGCGCGCCGCAGAAGAGATGCTGCTCGGATCGATTCTGGCATGTATTTGAAGCGGCCTGCACTCCAAATCCGGCGCGCTGGTAATGAGCGCGTCGATCTTATCTTGAACGTTATGGGGGCTACTCTGCGAATCAGAAATTCCAGCACCGGCAATAATCGCATCGATCTGGGTTTCGATCTTTTGCCTTGCAAGAACATTCTCCTCCAACAAAGCATCTGAAATGGTATTTTCCTGAGCTTTCTGCAGGTTTTCGTTTTTTACGTTTTCTATAAAATCTTTAAGCGCCGTCACCATTTCATCAATATTCACATCGCAAGTTTGCGATGTGACCACTTCATCCCGAAGCAGGCGCAAATGATCAACAGCTTCCAGACAAAGATCAAATAATTGTTTCGATATCGGGATGCTGTTTTTGCGGACCCCATCCAGTATATTTTCAAGCGTATGGGTGAGATTTGTCATGCGCTTGTGTCCGATCATGCCGGACATACCTTTGATGGTATGGGCGGATCGAAACACAGTTTGAATAAGTTCGGAATCAGGTTCTTCCCGCTCCAGGCGGATCAGAATATCATCCAAAACTTGCAAATGTTCATCCACCTCAGCTAGAAAAACCGGCAACTCTTCTTCACTGATGTCAAAAATGATTTCCATAGACTATTCCGATATCCTCAATTTTCCTGCTGACAAAAGATAGCACACAACCCCGTCTTATGCAGTAAATCATCCGTAAAGAGAAACCAAAAAACGGGTAAATTTATTTATGGCTAAAGTAAATATCCACGAACCACCAACATCCCCCCAAAAAAAAATGTCATTTTTTATCCCTCCGCTAGACCCAGTCTTGTTCCGCCACTGTCGATATAAATTGAGCGCATTCCTTAAAATAAAAAACCAAGTGCCCCTTTCAACGTATAAGGGCGCACCTGGTTTTATCGTTTTATTCTATTCGAAAGGTCAGGGAGTATCTTCACTTTTTTCCTGTTTTTCATTTTCTTTTTCAGTTTCAGACAACAGCAGTTTTCGCAGCTGTTCAAATGTCTCAGATTCAGTTTCTTTTGCCATCAATTCTTGAATCTTGACCTGATCCTGGACTGCCTGGTAAATTTCCTGTCTTAATATGATGGTTTCGCGCGGAGCGTTAATCCCGATCTTAACCCGGTCGCCCTCGATCGCAAGCACGGTTACAACGATCGTATCCCCGATCAATAGACTCTCATCCACTTTGCGTGATATTACCAGCATGTTCACACACTCCACGTACCAGGATATTCAGGATATTTGGCGCTGGAAAGTGTATTCGCTGGGACGGGGGTTATTGCATGTAATCAAAAAGTGTGAGCGCTGAAATAGCCCGCTGGCTGACCTCTAAAACGGCTTGGAAGGTGGTTTGCTGGTTTGTCAGCAGGGCGATCCCTTCCGCCATATTGGTGTCTTCTTTTTGAGAAAGCAAATTTTTGGTTTCGATCTTGACCGTTTCCAGGAAATTCGACGCCGAATCGACCTGACGCATTCGCGCACCATTCGATGTGCGATATTGATTCACAATGTCCGATGAAGATTTTACCCTAGTCAATGCTTCCTGCAAAGTAGGCATGACGGGGGAGAAAGAAGGTGCAGGAGGAGTTGGGACATATGCAGGCACGGGGGGGGAAGATGAATATTGTTCTGGGCCAAGGCATTGCTGGCAACAATTAAATCTTCAATAAATTTTTGAATTGCCTGATCTCCGCGAACATTCATGGGAACAGTTTGATCTGGTCCCAGGGTACGCTGCATGATGCCTGTATCTCCACGATAGTTGATAACTTTGGGAATAAATGTGTTTCCCTGATAATCTGTATAAGGCAACCTTTCCACGGGGTCTGCAGGTACATAATCGGTCAGGTCAAATGGTTTCTGATCAATTTGATATCCAGAAAAAATGAATTGACCGTTCACAGAAGAATTGCCGAGTTCAACCGCCTTGTCGATCAGTCCCAGCATTTCAGTTCTTAATGCAGTATATCTCTCGCTTCCAGACAGAGAATCATTAAGCCCGCGCAAGATAATGTTCGACGCCTGCACTCCGATCTCTTCCAATTGATTTAGGGCGTAATCGGTGGTGTTCATCCAGTTATTTGTGCTTGCGGCTGTATCAGCGTAGGCTTCAAGCGTCCGCAAATTGGAACGCAGACTGAGGCTGGCAGAAGCATGAACTGGATCTTCAGAAGCGGTCTGAAACTGCTTCTGGGTTGCAACCCTTTCTCTCAGTTTGCTTATCTTTTCCTGACCGTCCGCCATATTTTGGATGGCGTTGTTCATCATCATCAGATTAGTAATTCTCATGCCTGCTCCTCATCATCCTAGCGACCCGTCAATCCCATTCGATTAATGACCAGGTCCAGCAGTTCATCCATCGTGGTCAACATGCGGGCGGCCGCCTGATATGCCTTCTGGGTTTTCGCCATGTTCGCAGCTTCTTCATCCAGATTTACGCCTGCAACCGATTCGCGCTGATCGCTCAAGGCCTTGGCCACCAATCCATGCTGGTAGGTATTATCAATGGCGCGCTGGGTGCTCACTGCCAGACTTGTTATCTGAGTGTTGTAATATTCATTCAAAGTGACATCTCCATTAAAAGGAGATGCTGCTATTTTGGAATTTTTTAATGCAACCATTTCCAATGCGACCATATTATTTCCAGGTTCAAACTGGTTTTTGGATGTAACAACCCCTGCGGCATCCAGCAAGGTGTTAACTGCGATGGTGCCCGCCTCGGAACCTGCTGTAACTGTAAAAAAATCCTTGCCGGCGACATCGTTCATATCGAAGCCGGATCGGTGAATAGTATTTACCTGTGATGTCAACTCACTTGCCAGGGAATTTAGTCCGGTTAATTGGCCCACCAAAATTTTATCGCGGGCTTCCAGCGTCCCCTTTAGTGAGCCGCTGGTTGGGATCATCTGTTGGCCATCACTCCAGTAAATATCTGACATGCCGACATTAGGTGCCGTGGTGTTTGTCTGGGTGTGGAGTTTAAAGGCATCATGCCCTACAACCAAAACATGCCCGCCAATGGAAACCACCATTTCACCATTTTTTTGCTCGGTTGAAACTGCGCCAGTCAAATTGGCGAGTTGATCAAGCGCCATGTCGCGTTTGTCCATCAAGTCATTGGGTTGTTCCCCAACCGATAATACATGCGAAATCTCGGCATTCAGCTTGGCCACCTGATCGGCAAGGGAATTGACCTCGTCCACCTGACTGGAAACGGACAAATTCTGATCGTTGCGCAACAGGTTGATCTGCTCCGCCCGACGGTTAAAAGCAGTTGCCAGCGAACTGGCGTCATCCAAAAGAACGCTGCGTAAGCTGTTATTTGTTGGGTCGCTCGAAAGTGACTGCCAGCCTTTCCAGAACTGGTCCAACTTTGGAAGCAAGCCATCCTCGGAGGTTTCCGCGAGCGTCGCTTCCAACTGATTGAGGATTTCACTTTGGGATTCCCAGTTTTTTGCCTCGGCTGAGATGGTCCGAAAACGTCCGTCAAAAAACGCCAGATTGAAGCGTTCAACCCGCGCGATGGTAACACTGCCGCCTCTTTGCCCGGCACGGTTAATGAACTCTGAACCGCCTAAAGTTGTGGGCACTGCCGCAGTCAGGATCGCGGACTGGCGGCGATATCCAGGCGTACTGGCATTGGCGACGTTATGCTGGATAATCTCCATCACCTGAGACTGGGTCAGGACTGCCTGTAGTGATGTTGAGATTGAGGAAAGAGATGGCATCGGTGAATTCCTTAAGCGCGAAACTCAACACCCAGACCCGTTGCTGGTTCCTGGTGTGTCCCGCTCATTGGAGATCGGTAGCCTGATTCTGGCTGGAACATACTGATCAAGAATGATTGCGTAGCCTTAAGCCAATCCAACTTGGTGACGGCAATGGCCTGGCTGGCGTGGTTTATTTCACGCGCCTGGCCGGCCAGGCTGTAAATTCCTTCTGACAGGTTCTTAATGCGATTCGCATCCTCTGCTTTAAAAAATGGCAAAAGAGCCTGAATGGAAGTATTTTCCAGATGGATGCCCAGAGAAATGGAAAATTCCTGGATCACCTGGCGGCATTTATCTTCCATTAAACCCATCTTATCGAGCAAAACTTCCTTGTCTTCCACAAGTTGAGGCACCAGCTCGGGCTCATTTAATAGTGCTGCGCGTTCTTTTTTGGATAATTCAATTAATTCCTGTAATAACCTGAATTGTTGAACAAGTACCTGTTCCAGTTCGAATCTATTTATGATGAATTTATCGGCTACCATAGCAGAAATCCTTTGAGTTTATATTATTTCGGCTGGAGGGTCGCCAATAGCTTTCTGGCGAGCTCGCTGACCTTAATTGTGTAATCTCCGCTCGCAATTTGATCCTTGAGCATGACAAGGCGTTCGGAGTCAGTTTCTTCGACATTTCCAAGCGCTGTTCGGGCTTTGGCTAACAAGCGCGCATTATCTGACATTTCCACCCGATCCTGCCCGGAGCGAACAGAGGCAGCCTCGTTGAGGTCTTCCTTCTTCTCGACCGGATTGGCAACTTCTGCGGGTTTGGCAGAAAGGGGCAGCATATTGTTGTTTTCAATTTTCATAGGTAGTTTCTCCTGCTAGGTATATAAACTCATATTACCATTATCGGCAGTTTTTCTGAAAACATTATGCCTTGCGGATGTTGATCGCCTGGGAGATCATCGTGTCAGTTTGCTGGAAGGCCTTGATGGACATACTGAAAGAACGCTGCAGGGTGATAATGTGGGTCATTTCCTGCGCCAGGTCCACATTAGACTGTTCGACACGATAGCCGCTAATCGTTCCAAAATTTTCGGACCCGGCCGCGCCTGCCACAGCCGCGCCAGAAGCGTCTGATTCCAGCCAAATATTGTCGCCGTAACTGGTGACACCGCTCGGATTGGGAAAACGAGTCAGCTGAACGGTGCCAACGGCCACACTTGCACCTGTTTCATCAAAAGCGGTCACATTCCCCTCAGAACTGATGTTAATGTTCGACATTCCTTCGGTGATTGTGCCGTCCCAAACCAGAGGGTAGCCGCTGGCCGTTACCAGGTTAAGCTCTGCGTCCACACCGAACTGCCCGTCACGGGTATACCCAATTGTCCCATCCGGCAAAGTTACGCTAAAAAAACCTTCGCCTTGAATTGCCCAATCGAGCGAATTAGTGGAATCACGCAAATTGCCCTGCGCGGTCAGGATCTGGGTATTTTTCAGGAGCGAGCCCTCATTAAGCTGCTGGTTAAGCATCTCTTGAAAGTTGGACCGGCTGGCTTTGTACCCTGCCGTATTGACATTGGCCAGATTATTACTGGTCACATCCAGATCCGACATGCGGCTGAGGATATCCTGGCGGGAAATATTAAGTGTGTGAAAAAGGGAAGATGACATATTGACTCCTTATCCTAGCCGATCCGTCCCAGCGAAGCGATGGTTCGACCCAAAAGCTCATCCTGGTTTCTAACGATATTTTGGGCCGCCTCATACGAACGGGCGACTTCCACCAATTGTGTCATTAGCTGCGATGGGTTGGCATTTGATCCTTCGAGGTAGCCTTGCACCACCCGCGGCACGTCCTGACTGGTGGATGCGGCCGGCCCGGTGAATAAATTACCTTCGGTGTGCTGCAGGTCTGTATCCGGGTTGGCGAAAACGCCTATCCCCAGCTGGGCGACGGCGGTCCCGTTGACGCTCAAGGCGCCGTCAGGGCCGACCGAGATATCGCCGTCCGGCAGTTGAATGGCTTGACCGGCATCATCCAGCACTTGAAAGCCTTCTATTGTGACCAGGGTATTATCGGCGTCCCGCAGGAAGCGCCCATCGCGGGTGTAGCGGTTTCCATCGGGGGTTTTTACACGGAAATAGCCATTGCCTTCCAGTGCAAAGTCAAGCGGGTTACCGGTATCCAGTAAAGCGCCCTGTTCAAAATCTATATATTCGGCTCCGATCTGGGTACCCAGTCCCAACGTACCGATGTAATCGACCGATTGATTTAATGAGTTCTCTGATGTATAGACAGACTGGTTCTGCATGAAATCTTCGACCGTGGTAAGCACCTGCTTAAAGCCGGGGGTTTGTAAGTTCGCGATATTATGGCTGAGGACTTGCTGACGGGCAGCGTTCATCACCATGGCAGAGACTGCCGAATACAGGCCTTTTATCATCTTAATCCGCCTCCATAAACTTTATTCTTTTGTTGGACATTCAACACCAACTGGACTTCTTCACGGGTGATGCTGAATTGACGGGCGATATCCACATCGGACATATTGGCTTCGGACATCGCGCCGATCAATCGGTTTCGATCCATGACTGCGGCGGTTGAATCAACTGTCGGCGCCTGATTGACTCGCGATTGGGTAACATTCAGCAGGGTTTTGAAATCCGACTGTCCCATCACACCCGATGAAGGCGGAATGGAAGCTGTCTGCGCCGGGTTGGTAACCAGGCTGCGCATCTCATCCACCACCGGCATCATACGCTTGGCTTGCGCCTGACGGTTCTGCGCCAGAGCTGTCTCGCGCGCTAACTGAAGGACATATAATGAATCTTCGAGGGATACTTTGGGAATATTAGTCATTGGCCATCATCGCTTTCAAGGAAAGGATCACACGGGCGTGCAACTGGCAGACCCGCGACTCGGTTATATCCAACACTTTTCCTATTTCTTTAAATGTTAATCCGTCGTTGTAATACAGTGACAAGACCACTTGTTCACGTTCTGACAAATTGTGGATGGCATCGGACATTTCTTCGATCAAACTTTCTTTTTCAAATACTTCCGAAGGATTGGTTTGCTTTTCATCATTGAAACGTTCATATATGGAGCCATCCTGATTCTGATCACCGCCGTCCATCATCATGTCCAATGAAACCAGTATCCGATTGGAGTCGGCCAGTCCTTGTTGAACCTCTTCGACATTGATCCCAAGATGAGCGGCAATTTCCTCTTCAGTGGGTTCGTGGGAATTCTGGGCCCACAAGGTTGAAACGGTTTTCTGGATCATACGGGATCGTTTTCGGGCTGTTCGCGGCATCCAATCCGCAGTGCGCAGGTAATCCAAAATTTTCCCGCGAATACGCAAGCTCGCGTAGGTGCTAAAACGCGTATTAAATTTCGGATCAAAGCGATCGACCGCTTCTATCAAACCCATCAAGCCCTGATGAGCCAGGTCTTCGTAATCGCTTCCTCTTTCCTGGGTAATTCCCATACGCGCCAAAAGGTAGTGAACCAAGGGTACAGACTGCAGCACCAGTTTTTCCCTAAGTTCTGGTGAACGGTTTGCGAAAAATTCTTCGAACGTATCCGCTGTTTCCATTTGCATGATCATGATTTACTGCACCTCTGCCAGGCTTGGATCTTCAACTTCTTCATTGGTTTCAAATCCTTCGATATGTTCGAATTGTTCCTGGCTTTGTCGTCCTTCATATTTTTCCTCTGCCATTTCCGATCCGGCAGCTTGTTCCAGTTTTTCCTGTTCCAGCTTTTCCTGTTCCAGTTTTTCCTGTTCAAGACGCTCTTTTTCTTTCTTCTCTTTTTCTTCTTTCTCAGTGATATTCGCGCTCAACACATCCATGGAGACCTGACGTGAAATCATCAAAAGCAAACCACCGACCACCAGCATCGAAACCGTTGTGCGGAAAAAAATATCGATCAACTTTGTGCCTGTGAATACAGAAACACTAACCACAGTCAAAAACAACAAAATTAAGATAATTACCGAAAATGTGTAGGTAAATTCGACAAGTACAGGCAGAAAAAAGGTGTCGGTCATATTTTCCTTCTTTTTCTGTTTAACCGGTTTTACGCGAACCGGTTTAGTACGCAGCGGCTTGGCGGTAACTGGTTTGGCAGGCGCCGGCAGTTCAGGAATTTTTTCAATTTCTGCCATGACTCAATTCCCTTTATTTATTCCATTCTCTGCCAAACAAAGCCGACACCAGACGAGCGGGATCGACTACTTCGAGGTGGCGCGAGGCTTCCTTGCCGGTTGTATAGAAACCAAGCGGAACCTGATTCTTTCTGACGAAATTATAGACACTGCCAAAAGTATGCGTCTCATCCAACTTGGTAATGATCAATCCATCCAGGCTGAAGATCCCAAGTGAAGCAGAAGCTTGAATCAGGTCTGTCTCTTTGGTAGTTGCCGGCGCGACCAGATAGGTGCAGCGTTTTGGGATTTCCGCAAGCAATTTTCCCAACTCTGTCATCTGGTTTTCATTGCATGGGTTATAGCTTGGCGTATCAACCAGGAATAGATCATTCGGCTGTGGATCTCCCAGAATTTCCTTCATATCTTCCGGGGTGTAAACCAGCTCAAGTTTAAATCCCATGGCATCCGTGTAAGCGCGTGCTTCAGCAATGGACCCCATTTTGACCGTATCTCCGCAAACCCAGATAACATTTTTTTTCAAGTTTTGGCTAAAGAAAAGCGCCAGTTTTGCAATTGTGCTGGTCTTGCCGCTGCCACTCGCGCCCACCAGACAAATTACATTATTGGAAACATATTTTCCCGCGCCCTGCTGAACACGCAACTCTGCGCCAAGGAGTTGCGCGATATATTTCTTAGCGGTTTCAGGGTCGTCAAGAATAGTCGGGCTGATCGTTTCCAGCACGACACCAACCAAGCCATCGATCAATACAGGATCCACACCTTGAATGGTTAATTGTTGATGGATATGCTTCAAGGAGGAAGGCAGGTGCTTTGCAACTGTCTGTATATTTTTTGCTGCTTTTTGCGGCGTCGCTTTCTCTGCCGCAGGGATCTCTTCTTTAACCGGGTCCAAATTAAGCTTTAGTTTGGCAGGACGCTTGACAGGCTTTTCGGCTATGAGCTTTTCCGGTCCTACCACCCATTCAATTTCAGGCCTTTCCTCGATAAATTCAACCCCGATCTTATTTTCTGACGGGATCATGACAGGTAACGGCGGAACGGCCGGCTTTGGGGCGGATTTCTGTGGAAGCGGATGAGCGCTGGCCGCGACAATCTCCACATTTTTTTTCTTCCACGGATTCCACACAGGGCCAAACGGTATCTCACGCATGGAAACCACGATCGCATCGGGGCCCAATTCTTCCTGTACCAGCTGCAATGTCTTTATTGTCGTATCGGATTTAAATGTTTTTGTGATCATATTAACCTCTAATCCATTTTAACAATGCCGTGGGCTTTTACTTTCAAGCCTCTGCCCACTTCGGAAAAAGCCATAAAAATCAAATTGGGCAATGATTGTTCAACCAGACGCCGAAGCGCCAGACGCAGTTCACGCGGACAAATCAATATGGGGATATGCCCCAATTGCGCCAGAGATTCCATTTGTTCACCGATCTTCACCAGGATCCGCTGGGCTAACGTCGCGTCCAGCTGGAACCCTGGACTGCCCTCGGAAGACACCAGAGAAGAACGCAGTGTGGCTTCCAGCTGCGGAGCGAGTGTAAACACATGCAGAGTATTGTTCTCATCTTTGTATTGACTGGAGATCGTGTTTGCCATGCTTTGGCGCACCGCCTCCGCCAAGATTTGCGGATCACGGGTCATGCTGGCGTTATTCGCCAAAACTTCCAGGATCCCGCTCAGGTCGCGAATGGGGACGCGTTCCCGCAAGAGGTTGCGCAACACAGCCTGGACCTCTCCAAGGTTGAGCATCTCAGGCACAACCCCGTCCACAGAAGCCGGGTTCCTTTGTCGCAATTGGTTAAGCATTTCCTGCACAAGCTGGCGGCTCAACAGGTCAGATGAATGACTTCGAACGATCTCTGTCAGGTGCGTACATAAAACAGAGAGCGGAGTCACTACTGTGTAGCCTTTCAGTTCCGCCTGATTTTGTTCGGAGGTACTGATCCAGATGGCGGGTAATCCGAAAGCGGGTTCAGAGGTGGGCGTGCCTTGAAGGGGTTCTTCAATGTCCGAACCGGGGATGGCTAGCAGACGGTCAAGCATGATCTCATTGAAAGCCACTTCCTGCCCGCGGATTTTTATGCGGTATGACTGTGGCGGCAGGCGCAGGTTATCGCGAATTCGAACGACGGGAAGAATTAATCCCATTTCATTCATGATCTGACGGCGGATGGCGGTAATGCGGCGCAGCAGGCTGTCCTGACTGTCTTCATCAATGATCGGGATCAAGCTGTAGCCAATTTCCAATTCGATCGGATCCACCACGACCATTTCCAGCATTTGCTCAGGGGTTTCCGGCTCAGAGGGACGGGTGGGCAGGGCAGCGGTCTCTTCGACTGCGGTGGCGGCGGCTTGCTCCTTATTAACGAGAAAGGCACCAACGCCGAGTCCAAAACTGACCAGTCCAAAGGGGAGCGGAGGCAAACCAGGTACGAGCATCATCATGGCAACGACCGCCGCGCCGACTGCCAGAACATTGAAATTCGATATTTGAGAGGAGACTTCCGTTCCCAGGGATGATTCAGAAGTTGAACGGGTCACGATCAAACCAGAAGCGGCGGAAACCAGCAAGGAAGGCACTTGAACAGCCAATCCAGCGCCAATGGTCAACAGAACATAAGTTTGCAAGGCTGTCACCAGCGGCATTCCGCGCTGCAAGACACCAATGACAAAGCCGCCAACGATATTAACCACCATAATGATGATGGCCGCAATCGCATCACCCTTGACGAATTTACTGGCACCATCCATCGCGCCATAAAAATCCGCTTCCGACTCGATGAACTTGCGGCGCGGCGCGCACCCTGCTCATCGATCAGTCCCGCGTTGAGGTCGGCGTCGATCGCCATCTGTTTACCAGGCATGGCATCCAACGTAAAACGCGCAGCAACTTCGGCGACGCGTCCCGCACCGCTGTTAATCACAGTAAATTGAATGATCATCAAAATGAGGAAGATAACCACACCGACCACGTAATTCCCGCCGACGATCAGGTTGCCAAATGTGGTGATGATCTTCCCGGCATCCCCGCTCAACAGGATCAAGCGGCTGACTGAAACATTTATGCCGAGACGAAACAACGTGATCAACAGCAACACAGTCGGGAAAACGGAAAACTCCATCGGTTGTTTGATGAACATTGTCATCAGGACGATGCCGATCGAAACTGCAATACTGAGGGCGACCGCCAGATCGATCAGGAAAGCCGGCAATGGGATCAGCAGCATGCCAACCAGGATCACCAAGCTGAGCGCCATGACAATATCTTTTGAGCGCAGCAGGCTTTGCAGCGCAGCGATAATCGGGCTTCTCGGTGCAGTTGTTGTGATAGTCATTTTCTATTTCCAGTTAAATAGGTTGCGGTTCAGGTGTTCGCGGGCTAAGCGGGGCTTTTCCGCGAATTTTGTAAACATAGGCAAGGATCTCAGCCATTGCCAGATATAGATCCGAGGATATTTCCTGTCCAATATCGATCGTTTTAAAAATAGCGCGCGCCACAGGAATATTCTGGACGACAGGGATGTGGTTTTCTTTTGCCAGTTTAACGATCCGTTCGGCCACTCGATAAGGTCCTTTTGCCAATACCTTGGGAGCCCGCATTCCTTCATGATATTCGATCGCGATCGCAAGGTGGGTCGGGTTGGTCACGACCACAGTGGCCTTGGCGACATTTTGCATCATGTGTCCGCGCGCCATCTGGCGCTGCATACTGCGGATGCGGCTTTTCAACAACGGATCTCCTTCCGAGCGTTTGTGTTCCTGTTTAATTTCCTCTTTACTCATCTTCAAGTTTTTGTAAAGATCCCAGCGCTGGTAGGCGTAATCAGCAGCTGCGAGGATCAGGTACATGCCGCCCACCCGCAGCGCGAGTGAAATACACATCTCGGCAAACTTGCTCACAGCATTTGGCAGATCAAACTGGTTAAATGCGATCATCTCAACAAAGCTGGAGCGCAGGAAACCGTAGGCGATCCACGAAACCCAGCCCAACTTAAGTAAAGACCGCAGCACCTCAAAAAGACCGTGCGATGAAAAAATCCGTTTAAACCCTTCAAGCGGGTTCAGGCGTTTGAAGTCAAAGCCGATCTTTTTGCCTGCCCATAAAAATTGGGTCTGCGCCAGAGTGACCACCACACCGGTCAGCATCAGACCGACGACGATAAAGCTAAAGGATGGCAAGAGTTGCAACGCAAAGGAAATAGCAGTTCCTCTGAGCCATTCAACGGTGACATTTGCCCCTGGAAGTTCCACGATCAGGTTCGTAACAAGTCCCTGAAAAGCCAGCGCCATATTTTTGCCCGGCCCCCGCAACAGGAACGCACTCATGACAATAATGATTGCTGAAATCAGTTCCTGGCTGCGTACCACCTGGCCTTCATCGCGGGCTTCTTGAAGGCGATGACTGGTAGGGGCTTCAGTTTTATTATCTGTATCTGCCATGTCGTTTGATTACTCCACAAATAAAAGCATGTTTTCTATCATGGACTTGAATAAAGTTGTCAGATTCGGAAGAATAACGGCAAAGGTCATCCCCATGGCGATCATTGCTACAACCACCTTGACCGGCAGACCCAAAAAGTAGACTTGCACCTGAGGCGCCACTCGCGCCATTAGACCCAGACCAAGATCGGTTAAAACCAGAGCCGCCATGACAGGCAAAGCCAAATGAACACCAGTGGCAATAAATATTGAAGTTGTTTTCATGATCATTTCCATTCCATTGAATGGAAGACTGCCATTCAATGGAACGGCAGTAAACGTATTTTGCAGGGCGATCAAAACAAGGTGATGGCCATCGATCACAAGGAAAATCATGGAAGCTGTCATAACAAAATCTGGTCAAACGCTGAGCCTGCCTCGCCCAAGGCCGGGTTAAAAATTCGGCTGGATTCAAAACCGCTGCCCATCCCCATGGCTGATCCGGCCATTTGAATAGCTCCAAAAGCAAGATCTGCGGAAAAACCAACCAATGTGCCGATGATGATCTCCCTGCCAATGGCCAACCCATATGACAGAGAGCCGATCGTTACCGCATCTGGCGGAAGTGGCTGCCAGGGGAACAGCACCATGGCGAGCGCAAACCCGAGCCCGATCCGAACCTGGGTCGGAATATTCTGCCCCCCGAATACCGGCACATGAATAATAACTGCCATAATACGGGTAAAAGCCAGGAAGAATAATTGTGCCTGAGGGACGGAGATTGTCATAAAATTTATTTTTCCAAACACAGCGTATCTAAAAAAATGATACCTGATTCCCCCTTTTGTGTCTGTAAATGTGATGTGAAGCCAGACTAAATATGGCGTAAAAAATTTCAACCCAAATTTGGCTCATTTTCGTTCAACCTGCCCAGCAATTGATCCCTAAATTTTTAGGGGATAAATGAAAATTCCTAAAAGCTCAAAGAACCTTCAGGAATGGAATAATTCTGTTTATTAATCTTCGTCAATGAATATATCTGATCAAAATATTTGTGCTGCTATTCCAGAAGCCTCCAGATCAATTGGTTAATTCACCAGACCGTCCAAAGCAGCCTAAAATACGCGCCGCCATCAGGTCAGGATTCAAGGGTTTTACCAAAAAGCCGCTGGTGCCCATCTTTGCCGCTTTTTGAACGATCTCCGGAAAGCCCATGGATGAGATGAAAAATACTTTGGTCCTTTTTAGAAGAACTTCAGCATTCAGTTGACTGATCAGATCCAATCCATTCTGGCCGGGCAAATAAGTATCCACCAGAAGCACATCCGGGAGATGCTGGACCAACTGCTGACGAAGAGCGGCCGGCTGATTGCAGATGATCGGGTTCATGCCGTGGCGGATCAAAGCCAACTTAATCAGCTGGCATTGCAAAATATTAGGTTCGAGCACAAGGATTGAAAGGGTTTCTCGCTTCATATTGGCTATCCAGTTTTTGAAAGGTCGGGGAATTTCCCGGAGTTCTTCATCTTTAATTTAAGTTTTTCCACTTCAGCCGCATCGATCTTTAGAATATTAAGTGATTCGGGATGGATCTCGAAGCTTAATAGCGCGGACTCTGTAAATTGATAATCCTGAGCCAGGGAATTCGCCACATTAACAATGGCAGGCAGCTGCTGATTGGTTCTGGCAAAAGAAGGTGCGTGATGACAACGGATCGCGTCCACCAGCACGACAGGAAAATTCCAGTGCTCCGCGATCAAGCCGCCGACCTTGGCATGGTCGATGCCGATCATTTTTTCCTCCACCTGCCAGAGCGGAATTTTGTACTTTTGTACAGCGTCAACGATCGTGTTGTAATCGCTCAAGACCACCTGGTCCAACAGCAGCTTGCCGATATCATGCAGCAGGCCCGAAACATAAGCTTCTTCCGGATTGGGATAGCGCAGGACTTGCGCAAGCCATTCTGACGCCACTCCCACCACGAGGGAATGATGCCATAGTTCACCTGCCCCCTGCCGATACCCGCTCAGGCTGCGTTTCATCATGCCGGTTGCAGAAGAAGTTAGCAGGATCGTTTTTAGGCGTCCCAGACCAATGAGCATGATCGCTTCATTAAGTGTCGTGCACGTGCGGGAATATCCAAGCGAAACGGAGTTTGACATTTGCAGGACCAGGGCAGTCAAGGCTTGATCCAGACCGATCAACCCGACCAGACCGTCAATGCTAATATCCCGTTTTTCAACCTCATTCAAGATGCGGGATACATTGGCAGGCATGGGTCTGAGACTGGAGATCGACTGAATGATGCTTTCAACCCGTTGTGACAGCATGGATGGATATCTTAATGAACCAGATTAGGCAGGCTTGTGAACAGAGCGTGGGTAAATGTCATTGCCTGTTGCAGCATCCATGAACCAAGCAGAACCAACACCAGCACGATGCCGATCAATTTCGGAATGAAGATCAGCGTGGATTCGTTGATCTGGGTCGCGGCCTGCACCAGACTCACCAGACTACCGATAATCAAACTGATCAACAAAATCGGACCAGCCAAAATAAGCGCGATCATGATCGCGTTTTGACCCAGAGTAAGCACGTAAGCTTCAGTCATCCAAACCTCATCAATTTCCAGTAAAGCTCAAGACCAGGCTGCGAACGATCAAATACCAGCCGTCCACCATGATGAACAACAGGACTTTGAATGGCAGCGAAACAAGCGAAGGCGGCAGCATCATCATACCCATCGAAAGCAGGATGCTGGAAACAACCAGGTCGATCACCAGGAAGGGAATGTAGATCACAAACCCCATGGTAAACGCGGTGCGGAGTTCACTGATAATAAAGGCCGGGAACAAGGAAACGGTGGGGATATCATCGATCGTAACAGGCTGGGGTTCATTCCCCAGTTCCAGGAATAATTGAATATCCTTTTCACGGGTTTGATTGAACATGAACTCGCGGATCGGTTTTTGGCCTTCCTTCAGCGCGGTGGCTTGATCCATTTGTTCATCTAGGAACGGCTGGATCGCATTTTCATTTACCTGCTTATAAACCGGCGCCATAATGAAGAAAGTGAGGATCAAGGAAAGCCCGATCACAACTTGATTGGGGGGAATGGAGGGAGTCCCAATGGCGTTGCGCAGCATGGACAGCACAATGACAATGCGAGTAAATGAGGTTGCAAGGATCAGCACGGATGGCGCCAGAGATAGCACGGTCATGAGCACCAGCAACTGCACGCCGGAGGTGACCTGCTTGGGTTGCGGAGACTGTCCATCCACAGTCAATGAAACTCCAGGCGCTGCTGAACATCCGCTTAGCAGGATGCCAACAACAAGAACGATAAAAATAAGAACAAGCGTTTTTTTATATGGCCGGGAAATGACCTTGGAGAGCTTTGAGCCTGCTTGGGGAAACGTTCTATCAACCATGGCTGATCTTTATTCCTTTCCCTTTATGCTCTCAGTGGATAAATTGAGACTAAAGGATTGCAGCAGTGAACCAAAGTCCAAACCTGGTTGAACCGGAACATCTTCAATTGGAGCGAGCTTCATGCTGGATTCAATGGAAGAGATCAGGGAGACGCTTTGGTCGGTGGCCCCGATCAATAATTTTTGGTCGCCGATCACAACCAGATGAAGAGCCTGCTTTGGAGATAGTCGAACCGTTTCGAGAACGCGCATCTGGCGCGACGGCTTTCCGCCTGTCCCAACTTGCTGCCAGC
Organism: Candidatus Villigracilis saccharophilus; assembly: GCA_016709305.1. Lineage (GTDB taxonomy): Bacteria > Chloroflexota > Anaerolineae > Anaerolineales > Villigracilaceae > Villigracilis > Villigracilis saccharophilus. The sequence continues at coordinate 434,580 of JADJNA010000047.1, forward strand.
GTCGAAAGATCATGGAACTGCCGACGATCAACAGCAACACCACCAGCAATTTTACAAAGGCGCTCGCAAAATACAATGGCGTTGACCCGAGCGGATCAGCAGATGTGGTTGAGCTGCCGCCCAAAGCCAAAAGCAGGCCGGTGATTAAGAGGCTGAAAACCAGCAAAAAAGCGGTCAGTTTTTGTTTATTACTGCTGGCCTGATACCACTTCTTGATCAAGGTCACTAATGCGGACATCAGGAGGTCGCCTTCTCACTATTTGTCGAGATCATCTCAATGATGCGGACACCGAATTTGTCGTCGACGACCACAACTTCTCCGCGTGCCACCATGCGGTCATTCACAAAGACGTCCACGGGATCTCCAGCGAGCCGATCCAACTCCACAACGGATCCATTCTTTAATTCCAGGATTCGGGCAAGCTGCATGCGGGTACGTCCCAACTCCACTGTGACGCGCAGCGTAACATCCATCAACAGCTCGATATTTGTCGAATTGAATTTTTCCGATTTACCGCCCGGCTTTTGAGCCGCGCTATCAGCACTTCTACCAACGGGCATATCTGTAATAATATCGTTTAGATTTTCCATTTGATTTTCACCTTATTTATAACTCGCCTGGGTATCGTCATGTTCACGGTAGACCCCATTGATCTGAATCCCCATGCGTTTGCGGGATTTTCCAACACTGGCATAGAATTGTTTTTTATTTGCCACCTGCACGACCAGGGGATTTTCGACGCTCTGATCGAGTTCGATCACATCTCCGATCGACAGTCCCATCAGGTCCTTCAAGGTGAGATCAGCGTTTCCCAGGATCACCTTTATTGGAATGACCGCCTTCATCATGGTCTGGATGGCTACCTGACGGGCGACAGGGTCCATCTGGTGTTCCTTGCGCCCCGCGATCCAGATATGCGGATTAAGCACATCGGCGATCGGCTTGAGCGTATTAAAAGGGATGAAGAAACTCATCGTGCCGGTAACGCCCTGGATATTAATTTCAATGGCGATCAGCAAAACGCGTTCATTGCCCATCATCATCTGCACCCAATGCTGATTGATCGTGCTGTCTTCCAAAGACGGCTCAAGGGAAGCAACCTTACTCCACGCGCTTTTCACATCCCCCAACATGTGTTCCACCAATCCGCGCAGCAGCGACTGATCGATTTCGGTTAACGAGCGCTCTGTAAAACGGCCTTCGATCTTTCCGCCAAGGCGCTGCTCCAGGATCAAATAACTGATATTGTGACTCAAGGTCAGCACCATGTGACCGGGCAGGGGTGCCAGCGAGATCAAGTGGAATAAAGTTTGTTCAGCAAAATCATTGATGAAATCGTGAAAGCGGCCCTGCTCCATAAGCGCCAGGCGCGGGCGAACATTGGTTCTTAGAAAAGTTGGCAGGGATGTCGTCAGGCGTTCGCTCAGGTCTTCATGCACCAACTCAACCGCGCGCATTTGATCCTTTGAAAACCTGGCAGGCGACCAGAAGTTATAGGTCTGGATCTTCTTTTCCCCGCCAGCATCAGATTTGGCAGCTTCGCCCGGCTGATTAAGCATATCAGCCAGGTTGAGGCTGTCCTCACCATGTTTCTGGTCTATATTGATAGCGCCGGATAATAAGGCATCAATTTCGGATTGAGCTAACATAGATTACTGGACCACGAATTCCGTAAAATAGATCGACAGGATGTGAAGATCAACAAGTTTTTCAGAAAGGGTTTCCAAAATCTCCGTTCGCAGCTTTTCCTTGCCATCCGCCGTATACAGGTCCTCGTAGGTTTTGGTTGACAGGAGCGTGATGACAGTGTCATCCATGATGGGCAGCCGTGAATTTAGTTTTTCTTCAAATGCGGTTTCATACGCTATTTTTTCCTCTTCCGGCAGCGACTCATATTCCGGGTTATCCGGAGCAACCTCAACGACCACTGACACGCGTATATATCTCCGCCCGCCTGGATCAACCAGATTGATGATCTTAGTGGACATGGGAACCATGATGCCTTCGCCCGGAATAAAGTCGTGCGATTCCGCCGCGGTTGTCGTTGTTTCTTCGCTTGCTGCCGCCTCAGAAACATGCGGTTCCGGCGTGGTAAACGCAGTATCATACTGATACTGCAGACGGAAAGGTTTCGGAAGTTCATCAGGGGCAAAAATAATATATGCCATGAAGATCGACAGAAAAGCAGTCAATAAAAGAATTACCTGAGTGATCACATTGAGGATTTTTAGGATTTTATCTAACATGGGACTCCGCTTCTGGAACAACCTGCTATTGGACTTTACGGCTGAATGACCGGGGAATTAATATCTATGATATTACTGTCCACTTTATACATGATGACAATTTCCACGCGGGCGTTCAGTCCTTTATGCTGTTCGGTATCATTGGGAAATACCGGCGCGTACTCACCCTGGCCTGAAATGATCATTCTTTCGGGCGCGACGCCGGCGTTCATCAAATATTTTGCAACCGACGCGGCGCGCGCCAAAGACAGCTCCCAATTGGTTGGATAGAGTGGATTGATGGAAGCTGTATCGTTGGTATGCCCAACCACCTTGATCTTGTTATCGATGGGAAGCATCATCTCAGCAATGGTGTCGAGCACGATCAAAGCCTCTGGCGGCAATTCTGACTGACCATCCGCAAAAATCAGCCGCTCGCTGAGAGAGATCAACACGCCCTCGATATTGGTTTGCACACTGACCTGGTTGCCGAGGTTTTGAGAAGAAAGCATGGAAGTTAATTGCCCGGCAACCTCCTCCGACTGGGTGGGGCCTTCGGGAATGCCTGGAACAACGATCGGCTTGGATGTTCCATCTTCGCTCGTACCGCCAGCTTGGTTGATCTGACTATCAACCACCTGAGATGGCCCGCCGAGTGAGAAGGCAGACCGCATACTGGTGGCCAGGATTTTGTATTTCTCGACATTGACCTGACTCATCGAGTAAAGAACGACAAACAGAACCATCAACAGGGTGATGAAGTCCGCATAGCTCACCAGCCAGCGTTCGTCGTGATGCTCTTCGTGTTCTTCCGGGCGGTGTGCCATGGTTAAGCCTTTGCCCTCTCGGCATTACCTGCCGGAACCTTCTTGTCACCCGCCTCTTCTTCGCCTTTGGCTTCAGATGGAGGCAGGTAAGCATTTAATTTATCACGCACAATACGCGGATTCTCGCCAGCCTGGATGGCAAGAATGCCCTCCATTTGCATATAGCGGTCGCGGGCCTCTTCTTCATCCTTTATCTTTAATTTTCCGGCAATGGGCAAATAGATCAGATTCGCAGTCGGCGATCGCCTCGCCAAGCGCGCCGGGATTGTCCAACTGTTTCAACACGCTGATCAGGCCCATCACCGTTCCAATAATACCGAACGTCGGAGCAAATGCGCCGGCCGCTGTGAAGAAGCCCATGCCTTGTTTGTGGCGGGCGCGCATTTGAGCGACTGTGGTTTCCAGGATCGCAGATACCTGTTCGGGGTCGATACCATCCACCACCATCGAAATCCCCTTTTGAAGGAATTTGTCTTCGATCTTCTTACTGTCGTCTTCAAGAGCCAGCAGACCTTCCCGACGAGCTTTATCTGCCAGCTTACTCAAAAGATCAATGGTCCCTTTTGAATCAAATTTTCTAACGGTAAAAGCCTGGGCAATGAACTTGGGTAATTTTAAAACAAGAGATAACGGGGAGGTGATGATGGTCGCACCCAGTGAACCACCAAAGATCAAGATGATCGCTGCCGGAGCAGCGAATAATTCTGCCGGGGAACCGCCATCCAGAATTAACGCGACAACGATGACAGTAAGTGCCAGCACCAGACCTGAGATGGTCGCAATATCCATAAATTACTCCTGATTTCCTGTTTTGGATTTAAATTATTTCTTCTAGATCACGTACCTGATCACTCTTCTGAAGTTTTTGAGATGAAGGGAGCCAGGGTTTTTCGACGATATTCGATGAAACGCTCTGCAATTTCTTGCGGGGAGTCTTTAACGATGAATTTTTTATTGCTTATCAGCGTAACAACCGTGTCGGGCGTCGCCTCCACGGTTTGGATCAATTCAGGATTGACATAAAACTTCACGCCGTTTGTTCTGATCAGAAAAATCACGATTATTTTCCTTCCTGCCTGACAACATGGAATCAAGGTCTCAAACAGGCAGTCATTCCATGCGTAACTTTAGCATATCGCCGTAAGTTTTCGTGTAAATTGGCCGTGAAAGGAATATAAAGATTGGCTAAAAACTTGCACCGATTTAACTGCGTAAAATGACCCCACCGAACCACGGTGGAGTTATTTTATCGCCCGGTCAGACCGATGCGCTGCTGTTTTCCCCCAATGCTTAATTTTTTACTCCCATTGAATGTGGGAGGAGTTTACCCGAGGTCTATGCGTCTCTTGAGATCGTTTGGACTGAGATCGATTGCGACACAGTTTGTCTATAGTAAAACTCCAAAGTAGCCAGCGGACGCTGGGTGACGATCGGACCGGTGGTTTTACCCCAGATCAGTTTATTGCCTGCGTCGAACCAGTCATTGCCATCGCCGCCGGCGAAGATCAGGTCGCCGATGGGAGTCTTGTTGGCTACAAACGCCTCATTATTCTGCACTTTTGTGGAGAATAGCCCGGTTTCAGGAGAGAATTCCTTCGAATCTGAACCAATTCCCTTGACATGCTGCGCCCCTTTGAAGATATCGACCTGTTCGATGAACCCGGCATCCTTGGCCTTGAAGGTCACGCGCGTGCCGTCCATCAACATAAAGGTCGTAAAGTCGTCACTAGCCTTTAAGTCCTTGAAATCACCATCGCTATTCCCGCCCACATCACTAACATCCACATGCGGGTCGCCCCAGATGGTGGTACTCTTATTGGTCCATTTGTCCAGGATCGTAAATGTGGAGCCATCCGCGAACTTAAAAAGATAACGGTCGGATTCGGCATAGTTTTGATCATGAACCACCAAACCTTCCAGCGGCGTATTCGATCGATACCGCAATTCCAATTTGATCTCAACACTCTGACTGGCTGTTACAGTGAATCCCTCTTCAGGGATATCCGCTTTGGGCGTATTCGCGTTTTGGAGATCCTGCAATTTGCCGTGCAGATCGGATAGTTTTATATCTATATTTTCGATCGGCGGCAGGGGGCCGGCGTCCGGGTTGGCGTCAGAAGGCGCCGAGCCGCTGATAAGCACTTGATCCTCTTCAAAATAGTCCAATGCAGATTTTTCATCCACATGTTTTCCACGGCGGCGCAATTCCGCATTATTTTCAATTTCCATTAACCGGCGGGCTATCATTAAATTGGATAGATCTGTTGACGCGATATCGCTCATAGCTGCCTCCCGGGCACAATCATTCGATATCCTAGAGTCGGCTTAATCGGTAAAATCTTGAGGGGTTGACAGGCATCAGTTTTTTTGACAGAGCTTCCACCCACATCTCCTGCCATCCTGCTTGTTTAAAAAAAAAGAACGCCAATACCTGATGAGGTATTGGCGTAGATCAGCGGACAAAGTTGAACTTAAAGGATGCCCTGATTCCTGCGTGTCTGAAGAATAAAGCTGTTAATATTCTCTTCAGTTTGGAACTGACTTCCAGGAGCGACAGAAAAACCGGGCGCCCAGAAATCGCCCGAGACATTTAGTCTTTTATAGCGCGGGTAGTCTTCAAGGATTTTCTGGGATGTTATCTGGCGTGTAGCGCGCATGAACTGAGCGGGATTTGTCGTGAGAGGGACCGTGATCACCCATTGCAAATATCCCGGCCGGATCATGACCGAGCCCAAACGCCAGCCATAGGATATACAGATCTGTTTTATCCAGCGGGGCAGATCTTCGGTGATATCACCTGTCAGATAGTGATCGCTGAAACGGGGAATCAACAAACAGGCATACGTCAGCTCATAGGAAATTTGCTGGGCGGATTCAAACTCAATAACATCGCCGTCCCCCATATCTGTCGAAGGGCTCTGTTCTACAAAGTTTGTCTGAGGGACAGGGGCGGGCGCTGACGGCCGAGAAACCGTTTGTGTTTCTCTTTGGTCTAGCTGAACTTGTTCCGTTTCAGTGGTTACATATTCGAAAGTGTTCACAAATACCTCGGCGGACAACATAGAGGAGGAAAAGCCAGTTTTTTGGCGGATTTATTTCAGGAATATACCATATTTCTGATCACGGCCTTGGGTGTAGTCAACCAAAGGCTTGGGACAATAATCCTTGTCAAAATATTACCATGGCCTACCATGCCCAAGTATAGTCACTACTGCAATATTTCCCATAAAAAATAAGTGAAATTTAGAACACAATTTCGAGTCCGGTTTCAAGCTATGGATAAATCTTCTCATGAAAGCTACGCGAATATCTTAGGGCAGGCAGGCAGGCTTACGACTCGGCGCGGATCTCCTTCATGATCAAATTGGAACTTTTTACAGACTCAAAATATATATTCCGCCACACATGCGGCTGGATCCCGAGCTCTAAGATGTGATCCCAATTACCGTCCTCTGTTGCGATCACAGCCTTCAAGACCACTCCCAACTTTCCCTTTCGAAAGACCAATGCTTCATTAATTTCTGGTGTAAGCGGGAGACTCTCAACCACTTGAAGCATGGGGACATCCATAATGGCATCCAATACCGATAGAAGCCCGATCAGGAAATAGGATTCAGTATGCTTAACGCCCAGCCTAGTACCAAGCATCTCGCATATTTTTGCCCGTTGAAAAGCAACAGCGGTCAGTTCGTGCGGCTTGTCATCCGCTGTCGCCATCACAAGCAGCAGCATCCAACTGCGGAGCTGCTGCAGACCGATCAAGGCAATGGCTTGTTGAATGGACTTGACCTGATCGGCGAGGGAATAATAACCCGAGTTCACCAGACGCAGTAATTTGTAACTGAGACCAACATCCTGCGAGATGATCGGGTCCAGCAAATGAAAACTGGTCTGGGCATCCATGGTTGCCGCCAGGGAACGCATCAAGCTCAAACGCGACACATCCAGCTTTTTCTTCTTATATTGTATCGTCTCGGGTTTATAAAAAAAATAACCTTGAAAGAAATCAAACCCCAATTGCAGGCATGTGAAAAAATCCTGCGGTGTTTCCACCTTTTCTGCCAGCAGCAGGATGTCGCGTTGTTTAATGGAACGTACCATGTCAGCGAGATCGGTCTTGTTGACGGCCAGCATGTCGATCTTGATCAGGTCAACCAGACCCTGGTCAAGGATCGGGGCGATCTGTTCCAGGGAAATCACATCATCCAGAGCGATCAGGAAATTCTTCCTTTTGAATTTACGAAGCGCCTGAAAAAGTTCATTATCCAGAGCGATATCTTCCAACACTTCCAGGACGACCCGCCTCGGATCAAAGTTCTCGACCCGCATGCCCGTCAACAAGCAGATCAGATCATCTTTTACAAGGAAATCTCTGGTGAAATTTATAAAGGCAAGCTGCGGTCCCACAACCGCATCCAACCCCATTTCAAAAAGCGTATTGGCGAAGACCCTGGATGTGGCAGCATTGCCATCCTTGAACATCGCCTGCGTGTCGTACGGAAAAGCGCGGTACAGCAATTCATACCCAATGGTTTCCTTGTGACTGTTTAGGATCGGTTGTCTGCCTACAAGTAATTCGGACACTCAGATTTCCCCTCTTAACCCGAATAGCACAAAGGATTACGAAGATTTTATTATTTCTTCTCTCGACCATACAAAGCTCATATTGTGAGAGCGAACGCTGACGGTTGATTCAACTGGAATGAGTCTACAGTTGACCTGTTCAAAATGTAATAAAAAAGCCGTTAATTTCTTACCGGCCTGTCCTGCGGCCCCGGCCTAAGCTGCGCCCGCAGGACGGCTCGTGAAAAGCGGAACTTCGATTGCGCGGAAATCCAAACAAAGTCGCCCGGGAAAATTCACACAATATTAATGAGTTCTTACCTTTATTTTTATTATGGAAAACTGCCCTTATTTATACAATGGTGATGGGTTGATAACCCGGATTCTCCGGTAATCGATCTATCTGTAATTGCATTGTTGTTTGACCCATAGGATCCCGAGCCCTGGCGATCGGCTCGGGAATAATAAAAAGGAGATTGCCATGAATGACCATGAAAAACTCGAAATGTATATCGCAAACTGCAAATGCTGCATGCTGGCACAGGCGATGAAAACCTGCCCAATCTGCCGCTTCAATATTGGGTTGGCTGAAAAGGTGGAACTGACCGCGCCGGCGATCCCGTTGACCTTAGCGATATTTAATGAAAAGACTCCAATATTTGCGATGGCTAAATAAATATGCTCTTGGTTGGGAGAAGGTCATGAAGTGGATTGACAACCTTAGAATGAGTATTAAATTGCTGGGGGCTTTTGGCACCATCCTTGTGCTTATCATCATCATTGCCGGCGTGGGGTACGCCTCAATGAACAGCATCAATAACGGCATGACAACCATGTACGCAGACCGTCTCCTGCCGATCGAACAATTGGGGAATATAGAAGCGGATATGTACACGATCAGGGGAAGTGTTTATAAAACTTTACTGATTCCAAAAGAGGCGGAAAAAAGCAAGGCGGAAATATCAAGGCTCGAGAAAAGCATAGACGAAAATTTCAAGGCATACAAAGCATCCGTGCTCACGGATGAGGAAAAAGCGGAGATCGCTGTATTCGAATCGGTCTTTCGGGAATATCACAACGCGGCGGCGGAAGCCATCGCATTGAATGAAGCCGGCCAGCGGAACGAGGCTCTTGCCAGCATGGTCGAAGGCGGACGCACGGCAAACGCGCTCGCAACATTGTCCGGGTCAATTCACAGGCTGCTTGAGATCAACGTAAAAGTTGCCGAGGAAACCCACCAGCAAGGCAATGAAACATTCATCAACTCCCGCAACATCCTGTTCATGACGACGATCGCGGGGATCTTGATATCGCTGGGATCTGTGGCTGTAATCACGTTCAGCATTACCGTCCCACTTGCGATCGTGGTAAAGATCTCGCGCGAGATGGCTTCCGGGAACCTGGTACGCGACATGAGCGATGCGGAAAAAGATAAGGTGCGCCAACGCAGGGATGAGATCGGCACGATCGGCAAGGCCTTCGACGAGTTGATCGATTACATGCAAAGCATGGGGGTCGCCGCGACCGCCATCGCTGAGAACGACCTGACCACTCACGTCACGCCAAAATCAGAGAAGGATGAACTGGGCAATTCCTTCGCGAAGATGATCGCCGGGCTGCGCGACGCAGTGGGGCTGATCACTGAGAGCGCCAATGATGTCACCGCATCTGCCGCCCATTTGGCAGATACATCCAAACAATCGGGCGAGGCTGCCAACCAGATCGCCGCCACCATTCAAGAGGTAGCGCGCGGCACCCTGCAGCAAAGCGAGGTCGTCAACAAGACCACCGCCTCCGTCGAGCAAATGCGAAACGCCATTGACGATGTTGCCAAAGGCGCGCAGGGGCAGGCCAAGGCCATCACCCAGGCTTCGAGGATCACCTCCCGCATCAGCACAGCTATCGAACAGGTCGCAGATAACGCGCAGGCTGTGACCCGTGACTCGGCTCAAGCCGCCACCTACTCCCGCGACGGCGCCAAGACCGTCAAGGAAACCATTAGCGGCATGGAGACCATCCGCGAAAAGGTCGGTCTTTCCGCGAGCAAGGTGGAAGAGATGGGCGCGCGTTCCGAAGAGATCGGCGTCATCGTCGAGACCATCGAAGACATTGCCTCTCAAACCAACCTGCTGGCGCTCAATGCCGCCATCGAAGCCGCGCGCGCCGGCGAACAGGGCAAGGGTTTCGCGGTCGTGGCGGATGAAGTCCGCAAGCTGGCCGAACGTTCCAGCCTTGCCACAAAAGAGATCGCGGCGCTCATCAAGGGCATCCAGAAGACCGTCAGTGAAGCCGTGACCGCCATGCAAGCCTCGGCGCAGGAAGTGGAATTGGGCGTGACACGCGCCAATTCCGCTGGTGAAGTGCTCGATCATATTTTGAGCGCGGCTGAGTCTGTTTACAAGCAGGCTGAAGAAGCGGGCAATACCGCCGCCAAGGTGCGTGTTGCCGCCGCCGAACTGGTCGAAGCGGTTGACGCGGTCTCAGCCGTGATCGAAGAGAACACCGCCGCCACTGAAGAGATGTCCACCCATTCCACAGAGCTGACCCAGTCGATTGAGGACATTGCAAGCATTAGCGAAGAGAACAACGCCGCTGTCGAAGAGGTCTCCACTTCCACCGACGAAGTATCCGCCCAGGTAAAGGAAGTGTCCGCTTCGGCCGCATCCATGAAGGAATTGTCACTGCGCCTGCAAATGGTGGCGGCTCAGTTCAGGCTGGACCTGGAAGCAAAAGAATCCAACAACCTGATCAATATCGTGCTGTCCTCCTCACAACACAGCGAGTGGGTCAACAAGGCATCCGAAGGACACCTGACAAAGGAAGATGCCGCATCGGATACGGAATGTTTGCTGGGGCATTGGTATTACGGCAGGGGCATCAAGGATTACGGACAATACAGCGCCTTCCAGGCGATCGAACGACCGCACAAAAAATTTCATGAAACACTGTCCACACTCGCCAACTCAACCAGCCTTGATAAAAAACGCGGGCAGCAATTATTCGCGCAGTTAAAACAAGCGTACACAGAACTCGCGACTTTGATCGGAGATCTGCAGAATTCAGTTTAACCCATTCGATCTTGTACGCACCGCCCCGAAGGCTTGAACGAAAACGAACCTGATGATGAGAACCTGCGGGATGTGCTTAAGTAATTTCATTGAAAACCAGTCAGCCAAAATGGACTGACAAAAAAAATTATCCAAAGGAGAAAAAACATGAATTTTCTGAACAACCTCAGAACGGGCGTTAAATTGATCGGCAGTTTTATGATCATCGCCGTTATCACAGCGGTCGTCGGCGTGTTGGGCATCTACTACATCAATCAGATCGATGCCGCCGATACCCGTCTCTATCAGAACCAGACCGTGCCGCTCGGACAGATCGCGGATGCCGCTGTCGCTTTCCAGCGTACGCGCGTCAACTTGCGCGACATGATATTGGCGGCAGACACCGCGGAAGCGCAAAAATATGCCGATACGATCAAGACACTTGACGAACAGATCGTCACCTTGTCGGCAGATTATGAAAAATTGATCGTGGCGCCAGAGATGCGCGCATTATTTGATGACTACACCAAAGATTATGCAGAGTTCAAAGGCTATCGTGACACGATCATGGCCCTGGCATTGGCAGGTAAGCAGGACGAAGCCCTGACCACCCTGCGCGGGGATGCCTTCGCGAGCGCCAAAGCCGTGGAAACAGCCCTCGATGCCATGCAGGTCATGAAGACCGAGCAAGCCAAAGCACTGGCAGATGAAAATACCGCCACCGCCGATCAGGCCACCACGATCATGATCATTATCGTGGTAGTTGCCGCTCTGCTGGGTATCGGCTTTGGCATGATCATTGCCAATAGCATCGCCAACCCGCTGGCCTTCCTGACCAGATTGGCGAAAGCCCTCTCGGTCGGCGACATGGTGCGTGATGTGAGCGAAGCCGAGAAGGACACGGTCCGCAAACGCAAGGATGAGATCGGCGACATCAGCAACGCCTTCGATGCGCTGATCAACTACATGCAGGGCATGGGTGTTTCCGCAACAGCCATTTCTCAAAACGTCCTGACCACCTCCGTCACACCCAAATCAGCCAAAGATGAACTCGGCAACTCCTTCGCCAAGATGATCGCCGGTCTGCGCGATGCCGTCAGCCAGATCGCAGAAGGCGCAAACTCCGTCTCCATCGCCGCCTCCCAACTGACCACCGCCGCCGAACAATCCGGCGAAGCCACCAGCCAGATCGCCACCACCATTCAACAGGTCGCGCTCGGCACCGCCCAGCAGACCGAAGGTGTCACCAAGACCTCCGCCTCCGTCGAGCAGATGGGTCGCGCCATTGACGGCGTCGCCAAGGGCGCTCAGGAACAGGCCAAAGCCATCTCCCAGGCTTCGCAGATCACCTCCCGCATCAACGCCGCCATCGAACAGGTCGCTGCCAACGCGCAGGCTGTCACCCGTGACTCCGCCCAGGCCGCCACCTACTCCCGCGATGGTGCCAAGACCGTCAAGGAAACCATCAACGGCATGGAAGCCATCCGCTCCAAGGTCGGTCTCTCCGCCACCAAGGTCGAAGAGATGGGCACCCGCTCCGAGGAGATCGGTGCCATCGTCGAGACCATCGAAGACATTGCCTCTCAAACCAACCTGCTCGCGCTCAACGCCGCCATCGAAGCCGCCCGCGCCGGCGAACAGGGCAAGGGTTTCGCGGTCGTGGCCGATGAAGTCCGCAAGCTGGCCGAACGCTCCAGCCTCGCCACAAAAGAGATCGCCGCCCTCATCAAGGGCATCCAGAAGACCGTCAGTGAAGCCGTGACCGCCATGCAAGCCTCCGCTCAGGAAGTCGAGCTGGGTGTGACTCGCGCTCATTCCGCTGGCGAGGTGCTCGATAACATCCCCGGCGCGGCTGAATCCGTTTACAAGCAGGCCGAAGAGGCCGGCAACACCGCCGCCAAGGTCGGTGCTGCCGCCGCTGAACTGGTCGAAGCGGTCGACGCGGTCTCAGCTGTGATCGAAGAGAACACCGCCGCCACCGAAGAGATGGCCGCCAATTCCTCCGAACTGACCCAGGCCATCGAGAACATCGCCAGTGTCAGTGAAGAGAACAGCGCATCCGTCGAGGAAGTCTCCGCCTCCACCGAGGAAGTTTCCGCCCAGGTCGAAGAGGTTTCCGCCTCCGCCACTTCCCTGATGGAGATGGCTCAGAAACTCCAACACGTCGTCTCGCGCTTCAAACTCGAAAGCGGTAGAAAATAGATACCAGACCGGACAGGTTAGTTACAACCTGTCCGGTCTTACGATGAAATACCAAAAGGAGAAAAAACATGGAACAACAGCTTGTTATTTTTGAACTGGCAAACGAATTCTACGGCATCAACATCTCTGTGGTTGAAAGCATTATCAAGATGCAGTCCATCACGCAATTGCCGCAGTCGCCCGCTTATGTCAAGGGCGTTACCAATCTGCGCGGCAGTGTGCTGCCGGTCATTGACCTGCGTTCCCGCTTCGCGCTCGAACCCAAGGAAGACACCCGCCAGACGCGCATCATCATCGTCACCATGGGCACCATCAAGGTCGGCGTGACCGTGGACGGGGTCTCGGAAGTGCTGCGCGTTTCAGATGAATTGATCGAGCCGCTGCCGCCGATGGTCAACTCGGTCAACTCTGTATTCTTAAAAGGCATTGTCCGTTTGGAGAACCGCCTGATCATTCTATTGGAACTCGGCAAAGTGCTCGACCTGAACGACCAGCAAGTGCTGGAAGCCTTGTCAGCTCAAAAAGCATAAACAAAAACTGTATTTTTTTTGGAGGGAACAATGAAGTGGCTGGATAATCTAAAGACAAGTACGAAGTTGATCGGGGGGTTTGGCGCGGTGGTTGTATTAATGATCGTCATCGCAGCCGTGGGCTACATGTCCATGAACACCATCAACCAGGGTTCGGAATCTTTATATACCGACCAGACCATTCCGATCCGGGATGTGAGCGCCGCCAATTCCGCGTTATGGAAACTGCGCGGAGACCTGTATAAATTCACTTATATCCCCGCAGGACGCGAAGACACAAGACAAACGATCGAAGGGGATATCACGACGATCGAAGGGTTGATGGATACCTATCGTGCCGGCGAGCTTGGTGAAAAGAGAAAAGCAGCCCTGGCGGAATTCGACAAGACCTGGCCTGTCTATCATGCCGCCGCGGATGCGATCATGCAGAATGTGGACAGCGGCAACATGGACGCCGCGATCACCAGCATCACCGACGGGGGCGAGGCCTCCAACTCCCGCAAAGCAGTGGGCACGGCCATGGAAGCGATCGTCGAGGTCAATGCCGGATTGGCCGAAGAACTGTCGCTTGAGAATACAGCCACTTTTTCCTCCTCCAGCATGACCTTGATCCTGGTAGGAATTTTTGGGGTGATCATTGCGATCGCCTTTGTGGTCGTCATCAGCCGCAGTATCACCGTGCCGTTATCCATCGTCGTGAACATCGCCAAGGCAATGTCGGTCGGCGACCTGGTGCGCGATATGAAAGATGCAGAGAAAGACAAAGTGCGCCTGCGCGAGGATGAGATCGGCGACATCGGAAAAGCCTTCGATGCGCTGATCAACTACATGCAGGGCATGGGCGCTTCCGCTGTATCCATTTCCCAAAACGACCTGACCACTACAGTCACCCCCAAATCAGCCAAGGATGAACTCGGCAACTCCTTCGCCAAGATGATCGCCGGTCTGCGCGATGCCGTCAGCCAGATCGCCGAAAACGCAAACGCGGTCACAATCGCAGCCTCCCAACTGACCACCGCCGCCGAACAATCCGGCGAAGCCACCAGCCAGATCGCCACCACCATTCAACAGGTCGCGCTCGGCACCGCCCAGCAGACCGAAGGCGTCACCAAGACCTCCGCCTCCGTCGAACAGATGGGACGTGCCATTGACGGCGTCGCCAAGGGCGCTCAGGAACAGGCCAAAGCCATCTCCCAGGCTTCACAGATCACCTCCCGCATCAACACCGCCATCGAACAGGTCGCTGCCAACGCGCAGGCTGTCACCCGTGACTCCGCCCAGGCCGCCACCTACTCCCGCGATGGTGCCAAGACCGTCAAGGAAACCATCAACGGCATGGAAGCCATCCGCTCCAAGGTCGGTCTCTCCGCCACCAAGGTCGAAGAGATGGGCACCCGCTCCGAAGAGATCGGTGCCATCGTCGAGACCATCGAAGACATTGCCTCTCAAACCAACCTGCTCGCGCTCAACGCCGCCATCGAAGCCGCCCGCGCCGGCGAACAGGGCAAGGGTTTCGCGGTCGTGGCCGATGAGGTCCGCAAACTGGCCGAACGCTCCAGCCTCGCTACCAAAGAAATCGCCGCCCTCATCAAGGGCATCCAGAAGACCGTCAGTGAAGCCGTGACCGCCATGCAAGCCTCCGCGCAGGAAGTCGAGCTCGGCGTGACTCGCGCTCACTCGGCTGGCGAGGTGCTCGATAACATCCTCGGCGCGGCTGAATCCGTTTACAAGCAGGCCGAAGAAGCTGGCAACACCGCCGCCAAGGTCGGTGCTGCCGCCGCTGAACTGGTCGAAGCGGTTGACTCTGTCTCCGCCGTGATCGAAGAGAACACCGCCGCCACCGAAGAGATGGCTGCCAATTCCTCCGAACTGACCCAGGCCATCGAGAACATCGCCAGTGTCAGTGAAGAGAACAGCGCGTCTGTCGAGGAAGTCTCCGCTTCCACCGAGGAAGTTTCCGCACAGGTCGAGGAAGTTTCCGCCTCCGCCACTTCCCTGATGGAGATGGCTCAGAAGCTCCAACAGGTCGTCTCACGCTTCAAACTCGAAAGCGGCAAAACGAGATAATTTATTATTCAATCCCATTGATAGGAGGAGAATCCCTCCTATCAATATTTTTGTTCTTTTTCATATTAAAGACCATGGAATTATTATCATCTTTTTTCACATGAAATCGATGGTTCATATTAAATTTTTATTTATTTTTGATATCGAACTGACAACAGCCAGAAGGAAGTGAAACCATGAACATAAAAAAAATCTATCATATGTGGCTCAACTGGAAAATCGGCGCGAAGATCACCAGCAGTCTTCTGAGCGTCACCCTGTTCAGCATCCTTGTACTGCTGGCTGCCAATTACTACACCAACATTTCCCAAAGCACGGCGCAGATCGGCAGTCAGATGATGATCTTGGGAGACCAGACCGTATTGCGCGCGGCGGAAAAAGTGGAAGCCGGTGTAAAAAACCTGGAGACCCTGGCTAGAACCCCGTCGATCGTCACCGCAGTGCAGACAGCAAACCTGAAAAGAGCAGACTGGACTGCCGAGGAGATCGCCGCATTGGATCAATCCTGGAAGGATGACGCCCCTGATATTGTCACGACCCAGAATGAGATCTCCAATAATTACATCAGCCAATACCTGTCAGACTTCTAAAAAACAACCCGGAAGAAGTTGAGGTATTTGTGACCGATGAAAAGGGTTTGAACATCGCCATGTCTGATACCACCAGTGACTTTCTGCAAGCCGACGAGGGTTGGTGGAAATCAGCTTTTGCGAACGGGAGCGGAGAGACCTTTATTGATTCCGTTGAATACGATGAAAGCACAAAAACCTACGCCATGAACATCGGCGTGCCGATCAGGGACCGTGAGACCCGCAAAGCGATTGGAGTGCTGCGAGGCACTCTGGATATTTCGGTGATGATCAACACACTTGGAAACGTGCGGGCGGGGCAAACCGGTTCAGCGACGTTGATCGACTCGCAGGGTGTGATCCTTTACTCGCAGGATGAAACCAGACTGATGCAGCCTGCCCCGGACGAGATCCTCGCGTTCTTCGAATCCGGGAACAGCGGCTGGGTACAGGGAAACGACATGGACAGTCATCCGGCCATCCTAGCGTACAGCATTCTGGGCGGCGATCTTGGAAAATCCCTCGGCTGGCGGATGACCATTGATATGAATCAAGCGGAAGCCAATCAGGGCGTGGTGTCCAGCGTTTTCATAAGCCTGATTGCGAGTCTGACGGTGACAGCCTTCGGCCTCTTTATTGCCTCACTGATCATTAAAAACACGATCATTGATCCGCTTGGGCTGGTAACAAAAATGGCCCAATCCCTCTCGGTCGGTGACACAGTGCGCGACATGAGCGACGCCGAGAAAGACAAGGTGCGTCTGCGCAGCGATGAGATCGGCACGATCGGCAAGGCATTTGATATGTTGATCAATTACATGCAGGATATGGGCGTTGCCGCCACAGCCATCGCCAACAACAACCTGACCATTCAAGTCATCCCAAATTCCAACAAGGATGAACTGGGGAATGCTTTTGCCAGAATGCTGACTGATCTGCAGGGCATCATCGGGCGGGTAGCGGCAAGCGCCAATCTGGTTACCGCCGCGGCTGTCCAACTGGTGGCTGCTTCAAAGCAATCGAGCGAAGCTACCAGCCAGATCGCGATCACCATTCAACAGGTCGCTCAAGGTACGGCCCAGCAGACCACCAGCATAACAAAGACATCCGTTTCCGTGGATCAAATGAATCGCGCCATTGAGGGTGTCGCCCGGGGAGCGCAGGAACAGGCCAAAGATATTAATCAGGCATCCCAGATCACCGCCCGTATCAATTCGGCTATTGAGCAGGTCAACGCGAATGTGCAATCCGTCACCCGTGATTCGGCAGAATCAGCGAAGTACTCCCGCGACGGTGCCAAGACTGTCAAGGAAACCATTTCAGGAATGGAAGCGATCCGCTCCAAGGTCGGTCTCTCCGCCACCAAGGTTGAAGAAATGGGGACCCGCTCTGAAGAGATCGGCGCCATCCTGGAAACCATTGAAGAGATCGCAAGTCAGACCAATCTATTGGCGCTCAACGCAGCCATCGAAGCCGCCCGTGCCGGTGAACAGGGCAAGGGCTTCGCGGTCGTGGCGGATGAAGTCCGTAAACTCGCGGAACGCTCCAGCCTCGCCACCAAAGAGATCGCGGCCATCATTAATAACATCCAGAAAACCGTAAACGAAGCGGTCAGCGCCATGAAGGCTTCGGAGAATGAAGTGGAAGCCGGTATGAAGCATGCCAAATCGGCGGGTAAAGTGCTCGATGACATTCTCCAATCCGCTGAAGCTGTATACAAGCAGGCAGAAAACGCCGGCCAGGCTGCGGCGAAGGTCAGCGTGGCGGCCACTGAACTAGTACAAGCTGTTGATTCTGTCTCAGCGGTCATTGATGAAAATATTGCGGCAACCAAAGAGATGACTGGTAATTCATCAGTATTGATCCAGGCCATCGAGAACATCGCAAGTGTCGGCGAAGAGAACAGCGCGGCAATCGAGGAAGTATCCGCCTCGACGGAGGAAGTATCCGATCAAGTAGAGCAAGTCTCCGCATCCGCCAATTCCCTGATGGATATGGCTAAGAATCTGCAGGAGATCGTCGCTCAATTCCAGCTAAATACCGCTCAATAGAACACAAGGGAATCATTTTCCATGACTACAGACAAATTGAACATTCCGATCCACCGCTCGTTCCTAGGAAAACTCCTGCTGTTCATGCTGCTCATCGGCATCCTGCCCGTTTTGATCAACGCGGTAGCCAGCTATATTCTGGCACAAAATGCATTAAATAGCGCCACCAAGGAAACACAAAAAATAATTGAAACGGATCAGTCCACCTATCTGTTGAGTTGGGCCAATGAGCGGACCCAGGATATAGGGACTCTGGCAGGCATCGCCAGAATCTCATCAATGGATCCGGTCACCGCCAATGAAGCGATCAAACAGTATTTTCGCTACTGGGGAATGTATGAGACCATCTTTCTGGCAGGACCTGATGGAAAAACGATCGCGACCTCAGACGATAAACCTCTCGACGTATCCGACCGTTTATACTTTAGCGAAGCGTTAAGTGGCAGCGTCACTTTATCAGAGCCGCTGCTATCCAAGGCAAGCGGACATTTGGTCATTGTGTTTGCTTCACCGGTTCGTTCGAAAAGCGGAGATATTGTCGGCGTCATTGGTGAAACAGTCCCAGTGGGCACGCTTGCCGAACTCCTTGACAAGAACCGCAGCGGTCTCACCTCTGAAAGTTATCTTGTCAATCAACAGGGATATTTTGTGACTGCCCCGCGTTTTGTTGATGAGATGAAGACAGCCGGATTGATCACAGACCGTGCAGAACTCGTGTACCAACTTCAAACCACTGCGAGTAAGGAACTGCAAGCCGGTAAATCAGGGCAGGGCATTTACATTAACTACATCGGAGAAGAAGTGATCGGGCAATACACCTGGCTGCCAGACATAAAGCTGGGATTGATCTCCGAGAAACAAACCTCCGAAGCCAATGCTGCCACCACTCAACTCGCGATATTCAGCGTGATCATGATCGTCGTATCGATCGTACTTGTCTCATTAATCGCCTTCATCTTCTCACGCGGAATTACAAAACCAGTCAAATTAATGGTTGATATATCCAATCACCTCGCAATGGGCGATATTGATCAAAAACTCGAATACAAAAGCCAGGATGAATTCGGCCTGTTGGCAGACTCGATCCGGGAGATAGTCGGTTACCAAAAAGAAATGTCAAGTGCGGCGAATGCCATCTCCACAGGCATCCTTACGTACGATGTCCGTCCAAAATCTGACAAGGATGAACTGGGGAATGCATTTTCCAAAATGATCGCGGGCTTGCGCGAGACCATTGGACTGGTAGCGCAAAGCGCGTCAGCCATTACCTCTGCCGCATCCCAACTGACCACCGCCGCCGAACAATCCGGCGAAGCCACCAGCCAGATCGCCACCACCATTCAACAGGTCGCGCTCGGCACCGCCCAACAGACCGAAGGTGTCACCAAGACCTCCGCCTCCGTCGAGCAGATGGGTCGCGCCATTGACGGCGTCGCCAAAGGCGCTCAGGAACAGGCCAAAGCCATCTCCCAGGCTTCACAGATCACCTCCCGCATCAACACCGCCATCGAACAGGTCGCTGCCAACGCGCAGGCTGTCACCCGTGACTCCGCCCAGGCCGCCACCTACTCCCGCGATGGTGCCAAGACCGTCAAGGAAACCATCAACGGCATGGAAGCCATCCGCTCCAAGGTCGGTCTCTCCGCCACCAAGGTCGAAGAGATGGGCACCCGCTCCGAGGAGATCGGTGCCATCGTCGAGACCATTGAAGACATTGCCTCTCAAACCAACCTGCTGGCGCTCAACGCCGCCATCGAAGCCGCCCGCGCCAGGCGAACAGGGCAAGGGTTTCGCGGTCGTGGCCGATGAAGTCCGCAAGCTGGCCGAACGTTCCAGCCTCGCCACAAAGAGATCGCCGCCCTCATCAAGGGCATCCAGAAGACCGTCAGTGAAGCCGTGACCGCCATGCAAGCCTCCGCTCAGGAAGTCGAGCTCGGTGTGACTCGCGCTCATTCCGCTGGCGAGGTGCTCGACAACATCCTCGGCGCGGCTGAATCCGTTTACAAGCAGGCCGAAGAGGCCGGCAACACCGCCGCCAAGGTCGGTGCTGCCGCCGCTGAACTGGTCGAAGCGGTCGACGCGGTCTCAGCTGTGATCGAAGAGAACACCGCCGCCACTGAAGAGATGGCCGCCAATTCCTCCGAACTGACCCAGGCCATCGAGAACATCGCCAGTGTCAGTGAAGAGAACAGCGCATCTGTCGAGGAAGTCTCCGCTTCCACCGAGGAAGTTTCCGCTCAGGTCGAGGAAGTTTCCGCCTCCGCCACTTCCCTGATGGAGATGGCTCAGAAACTCCAACAGGTCGTCTCACGCTTTAAACTCGAAAGCGGTAGAAAATAAAATGAATCAAGCCGCTACGCCCAATGGTCAACTCGGTTCATTCGGTTTTACTGTAAGGCATGGTTAGGCTGGAAAATCGCGTGATCATTTTGTTCGAACTCAGCAAAAGGTTTGAAATTAAATAATAGATCTCTCTCAAAAATATCTAGTAGTGGCGGCTTCAGTCGGTTTTTACCAGACTGTCATACGACTGAAGCCATTACTACATGATGGCAATTTTTGAGCGCTGGAAAAGGTTAATTTTCATCATACAAGCAAGGTAAAAAAAATGAAAACAATCAATGACCTCAAAATTGGAACAAGACTGGTTGGCGGTTTTTTACTCATCACCGCCATCTTTGCCATATTCATTATCTATAATTATTCACAACTCCAAAAACTGGGCATGATGCAGGATACCGGGGCCAGGCGGGCGAATAGCTCCTTGGTTGTAGAGGAGGCAAGCGCCGATGCAGTTGAGCTGTACCGTGTCATCGCAGACACTCAGCTAAACCTGGATTTCGAAAATGTCCGTGGACAATGGGAATCGGCAAAGGCTATGACAACCCGTGACCTGGAATTGGTTTCACAAGAAGCTGATACTCCGGAAGAAGTTGCCTGGGCAAAAGAAGCCAGCGACGGTTACGCCCAAATCGTGGACCTGTATGAAAATAAAATGTTGCCGGCATTGATGGCCGCCAACGCCTCCACCGCAGAGACGCTCAAAATGGACAGCGAAATGGACATGTACATCGATGCCATGGAAAGCCCTTTGAAAAAAATAACTGCTTCCCTGGCCGCAGAATCCATTCAGGCAGATACAGACTTTGATACAGCCATAACAAAGGTAATAAGCGCATCGATCATTCTTGGCGTCATTGTGGCACTGCTGGCGTTCGGGATCGGGATCATCCTGAGTCGAGGGATCACCAAACCTTTGAGCAATGTTCTTCAGGCGGCATTAAACATAAGTGAGGGGGATTTGAACCAGAGCCTGGAAAACCAATCGAAGGATGAGATCGGGCAACTGACCGATACTTTCAGGAAAATGATAGCTTACCTGTTCAACATGGCCAATGTGGCAAGAAAGATCGCAGACAACGATCTGTCCGAATCCGTCACGCCGAAATCAGCCAAAGACGAACTCGGCAACTCCTTCGCCAAGATGATCGCCGGTTTGCGGGATGCTGTAAACCAGATCGCCGAAAACGCAAACGCGGTCACAATCGCCGCCTCCCAACTGACCACCGCCGCTGAACAATCCGGCGAAGCCACCAGCCAGATCGCCACCACCATTCAACAGGTCGCGCTCGGCACCGCCCAGCAGACCGAAGGCGTCACCAAGACCTCCGCCTCCGTCGAGCAGATGGGTCGCGCCATTGACGGCGTCGCCAAGGGCGCTCAGGAACAGGCCAAAGCCATCTCCCAGGCTTCACAGATCACCTCCCGCATCAACACCGCCATCGAACAGGTCGCTGCCAACGCGCAGGCTGTCACCCGTGACTCCGCCCAGGCCGCCACCTACTCCCGCGATGGTGCCAAGACCGTCAAGGAAACCATCAACGGCATGGAAGCCATCCGCTCCAAGGTCGGTCTCTCCGCCACCAAGGTCGAAGAGATGGGCACCCGCTCCGAGGAGATCGGTGCCATCGTCGAGACCATCGAAGACATTGCCTCTCAAACCAACCTGCTCGCGCTCAACGCCGCCATCGAAGCCGCCCGCGCCGGCGAACAGGGCAAGGGTTTCGCGGTCGTAGCCGATGAAGTCCGCAAGCTGGCCGAACGTTCCAGCCTCGCCACAAAAGAGATCGCCGCCCTCATCAAGGGCATCCAGAAGACCGTCAGTGAAGCCGTGACCGCCATGCAAGCCTCCGCTCAGGAAGTCGAGCTGGGTGTGACTCGCGCTCATTCCGCTGGCGAGGTGCTCGATAACATCCTCGGCGCGGCTGAATCCGTTTACAAGCAGGCCGAAGAGGCGGGCAATACCGCCGCCAAGGTCGGTGCTGCCGCCGCTGAACTGGTCGAAGCGGTCGACGCGGTCTCAGCTGTGATCGAAGAGAACACCGCCGCCACCGAAGAGATGGCCGCCAATTCCTCCGAACTGACCCAGGCCATCGAGAACATCGCCAGTGTCAGTGAAGAGAACAGCGCGTCCGTCGAGGAAGTCTCCGCTTCCACCGAGGAAGTTTCCGCTCAGGTCGAGGAAGTTTCCGCCTCCGCCACTTCCCTGATGGAGATGGCTCAGAAACTCCAACAGGTCGTCTCACGCTTCAAACTCGAAACCGGCAAGTAAGATATTTTCAGGTGTGAACCATGAAGATCATCTCAATATTTTTATAGACTCAATTGGATCGAAGGCAATTCTGACGGCCATTCCATGTGATTGTGATAAGGAAGTAAATCAATGAAACGTTCAATTGTAAATAAGATGATCTTCCAGATCGTCCCGCTGGTACTCATAATCTTCGTCGGGCTGACCCTCGTGTCCATTTTGATGTCTGGCAGTTCAGAAAAAAAACTGGCTTACGATGCAGCCAGCCAGATGGCTGCGAACTACGCCAACAGTTTCAATGTAAAGATGAGCACCAATCAATCGATAGGCAAAACCTTGAGTTATGTAATGGCGGGATACCAGGCTGCCAATCGCGAAGAAACTTTGCTGGTGATAAGAGGTTTGGTCGATAACAACCCCGGGATTTTAGGCGCGTATGTCGGGTACGAACCGAACGCTTTTGACGGCCAGGATAAGGTCTATGCGAATCAGCCCGGGCACGATCAGACCGGGCGCTTTATCCCATACTGGAACCGCCTGACCGGGGTAATGACCCTCGACCCGCTCGCAGATTATGAAACTTCCGATTATTACCTGATCCCCAAAAAAACAGGGGCAGACAGTGTTATCGAGCCGTATTTATATCAAGGTGTCTTAATGACAAGTTATATCTCCCCGATCCTTGATAAGTCCGGTAATTTCCTTGGCATTGCCGGCGTGGATGTTTCCTTAAATGACCTTGATACTGAGGTGAGCAAGATCAAGGTATTCGAGAGCGGCTATGCCTTACTGGTCAGCAATACGACCATATTTGTTTCAGCGCCGGATAAAGACCTGATCGGACAAAAAACGCTGGCAGATTTTGCAAAAGAAAAAAATAATCCGCAACTGGAAAAGGTCGCTGAAGAGATCCTTGCCGGAAAAACCGGATACATACAGACCACTGACCCATTCAACAACAATGCGGTCACCATGTTCTTTGCCCCGGTCCAGACCGGACAGTGGAGTCTGGTAGTGGTGGCACCCGACGCGGAAATGCTGGCAGGAGTAAATCAACTACGCTTGACATTGATCATCGCCTGTTTAATTGGAATCTTTATGATGTCAATATTGATCTGGTTCATTGCGACACGGCTTACCCGTCCGATCGTGGCGATCAGCAAAGCCGCCGACCAGATCGCGGCCGGCAATCTCGATATTTCCTTACAAACAAAGGAGCAGGATGAGATCGGTCAAACCATGGCGGCATTCAACCATATGGTGAAATATTTACAGGATATTGCAAGCGTTGCACAAAAGGTTGCAGACGGAAACTTAACCCAAACCATCCAACCCCAATCTGAACTGGATATTTTAGGGAATGCGTTCACCAAAATGGTGAGTGGTCTGCATGAAACCATAAGTCTTGTGGCAGAAAGTGCCAGGGCAGTTACAACCGCTTCTGCTCAATTGGCTTCTGCTTCCGAGCAGTCAGGTGAATCCACTCATCAGATATCCATTACAACCCAGCAGGTTGCGCTCGGCATTACTCAACAGTCAGAAGGTATCACCAAGACCTCCGCCTCCGTCGAGCAAATGGGACGCGCCATTGACGGCGTCGCCAAGGGCGCTCAGGAACAGGCCAAAGCCATCTCCCAGGCTTCACAGATCACCTCCCGCATCAACACCGCCATCGAACAGGTCGCTGCCAACGCGCAGGCTGTCACCCGTGACTCCGCCCAGGCCGCCACCTACTCCCGCGATGGTGCCAAGACCGTCAAGGAAACCATCAACGGCATGGAAGCCATCCGCTCCAAGGTCGGTCTCTCCGCCACCAAGGTCGAAGAGATGGGCACCCGCTCCGAGGAGATCGGTGCCATCGTCGAGACCATCGAAGACATTGCCTCTCAGACCAACCTGCTCGCGCTCAACGCCGCCATCGAAGCCGCCCG
Organism: Candidatus Villigracilis saccharophilus; assembly: GCA_016709305.1. Taxonomy (GTDB): domain Bacteria; phylum Chloroflexota; class Anaerolineae; order Anaerolineales; family Villigracilaceae; genus Villigracilis; species Villigracilis saccharophilus. The sequence goes on from JADJNA010000047.1 coordinate 459,184, forward strand.
CGCCGGCGAACAGGGCAAGGGTTTCGCGGTCGTGGCCGATGAAGTCCGCAAGCTGGCCGAACGTTCCAGCCTCGCCACAAAAGAGATCGCCGCCCTCATCAAGGGCATCCAGAAGACCGTCAGTGAAGCCGTGACCGCCATGCAAGCCTCCGCTCAGGAAGTCGAGCTGGGTGTGACTCGCGCTCATTCCGCTGGCGAGGTGCTCGACAACATCCTCGGCGCGGCCGAATCCGTTTACAAGCAGGCCGAAGAGGCGGGTAACACCGCCGCCAAGGTCGGTGCTGCCGCCGCTGAACTGGTCGAAGCGGTCGACGCGGTCTCAGCTGTGATCGAAGAGAACACCGCCGCCACTGAAGAGATGGCCGCCAATTCCTCAGAGCTGACCCAGGCTATCGAGAACATCGCCAGTGTCAGTGAAGAGAACAGCGCATCTGTCGAGGAAGTCTCCGCCTCCACCGAGGAAGTTTCCGCTCAGGTTGAAGAGGTTTCTGCCTCCGCCACTTCCCTGATGGAGATGGCTCAGAAGTTACAGCTCGTGGTGAGAAAATTCAAGTTGGAATAGTTTTATCTGCCTCGAAAGTCTGTAAAGATCTGAACGGTTTTATCCAAGGAATCAAACAATGTTGGAATTACAATCGCTCACCATCTTTCAAAAATGTCTTTTTATGTTTGTTTTATTGGTGCCATCTGCCGCGCTGATTCAACTGACCATTCGCAGAATCGCCGGTAAGGGAATTGTGCTTACCTTCTCAGCTTTGATCCTCGGGATCGTGATCGTTGACAGCGAACTTGCGTACTTTCTTGGGCAGATCGATCTAACCCCGCTCAACATAATTCTTGTTTTTGGTCCCGGTATCCTTCTGACACTTGGGGGCATCTACATTTTATTTCGAATGGTCGTCATTCCAGTGCGTATGCTTATCGATACCACAAACCGCCTGGCTGAAGGCGATCTGAAAGGGAATCTGTCTTACTCGATTAATAACGAGATTGGCGAGCTGGCAAATGGGTTGAATAATGTAGTAATGTACCAGCGTGAGATGGCTCTCGTGGCAGATCAGATCGCGCGCGGAGAGTTGGGCAAAACAGTCAACGTGAAATCTGCGCAAGACGTACTTGGAAACGCATTCCTTGAAATGAGTTTGCAGCTTAATCATGCGATCAAAGAAGTTGCGAATCATTCCGTCAACTTATGGGATACCTCAAGACACCTAGCCGCCACTTCCGAACAATCGGACAAGGCCATCAATCAGATCGCCACCACCATTCAACAGGTCGCGCTCGGCACCGCCCAGCAGACCGAAGGCGTCACCAAGACCTCCGCCACCGTCGAGCAAATGGGTCGCGCCATTGACGGCGTCGCCAAAGGCGCTCAGGAACAGGCCAAAGCCATCTCACAGGCTTCCCAGATCACCTCCCGCATCAACGCCGCCATCGAACAGGTCGCTGCCAACGCGCAGGCTGTCACCCGTGACTCCGCCCAGGCCGCCACCTACTCCCGCGATGGTGCCAAGACCGTCAAGGAAACCATCAACGGCATGGAAGCCATCCGCTCCAAGGTCGGTCTCTCCGCCACCAAGGTCGAAGAGATGGGTACCCGCTCCGAGGAGATCGGTGCCATCGTCGAGACCATCGAAGACATTGCCTCTCAAACCAACCTGCTGGCGCTCAACGCCGCCATCGAAGCCGCCCGCGCAGGCGCTTCCGGTAATAACGCAAGCGAAAAGCTGGCGCAGACTCATTTGGTGGGGATTGCTTTGATGCTGGCTGAGTTGCTTTGCCGGGACTCAGCTTTTAGCACGGAAGGCCTGGTTAAATTGGCTGAGCAATTGAATGTGGAAGTCTTAAGCGTCACTAATTCTGATGGAGTTGTCATCGCATCAAGCCGGGCTGATTCGATGGGTTTCCGCTTTCCGGATAATGGAGCGGGGCAGGCAGCCGCTTTTCGGCCCTTGCTGTCACAGGAGAATGGCGTGGTGATGCAACCGATCACGCCCCGCGAAGATAACGGAATTCTTTACCTGTTTGTCGGTGTGTCACGGCGTGACCAACCGGGCATCATTCAGGTTGGAAAACCAGCACAATCGCTTCTACATCTTGGAAATATCTCGAATGGTTTTGCGGTTGTGGCGGATGAGGTCCGAAAACTTGCGGAACGCTCCAGCCTTGCCACAAAGGAAATCGCAGCCCTGATCAAAGGTATCCAGAAAACTGCCAGCGAAGCAGTCACTGCAATGAAGGCTTCGGCAGAGGAAGTTGAATCCGGGGTCACCCGCGCCAACTCTGCGGGCGAGGTACTGGATAATATTCTTGGCGCAGCCGAGTCTGTTTACAAGCAGGCCGAGGACGCTGGGAGTGCCGCGGCCAAGGTTGGCGCAGCTGCTGCTGAATTGGTTGGGGCAGTTGATGCCGTCTCGGCTGTGATTGAAGAGAATAAGGCAGCCACCAGTGCGATGGCTGCCAATTCTTCAGAGTTGGTCAATGCCATCGAGAACATCGCCAGTGTCAGCGAAGAGAACAGCGCTTCCGTCGAGGAAGTATCTGCTTCCACGGAAGAAGTATCCGCCCAAGTGGAGCAGGTTTCCGCCTCGGCCGCGTCCATGATGAAATTGGCACAGGATCTGCAGAAAGTAGTGGCGCAGTTCAAACTAAGCAATTGATGCTGGCTGCCGAAACAGGAACGACACGCAAACCAGGCTAGAGGAGTGATCCGAATGAATCGATTTTTAAGTAAATATCCCATAGGCTTAAAATTAGGTGGAAGCTTTGTCATCATCGTTTTGATCCTGGCGGCGACCATCACCCTGAGCTATTTCGATATGCGATTATTAAATCGTGGCATGATGAGCCTGTATTATGACCATACCATCCCGATTCAGAATTTGGGTGAAGCAAAGGCTTTGTTGGGTTTAATAAAAAGCAATATACAGCTTTATATCCAAATCCCCAAGCCCAGAAGCATTCTGACCGGCGGCGAGGATGCTCCACGCTGCGGCACATGTCACATCGCCGAGGTGAGTGGATCGCATAATTTACAGGAGGGTCAAACTGTAGGGGATGCCGCCCGCTGCCTTGCCTGCCATTCAAAAGAGGCAGGAGACTCTGAGCATGGACAATCGATAGCCTACATTGCCGCAGCTCATGTAGCTGAGACTGACTGCTCCGCCTGCCACCAAGCCGATGTAATCGAACAACAACACACCCAAGTGGAGCAATCGATTAATAGTGAAATAGCCCGTGTTAATCAAATCATTTCTGAATACGGCAAAAACCCGCTCCTGACCGATGAAGAAAAAACTGAATTGGCCAAGTTTCAGGCATCCTGGTTTAGCTATCAGAATATCGTGAATGACCTGTTGGAAAAATTCAAAAGCGGTAAGTCGCAGGAAACGCTGCACCGCGTGGTGGCCGGCGACGCACTCGCCAGCCAAGAGGAAATTGAAAAAGCGATCAACGACCTGGTCACTATCAATCAGCAGCTTGCCTTTGATTCTCAGGGAGAAAGTCTCCAGACCTTCAACTCTGCCAAACTTAGGCTGGTCCTTGCCGGGATTCTGGGAATCCTTTTATCTGTAACAATGGGATTTGCGATCACCCTCAACCTCCGCACTCCTGTGGATGCAATGGCAAAGGGATTGCAAAACATGCGCCAGGGCAACCTGAAATGGGATGTTCCTCAACAATTAAAAGAGGAAATGATCGGGCGGGTGGATGAATTGGGGACCGCAGGAAAAGGATTCGACAGCACTGTGCAATATTTGCAGGAGATGGCAGACATCGCCAATCGGATCGCATCCGGTGACTTGACGGTGAAGGTGATCTTACGCAGCGAGAAGGATGAGTTGGGAATTGCCTTTTCACAGATGATCGCAAGCCTGCAATCTTTGATCCAGATGGTGGCTCAGAGCGCGAATAATTTAACTACAGCCGCAGGGCAGCTGGCTTCAGCTTCGGGACAGTCCGGAGAAGCCACCCGCCAGATCGCCATCACCATTCAGCAGGTGGCACTCGGCATCGCCCAGCAAACCGCAAGCGTGACCAGAACTTCGGGTTCTGTCGAACAAATGGGACGCGCAATTGATGGCGTTGCCAGAGGCGCACAGGAACAAGCCAAAGCCATCACCGTCGCATCCCAGGTGGCTACTCGGATCAACAATGCCATTGAACAAGTCACAAATAATGTGCAGTCAGTCACTCGTGATTCAGCCCAGTCTGCCAGCCACTCTCGTGACGGCGCGAAGACCGTCAAGGAAACCATTGTAGGAATGGAAGCCATCCGCACCAAGGTCGGACTTTCAGCCGCCAAGGTTGAAGAAATGGGAGCACGTTCCGAAGAGATCGGCGCGATCGTCGCGACCATCGAGGATATCGCTTCGCAGACAAACCTGTTGGCGCTCAACGCGGCCATCGAGGCTGCGCGCGCCGGTGAACAGGGTAAGGGATTTGCGGTGGTGGCAGGCGAAGTCCGCAAGCTGGCGGAACGCTCCAGCCTCGCGACGCAGGAGATCGCCGCTCTGATCAAAGGCATCCAGAAAACGGTCAGCGAGGCTGTCAGCGCCATGCAAAATTCGGCGCTTGAAGTTGAATCCGGGGTGACACGCGCCAATTCCGCCGGCAGGGTGCTTGAAAGCATCCTCAGCGCGGCTGAATCAGTGTATAAACAAGCGGAAGATGCGGGGAATGCCGCGGCAAAAGTAAGCGTGGCCGCCGGAGAACTGGTCGAAGCCGTTGATTCAGTCTCAGCTGTGATCGAGCAGAACACTGCCGCCACCGAACAAATGGCCGCCAATTCATCAGAGCTGACCCAATCCATCGAAAACATCGCCAGCGTCAGTGAAGAGAACAGCGCCGCTGTCGAGGAAGTCTCCGCCTCCACCGAGGAAGTCTCCGCCCAAGTCGAGGAAGTTTCTGGTTCAGCGACATCCCTCATGGAAATGGCGAAAGGCTTGCAGAAAGTAGTGGCAAAATTCAAACTGCCCGTGGAATTTGACAGGCAAAATAATATCTAAAAAAATTACGCGCCAACAGTTATTGGAGCAGCCATGCAATTGCGGGTTCGCGATCTCTGAAGATCCGAACCTGGAATCCCCTATTAATGCCAATGGTTTCCCAAAAATTTATCTTTTCGATCCATGAGGCAAAGGATGGAAGTAGAACAGCTTCCTTTAACACCTCTAAATTGGATGCGATCGAAATTTCCCTTGCCAGGAAATAAAGATCGAAGATCGTATGACCGCCTGTGAGCGTTGTACAATCCGCGAGAAAACGCATCCTGTTATGAGCATGGCCAAGATCAAGAGTTTCATGAGCCGCGCCAAACAGGTCAGTTTTGGTCATAATGCCCGAGTAGGATGTCTCAATGATCGGAAGGTCTGTGTGAACAATGATTTGCCATGGCATATAAGCACCTTTTTTTGAACCCGCATCGAATTATGAATACTATTGTGGAACCAATCCCCACCAATATCGTGAAATATACAACCAACTCAAACATTTGGCAATAAAAAATCCCTCCGGCCAAACGGCAGAAGCGATTCACCGTTCACTATTCGCTGCTTCGTTTTCCTTTAAGCAGTTCTGCGATCTGGATGCAATGCTCGTCTTCATGGCGGGCCATTCGCTGTGCATAACTCAAGACAGTCTGTTCCCGTCCTTTGGTAGTGGCAGTAAATGTCCCTCCGCGCAGCCAATCTTCGGCGCTTAGCGAGTTCAATAGTTTTAAGAGTTCGCCGCGCTGTCTGGCAAAAGCTGTCAGGGAGATTGTAAATTCCTGTTGGGGGTAATCCTTTTTTCTAATCCATGTCCGCGGGGAAATATAGCGCAAGGTTGGGTGATCCTGCATGATCATCGCCGCAATACTTTTACCCCACAAATCCGCACAGGCACGCAAATGAGCAAGAATGTCATTGACAGACCAGGGTTCTTCATCAGATATAAAGTGCAATCGGGATTTGTCGAAGCTCTTGGTCAGGGATGCAATGGGATGCGGCGTTACAGTAAGAAGTTTGAGAACTTTCCCGGTTTCAGAAGGGTCAACTTTCATTTCAAGAATTCCTTTCGAAAGAAAAGCAGTAATTCTCATGGACAGGAAGGACAGCACCTAATATACAACCAAGCCAGCCATTTGACAACAAAAAATCCCTCCCGCCAAACGCAGAAGGGATTTTTTGTTTAAGGAAGCCAAGTCAGTTCTTGTCACGGTAACTACCGAGGGAGATATACGCCAGCAGCGCAGTTAAAGCCAGTAAAATCCCCACAATCCAAAAGAATCCAGAGCCATGGTTGGCGAGAGGGATTCCGCCCACATTCATGCCGAACAAGCCCGCAACCATATTAATGGGCAGGGCCATCACAGTCACAATTGTCAGGATAAAAAGCGTACGGTTGGTCTGTTCATTAACGAAAGCGGCGATTTCCTCTTGAAGGATCTTGATGCGTTCAACCAACGCCGCGGAATCGTTCACCGCAAGGGAAAATTCCTCGGCCGCCTCCTGTAATTCCTTCAGGTCTGCCTCCGTGATCCACTTTGGGGGACGGTTGAGCAGGCGGAAAAACGCGGCAGGCTCCGGCGCGAGCAGCCGTTGGAGTCGAACCAATACCCGCCGCAGAGACCCAAGGTCATTGCGGTTTCCAGAAATGCGGTTCGCCAACAGGCGATCTTCGATATGATCCACCCGCACCGTGGATTGCCGAATAATGTCCACCATGACATTTGCCTGATCCTGCAGCAAATGCGACAAAAGTTCAACTGTGGAGTGAAACGCATGACCGCCCCGCACCGCAGCCCGAAGCTGATCCACGGACCGTAGGGGCTGCAGGCGCGCGCTGACCAGGAGGCGCGGTTCAATGCAAAGGCTGGTGGTGGCAATATCGGAAGGATCGAATTTAAAATTAAACAAGACATCATTAATGACCGCCACCAATGAGTCTCCATCCTGTTCCAAGCGAGTAGAGCCCGCGTTGCTGTGCAATGATTCATGGAAGGCTTCCGGCAGGAGAATGTTTCGCTGCAGCCAGGGTTCGGAAGCGGAATTGGAGAGTGAAAAATGAAGCCAGAGGAATTCGCCTGTTTTGGCTGTCTCCGGGGAGGCTAAAAACTCGGCCGCTGATTCTGATGTTATCGGAAGCACAGGTTGATCAGGCGCAAAATGATAGCCCCAGACCAAACCATCCTGGTCTGAACCATAAAGAGATTTACTGTCATACATCATGGAAGGTACATTTTGTTTGATGGTTTGTGAAATTTGTTCATTTTTTAAATTATCCCGGTTGCGATGGACACAACCCCTACTATGGCATGGGAGGTCGCGACGCCCCAAAAATTAGGCCGCCTGTAATAGATGACTCCCCATACTATTCCCATGAAGAAAGTCACTGCCAAGGTAATCCAATCTTTATAAATAATATGGAGAAAGCAATAGGTGACAGCAGATAGTCCAACCTGTAACAGCGGATTTTTTATACCGGCTCGGTTCATTTCTGAAAAAATTACGCTTCGATAAATAAATTCCTGGGATGGGCTTGAAACAAGCACATAAAAAATATAGAACAATGTCCAGGATGGGACTGTCGGCTCGCGAATTAAGTTTGCCATGTAAAGAGCATACATCAGGAAAACAAAAAAAACGGATAACGCTCCATTCCAAAGCAAGGATTCCTTCAACGTATCGGGCCTAAACCCCAAATCTTTGAGGGAATGTTTGGAAGCTAGGGAATAAATTCCCACAGCCAAAGTCATTGCAATTAAAGCATGAAGCCGGTAATCAAATGGAATAACATTGATCGAAATTAATACTACTGGCAGGCAGCAGGCAAGAAAAATAAAAACCAGAAATTCTACGATTCGATTGTTGATAACGAACTCTCCTGATTTGATCACACATGAGCATTCGCGGAAACATCCTGTTATTTATAAGGCGCTGGCATGATGCCTTATGCGGAATAACCATATTTCGCACTTGTGCCAAATATACAACCAATCCAACCATTTGACAATAAAAATCCCTCCCGCCAAACGCAGAAGGGATTTTCAAATCACTGATCACTACTCACTGACTATCGCCCATCCCCCTACAATTTCAGTTGCACAACACTCAACACGAGTTATTTCGCTCTCATCCTGTTGTTGCGCGCATTATGTTCCACTTCTGCCAGTCCCAGCACTTCCATGAGCGGTGGAATATACATGGCGAAGCGCCCTTTGAACCCCTTCTTGAGTCCATACCAGCCGCCGATGGGGTTTTTCGGCGAACGCGCCCAATGTTCCACCGTGCCGTCGACAGTTTCCTGTTTCTCGTCTTTGCTGCCCAGTTCCATCCAATCACCATGCTTTTTTAACATGGCATGCAAGTCCGCGAGACAGCGATAGTCATAATGCAAAACGGTTGTACCGACCGTGCAGACGATAATTTCCTTCCCATCTTTCGTGTCCACATACATTTCATAGTCCGATGTCTGGGGAGGCGTTTTTAATTTCCAGGGGTTGTCTTTCGTTCTCTTTTCCATGATATTCTCCTTTGCGTCACTTTTTGGAACCTTGAATGGTTTCGGCTTCCTTCTTTAGGTCTGCCGCGAATTGCTCGAAAGATCTATCAAATGGTGGGATCATTTTGGCAAACAAAGGGAAGAGCGGACCTCCGATCTTTTCGGACATGCTAAAAAACACGCCGTTTGATTTTTTAGCAAGCGAATAGATGCGGCTTCCCATGCCAGCTCCCCACACCAGCCTTTTTTCAGGCACGAATTCTTTCACCTTCAATTTGAATACCCACTTTTGATCCAGCGTGGACTTCAAATCAATTTCCCCGCCTTCCCTGATCTCGCCTGTCAATGAAACCACTGTTGAATTCCACCTTGGAAAATCGGATGCGTGAGTCAGCAGCGCCCACACAATGGACGAGTCCGCCTCAATATTCACGCTGACAGTTGTTTCCCGGCTGAACATTCTCTTTTCTGTAACTGCTTTTGGATATGTCTGCTGATTCATTTCTAAACTCCTTTCTTCTTTAGACGAACGTGAGACTAAAAACGATAAGCCTTATTCCCCCAGATATTTTTCAATGACCTGCCTGTTATGCTCCAGATGACGCAATTGCAATTCCGCTGCGCCAGATTCGAAAGGATCGAGCTCCTGCAAAATTTTCATCCGCAAGTCGAACAATTCCTCTTTGCTCTTCTTTTCGGTATCTTTTGTCATCTCGATCTTCACGAGTTCTTCCTATACTTTTTGCCTGGGATTAAAGATGCCGTTCAGCTCCGTGCACTGATGACAGATTCCCTGTTTGTTAATCAGCGAGCAGCGTCCGTCATAGATTTCGATCATCCTTCTCCGGCTGACATGCAGGTAGCATTTCACCATGGCTTCGGTCTGGTCCATAATGACTGCAATCTCATGCACCTTAAAACCGTAGACTTCCTTCAAGAGCAGGGCAATGTGCTGCTCAAGCGGAAGCGATTTGGAAACACATGTAAAACAGAAAGCGATATGTTCCTTGATCTCGAAACTTCCCTGCGGCGATGTTTGTTGGATATGTATGGCGTTCTTCAAAGAACGCGTGGCTGTCGAGCGCCTCCTCTCTGCAAATATCTGTAACAGTTTCAGGCCATCTCTTCTTTGACCGTAGCAAATCCCTGGCAAGGTTGGATGCAATGCTAAAGACCCACGTCTTCAAAGATGATTCGCCTCGAAAAGTGCTCAGCTTTGCATGGGCCTTGATATAAGTTTCCTGAACAATGTATTCAGCATCTTGAACACTGGCAGTCATTCGCAGGATAAAAGACTTCAGTTCCCCTTGAAATTTCTCAAATTCTGGTGTGAGTTTATCTGTTGTCATTTCTTTCCAATAACCAATCACTGATTACTGTTCACTGGCCTTCCCCATACAACTTGCGATGCACCACACTCAGTGCGCGGACCTGCTCCGCAGCATGATACGAAGACCGCACCAGCGGGTTCGACTCAACCCACTTGAAGCCGATCTCCATGCCAAAGGCTTTCAGCTCGGCGAATTCTTCCATCGTGTAATAGCGCTCCATTGCCAGATGCTTTTTACTTGGTTGTAAATACTGGCCGATGGTCAGAATGTCCACACCCCAACTGCGCTGGTCACGCATCACCTGTTTAACTTCATCCATTGTTTCACCCAAGCCAAGCATGATGCCAGATTTGGTCAGCACTTCGGGGTCAAGTTTTTTGGCGTTGGATAATGTCGCCGCGGCCCAATCGTAATTATCCTGCGGCTGGACTGTCTTGAACAAACGCGGAACGGTTTCCACATTGTGATTCAGAATTTCAGGGCGCGCGTCCATGACGATCTTCAAGGCTTCCACTGAACCTTTGAAATCGGGGATCAAGACTTCAATCGAACAGCCCGGCAACACTTCACGAATCCTGCGGATGACCATTGCAAAAATCGGTGCACCGCCATCACGGCGTTCATCGCGGTTGACCGATGTGATGACAGCGTGCTTCAAATCCATCGATTTTACGGCTTGCGCCACACGTTCGGCTTCGCCCCAGTCCATCAGACCTGGCTTGCCGTGCTTGATATCGCAGAAGGCGCAGGTACGCGTACAAACATCACCAAGCATCAGGAAGGTCGCTGTTCCACTGCCCCAGCACTCACCGAGGTTCGGGCACATCGCTTCTTCGCACACGGTATGCAGCTCTTTCGAGCGCATCAACACTTGTAATTTTTCAAAGGTCTCGCCCGATGGCGCGCGCACCTTGATCCAATCCGGGCGGCGCAATGGGCGTGACTCTGTTTGGGCGGAGACTCTGTCTCTCGTAGGGGTAGCAGGCATAAGGTCCTTTTTGATCCGCAGGGGCGCAACAGTGCTGCGCCCCTACGACATATTATTTTTTCTTAACAATTAATCTTAATCCGCGTACTTCGACAACTTCAACTGAATCACCCTTACTGATGGATTCCGATTCAGCGGATTTTTCCGCGCTCCATAGTTCGCTTCCCAACTGGACTTGCCCCGCCTCGCCCACAGACGTTCGGGCTGTTCCTGTTTTCCCACGCATTGACTCAACCCCGGTCTGGATCGGATTATGCTGTACACGCAGTGCCAGCAGGAGAATACCGAAAAACAACAAGCCGAGAAAGATACCCATACCGATCACAAGCGGAACAGACACACGCTGGAACTGAGGCGTGCCCGGTGAATTGAACAACACCAAAGCGCCAACGATAAAGGAAGCCACCCCAGCCGTGGTAAGCGCACCATGTGTCGGCGCTTTGATATCAAGGATGAACAGCACAAAAGCGATAAGCAGGAAAATGATACCGAACCAATTGACGGTCAGTACGCCCATGCCATAAACAGCCAGTGTCAAGCAGACCGCGCCGATGAAGCCCGCGAACCATCCGCCGGGACTGGAGATCTCGATCAGAATTCCCTGCACACCGATGGCGAGCAAAAGGAAGGCGATGTTCGGGTCGGTGAGCATGAGCAGTAACTGCTCGATGAAGCTGATGTTCAGGTCTTCTGTGCGAACATCCTCTGTGTTGAGCGTACGTTCGCCGCTGTCCATTTGGACAGTAAAACCGTTAAGCGCCTGGAGCAGGTCTTCTGTATCGTCGGAAATGAAATCGATCAGTTTTACCTCAAGCGCTTCCTTGGCTGTGACCGCTTTCGCATCTTCGATCATGGCTTGAGCAAGCTCAACTGCCTGCGCGCCGCGCGCCTCCGTCAGGGTGCGGACGCGGGCTTTCATGATCTCTTTAATTTTTGTTTCCAATGTGGATTGGATATCCGAACCGGAACTGTCGATCGGGCTGGCCGCGCCGATGGCGGTTTTGGGAGCCATGGCAGAAGCGTGTCCCGCCATGGTGATCAACGCGCCCGCGCTGCCCGCGATGGCGTCGTTCGGTGAGACATAGATCACAACCGGCACAGTGCTGGCGCGGACCGCAGTGATGATCTCCAGCATGGTATCCACACTACCGCCCGGGGTGTTCAACTGAATGACGAGCACTTCCGCATTGCGCTGTTCAGCGGTTTCAATACCGCGCTGAAAATATTCCAGCATGGGCGGCATGATCGGTCCGTCGGCGGTCATGATGATCGCCAAAGGTTGATCACTTTGCGCGCTAACCGATGAAAAGGAAATCAGTATAGTTAGAACAAGCAGTATCTTGCGCATCTGTTTCATAATGGAAGATTATAACCCCAAAGAAAAAGCCGCCTTTCGGCGGCCCGCATTTCAGGGAAATATTGTCATATAAAGCGTTCGCAAGCTTAGCGCGATGATGATAATGCCAACCGTGATCATCAACGTCTTGACGGGCAGTCTTTGCGAAAGTTTCGCAGCGATCGGCGCCGCGATCGCACCGCCGATCAGCAGTCCCAGAATAATCTTCCAGTATTCACCAAAGCTCAATGCAAAGATAAATAAAATGGATTCAGAGAATGTGACGAAGAATTCGGTGAAATTCACAGAGCCGATGGTCATGCGCGGATTCTTGCCATGAGCAACCAATGTGGAAGTGACCACCGGTCCCCACCCGCCGCCTCCGATCGCGTCGCAAAATCCGCCAAACAAACCGAGCAGGCTGACGCGCGGTCCATGATATGCATCCATTTTGTGACGCGGCTTCAAGGTCAGCGCTTTGTAAATGATGACTCCGCCCATGACCAGCAGATACAGCGCAATATACGGCTTGATGATGTTCCCATCTATGGCTGTCAGGATGTACGCTCCCGCCACACCACCGATGATGCCGGGCACAAGCAGGCGGCGCACCAGTTTCCAGTCCACATTGCCAAGCTTCCAATGCGAAAAGCCGGAGATGCCGGTTGTGACCACTTCAGCCATGTGTACACTGGCTGAAGCCGCGGCGGGAGGAATTCCCAAGCTCAATAAGAAGGTGTTTGAACTGACGCCATAGGCCATCCCCAATGCGCCATCTATCATTTGAGCAATAAAACCTACCAGAACAAATACCAGAATACCAAGGTCCATGAAAATGCGTCCTTCTCAAAATTAGAGGTTCAACTTTCGTGATGCGAGTCTCAGCGATCAAGAGGAACACATTTGTGTTCAACAGGGGGAGATTATAACCGCAAAGCAAAGGCGGCCTCTCCCGGCCGCCTAATTTTAAATCTGCCCCTCAAGATACGCTTTTGTACGCTCATGCAGCGGGTGATTGAACACTTCCTTTGCAGGACCTGCCTCTATAACCTCACCGAGATACATATAGATGACATAGTCCGCGAGGCGTTTTGCCTGGCGAAGTGTGTGTGTTACGATAACCGTCGTATATTGCTGCTTCAGGTCAAGCAAACGGCTTTCGATATTCTGCGAAGATATCGGGTCCAGCGCGGATGTGGGTTCGTCGCCGAGGATGATCTCCGGCTCGACAGCCAAACCGCGGGCGAGGCAGAGGCGCTGTTGCTGCCCGATCGACAGGCTCGTGGCGGGATCGTGCAAACGCTTCTGGACCTCCTCCCATAACCCGGCGATCTCAAGATAATGACGCACGGCGGCTTTATACTCCCTGCGGTCTTTCTTCATCCGATGGATGTTCATTCCATAGACGACATTATCATAAATTGACATCGGCAGCGGCGAAGGTCGCTGGGCGAGCAATCCCACCACCTTGCGGACTTCGGTCACATCCACATCGCGGTCGTAGATATTCTGTCCATCCACCAATACTTCACCTGTCAGGCGTGTGCCGTCATTCAATTCAAGAAAACGATTAAAGGTTTTCAACAGGGTGGTCTTGCCGCAGCCGGAAGGCCCCATGATGACCGTGATCTGGTTCTTGGGAATCTCGATATTGATATTTTTCAAGGCCTGCTGTTTGCCGTAATAAACGTTAAGGTCTTTTACTTGAATATGAGCATCCATAATTACTCCTACTACATTAATTGCGAGGGCGGTACTTTCGCCCGAAGCAATGATGAAATCTAATTTACTTGATCGTGTATTTGTTCAACCTTGCCGACAGCCAGCGTGAGCCGAGACTGACCGCCAGGACAATGATCGTGAGAATTAACGCGGCGGCGTATCCGCGCTGCTGTACCTCGGGATAAGGCGAACCGAGTTGAAAGAAAACAGCCAATGGCAATGATGCCGTTGGGCGCATCAAAGATGTGGGAATGCGATCTGTGTAGCCGGCGGTAAATAAGACCGAAGCCGCGTCGCCAATTCCGCGGCCAAAGCCTAACAAAATGGCTGTTGTAATTCCGGGCAGCATCTGACGCGTGACCACCCGCATTGCCACTTCGAATTTGGTCGAGCCAAGCGCGAGCGCGGCATGCTCCAGATCAACAGGCATGCGGCGGATGATTTCGTCCATGGCGCGGGTCATGATCGGAAGTTCGATTAATGCAAGGATGATGATGCCGGCCAACAGGGAAGCGCGGATGCCGAGCGCGATCATCAACGTGAATCCGAATGCGCCGTAGACAATGGATGGGATACCCCAGAGCACATCCAGAGACAGGCGCACATAATGTCCCCATTTTGAGTCGCCCAGATAGGTTTTGAGATACAGCGCGATCGGCACGCTGAATACCATCGCGAGAAATGTGCCACCCGATGCCAGATACAACGAGCCAAGAATGGCATTCAGGATCCCGCCGCCCTTGCCCATGTAGTACCCGCCTTCGGGGATCTTCGTGACCATGTCCCATGAAAGGGACGGCAAGCCGCGCACGATCACGATCCAAAGGATCAAGCCGAGTGCACCGGTCACAATGAACAGGGAGACCTGCATGATGATCTTCATGAAGGCTTCCACCAGATGGCGTCTTTCCCATTTCTTTTTCATTAAGCCCATTTTCGACTCCTCATTCTCTGGATCACAAGAATGGAAAGGATGTTAAAGATCAGAATAACCACCAGTAAAACCAGCGCGGCGCTTAATAACGCCGCATCATACAGTGGAATGGACATCATCTCGCCATAATTATTCGCGATGAGTGCCGGCAATGGATACGCTGAATCAAAAATTGAAGTCGGCACTTGCGGGATATTGCCCACCACCATCAACACGGCGATGGTCTCACCAAGCGCGCGTGACGCTCCGAGCACGATGGCGGCGAGAATGCCCGGGGCGACTTGCGGCAGGACGATATTACGAATGGTCTGCCACTGGGTCGCACCGACCGCCAGGGATGCATGCCGCAAGTCATTGGGGACGGTGGAGAAAATCTCGTACATGACCGAGATGATCAGCGGCGCGATCATGACCGCGATCACGATGCCGGCCGCGAGGATGCCAAATCCTGTCGGCTGGTTGACACTGAAGATCGGAACAGAGCCCAGCCATCGGTCAGAAAGAGGTGCGAGTACTTTATCTACAAAAGGAACAATGGCCACCAATCCCCACACGCCATAGACCACAGGCGGAATTGCGGCAAGCAGATCCAATACTGGTTTGGCGATGGAACGCAGCCGGGCATGGGCATACTCTGCCAGATAGATCGAGGTCAACAAACAGGCTGGTACGGCAAAAACCACGCCAACGGTGGTGACCCAGAAGGTGCCGAGGATAAAAGGCCAGAAACCGAATTGCCCGTCGCTTGGCCGCCAGACATCCCCAAAGAGCAAGTCGCTTAATGGGTAGGCTTGCAGGATTGGCCACGAACGAACAAGCAGCGCAATTGTGACAATTAAAATAAGAAGGACGGGCAGTAATGTAAATGTAAAAAAGCTGCGCCGCGCAAAATTATCCTGGCGGGCACGGGCAACTACGGAAGGCCGGCTGAGCCGGCCTTCCGCTTTGTTTATGGGTTGGGGTGGATTGTCCATCAGGCTCATTTGAGTTTATCAAGCGACTCAGCTTGTTGTTCAGGGGTGAGGGGCACGAACCCGGCTGATTCGAGGTATTGCTGTCCATCGGTGAGGATCCATTTGATGAAAGCCAGGGATAGACCTTCAGGCTTGCCCAAGGTGGCGAGGTTCTCAAAACGTGAGGGCGGTGATGGATATGTGCCGTTCGCAACTGCGCCGAATGCATCCTCCTTGACCTTGTAAATTTCAACGGCATCCGCTTTGCCGTTGTTGTCAACATCAATGGGCGGAATGATGACGCCGGGCACAATGTTGCCATTCGACAGATCGAATATGCTGTTCAAATTGCCATATCCGATCGCCAGCGGATCCTTGATGACCGTATCCAAGATCGAAGGCTCGCCGTTCACGCCAATGCCCTTTAGGTCTTCCTGGGCTTTGCCGCCAGAAAATTTTGCCCATTGCTCAGCCGCGCCGGAAGAATCAGAGCGTGTGAAGACATGGATCTCATCCGTGATTGACGGGTCGCCGACCACTTCACCCCAGGTCTTGATCTCTTCGGTGATGTAGATCTTATTGAAGATCTCCTGTGTGATGCCTTTTTCGAGAAGCTGTGCCGCAACAGGGTTTTCCGAGCTGACGATCGGGAAGACCGCGTCTTTGGTAACGGATACCCAGAAGATGCCCTGCGCAGTCTCTTCATCCTTGATGGAACGTGAGATCATGCCAATATCCACGGCACCTGCGATGGTATCGGTCATGCCCTTGCCCGCGCCGCCGCCCTGCACATCGAATTCAACATCTGGATGAAGTTTTGAAAATTCATCCGCCCAGACAGTCATCATCGGATAAAGCGCGAACGCACCGGAAACAGAAATGACTCCGCTCAGTTGTTCTTCAGAGGGGGATTGAGCCGCGTTAGACGCAGGGACAGCTGCCGCTTGAGGAGCGGAGCTTCCGCAAGCTGATAACGCCACAGCCAAAATCAGGAACACAGACTGCAATGTTAAAGTTTGTTTTCGCATATTTAATCTCCAATTTGTTTTATATATTATAAAGTCTATAGAGATAGTATACTTTTGAAGTAAATAAAAATGCGTTCCCCATTACGCACTTCTATCTACTTATTTGATGCCGAGTTTTTTGCGGACAGCGCTTTGCCGTTTGGTTACATCCGCAAGGCTGGTGTTATCGAGAATGCCGGCAATGGCATTACGCACATCACCCATCACGAGCCGCAGGCCGCAAGTCTGCTCATCGGGACAGCCGCATGGCTCATAAGACATCTGGCTGACACACTTGATCGGAGCAACCGGACCGTCCAGGACGCGAAAAATTTGCCCGAGCGTGATCTCACTGGAGGACCTGGCCAGGTAATACCCGCCGCCGACGCCCATTTTGCTGTGGAGCAAGCCAGCGTTCTTGAGCGCAAGCAGGATCTGCTCAAGGAACTTGGCTGAGATCTGCTCGCGTTGAGCGATCTCCTTGATCTGCACCACAGGCATGGCATTCTGCTCGACAGGTTCCGCCAGAACGATCATCGCCCGTAAACCGTATTCACCGCGTTTGGAAAGCCTCACTCAATCTCCTAGTAATACAATAGACTTTATTGGACATAATCATAATTCAGCGACTGAATTATGTCAAGAAGAATTAGCCGCCTGTGAGCGCAAAGCTGAAACCCACCCAGCAGAAAAATTTCTCACTTGAATCGCCACTTCCCTGCGGTATAATCCGCACGCTATGGCAAGACGAAAAGCGCCCGAAGAACTCTCCGTTGAAGAATTGCGCCGCCTCCTGGTGGAGAAACGGCGCGGCGCGCGCAAAGAACGTTTAGAACATTTTCGTCGAACCGGGCGTGTTGTGACAGTTGCGCCGGACATGTCTGATTTTGACTCACAGACGCAGTCATCCGCGCCGGTAGTTGATACTGCAGACGCAGACGGATCAGCACTTGAACTGGGTCCCTCCAACCCGCGCCGCAAATGGATGGATCGCATCCTGCTTGGCGTGGAAGTGCTGGCCGTCATTGGCCTGGTCGCAGTGCTATTAAATGGACTTGGTCTTCTTCGCACTCTTAACACAGAGGTAGCCGCGGCGCTTAACCCCGTAACCGCCACCCCCACACCGTTGATCATGGCTGTAGTTTTGCCTTCGGGTCACGTGCCTCCAGACGAGCAGGGAAATACGCGCCCTAATGAGGCGGAAATCCCTGAACACCTGCGGCCGATGGTGCAGTCGCTCGCGAACATTCCCATCCCCACTGCGGCTCCAGATCAGGGAATCCGAATTCAGATTCCCGCCATCAACATTGATGCCCCTATCGTTCAGGGAGATGGATGGGAGCAGCTCAAAAAGGGCGTCGGTCAATACGCAGGTTCCGCAGACCCTGGCACAGATGGAAATGTGGTACTTTCAGCACATAATGACGTGTATGGTGAGATATTCCGCTACCTGGATAAACTCGCTCCCGGCGACCAGGTCATTATCTCTACCCGCCAACGCCAGTATGTTTATATCGTAGATCGAACAATATTGGTGGAACCAACCGCTGTGGAAGTGATGGCATCCACAGGCTCACCGACCGTGACTTTGATCTCATGTTATCCATATCTTGTTGATACACAGCGCATTGTTGTCTTTGCGCGATTACAAAACTAGGAGAAATAAAATGGCTAAGAAAAACAAAAGACCTGCAGCAGCCCGAATGGCGACACCCGCCGCGCCCGTGGAATTCAATCCCGATTATTCCAATGTCAAGAAAGACCTTGCCCGCATTGGCATTCTGGCAGGAACTTTCTTTATCGGACTCATCGTTCTATCTTTCTTTGTAAAGTAGAAATTTTAGGGTGTACGCCAAAGAAGGAATATTCTGCGTACGCCCTAAAATGTTTCCATAATACTCCCAACGAAATAAAGCGTGTCGTCTATCTGGTTCGAATTGCGTGTTGACACCTATCTAGAGTTCAATAAAACCAGTCAGAATGCGGTCGGCCCAGTTGTTCAAGGGCGGAGTCCAAGAATGCCATGTGGGAAAATATGGGAATATTGTGCCATATGTTTGAAAATCAGTCAGGGTGTGCGCATCATATTTCAGGAGCATAAAATGGCATCTGCTCAAAGCACTGTGGATTTTCTTGTCGGCCAAATGTTGGCGGCAGGAGAAATTTCCCATAAAAAAATGTTCGGCGAATACGGGATATACTGCGACGGAAAAATGGTCGCTTCAATCTGTGATAACAAACTTTTTATCAAGCCGACTGCCCGCGGAAGAGCGTATATTGGGGAGGTCGTGGAAGAGTCACCCTACCCTGGTGCGAAGCCGCATTTTTTGATCTCCAACGAAAAATCAAACAATGGGCATTGGCTGGGCGAATTGATCAGGATCACAGCCGAAGAACTTCCCATGTCAGTAAAAAAGAAAAAAGCCGGAAAATCCTAAAACAACCACCCGCATGGGTGCTATAATGATAAACATACTTTCGTGAAGTTTCCCCATTAATATGGAATAAAATTCCAGAAGGATAAACCGATGCCAGCAGTGAATTATCAATACGAAAAACGCAAAAAGAGTTGGAAAAGAAAAAAAAGAAAGCTGAAAAAGATCGCCAGAAAGAGATCAAAAAGAACAGCAACAAGCCTAGAGACTCCGCCCCCACCTGTGGCTCCTGAAAAATAGACTTGCAACATAAAGAGCTAACGAACAACCTCCCTCACAAACATCTGCAAGGGAGGTTGTTTTATTAAACATATAATTTGATGGAAGCATCCTCATGAACAAAATAATGATCATGATTGATTGGAACTATTATGGCGCAGGTACAACAAAAACAGAACGGGCAATCGTTTGGACTTTTGGAATGCCTGGCACGGTAATATTTGCTCAGGATATACTGGGCGGTGTGACCGCCAACTCCCTGAATAACTGCAAACATTTTTATCATTCACCGCTCCAGCCTGAAGAAACAGGGTCGAATTGAATATGAATCATGAAACTTCCCTTCTGGCAACGATCGCCGTCAGCCTTGTGTTTGCCTTCTTCGGCGGGTTTATTGCAGTGCGGCTGCATCTTCCTGCGATTATTGGCTATCTGTTGGCCGGGATCATCGTTGGGCCTTTTACGCCGGGCTTTGTTGCTGATTCCAAATTGGCGCTTGAACTGGCTGAGATCGGTGTCATCCTATTAATGTTCGGGGTTGGGACTCATTTTTCAGTCAGGGATCTGATGGCTGTGCGTGCCATTGCTTTACCGGGGGCGCTCTTGCAGATCGTGGCTGCCACAGTATTTGGTATGGGCATATCCAGGCTGTGGGGTTGGACATTGGGAAGTGGATTAGTCTTTGGTCTGGCCTTATCGGTTGCAAGCACGGTCGTTTTGTTAAGAGCCATCGAAGCACAGGGGATGCTTGATTCACAGGATGGTCGAATCGCGATTGGATGGCTTATCGTTGAAGATATTGTCATGGTGCTGGTGTTGGTGCTTTTGCCGGTTTTCTCTTTTTCGCTGGGAGGTATTCCTTCAGAGACCATAGCGGCTCAAAATATTTGGGCTACCATCGGCATCACATTGGGCAGGATCATTTTATTTGTAGCCATCATGCTTATTGCAGGACGCCGTTATTTTCCCTGGTTGTTGCAACGCGTGGAAAAACTAGGTTCGCAGGAACTATTTACGCTCGCTGTTGTCACACTTGCGCTCGGTGTGGCCTTTGGTTCAGCGTATTTTTTCGGTGTTTCTTTCGCGTTGGGCGCATTCTTCGCGGGAGTGGTTATTAATGAATCAGACCTCAGCCATCGGGCTACGCATGATCTGCAGCCGCTGCAAAACGCATTTACCGCTTTGTTCTTTGTTTCCGTCGGCATGTTGTTTGATCCCACAATTTTGATCCGCGAGCCTTTGCAGGTATTGACTGTGCTGGCAATCATTGTGATCGGGAAATCGCTCGCGGCATTTTGGATCGTGCGCCTGTTGAAGTATCCTCTGGCTACCGCCTGGACCGTTTCGGTTGCCCTGGCGCAAATTGGGGAATTTTCCTTTATCCTGGCCGGGCTTGGCTTGCAGCTTGGTTTACTTTCTCAAGATGGACAGAGCCTGATCGTTGCAGGCGCGCTGCTTTCGATCACAATCAATCCACTGCTTTTTTATTTGGCATCCAAACGGAATCTTGTAACGACTGGATCATAAAAGTAATCTGATTTGAAAGGTCATCGAGACCTCGGCAAGAAACTCCCTGCTTTAGCAGTGGAGAGGGATAGCCGCTGGCGATGTACATTCGCTAGAACAGTTTCAATAGATTGAAGCTGCGGGATAATCACGCCATGAAATTGGTCGCTCAAATAAAACTCCTGCCTGCGCCTGAACAAGCGCAAGCCCTTCGTAAAACTCTTGAGGTTGCAAACGCCGCCTGCAATTACATCAGCGAACAGGCGTGGGAGAGTCAGACATTCAAACAATTTCCAATCCACAAACTTACGTATTACGATGTCAAGGAAATGTTTGGCTTGACCGCACAGGTGGTTGTTCGTTGCATCTCGAAAGTTGCAGATGCTTATAAGCTGGATAGAAAAGTCAAACGTACTTTCAAGCCGCATGGCGCGATTGCTTTTGATGACCGCATCCTGACCTACAAACTGGACAGGATGGAGTTGAGCATCTGGACAGTAGTGGGCAGACAAAGATGTCCTTTGCCTGCGGAAAACGCCAGCTTGATTGCTCAAAGGCCAGCATGGGGAAAGCGACTTGTGTCTGGTCAAGGTAGGTTTTACCTGATGGTTGTCTGCGAAGTGGAGACACCCAAGCCAATTGACGTGGAAGGGGTGTTGGGGGTTGATCTGGGTCTTGTCCAGATCGCCGCAACTTCGGACGGTGGCGGGTTCAGCGGCGCGGCGATCGAAGATAACCGCCGAAAGTTGGACATCGCAGAAGCAATTTGCAAAAGAAACAGACCAAATCCGCCAGACGAAAACTCAAGAAAATATCCGGTGTTCAATCCCGTTTTCAAAAAATAACCAACCATAGAATCAGCAAAATTCTCGTACAGATTGCGTATGACACTCATCGAGCGATTGCCCTTGAAGAATTGGGCGGTATCCATGAGCTCCGAAAAGGACGCAAGCAGAGAGCGAGACATGCTGAATTGGTCGTTCTACCAACTGAGGCAGTACATCGTTTACAAGCCGAGCGCGTGGGGTTCCTGTGATCTTCGTTGATCCAAGAAACACCTGCGCACCTGCCCTGAATGTGGTTGTGTTGATAAAGCCAATCGTAAGTCTCAATCTGTTTTCCTTTGTAGCGCATGCAACTTCTCTGGCAATGCGGACATCGTAGCGGCTGTGAATATCGCAGTCAGGGCAGAAGTAAACCTGCCAATGGTCTCGAACCTTCGTGTTCAGGGACAAAGCCCCCTGCTTTAGCTGTGGGGTTCGTTTACATCTGATAGGGGGCAGAATCCACACAAGTGCGAATGATGGCTGAGACCGTATTAGTCGATGTGCAAAAAGATTTTGATCTTCAAAGTTTGGGCAATGCCATCGTCACCGCAGATTTCATCATGCGCAATCTTGGCAATGCTTCCGAGAGCATGGCTGTCCGATTCCCGATTGCAGCACAGAATGGGCGTTTCGAGTATCCCGAGATCGCTGATTTGAAGATCTCTGTCGACAGGAAAAAGATCGAGCATCGCCGTACCAGCTTTCCCGATGAAGGAGACCCGAGCCAAATGATCCCCTGGGCGGAGTTCGATATTACCTTCCCGCCTGGACAGGATGTTTCCATTCAAGTCAAATATAAGTTGAAGGGATCGGGGTATGCCCCTTACACCGCCTTTTACTACATCCTCGAATCGGGTGCGGGCTGGAAGGATACCATCGGCAGCGCGGATATTATTTTGCGACTGCCTTATGAAGCCAATCCGCAAAATGTGGTTATTGGGCTGCAGATCGGATGGGCGCAAACCACGCCCGGAGGAGTCTTTCAGGGGAACGAGGTGCGCTGGCATTTTGATAACTTTGAGCCTGGTCCACATGAAGCCATTCATAACATGGAGTTCGCGCTCGTAGCCCCATCAGTTTGGAACAACCTGCTCATCGCGCGCGCAAATGTTACCAAGTCCCCCAATGACAGCGAAGCCTGGGGGCAACTTGGAAAGGCTTACAAGTCCGTATTTTTGATGCATAAATATTATCGGGATGATGACGCCGGAAAGGAACTTTACAAACTGGCTATTGAAGCCTACGAAAAGTGTCTCGCGCTCAACCCCAAGGATGCGCAATGGCATGCCGGTTTTGCCGACCTGCTTGCCAATCATGCTTTCTGGAATTCTTTTTTTGACCAACCCAACTATGGATGTTTACCGTGCATTCAATGAAATACATACGGCACTCGAGCTGGCCCCGAAGGATACCAGGGTTCTGGAGATCGCAGAATCAATTTATTTAATGTTCCCAGAGGGAATGATAAAAACTGAAAACGGATACGATTTCCCGTGGCTGACTCAAACTCCCACTCCGCTTCCTGTCCCCCTGACAATAGCGCCTGCTGAAAGTACAGTTGCCACCTCGGCTGTAGATGAAACGGCAACTCTTGTTCCACGTATTGCGAATACGCCCCTCCCCATCTCCAGCCCCGGTAAAAACGAAACCACACCTGCGCCAAAAACAACCCCGCCCTGCGGGGCAGCAGCACTGGCTCCGCTAACGATCGGCATATGGTTGGTCAATAAACGCAAGCCGCTGCATTAAACCAGAGTCTGCCTACGCTCAAGCAGATATTCCAAAACTCATTCACGATAAGAAATAAGGTTTAACCACAAAGATCCAATATTTTAATTCTCTACCGTACATGAATAAGAGCCTCCAAAGGTAGAAAGTGAAATGTGGGCTGAAAGTCAAGGGAATGTTTCAAGGCATACTTGATCCAATCCAAGCCCAAACGAAAGAGGCTTTTATCGCGACGATCTGTGCGATCAATCAAGGATAGCTTACCTTCAGCAATGACGCGCAAGCCTTGAGTGATCATCCAAAGGTAAGCCAGACAGGCAGCAATCAACAAACGACTTAAACGAGCAGGATCAGCCAAGTGACTCTTGTGAATATGAAAGCCTCTGCTTTTTTGGTCAGAGAAGAATGTTTCAATCCGAAATCGTCGCCGATAATACCGACAGGCTTCATAAGCCTTCCTCATATTGGTGATCAGAAAAATAGGTTCTTCATACTCAGAACCCCACCAACCAATGACATTCAATGTCACTGTTGAAGTCTGAGTAAAACCAACGTTCTTCAAGTAAAAGAGTACCCTTCTGCAATGGATAGTCTCGAATCGGTTGACCGTTTATCGGTCTGGACATAAATTTGTGGTGAAGTTCGTAAAACGTATTGCCAAGAGGTGTTTTTCTCGATCCAGACGAGCATTTCGGTCGTATCGTACTCCGCGTCGCCTAACAAAACCACTTGGCTTTCCTTGGGCAGCAGAGGAATTACCTTTTCCAAGGCTTGAATATGTCGTTCAGCTGAAGCATGTCCTTTTTCCCCTGGACACCAGCCAGGCAATTGGCAACGCTCTTTCCTGATATAACACGCCAACCATTAATACAATGCAACCACGTCCAGCCTGACTTCCATCCATCACCAACACCAATGGCAAATGCGATAGGGCTTCTAAAATCTGGCGCGCAAATGGCAGGTATACCGCTTCCACATCCAGATCGTCTTTAACCCAGCGCCTCATCCGCATCTCAACACTTTGATCTTTAGTTTTGCTTGGTATTTCTGAGCTCATCGTCGATAACTGAGCCTTACGACTCATGACAATGCCTGAAATCATCATCGCCAATGTTACTACTTGTCCTTGATGATCCAGTCTTAGCATTTGCTTTATCGTTTTCTTCACTTTTGTGTATACTTTGTCTCGATCAGTCATAAGGTGCTCCTCTTCGGTTTGGACACCTTGAGTGTATCTTATGACTGATTTTTACTCACATTTGTACGGTAGAGAATATTTTAAAAAGAATAGACATGGCTACACCGAACAAATGCGATAGCCATGTCTACTAATTCCTATAAATAATTATCCGTACTTTTACTGAATCCCAACCCAATTCCCGGAAATCGGCATGTCGCCAGGATTCCCCAGCGCGAAGACCAGGTCAGCAAAGCCAATCGTATTACTGTTCCTCAGCATAAACACCCCATTGCGATAGACCCCGATCGTATCAACCCCATCATTATTCCAATCACCAGTCACAGGTTGGTCGCCCTTCAACCCATAATTGAGCGCAACATCCGCAAAGCCACTGACGTTCGCGTTTTTCAGGAAAATCACCCCATTATTCGGACGAAATACTCCGGTGGTATCCAAGCCATCGCCATTCCAATCGCCGACAATGCCAACATCACCCGGGTTACCAAGGAGAAAGGTCGTATCAGCATCTCCTGTGGAATTGCTGTTGCGCAACAAAAACTGACCATTGTGATAGACCCCAATCGTATCAACACCGTCTCCATCCCAATCCCCGGCAATCGGTTGATCGCCTGCCTGGCCGAAAGAAAGCACAATATCTGCGAAACCTAATGTATTTGAATTACGCAGGTAGAAAGTACCGTTTCGATAGACACCAATCGTATCTGTTCCATTACCATCCCAATCGCCCACTATAGGGTAATCTCCTCCCAATCCATAATTTATGACGACATTCGCGAATCCGTCAGTATTACTATTTTTCAAGTACAAGGCTCCATTGGTTGGCCGAAAGACTCCAGTCGCATAATTTGTGATGATTGGAGATGCAGGGAGTGCTTCGCTAAGCAGCAAATTGTTATTAATGTCCTTTTTTACGCCTGCTTTCTCGAGCCACATATAACCAGGATCCGTATCATAACTCCAACGGCCACTATGAACATACCATCCCGAGAGAGGCGTGCCATTAATCGCGACAAGCGCTCCATTGTGTTTAAGAGTGAAATGAACGTGAGGAACAGATGATGCACCGCCAGAGCATGTGGCTTCTGCAGGTGTATTTGCGACCACACCTATTTTGTCATTTTGTTTAATTGAACCTGAAAAGCTTTGTATGTTTTCAAGATGATAATAAGTTGTTTCCCAGCCATCTGCATGTAAAATTTTAAAATAACACGCAGAAACTTGGATCGGAATTCCTGCAGCGCTTGCAACTATCCAGGTATTGCTTGTATCAGATCCCCAGGAAAGACCTCCAGGATAGAAATCCAAAGAAGAAGCATCCCGGAACGTGCAATTTGTATTAGTGATACATCCGCTGTTATCATGAACGCCCCCAAATCTC
The DNA here is from genome assembly GCA_016709305.1 of Candidatus Villigracilis saccharophilus. Lineage (GTDB taxonomy): Bacteria > Chloroflexota > Anaerolineae > Anaerolineales > Villigracilaceae > Villigracilis > Villigracilis saccharophilus. The sequence goes on from JADJNA010000047.1 coordinate 485,233, forward strand.
CATGATGTTCCCTGTAAATAGGGGAGTTGTAATAAGTTATCCGGCGCGGCTGACATTCCTGCTTCCGCAGACAGGCTTACAAGGTTTTTTTCATCAAGCGGACTATTATTTCCAAACAATCTTGCATAAGTCTGGTAAAAGCCATTGGCTTGGCTGTTATCCAGTATCATTGATATATTTTTTTCATTCATTGCGGCAAGTCCAGCGATAATCGCATAGGTCCCCGCATTGGTGCCTGATGCTACACTGACAGTATACCCATCCGAAGTAACAAAAGATTCCAGAGACCGCTGTGAAACAGACAGCGGAGAGTAGGAATAAAGATGCAAATAATAAGCCTCTGTCATTTTATTTGACAGGTATTCAACCTGAGAAATAAAATGACCGGCATCCAAACCAAAAGCATCTTCCATTTTTTCAGTATTAGGATTGGAAATTAATTGGGAATGAATTTCCAACAAGGTCAGATAAATTTTTGGGTTTATACTGAAATATTCCGAGCGGCCATATAGATCATCAGCATATATCAACAGATGAGGGGCATTTGTGCTGAGGTAAGATTTCAAACTAAAATCCCCCACATTAGGTCCGTACACAAACTCGCCATCTGACAAAATTATGCTTGCAGCTAAACCGGAATTATCCTTCGCTTGAACCCCCTCAGGAACCGCAAACGCGCAGAACAAAATGCAAATTAATAATGAGCTGGTGAAAACTACATTTTTGAATTGACTGATTTGATTCCTGGATGTCATGAAAATATTCCTTCATATGAGCATCCAGATCTTTTGCATTTTTGAAATGTAAGAAATCTCGACTGCTCGTTTTCGGCAGCTTGGCGATCATGGCTGTGCGAACTCAGCTTTAGACCCATAGCTTTGCGTTCCTGCTTTTCAACAGGTTTGCGATTTATCGATACGATAGACTCTTAAAGTTCAAATAAAAACGGATCTGACTTTTGCCAGATCCGCGAATGGAAACACAAAACATGTGGTTTTCAGCGGTCTGGCGATCCTGGTTGTATGTCAACAACTTTAGACCCATGACTTTGCGTCCCTGTTTTTCAACAGGTTTGCGATTTCATTAACATTTATCTGTTTTTAGTTTAGCACATCCTTCAGGTTTTTCACTTTTCAAATCAGAAAAGTCACCCCATATTATTGTAAGGTAACTACAGGCACAATCGTGTTCGTGGAATACGTCTTGTAGAGGCCTCGATACACCACAGTCTCAGCCAAAAAAACTTTGAACTCACAATTAAAAAGAACATGGCTATGCTCCCCGACAGCATAGCCATGTTTCTCGTTTTTACAAAATTCGATCTACATAGTTTATGGGATCCCATCCCAGTTGCCTGAGATCGGCATATCACCGGGGATGCCCAGAGCGAATACTATATCAGCGAACCCTATCGTATTGGAATTGCGCAGGTAGAAGGAACCGTTTCGATATACGCCAATGGTGTCAATTCCATCATCATTCCAATCGCCGATCACAGGTTGGTCATTAGCCAGACCATAATTTAGTGCAATGTCTGCGAATCCGCTTACATTTGTATTCTTCAGGAAGATCACACCATTGCTTGGGCGGAAGACCCCGGTGGTATCCAGACCGTCGCCATCCCAATCCCCTGCAATGCCAACATCGCCCGGGTTTCCAAGATAGAAGCTCGTATCCGCTGGCCCCGCAGAATTGCTGTTACGCAGCAGGAATTGGCCGTTGCGATAGACACCGATTGTATCAGTGCCATCCCCATCCCAGTCCCCAGAAACCGGCTGATCACCTGGAAGACCAAAGGCGAACTCCAGGTCAGCAAAACCAATGGTGTTGGAATTGCGCAGGTAGAAAGAGCCGTTGCGATAAATTCCAATCGTATCTGTTCCGTTACCGTCCCAATCTCCAGTTATTGGATAATCTCCCCCCAATCCATAGTTAATGGCGATATCTGCAAAGCCTGTTGTATTGGTATTCTTCAGATACAAAAGCCCATTACTCGGCCGAAAGACTCCGGTTGTATCTCCACCAGAACCCAAGCCGCCGGAACCATTATTGATCACAAAGTCTCCAGCTGCCGCGTTGATCAGGCTATTGTAGTTGGCGCTATCACCCGCCACGAAGTCTGCTGTGATGGCATATGTGCCGATAGCTGTTGGCACGGTTGCAGATCCATTATATTTAATATTGCCAACCGTACCCGCAACTGAGCCAGTCACAATCGCCGCTTGTGGAGTGGCATTAAAGACGACCGGTGAATTCGTTACAGATAATGTCGGCGTGGCTTTGTTGATTGAAAAAGAACCAGCAACGGCATTCGTCAGGCTGTTATAAGCGGTCGGATCGTTTGGCACGAAATTCGCTGTGACCGTATAGGTGCCGGCATTGGTCGGCACGGTTGCGACGCCATTATATTTAATATTGCTAACCGTACCCGCAACTGAGCCAGTCACAGTCGCCGCCTGTGGAGTCCCGTTGAAGATAACCGGCGAATTTGTTACAGATAAGGTCGGCGTAACTTTGATCAGCGTGTAATTGACACTAGCTGAATGAGCATGGGCAGGCATGGTGATCGTGTTTATGTTGGCAGTACTGGTGTCATTATTGGTGCCAGTCCAACTGCTGATCTGCCAACCGGAGGTTGGTACTGCCCCGCTCAAGCTAATGGATGCAGCGGTAAGATATTGACCTGCGGCACAACCGGTTGAGTTAGCGGGAGTTGCGACAGGATTTGTACCTTGCCCGGTATGGCTGAGAGTCAGCGCATAACATGTGGGAGGCAGAGCGGTCCACTTGGCATACAGCGTGATGTCTGCGCTGAAGGAGTAGCTCGCGCCATTAGCGTAGTTTGTGCCTGTGCCATTCGCGAGAGTGTTCCAGCCAGCGAAGGTGTAGCCTGTGCGTGTGAAAGTATTGAGCGTCAGGGCGGTCGGGACATTCGCAATCTGCGGAGCCATCGTGCCAGTCCCACCGTTGGCGTTGAAGGTCACCGTGTGAGTCGGCAGAGTTGTCCACTTGGCATACAGGGTGATGTTCGCAGCCGGCATGGTTGTGAAGGTGTAAGCCGTGGTGAGACCTGAATCGCTGTACCAACCCAAGAAGGTGTTACCAGTCTTGGTCGGTGCTGCCGGAGCGCTGACCGCCGAGCCGAAAGGCTGGGTGATGGCCGCAACCGCCGAGCCGCCATTGCTGTTGAACGTGATGGTGGCTGTTCACTGTCCACTTGGCATACAACGTGATGTTCGCAGCCGGCATGGTTGTGAAGGTGTAGACCGTGGTGAGACCCGCGTCGCTGTACCAGCCGCCGAAGGTGTTGCCAGTCTTGGTCGGGGCTGTCGGAGCGCTGACCGCCGAGCCGAAGGACTGGGTGATCGCTGCAACCGCCGAACCGCCATTGCTGTTGAACGTGATGGTGTAGCTGTTAGCCGTCCACTTGGCATACAACGTGATGTCTGCTGCGAAAGAGTAGATCCCGCCATCAGTGTAGTTTGTGCCCGTGCCGTTGGCCAGAGTGTTCCAGCCCGCGAAGGTGTAACCTGTGCGTGTGAAGGTGTTGAGCGTCAGAGCGGTCGGGACATTCGCGACCTGCGGAGCCATCGTGCCAGTCCCGCTGTTGGCGTTGAAGATCACAGTGTGAGTCGGCAGAGTTGTCCACTTGGCATACAGGGTGATGTTTGCGCTGAAGGAGTAGATCGCGCTGTCGCGTAGTTCGTGCCTGTACCATTCGCGAGAGTGTTCCAGCCTGCGAAGGTGTAGCCTGTGCGCGTGAAGGTATTGAGCGTCAGGGCAGTCGGAACATTCGCAACCTGCGGAGCCATCGTGCCAGTCCCACCGTTGGCATTGAAGGTCACCGTGTGCGTCGGCAGAGTTGTCCACTTGGCATACAGGGTGATGTCTGCGGCCGGCATGGTTGTGAAGGTGTAAGCCGTGGTGAGACCTGCATCGCTGTACCAGCCAGCGAAGGTGTTGCCAGCCTTGGTCGGTGCCGTCGGAGCGCTGACCACCGAGCCGAAGGGCTGGGTGATCGCTGCTACCGCCGAGCCGCCATTGCTGTTGAACGTGATGGTGTAGCTGTTGGCTGTCCACTTGGCATACAGCGTGATGTCCGAGGCCGGCATGGTCGTGAAGGTGTATGCCGTGGTGAGACCCGCGTCGCTGTACCAGCCGCCGAAGGTGTAGCCAGTCTTGGTCGGTGCTGTCGGAGCGCTGACCGCCGAGCCAAAGGGCTGGGTGATCGCAGCTACCGCCGAGCCGCCATTGCTGTTGAATGTGATGGTGTAGCTGTTCTGTCCCCGGCATACAGGGATGTCTCTGAAGGGTGTGGCTGGTGTTGGGTGCTGGGTGTTAGGGAGGTGTAGCCTGTGCGGTGAAGGTATTGGTGCCGGGCGGTGGGCATTGGGGCTCTGTTGGCGTTGAGGTGTGTGCGTCGGCGGTTGTCGGCGTGGGTGTCTGCGCGAAAGGTAGGCGCGCCGTCAGCGTGTTTGCCTGTCCATTCGCGGGGTGTTGAGGTGTAGTGGGGGTGGTTGGCGTCGGGCGGTCGGTTGCATGCGGGCTGTCGTGTTGGCGTGAGGTCGTGTGTGGCGAGGGTGGCCGGGTGTGTTGGGCGGCATGGTTGTGAAGGTGGCGTGGTGGCCTCCGTAGGAAGGTGTGCCCTGGTCGGGGCTGTCGGGCGCTGACCGCCGAGCCGAAGGGCTGGGTGATCGCACCAACCGCAGAGCCGCCATTGCTGTTGAAGGTGATGGTGTAGTTATTCACCGTCCACTTGGCATACAGCGTGATGTCTGCAGCCGGCATGGTTGTGAAGGTGTAGGCTGTGGTGAGACCCGCGTCGCTGTACCAACCGCCGAAGGTATTTCCAGTCTTGGTCGGGGCTGTCGGAGCGCTGACCGCCGAGCCGAAGGGCTGGGTGATCGCTGCTACCGCCGAGCCGCCATTGCTGTTGAACGTGATGGTGTAGCTGTTGGCTGTCCACTTGGCATACAGCGTGATGTTCGAGGCCGGCATGGTTGTGAAGGTGTAGGCCGTGTTGAGACCCGCGTCGCTGTACCAGCCGCCGAAGGTGTTGCCAGTCTTGGTCGGGGCTGTCGGAGCGCTGACCGCCGAGCCGAAGGGCTGGGTGATCGCAGCTACCGCCGAACCGCCATTGCTGTTGAACGTGATGGTGTAGCTATTCACTGTCCACTTGGCATACAGCGTGATGTCTGCAGCCGGCATGGTTGTGAAAGTGTATGCCGTGGTGAGACCCGCGTCGCTGTACCAGCCGCCGAAGGTGTGGCCAGTCTTGGTCGGTGCTGTCGGAGCGCTGACCGCCGAGCCGAAGGGCTGGGTGATCGCACCAACCGCCGAGCCACCATTACTATTGAAGGTGATGGTGTAGCTGTTGGCTGTCCACTTGGCATACAGGGTGATGTCTACACTGAAGGAGTAGAGCGCGCCATTAGCGTAGTTCGTGCCTGTACCATTCGCGAGAGTGTTCCAGCCCACGAAGGTGTAGCCTGTGCGTATGAAATTATTGAGCGTCAGGGTGGTCGGGACATTCGCAACCTGCGGAGCCATCGTACCGTCCCACCTTGGCGTTGAAGGTCACGTGTGTATGGCAGAGCTGTCCACTTGGCATACAGCGTGATGTCTGAGGCCGGCATGGTCGTGAAGGTGTAGGCCGTGGTGAGACCTGCGTCGCTGTACCAGCCGTCGAAGGTGTAGCCAGTCTTGGTCGGGGCTGTCGGAGCGCTGACCGCCGAGCCGAAGGGCTGGGTAATCGCAGCAACCGCAGAGCCGCCATTGCTGTTGAAGGTGATGGTGTAGCTGTTGACCGTCCACTTGGCATACAGGGTGATGTCTGCGGCCGGCATGGTTGTGAAGGCGTAGACCGTGGTGAGACCTGAATCGCTGTACCAGCCGCCGAAGATGTTGCCAGTCTTGGTCGGGGCTGTCGGAGCGCTGACCGCCGAGCCGAAGGGCTGGGTGATCGCACCAACCGCAGAGCCGCCATTGCTGTTGAAGGTGATGGTGTAGCTGTTGGCTGTCCACTTGGCATACAGGGTGATGTTCGTAGCCGGCATGGTTGTGAAGGTGTAGGCTGTGGTGAGACCTGCGTCGCTATACCAGCCGCCAAAGGTGTTGCCAGTCTTGGTCGGTGCCGTCGGAGCGCTGACCGCCGAGCCGAAGGGCTGGGTGATCGCACCAACCGCAGAGCCGCCATTGCTGTTGAAGGTGATGGTGTAGTTATTCACCGTCCACTTGGCATACAGTGTGATGTCCGAGGCCGGCATGGTCGTGAAGGTGTATGCCGTGGTGAGACCCGCGTCGCTGTACCAGCCGCCGAAGGTGTTGCCAGTCTTGGTCGGGGCTGTCGGAGCGCTGACCGCCGAGCCGAAGGGCTGGGTGATCGCACCAACCGCAGAGCCGCCATTGCTATTGAAGGTGATGGTGTAGCTGTTGGCTGTCCACTTGGCATACAGGGTGATGTTCGAGGCCGGCATGGTTGTGAAGGTGTAGGCTGTGGTGAGACCTGAATCGCTGTACCAGCCGCCGAAGGTGTTGCCAGTCTTGGTCGGTGCTGTCGGAGCGCTGACCGCCGAGCCGAAGGGCTGCGTGATCGCTGCTACCGCCGAGCCGCCATTGCTGTTGAACGTGATGGTATAGCTGTTCACCGTCCACTTGGCATACAGCGTGATGTTCGAGGCCGGCATGGTTGTGAAGGTGTATGCTGTGGTGAGACCCGCGTCGCTGTACCAGCCGCCGAAGGTGTTGCCAGTCTTGGTCGGGGCTGTCGGAGCGCTGACCGCCGAGCCGAAGGACTGGGTGATCGCTGCAACCGCCGAGCCACCATTGCTGTTGAACGTGATGGTATAACTATTCACCGTCCACTTGGCATATAGCGTGATGTTCGAAGTGAAGGAGTAGATCGCGCCGTCAGTGTAGTTCGCGCCTGTACCATTCGCGAGAGTGTTCCAGCCGCTGAATGTGTAGCCTTCTCGCATGAAGGTGTTAGTAGTAAGAGCAGTGGAAACATTCGCAACCTGCGGAGTCATCGTGCCAGTCCCGCCGTTGGCGTTGAAGGTGACAGTGCGGAAGGAGGTTCCCGTTAAATTCAACTCAATACTGGTTCCGCTTTGCCATAGAGCAGTCTGATCAGCTACATAACTGCCGATATAGAAAACAATGGTATCTCCTGGAACACCGCCTTGAACACCTGCAATATCAGGGTCCTCGCCAGGCACATCAAAAAAGTAAACTGAGTCCCCAGCGTATAAAATCGCCTCCATTGAAGCATATTCAACTCCATTAATACGAGCTGAAATAACGGTGCCAGCAGGCACGTCTGCTCCATCCAGCTTGATCGTGCCGTTAAAACTGGATGGCACCGGGGGCATGGCTAATGCTGTCGAAACATTGCTGAATATAAGAGCAATGACCAGAAATAATGCGGTGAAGATATTTTTAATTTTCATTTTACACCTCTTGATGGATCGATCTAATTTCTTCAACTTTGCTTGTGGCTTACGTTTCAATTTATTTGTATATAAAGCAATCTGCAGTTATTTTGAGTAAGGTCAGGGATGCCTGCTGATTACGCTCTGACCTTACTGACAATATGCTGTTACTCCGCCAGATACTCCACGCTCCATGTGTGATTCACGCTTACCTTCACCCAATACCCCCAACCAGGAGTCAGTTGCTGCAAATCATTGGCATACGGCGCACCCGTCCGGTTGAACATTTTCCACGGATCTGCCACCTCATTTGAGTGGAAGGCATACACCAGCGAGAAATCGGTGCCGACACCGTTATTGGTCAATCCGCCGGGTAGTGAAAGATTCGAGATGGATGGATAAGACACCAGATTCCAACCACCTGCGTTGACAGATAAATTTATGCTGGTTGTCACAGGAATAGTGCCAGTCACTTCCAAAGTATCCGCAGCCGTCATCCGAATCCAGAAGCCCATTGTCTCATCCAGACTATTCAGCGAGCGTTTCGCACTGGTGCCGCGGGTGGGGGCGTAAATCAACCAGTTGCCGCTAGCGCTGAGCCCTGTTGCGTCCCAGGCATAGACCAGGTTGTAATTGCCTGCAATACTGGAGAGGACCGTTGCGATGGCTGTGTTGTCGGGATGCACATTGAACGAGACCAAATTCCAGCCAACTACTAATGGGATGCTGTGAGTTGAAGAGATGACCAGTGTCCCACTGGCAGTACCGGTGTAGTTCGGATCATTAACTGTCGCAACCACAGCATAACTGCCAGCAACCGTTGGCGCGGTCATGGAACCATTGTAGGTGAAAGTAACTGCCAGACCAGCTGGATTGGTGGTGGCAGTCGCCGACTTGGGTGTGCCATCATAAGCCTGTGCCAGACCGCCAAGGGATACAGTAGCGGGGGCTTTGTTTACGGTTACAGTCTGGCTGCCGTTGCTGGTGAAGAAGTTTGGATCTCCGGCATAAGTGGCCGTGATCAAATGCGAACCGCTGCCCACCGAGTTGGGTGTATAAGTCACAGAACAGGTGGTGGTTCCATCAGAGCCTGAGAGAGCACATGGGCTAGTGACAAAGCTGCCGCCGCCGTTCGTGATCCAACTGACGTTTCCTGTGGGGGTCTTGTCGCCGGAGCCGCGCACCACAGTGGCGACACAGGTGATGTCCGAGCCATAAATAACGATCGGGGTACCCGCGCCGCAGTTCACGGTCGTGTTGGAACCAACCATTGTCACCGTATAGGTGACGGAGATTCTCATATAATCTACATAGGCAATTCTATTGACTCCGCTGACGACAGAGAGAGCCACACCGAAATTATTGGCATTGATTTCCGCGGGTGTCCAGGTGGTTCCCCAAAGATCGGCGGTTGTACCGTATATGGCGGCAATGGGATCAGGTGTCGGCCATTCCGTTCCGGTTGCGGCTTTATTGTTCCCGGTCATGGCACCAGCCTTCAGCAGTCTGACAGTGCTATCACGCACATCAATATAGTCAGATCTAATACCACTTTCATGACGTCCGATGGTGACCACAATCCCATTAATGACTGCATCTGCAGGAATGGCAAATCCATAATTGGTGCCTTCCAGATAACCGGAACTTAGGACACTACCTGTGAGAGAGGCACTTGCATAACTGGCATCATCAGCAGTGATGTAGCTAGGGTTAACCCAATCGGCTGTTCCTGCAATTGTTACATTGATGCCTGTCCCGGCATTTGTAGTTGGGGTGGTGATTCCTGTAATCGATGGAAGAGTAGTGAAACTGACATCCTCTCCATACGATGTGCCAGCCACATTTGAAGCATAGGCACGGACATGGTACAACAAGCCTGGTGTAAGACCCGTGATGCTGCTCGTGAAGGCGCCGGTGATGGAGATATCACCATCTGTGGTCTTGCTATCTGCGAGGGTGGGGGCGGTGGATGTGCTCCAGACAACGCCATGCTGGGTGGGATTGGGCACACCGAGCGCGGTGACATTCCCGTTTCCGATGGCGTTGGTGGTCCCAATGGATGTGACAGCTTGAGTGGTGACTGTAGGGACAATCAGAGCAGTGAATGTGAGAGCCTCGCCGTACGATGTGCCTGCTGCACTGGTAGCGTATGCACGGACATGATACAAAGTTCCTGGTATTAGGCCGGTGATGGCACTGGTAAAGGTGCCAATTTCACTGACTGGACCATCCGTGGTTTTGCTATTTGCTATAGTGGGATTGGCTGTGGTTGCCCAAACGGAACCATGTTCGGTCGGATTGAACGAACCCAGAGCGGTGATATCACCATTACCTGTAGCGGCCGTAGTTGTAATTTCAGTGACCGCCTGAGTGATGACTGTTGGCGCCAGGAGAGTGGTGAAAGTGACATCCTCGCCATAGACAGTACCTGCTGTGTTGGTGGCATAAGCGCGGAGGTGATACAGCGTCCCAGGTGTCAGGCCAGTGATATTGCTCGTGAAGGCGCCGGTCACAGAAACACCACCATCCGTGGTTTTGTTATCTGCGATGGTGGGGTCGGCATTTGTGCTCCAGACGACACCATGCTGGCTGGGATTGGGCACACCAAGCGAAGTGACATTGCCATTGCCTGTGGCAGTGGTGGTCATAATGTTCGTGACCGCTGAAGTGCTGACGGAAGATAAATGAGCAGCTGTGAAAGTGACATCCTGGCCGTAAGATGTGCCCGCAAAATTGGTGGCATAAGCGCGGACGTGATACAGCGTCCCGGGTGTCAGGCCGGTGATGACGCTGGTAAAGGTACCTGTCGCACTCACCGAACCATCTGTAGTTTTGCTATCATCAGTTGTCGGGTTGGACGATGTGCTCCAAACCACACCATGTTGGGTCGGGTTTGGCAGACCCAGGGCCGTGATATTGCCATTGCCTGTGGCGGTTGTGGTTGTAATGTCTGTAACTGCCAAGGTGGTGACTGTAGGTGTAGCGAGGGCAGTGAAGGTGATATCCTCACCATATACGGTGCCGGCTGTGTTGGTGGCATAAGCACGAACGTGATACAGCGTCCCGGGTGTCAGACCAGTCATGGAGCTGGTAAAGGCACCGGTTGCACTGACAGGACCATCTGTGGTTTTGTTGTCTGCGATGGTGGGATCAGGATTTATGCTCCAGACGACACCATGCTCTGTGGGATTGGGCTGACCTGTTGCAGTGATGTTACCGTTCCCCGTGGCTGTTGTGGCCATAATGTTAGTCACTGCCTGAGTAGTGACCATAGGCATTGACTGCCCTAAAGGCAAAAACTCATACGCACCGCGATCATCGTAATCCCGCACGCCAGCGCCGGTATTCGGAGTAGCCGGATCGTCCACGCGGGCGTTGCCATCGATATCGGAAACTGGCTGGCTGGGAGCATTTGAATTGGCGCTATCGATTGCCGGCGACCCCCGGGTTCTGGGTAGTAATTGCCGAAAATTCCGAGACCCACATAATGCACCCCAGTTTTTCTTAGAACAGATGGAACTGGATCAACAAATTTTGGATCCCCTTCCAACCCATGTATTTCCTGAGTAGGCACGGCAGCCCGAAACGCCGCTAAAGAGGGATAGCTAATATCATTCTAGATAAGTTGATATATGGCGTCCTCTCGGTTGAAGAGGTTGTAATCGAGGGTCGTTCCGGTGATGGATGCCGAGTCTACGCGCAGATTGCCGGCAAAGGAACCAGCCGGAGGAGTAAACCCGTTTCCAGCGCTGATATTATTGATTAACGTTGTATGGTGTGAACCCGTACTAGCTTCACCTTCAATGTTAATACCGGTTGTACCATTCCCATGGACTGTATTGCCTATAAAGGTGTTGTTCGGTGAATTGTTGGTGTCAATACCATGATCGCCGTTTTCGTAGCTCAGGTTTCCGATGATCAGGTTGTTGGTGGACTGCACCTCAGTGCGTAGGAATTACATAGATATTGATCCCACTGTCCTCGTTGCTATAGGTAACGTTGTTGATAATCGTGTTATAGCTGCTGCCGGTTGTCTCGATCCCGGCCGCATCGCTCTCGACGATCGAGAAATTTGAAAATGAGAGGTTGTTACTGACCATGTTGTAATTACTATTGATGAGCAATCGAATGCCAATACATGTATTATGATCTGTGGTATTGCCAGTGATCGTGGAGTGGGTGGTGCTCTTCAAATAAATGCCCTGCTCATAGGGGTGCGTCGTTGAAGTAGCACCAGCATAAGTGACATGGTTATTGGAAATGGTGAGGTAGCTCGAACTGTCCGCATAGATGCCCTTGGTGCCGGTTTGAGTGATGTTGAAGCCGTCGATGACGATGTAACTCTTGGTTGACACCGAGAAACCTGGGTAAGCGGTGAAAGGAGAAACAGTAATTTGAGGTCTTCCGGTCACCGTAACACCAGGGTCCGCCCAATAGGTAATCGGATTCCTCAGCAGTGCCGCTTCCTCGGATAGACCGTCTCTGCATAAGTGCCGTGAATGACATGCACGATCTGGCCGGCAGTTGCCAGGTACGCGCCTCTTACAATCGTGCAGAATGGAAGTGCGAACGAACCAACTGTACCGACATCTGTGCAAGCCGTATTCGTGTTATCAATATAGTAGACTCGGCTGGTGGTTGTAGTGTAATCTTGGACAAACTGGTCTGAGGTCAGATTGGTATACGTCCGAGTGGCAGGCCTGAACCCATAACCTGTTAAGGAAGGTGTGACCATGCCAGACCAGTTATAGGAAACCTCGAAGCTGTACAGACCGGCTTCATCCGTCGTAACAGTCTTGGGTGTGCCATCCGTGTAACTGAGAGTGGCCCCTGCAACTCCTGCATTTCCGGAGATGGTAAAGGTGACGCCTGTGGTGGTGTAGTCTTGTGCAGGTTGATCGGCAAGCACATTGGTATAAGTCATGCTGGTGGGCGAGAAGATATAGCCGGCCTTGGTAGGCGTGACCGTCCCCGACCAGTCCGTGGGAACCTGGAAACTGTACAGGCCGGCGCCATCCGCGGTGACGGTTTTGGGCGTGCCATTTGTGTAGGTGAGAATGGCGCCCCCAACTCCTGCGTTTCCGGAAATAGTATGAGCAGTCACGGTTAGGCCTACGGTGGCAGTCGTGCTATCTACTGTTCACTGACGGATTGGGCATCGGCGACGGGCACATCATTAACTGGATTAACAGTCAGTAGGAAGGTGTCGCTGGTGGTGACTGTAGAACCGTCCATTACAGAGACTGTAATGGTGGCAGTGCCGCTCTGGTTGGAGGCGGGCATGATGCTGGCGGTTCGGTTTGCGCCGCTACCGCCCAGTGAAATATTTCCGTTCGGCACAAGGTCCGTATTTGATGAGGTGGCCGTAACGGTTAGGTAAGCCGCGGTGGTTTCCAGATCACCGACAGTGAAGGGGACTGTGCTGGTGGCGGTGTCTTCATCGGTGGTCCGGTCGGTGATATCACTGATCGTTGGTGCTGTGTTTATTTTGGAAAAGTATGCGACCAGACTGGCAGGGTTGTACCTACTTTATATATGTTATATGTGAACGAGTCGCCGTTTACACTGATGGTCGCAAAACCCTGTGAGTTATCCATATCTGGATATACATAATCTATTCGATCCGGGTAGACATATTCGTTGTATGTTCCGCTGCCGGAGGGGGAAGTGATGAACTGCTCGTAACTTCGGGTTAGTCCCGCGACGCGGGTATTATCCATATGCGTCCACCCTAAAATATGCTCGTGGCCATGAAAAGTTGCAGTGACAATTGGGTGATTGTTGATGATGGTCATCAGGTTCGGAGGCGTGCAACCAGCGTCCGCTCTGCCTGAGCATAAAGAATGTACGCTTGTCACAGGATATTCAGGCCCGTGGAAGAAAATAAACGCGTGCGTTAATCCCTGTCCCTCGGCATACGTCAGGCGGGAATTGAGGAAGTCCATTTCGACTTGTTCCAAGAAATCAATATCGCCCGGAACATCCAATCCAATAAAGATGGAATTTCCATAGTCGAAACTGTAGTTCAAATGGTCCGAGGAGGAATTGAGTGCTGCCTTATTGGTCACAAACGGCGGCAACACTTTTATATTCGGGGCCGTTTCAAAATAATTTTCCCACAAGGCCGCGCTTCCTTCTACATTGTTATCGGAATTGCCTCTGACCAAAAAAGTTTTATTAAATACGTTCGCGGTTTTCAGCACGTTGATCATCGGATCTATTTGGGTTGCAACAGATCCGGTATCCTGCAGATCTCCGTTGTAAAGTATCAACGCGGGATTGAGGTTTTAATGTTGGTTGACGGTGGCCGTAAAGTAGGCTGTTTCCGCCTGCCCATCCCCCATGGATGCAAAGCTAAAGGCTATCGGCCTGGCGGTGTAGTTTTGATCCACCTGACCTCTGCAACTACATTGGTATAAGCCTATTGCCTGGCACAAAGGAAAAGCCGGCCTTGGAAGGTGTCACCGTGCCGGACCAGTTGTTGTTGGAAACCTGAGAAGGAATACACACCAGAACTATTCGCAGTGGCAGTCTTGGGAGTGCCATCTGTGTAGCTTAGTATCGCCCCGCCGACACCTGCGTTACCAGAGATGTGCTTGGCGTGGCCGCCACGGCAGTGTAATTCTGATTGGTCTGGTTGGCCGTGACGTTGGCGTAACTTCTACTGGGAGGCGTAAAGGCATAGCCAGCCTTGGAAGGTGTGACCGTACCAGACCATCCGTCTGAGACAGTGAATGAATAATTCCCCGTGGTGGCATTCGCGATCGTTGAGCCGCCAGTATAGGTGATGGTTGCGCTTCCCCCGGCGGCCCTGTGCTGCCACTGATGGTGTACGTAAACCGCAGTGGCTGTAATTCTGATTGGTCTGATTGGAACTCCGAGATGCTGGAATAATTCCTGCTGGTAGGCGAGAAGGTATAGCCAGCTTTGGAAGGCGTTACCGTGCCAT
>JADJNA010000048.1 GCA_016709305.1 Candidatus Villigracilis saccharophilus
TGGCGTTGACCGATTACACCCTGCAAATTTTCTTTGATTTTTCCGGATATACCGATATGGCAATTGGTCTGGCAAGGATGATCGGTTTTCGACTGCCTGAGAATTTTGATTTTCCATATATCGCACAAAGCATCAGTGATTTTTGGCGCCGCTGGCACATTACCCTTTCAACTTGGTTTCGTGAGTATGTGTTTTACCCGCTGGAGAGGCGGCGTTTTAGATTGGCAGGCCAGCAAATTAATATCTTGATCGTTTTTTTGCTCACGGGCCTTTGGCATGGATTTAAACCTACATTTATTGTATGGGGACTGCTTCATGGAATTGCATTGGCGGCGGAAAGCGCGGGTTTTGGGCGTTGGCTAAAACAAACCTGGCGGCCAATACGTCATATATATACTCTGGCAGTTATTGTGGCAGGCTGGGTGTTTTTTCGTTCAAATACTCTGGAGTTTTCATACTGGTTTTTTCGCCGCCTGGCGGGTGATGCCTCGGGTTTGACTTTGCTTCCGTTCAGCGTGTCAACGCCGATGCCGTTTATTGAGCCGTCTTTTATCCTGGCGTTGGCCGCAGGCGTTTTCTTCTCGCTGCCTGTGTCATCCATCTGGAAACAAATGCGTGCAAGTTTGGAAAAACGACAGGAAAATTTCTATTTCCCGATTCAGATTTTTGAAGATGCCGCTCTGGTCCTGCTGTTTGTTCTGGGTCTTGCGATGCTTTTGAGTAATACCTTTTTGCCGAATCTTTACGCCAAATTCTAAGAAGCGGATCATCAATCATGTTTAAAGCGTCATCCCTGCGTTATCGCTATACTCAACTCTATGTGCTCTTCATACTCGGCTTGTTCATCTATGTCGTGGCGCGTAGTATTGGCCCGGGCATAACAAATTTCCAGGATAATTTTTATAAAAAGGATTTTCTAATAGAGCAGGCAAATTTGCTTCGCATCAAATTAGGGAACAGGGTTTTCCCCGTGGTTTTATTGGGAAAAGATGGATGGATGCACTACACGGGTGATGGCGAACTTAGCTATTTTCAGAATACAAGGAAAATGGAGAATGAGGAAGGTTTAATTAAAAAGCTGACTACTCTCAACCAATACTTAAAGTCCCAGGGCATCACCCTGATCGTTGTGGTCGCTCCCGATAAATCCAGCATTTACGCGGATACGCTGCCCGGGCAGATAACCCCTCTGTCAGCGCAGTCATGGCTTGATAGTTTCATCGCTTATTCCGGGGGGGATAACCTGCCGGTACTGGTGGATCTCAGACCCGCCCTGCAGACTGCCCGCCGCGAACAGGATGTTTTCTTCAAATCAGACACTCATTGGAATGGATATGGCGCATTTGCCGCTTACACAACCATTATTAATGTTCTTGGTAATTCATACCCGGAACTTAAACCATATGCAGTTTCGGATTTGAATATGAAATTGGTCACCACAGATCCAGAAGTACGTGATACCGCCAGGATAATGGGAATAACCACTGTGACAGAGAAGAATTTCCTTATCGCGCCCAAGAAATCCTTTGTTCAGACATCACACCCGTCCATTTATTATGGCTACAATCAATTTTCTTCGATACCGGAAAGTGAATTACCGACGCTTCTTATGTTCCATGATTCTCAAGGCGCCCATTACTTGAACGATTATATGAGTATGAATTTCGGGGAATCCCATTTTATCCATTATCTCAGCATCCCCGAGTATCTGACCCGGGAATCAATTCAGCAATTTAAGCCGGATATAATCGTTATTGAAATGGTAGAACGAGCTTTGGAACAGCTCGACGGGCTTATGCCCAGCTGGGAAGCGCCGTAATATATAAAAACTTGTGTCATGTGTATAAATTGTCGACGCTGGCTGGATTCTAAGATCCCGGCGGTAAAACTGCTTGCTCTGCAAACCAAGAAACAATTTGCATAACCGTTTATGACCGGAAATATATTTGTCAATATAGTAAAGAGGCGCTCCTTTTTTCAAGAAAAAATCACCATGTTTGCTTACAAATTTGTCATCCAGCTTTTGGTAAACTCTAAGGTTGCTTTATGTTGAGCGAGATAAAATAAAGAACGGGCATTAATGAACTTGCCTCGTAGAGACCGTCGTGTTTGCGTCTCGAATAGATTCTGCGGGTACGATCAATAATGCTTGGTCTGACATTGGTCTTCTTCAGGTAGAGCCTGGATCGGGAATACCTTTGCCTGCAAATTGCCAGAAGGATTTTAATTTAATTTTGATACTGGAGTATGGATAGTTATGTGGAACAAAATTTCAATCTCAGGGAGCATTGGTTTTAGATATATTAGTGCCGCTGCTTTGTTGTTTTTCATCTTTGGTGTGACAACCAGTGCGGGGGCGTTGGCTACCACGCGCTACGTTGCCAGCAGCGGCGTGGATTCGGGAAACTGTAGTTCGGCTGCTTCTCCCTGTCTTACGATCCAATATGCAGTCAATCAGTCTGCTGCGTCTGGTGACAGGATATTAGTAGCGCAGGGTAATTATACCTATAGCGGAGGAACAACAAATTGTTCATTCGCTAGTACGCCCGCCGTGGTTTGTTCACTAGACAAAAACTTGGCTATTCTTGGAGGCTATTCAACCGCCAATTGGTCAACGGCGAATCCGGCAGTAAATCTAACCGTTATCGATGGACAAAACCTCTATCGTGGCGTCGCGGTCATCGGATTTAATAACCTGACAACTACATATCTAAATATGGAGGGCTTTACCCTCCAGAACGGCCGCGCGATTGGTCCAGTTTACGCAGGTAATAACCCACCCGATCCAACGGAATAGGTGCTGGAATGTGGGTCTCAAGGGCATCTGTCACCTTGAAGGATATTGTTTTTAAGAATAATCAGGCAATCGGTGCTAATGCAGCCTCGGGTGCGGGCGGAGCGGCGACCGGGGCGGGTTTACGGATTGAGTCGTCTCCGGCAAGCTCCCTGTTGCAGCGGGTGACATTTGACGGCAATCAATCGCTTGGCGGAACAGGTTCCACCCGCGGCGGATTGGCCTTTGGCGCTCTGTTTGTGTACGCCTCAGTCGTGACGGTTGAGGATTCCACTTTTTCAAATAATCTCGCACAAGCGGGCAATTCGACGGGTAATGGCTATGATGGGCTTAGAGCTGATGCCCTTGGCGGAGCGATTGGCTTAGGACAAAGTGCAGTTGTGCCAAATCGGATCGTTGCAACAAATAATCAGGCAATCGGTGGAAATGCTGCCGTGAACGCTGGCGGCAGTTACGGCGGCGCGATCTATTCTGAAGAAGCCGTTGGCCCGTTTGTCATAACTGATTCGGTTTTGTCTGGCAATACCTCGCAGGCAGGCAATGCGCTGGCTGGCGGGTCTGGCGGTTTCGGCGTCGGTGGGGGGATGCTGGTCTACAACTCCCGCACAGCGATCACGATTGACCGTGTAAAAGTAATTTCAAATACTGCGGCAGGGGGGAGTGGAGGGACCGCGGGCGCAGTGGGCGGCGGCGGTCTGTCGCTGTGGGTCGATCGAACTGGTATTGCTCCCGTAGCATCTGTCACAAACGTAGTTGTCGCCGATAATTTGGCAACAACAGGTTCCGGTACCAATGCATATGGCGGCGGAGGCGGCGGCATCCATGTTCAAGGTCTTCAGGCAAATTTTGTACACGCAACCATTGCCAGAAACCAGCTTGGCCCAAACCTGGTATCCGGGCAGGGGCTGCTGGTATTGGCAGCGCCAGGAGCCGCGTCAGGCGTGGCGAATGTCAGCCACAGTATCATTGCCAATCATACGGTAGGACCGGCAGGCGCTTATGCCATTCTGGTGCAGGCAGGTAATACTCTTAACTTTAACCGCGCCCTGTTTTCTGGAAATACTATAAATACATTTGGAGTTATCAATGGTCTTCCAAGTGTGACTATACTTTCTTCCTCATCTGACTTTATCGCGCCTGGTTCGCCTAATTTTAATTACCATCTCAGGCTTGATTCGGCTGCTAAAGATCTGGCCATAGGCAGTACGACTGCTGTTGATATGGATGGACAAACTCGACCGTATAACAGCATTTCTGATCTTGGCGCCTATGAGTATTGGCCTCTTAGCCTGAATGTCTTGCGCGGAAACAGCACCTTGCAGTTGAGTTGGACAACCGCAGCGGGGGTGCTAACGGGAGGGCTGGCCAATTACGAGGTTGTCGTTACCTGCGCGGCAGGCGCCAGTTCACCGACCGAGGGTAATTGCGGACAGCCGATCAATGTCGGAACAGGTACCACTTTCTCTCTGACTGGATTGACCAACTTTAAGCAATACA
This sequence comes from Candidatus Villigracilis saccharophilus, assembly GCA_016709305.1. Lineage (GTDB taxonomy): Bacteria > Chloroflexota > Anaerolineae > Anaerolineales > Villigracilaceae > Villigracilis > Villigracilis saccharophilus. The sequence goes on from JADJNA010000048.1 coordinate 4,292, forward strand.
CGGTCATCGTCAATGCCCGCGGTTCCTCACTGGCCTTGATCGCCGCCTCGAACACCGTTTCCGCCACCCCCATTGATTCTTTTGCCACTGGCATGGATACAACCGGGGTATTTCGCCCGAGCAATGGTCTTTTGTATCTGAAGAATGCAAACACGACCGGGTTTGCTGATGTTGCCATCAACTACGGCCTCGCCGGGGATTATCCCGTGGCAGGTGACTGGGATGGCAATGGGACCGCTACCATCGGGATCTATCGCAACGGTTCCTTCTACTTGCGCAATTCCAATACCCTTGGTTTTGCGGATCTCGTGATCGCTTTTGGACAGTCCGGCGATCAGCCGGTGGCCAGGATTGGAACGGAGATGGCACCGACACCATCGGTGTGTATCGCAGCTCAACCGGACAATTTTTACTGCGCAACAGCAATACCGCCGGGGCACCGGACATGAGCTTTTACCTGGGTAATGTAGGCGATGTGGGGATTGCCGGAGACTGGAATGGGGATGGGCAGGACACCACCGGAGTATTCCGCCCGAGTAATGGTGTGATCTTCCTGAAGAACGCGAACACAACCGGATTCGCAGATATTGCTCTTAATTACGGGCTGGGGGGCGACCAGCCTGTGACGGGTGACTGGAATAATGATGGCATCGACACGATCGGGGTGTATCGTAATGCCCAGTTCCTGCTGCGGAATAGCAACACGGTTGGCTTTGCCGACATAGTATTTGGTTTGGGCAACCCGGGCGACATGCCGATTGCAGGAAATTGGGATGGTAGTATTCCATAAAATTGTGTGTATTTTGTGAATAATAAACATCGTGACTATGTTTTTTGATAACATAGTCACGATGTTTATTAAGCATTGCACAACAACCTTTCACCTGACAGAAAGAAATATTTTATGTGATGCAATTCGGGTATACTCGCCAGATATATCTGGCAACCAATATTTTTAGCAAATCAATGTACAAAACCTTTATAGGTGGCGTTTTTTTAGTAGTTTTTCGAACAAAATAATACCGGGATGCGCTCAAGTCCCTTGCTACAACCAGAGTGATGACTTGGATCTCTGATAAACCTAAATTGGGCTTGGTGGTATTGCTTGAAGGTAAGGAAGAAAATTGAATAACTATTATTTCGAACCTTTTGATATTTTTGTGTTTCCGGTCATTGATTGGAATTACCGTTTTCAACGACCTCAACAAATTTCCACTCAATTAGCTTCGCATGGGCATCGGGTATTTTATTTGCGTACCTATTTTTGAATGGAATAACGCCGGTTTGTCGGTCAATTCGAAACGATATTCCCATTGTTGATGTGCAGTTAGGTCTCCTTGATAATAAAAACATTGTTGCAGATCAATTGGATGAGAGTTCAAAGAAAATCCTCCTAAATCAGTTTGATCTTATGCGGGAAAGCTTTAATGTTTCCAAGGCTGTCTGTATTGTCGATCTTCCCTTTTGGGGACCATTAGCTTTGGAGTTGCAAAAGCGATATGCCTGGAAGGTGGTTTACGATTCCATGGATCACCTCGGCGGGTTTTCGAATGTGACTTCATATATGCTGGAATCAGAAGATGATCTCATAAAAAAAAGTGATCTTGTCTTTGCCACTTCGCATCTGCTCTTAAACGAAAAGTCACAGTTTAATGCAAATTGCCTTCTAATCCCTAATGGCACAGAGTTTGACCACTTTAACTATTCTCCAGAAAAAATGCCTGAGGAACTAGTTAATATCAAAACCCCCATTATTGGATATTACGGAGCGATGTCTGATTGGCTCGATACAGAGTTGATTTACAACCTTGCTTCGGTCAGGCCGGATTGGAATTTTATCTTGATCGGAAGGCTGGAAAGCGCTGATGTTTCCCGTATAAAGGATATGAGCAATGTTTTCCTTCTGGGGGAAAAACCTTACGAGCTTTACCTGGTTATTTGCAGCGTTTTGATGTGGGGATTATCCCGTTTAAGAAAATTCAGCTTACGGATGCTACCAATCCTGTAAAGCTGTTTGAATATTTGAACGCTGGTAAGTCCATCGTGGCAACTGATCTAAACGAGCTGCGCCATTACCGCGATTACGTCAGGCTTGCTTCCTCTGTAAATGAGTGGCTTGAGGAAATTCAGGCTGCATTGGCTGACTACCAGCCTGTTCAAGTGGAGAAACGCTTGAGTTTTGCCCGCCAGAATACCTGGGATGATCGAATTTTTTTGATAGAGGATGCCATCCAGTTGATTTCTCAGGATAAGGCGGGTGTTTCCGCATCGTTGCCTCTTATCATGCCGAAAGAGAATCTTATTTCTGAGAGGCTTCTTACCCGGCACGAGGGCCTTGACTATTGGTGTCTTGTATATGAGAAAGATGCTGTGCTTTACAAACAAGCCAGCTTTGATCTGGCTGAACGGGAAGCGCGTTTTTTATCCCGGTTTGAGACCGATTATTTTCCTGGATTTCTTGACGTAGAGTCTGAAGGAAATTATTCAATAATTTCTTTTAAGAAACATCAGGGTCAAAGTTTGCATGACGCGTTGTCTTCTATTAATTCATCTGTGGCCGGATTATATAACTTTATTCAGCATTGCTTAAATATGCTGTTGGCGTTAAAGGAGAAAGGTGTTACGCATCGTAATATTCGCCGTGAAAATCTCTTGATGCAGGAGGGGAAGCCTGTTTTACATGATTTTGGCTGGGCAGTCTCTGAACAGGAGCCTTTTTTTTCGCCATTGGGGCTGGGTGGATATGAAAGATCGCTCGATGGCCGATTTTCCGATGTCTATTCGATGGGGAAAATTTTTGAGTATGTCAACCGACAGCACTATCGTACTTTTGATTGGGTAATCTCCTTAATGACGATGGAAGATTCTTCATTACGGATCACCGATTTAATTATTTTAAAAACGTTATTTCACTCAGCTCTAAAAACTACGGTTAAAGATCGCGAGTAACTAGGTGGATCATGCACAAACTAACACCTGATGATCAGGCAGATTTTCAAGATCCTGAGTCTATGCAAAATGCCTTACATCAACTCCTTGAACAAATATCGAAACGAGATCAAAAAATAGCATGGATTAATGCCGAGAATACAGCGGTGGTACGAATGCTCGCATAGAAGGAGCGGATCATATTGGCCGAAAAACAGGCTGTCGAGATTCGGCTTGCGGAGAGGGAAGCGCTGCTGAATGAAATCGTAACCAGCAGAGCATGGAAGATCGCTTTGCTGGTTCGGAAAGTCCGCGTCTTTTTGGTTCCGCTTCATAGCCGCCGCGCCAGGGTACTGCGGCAGGGGTTGAATTTTATTTCCTTTGTGTTTAAGAAAATCAAAAGAAAATAAAGGAGAGCTTTCCTTGAATACCCTTAAATTATTCTTATGGCCCATGCGAAAAGCTTATGCATTCCTGGCCAGAAGTTACGATCTCTTCTGTCTGGGAATTGAATATGTGCAAACTTTCCTGATTAAGGCGCGAAATCAGATACAACCTGAGATCCGTCTGCTGAATGGTGTCTCCAGGAAAGTGTCCATTATTATTCCTAATTACAATGGCCAAAGATATCTTGGTGAATGTATAGACTCGCTATTTCAACTTGATTTCCCGCGTGAAAATTACGAGATAATCGTTGTTGATAATGCATCCTCCGATACTTCCAGAGAGTTTATCCTGTCCAGATACCCTGATGTGGTACTAATCGAATCTAAAGAAAATTTGGGGTTTGCCAGCGGCTGCAACCTTGGGATAAAAAATTCTCGGGGAGAATATATAGTTCTGTTGAATAATGATACGGTTGTCGACACGAACTGGCTCAAGGAGTTGGTGGCCGTCGCGGACGGCGACGAAAATATCGCAATTGCAGGCTCAAAATTGTTGTACATGCACAGCCCGAACGAGATCCAGAACGCCATGAGTTATCTGACAGACAATGGGGATGGCGGGGATATGGGCTCTCACCAGCCTGATCAGGGTCAGTACGATACCACCAGGGAGGTCATGGCTGTCTGCGGCGCGAGCATGTTGATTAAGCGGACGCTTATGGAGGAAATTGGGGCATTGGATGAGGATTTTTTTGCTTATTATGAGGATATGGATTTATGCTATCGAACAAGGTTGTATGGCAAGAAGATCGTTTTCGCCCCCAAATCGGTTGTCTACCATGTTCATGCTGCAACTTCAGGGGAATGGTCGCCATTATTTACTTTTTTGGTATTAAGAAATAAACTGCTCATCCATTTGAAAAATTCTCATTTTGGATTTTTGTTAAAAGTGCTCTTTCTATATTTTCGACAGGTAGTTTACGAAGGGCTTGTGAAGGGCGTGAATAGAAAAACGCATCTAAAGGTGCTGGTATCTTTTGTGGCAAAACTTCCAAAATTCCTTTTGAAGAGGTTGTATGTAAGACTTATTATTAAGAGGGTAAGTGATGGAAGGGTCTTGCTTCGGCTCTCCAAAGTTAAACCCAAAGTGGATGCTTCCTCGGTAAAAAAAGTCTGTGTATACAACGCCTACCTTCCCACCATGGGAGGAGGCGAAAATCTGACTGCTCATATAATTTCTTATATCAACCAGATTTTTCCGTCCGCCTCCATCGATATTCTATGTCATGAAACCGAGGCGTTTGACAGATCTAAATTTGCTGGAAAAGAGTTTATCCAGATACTTGAACGGGAATTTGACCTGCCTGTAAAAAATACGGCTGTTAGATTCTTGGATTTTAATTTCAATCAAAAAAGTTTAATAGGCAGAGCGCGGTATTTTTACAGGCTGGCATCCATCACGAAAGAGTATGATCTTTTTATAAACAATACCTACGCCAGTTTGGTACCGGCGCGTGCAAAAGTAAGTATTTACTCCTGTATGTTCCCGATGAAGTTGGATCATTTTGGGGTTTCGCCCATGCGACCATTTCTCAAAATTTTTTATCAACGTTTCCTGATGTCATATGATATGTTTTTGTCGATTTCACAATATACCCAGAAATGGGTTGATCGGTATTGGAATGTTAACTCGTATGTGCAATATCCGCCGGTTAAAGCTAAAAAAAATCCCCTTAACCCTTGCAAGGAGGATATTATCGTTAATGTTGGGCGTTTCTTCGCAAGCGGGCACAATAAAAAACAGGATGTTATGGTGCAGGCGTTTATCGAGATGGTTGAAAATGGATTGGCAGGGGATTGGAAGCTTGTATTGGTGGGCAGAAAACATTCTGATGCGGAAAGCAGCAGTTATATACAATCTTTAGAGGAGACCGCCAAAGGCTATCCCATAGAGTTACTGTATGATACAAGCGCCGACGAGTTGCAGGATCTGTTGAGCAGGGCGAAAATCTACTGGCATGCAACGGGATATAATGAAGCACTGGACATCAATCCTGAAAAATTTGAGCATTTTGGACTTTCAACCATTGAGGCTGCTCAGTTTGGGGCTGTCCCGGTTGTTTTTAATGGCGGCGGACAGCCAGAGATTATCAATCATGCCAGGAACGGCTTTTTATGGAATACAACGGATGAGCTGATGGACTATACTGAAGTTCTCATGAAAAATAATGACTTGTTGAACGATCTTAGCAAAGCCGCCCAAAGTTCTATGGAAATTTTTAGCGAGGAGAAACAATTAAAATGGTTTGTCCTCTTTCTTGGCTCGTATTATAAATTTGATCAATAGACCGGGTACTCTGATAATCTTGAACGAACAGGGATCCTAAACTGTCCTGTGGCAGGAACTTAATGGTTTTCCATTGAAATCCTGTATCATGTTGAAAATTGGGGTTGCTATTATTCCATAGAGGAAAACCAAACCATGAAATTACCTTTTGAGACTGCCCAAATTATTGAATATCGATGCAATATCTGTAATGGAAAGAATCGGCTTGAAAGTAATCTGTTTCATCGTGAACTGGCAAATTGCCGTAAATGTGGAGCGAACGCCCGTTTTCGCGGAATTATCCACGTACTGGCTGATCTTGTGGGAGAAGGCGAACTGACTGCACTTCAAGACTGGACGGTCCGCAAGAATATTTTGGGAGCAGGCATGAGCGATTGGCCTGGATATGCCAACCTGCTTGGAAAGAAATTCAGCTATGAGAATACCTTCTATGACCGCGAGCCGCGGTTGGATATTATGAACTTGGCCGAAAAGCATATGGGCAGGTACGACTTTGTCATTTCCACTGACGTTTTCGAGCATGTGTTACAGCCATTACAGCAAGGTTTCGATAACCTGTTCCGTATCCTGAAGCCAGGTGGAGGACTCGTGTTCAGCGTTCCCTATACGCGCACCGCGCAAACGATGGAGCACTATCCTGGCCTGCATGATTATGAAATACTCAATTTCCGGGGAGGGAAAATAATTGTAAACCGCGACGACGCTGGTCGTTTGCAGGCTTATGACAACCCCGTTTTTCACGGCGGCGAAGGAACAACATTAGAAATGCGCGTGTTTTGCGAAACGGATGTACTAAGCCATCTTGCCAGGGCGGGTTTCGTGAATATCCGAGTGCATGATCAGCCGCAACTTTCCATCGGTTATTACTGGCCTGAACTTATGTCCGCTGACCCATCGGCACCGCCGCTTTATGCCTATATCATCAGTGCCCGCCGGCCGGTAATCGTATCCGATTAGGGCATATACCCGATGGTAACCTAGTTTATTAATAGTTCAGATCTAAAAGATGTGAATTCTTTTGATTCCGCACTTCCTTGGCTTTGGTATGTAATATTAGATGAGTACGAATAACCGCCCTTCTCAGCTTGATATGTCGATCATTATTCTTGCCTGGAATAGTGCCATAGATTTGCCGCGCTGTCTTACACGTTTATCCCTGCAAAGGTATGATAATTTTGAAATAATCATCCTGGATAATGGCTCTGAAGATGGCGCGCTGGATGATTTGCAGGAAAATTTCCCTTCACTCAACTTGCATATTCACAGGCTAAGTTCCAATCAAGGCTTTTCCATTGCCAATAACATGGGTGCCCGCCTTGCTCAAGGAAAATATCTGGTGCTCCTCAACGCAGACGCCTTTCCGGAACCCGATTGGTCGAGCCAGTTGTTGGAAGCCGCTAAAACGTATCCTAACTCTTTTTTTTCCTCACGCCAGATACAAGCGGATACCCCCGATCTTTTGGACGGCGAAGGCGATGTCTATCACGTCAGCGGATTGGCGTGGCGAAAGAACTACAATCTTCCTGTTTATCCGTTGAACGAATTTCAGGAGATATTTAGTTCCTGCGCGGCGGCGGCTCTCTATCCGCGCCAGGAGTTCCTGGACGCTGGCGGTTTTGATGAAGATTATTTCTCTTATCTCGAGGATGTTGACCTGGGATTTCGTTTGCGACTGCGCGGATTAACTTGTATGCTCGTTCCCCATGCGGTGGTTCATCATGTGGGTTCGGCGAGCACTGGCAAACGAAGCGATTTTTCTGTGTATCACGGCCATCGCAATCTGGTGTGGACATATTTTAAAGATATGCCAACTTCTCTGCTGTGGCTGTACCTTCCCTTGCATATTTTTGTAAATATTTTCTTTTTGTTCTATTTCACCCTCAAAGGACAGGGACGTATCATCTGGCGTGCCAAATGGGATGCGCTGCGCGGTTTGCCTGGGATTTTTAAGAAACGCCGCGAAATTCAACTTCAAAGAAAAATCCCGGTTTTGGAAATTCATCGAATGATGTCGCGCAACTGGTTGACTCCGTTTCTGGCTTTTCTTAAACGCAGGAGCGGATAAACCATGAATATTGATGTTTCAATCTGCATTGTGACCTACCACGCCAGGGATTTTCTGCGTGACTGCTTGCGCTCCATTTACGGGACAGTAAGCCCTGTTTCTTTTGAGATCATCGTCGTTGACAATCACTCTGCGGACGGTACAGTGGAAATGCTTCGCGATGAGTTTCCAACTGTTCGCCTGCTGGTGAATGCCGGGAATATCGGATATACACGCCCGAATAATCAGGCCATGCGGATCAGCCAGGGAAGATATATTCTTCTGATCAATCCGGACACATTGGTGGAGCAGAATACGATTGCCGAACTGGCGGGATTTTTGGATACACATCCTGAGGCCGGAATCGCCGGTCCCAAAGTGCTAAATCGGGATGGAACATTACAAAAACAGTGCCGCCGCAGTGAGGCCCGTCCCTGGGACGCTTTCTGTTATTTCTCCGGACTTTCGAGTCTTTTTCCGCATGACAAGCGTTTCGCCGGTTACCTGATGACCTATCTCAGCGAAAATTTTACCCACGAAGCACAGGCAGTTTCCGGGTCATGTATGCTGATCCGCCGCGAGGTGATCGAGCAGATCGGGTATCAGGATGAAGATTTTTTCGCTTACCAGGAAGATACTGATTTTTGCCGCCGTGCCCGCCTGGCCGGGTGGAAGATCTATTACAACCCCGCAGCCCAGATCATTCACTTTGCAGGGGAGGGCGGCTCTGGGGTTCAGCCATATCGCTCCATTGTTGAATGGCACCGTTCTTATTACCTATATTATCGCAAGCACTTCGCCAAAGATTACTGGTTTATTTTTAATGTAATTTATTACGCGGGGATGTTTATAAAACTTGCTCTAAGCTTATTAGCGAACTTGTTTCGCAGAAAAAAAGTGGTCGGCACGCGCAAGCCCTGATTTTATTGAATCAGGGCTTTTTTTCTCATAAAATGCTAGTAAAATTCTACATAAATCTACATTGACCCTCAAGCACTAAAAAGTAAAATACATTGAACACAGGAGAGGGCGTTCACCATACGCCCTCCCTCTATTTAATGATTGCCAGAGGAAATTATGTTTCTTAAACGTTTTCAACTCGGACTTATTCATGTTGCAGTTGCCATGACCCTCGTGCCGATCAACAGCACATTGAATCGCGTCATGATCAAAGAGCTTTCCTTATCTGCGACGCTGGTCGCACTCCTTGCTTCTCTCCCCTATTTATTTGCCCCCATACAGGTTGCCATCGGATCTTATTCTGACCGTCATCCGATCTTTGGCCTGCGCCGCACGCCCTATATCCTTGCCGGATTAATTCTGTGCGTATTGGGTGTGATCGTGTCGCCGCAAGTCGCTTATTTAATGGCGGAGAATTTTTCGCTCGGACTTTTGGCGGGTATCTTCGCCTTCGGTTTATGGGGTATGGGATACAACCTCTCTGCGGTCTCATATCTTTCGCTTGCGACCGAACTTTCAGCAGAGAACGAACGCGGCAAGACGATCGCGACCATGTGGTTTATGATGATCGTGTCCATCATTGCCACGGCGATTGGACTCAGCCGCATGGTGGACCCGTACACGCCCGAGGCTTTAATCCGCGCGTTTGGATACGTTGCCGCATCTGCCCTGACCCTGGGACTGCTCGGCCTTATCAAGCTGGAGCCCCGCTCGAACAGCGCCGCTGAAAGTCCGCGTTCTGAGAATTATTCTTATAAGCAAATGAGCGCAGCCATCACAGCGAATCCTGTTGCACGCACTTTCTTTATCTACCTGCTTTTACTGCTCGCTGCGATCCTGGGACAGGATGTTTTGCTTGAGCCCTTTGGCGCGGAAGCCTTCAATATGACTGTAACGCAAACGACACGCATCACATCACTATGGGGGACCTTCGTGCTGGTTGCGATCCTGATCGCAGGGCTGCTGGAAGGTCGTGTTGTGAAGAAGACGGTCGCGCAATTCGGGAACATTGGCGCGTTGGCTGGTTTTGTTGTGATCGTTGCAAGCGGCGTAACACGTTCCACAAACATTTTCTATATTGGCGTGACATTGCTCGGTCTTGGGACCGGCTTGTCCACTGTTGCGAATCTTTCGTTAATGTTCGACTTCACCATGCCAGGCATGGTGGGCTTGTATATCGGTGCATGGGGTTTCTCGAACGCCCTCTCGCGCTTGACGGGGTCCATTCTCGGCGGTGTGGTGCGCGATGTGGTGAATCAGGCCACAGGCCAGGCATTGAGCGGGTATCTCGTTGTATTCGTGATCGAGGCGATGATGCTGTTAGTCGCGGCGATCATGCTGACGCGGATCGATATCCAAAAATTCACGAATGGTGTTAAAGAACCTTCCTTTGTTGAGAAGGTTGCTTTGGCGGCGGAGTAACAAACATGACAGATGAATGGCTTTCACTAAGCGATGCGGCGAAAATGTTGGGTGTGCATTCCAGCACCGTAAGACTGTGGTCTGATAAAGGCGTGCTGCCCACGCATAAAACGCAGGGCGGGCACCGTCGCTACAAGAGCAGTGAACTGTTGATCTGGTCAAACGCTGGCACACGTTCTCCAGAGATCAAGAATGAACACATGATGCAGGAAGTGATCAAAAAGGTGCGTATGCAGATCTCGGAGGGGCGTTTGGAAGCCGAAACCTGGTACCAAAAATTGGACGAGGATGCGCGCGCGCAATATCGCATGAGCTCGCGTTCGCTTTTTCACGGACTGATGACCTATCTTGCCACGAACGGAGTCGAAGCCGATAGCGAAGCCTATGCCATCGGATATGAATACGCCTCCCGCGCGCACCGCTACAGTTTAAGTTATGTGGATGCGGCGCGTGCGTTTTTATTTTTTCGAAATACTTTGATCGAGTCTGTCATCACCGTGTATGGCAGCGCCAATGTGCCGTCCGGGCAAACGGCGGATATGTTCCACAAGATGCATACTTTCACCGATGATATTTTGATCAGTCTTTTGCAGACATACGAGTCCCTGGAAAAGGCCGTCCGGTAGCTTGTGTTTTGGAAGGACCTGTATGCCTAAATATCGCGTTTCCAAACGATTTTCCCCTTCATCCATAATTGAAATGCTGGTTCCTTTTTTTCTGGTTGTACTCTTGTTAACTTTGCTGGTCGTGTTCATCATTATCGGCTTGTCGCTGTTTGGCGTGACCCCGCCGGCTTAATTTTCGTCAATTGGAGAACTAGATGACTTATATTCCATATCTTTCAACCATTGTTACTTTTGCTTTTGTTATCGCTGTTTATACCCGCTACCGCCGGCGCGGCGGAGTTCATTTGCTGCTCTGGGCTGTCGGTTTGCTCTTTTACGGAATTGGCACACTCAGCGAAGTTGCGCTTGGCCTGACCTATAATATTTTTGTTTTGAAGATCTGGTATCTCACCGGCGCGATGTTGACTGCGGCCTGGCTGGGCCAGGGAACGGTGCACTTGCTTATCCGGAAAGGCAGCGCCGCCAGGGTGACCACATGGGTGCTGGGGGCTGTGTCAGTTCTTGCCCTTTTCCTGGTTCTTTCCGCGCCGTCTTTGAGTGGAAATTATGAGATTGCCCGGCCCGCCTCTGAGCAGTATAAAGATTTCCTGACCCGCGGCGGGCTCACTGTTTTTTTGACGATCCTGCTTAATATCTACGGTACTTTGACGTTGGTCGGCGGCGCGATCTATTCTGCTTTTCTTTTCTGGCGTAAGAAGATCCTTGCCAACCGTATGTTTGGCAATGTCCTCATTGCGGCGGGGGCGTTGTCCCCGGCGATGGGCGGCAGCATGTTGAAGGCCGGCCTGGGGGATATGCTCTATCTCAGTGAATTCGTAGGGGCGATCCTGATGTATATTGGTTTTGTCATGGCAACTTCAGGGAGATCGGAATCGCCCGATTAATTTGCCCTGTAGAGCGCGATCCACATCGTCTTTATTTACTCCTTTTACCTGCTTGATCCTTCAAAGCAGGCGAAAGGAGTTTTATTTTTGGTTGCGGCATCATATTCATCTGGTTTATACTTGTGCGCATGGCGCTCCCTGAAAAGATCGGACGATATAAAATAAAATCTGAGCTTGGCCGCAGCGGCATGGCTGTTGTGTACCACGCGTATGATCCCAGGTTTGAACGCGAGGTCGCCATCAAGGTTCTGCCGCGTGAAATGCTGCACGATCCGCAGTTTCGTTCCCGATTTGAGCGTGAGATCAAATTTTTGGCGGGGTTGGAACACCCGGTCATTGTGCCGGTCTATGATGTCGGTGATGAAGATGGACAGCCATATTTTGTCATGCGCTACATGACCGGCGGTTCGCTTTCAGCCTGGATCGCGAAAGGTACATTTTCACTTCAAGATACCGCGCGTATCATTGAAAAGATCGCGCAGGGCCTCGCGTACGCCCATAACAAGGGCATTGTGCACCGTGACTTGAAACCCGACAATATCCTTTTCGACGCGAACAACGAGCCGTTCATATCAGACTTCGGCGTTGCAAAATTGACCGAGGCATCTGCCGGCTCGACCGTGCGCGGGGTGGCCGGCACACCTGCTTATATGAGTCCCGAACAAGCCCAGGGGGCTGATATCGATATCCGAAGCGACATCTATTCTCTTGGTGTGGTTGTTTATCAAATGCTGAGCGGCCAGGTCCCCTTTAAGGCTGATACACAGAGGGAAATATCGATCAAGCATGCCGTCGAGCCCATCCCGAATATTTTGAATATCTGCTCAGATCTGCCTGTTGAAATCGATGTGCTGATTAAGACCGTCCTCGCAAAAGACAGGGATAAACGATATGCCACGGCGGTGGATCTTGCGAAAGCTCTGAATCTGATCGCTTTTGGACATGAGGGGAATATCGCCCTGAGTACAGCTTTAGGCGGTTCCCGCCGATGGATGGGAGCGCTGGTGGCTGGGATCATCCTCTTTGTTGCTCTGGCTGGTTTTGCGTTGTTAAGAAGTCAGTTTTCGCTGGCGGAGCGCCCCACAACAACCCCTTCGTTTTCTGCCGTGCCAACGCTGGTAACAGTGACTGTTCCGCCCCCGTTGGAGACAGCCACCCTGGAAGTTACCGCTCCGGTCTTCGCCCCATTTTGTTCTGAAAATCTGATCGTTCCAACGCCTTTTGTCAGAGAGACAAATTACAGCTGTTTCAAGAAACGCCCCTACACGGCACTCATCATACCGGATGATGCAACCTTTGAGGTGATCGATCCGAAAGGGCAGGGTTCCTGTATCTCCGAGGCAACCAGTAATGGCAGGCGCGTTTTATCCTGTTCCGGCCCGTCCTTCCTTGTTTTTGACCTAAAGGTCTGCGTTCCGCCCATCATCGAAAACTCCGATCTTAATAAATGCTCGCAGGGCGATACATTTGACTCGTCCAATCAATGCTGTATTGCCGCGCCGCCGCAGGGCGCGGGGTGTAATATTTTTGTGATCAAACTAAAAGGGTGTTAAGCATCGTCCGGATGCGAAAACGCCCGTTTTTCTTTTCCCCAGGCGCGGTGATAAAATAACTCAATGGGAATCCTGTACCTTGTTGCCACGCCGATCGGAAATCTTGAAGACATCTCAGCGCGCGCTTTGCGTATTTTGCGCGAATCAGTTTTGATTGCCGCCGAAGACACACGTCACACAGGCACATTGCTCAAGCATTTCGAAATAAGATCCCAACTCACAAGTTACTTTGAGCATAATAAACTCAACAAAGTGGATTTCATCCTTGAAAAACTTTCACAGGGTGACGTTGCTCTAGTTTCGGACGCGGGCACGCCTGCGATCAATGATCCCGGCTACGAACTCGTAAAAGCTGCGCTCGCATCCGGCTTCGAGGTTAGGCCTGTTCCCGGCCCTTCAGCCCCCATCGCCGCTTTGACAGTGTCCGGCCTGCCCACGGATTCATTTCTGTACCTCGGTTACCTCCCCAGTAAATCAACCGAAAGACGCAAAGCTGTAAGTCAGGTTTCCACCTTGACGTATACCCTCATTTTTTTAGAATCCCCCCACCGCATTGTGGATTCGCTTGAAGATCTCCTCTCCGTTCTCGGTGATCGCTGCATCTGCGTCGCCCGTGAAATGACTAAACTCTATGAAGAATACTGGGAAGAAGAATTGCTGAAAGCTATTAAGGATGAATTGAAAGCAGATAAGTCGGCAAAAGAAATCTCTACAGAACTTGCAGAAAAAAGTGGATGGAATAAAAAAGAAGTGTATGCTTTGATCAATCAAAATAAATAGGAGTTCAATATGGCAGACATAAAGAAACCCGAAGAAAAAAAAGATGAAAAGAAGGAAGAAAAATCCACCCCCAAGGATAATATTGTCGAAAGCAAACATTCGATCACGATCGGTGGAAAGGTTATCAAATACACTGTCACCACCGGGACGATGGTGATGAAAGAGGAAGTCAACGAAAAGAAAAAGATGCCGAGATCGAAAAGCCGCGCGCGCAGATATTCTTCATCGCCTATACCCGGGATGGTGTAAAGGATAAAGGCAAACGCCCGGTTACATTTTCCTTCAACGGCGGACCAGGCTCTTCGTCGGTATGGCTGCACATGGGGGTACTCGGCCCACGGCGAGTGATACTTACCGACGATGGTGAAATGCCTCCGCCGCCTTTTAAGCTGACCGATAACCAATATTCCATCCTCGATGAAACCGATCTGGTTTTCATCGACCCGATGAGCACAGGCTTCAGCCGTCCCGTGGATGGGGAGAAATCCAAAGAATGGCACACATTCACAAAGGATATCGCATCCGTCGGTGATTTTATCCGTTTGTACACCACGCGTTACAACCGCTGGCTCTCGCCCAAATTCCTCGCAGGCGAATCATACGGCACAACACGCTCCGCCGGCCTCTCTGGATATTCTCTGACCGTCACGGTTTACTTCTGAATGGGTTGATGTTGATCTCTGCGATACTCGATTTCACCACCGTTGATTTCAACCAAAACAACGACCTGCCATATATTCTTTTCGTACCTGGTACACGGCCACGGCATGGTACCACGGCAAGATCGATAAAAAGACACCGCTAAAACGTGGCTAAAGGAATCGGAGGAATTTGCGCTGGGTGAATACGCTTCCGCATTGATGAAGGGCGCAGCGCACCAAAGAGGAACGCAAACGCATTGCCGAGAAGCTATCGCGGCTATACCGGCATCTCCCTTGAATTTATCGAACGCGGCAACCTGCGCATCCATACCTTCCACTTCTTCAAGGAACTGTTACGCGAGCGCAAAAGCACCGTTGGCCGCCTCGACAGCCGCTTTACGGGCATCGACCGCATCGGCGTCACAGAATCCTATGAATATGATCCGCTGTTCGCTCAAGTCTCAGGTCCGTACACGGCTGCCTTCAATGATTACATCCGCACTGAATTAAAGTTCGAAACCGATACGCCCTACGAGATCCTTAGCGATAAGGTCTGGCGTCAATGGTCGTATGAATATTTCCAGAATCAATATGTCAACGTCGCCGAAACTTTGCGAAGCTCAATGACCTTCAACAAATATCTCAAGGTGTTTGTCGCCAACGGCTATTTTGATCTTGGCACGCCCTACTTCGCCACCGAATACACCTTCGATCATCTCGGCCTCGACGAATCCCTGCGTGGCAACATCCGCATGGCCTACTACAACGCCGGCCATATGATGTATGTCCACATGCCTTCTCTCAAAGAGATGAAGAAGGATCTGTCGAAATTCATCAAGGACGCGAGCTAAATTCAAAGCGGACCTGACAGGTTTCTAAAACCTGTCAGGTCCTTATTTTATAATCCATGAACCTAGACGACCTCGACCTCTTCAAAAAAATAGACCCCCAAAACATGCTTGCCCAAATTGACGGACTCCCCGATCAATTACAAAGCGCATGGGAATTGGGACAGACTCTGCCGCTGCCTGATTTTGCCGACATCCAAAACATTGTCATCGCTGCGATGGGAGATTCCGCAATCTCTGCCGAACTGGTGACTGCTTCTGTATTCTCAAGTATTCGCCTCCCTGTGACATTGCACCGCGGCTATGGCATGCCTGCCTTCGCCAGCGGACCTCAGACTCTTGTCGTTTGCATTTCCCACTCTGGTAACTCCGAAGAAGTGTTGGATGTGTTTGAAGCCGCGCAAAAAAATAAATGCAGTTTGTTTGTCATTTCCACTGGCGGCGAGTTGACCAAACGCGCAATTAAAATAAATATTCCCATATGGAAATTTGATTATGCAGGAATGGACACCACAGCAATTGCATATCCCTTCGCCTTGCTGCTTGCCTTGTTTACCCGATTGGGATTTATTGCCGACCCCGCCAACGATGTGGCTGAAGCAATTGCCATGATGAAGCGCTCCCAACAGCACATTGTCGCGGATGTGATCGCTGCAAAGAATCCCGCCAAGCGTTATGCCGGTCAATTGGTTGGGCGTTGGGTCACTTTTGTTGGGACGGAAAACCTCGCTCCCGTTGCGAGGCGCTGGAAGACGCAGATCAATCAACTTGCCAAGGCTGGCGCGAATTTCGAGATCGTCCCTGAAGCCACACACAACACGTTGATGGCAACGGTCAATCCAACTCCGACCCTTAACGCTCACACAATGACGTTGTTCATGCGCGCACCCAGTGACCATCCGCGCAACAGATTGCGTTCAGACTTAATGCGTCAGGCTTTCATGCTGGAAGGCTTGAACACAGATGTGATCGATGCGCGCGGAGAATCGATCATTGCTCATTTGTGGACCTTGATCATTTTTGGTGATTACATGGCGTATTATCTCGCCATGGCGTATGGCGCTGACCCCTCTGAGGAAGATGCTTTTGTGAATTTCAAACGTTCGTTATCCTAATCGTAGGGGCAGATCGCGATCCGCCCCTACGAATAAATTACGCAAACTGTTCCAAATTAACCGCCACCAACGGAAACGCTTCGTCCACGAATTTTTCGAGGGCGGGGCGTTTTTTCATGTGGCTGTAGTGCGAAGCCAATCCGTAGATCGCCCAGGTGGCGACTGTGGCGGGGAGTTCCGTGGGGACATTGGATTTTCGCAGCCAGTAGGAAAGCAGATCAAAGATCTGTTTCTTGATCGTCCCTTCAACCAGAGACTCAAATTGCTGGTGCGGTTGGACGCAGCCGGTATGCAGGTGCGAGAGGAATTCCACCACGGCGAGGATCAAGTTTCGCAGGTTGTCCTGGCTGTAACTGCAGACATTCAATGTCCGTTTTTCGATCTCTGTCATGAACATTTTTTGAATGGAATAATCCAGCAGGGCATATTTATCGGGGAAATGCGCGTAAAAAGTGGCGCGGTTCACCTGCGCCTTATCGGTCACATCCTGCACGGAAACACTCTCGAAGTTTTTTTCAGCGAGGAGATCCTCAAAGGATTTCAGGATCAGGCCGCGGGTACGAATGACGCGAGGGTCTAGTTTTTCATCAGAGTTAGGCAACACTTTGTCTCCTTTGTCGCTTAGTCAACAGAACCAGTTCTTTGTTGGTTGACTTTCATTGGGTGAGTTGGTAAAGTAATCAACATCTGTTGTGTAAGCAACGTGTGTATATTATCAAACAATTCAAGGAGAGTCAATATGAACGTAACAATTATCGGAGCAGGAAATATGGGACGCGGTATCGGAACCCGCGCAGTTGCTGGCGGTCACTCGGTCACATTTGTGGATGCGAATCCTGAAGTTGCAGAAAATGCTGCTGCTGATTTGAAAGCTGCCGCCAAGAATGGCGCGACAGTTTCGGCCTCAAGCCTCGGTGATGCAGTCCTCGGTGATGTGGTTGTACTCGCTGTATGGTATGGCACCAATATTGAGATCGCAAAGCAGCTCGGTGCAAAACTCGCCGGCAAGGTTGTCGTGGATATCGCCAACCCGTTGAACTCCACCTACGATGGTCTCGCCACTGCGCCTGATTCATCTTCTGCAGAAGATCTCGCCAGGGCAATCGCCGCTGGCGCCTATGTTGTGAAGGCTTTCAATACAACTTTCGCAGGCACGCTCCTGACGGGTGAGGCTGGCGGACAGAAGCTTGACGTCTTCATTGCTGGCGATGACACCGATGCCAAAGCCAGGGTTTCCCAGATCGTTACCGACGGCGGCATGCGCGCCATTGACGCTGGTCCCCTGCACCGCGCGCGCCAGATCGAATCCATGCAATTGTTGCAGATCGTTTTGCAAGGCACCCTCGGCACCAACTGGGGCAGCGCCATCAAGATCCTCGGATAGGAAAAATATGTTCACAGCAAATAAAGAACTTGTAATTACCCCGGTTGAGGAATATGCCAAACAGGCGACCGATGAAAAGATCGAGCGGACTTCAAAAGCCCTCGAAGCCAATGGCATTCAAACGCTGATCGCCGAAACCAGCACGGAAGCAAAACGATTGTTCCTTGAGTTGATCCCTGAAGGATCGGAAGTTTTCCTTAGCTCCTCTGTAACCCTTGAACAACTGGGCATTGTCGCAGATGTGGATCAATCAGGAAAGATTTGATGCAGTGCGCCCAGGATGTACGCCATGAATCGCGAGACTCAGGGACGTGAAATTCGCAAGCTGATCGCTGCGCCTGATTTCGCCGCTGGCAGTGTCCACGCTGTAACGGAAGATGGGCACGTGCTGATCGCTTCTGCCACTGGCAGTCAGCTTGGTCCGTACGCTTCCGGCGCGGGCCGCGTGATCTGGGTGGCCGGCGCTCAGAAGATCGTAAAAGATCTGAACGATGGTTTCCGTCGCATTCAGGAACATGTTGTTCCTCTTGAAGAAGAACACATGCAGCAACTCTACAAAGTCGGTACAGCGGTCAATGAAATGCTGATCGTCAACCGCGCAACCCGCCCGGGCCGCATCACGCTGATCCTTGTCAAGGCAGAACTCGGTTTTTAAAAGAAATTAAACTCGCGATGGTGTTGTCTGCTAAACAGACAATACCATCAAAGGACTGCAAGATAAAAAATGAATACACAAACAAACGCTCCCGCTAAAGATGAATTTTCTATTCACCCCGCCACCCTGCTTGGTCATGTTTCATTGAGAGTTGCCAATCTGGAAAACCAGATCGTCTTCTACACCCAGGCGCTCGGATTCAAACTCCACTGGCGCGAAGGGAGCAAGGCCGGCCTGGGCGCAGGCGGCAAGGATTTGTTGCGGCTCACGGAAGAACCTGACCTGAAGAAATATCGCCGTGTGACCGGGTTATATCACTTTGCCATCCTATTTCCAGACCGCCGTCAATTGGCGATCGCGGTGGCGCGTTTGTTTGCATTCAAATATCGCAACCATCCCACCGATCACATCATGACCAAGACCACTTATCTGGATGATCCTGAAGGCAATGGCATTGAGCTGTACGCAGAGTCACCGGAAGATGGAATCTTTACGATTGAAAATAATGATTTTGTCACCCGCCGCGCGGATGGGACATTAAGCGACGGCCGCGAACCATTGGATGTGGACGCACTCTTCAGTCACCTGAAAGCAGATGACAAACTTGATGTGCCCGTTCCGCCCGAAACACGCGTGGGACATATCCATTTGCATGTGCGCAATGTGCAGGAGGCTGTTGATTTTTATCACGGCATCATCGGTTTTGACGTGATGGGACTTTCATCTACATTTCAAGCTGCGTTCATTTCTGCGGGTGGA
Organism: Candidatus Villigracilis saccharophilus; assembly: GCA_016709305.1. GTDB lineage: Bacteria > Chloroflexota > Anaerolineae > Anaerolineales > Villigracilaceae > Villigracilis > Villigracilis saccharophilus. The sequence goes on from JADJNA010000048.1 coordinate 23,624, forward strand.
TACCACCACCACTTGGGACTCAACGCCTGGCAGGGTGAAGGCGCGCCTCCTCCTCCAGCCGATGCGGTGGGACTGCGTCACTTTACAATTGATTTCGCAGATCAAGAAGCGTTGAACGAAGTTGTCAAACGGATCGATGATGCGGGAATCCCATCCAACAAAACAGAGGATGGCTTATTGGTCTACGACCCGTCACAAAACGGTGTGGTATTGAGAACAATAAGAAATTAGTGGATTAGCATTGAAACACCTCGCAGCCATGCGAGGTGTTTTTATTAGGCTTGGAAAATGCAGAGAGATATCGCGTTATAATTCCATTCGTAAATCTCAAATCCAAAATCGGAAATCAAACTCATGCATATCCTTGTAACCAACGATGACGGCGTGCAAGCGCCCGGACTTCTAGCTCTCGCGCAGGAAATGCGCAAACTCGGTAAAGTGACTATTTTTGCGCCAGATAAGAATTGGTCTGCCTCCGGACATGTAAAAACGATGGAGCGTCCGCTGCGCGTGAAGGAAGTTTTTCTTGCAGATGGAACGAGCGCGTTCGCATCAGACGGCGCACCTTCGGATTGTGTCGCATTGCCTTTACTGGGTTTGGTCGAAGAAAATACTGACTTGGTAGTTTCAGGTATTAACCCCAATGCCAACCTCGGGCATGATGTCACCTATTCCGGGACAGTCACCGCCGCGATGGAAGCGGTCATCGCGGGCATAAAGGGCATTGCGGTTTCGCTTGATTCACCGGAAGGCCACAAAGGCTTATTGGATTATTCCTGCGCGGCATCCGTGGCGCGACGTGTGGCTGAAAAGGTCATCGCAGATGGATTACCTGAAGGCGTGGTAATGAATGTCAACGTTCCGTATTTAAAAGAGAATGAACTCAATGGATTTATGATCACCCGTCAGGGATTGCGCGTATATCGTGATGCGCTCGACGAGCGCATTGATCCGCGTGGCAAACCATATTTCTGGATCGGCGGCGAAGCTCCCACCGGTGTGGATGAACCCGGCACGGATTTTGGTGCTCTCCGTGCGGGCTGCGTTTCCATCACCCCGCTGCAACTGGATTTGACCCATTACAAGGCGATGGACGTCTTAAAGAAGTGGAATTTTTGAAAGTATGTGGAAATTATATTGACAAAATTTGGAAAAAAATACAGTTGAAATTGCTAATAAAATCACTTATAATATGTATGTCCGTCGTTAGGATGCCCCCCTCATCCTGGCGGCGGGCATTTTTTTGTAATTTTTTGGAGTTACCCATATGAACTTTCTTCAAAAACTTTTTGGTGTTCCTTCCGCCAAGCCGGAAAAGCGCTATTATGACTTTTCTACCAAATGTCTGCGCTACGGTGAGACCATTTCAGGCCGCATCGACCTGGATAATGAACTCAGCGTGGAGTACGAAGACGGTGGCGATACGTACCATGGCCGCAAAGTCTTAATGGGAAGCGGTATTTGTTTTCAGCGTGTGGAGGCGGATTTTAAATTCACATCAGCGTATATTGATCGAAAGGCATATCACTGGCGGAGAGTTTATTTAATATGGGTGGTCCAAGCATCAATGAATATTGGAATGCATTTCTGTCCAGCCTGCCGCCCACCTCGCCTTATTTTGGAAGATCCTTTCTCACTGAAAAATTTGGCGATACACCGCAGCTGGCTGATGAATTGGGGGGACTGGTTGTCAAAGGCATAAAAACAGCCGCATGTTCCGCCTTGTGGCAATGGGAGGCGGAGGGACATTTTCTTCCGCACCTCGGCATGGTTTCCATTGTGCTTAATGGTCAAGACCTTCCCTTATGCGCCATCGAGATCACAGAAGTGTATGTTTGCCGCTTCAAAGCTGTGGATCAAGATTTTGCCCAGGCAGAGGGGAATTACTCCATCGCATATTGGCGGGAAGTCAATAAAAAATTCTTCTCGCGCTCACTTCCTAAAATCGGAAAAGAATTCAGCGAAGAAATGCCCTTGGTATGTGTATTGTTTAAAGTCATTCATAAATAATGCGCCGCATCTCGCACATACTTCTCGGCCTGCTTGCTTTACTTCTCATTCTGCAGGCCGGATTTTCCTTGCAGTGGCCCATCGCCCATGATGAAGCGCCTCTTTTTTACGAGGCTTTTCTCATGCGCACCGAAGACCGAATTCCCTATCGTGACATATTTGATTTTCAAATGCCGGGCAGTTTCGCGGCTTATTATGCGCTCGGCAGACTGGGCGGATTCAGTGACCTGCGTATTCGAGTGATAGATCTGCTTATTCTCTCGATACTTCTCCTCGTCACATATTTTTCCATCCAGCGTTTCGGAAAAGTGGCTTCATGGAGCGCGGCAATATTGTTTGGTTTGCAATATCTGCAAGGCGGACCATCCATGTCACTCCAGCGCGAATATCTTTTACTGGCTTTCATCGCGCCGGCGGTTTGGATTGCCATGCGTGATGATCTGACTTCCAGGCACAGATTTATGCTCGGTTTTTTATTCGGTTTATCAACGGTTATAAAACCCCATGCCGCGATCGGACTCATCCCCATCCTGCTTTTTGACATTACGGATAATATCCAGCGCCATAAGTTGAGCGTGCCAAAAGCCGCCGCGGCAAGCGTTCTTCCCGCCTCGATTGGATTCTCCGTCCCGATCGTCGCTGTCATTACATGGTTTGCGTTGAACAATGCCTTGATGCCCTTTATTGAGATTGCCGTAAACTACTGGCCGTTATATTCGCAGATCAACGGCCAGCTGGTGATCACGCCGGAAGCAGAACGAATCCCCTTTTTGCTGGAACAGGTCTGGCGTCTGGGTGGACACGGGATATGGTTAATTCCAGCGGCAATCGGCCTTTATTTAAATCAAAATATGCGGGCCTATCGCCTGGCCAGCCTGGCTTTGTGTTATGCGATTTATCCCGCGCTTTCAGGCCAATTCTTTCCATATCACTACATCCCATTTGTTTATTTCATCATACTTTTAGCATCATTGGCCGTCTCCACCATTCCCCTCCCGCCATCACCCGCCCGCCAACTTTCATCCATCATCCTTTTGGTGGTCATCCTCATTAGCGTTCGCCCCTCATCCGCATTTCTGCGCCAGATCGAAGGCAAACCCGTTAACACCTCCACCTATCGCGCAAATGAGATTGCGCGTTTTCTTGAACATAATTTAAAAGATGGCGATAAGGTTCAGCCGTTGGATTGGACTGGCGGGACCTTGCTTGCCATGCTTGAGACGCGCGCGCATATTGCTACATCTTATGTGTTCGATTTTTATTTTTATCATCATGTGTCGATGCCCTATATTCAAGGCCTGCGTTCAGACTTTATGCATGAATTACAAACTGCAGCTCCTCGCTTTGTGATCGAAGTTACTTCAATGGATAAGCCCTGGGTTGGCGGTGAAGATACCTCAAGGGATTTTCCAGAACTGCGTATTTTCTTGAACGAGAATTATTCCATTACAATTCAACAAGATGATTATTTGATTTATGAAAGAAGATGATGCGCCTTCTGTCCCGTAAAGATATTTTATGAAATGGCTCTCTCGTGTTACCTGGTTATATCTGACCCTGCCGTTCATTATTTTTTGCGCAGGATGGCTGCGGCTGTCGATCGCGATTCCGGTGGCTGCAGTGCTTTTATGGGTTGTTTGGCGGCTGTTAAAACAAAAGTCCAGTGACCTTTCCCCATTCCCAAAATTCCAGCTCCCATTTTACTTGTTACTTCTTACCATCCTTTGGGTCTTCCTCTCCGGCGTGGGCGGATACGCTTTCCAAAATTGGGATCATCATTGGCGCAACGCCGTCCTGCGCGACCTGATCACGGACACCTGGCCTGTGGTGTATTCATCCCCTGAACAAGGTCCGGTAAAGATTCTTGTTTACTATCTGGGATACTGGCTCCCTTCCGCCCTGGCTGGGAAATTGCTTGGATGGAAGTTCGCCAATTTTTTTCTCTTCCTGTGGACCTGGCTTGGTGTTTTACTAACCATTCTGCACTTGAATCTCAAATTAAGAACCAGCTTGATCAAGACGGCTCTTCTGCTTATTTTCTTTAGCGGCGCAGACGCGTTGGGTGTTCTCTTCCTTGCTCAAGATTATCCAATGCTCTGGCCTCCCGTCCAGCATCTCGAGATCTGGGCTGGAAGTTTGCAATACTCCGCGTTCACTACACAGTTGTTCTGGGTGTTCAATCAAGCTGTCCCTGCGTGGCTGTGTATTGTACTTATTCTGGAATTGGACAATTCGCTATCCGATAATCGCTCATTTCAAATTACTGAAAAGATTTTTATCTGGTCACTCTGTTTCTTCTTTGCTCCGCTTGCTTCCATTGGATTATTTCCTTATTTGCTGCTCGAATGGTTCAAAGGAACGAATTTTAAGAATCCACTCAAGGATATTCGTTTCGACCTGCTGTTGGCCAGTGTGGCGGTTGTCATAATTTCCTATCTTTTCTTTTCCTCCAATACCGCCGCGCAGGAACGCGGATTTCAATCTTTAGCTGTAAAAGATTTCCTGATCTTCTTTCTGCTGGAAGGCGGGATTTTCTGGCTGCTGCTTGCCCCCGGTTTGCGGCGTGACCTGCGCTGGATCGTAACTGGCTTTCTCCTTATCCTCATTCCATTTATTCAATTCGGAAGCGGCCGCGACTTTGTCATGCGCGCCTCCATTGCGCCGCTGTTCTACCTCATGATTGTGACAGGCGGGATCCTTTTTCAAAATACCTCTTCGCGCTTCCTGCGTTTTACTTTTACTGTTCTATTCCTGATCGGTGCATTGACCCCGCTGTATGAGATCAACCGCTCGGTCTACAGGACTTTTGAATATTATCTTTTGCTTGATGACAACCCGCCTGCGCAGACAAGCCAGGAACCGATCACCCATCTCGAGCAGGGAGTCGCCCCGGAATTGGAACATCCCGGTGCCCTCGTCTCGGATAAAATTCAAACGTTAAAGTTCATGGATGATAAGCTTTCGAAGAACTTTATTGCCAATGTCAGGCAATCGTTGTATTATCGCTATATAGCACCCCGTTAAACTTGGAGCATATCATGACACAATTTCCAACCCCGCCGGACCCAAAGGAATTTTACGAACAGGTCTGGGATATTGCCCGCCAGATACCGCGCGGCAGGATCGCCTCGTACAAGCAGATCGCAAAATTGATCCCATTACCAGCCGGTGTGGATGGTGAAACCTATCTGGAATTTGGGGCGCTTTGGGTGAGCGGCGCCATGGCCGCCAGCCCAAGTGATGTCCCCTGGCAGCGCGTGGTTAACTCGAAGGGTGAGATCAGCGAGCGGGATGGGGTTGAAGCCAAAAGGCACGTTCTCCTGTTGGAAGAGGAAGGCGTTGTCTTTGGTGTCAGGGGCCGCATTGATCTGAAGAGATATGGCTGGAGCGGAAAGCTTAAGTGAGGAGAAATTCCCAATGCCTGCCTTTGCTTCTCCACCCAACCTGCAAGCTTACTACGAACAAGTCTGGAATATTGTGCGCCAGATACCGTTCGGCAAAGTTGCCGCGTATGGGCAGATCGCCAAAATGCTCCCTCCGCCCGCGGGTGTTGAGATCGAAGCCTACGCGGCTTTCGCCCCAAGGTGGGTTGGCGGAGCAATGGCCGCCTGCCCCGCTGATGTGCCCTGGCAACGGGTCATTAACTCACAGGGCAAAATCAGTGAACGTGAAGGCGCGGAGCGGCAGCGTCAACTGCTCGAATCAGAGGGAATTATCTTCGATGCCAAAGGCAGGGTTGACCTGAAAAAATACGGATGGAGCGGCAGGAACGAAGATGATATTCCCAAACAGCCGTCTCTGTTTTAGTATCCCTCTTGACCCTGCGTGTTCCCTGACGTTTTTAACACGCCTGAAACAAGCTGTTTTTCCCGCGCCTGTCGGTAATGAATAATGCAGGCTTTATAATGGACTTTATGACTACTCAAGGTTTTTTCACTAAAAATAAATCAGTTAGAAATCAACGCATGTTCTTTGCAGCGTTAAGCGGATTTTTTATGGGGACGGTCGTAACGCTGGCCACAAGTTTTATTGATACCTGGTTTTTCCCGGACCTGCCCCTATATTTGAACTGGTCTTCTGTTTTAGTTGCATGGGTTTTGTGGGCATTTCTGGGAGGGTTGCTGGCGAGCTTGTCTGCGCTTTCCGCTGAAGGCTGGGCCGGCGTCTTTCTTTCAGCATTGGGAATGGCTGTTACGGTGCTTGTGATCAATGCACTTCAAGGCTCGGAAAGTATGATGGTGAGCCTGGTTGCCTTCTTTGGATTGCTGCTCCCATTCATTGCCATGATGTTCCCATTGGCAGCTCTTTTTTACTGGCTCGCGAAGCGTTCTGTTGAAGCACTGTCTTTAAGCGGTTGGCCGCGCAGCCGCGTTTTCCTGGTCAATGCTTTGATTGTGCTTGTGTTGGGTGCACTGCCTGGCTGGTATGTAAAAATGGATCAAAGGGCTGAGCAAGGGGTGCGGATCATCCATGATATTCTACAGGGAGCTCCTGTGGAATTCAACGAAAATCTCTCAAAAACCAGCGGATTTTTGGAACATCAAGGCCAGTCTTATGCGCTCAGTCAGGTAGACTCATCGTATTCAACGGTTGGAGTGGATGTCACCGTTCACTATGAAGATGGATATACCATAATGTGCACGGTAGTCTTGTATCCCGGCCAGGAGCCTTCCGTGTCGCCTTGTAAAGCTCAGACACCGTAGTTATTTCCCCGCGAGTTCAGCGATCAGCATGTCCAGAGCCAGTTCCAGTGTGATCTGGCTCGTTTTGACTCTTTCATCGATTGTTAGTAATTTACGATAAATACCTTCCAGCGCTTCGATCGAGAAGCGCCCTGCCTGCCCGGTTGTTTTTTCAGCAACGAACGGATGCACGCCCAGCGCGCGCGCCACGTCATCCTTGTTGCCCCGACCGTCCAAAATTTCGCGCGCCTGTATCAATAATCTGAATTGACGCACGACCATGCCCCACAAGGAAAACACTTCTTCGTTCTCAAGCAGACGATGCAAAAGTTTTTGCGCGACTTTGCCGTTGCCCTGTGACAACGCATCGACAAAATCAAAGACACTTTGCTGGGAAGTGACGATACAGACCGCTTCCACATCCGACCCTTGAACGGGTCTTGCCCAATTGACATAAGCCAGTAATTTAGAAATTTCCATCCCCGCTTGGCGCGTGTCCACGCCGACCATTTCAGCGAGTTTTGAGGCCGCTGCGGGTTCGATTTTTCCATCCTGCTTCTTCACTTCATTGACGATCCAGCCTTGCATCTCCTTTTGTCTTGGGAGCATGAAAGCCTGGGTCTTTACAATCGACGCGTTTTTGGCCGCCCATTTGATCAACCAGTGTTTTTCTGCTTCCTTGGGTTCGATCAATTCATGGATGACAAGCTTGACTGAATCAGGCGCCTTGCTGATGTACTCTTCAAATTTTTTGCGAGTGCCAACATTATTGTATTTTGCCGATGGATTGGAGAGGACCACCAGCCGCTTTGGCGCCAGGAATGGCATGGCGTTGAGGGCGTTATTAAAGTCATCCTCGCTCACGCTGCGCGCTTCAAAGTGTGCCGTGTTCATCCCTGCAGTGGTGGGGTCGGTAAAGTCAGACTCGAAGTCCTTGAGCCTGCGCGTGATGGCGAATTCATCGTTTCCGTATAATATGAAAATATTGGGCATGATTCTTTTACTACAAAGTGTCACAAAGATTTTTCTGGGTGCCCTTTGTGGTTAATTTTATTTTGTAATGATTCTATGCACACCCTTGCGGATGGGGATGATATCAATGATCTGCATTGCCCCCATGTCCGCTTCGGTGGTGTAGCGCTGCTGGAGCAGTGGTCCAAGCGGACGCGCGATCAGCACGCCAATAACACCCGCTGCTATCGCGATGGGCAGGAGCAGGAGCCGTGTCCACGCGGATTTGGCCAATCGAAGCACCGACCAGCTCAATGTCCCGGCCAGAAGCGTGGTGGTCGCGAGGTTTGTCCCGCAGCCCGCGTGGATCGCCAATCCGCTTTCCCCTTCGCGTAATCTTTCCAGCGCTTCAGTTGAGTTGATCCAAACATCCTGCGTGGAAAAATCCCCGAGCAGGAAAAATCCGGTTGGGTTGGAATGCCCTGCCATATTGCCCTGGTGTGTGCGTGACAGCATGTGCAGTGTGGCATGTTCGAGCGCGTGGTTGCGCCGTGTTTCGAGAATATAGGGGAGATCGAGGATCATAAGGGGATTATATCCTTTACGCTTACGCTGTAGCGACATAGACTTGATCAAGCAGTTCAAGAAATTCAGCAGATGGGCGTGTCTTCAGGATCTCCCGTCGTGTTTCGCGGTCGAGTGTTTTCAACAAGAGATATTGCACCGCGTATTTTCGGAATAACCTTTGGCCATCTTCATCGCCATAAAATTCCACGCTTTTTGCCAGGTGTTTATGAATGGTTTCCTTGACCATTTCAGGCGGGACCTGTTCGCGGTCCAGCCGTGCAAATATCCACGGGTTGGCAAGCGCGGCGCGCCCGATCATGACCGCGTCGCAGCCTGTGTGGTCCTTCAGCTTTTTGATATCTTCAACCCGTTTGACATCGCCGTTCCCAATGACGGGAATTTTCACCGCGGATTTCACTTCTGCGATGGCGTCCCAGTTCGCGTTGCCGCTGTAGCCCTGCTCCTTGGTTCGCCCGTGGATCGCGATCAGCGAGCCGCCGCATTCTTCCACGATGCGCGCGATGAGTTTGTAGTTTTTGTTTCGCTCCCAGCCCAATCGTATCTTGCCCGTTACCGGCACTGTGAGTTTGGCGCTAAGTTTGCTAAATGTGCGCGCGATCTTGAGCGGCGATTTCATCATGCCGACGCCGGCGCCGCGATGTGAGACACTTTTGGCAGGACACCCCATGTTGATGTCAATGATGCTTGGTCCCCAATCCTGCACGCGCAGGGCGGCTTCCAGAATTTTGTTGGGATCATCCCCATATAGTTGAAAAGTGACGGGGCGCTCCACTTCCTGGTAATACAATTTTTTCGCAGGTTGTTTTGACCTGCTTAAGATTTTTTCAACTTGAACGAATTCAGAATAGCTCATCGCTGACCCGAACTCGCGGCACAGCGAACGGAACGGCCAGTCAGAATAGCCGTCCATCGGTGCGAGGATGGTATCGCCATAAATAGGAATATCGCGAACATGGAAATTAGGTGAGGAATTGTTGTTCATAAAATAAAAAGGGCGGACATCCTTTGTCCGCCCAAGTATAACTGTTTTATGCCGGCTGTTTCTTCAGCAGCTCCAGATGATGTTTCCGAAATTTTAAGACTTTTGGCGCGACTACCGCCTGGCAATAGGGCTGGTTCTGATTGCGCGCAAAATATTCCTGGTGGTAATCTTCGGCAACGAAATAATTATTTACTGCGGCCACTTCTGTAACAATGGGTCCGCTCCAGATGACCTGGGCGTTTAACTCGCGGATGATCTGCTCTGCGGTGGTTTTCTGCTCGGGGGAATGATAGAAGACGGCGGAACGATATTGCACGCCGACGTCTCCGCCCTGGCGGTTCATGGTTGTGGGGTCATGGATCGCAAAGAACACATTCAGCAAATCACGGAACGAGATCACAGACGGGTCAAATTTGATTCGGATCACTTCCGCGTGGCCGGTATCTCCGCTGCATACATCGCGGTAGGACGGATTCAACACATGTCCGTTTGAATAGCCTGATTCAACCGACTCCACCCCTTTGATATCATCGAAAACTGCTTCCAGACACCAGAAGCATCCCCCTGCGAGTGTGGCGGTCTCATACTGGTCGCTCATAATAAAATCTCCTTTTTTTGTATGCTTTCAAGACAACACGGGGATGAAATATATTCTTAAAAGAAGATAACAGTTTATTAAACAAAAAGATCACCGTTAGGGGATCTTTTGAAGATTTATCTCATTCCGGATAGCGTGATCAATCCGCTGCTGATGTTGATGTTCATTATTTTCAGCCCAGGCGTTTGCTCATTTATTTTTTCAGAGAGAAGTTGGTTGAGCCATGTCTCTGCCTGTGAAAGCAAAATATTCGGGATCGCTTGACGGCCGATCTGTATTGATTCGATCTTAATGGCGGGCTGTCCATTTGAGTCCAGATCGATTATCCCGTTTATCAATGCGGAAGTCTCGTTGTCACTGCCGTTTACGATTCCCCAGATCTGGATCTGGCCATTGCGCAAATAGACTTGTATCTCCCGCATGGGCAGGTCGGGATTGTTCTTCATTTCCATGGCAAGCCATGAAGTGATCTGTAATTCGGTCAGCGTAACTGTGTTCAATGTGCCGGGTTGGGGGAGCGCGCTTTCAAGCGCCGTCTTTGCCTCCAGGCCGGCTGTGTCCGATGATATGATCTGTGCGCCTGGTCGTTCCGGAGCGCCTTCCATGCCGTTTTTGGCATTGCTTACTGCCAGACTGATCAATGCATCCACGAGCGGAGCATACTGTGGGTATGATGCGCCAATCTCGGCCCGGGTCTGCGCGGCGATATCATCTGCCAGTGGCTGCGCAAGCGGGGTGGGCGTGGCAGGAATGATAAGTTGCGCCATATCAGATCCAGGGTTGTTTCGCGCAACCACAAAAGTGGACGTGCCAAGGATCAATATCATGACCGCAACGACGGTTACAATTCGTAAAATGTTTTTTAGCGGGCCGGGAATGGAGACGGAAGCAGAATTCGCAAAACCACGAAATGGTAAAGTTTTATCCTGTGATTTTATCCGTCCAAGCCAAAGCCTTGCTTCGTGATTTTTAGGATTGATCTTGAGCACGCGTTCATAGCATTCCGCCCTGCGTTCTTTTTCTTCCACCATGCGCGCCATCAGCATCCACGCGGTTTCTTCATCGGGATATTCGGTGAGCAGTTCGGCAAGATATTTTTTTGCCAGTTCACGGTTTCCGCGTTGGAAGGTGTAATCGGCTTGCTTGAGGAGTTCTTTTTTATTCATTTATTTTTGACCAGTCCCTAAAGGCATTTTGAACCTTTAGGGACTGGTTTTTTTTCTAGATACTCGGTTCGGGGAGTTCTTCCTCAGAGTTCTTAAGGATCAACTCGCTTTTATTGAGGACTAATTCACCGTCGTCGTTGATGTCAACTTTTATCGCGTCGCCGTTGACAAATTCACCGGCTAGCACACGGTCGGATAACGGGTCTTCCACTTTTTGCTGGATGACGCGGCGCAACGGACGAGCGCCAAATTCTGAGTCATAACCCTGGGTGGCCAGCAGTGACAATGCTTCATCCGAGGCGGTCAGAACAAGCTCATGATCCTTCAAGCGCTCGGCGACCTTGTTCAATTCAAGCGATACGATCTGTTGAATATCTTCCTTGTTGAGCGAGCGGAAGATGACGACTGAGTCCATACGGTTGATGAATTCGGGCCGGAAGGCGCGCTTGAGCGATTCGTTCAGTTTCTTGCGCATATCGTCGTAGGAAAGGCGTTCTTCGGTCACTTCGTCGCGCTTCATGGCGAAGCCGAAGGAGGTTTGATTCTTGATCATGTCCGCGCCGATATTGGAGGTCATGACGATGATCGCATTGCGGAAATCCACCTTGCGTCCCTTCGCGTCACTGAGGTGACCTTCTTCCATGATCTGCAGGAGCATGTTGTGGACTTCAGGATGCGCCTTCTCGATCTCATCGAAAACAATGATGGAGTATGGGCGGCGGCGCAGGGCTTCGGTCAATTGACCGGCATCTTCATAACCGACATATCCGGGAGGCGCTCCCACCAAACGGGCGGCGGTGTGACGTTCCATAAACTCAGACATGTCCAGTTGGATGGCGGCTTCTTCACTGCCAAACATGAACTTGGCGAGAGTCTTTGTTAATTGGGTCTTGCCTACGCCTGTCGGTCCGAGGAACATAAACGAGCCGATCGGGCGCTTCGGGTCTTTCAACCCGGCGCGTGCGCGGCGGACTGCGCGAGAGATGGCAACGATGGCATCTTCCTGCCCGATAATATCCTTGCGTAATTCATCTTCCATCTTGAGCAGGCGCTGTGATTCCGCCTCGGCAAGCTGCATGAGCGGAACGCCGGTCCACATGGATACGACTTCGGCGATATCTTCCGCGGTAACTACGGGGCTGTTGGCGCGATCCCAGCCGGTGCGCAGGCGTTCGATCTGCTGGCCGAGGTCGGTCTCGCGCTCTTCCCATTCCTTGATGTCTTCAGAGTTGCCCTCTTCCTGAGCGAGGGTTCGGTTCTGGCGTGCCGCGCGTAATTGACCAAAGAGATCCTTGGCGTGTTTCGCGGCGGGACTCTTGTACATGCGCACACGCGAGGACGATTCATCGATCAGATCAATGGCTTTGTCGGGCAGGAATCGCTCGGTAACGTAGCGCGCCGATAAATGCGTGGCGGCTTCGAGCGCTTCGTCTGAAATAACCAAATGATGATGTTCTTCGTACGCGCCGCGGATGCCCTTGAGGATTTGAATGGTCTCTTCTTCAGAGGGTTCATCCACCTGCACCGGCTGGAAGCGTCGTTCGAGCGCGGCATCGGATTCGATATGCTTGCGATATTCATCCATGGTGGTCGCGCCGATGACCTGCAATTCTCCGCGCGAGAGGGCCGGCTTGAGAATGTTGGCCGCGTCGACGGAGGAACCTGCGGCTCCCGCCCCGACCAGCATGTGGACTTCGTCAATGAACAGGATCGCCCCTGAGGCTTTTAACTCATCAATGATCCGTTTGAGTCTTTCCTCGAACTGACCGCGGTACATGGTGCCGGCTACAAGCGAGGCCACATCGAGTTGCAGCACGCGTTTGTTCATCAACGGGGCGGGGACATCACCGTCAACGATGCGCTGGGCGAGTCCTTCGACGATGGCGGTCTTGCCGACGCCGGGTTCGCCGATCAATGCCGGATTGTTCTTTGTGCGGCGCGCCAGGATCTGAATGACGCGCTCGATTTCTTTTTGACGCCCGATGACGGGGTCCAGTTTTTTCTCTTCAGCCTTGGATGTCAGGTCGGTGGCGAGTTGATCGACGAGAGGGGTCTTGGGGCCGGTCGCCGATGCGGAGCCGCTTTTGCCCGGTTGCGGGCCGGCAGGTGTCGGTGAAGAGGAGGATGCGGATTCGTTCAATACGCGGCGGGTCTGTCGGCGGATCTGATCCCCGGTGACGCCAAGTCTGCGCAGGGCTTCCATTCCAGTCGATTCAACCCGCAGAAGCGCCAGGAGGATGTGTTCAGTGCCAATGTAATGGTGGCCGAGCCGACGGGCTTCATCCACCGCAAATTCGAGGACTTGTTGGGTTTCCGGGGCGAGTTCGATGCGGCTGGAATCGAAGTCTGTTGAACTGCTTGAAACGCGTTGTACCACTTCGCGGACGCGCTCCGGGGTCATGCCGAGGTCGCGCAGGACTCTGCCTGCCACGCCGCCTTCCTCATCCATTAATCCGAGGAGGAGGTGTTCGGTTCCGATAAAATTTTGACGGGCGCGCTCTGCCTCTTGATGGGCGAGACTGAGTACACGCCTTGCTCTTTGTGTAAATCTTTCCATGCCTGCCATAGTGTTCTCCTAATATACTGAGGCATTGTACCAAAAAGGCGGGTGACTCAGCGTTGGAAAAAGGTTAGAGTTTTCTAACGGGTTCCAGACTTGGAACTTCCAATGCTTATCGGTTGTCCCCGTCTCCTTGAATCTTACCGCGCGCCTGCCTATCCAAAAGTTTAGTTAAATTGGATTCGGCCACTTCTTCGAGGGAAATGTCCAATTCGGTGCAGGTTTGGGCCAGATACCAGAGCACATCGCCCAATTCGGCTTTGAGGGCTTCGCGCGTTTCGGCGCTGAATTCCCCTTCCTTATCCCGAAAAACCTTTTTGATCTTGCCTGCCACTTCGCCGGCCTCGTTGACCAGTCCCAAGGTGGGGTAGATGACTCCATGCCCGATGACAGGATATTTGGCGGTGGCTTGTGATTTGATTTGGTAGTCGCTGAAGTTCATGGGGGATTCCTCTAAAATTTATGAAAGAATAAAATTTTGATAGTTATCGGGCGTGACGATTGCATAACTTGAGTTTGAGTAGGTTTCTGCCCACTGATGGGGGGCTTTTGGCGTTTTGTAAAGAGACCATTTTATTTCATATCCGTGCAGTTTTCCATCTCGATCTTCAACAAGATCAATCTCTTGCTGTTGATATGTGCGCCAGAAATACATATTTGCATAAATAGATTGATATGTTCTGTGCTTTAATCGTTCAATAAAAATAAAATTTTCCCACAATTGACCAATATCATTCCGCTGTGAAATTCCATTGAACTGAGCTATCAACGAGTTACGAATGCCATTGTCTAGAAAATAATATTTCGCCTTATTGGTGACTTCATTCCGCAAGTTTCGGCTGAAGCCCCCAAGGCGGATGACTACAAAAGCTTTTTCAAGCAGATCCAAATATCTCTGGACGGTTTTATAGTCCGCTCCAATTTTTGTGCCAACTTCAGAAAGCGATACTTCAGAACCAACTTGAAAAGCGAGTAGCTTTAGCAAATCCAATAGAACTTTTGAACTTTTCACACGATCAAATGCAAGAATATCTTTGAGTAGATAGGAATTTGATATTTCAGTGATGGCATCTACTTTTTGTTTATAGGTGGACGCTTGAATAACTTCCGGGTATGAACCATAAACCAGAAAATCTTCCAGCTTCTCTTTTAATTCAAATTTATTATAGGAAGATAGCAATTCTGAATGGGACAATGAATAGAGGGTGAGAGTTTGTTTTCTCCCTGTTAGTGGCTCTCCCACTTGCCCAGCCAGTTCAAAGGAAGATGAGCCAGTCAGGATAACGCGAATATCAGGCCGTTGGTCAACAATAATTTTTACGGCCATGCCAATATTGGGAATCAAGCAGAGCTTTTCCAGCTTGAAGGTGTTCTGAAAGTGGCTCGTAAGATCTTTTGAACATGAAATAACTATACATCAACTCCTTGTTTTTGTCAAAATTCAAGGAGTTAGACTCCTTGTTTTTATTTAAATTCAAGGAGTTGTTCTTGAGCTTTTATTTAAAGGCCTTCGCCAACTCTCGCCACCACTCATCCTTCTCTTTGGGGACAAATGGCGTGTATAAAGTGATCCGATCCGCGATTCCTTCAAAGCGTTTCTTCAGATCATCTGCCAGTTTTTCCTGCGTGGTGACCAGACAAAACTCGTTCAGCATTTCATCGGTGATGAGCATGGGCATCTCGGCCCATTCGCCTTTTGCGGCAAAGCCTGAAAGCTGCTGGGCGGTTTCGCCCCAGCCGTGCATTTCCATCACGGACTGATAGGATGGCGTGGATGCGTAGAATGCGATCTGCATCCGCGCGAAACCTTCTTCTTCTGGAGATGTCGCCACGAACGGCGTCATCGAAACGGTGATGTCTTTGCGAGTCCTTCCGCTCTTTTGCAGGCCATCTTCAATGGCAGGCAAGAGAATCTCATTCATATAGCGCGGACTGTTGAACGGGTGCGCGTGGAATCCTTCGCATAGTTCACCCGCCAGTTTGGCAAGCCCTGAGTTGACGCCGGCAATGTAGATTGGAATATTTGGATGTTCGATCGCGCCGGGATTAAAGAAGGGCGACATTAGAGTCGCCTTGTAATATTCGCCGCGGAAGTTTAATTTCGTGCCGTTCTGCCAGCAATCCCAAAAGGCGCGGATGACTTGAATCTGTTCGCGCAATTTTCCTGTTACTGATTCAGGCCATGGCATGCCGAAACGCCGCTCAATATGCGCCTTGACCTGCGTGCCCAATCCCAAAATGAATCTTCCGCCGGACTGCGCGGACAAGTCCCAGGCGGTGTAGGCGAGGTTGGCCGGCGAACGCGCAAACGAGACCGCGATGGCTGTGCCAAAGCGCAGAGTCTCTGTATGTTCAGCAACCAGCGTACAGGGCAGAAAAGGATCGTGCTGAGTCTCTTGAGTCCACAGTGCGGCGAATCCGATTTCCTGCGCGGCTTTCGCTATCGCAGGGACATCCTTCAATTGAAAGGCGGGTAGCGCGGCATCGAATTTCATTTTAGTCTCCAAGCAAATAAGCCATGATCCAATTTGTTGTGGCGTTCAATCCGTCCATGTGAGCGCGTTCGTAGTTGTGTGACGCGTCAATGCCGGGGCCGATGAGCGACAGTGCCACATCGCCGCCCGCGCGCCAAAATGCCTCGCCGTCCGAGCCGTAAAATGGATACACATCGGTTTTGTACGGGATATTATTTTTCTCAGCCAGCGCGCGCAGTTTGTTATTCAACTCAAAGTGATACGGCCCGCCGCTGTCTTTGATGCAAAGCGTGACGTGAAATTCATCCAGACTCCTGACCATCACCGACGACAGCCATGTCCACTGAAATTAATTCCGCGACATCAGATGGGATTCCCGCCGCCGCGCCATGACCGACTTCTTCATAGTTGGAAATGTGAAAGTATACGCTTCGCTCTGGACTTCGGCCTGCTTCTGCCATTGACTTGATCGCCGCGACGAGATTTGCCACGCAAGCCTTGTCATCGAGAAATCGCGAGCGGATGAATCCGTTGGTCACTTCCACTCGCGGATCGAAGGCCACGCAATCGCCGATGTTGATGCCAAGTTCACGCGTCTCTTTTTCGGAAGTTGTGCGCGCATCAATGCGGACTTCCATGTGGGCGTCGTTGCGCGGAGTCTCGCCGCCTGCTCCGCTGTAGATGTGACCCGAAGCTGTGTCGATCAAGACTGAGCCGCGAATCCGCTCGCCTTTGGATGTGATGATCCACACACCTTCAGTCTCAACCGTCGGCCATTGGATTCCACCAATGCGGCTCAATTTCAACCGCCCATTGGATTTGATCTCCTTGACGACTGCGCCAAGTGTATCTACGTGCGCGGTCAATGCAACAGGAGGCAGATCGCTTTTTACTTCCCACCTTGCCACAAGCGCGCCTTTGCGAGTTCTTGATAATTCCAATTGTTTGTACTTGGATAATTCCTTTTCAACAAACGCAATTGCGGGTTCTGCAAACCCTGTAGGGGAAGCGATGTTGAGCAGGTCAACGAGGAAGGTGGTGAAATATGTTTCGTCAATAGTTGGAAGCGCCATTATTAATTAGCTCCTAATAGTTGTTGGAAAGTTGGGAGATTTGAAAGTTCAATCCTGCCAACCTATATTCCTTCGAACGCCTTTATCTTCTCGCGCCATGCGTGCGGAAGGTTGATCGTCTTTTCTTCCTTGTAATCATAAGTTACCATCACAACTTCCCCCTTGGCTAATACTTTGCCTGTCTTTGCATCTACGATATTCTGTGCCCAAGTCATGGACTTGTTCCCCAGCTTCATGGCATGAACCCCAACTTTGATATGTTCCCCAAAATATATTGGCGCATGATAGGTAATATGGACATCCGCCAGTATCACGCCGATCTCCATGAAGGATTGATCTTTCGAGAACATTCCCAGCTCGATCATGTAGGCAATGCGTGCCTGTTCAAAAAAGGTGAGATGTTTCGCGTTGTTGACATGTCCCTGCGGGTCCAGATCCCCGTATCGGACTTCGATTGGATGGAAGAATTTGAATTCAGTCATGGCGGGATTATAGTCAAATAGTCCGTAGTCGAATAGTCGCCAGTTGAGAACGGATCAACTGACGACCTCGTAATCCTCAATTACCTGCTCACTAATCACAAAAACGTGCCAGCCCAGCCTTGTTGTGGATGATGAATCTTCCGTCCGTGTCGGTGCTGGCAAGTTCCTGCTCTTTGAAAAATACCATGGCCTGATTGACTCGTTTGCGCGAGGCACCGACTAAATCGGCAAGGTCGCCTTGCGTCACCACAATGCGGACTTGTACCCCATCTTTCACTTCACGGCCATAACGTTCTGCAAATGCCAGCAGTTGACGCGCAACTCTCCCGTTCACATCCAAAGTTGCGAGGGATTGAATTACCTGATCCGACAGCCGCACACGAGCGGATAATATCTTCACAAGGTTGCGCGCCACGGGCGGGAAGTTATCCAGTAAATAATTGAACGCGGTCCTGTCCATCCACAGCATGAGCGAGCTTTCCAAAGTCAATGCGCTGGCAGAACGCCCCATGCTGTCTATCAGGCTCATCTCGCCGAGCAGATCACCTCCGCCAAGAATGGACAGGATAACATCTCGTCCGCCTTGCTCGATATGAATCTTCACAGTGCCGTGCAAAATGATGAATACAGCCTCGCCGGGTTGTTCAACTGTGATTACATTCGTTCCAGCCGCAAAGACCCTTCGATGCGCGTTCTTCGCGACCCAATCCAATTGCGCCGGCGCTAATCCCTCAAACAGACCAATATCCGATAACAGGTTGCGTGTGTCAAATTTTCTTTCATCCATTATCAACATATTTTACATCCGTTCTTTTCCTCACCCTTGCCCTCTCCCAAAAGAGGGCAAGGGGTTGAGTGTAATTTCCAATCCTTCATACGCCGCGCGCGAATTGGAAAATATTTTTTTGGCGGCTGCTTCCTGCGCGGCGACCATTGCATCAGTGTAAGCCGGTTCGTGATGGAACAGAATCAACTCACCTGCTTGGGCTGAAGCGACTACTTCACAAGCCATGTCCGCTGTTGAGTGTCCATATCCCTGAGTGGATGAGAATCCAGCAAGACGTCCACAATAATGTTCTTCGCTATATTGCGCGTCATGGATCAATACATCCGCATCGCGCGCGAATGCGGCTAACTTGCGATCCGTGCCAACATAGCCTTCGGTGTCGGTGGCATACACTGCTGATTTGCCGCGCCATGTGATGCGATAGATATAGACTCCGCCGGGATGCGCGTGCGATTTATAAATACGGATGACCAGCGCATCTGGACTTAATCTGCTGCTTGATTCAGATACCCGAATATTTTCCTCATACCCTTGCAGGGCACTTTCCCAAACAATGACCTGTGACTCGCGCACCGATTGAATATCTTTCATGGCAGGCATATCCTGCAAACTAATGGGGAAAGTCTCTGTCGATTGATTGTGCTCCAGAACATGCCTTAAAGTTTCAGGCGTACCGCCCGGGCCAAAAATGTGCAGACGTGTATTGGGTATGTACGCTGGCACAAAAAATGGAAAGCCCTGTGTGTGATCGTGATGCAAGTGGCTGAAAAGCAGAATTATTTCTGAAGATTTTTGTTTCGCCAATTTACGCCCCAGCGGAATGATGCCGGTGCCCGCATCCAAAATGATCGTACGCTCGCCAGCGCGGATTTCCACGCAGGCGGTGTTTCCGCCATATTTGATCGTCTCTGGGCCGGGTGTAGGGTAACTTCCGCGTACGCCCCAGAATTTGATTGTGAATTTTTCGTTCATCATGTCACCTCCGAAATTCAACTTGCTCCCTTATTATCTTCAGTTTGGATTCTTCTTCAAGGAAAGTTTTCACACACAGGCTGGGAAGTATTTCACACTGAAGTCCGCGTTCCGCGAAACATTGTTTACAAACCTTTAACATGCGATGAACAGCGGTCTATCTCATGGCGGTATAATCTTATCCATGCTTCCCGATTTGCAATTGAAGGATCACTTAAGATTGCGTAAACCGCATCCATGCGGATCTTATGAATGGACAGTGGTGCGCCTCGGCGCGGATATTGGACTGGAATGTAATGGGTGTCAGCATCGCGTACTGCTTACCCGCCGCGAACTGGCGAAGCGCATGAAGGCGAATTTAACAAAACGTGAAGAAGATAATAAAGAAGCAAAATAACAGTTGACAGTCACTTCGCAATTGTTAATAATTTTCAGGAGAAATTCAACATGGCAGAAGCTGTCGCAGAATCAAATCCAAAGCTGAACGTGGGGTCACTTCGCATTGGATTATTCACAGATACGTATGCGCCGCAGGTCAATGGCGTATCCATTTCCCTGCAATTGATCTCGGAGGGATTACAGCGTGCGGGTCATCAGGTGACAATTTTTGCGCCGCGCATCCCCGGTTACACAGATGACAAGCCAGGGATTGTGCGTCTTCCATCATTGAAGTATTTGAACGACCCGCCGATCTATGTCGCAGTGTTGGGAACGCCGCGCAGCACCTGGTCGCTCACCCGCAAGCATTTTGATGTGCTGCACGCCCACAGCCCGTTGACCGTGGGGCTGCTGGCATACTTCACGGCCTCTACCAAGAACCTTCCTCTTATTTATACCTATCACACCTCCATCACCGATTACACTCATTACTTGAAGATCATCGGCGGCACGGGCGTGATCCGTCACGCGGCGCGCTGGTTCAGCACCACGTCAACCAATCTTGGTGATCAGATCGTTGTCCCCTCGCCCAAATTTCACCGATTGCTTTTGGAACAAAAAGTCACGAAACCGATCCATACAATTCCAAACGGGATCGATCTGAGTCAATTCAAGGCGGCAAAAAACCCGGGTAGTTTCAGGAACCGGCTTGGGATAAAACCAGATGCGCCGATCCTTTTGTCGGTGGGCAGGGTTGACCCGGAGAAGCGTCTCGATTTCCTGATCGATGCGTTCGCAGGCCTGGCAGATCGGATACCGCAAGCGCATCTGGTTTTTGCGGGCGATGGCAGTGCGCGTAAAAAACTGGAGGCGCATGCGGCGAATACAAAGGTAAATGAGCGCATTCATTTCCTTGGCATGGTCAATCGCGTTGAACTTCCCGACCTGCTGCACGATGCGACCATTTTCCTGTCCGCATCCACGACAGAGGTGCATCCCATTTCGGTGATCGAAGCGATCGCCTCAGGACTCCCTTTGGCTGCGGTGCAGGATGAAGCCTTTGAAGGCATGATCGTGGAGAATGAGAACGGTCACTTGACCCCGCTGAATGTGGATGTGTATAGCGATACGTTGGTCTCGATGTTATCCGACCCTGAAAAACTTAAACTATACGGGCGGCGTTCCCTTGAATTAAGCGAAAAGTTTTCAATTGAAGGTCAGGTTCGTACGCTTGAAAATCTTTACTTTGAAGCCATTCTGCAAAATTGGCGCGGAAGTTTCCGCGGGAGTCTCGCTTCGCGTATTTCAGCAAAATTGAAGTTCTAAAAGATCACCTGTAGATCGGACGGATTTTGCAGATAAAAATTACGAATCCGTTTGATCTGCAGATCATGTTTATTTTTTCACATGATATTTATCAGGGGGTATAATTCTTTTTCGATGCCCATACTGGATTCACACACCATTGAATTTTTCAGCCGCAGCCCGGAGCAAACACGCCGCATCGGAATGAGGCTGGGCAGCCTGCTTACTGCGGGCGATGTGATCTGTTTGCAGGGAAACCTCGGCGCGGGGAAAACTACATTCGTTCAAGGTCTCGCGCAAGGCTGGGGCACGATCGATTCGGTGTCCAGCCCAACCTTTGTCATTGTCAATCAATATCGCCGCGCAAACGGCGGTTTGATATTCCATCTCGACGCGTACCGCCTTGAGTCAGTGCCAGAAGCGGAGGAACTCGACTTTGATGTCATGCTTGCGGATGGCGCGTTGATCATCGAGTGGCCGGAAAAATTGGATGGGTTGATCCCGCCCGATCGTTTGTGGATCAATCTCGATTACATGGCAGATGAACATCGTCAAATGCGTTTTAACGCGCACGGTAAACGTTACGATATTTTATTGGATGGCATCCGCCAGTCCATGTTTGGAGGCGCGTAATGTTACTCGCTATGGATACATCCACCGCGCAAGTTGGGATGGCCTTGTATGACGGGTTGCAGGTGCTTGGCGAAATGACGTGGACAACCCGTCAACACCACACCACTGAACTTGCTCCGGCTCTTTCCGGACTTTTGGCACGCTCCGGTTTGACAATGGATAATGTCAGTGCTTTGGGCGTGGCGATAGGCCCGGGTTCATTTACAAGTTTGCGTGTTGGTCTATCATTGGTGAAAGGATTGGCGCTTGCCTGCCATTTACCTGTGATCGGCATTCCGACCTTGGATATCATTGCTGCCGTGCAGCCCGTGGGAGATTATCCACTGATGGCTGTTGTGCGCGCTGGACGTGCCCGAATTGCTTTGCGGCGATATGAATGCCTAAATGGCAAATGGTTCGCCCAGGGTGAGTTGCGAGGCGCGACTGTCGATGAACTGGCTGACGAGATCGAAAGTCCAACGTATGTTGCGGGTGAATTTACATCCGAGGAACGCGGGCGCCTGGCCCGCAAACGGGTGAATGTATTACTGGCGCCGCCTTTGCAATGTGTGCGCCGTCCGTCCGTTCTGGCTGATCTGGCTTGGGCGCGCTGGCAGGAAAATCAAGCGAGCGATGCCGCGTCACTCGCCCCCATTTATTTGCATGTTGCTGGAACGCCCATTTTATCCCCGCCCAAGGGGGGGGGCGTTTCCCCCCCCCCCCGGGGGGGGGGGTCGGGGGGGGGGGGTTCCCCCGCCCCGCCCGCCACAAGGGGGGGTGGGGAGGTAAAAAAGTTTTATTTTTTTGGCGGGGGGGGTTTGTGGAAAGGGAGGGATTTTTCCCCCCCCCCCCCCTCCCTTTTTGGGGGGGGGGGGGAGGGGGTGGCCCCCAAACAAGGGGGGGGGGGGGGCCTTACCAAGCAAAAGGGAGGGATAAAATTAGAAAAGAGAAGGGGGGGTGGGGTGGCCGCCGCCCCCCCCGGGGAGGGCAGGGGCGTTTCCGGGCTGATGAATTGTGTTTTTCGAAAAATGACACTGGATGATCTGGAACAGGTCATTGCTATTGATCAGGTATCGTTTAGCCTGCCGTGGCCGGTTCGATCGTTTGGTGTGGAGTGTGAAAACCCGGTTTCACGCTGCTGGGTGGCTGAGCTGGATGGCCGTGTGGTTGCCATGCTGGTGGCCTGGATGATCGTGGATGAGGTTCATATCGCTACCATAGCCACGCATCCCGATTTTCGCAAACATGGGATAGCAAGGAATTTACTTTCACACGTTTTGCGCTCGGCAAGGGAAGAAGGCGCAGTCTCATCTTTTTTGGAAGTTCGTGAGAGCAATCTTGGCGCACAGGAAATGTACCGCCAGTTCGGCTATGTGGAAACCGGACGCCGAGCACAGTATTACAGCGATAATGGGGAGGATGCGCTCATGATGGCATTGGAAGGCTTGGACCAATGGGTTGAACCCGCTGCAAGGTTAAGCGGAGGATAAATGACCGCCGAAGAAAATTTGAATAAACTTGCCGGGGAAATTTCTATCTGTGAACATTGCGCCCTGCATGAGACTCGAAAAATGTCTGTGCCCGGCGATGGCCCTTCGAACGCTGAGATCATGTTCATTGGCGAAGGCCCCGGATTTCATGAAAATGAACAAGGGCACCCCTTTGTTGGGGCTTCCGGCAAGTTCCTGGATCAACTATTGGCGCAGGCGGAGCTGACCCGCGCAGAAGTATTCATCTGCAATGTGGTCAAGTGCCGTCCGCCCGGCAACAGAGATCCTTTGCCGGATGAGATAGCGGCCTGTGATGCCCATCTTGAAGCGCAAATAAAGATAATCAATCCAAGTATCATTGTGACATTGGGGCGCATCTCGATGAGCAAGTTCATACCTGATGTGAAGATCAGCGCCGTGCATGGGCAAATGAAAAAGATCGGGGACCGCTACGTGATCCCGATGTTCCATCCGGCGGCGGCGCTGCACCAACCGCAGCTTAAGCCATCCATTTTGGGGGATTTTTCCAATCTGCCAGGCCAGTTGAATGAAGCGCGTGAAGCGCTCGGCAGACCCGTAGTCGCTGTAAAGAAAAAGATACAGGAAGTTGTATCTGATAAACCAAAGCAATTAAATTTATTTTAGGAACCAGAGGCCGGTCTGCCGGCATCAAGGAGAAACATGTCTACAAAAGATGATTTGACAAAGAAACTGCGGGACAAAACCGCGAAGATCGCCATCCTGGGATTGGGGTATGTGGGGTTGCCGCTGGCTGTTGTGTTTGGCGAAGCGGGCTTCCATGTGACGGGTGTTGACCCGGACAAGCGCAAGGTCGACTCGCTCGCAAAGGGGATATCCTACATTCCCGATGTAAAAACAGAGACGATTGAAAAACTGGTGAGCGGCGGCATGCTCACCGCCACTGCGGATTTTTCGATACTGAAGGACATGGATGCGGTCAGTATTTGCGTGCCGACCCCGCTGCGTCAGACCGGTGACCCGGATATGTCCTTCATCATTTCCGCGATGGATGAATTGGCGAAGTATATGCACAAAGGCATGGTGGTGGTGCTTGAATCCACCACGTATCCCGGCACCACCCGCGAATTGCTCCTCCCCAAACTGGGCGTGGATAATGGATTGGTAGCTGGGGAAGATTGGTTCCTGGCTTTCTCGCCGGAGCGCGTGGATCCCGGCCGCGAAGACTTCACCACCATTAACACCCCTAAGGTGATGGGCGGTATTACCGAAGCCTGCGGCGAAGTGGCGACCGCCTGGTATGAAGGCGCGATCAGGATCGTGCATCACGTTTCAACAGCGGAAGCCGCGGAACTGTCCAAACTGCTGGAGAACACTTTCCGCATGATCAATATAGGTTTGGTGAATGAACTTGCGATCATGTGCGAACGTCTCGGTGTGGATGTGTGGGAGGTGATCGATGCCGCCGCCACCAAACCGTTCGGTTTTATGAAGTTCACCCCGGGCCCGGGATTGGGCGGCCACTGCATCCCGATCGATCCACTATACCTTTCATGGAAGATGAAGTCATTCCATTACAATGCGCGCTTCATTGAACTCGCATCAGAGATCAATACCAACATGCCTCGCTATGTGGTTAACCGTGTGATGGAAGGCTTGAATGACCACGGGAAGGCGCTCAAAGGATCAAAGGCGCTCGTCCTGGGCGCGGCGTACAAACCGGATATTGATGATGTGCGTGAATCACCCGCGTTGGATGTGATCGGTCTGCTCAGACAGAAGGGCGCAGAAGTTCAATATCATGACCCGTACATTCCACATATTCATCACGAATATGATGGATGGAAGATGGACAGTGTTCCAGACCTGATGAAGGCGGTGAAGGATGCCGATGTGGTGGTGATCGTCACCAACCATAAGCAGTATGACTACGAGGCCATCATCGAATCAGCGAAGTTCGTATTTGACTCCCGTAATGCGACGGGCAAACTGGGCAAGAACAGCGATAAGGTAGAAAGACTTTAATTGGATGAAGTGTCGAAACGCTGTCGCGTATACCACGCGCAGCGCTTCGACACTTTTTATTTGGAGCAATCATGGGACATTATCTGGTGACAGGCGCGGCAGGATTCATCGGCGCAAGGACTTCCACCATGTTGATCGAGCAGGGGCACAGCGTTGTCGGCATCGACAATATGAACGACGCCTACGATCCGCGCGTAAAAGAATATCGCCTGAAGAAACTTCTGGGACTGAAGGGCTTCAAATTCCATAAGCGGGATATTTCCGAGAAATCAGCCATCGAACTGTTTAAGGATGAAAGACTTGATGGCGTGATAAACCTTGCGGCACGTGCGGGTGTGAGATTCAGCGTGGAAAATCCGTGGGTATTCCTGGAATCCAATATCACCGGCACGCTGAACATGCTCGAAGTTTGCCGGCAGTATGGGTGCAGGAAATTCATCCTCGCGTCCACCTCCAGTATCTATGGAGAAAACCCCGAATACCCGACACCCGAAACCGCCTCCAGCAGTGAACCGATGCAGCCGTATGCCGCGAGCAAAAAGGGTGCGGAAGCGCTCGCGCATTCATACCACCACCTGCACGACATCGATGTGACTGTTGTCCGCTACTTCACGGTTTATGGTCCGGCGGGTAGACCCGACCTGGCCATCTTTCGCTTCGTGAAGTGGATCATGGAAGGCGAGCCGATCCGCATCAATGGCGATGGGAAGCAGTCGCGCGGCTTCACTTATGTGGATGATATTGCCCGTGGAACGATCGCTGCGCTTAGACCGCTCGGATATCAGATCATCAATCTTGGCGGGCATGAAGTCATTTCCATTAACGGATTGGTTGAGTTGATCGAAGACCTGACCGGTAAAAAGGCGAACGTGCAGTACGGTCCTCCCAACCTGGCGGATATGTTCATGAACCAGGCAAATGTCACAAAGGCCAAAGAATTGCTCGGCTGGAATCCGCAAGTGAATTTGAGGCAGGGCATCGGAAACCTGATCGAATGGTATAAGGCGGAACGAAACTGGGCGAAGGATATCCTGACCCCATAGACTTTGATAAGCCGGTAAATAAACGCTCCAGTTCAAAAGACTGGAGCGTTTATAATTCCAGGCATGTCCCTGCCTTCTACATTCAAAGACGACCCATTGCTGAACAGGGTTCTACGCTCCAGCGCGCACCTATTCACCAGCAACACCCTCAGTTTGGGACTGAGCGTTGTCATGAGCGCATTGTCTTTTCGTCTGTTAGGCGCGTCAGGCTCGGGATTGATCGCGCTGGTCATGAGCTATACCTCCACGGTCAACAGCTTGTTCTCCTTCCGCATGAGCGAACTGGTGGTGCGCTATGGCGGCGAATTTCTGGAAAAAGGTGAAAAGGAAAAAGCATCCGCACTCATTAAGTCTGCTGCGTTGGCTGAAGCGGTTGTCTCAGTGCTGGCGTTTCTGGTCGTTCTGATATCATCTATGTGGGCATCGCAGACATTCACTAAATCCCCCGATTCGAAACTCATGTTTATTGTGTTCGCGCTTGGTCTGCTTGCAAATTTCAATACCGAAACATCCACAGGCATCCTGCAAGTAACCGGAAAGATCCGTCATCAGGGCACGATCAATTTAATTCAAAGCATTATTTCCCTGGGCATTGTCATTACCGCATTTTTCCTGCCCAATCCATTGTGGATCGTACTGCTGGCATATCTCGCAAGCAAAGTCATACCCGGTCTCGGGCTTTACTTCATGGGACGCAGACAATTGCAAAATGAACTTGGCGTACAGTGGCAAAACGCGCCGATGATGAATATCGCCGAGTCGCGCAGCCTCATTCGATTTGCGATCAGTTCCAATATCAGCGCGACCATCATCAAGATCTTCCGTGAGAGCGAATCGTTGTGGATCGGTCTCTTCCTGTCCACGGAAGCGGTCGGTTATTACAAGGCGGCTTATTCATTGGTTGGTTTTCTCTCCGTGCCGGCAGACCCGCTTATCGCCGCCACCTATCCCGAGATCAACCGCCTCATCGTTCAAAGAGCATGGACATCTCTGCGAAGTTTCTTGCGCAAGATCACCGCGCTCGCTTTTGCCATTAACGCTGCTGCCGCGCTTGGCTTTATATTCCTGGGCCAATTCGCCCTGGTCATTTTCACAGGCCGCCAGGAATTTGTCGCGGCTTACCCCGCCATGATCGCCTTGTTTATCGGCCTTGCGTTCAATTACACCTTGTTTTGGAATCGCCCGCTTTTGCTTTCGCTCGGTCTGACTGACTACCCGATCTGGACGACACTACTTGTCGGCCTCGCTAAATTAGCGCTGGCCTTCTGGCTGGTCCCGCAGTATGGAATTCTTGCGGCGGGCGCGCTGCTCTCTTTCTATTACATCGCTTCGGTGGGCATTATGGCCTGGCGCGGCGTAAAGGAAATTCAATGAAGATCGCTGTCATAACCAATTCGCGTATCCCGTCCCTGACAGCCAACTCCATCCAGGCGATGAAGGTCGTTCAGGCACTCATGCAATTGGGACATCAGATTCAGATGTTTGCGCCGCGCGAAACGGCCCCCGCATCCCGGGAAACTCTCGCCGCGCATTATGGTCTGCGCTTCGTGCCCGGCCTTGAACTGCTTCCGTCCATTCGACCTCTCAAACGCTTTGACTTTATCTTCCACGCCCAGCGCGCCGCGAGTCGATTCAAACCCGACCTTATCTACACCTGGCTGCCGCAGTCGGCTGTGCTAGCTGGTTGGGCGGGTTATCCTGTTGTGCTTGAAATGCATGCGGATGTATCGGGTCGAATGGGGGCATGGTGGATGCTCCAATTCTGGAAATCTCGCGGCAATAAGTTGATGACAGTCACCACGTCCGCGTTGAGAAAGGCTTTGGAACGCTCATGCGATCTCAAATTTAAGGATGATGCGGTGCTCATCGCCCCGAACGGGGTCGAATTGGAAAGATATGATAGTCTGCCGAATCCACCTGATGCAAGACAGCAATTGGGTTTGCCTGATGGATTGACAGTTGGTTTCACGGGTCACATCTACCCCGGGCGCGGCGCGGACTTGTTGTTCGAACTTGCAAAACAAATGCCGCAAGTTAATTTTTTATGGGTGGGCGGCACGCCGGAACTGGTGGATTTTTGGCGCAGCCAATTGTCTGCCGCCAATATGACGAATGTGACAATGACTGGGTTTGTCAAACACGAAATGATCCCTCTCTATCAAGCCGCGTCAGATGTATTGTTGATGCCGTATGGCCGGTCGATCTCCGCCAGCAGCGGGCAGGATATTGCCGAGGTGATCAACCCGATGAAGATGTTTGAATATATGGCTTCGGGGCGCGCTATTGTATCGGCGGATATTCCATCCATTCGCGAAGTGCTGAATGATGCCAACGCAATTTTTTGCGAGCCTGAGGATGTTGGAAAATGGAAGGCTGCGATCGCTTCTTTGCTTTCAAATAAATTACGCAGGCACGAGCTGGCGATTCAAGCGCGGAAGGATGTCGAGCAGTTAACCTGGACCAAGCGGGCGGAGAGGGTCTTGAAATCCATTAAACCTAAATCGTGGTAAAAGTGGAATATGAAGAATTTCAATCAACGCGATTTTCTCTGGATACTGCCTCTGGTTTTCGGACTTGGTGCCGTCTTATCCTTCCTGCAGTCCGGTAATTGGCTGATCGGCTGGCTTGGATTCTCTTTCCTCTCTCTTCTTTCCTTTTCATTTCTCACCCTGTCCACAAAATGGGCGGATGGTGGCAAAACTCTGGCATGGATGGTCATCCTTGCTTTTACCCTGCGTTTCGTTGGCGGTGTTGTCACCTACCTCGCGCTGCCCGTTTATGGCTATGTGGATGATGAAGATCAAAGTGTAGGTTTCACATATACAGACGCCCATCGCCGCGACGCGCAGGCCTGGGATCTGGCAAGTTCAGAGCTGCCGGTTTACGATGCGTTCAATAAGACCTATGCTTATGATCAGTATGGCGGTCTGTTGGCGTTTAGCGCATTGATCTATCGCTATCTCTCACCTGATACGCATCGTCCGCTGCTGTTGGTGCTGATGTCCGCGTTCATGTCGGCGCTGGCTTTGCCATTTTTGTGGAAGGCGGCTGTTCGAGAGTGGGGAGTAAAAGTCGCAGTCGCCGCGGGTTGGGTCTATGCGCTTTATCCTGAAAGTGTTTTGCTGGGCGGGTCTGCCATGCGTGAGCCGTATTTATGGGCATTCAGTGCCTTCGCGTTATGGGGATTTGTCAGCTCTGGAGTGCAGGAACTTGCTCCTGCAGATCATGATAACAAGTGGCCGGCCGCCAGGTTATGGCTTGCGCTTGGGATCGGCGGAATGCTGCTTGTCTCACCGGTTGTTGCATTAACTACAATGATCATCCTGGCGGGATGGTACTATTTTACAAAAGGCAACGTCCGGATTCCATGGCTGCTGGTGGCAGCTGCGGCGGTCATTTTTGTTGCGGGTCTCTTTTTGCTTTCGTCTGCGCTAAACCGCTCGGGCGAATTTAATTCATCTTCTCCGCTGTATGTCCTCAGTGATTGGTTAAAGCTTGCTGTTCAATGGGATGTGTATCAGTTGGAGCGCGGCTCGGGCTGGGTGCAAAAACTCTTTGATGAAATGCCTGAGTGGATGCGCCTGCCTTTTGTCACTGCTTATGGAATTTTTCAGCCGGTCCTGCCCGCGGCGTTTGTCGAGCCGACGAAATTGATCTGGCGCATCATCTCGATCCTGCGCGCTGCGGGTTGGTACAGCATGCTGCCGGTGTTGATCCTCTCTATTGGGGCTGCGGCAGGTCAGAGAGTGGAAATGAAACGCAGGCTTTTCCTTTGGCTAAGTTTTATTGTATGGATGTGGGTTATTCTCACGGCATTGCGGGGCGGCGGCGACTCATGGGATAATCCGCGTTATCGTGCGATCCTGTTCGTATGGCAGGCGATCCTGGCTGGGAATGTTTGGGTCTGGTGGAAGGAATCGAGGAATGCCTGGGTCGCGCGCGTGTTTGCGATGGAACTTGTCTTTTTGGTGTTTTTTGGTCAATGGTATGCGAACCGCTATTTGCATTTGGGGCCGCAGTTGTCTTTTCCTTTGATGGTTGTGTTGATCATCGGTTTTTGGGCTTTGATTCTCTTTTGGGGACTGTGGCTTGACCGAAAACGTAGTGTATAATTCAGCGACTGAATTTTGAATAAGGAGTTTCTATGCCTACTGCTCTTATCACTGGCATTACAGGCCAGGATGGTTCGTATCTTGCCGAATTGTTGTTGAAAAAAGGATATCGTGTGATCGGTGTTGCGCGCCGTTCAAGCACTGTCAATACAGAACGCATCAATCATATTTTGGATGACATCACCATGGTGCAGGGTGATCTGCAGGATCAGGGTTCCCTGCTTTCGCTGTTGGAAGAATATCATCCCACCGAGGTGTATAACCTGGCGGCGCAATCCTTCGTGCCGACTTCGTGGAATCAACCCGCCTTGACCGGCGATGTGACCGCCATTGGTGTGACCCGTTTGCTGGAAGCCATTCGGTTCGTTAATCCGAAGATCCGCTTTTACCAGGCGTCTTCCAGCGAGATGTTCGGCAAGGTGATGGAAGTTCCTCAAAAGGGAAAGCACGCCGTTCTATCCGCGCAGCCCGTATGGCGTTGCCAAGGTGTATGGGCATTGGATCACCGTAAATTACCGTGAATCATTTAATATGTTCGCGACCTCCGGGATCCTGTTCAATCATGAAAGCCCGCGCCGCGGCTTGGAGTTTGTCACGCGCAAGATCTCTGATTCGGTTGCGAAGATCAAGCTTGGCAAGACAAAGGAATTGCGTCTTGGTAACCTCGAAGCCCAGCGTGACTGGGGCTTTGCGGGAGACTATGTCGAAGCGATGTGGTTGATGCTTCAGCAGGATCACCCCGATAATTATGTGATCGGCACGGGCGAGACTCACGCGGTGCGTGAATTCTGTGAGATCGCGTTTTCACATGTTGACCTGGATTACAAGGAATTCGTGGTACAGGATGAAAAGTTCTATCGCCCCGCTGAAGTGGATCTGTTGATCTCGGATCCATCCAAGGCAAGGAACGATCTTAAATGGGAGCTGAATGTTTCCTTCAAGGAACTGGTCACCATGATGGTGGATTCAGACCTGGCGCGGCTGAAAAAAGTGTAGAGTCTTCTCTCGCTTTTAGGCATGTATGATCAAAAAAATAGAGCTTTTAAAAAATAAAGAGTGGCCTTCATGGGCGCCAATGGTGGTGGCGGCTTTGGGGGCGCTTCTTTATTTAATCCAGGCTGTGATGTACGCCTATACGACCGTGCCCGGATTGGACGAAGGCTCGTATCT
Source organism: Candidatus Villigracilis saccharophilus (assembly GCA_016709305.1). GTDB lineage: Bacteria > Chloroflexota > Anaerolineae > Anaerolineales > Villigracilaceae > Villigracilis > Villigracilis saccharophilus. The sequence continues at coordinate 55,063 of JADJNA010000048.1, forward strand.
TTTGAAGGGTATCTTATATCTGCGCGGGGTCTATCAGCCGTTTGAACCTTATGGCCCGTTCACCAATAAAGCCCCGTTCGCGTTTTTGATCCCGGGCTTTGCACAATATGTCTTTGGCTCCGGCTTGCGGACAGGGCGGTTCTTTTTCATTTTCCTGGGCATGCTCACGCTTCTGGGTGTTTGGGTCACTGCCCGTCGCTGGTCGGGTAATTGGGTCGCTGCCGGTACGGTCTGGGTCTTTGCGCTTAGCTCCTACGTAATAAAAACTTATTCGGTCACGGTTTCAGAAGTGCTCATTGCCTGTCTGCTGGCGTGGATGTGTGTCTGCGTGCTCGGGGATGAGCGTCCGCTCTGGCAGATCATTCTTGGCTCGCTGCTGGCGGCTCTGGCGGTACTTACACGTCAGAATATGGCACCCGTTCTGGTGCTGCTAATTCCTTATATTTTCTGGCAGCACGGCAGGCAAAAGGGGATCTGGGCCTTTTTTGCCGGGGCTGCGTTTTTCCTTGCGGTTCATATTTATTATTGGCCCAACATCTTGACGATCTGGGCTCCCTGGCTTCCTGAAAATCTCACTCCTTTTCTTGACCCGTTCCGCCTGCCCAAAGACGCGGCGCCAATCTGGGATCCCTCCATTGATTTCTGGAATCGGGTGAATGCCTTCTTTCAGGGAATTCGCTACCATTTTGTGGTCGTTGTGGGGTTTGTTTTTTCATTGATCTTATGGCCGCGTCCGCGCGGCTGGAAATCTGCCTCGGGTATGCGGGCGGCTGTTTTCCTTGCCCTGTTATATTTCATCCTGTTCAGCATGCATGCCTGGGCGGCAGTGGCCAGCCAATATGAAAGTTATAGCTGCGTCTTCTGTTTTTCAAATTATCTGGCTTTCTTTGATCCGTTGGGACTTCTCCTGCTGGTGGTCTTTTATTCACAATCCGAGAATCGCAAACTGCCGCGGCTATTCCCGATTCTTGTCGTGCTGCTGGTTCTTGTCTTGAGCGCGGGTATTGGCTACTCATTATTTGAGTCCATTGGCCGGTGGGTATATGAGATACCCGTTCCGCGCATGCGAAACGGTCAATTTTTACCCGGCACAACCGGTCTGGTGGATGTTCTTACCCAAAGATTTGATTTATCATTAACGGCCATCAAAAGAATTCTTTCTTCCGGAATGGGCTTCCTTGTTGGGATTGGGTTTGTTTTGGCCGCATTTTTTGCATGGCGCCGTGCCGGAAGTTCAGATAACCATCCCGGTTTTGCATATCGTCTTATCAATTCGTTTCTCGTGCTGGGATTTGCGCTTGCTCCGCTTGTGAACGCCAGAGGAAGCCGTGTCGAATGTCAGCAGGATCTGATCGCTGCGAATGAACAACTTGGCGCGTATCTTGCGAATATCATCCCGTCAAATAGTCTGGTATATTGGGATGGAGGGTTGTCTGTTACCCCCTTGGTGTACGTCCCGAGTATCCGTATTTTCCCGCCGCAGATCAACAGCGCCTACACGTATCGGGATGGCGGTGATGCGGATACCGTCTACCGTCTCAGTCATTGGAACGGCGAACTAAATGAGCAATGGAAAGACAGCGCCGACATCTTTATAATTGAAGCCAAACGCTATTCATCCTGGAAGGATTTCTTGAATCCGCAGGAATTTGAAGAATATCAAAAACCATCGATCTCTCCTTCCTGTATTGAAGGAGCGGAAATAAGGATATTTCACAGGCTGCCATGAACCTATCACTTGTAATCCCGGTATATAACGAGCAGGATAACCTGCCATTTCTTTTCGAAGCGGTCCAAAAGACCATGACCGAAATAAACCAGTCATGGGAGGTGATTCTTGTTGACGATGGCAGCCGCGATAAGACCTTGTCTGTTCTCAAACAGTATGCAGAAAAGGATCCCGCGCATATTCGGGTGATCTCCTTCCGCCGCAATTTTGGACAAACTGCAGCCATCGCGGCCGGGTTGGATTATGCCCAGGGCAAGATCATTATCCTGATGGATGCAGATATGCAGAATGATCCCGCGGATATTCCCATGATGCTGGCCAAACTCGATGAAGGTTATGATCTTGTCAGCGGCTGGCGCAAAGAACGAAAGGATGATGCGCTCACTCGCAATCTTCCTTCCATGCTTGCGAACGGGCTGATCTCGCGTGTCACCGGTGTGCATTTGCATGATTATGGTTGTACGCTCAAGGTGTATCGCCGTGATGTGCTGGAGGGGTTTCGTTTATACGGTGAGATGCATCGTTTTATCCCGGTCTATGCCAACTCTGTCGGCGCGAATATCACCGAAATGCCTGTTCGACATTATCCGCGCAAGTTTGGGAAGACCAAGTATGGTCTTGAGCGCACTGCCAAGGTCATCCTTGATTTGTTTACTGTGAAATTCCTGGTCGCCTTTGCTTCCAAGCCGATCTATCTCTTCGGCGGCACCGGCGGACTTCTTATGATCGCCAGTTCCATTATTATGCTGTATCTGCTTGTACGCCGAATTTTCTTTTTGTCGGTGTGACCGGCTCACCGCTCTTTCAGGTCAGCGCCATGTTCTTCATCCTGGGTTTTCAATCCATGTTGATGGGCTTGATCGCGGAATTGCTGGTCCGCACTTATCACGAATCCCAGCGCAAGCCTACCTATACCATTCGTACAACGGTCAACCTGGAACAGGACCCTCGTGACTAAGTGGTTCGCTCAGAATCGCCAGACTATTGTCCGTGTGTTGGGCAGTATTCTGGCATTGTTGCTTTTGATCATTTTGCTTGAAGAGGAGGGGATGGCCAGCTTTTCTCTGCGTTGAGGCGTGTCTCGATCGGGTATTTTCTGGCAGCGGTCGTGGCATTATCCATTTCACGCCTGTTCGCGGCAACGCGCTGGCATATATTGCTCAAATCGGCGGGTGTGGAAATTTCGTTTCTTCGATCGATCATGTTAACTTTCACCGGGAATTTTTCGTCCAATTTTTTGCCGACAACCATCGGCGGAGATGTGGTCCGCCTGGGGGGGGCAATGCAATTGGGCTATGACCGCGCCATCTGTGTTGCCTCGCTCGTCGCCGACCGTTTGATCGGCCTGGCAGGAATGAGCCTTGCCCTTCCTTTGGGATTGGTCCCGGTCTTTTCTCTTGGCAATGGAACTTCACAATCGCTTGCGTTTTCAGCGCTGATTCAAAAAAGTGTGGATTTTGCAAAACGTACCTACGCATCGTTTTCCATCTGGTTAAAGAAGCCGTTTGCGCTGAGCGGCTCAATGCTTGCCACGCTTGGCAATATGGCGTTTATCTATCTTGCAATTTATCTGCTGCTGCTCGGCATTGATCATCATGTTTCCTATTGGCTGGTGGCCGGGTTGTACACTCTGACATATTTTGTGACCCTCTTTCCCGTTTCCATAAATGGTTTGGGTGTGCAGGAGCTTTCCATGACCTTTCTGCTGACCCAGTTAGGCGGGCTGAGTTCATCTGAAAGCGCGACGGTTGCCCTGCTGACCCGTCTTTTATTTATTATCACAAGCCTGCCGGGTGCATTCTTTTTACCCTCCATTCTTGGTGCGATGAACGAGAAAAAATCGCAGCCCGAATAATTTGTGCGGACTCGGAATATGGAACCAGTATCTTCAAAAAATTTCCTGCAAACATTTATTTGGTCCATCATCCTGTTAAGTGTCCTGTCGATTTATCAGACCATTCAGCAGGGAGATGTATTGGGTATCATCATTTGGCGTTCCAAATGGATTATTCTGCTGGGAATTTTTGCACTTAATATTGTTGCGGGTCTTTTGGCACTGCGGTATTTATCCTCACAAGGCGATTCCTGGCTATCGGAAAAGTTTGAGATTAACTCATCCAATAAATTGGCGGGTGTGCTTCTTGTTGTATCTGGCTTTTCTCTGCCATGGGTGTTGAGACTTTACCTTTTTGGAAATATCCTTCCGCAAGTGGCACCTATTTTCTGGGTTTTTCTTTGGGCAAGCCTGATCCAGTCTTTGGGCTTGAAGTGGATCACCGGCTATAAGTGGCACGTTCTATTTGCCCTGGTTGTACTTGCGCAGGATTGGTCTATCAGATATACGGACACCTTGCCGTCATTACGGATTATCCATTCTCGATCGGGTACTCTGAAGCGAGTCGTCATTATTATGCTTCGATGTTCTTTGCGGAGCGGCTATATGGCTTGAATTTGCCGCTCCCATTTTTACATCCTTCCCGCTATCTCCTGATGTCGATCCCTTTTCTTATTGATGGTCTGCCCCTTTGGTTTCACCGCATGTGGCAGGCGCTGTTATGGATCGGACTTACCTCTGCGTCATGTGTCTTATTAACCCGCCGCTTGCGCCTGAACGGGTGGATGCAGTTCTTTGTCGCATGCTGGGCTTTTCTTTTCTTTTTGCAGGGCGCTGTCTATTATCATCTTCAAGTTTGCGTTATTTTGATCCTTGCCGGTGTATCAATGAAACACCCTGGGCGGTCTTTCATATTTATTGTGATCGCTTCTCTTTGGGCTGGAGTGAGCCGCGTGAATTGGTTTCCAGTCCCTGCCATGTTTGCAATTGCCTTATATTTAATGGAGACGCCATTCGGTGGCAAGGGCTGGCGTTATTGGTTGATTCCCTTTGTCTGGGGAGTAAGCGGACTTGGTTCTGCGGTCATTTCCCAGTTTCTGTATATCAATATCTCAGGGAATGCCGACGTTCGTGCCTTCGGTTCGAGCTTTACGTCAGAGCTGCTTTGGAATCGCCTGCTTCCCAATGACACTTCTACCCTGGGGATTTTGCTTGGAATACTGCTGGTTTCCGCGCCATTATATATCGCGCTGGCACAAATGTTGAGCGGGAAAATATCCCGTTTGCATCCATTACGCTTGCTTGCACTTTTATCCTTTTTGGTCATCCTTTTTCTCGGAGGGCTGGCTGTCAGTACGAAAATCGGCGGCGGCGGCGATCTGCACAATATGGACGCGTACCTTGTCATGCTCGCGTTGATCGCGTCTTCATTTTTTGCCGAACGTGTCGCCCCTGAGGAACCGTTGAGTCCTGCCTGGGGGAAGATCCACTGGCCGGTGGCCGTGGCAGCTTTACTTGTCCCGCTGAGCTTCGCGCTTCCTCAAATCGGATTCACTCACAGCTATGACCACGCCCGTGTCGAAACAGATATACAGAAGCTGCAGCAAGTCGTTTCAGATACGATTGATAATGGCGGTGAGGTTTTGTTTGTTACTGAACGTCAGCTTCTGACATTTAACGAATTAAAGAATATCCCGCTTACTCCTGAATATGAACAGATCGAGCTGATGGAAATGGCGATGTCGGGCAATCGCGAATATTTGGAAAATTATTACGCCGATCTTCGCATTCATCGTTTCGCGGTCATTGTCGCTGAAGATCAAAAATATGTGCAGCGAAAAGACGGCGCGTTTATTGAAGAAGATAATGCCTGGGTCCGTTTTGTAGGTGCGCCGCTTTTATGCGCGTATAAACCTGTTGAGTCTCTGAATTCAGCCAATGTGCAAATATTTGTGCCTCGTCCCAACCCGCCGTCCTGCAAAGACCCATTTTTGGAATGAACCCATTACATGCGAATTCTCACGATCATCTATGAATTTCCGCCTGTTGGCGGCGGAGGCGGCAGGGCGGCTTACGATATTTGCAGAGAGCTTGCTGCGCGCGGACATGATGTCACGGTCCTCACAGCCCATATGCCGGGCCTGGCGCTTGAAACTTACCAGGATGGAATTCGCCTGATTCGGATTCGCTCATTAAGAAGAGAAGCCTTCCGCGCGAGTTTTTTTACCATGCTGGCGTACGTTCTCGCCGGACTTTGGGCGGGTTTGCGAATAATTCGCCTGCATCGGCCCGAGATCATTCACACCCATTTCGCCGTTCCGTCGGGCGCGCTCGCGTGGGTGCTGTCCGTCTTGACTGGTATTCCTTATATATTAACCGCACATCTGGGCGATGTGCCCGGTGGTGTCCCGGACAAAACAGGCAAGTGGTTCCGCTGGCTTGAACCGTTCACAAAACCCATTTGGAAGCGCGCCAAAAAGGTGGTCGCGGTCAGCGAATTCACCCGTCAACTGGCCGTGCTGCATTATTCAGTGCCTGTTGAGGTCATCCCCAATGGCGCGGACATTGATCGCCTTTCTCCCGACAGTGTTAGATTAAATACCCCCCGCGGCTCGTTTTGCCGGGCGTTTTGTGCATCAGAAAAATCCGCTTGCAATCGTGCAGGTGCTCGCGAGATTAAAGGATCTGGACTGGCAATGTTCCATGCTGGGCGACGGCCCAATGCTTGACGATGTAAAACGTGAAATTGAGAAAGCCGGTATGTGTGAACGCTTTGATTTGCCGGGCTGGGTAACCCCTGAAGAAGTTTTGGAATGTTTCTCGAGAAGTGACATATTATTCATGCCGTCATTCTCGGAGGGTTTGCCGGTTGTTGGTGTGCAGGCTCTTGCGAAGGGGCTTGCCATTGTTGCCAGCAGGATCGGCGGATTTTTGGATCTAGTTGACGAAAACAGGAATGGCTATTTGCTTGACGTGCATGACAAATCTGCTTTTGCGCTGTATTTGCGCAAAAGCATTTCTGAACCATTGCCGCTTCTATTGAACTTCCGCGAGGAGAGCCTGAAAAAATCACGGGACTTTGATATTCAAAAAATAGCGGAACGCTATCAGGCGATATTTCAGGAAGTGCTGAATGCCCATTAGAACGGTCGCTACCATTGTGGGCGCGCGCCCGCAGTTCATTAAGGCTGCGCCAGTTTCGCGCGCGCTGGCGGCCGGTTTCAAGGAAATTGTCATTCACACCGGACAGCATTATGACTATGGCATGTCTGAAATATTTTTCACGGAGATGGAAATGCGTCCGCCGGATTTCAACCTGGGGATCGGTGGCGGCTCGCACGCTGAGCAGACCGGCAAAATGCTGGTTGAGTTGGAGAGAATTTTCAATGCCGTCAAGCCGGATTGTGTGCTGGTCTTTGGCGACACGAATTCAACCATTGGCTGGCGCCCTTGCCTCTGCCAAGGCGCAGATACCGCTCGCGCATGTCGAGGCAGGTTTGAGATCATTTAACAGAGCGATGCCGGAAGAGATCAATCGTGTGTTGACCGATCATGTATCCGCGTTTTTGTTTTGTCCAACCGATGCCGCAGTTGAAAATCTGGCGAAAGAGGGGATCACCCAGGCAGTCCACCGTGTTGGCGATGTGATGGCTGACGCGCTATTTTTTAATTTGAAATTAGCGCGTGCAAAATCTAATATTATGGAACTGTTGGGTCTGGCAAAGGGCAGGTACGCGCTTGCCACGGTTCACCGCGCCGCGAACACAGATGATGCGGACAATATGCGCTCGATCTTAAGGGCGTTTGGAGATCTGTCTTCACAGGTGGTTTTTCCTGTACATCCGCGCACGCGTAAAATGATGAACGAGTGGGGAATATCTGCGGGTTCTAATGTGTTGATGACCGACCCTGTCGGTTATTTCGATATGCTGGTTTTACAGGAAAACGCGAATTGTATTTTGACCGATTCGGGCGGCGTGCAAAAAGAGGCGTATCTTGTGGGGGTGCGCTGTATTACTTTGCGTCAGGAGACCGAGTGGGTGGAAACGGTTGCCTCGGGTTGGAATCAACTTGCCGGCGTGCAAGAAAAGAAAATCATCGATCTTTTTGAAAACTGGTTCCCGCGAGGTGTTCGTGTGCCGCTATATGGGGATGGTCATTCCGCTGAACAAATATTTAACATCCTTTCAGCTTCTCTGAAGTAAAAGAATCCCAGTTTTTTCACTTGACAGGGATACCTATTTATGTGAGAATTCAAAAACTGAAAGCTCAGATTATGACAAAGATCAAACAACACGAATATACTCTTCTGAATGAAATTGCCCAGGATTCGCTTGTGACCCAGTCAAATTTATCGGATCGCCTGGGCATTGCAGTTGGCAGTGTCAATTGGTATATCAAGCGGCTTATCCATCGTGGCTGGGTCAAGGTTTCTCACCTTGACCGCACCCGCTTGAAATATGATTTGACTCCCGAAGGTATGGCGGTCTTTACACAGAGAGCCTTATCTTATGCGCGCGACTCTCTCAAAGTATATGGCGATTATCGCGAGAAGGCCAAAATGCTCGCCCTTGATCTTAAGCAAAACGGTGTCAAGGATGTGTTTGTGGACGGGAACGACGAGATCATGGATATTCTGCGCTTGACTTGCATTGAGGCTGGTCTTCGTATCAGTGAAATCCCGAATGGCGTTGTGTTGAAAGTGGATGAGCGGGGATATCGAGTAGCTTCGATATCAGGCTGATTTTATTCGGACTTGAAAGGATGATATGCCTAAAAATTTTGCTGTGATCGGTGTTGGCGGTTATATTGCGCCCCGCCATTTGCGCGCCATTCGTGATACGGGGAATCAATTGGTGGCGGCTGTGGACCCCAAGGATTCGGTTGGAGTACTGGATCAATATTCATTCGATGTAAAGTTTTTTACCGAGATCGAGCGCTTTGATCGTCATTTGGAAAAGTTACGCCGCGGCCCTATGGAAGACCGCGTCCATTTTGTTTCAGTCTGTTCCCCAAATTATCTGCACGATTCGCATTGCCGCCTCGCCTTGCGCGTTGGTGCGGATGTGATCTGCGAAAAGCCTCTGGTGATCAACCCGTGGAATTTCGACTCGCTCGAAGAGTTGGAATCCGAGACGAAGCACCGCATCCATACGATCTTGCAGCTGCGCGTGCACCCGGAGTTGATCAAGCTCAAGCAGACTCTGCAAGAACAGGGCGGTCAGCATGATGTGGAACTTACCTACATTACAAGCCGCGGTCCCTGGTATCAGGTCTCATGGAAGGGGCATGAGGATAAATCGGGCGGCGTGGCCACCAATATTGGCGTGCATTTCTTCGATCTTTTGTTGTGGTTATTCGGTTCTGTGCATGGAATTAAGGTATATCATTCAGATGAAAGCCGTATGTCTGGTTTCATTGAGTTGGAACATGCGCGTGTGCGCTGGTTTCTGTCGGTGGATAAAAACGATCTGCCGTTTTCTGCAAAAGCTGGTGGCAAGACGACGTTTCGTTCCATTACAGTGGATGGAAAAGAGATCGAATTTTCAGAAGGCTTTACAGACTTGCATACCCGCGTTTATGAAGAGACATTGGCTGGCCGGGGATTTGGGATCAAGGATGCGCGTCCATCCATTGATTTGACTTATGCCATTCGCTCCGCTGAAATTTCACCGAAGGATGAATTGATGCATCCGCTTTTGAAGAAGTAGTTGCCATGTCAGATTATTTTGTTCATGAATCCAGTTATGTAGATGAAGGCGCGGAGATCGGCGCGGGTACGAAGATATGGCATTTTTGCCACATCATGCCCGGCGCGAAGATCGGCGAGCGTTGTAACATCGGTCAGAATGTATTGGTCTCGTCTGGCGTGAGGCTGGGAAATAATGTGAAGATCCAAAATAATGTTTCACTTTATACCGGTGTTATCGTTGAAGACGATGTGTTTTTAGGGCCTTCGATGGTGTTTACGAATGTTATTAATCCACGCAGCCATGTCAGTCGAAAAGATGAATATAAGACCACGCTGGTCCGCAGGGGCGCATCCATTGGCGCGAACGCGACCATTGTGTGCGGTACAACGCTGGGGCGGTATTGTTTTGTCGGCGCGGGCGCAGTGGTGACGAAGGATGTGCCGGATTACGCGCTCGTCTATGGGTCGCCGGCGCGCCTGCGCGGGTGGATGTGTCAGTGCGGCGAGCAGTTGAAATTTGAGGGTGATCGCGCAGTCTGCCAAAACTGCGGCGATGCTTATAGAAAGCAGGATCAGGTTGTCGGTCCGGAAAGAGGCGAGTGATGATTTCATTGGTTGATCTAACAGCGCAGTATCATTCCATTAAGGAAGAAATTGATTCGGCTGTATTATCCACATTAGAGTCTGGACATTTTATTCTTGGGCCGCAGGTGGTGAAGTTTGAGGAAAGCATCGCGGCGTATCTTGGCGTGAACCATGCGATCGGACTGGCTTCAGGAACAGATGCTTTGGTGCTTGCGTTGCGTGCATTGAATATTGGCACAGGCGATGAGGTGATCATTCCGGCGTATACGTTTTTTGCAACCGCGGGCACGGTAATGTCGGTTGGCGCGCAGCCGGTGTTCGTGGATGTTGACCCGCAGAGTTATCAGATCGATGTGAGTAAGATCAGATCTGCGATCACGCCGAAGACGAAGGCGATCATCCCTGTGCATTTGTACGGCCACCCGGCTGAGATGGATCCAATTCTTGAAATTGCACGCGAGAATCATTTGAAGGTGATCGAAGATAACGCGCAGGGACTCGGCGCGGAATATCTTGGCAGGAAAACGGGTTCGTTTGGTGATATAGCCTGTTTGAGCTTCTTCCCCACGAAAAATTTGGGTGCATTCGGTGATGCGGGCATGGTGGTGACAAATGACCCGGCGCTTGCAGAACGGATGCGGATGCTGCGCACGCACGGCTGGAAGAAAAAATATTATTCGGAGGAAGTTGGCTACAACAGCCGGCTGGATGCGCTGCAGGCTGCGATCCTGCAAGCCAAGTTCCCGCATTTGGATTCGTGGAATGAGAAGCGCCGTGAATTGGCTCATCGGTATAACGAAAAGCTTGGTTCTTCAGGCATTGTGATTCCGGTGGAGCGCGAGTGGGGGAAGCATGTACCACTTGTATATTGCCCGCTCGGAAAAACGTGATGCGTTGCAGGCTTTCTTGAAACAGGAGGGGATCGCTTCGGAAGTGTATTATCCCTTGCCTCCGCACTTGGCTACACCTTGCCGAAAACTTGGATATAAGGAAGGTGATTTTCCTCATGCTGAAAAAGCTTCACGCGAGACGTTCGCGCTTCCGCTCTACCCGGAATTGTCGCTGTCTCAACAGGATGAAGTGGTTGATGCTGTGAAGGAATTTTTTGGAAAATAACATCATGCTGTCGATTTTTGATTACCTGCAAAAGATCATCAGCTACCAAAAGCTGGACCAGCTGGTTTCCGATTTGGAGTTTTGGCGTACCCGCAGACAACTCAAGATAAAGTGCTGTTCGTGTAAAGAATATCTCGATCTGAGCTTTATGCCATGATTAGATTTTTGAAGAAAAATTACACGAATGTAGATTATATTGGTTTTTCACCGGTGGAGCGGCCAAGAGAGAACCCGGGCCTTTCGTCAAAGAAGCTCTTTAAGAAACTGTCCGATTTCAAGCCTGATATTGTGTTTACATACGAGAAGATTTTGTCGATTGGTGAAGTGGATCATATCGTGCGTGCAGGAATTAAGCTTGTAACCAATACCTGTGGTGTACATACCTTTTCCTATGGCGGTACACGCTCGCAGACGGAGGCGATGGAACAGCTTCGTAAACACTCTTTGTATTTGATATCCCATGCCCCTCATATCCCAACGCTTATTAAGGAGGGAGTGAGCGTAAGAGAATTTCCGTTTTGGTACGAGCCGGAATGGTTCCGCCCACTGGATATTCCCAAACTCCATGATATTCTTTTTTTGGGCGACATTGTGACGCCGTTGAATTCGAATCGGATGGAGTTGATACGGTTCCTATCTCAGGAATATAAGATCACCCTTGTATCGGATCATGACCCGAAACTACCCAATGTGGTTTGCATCGGGAGTACCCCAAATCCTCACAAGTTGAATCTTTGGATCAATCAGTCCAAACTTGTGCTTGGTTCTGATAAATTAGGCAACATCCAGGGTGGGGGGGATTTTCAAGGATGGTATTTCGGTGTATCACATGGGGCGGCTTGTTATTTGGTGGAGAAGCATCTGGAAATTGAAAAGAGATTTAAGGATGGCGAGGAACTTGTCCTGGGATGATGGTGCTTGTTATGGGTATTTGTCCGTTGCGAAACAATGGTTGACCAGACGAGACTTTTTTGTGGCCGTGTTATGTTTTGGCTAATGGAGAAAAATATAAATGGTGATGACACACTGTTATTTGATTTATTCCACTGCCATGATGACCTATGTGGAGTTTTATTTTGATGACATGGCACGTTTTCACCCTGTTGTGCCATTAGTTAATATCATTCTGGTAGTTAGCCAGGTTAATCTGTTTAGCAAAGCTGATATGTTGGCATTGAGTCTTTTGCGTTGGCGTGCTGAAAGTTCAGGTCATCTTAAGGTGATAGAGATTATCCTTAAAGGCAATATAGGCAGAGACTTTAGTTCGGTCAAATGCGGTCTTAACTTGTTACAAAATAGAGCAAAGATAGATGTTCCATCATGGTTCGTAATCGCAGCTCTTACGGCCCGACTAAAAATTGGTAAATTTTCCCGGCAGTACTAAAATTCCAAGATACGGGATTGGTGGGTGCGATATCGTTGAAAGGGCACCCTTCTATGGCCAACCCGGAAGGTGCGACAGTGCAGTCTTATTGTTATTTTAGCCGCTGGAAGCAGCTTGAAACCTGGTAGATGATTTTCCCGGAGTGCAAAGCTTGAACAGGATTCCGGGTATCGGGCGGCGAAATTGAATTAAGCAAACGTATTATGAATAACGGCTTGTATATTTCATGTCTTAATTGGCCAGAGGTAGTGTTTGATTCGTCAATGTTGAATCGTACGTTAAATTTCGAATACGGTTCGGTGGAAAATAAAAAGAAGATTCCGTTTCGTTATAAAATACACCGAAAGTCATTTCGCCGTCCTAGAGGTTTGTTGCTTGGTTTTATGTGGATATTTTTTATGCGATTGTTGGGCTTTACTCAACAATATCTGCAACTCGGGTTCTTCAAAGGAAATTTCCTTCGGTTGTATGACTATGATTAATTGTTGTTTACTTTGTTGCAGAAAAAAAATGGACTCTGATCATTCGTCCTCAACGAGCATGGTGGGATCTGCAGTTGGGAGAGATCTGGCGGTATCGCGACTTGATTTTATTGTTCGTCTGGCGCGATTTTGTCGCATATTACAAACAGACGATTCTTGGTCCATTGTGGTACCTGATCCAGCCGATCCTGACTACTGTGGTTTTTACCGTGATCTTTGGGAACATTGCAAAACTTCCCACGGATGGGCTTCCCCCTTTCCTATTTTATCTGGCTGGCAACACGGTCTGGGTGTATTTTTCCACATGCGTTACCAGCACTTCAGATACCTTTGCTGGAAATGCAGCCGTCTTTGGAAAAGTTTATTTCCCCCGCTTGAGCGTTCCGATCTCGATCGTGATTTCCAATCTCATTGCTTTTGGAATCCGACTGGGTGTCTTTTTGGCATTTTTGGTGTATGTTATGTTGAAATGCGCTGAGGTGCAGGTCACCTGGTGGGCGTTACTTTTGCCCGTCTTGTTGATCATTATGGCTGGCTTGGGGCTGGGCTTTGGGATTATTATCTCATCCATGACAACCAAGTATCGTGACCTTCAGCAACTTGTCGGGTTTGGGGTGCAGTTAATGATGTACGGTACACCGGTGATCTATCCGCTTTCCAGTGTGGATGCGGGATTGAGGTGGCTGCTTTTATTAAACCCCATGACCCCTGTCGTGGAGGTCTTCCGCTTCGCATTTTTAGGTACGAGCGCGCTGGAGCCTGTCTATTTGGCTTACAGCTTTTTTTGTATGTTGACAGCGCTTGTGATCGGGATCGTGGCGTTCAATCACGTCGAAAACACATTTATGGATACGGTGTAACAATGTCTGATATTGCGATCTCGATCGAAAATGTATCCAAAAGCTACCGTCTGGGAGTGATCGGTACCGGAACCTTTTATGGCGATCTCAAGCGGTGGTGGGCGCGCCAATTGGGGAAACCGGACCCCTATCTTAAACTCGGGCAGGTTGATCATGGCAACCGCGATGGTCAGACCATTTGGGCTGTTAAGGATGTGAATATTTCCATTAAACAAGGGGAGGCTGTGGGCATCATCGGACGAAATGGAGCCGGGAAGAGTACCTTACTGAAGATCCTTTCGCGGGTGACGGCTCCCACAGAGGGTGTGATCAAGGTCAATGGACGGATTGCAAGCCTGCTCGAAGTTGGAACCGGCTTTCACTCTCAATTGACAGGCAGGGAAAATATCTACCTTAATGGCGCGATCAATGGCATGACTCGCGATGAAGTAAAGCGAAAAATGGATGAGATCGTGGCGTTCTCCGGTGTGGAACAATTCATCGATACGCCCGTAAAACGGTATTCAAGCGGTATGTATATCCGCCTTGCCTTTTCTGTCGCCGCCCACCTGGATCCTGATATTTTGGTGGTGGATGAAGTTCTGGCTGTGGGTGATAGGGCACTCAGAACGAAGCGATCCGAAACTACGTGGATAGCGTCAATAAGCCGGATGTGTTTTTGTCCGACCTATCCTTGCGCCCCGGATCGGGGCAGATCCGGATTACCAATGCATATCTCAGGGATGCGGAAGGGCATCCGCTTAATGCGGCGCAGTCGGGTCAGGAAATTTTTGTTTGTCTGCGGTATAAGGCCAACAAAAATTATACAGGCGGGGCGGTTAAGACCGGCATCATCGTGTACGATCAGCAGGGCATCGCCATTTTTACCCATGCAAGCATTATTCAGGGAATTGAATTTAGAAAGGTGCCGGAGGAAGGCGCTTTTATTTGCCGCATTCCGCGCCTGCCATTGCCTGCTTCCAATTATTTTGTTGAATGTTCTGTAAAAGTTGATAATGAATACTCTGACCGGGTTGAAAATGTCATGAACCTTGAGGTTATTCATGGCGACTTCTTTGGAACCGGTTTCTTCCCGGGTGAACGCCAGACCATGTGCCTGGTGGATGGCGAATGGTCGCTTGAGTAAATCGTGTTGACCGAGGTGTGATGAAGATAGCGATCTACTGCCCGCTTGGTCCGCTGGATCAATTTGGCTATCAATATAATCATAAGGTAACCGTGGAGAGTTTTTGCTCCCTTGCAGACCGTGTTTACCTTGTTTCCACCTCTCGCAGTGCCTATGGCTTTGCAGGCCTGTCTGCCTTGTCCGACAAGATCAGCCTGCTTTCAGACGAGCGGACATGGTTCCAAGTGGGCGATCAAGGACAGGAAGTCTTTGATGCCTGGAAACCCTGCGGACCGAATGCTAATATTGCTGTCGCTCAAGCCCGTGCAGAGGGACTGGACTGCATCATCACCATGCATGTCAACCAGTATGTGCCAGCCCAGGCTGTGAACGAAATAAAAAAAGATTGTGCAGATATGCTTGAGGAAGCGCGCCCCTACACATGGCTTTATCGGCGCTATCAATTGGCAGATCGTCTCTTTCATACGGATGTCCGCTTGCCCTGGATCCTAAACCTGCGATTGCCGCCTTCGTTCGAGTTCGGTATCGACTCGATCAAAGATGAAAATACAGGAGAGTATCTTCCCATGGAGTTTGATGATTTCCGATCCCGAAACCGCAGCGCGATTGTTGATGCAGGTATGGAGTTGGAGATTGACGACCTCGTCAATGTCAGGAAATTCACCCGTAATTACATCGAACTCCGTCCATATATGACTGAGACCTACAACTGGGAGGAATATCAATCCTACTATGCCGAGAAATTCAAAACTAAATCATTGTCAAACGATTCACTGGACGAACTTGGCAAAAGATTATTTCAAAATACACGCGAGAGTTTTGTCAGTCGCGTTGTTCTGCGTGAATATATGCGGTCTAGAAGCATCATGGAAAGGCTGCGAAAATTTTGGCGCAAATCCTTTAAAGGTAGGTAAGAGCAACCACCCTTGCAAGGTAGAATTCGCATGAACATTCATCAAGATATTCCCTCCAAGCCCTGGCAAAACAGGTATGTCACCTACCGTCGTTTATGGTTGGATGCCGCCATGGCCCGCTTTTCTCCGGAAATGCGTGGAGTGGTGATTGACCTGGGCGGCAAACGCAGTGAGAAACGCGGCACCTTCCAGCCTCCGGAATATCAGGCGGATATGTGGCTGTACATTAACCTCGACCTGCAGACCAGCCCCGATCTTTTTGCAGATGTAACAAAAACCCCGCTCAAAACGCAAATTGCAGATAGCATCATCTGTACCGAAGTACTGGAGCATTTGCCCGCCCCGCAGGCTTGTGTGGATGAAATGCACCGCCTCCTTCATGACGGTGGGCAGGTCTTTGCGTCAGTTCCTTTTTTTTACCCGGTCCATGCCGATCCCTACGATTTCCAACGCTTTACCGAAGATGGAATTCGACATCTGTTCCGTGATTTCAAGCTGGTTGAAGTCTACCGCATGGGTGGGTACGCAGGTGTTTTGGGGCTGATCGTGGAATTGGGTATTTCCGGTGTGGTGGGAAATACATATTTCGACAAGTTGATGCGCTGGCTTATGAAATGGACCTCCCGTCTGCTATTCCATTATGACCTGCGCGCGTTCGGCAGGGAAAGCGCTGCCTGGCAGAAGTTCACAACAGGATATTTTATAAAAGCAGTCAGGTAGAACCTGCCAGATATGGAGACGAAAATGGAAAAGGTAAAAAATGGAAAAGATGGCAACCGTCAACTGGAAGGGGAACGATTGGTTTATTTTCACCAAACGGCGGACAAAGAATATTGGAAAACTGTGTGGAGCGCTTATGCAAACCAGGAATACTATGAGCCGTTCCGGGCCGGCACTCTTAACCCTTTCGAGAAGATATTTACCTGTCACTTGCCCAAACAGGCACTGGTTCTAGAAGCTGGCTGCGGAACGGCTCAGTATGTTAAGGCTTTAAACGTCAGGGGCTATCGGTGTATGGGCCTCGATTACGAACTGCATGCCATGAAGATGGCAAATATCTATGCCGGTTCTTTGCCGTTGGTGTGTGGCGATATCACTGCGCTGGGCATCGCAGAAAATTCTTTTGATGCCGTCATTTCGCTTGGTGTGGTTGAACATAGGCGCGCAGGACCGGAACCATTTCTCACGGAAATGTGTCGGATATTGAAACCCGGGGGCATCCTGCTTATCTCTGTTCCATACTTTAATCCCTTAAGGCGTTGGCGGGCAGCACGCGGCGCATATCAGGATGAAGTGGGGGGGATGGATTTCTACCAGTATGCATTCACTAGAATGGAGTTTTACCGTTTTCTTGAGAAGGCTGGTTTTGAAATTGAAAAATACTACACCTACTCGCACCAGAACACGCTTTCACAGGAACTGCACTGGTTGAAAAAGATTCCCGAATCTTTGAAAAAAATTATCCTGCGCATCAGCAAGTACGTGCCTTATGTCAACTCCGAGATCGGGCATATGGTAATGGTTGTTGCGCGAAAAAAACAACCGTAACCTATAATGAAAATGGGCATCCGTAATGGACTTTTGGATTTTGGGGCTGTTCTTGCAGGTCAGTTCACATCTGCAGACCTGTCCATCTTCCACGAGTTTGAGCCGCCTCCTACAGGCGGAGGGCAGCAATTTCTGCGCGCGTTTCGGATGCAGGCGGAAATGCATGGATTACGCGTAGAAAATAATATCATCTCCCGCACCACGCGCGCCTGTCTGTTCAACTCTTTCAATTTCAATGAAAAACGCCTCCAGCGAACCCGGCGCTCCTCTGTATTGTACGTCCATCGTGTTGATGGCCCCATTGGCGTTTATCGCGGTTGGGATGATGGTGTGGATGGAAGCACCCACGCTGGCAACCAAAAATATGCAGAGAAAACCATCTTCCAATCTCGTTATAGCCTGGAAAAGCACCTGGAACTGGGAATGCAGTTCCGGAAACCAGTGATCATTATGAATGCTGCAGACCCGCACATCTTTCATGCGCGTGGAAGGGCGGGTTTTTCCTCAGATCGGAAAACGCGTCTGATCGCATCAAGTTGGTCAGATAATCCCAATAAGGGCGCGCTTGTTTACCAATGGTTGGATGAGAATCTGGATTGGACTCGATTCGAAATGACTTTTGTGGGGCGCAGTCCGGTCGTGTTTAAGAATATCTACATGATGCCTGCCGTCGATTCGTTTCGCATGGCGGATTTATTCCGTGGTCATGATGTTTATCTCACTGCCAGTCGGAACGACCCGTGTTCCAATTCGTTGATCGAAGCGTTGACCTGCGGGCTTCCAGCCATCTACTTTCAGAGTGGAGGTCACCCTGAAATTGTGGGGCAGGGCGGGGCGGGGTTTGAAATGGCGGAGCAAATTCCCGGGCTTTTGGAGCAGATCGTCAAAAATTATCGAGCGGTCCAGTCTATAATATCTGTTCCATCTATGGAACAGGTCAGTGAACTATATTTGCAAATCTTGGGATTAATGGATGGTCAATCCATTGATCCCAATAGGAGAATAAATGAATAAATTCAACCCATTGTCCCACCCGATCATGTTTGCCCGCCCTTTGCGGGTTGCCGCTTCAGCCTGGTGGCTGCATGTGCCATTGCCATGTTCATGGTAGACGCCTTGCGCCCCGCCTTGATCGTGGAATTGGGTACGCATAACGGCGTTTCATACTGCGCCTTTTGCCAAGCTGTGGATACGTTGAAATTGAACACCCTTTGTTGTGCGGTTGACGCATGGGTGGGTGATGAACATGCTTCATTTTACGGTGAAGAAGTTTTGAGCGATTTGAAAGATCATCATGATCCTTTGTATTCAAAATTCTCTAAATTGATCCAAAGCTATTTTGAGAATGCGCTCAGCCTGTTTGAAGGCGGTTCAATTGATCTTCTTCACATTGATGGCCTGCATACATACGAAGCTGTCAAAAAAGATTTTGAAGGATGGCTTCCGAAAATGAGCCGGCGGGGCGTAATTCTTTTCCATGATATTTCAGTGTATAAGACCGATTTCGGGGTATGGCAGCTTTGGAGTGAGGTTAAGGCGAAGTATCCTTCTTTTGAGGTTTCCCATGGCAGCGGACTGGGAGTGTTGTTCGTTGGGAATGAGTATCCGTCTGAACTGTCCGTTCTGATGCGGAATTCGAGCGAAACACCCTTCATTCGGGAATTTTTCTATCAATTGGGAATGACCGTCGATCGCAATAAGGGGAGCGTGGAGAAATACCGGGATGCAGAGACAACTATGCAGAGGATTGTATCCAGCAAGCCTTGGGCACTGCTGAAGTGGTTTGAGCGCCTCCCCCCCTGGCTGCCAGTTGCCAGAATTCGCGATCGGCTGCTGCGTTTCCTGCACAAGAGAATGTAACCTGTGATGTGTCTGAACAAAGTATCTGAGGTACTTAACCATAAAGCGTAAAATGGACCAATGAAGAATTTTGGAAACCAATTAGCAAAAAGATTTTTAAAGATCGCTTCCTTCCATTGGAAGCCCTACTCCCGTTTGATATTGTATGGTGACAGCGCGGGGTGGGTTCTCGATTGGGAGATGCGCGAACTCAAGCGTATATGTAAGCGGCTTGATGTGCGGCTGGCGAAGCCGATTTGGAAGCATGCCGCGTCGCCGCAGGCTATTTTCTTTTCCAACCAGTTTTTTTTAATGAATGATGACTGGCTTAAATTGAAGCCTTGCCGGATCGGTTTTGCTTATTTTCACGGGAAGCCGAATACAGGCGACGATTTGTTTGATTCGGTCTACAACTCGTTGCGCACGCATCATGAGCAAATTACCCGCGTACAGGTCTCACACACGGAAATGATGAATGTGGTTTTGGAAACGGGCATTGATCGGTCAAAGGTTTTTATGATTCCCATTGGGGTCAATTTGGGTTATTTCCCTTTCCGTACCGCGCAGCAAAAAAGAAATATTCGCGCGCAATTGGGCATCCCGCAGTCTGCTTTTGTGGTCGGATCCTTCCAAAAGGATGGGGTTGGCTGGGACGAAGGATTTGATCCCAAGTTAATAAAAGGCCCCGATGTGTTTTTAGCGACAATTAAATCGTTGAAAAGGGATATTCCGGAGTTATATGTTTTACTTTCAGGTCCAGCAAGAGGATATGTTAAGAAGGGGTTGGATGAATTGCAAGTCCCATACAAGCATGTCTATTTAAAATCATACCCAGATATTGCGAAAATGTTTTGGGCGCTTGATGTATATCTTGTTGCGTCACGGCAGGAGGGGGGACCGAAATCTATTTTGGAGAGCATGGCCAGCGGCGTTCCGATTGTAAGTACCAGGGTGGGGCAGGCTGTTGATTTGATCAGGAATGGCGAGAATGGCTGGCTGGCTGATGTTGAGGATGTTGAAGGACTTGCGGCCTGTGTAACGCAAGTCTATGGTTTGGGAGATGATGCATTGTTGCCAATTTTGAGGTGTGGCAGGGAAGGCGCAAAAACCAACGACTATACTGCGCAAATTCCATTGTGGGCTTCGTTTATGAAAGGATTTATTGCATGAAAAAAACCATTAATTCTATTTTCTCCAGAGTTGCCTATCTTGTGCTGCCCCGATCTGTACGGAAATATATTATCAAATTACTGATCTCCGCCGAAGAATCTGCTCCACCCCGTGATGCCATACGCTGGTTGCTGGGTATTTTTGATCAGGTATCCAATGCGATCGATCTTCAAAGCATACGCTGGGGGAATGGAGTACATATCAAACATGAACTGATGGATGGCATCCATTCATTTTTCTATGACCGTATCCCGAAAAATGCCCGTGTGCTGGACCTTGGGTGTGGCATTGGAGCCGTTGCCCATTCCATAGCAACTCATACAGACGCACAGGTGCTCGGGATTGATTTCGATGTTGCTCAAATTGAGTTTGCAAAGCGGCGTTTTTCACATCCGAATGTCGACTATGTGGTTGGAAATGTTTTTACAGATATACCCAAAGTCGAGTTTTTTGATGTGATCGTTCTTTCCAGTATTCTTGAACATCTGGAGAATCGCGAAAATTTTCTTAATGACCTGTCCGAACGATTCCACCCGGGGAAATTCCTGATCAGAGTGCCGACTTTCGAACGCCATTTCTTTGCCGCCTTAAAACGGGAACTTGGCTTGTTCCCATATACCGATGATACTCACGTGCTTGAGTCCTCTCCTCAAATATTTATGGATGAAATGAAGGCTGCGGAGTTGGAGATAAGGCATTTTGAGATTCGCTGGGGAGATATTTGGGCAGAGTGTGTTCCTGTAAAAAAACATGATCAGAAAACGGTTAAATTTCCTCAAGAAACAATTTCCAAATCTGTTTCAGCTGATATTTCGCTTGCGTGATGCACTGCTCAATTTTCCTTTATGGCTCAGGGTTTCAGAGATCGGAAAAAGTGAAGTGCGCCTTTCAGTGACGTACCTGACCACGAATTTTCCAAAGCCGCCGGCTTTACGCAGTGAATTCGCACATGGCGGTTCGGTCAAGCTAACTTATCTGGCTGAGACATTTCCACACCAATTCCCTTCCGCAAGCCTTTTATATGCAGTTAGCAGCGTCGGGCATCCCTTGCGTACGGCTGTTCTTGCAGAAGCAAAGCGTAAAGGATTGAAGATTGTCATTAATCAAAATGGTGTCGCCTTCCCGGCGTGGGATGGCTTGAATTATGAAGCATCCAATCGCGAGTTGAAGACGGTCATCCACTCTGCTGACTTTATCGTTTATCAAAGCCGATTTTGCAAGATAAGCGCGGAACGATATCTCCTGCCACCGCAAGTGCCTCATGAGATCATCTATAATCCAGTCGATACCCGTCTCTTTACGCCTGATGCCTATCCGGAAAAGCCGGATGTATTGACCCTCCTTTTGGGCGGGAATCAGTTCCAGCAGTACCGTCTCGAATTGGCGTTGCAAACACTCAAGGCCTTGCATCGGGAGATCCCCAACGCGAGGCTAATGGTGACGGGCAAACTCTGGCTCCCGGATCACGAAGCAAAGGAGTGGACCGCGCGTACTTTGAAGGATTTGGATCTGATCGAGCATGTAACTTTTACGGGAGCGTATACCCAGGCGGAAGCGCCTGCGCTTTATTCGCAGGCGCAGCTTTTATTGCATACACAATATGCTGATCCATCCCGGGTCTTGTTGTGGAGGCAATGGCGCTGGGCATGCCCGTTGTACATCTGGATAATGGCGGCGTGCCAGAGTTGGTCGGCGATGCTGGTCTCGGAGTCCGCGTCGAGCATGATTGGGATAGGATCAACCTGCCGAACCCACAGGACATGGCAGATGCGCTGAAGGTCCATTCCAGCCTCGACGATTTTTCGCAGAAGGCGCGCCAGCGTGCTGTGGAATAATTCTCTTGGAAAAGTTTATTGCGAAACATCAGGCAAATCTTTGAGAAAGTTTTGGGTTCCTGCATGAAAATATCCGTCATCATCTGCACCCGCAATCGATTCGAGGATTTCAAGAAGGCATTGTCTTCCATCGCAAAGCAAACCCGTCCAGCGGATGAATTCATTGTTGTCGATTCCTCTGATGAACAAAAAATAGAAGATTATCTAAACTCGATCAACATCCCTTTTTCAACGCGTTATTTCCATACCCAGCCAGGACTGACCTTGCAGCGCAATTATGGAATTCGCGAATCTGTAAGTGATCTACTTTATTTTTTTTGACGACGATGTGGAGTTGGATTCTAATTATTTTGATGAGATCGAAAGAATTTTTGCAACTGATCTTTTCCATGAAATTGGCGCCGTCGGCGGAAGGATCATTCGTCCGCTTGGAGGCCAGTCGAAACCGGTCAGGTTTTGGCTCGAGCAAAAAATCTTCTTTCTGCTCCGTTCGATTTTTGGATTGGTGGATAATGGCAGCGGGCGATTTCGCTGGTCTGGTATGGCGACTCATCCTCACGCGATCCTTCAAAGCAGATATATTGAATGCCTGTCCGGTTGTTGCATGGCGTTTCGGCGGGAAGTATTCGAGAAGGCGAGCTTTGATGAAAAGCTTGTCCGCTATGGTCTGATGGAAGATTCTGATATTTCCAAACAGGTTTTGGATGCCGGCTATAAGATCTACTATCATGCGTCTGCCACGCTGGCCCATAATGAAAGCCCAAAGAATCGTTTGAATTATCGACAATGGGCCGAAATGACCGTTGTGAACTATGATTATCTTTTCCGCAAGAGTTGGAGTAAGGATAAATGGCGTTGGGCGGCTTACTATTGGGCATTACTGGGCTTGATCGTTGTTAACCTCACCAAAAGAGAAGCCTTGCGCGGCACATTGAACGGTATCAGGAATCTAAAAGGGAGATGAAACGGGCTTTGATAACCGGGAAGCAAGGCTTTGTCGGGAGCCATCTTGCCGGCCACCTGACCGCTGCTGGTTGGGATGTTTTTGGCTTTGGCCGGCGTCCTGACGGTACGAACAGCCGTTCCTTTCAAGGTGAAATAACCGACCGACATGCGCTCAGATTTGCCCTGGAGGAAGCTCGTCCTGATGTTATATTTCATCTTGCAGGGCGTATTAAGTCTGATGCATCTGAACTTTTTTATATGGTAAATCTGCTTGGCACAGTTGCATTGTTTGAGTCGGTACTGGCTGCAGGGATTCGGCCTGTTATGGTAGTGGCAAGTTCAAGCGCTGTGTATGGTCATAGATCTGGGAAGCCGATCAGCGAACGGGTGGTTCTGCACCCACTTACACATTATGCAGTCAGCAAGACCGCGCAGGAGGCGGCTGCTTTGCGCTATTATCAATCTTTTTGCCTGCCGGTTATGATCGTGCGTATGTTCAATTTGTTAGGACCGGGCCAGTCCGCTGATCTTGCTTGTTCAGCTTTTGCGCGTCAGATCGCGCTTGCCGAATTAAACGATGAGAACGGGATCGTGACCGGAAATTTGTCTGCGCGCCGTGATTTTTTGGATGTGCGCGACGCGGCCCGCGCCTTTGAGTTGGTTGCAAAAAAAGGAAAAGCCGGGCAGGTCTATAATGTATGTTCCGGACATGCGGTGGCGATTCGAAAATGCTTGAGTGAGATGATCTCCATGTCGCCGAATCAATTCACAGTTGAATTAGGTGCGGCACGCTTCCAAAAAAATGATATTCCCATTCAAGTTGGGAATTCGCTAAAACTGAATCGGGCTACAGGCTGGCGTCCAAAGATCTCCCTGCGAGAGTCGTTATCTGATCTATTGAATGATTGGCGCCAAAGAGTACAATCAGAACTGGAGTGAGTATGGATTGGAAAAACAGACAAGTGCTTGTGACCGGGGCGGGCGGATTTGTCGCCAGCCACCTTGTGGAACGATTGGTGCATGAAGGTGCGCGCGTACGTGCGTTCACACGCTATAACTCGCGCAATGATGTGGGCATGCTGCGCTTGATTGCGCCTGAAATATTTCCACAGCTCGAGATCATTTACGGCGATTTGCGCGATGTGGAGGCGGTGCGGGGAGCCGCGCGGGATGTCGACACGATCTTTCATCTCGGTGCATTGATCGCGATCCCGTATTCATATGTGCATCCGCGTGAAGTGATCGACACAAACATCATGGGTACATTAAATGTGTTGATGGCGGCGCGTGATTTTAAAGTGCGGCGTGTCGTGCATACCTCCACGAGTGAAGTGTATGGCACGGCGCAGTATGTGCCCATCGATGAGTCCCATCCGCTTCAAGGACAGTCTCCCTATTCTGCCAGCAAGATCGGCGCGGATAAGATCGCCGAAAGTTTTTATCGTTCCTTTGAGGTGCCTGTGGTTACGCTGCGCCCTTTCAATACCTACGGGCCGCGCCAGTCCGCCCGCGCTGTGATTCCCACGATCATTACACAGGCGCTTACGCGTGATGAAGTTAAGTTGGGCAGTCTGGACCCGTCACGCGATTTCACTTTTGTTGCCGATACTGCTGATGGT
Organism: Candidatus Villigracilis saccharophilus; assembly: GCA_016709305.1. GTDB lineage: Bacteria > Chloroflexota > Anaerolineae > Anaerolineales > Villigracilaceae > Villigracilis > Villigracilis saccharophilus. The sequence goes on from JADJNA010000048.1 coordinate 79,741, forward strand.
TTTATGCGCGTCGCCTTGGCTGAGAATGTTCTTGGACAGGAGATCAATCTTGGCAACGACAACACCATCCGCATTGGCGATCTGGTCGATAAGATATTTGGGATCATTGGCAAATCGCCAAAAGTGGTGATGGATGCTCAACGTATCCGCCCTGGAAAAAGTGAAGTGATGAAGTTATGGGCGTCCAATCAAAAGGCCCGTGAAATGATCGGATGGGAGCCGCGCGTCTCTCTCGATGAGGGACTGCGTGCCACCATTGAGTGGATCTCGGCTCATATCGATCTTTATCGTCCCGACCAATATACTGTGTAGGTGATTATGCGCGCTGTGATACTTGCTGGTGGAAAAGGCACCCGCCTTGCTCCTTATACAACCGTTTTGCCGAAGCCGCTCATGCCGGTTGGTGAAATGCCGATCCTTGAAATCGTCATGCGTCAATTGGTACACCACGGCTTTGATGACCAGACCCTTGCGGTTGGATATTTGGCAGAATTGTTGATGGCCTATTGCGGCGACGGAAGTAAATTTGGCGCCACGCTTGAATATTCGCGTGAAGGGCAGCCCCTGGGGACGGCGGGTCCAATTGCGCTTGTTCCAAATCTAAATGAGACTTTTCTCGTTATGAACGGTGACCTGTTAACCACGATCGATTACAGCGCCATGCTGAAAAATCATCGTGAACGCGGCATGCTGGCTACGATCTCCTGTTATCAGCGCGATGTGAAAATTGATCTTGGCGTGATCGATGTCGACTCAGACAACTGGGTGGTCAACTATATTGAGAAACCCACCTATCATTATGAGGTCAGTATGGGCATCTATATTTTTGAGCCGGCCATTCTGAATTACATTCCTTTAAATCAAAAACTGGATCTTCCCGACCTTATGCTTAACCTGCTCAAGGCAGGACAAAAGGTCAATGTGTTTAAATTTGACGGTTATTGGCTCGATATTGGTCGCCCGGATGATTATGAACGCGCGATTGATGAGTTTGCAAAACATCGCCAGGAATTTATAAAAGAATAAAAAGGCTGACATCGTGAATTTGATTGTATTTACATCTTCCTACCCGTATGTTCGCGGCGGGGAGCAGAATTTTTTGAATGTTGAAGTCCGACACCTGCTTGATGAGTTTGACAGGGTTGTTTTTGTTCCCGAAACAGTTGAAGGCAGTCGTTTTGGCGACTTATTTAAGGCGGAAGTCGATGTCAGTTATGCTGAATATCTTGCCTCCCGTAGCGTTTACACCATTTTTCTAAAAGGTCTTTTTTCTCCATTGTTCCGCCAGGGTATGATGGAGAGTAATTTCCCGCTGTTTTCATATAAAGCATACAGGAGGTTGGTTGCTTTTGCAGGCAAAGCCGAGATCACACATCAATGGGTTATCAACTGGCTTGACCGTCAGAAATTAAATGGCCAGGATTGTCTTTTTTATACCTACTGGTTCGATCAAGCCTCTGGAGGAATCAGCCTGGCAAAGAGGCAGGTTCCAGAATTGAAGCTGGTGTCGCGCGCGCACGGTTATGATGTTTTTGAAGAGCAATATTACGATCCAGCCTTTTTTCCCTGCCGTGCCGCGGTGTTGGAACTTATTGACAGGGTTTTCCCTGCTTCTTTCGCTGGGAAAACCTATTTTATCGATCGTTACCGTTTTTTTTCCTCTCTTTTTGAAACAGCCTTGCTGGGCGTTCCAGATCCTGGTTTTTTGAGTCGGTCCTCGCAGGATGGTATATTTCGTATGGTCTCCTGTTCCATGATACGCTCCGAAAAACGAGTGGAAAGGATACTGGAGGCCGTTCTTCAAGCCGCATTATTACGTCCCGGACAGCATTTTGAATGGACCCATGTCGGGAATGGGGTGACACGCGACGACCTTCAAAATCTTGCCAATAAAAAATTTCCAGCCAATGCAAAGGCGTTTTTTCCTGGGTACTCAGATAATACAGCCCTGCTTCAGTTGTATAGGGATGAGCCATTTGATGTATTTATCAATGTGAGTGAAACGGAAGGAACACCGGTTTCCATTATGGAAGCAATAAGCTGCGGGATTCCTGTGATCGCAACCGCTGTCGGAGGGAACGTGGAAATTGTAACCACACAGAATGGTATTCTTATAGATCCCAACGCCGCCTGGGAGGAAATCTCGTCAGCAATGTTCTATTTGATCGATCATCCGGGTGAAGCTGAAACGAAACGAAAAGGAAGCCGCTATATTTGGGAAACCCGCTATAATGCCCACCTCAACTTTTCTGACTTTGCCAGGAGACTGAAAGAGATACGTCTTGAATCGTAAATATCTGTAAATCCCGGGGATACCCAACCAGGATAGGAGTGTGCTTTTAATGTGCGGAATATTTGGAGTTTGGAATCTTCATAAACAACCGGTTGATTTGGGCGCTCTGATTAATTCATTGAATTCAATCCGTCATCGCGGTCCGGATGACGAAGGCTATCTGTTGATCAACTCGAGCAGTAATGAAGTCGCGTCCTGCCTCGGACCGCAAAGCGCCGCGCATGTGCGATTGCCCCGTATTGAGAATGTTTTCAATCCGCAATTTGATCTTGCCTTTGGTTTTCGGCGCCTGTCTATTTTGGACCTTTCCCCAGCCGGCCATCAACCCATGAGCAATGCGGATGGTTCTCTTTGGATCGTGTTCAACGGGGAGATCTATAACTATATTGAACTGCGGGATGAATTACAAGCGCTGGGGTATGTGTTTCGGACACAGACAGACACTGAAGTGATCTTGAACGCATATGATGCCTGGGGGGAGGGTTGCCTTGATCGTTTTAATGGGATGTGGGGATTCGCCTTGTTTGATAAACGGCATAAACGCCTGTTTTGTGCCCGTGACCGTTTTGGGATAAAGCCCTTCTATTTTTTCTTTGATCGTGAACGCTTTGTCTTTGCTTCTGAGATCAAGGCTGTGCTTCAATATTCAAATATTGAGCGTAAACCCAACGATGCCATCGTTTATGATTATTTAAATTATGGTTTGCTGGATCATACTGCCGAAACATTTTTTACCGATATTCACCAATTGCCCGCGGCCCATTTTCTTATGCTCGAAGATTCAAATCTTCATATTAAGCGTTATTGGAACATTAACCCCGATGACAAATTAGACTTCGGCTCAGGCGCGCAAGCCGATGCGAAATACATTCATCAATTTTACGATCTGTTTGAAGATTCGATCCGCTTACATCTGCGCAGTGATGTTGCCATCGGTAGCTGCCTGAGCGGGGGGCTGGATTCATCTTCGATTGTCTGTCTGGCGAACAAGCTCTTGTTTTCGGATCATTCTGTACCCGCTGATCAGATCGGCGAAAAGCAAAAAACATTCTCCTCCTGCTTTGACGATTCGCGCTTCGATGAAAGAGAACATATCGAAAAGGTGTTATCTGTTACATCTGCCGAGCGGAATTACACCTTCCCCGAGCCGCAAAATCTAATAAATGATCTGCCTGACCTGGTCTGGCATCAGGAAGAACCTTTTGGATCAACAAGTATTTATGCCCAATGGTGCGTGATGAAGATCGCCTCCCAACGCGGGGTCCGTGTCCTGCTCGATGGTCAGGGCGGGGATGAACTGCTTGCGGGCTACCACCCGTATTTCGATTCGTACTGGGGGACTTTGTTGAGTCAGGGGCGATTTCAAGACCTGATGAAGGAATGGTCTGCTTATAAAAATATGTACCGGGTTTCTCCTGCGTATTTAATTCAACACACACTTTTTTCGATCGCGCCGACGTTTTTCCAGCGGCAGGTGCGTGCGAGGCGCGGGGCGATTGGCCTTCAAGCTGATCTTGTATCCAAATTTCGGAGACGCTACCCGCATGAACATATTGAGTATTCGGGAAGCCCGTTTTCAAAACGCCTCTATCAGGCGCTGGTACGTTCCTCCCTGCCGGGGCTGCTGCATTATGAAGACAGAAATTCCATGGCGCACTCCATCGAGGCCCGTGTTCCATTCCTTGATTATCGATTGGTTGAATTTGCTTTCTCCCTGCCTGCAAATCAGAAGATCAATAACGGCTATACAAAAACGATCCTAAGGGATTCCATGAAAGGAATACTGCCTGAGGCTATCCGAACCCGTACTGATAAAATGGGATTCGTTACCCCGGAAAAAATCTGGCTGTCGCTTGATCTAAAAGGCTGGAGCGATGATGTCTTTAATTCCGCGGCTTTTCGCTCCAATCCATATCTAAATGCATCCAAAATCCGCGTGCTTCTTGAAGAGCATCGGGCTCAGAAGCGCGACCTCGGATTTATGATCTGGCGCTGGTTAAGTCTTCAACTTTGGCTGGATCGATTTATAAATACCCCATCCTGAAATTAAGAGAAAACAGTCAATGCGTATTGCCTATGTCACCGTCCACGTTGCGCCTGAGATCATGCAAGGCGGCGTGGGCAAAAAGATAAAGAGTCAAACAGGGATATGGCGTGAACACGGACATGAAGTTTCCATCTTCAGTCTTACCCCCTCTGAGATCCCATTTCCCGGGGAATATCAATTTATTTTTGATACGCGCGTAAATTTATTCAAACGTGAGGTCAATCGCAGTTCCGCACTGAAGCAAATGCTTGCAGGCATTGCGCAATACAAGCCCGACATTATTTATCTGCGCTATGGACTGTACTCCTTTCCACTGCATCGCATTTTCAGGATCGCCCCTGTTGTGTTGGAGACAAATTCCAATGATAAGGTTGAATACGCCTCCCGTGGAAAATTTTTCTACTGGATGAACCGCCTCACTCGTAATCTGATATTTGCTTCTGTTTCTGGAATCATTCCCCCCACCCATGAATTGACCCGCGCCTTCCCGGCCAGATATAACAAACCCTTTATTGTGGTCTCGAATGGCATTGATATAAGCATACCGAGAGCTTCTTCCACCGACAATAACAAGTTCCCGGTGATCACCATGGTTGGTCTCCCCGGCATGGACTGGCATGGCGTTGATAAGTTGATCAATTTCGCCAGGAAAAATCCGGATCTCCTTATGAACATCGTTGGATATTCAAAAGGATGTTGAGATTGCATTCCTGCAAACGCGCGTTTGCATGGCTTTTTAATCAGGATAAACTGCGCGAAATCACTTTGAACACAGATGTCGCCTGCGGGACATTGGCCATTCATCGTAACAACATGGAAGAAGCCTGGTACTTCAAAGTCCGGGAAGCGCTGGCCTTAGGTGTTCCACTGATTCTTGCCTATCACGATACTGATCTGTCAAGTTGATCTTGAGACCATCCTGCAAATTCCAAACACTGAAGATAATTTGTTGAGAAAATTATGAACGCATCCGCAAGTTCGCTTATGACATGCTGGGGAGGCGGGTGGATGTTGAAAAGGTCTTTCCATATCTTGACCAGCAGAAAAAAGAACAATCCCGTTTAACCTTCTTCCAAAAAATTCTGGATGACTCCATTAAATCATGAAAATTCTTCTACTCGGCACGCAAATGGCGACAGGCGGCGCGCAAAAGGTGCTGCTCGATCAGGCGCGCTGGTTCCATGAGCGGGGCCATAAAGTATCCGTCATATTTTTGTATGACAAGGAAGGTCTGCATGAAAAATGGCAGGCTCTTTCACCTGTCCCGATCATCAACTTAAAGGCGTTTCTTGGATATGGCCAGGGCATAAAGAATTTGGCCCTCTTTGTAAATGGACTATTCTCGCTTTGGAGTTTCCTTCGCCGCGAAAAATTTGATGTCATCGAAACTTTTACGCATGACAGCAATCTGACCGCGCTTCCGATTGCGTGGCTGGCGCGCGTCCCTGTGCGGATCGCCACCCATCATGGTGTGATCGAAGGTTTTTCACGCTGGCGTGAACTTGCCCATTCATGGATGATCAATCACAATATCGCGCATAAACTTGTGACCGTTTCCCAAAAAACATATGAAGTTGCTTTGAGCGAAGGAGTCCAGGCAGAGAGAATTCTGGTTATTCAGAATGGGATTGTCCCGCAGCCGCTCGAAAGCCGAAGCAGGCTCGAGGTTCGAAAAGAAGCGGGGATGGATGCGGATGATCTCATATTATTGGCTGTCGGGCGCCTTGTTTATCAAAAAGCCCATCAAGTTCTAGTCGCAAGTACGCCTGCAGTATTGAAGGAATTTCCAAAAGCAAAAGTTTTAATTTGCGGAGAGGGTGTTTTGCGGGCGGATCTGCAGTCGCAGATCGAAGGACTCGGTCTATCACACTCAGTAAAATTATTGGGAAAATCAGATCATGTTGCCAGTTACCTCGCGGGCGCAGATATTTTTGTTTTGCCTTCCCGTTGGGAAGGGCTGCCCATTGCGCTTCTGGAGGCGATGAGCGCGGGGTTGCCATGTGTTGCCACAAAGGTCGAAGGGGTGGATGAAGTGCTCGTGGAAGGTGTGCATGGTTTATTTGTGCCGGTTGAGAACCCGGCGGCACTGGCAGAGGCTATATTACAATTACTGCGTGACCCTGAAACCCGAACCAAAATGGGAATGGCGGCGCGGCAGCATATTTCCCGTTTTTATACCGTTGACCGCATGTGCCAGCAGTATCTTGATCTCATGTTAAACTGTTTGAATGAAAATAAGTGACTCGGAGTTGAAGAGATTTGAAGTTGGATCGTAAGAATAAACAGCTTGGGAATATTTTAGCTGTTCTAGGCACCGCAATATTATTGTATGGCGCGTGTCTAGAATTCTATAATGTCGCCTGGGGCACGGGCGTTTGGCTGGGCGAATATTCCCTGAAGTGGTTTATATTATTCATTGTGTTTGTCTTTTTCTGCGTTGCCCTGTTCTTGGGCATCATGTTCTTGATTTGGAGGCCTGAGAAATTCATGGTTTTTTCAATGCGGGTGGCCGTGATTCGAGACCGGATATTTTTCCTGCGCTGGCTGTTCGCTGTGGCGCTGCTTGTTTTTCCGGTATGGTTTTTACAATATTCAATGTGGGGTATTGTTTTTCAAGGATTATATATTCGTGCTTTGATATGGGGCACAGTGGTATTTATTATTGCCGGAATTTTTACCAAAGGCAATTCGCTGATCGGGTGGAGGGAATTTCTTGCCGCGCTCATTCTGACTGGCAGCGCTTTTTCGATCGCGGCTTCATTAAGCGGGGCAAGTAATTATCCATTTTCGTTAGGCTGGTCTGAAGGTAATCGTCTTTGGGATTATTCGACGGTGTTCGGCCGCGCATTATACGATTATCCCGTTGATCGTAGTATTCCAGTATTGTCAGATAGAAGCAGGCTGTTGGTTGGAGGTTTGCCCTTTATCATCCCTGATCTAACAATAGGAATGGAGCGGTTTTGGGTTGGGTTAACCCAGATCCTTCCGTATTTTTTTGTCGGCCTTGCCTCCTTCAGCAAATCAGCACGGAATAAATATACCTGGTTGTTGACCATTCTGTGGGTATTTCTATTTCTGAAACAAGGACCAATCTATTCGCCTCTCGTTTTGTGCGCCGCATTGACCGCCTTGCTTTGGCGGAAACCCTTATGGATTTCCATACCATTAATTATTTATGCCGGATACGCCGCGCAGGCCAGCCGGTTCACATGGATGTTTGCCCCGGGAATTTGGATCGGCATGTTGGAATTGTCCGGTGCGGCTCTTCTTAACGGGAAACTGGCCGCCAAACACTGGGTGCGTGCCATCTCTTTGGGCTTTGCGGGATTCTTCGGAGGCTTTCTGTTGCCTAAGATCATGCCCCTGTTTGAAAAGAACATGGATATGGCAGATATTGGAGGGCAAATTGCCAGTGCGGGAAACAATATGCAGACGATCACCAGTGAAGTTACCCATCAACCGCTTCTCTGGTACCGACTCCTTCCCAACTCAACGTATGGCAATGGGATTTTACTCGGGTTGCTGATCGCAGTAGGACCCTTGCTGATAATTCTAATATGGCTTGCAATAAACAAAAAATGGCTGTTGAGTATATGGCAGAAACTTGCCATATTTGCCTCATTACTGGCGTTTCTTGCTGTGGGATTGGTCGCCAGTACAAAGATAGGCGGCGGTGGGGATTTGCACAATATGGATATGTTCCTGATCGGCTTGATGTTTACTGCTGTGATCGCCTGGTTCAATGGCGGCCGGGAACTGATCTTGGATGGCGATCAACTGCCGTATTGGATCAAAGCGGTTGTGATCCTATCCCTAATCCTCCCTGCTCTTGGACCCTGGCGTCAAATGCGTTCATATAATTATGGCGAAAAATCCATGGCGCTTGTGACCTTGACAGATGCTCCCGATGAAAAATCACTCGAGTTGCTGCCCTCTCAGGAAAAAATTGATACAGCACTTGAAACAATTGAAGAAGAAATCTCGCTGGCCCGGCAAAAGGGCGATATTCTATTTATCGATCAAAGGCAATTGTTGACATTTGGTTTCGTCACGAAGATCCCCCTGGTCCCTGAATATGAGAAAAAAGTTTTGATGAATGAGGCATTAAGTTCAAACAGCGCATATTTCGAGCCGTTTTATAGCGACCTCGCCGCGCATAGGTTTGTTTTAATTATCAGTGAATTATTGCGTACACCGGTCAAGGATGATTCTTTTCAGTTTGGCGAAGAGAACAATGCCTGGGTGATGTGGGTCGCGAATCCGATCCTATGCTATTATGATGAGAAAACCACCCTGAAAGAAGTCGGCGTACAATTGCTTGTCCCGAAAGATGGACAGCTTGATTGCTCTGAGCAGCTTCCGTAGGGAACCCACTTTAAAGTAAGAAGCGGATTGTTATGCAGTTTAGATCAAAACCACTATTCATAAAAACCTTCTTTTTGATAAACGCGCTTGAAAGCGCGGTTGTTTTTTATTATTTATCCTCGGTCTCTTCTGACTTAAAGAATGCCGTATTCCTGGGATACTCCTTATTCCGCCTTGCCATGGTGGGCTTGACCTTTATTCTTTTTGTACTCTTTGGTTCATTGTTTTTAAGAAGCAGCTTCTCTGAACTTTTTTTGAATAGATTGATTTTTCATATTGATAATATTTCAAGTACACCTTTCAGACGATATGTTCTGAATCTCTTTACCGCGATTTTGGTTTTCTTGGGCGCAGTTTTGCTCCTTGCGCCGTCAGACAGAATATTGGAATATGGCATTCCGATTGAACGCATCTTTCCCTTTATTCATTTTGGGATAATCCTGGGCATCCAGACTCACGTTGGCGTTTTTCTCTGGCGCGGAAATAAATTAAATTGGCGAATTTTGTTTGCTTGGAAGAAGCTTTTCATAACCACCGGCATCATCAGTGGTTTTTTAGTATTGTTTTTGTCGTGGGTGGTCCGGACTCGCATAGGATTACAGCCCGAGCTTTATGGCTGGCACGCCCCTGGCACCCCTGTCTTATTCTCACAACTTTTTGTGGCATGGCTTTTCGGTCTGCTATTGATCTTTTGGGGTAATTTCGCTCGTGATTCGGCGGGGATGCGGCTCAAGAACTGGCTGCCTCACATCCGTTTGGATTTGTTCATTTGTTTGGTGTTATGGATTGGGGCTTTTCTTGTCTGGTGGGGAGAACCCATGCGGGAGGAAAGTTATTTCAATCCGTCTCCCACTCCGCCCAACTTTGAATATTATCCGTATTCGGATGCTGCGCTTTATGATCAGTCGGCACAAAACTTGATCATTGGTGCAGATCAGAACAATAAGATCATATTACGTCCGCTTTATGTTTTTTTTCTTGCTTTCCTGCATGTGATTGGTGGGCAAAAATATGATACTGTGATTTCTTTTCAGATCCTGTTTCTTGCGGTTATACCTGCACTGGCTTACCTCTTGACGTCCCAGATTGGTGGACGTCCCGCCGGGTTGGTCACCGCAATATTGCTCATCTTTAGGGAAAAGAATTCCATTGAGTTAACCAATGTAATTGAAGTTTCTCACTCAAAATTGTTAATGTCTGATGTGCCTACCATGGCCTTGATGCTATTAATGACCTATGTTTTGATTAAGTGGCTCAAACGATCTTCCACGACATGGCACCTTGGGATTGTCGCCGGGGCTTCATTTGGATTGGTGATGCTTGTGCGCAGCCATCAGGCGCAGTTCATCATTCCCGCATTGCTGATTGGCTTGTTCTTTTCAGGTGGGTTTCAATTAAAACGAGGGATTCAGCGCAGTCTGGTTTTTGTTTTGGGGTTCGCCGCGGTGGTTTTCCCATGGGTTTGGAGAAACGATCAGGTAAATGGAAAACCCGCAATTGAGAGTTCGGAATTCTATATATCCTGGTATGCCGGTGCGTACACAGAGCCATCTGATACGGTGGATGTTCTTCCCGGAGAATCTCCTGATGAATACTCTCGTCGGATCAGAAGCCAGATTATTCAGTATGTGATTGATCATCCGGCGGAACTGACACGTATCTATGCGTCCTATTTTGTTCGTAACGAATTGGATTCTGTTATGTATCTGCCGATGTCGCTTAAGTTGTACGATCCGCGTTCCTATGTTTCCGAAATGAGAGTTTGGAGCGACCCATTGATTGACCTGAGGGCGGGTACTATTTTGATTTTCCTTGTTACCCTTGGCCTAATCTCTTTGGGCATTGGCGCGGCATTCCAAGGGTATGGCTTTCTTGGATTGTTGCCCCTTTTCATTCATTTTACTTATAACTTTAGCATGTCCCTTGCCCGGATTTCCGGGTGGCGGTTTGTTCTGCCAGTGGACTGGATTTTCCTGCTTTATTTTTGTGTTGGTTTGATCCACCTCACAATTATATTGTCGTCAATGATTGGAATCAAAACTTTATCGCTTGATGTGAACCGGGATCTGAACGAAAGCCCCGCCGAAGATTTGGCAGAAACTCCCAGTAAAGTATTGCTTTATTTTGCCTTATTCTTGATCATGGGTCTGGCTTTGCCTCTGACCGAGAAAATCGTTCCGAGGCATTTTGTTGATCTATCGCCTGATCAAATGGCCTCTCGATTTATGGCGGATGGACCGATGGTCTTGAATGAGAATGTGGTCACGCTTGAGGAGTTAAAGGGCTTCCTTGAAACAGAGTCCGACGCGAAGATTTTGACTGGCCGCGCGCTGTACCCATCGTTTTATAAAGCTGGTGATTTTTGGGGAGATCAACAATCGGCTACATATTTAGCCCGTGATTTCAACCGTCTGCACTTTACTTTGATCGGCCAGAAAGGTGCTCTGGTCTTTCTTCCCATGGATTTGCCGCCGGATTATTTTCCGCATGCATCTGATGTTTTTGTCCTCGGTTGCGAGACGAGTGGCGGCATTCGTGCTTTGGCTGTAAAAATAAAAGATCAGCCTTCTTTTGTTACGACTTCTCCATGGCGTGGTTTAACTTGTTTTCCTCGGAAATGATTTGCGTTGGAGAGAGTGAAATGGTTCAAAGAATTAGGGATTTTATTTTTCGAAATGACATTTTATTGCCAGCAGGTATATTCCTGCTTTTCCTTGGATTCTCCCTTCCAGGCATTAGCTGGGGCACGCCAGCGCTTTGGAATCCGGATGAACTTGTTTGGCGCGTGGAGAGCGCCTTGCAGGGCGAAATGGTCTTTGATGAGACAGAGCCTGATTTTAATTACCCGTCTTTGCCAAAATATGTGATGTTTGGGATAGGCAAGCTCGTTTATGGAATGGGATATTCAAGTTCGATATTTATCATTGCGGCGCGTAGTTTTTCGGCTTTGTTGGGGGCAGTAAGCGGTGTTCTCATTTATTATTTGGCGCGTACGATCGGTGTAAATATGCCAACCTCTGCGCTGGCTGGTTTGTTATATATTGCCAGTGCTGTGGCGGTTACAAACGCCCGTTTTGCGCACAATGACCTGTACTTGCAATTCTTCGCCATTCTTTGTATTTATTTTTCAATAAAATATCAATTTACCAAGTTGCGTTTTTGGATTTACGCCTCCTTTTTTTCCGTAGGGCTTGCCGCGTCCAGTAAATATACGGGCGGGAGTCTTTTGCTTGTGCCTTTATTTGTGATGATCGTTATGAACTGGGGTGATCTGCGAAAGAATTGGTTTCGATCTTTTGTGATGGCGTTGATCGGCGGCGCGCTTAGCTTTGCAGGATACGTCGTTGGGACTCCCAAAGCCCTGTATTTTCTATCTTATTTTAAAAATGTCATTCCTGCGCTTCAACGGTATCCGCAATATGGATTTAATTCCGGAAGTTCGATCGGGCTATATGGCCAGTGGAGCGTTTTTGAATCTGCTGTAGGTACCTTCGCTTATTATCTTTTTATCCTTAGCTTTATCTGGTTCGCCGCGCGCCTGATCTTGATATGGTTTGTAAAGATCCAGGCGGATGAAAAGCGGATTCAAGCCGTCGTTATTCTGGTTACCGCCATCCTTATTTTTGATCTGCCGTTCATGGTGTCCATTAATTACATTCCGCGCTACTTCATCCCCTTTGTGCCTTTCCTGTCCATTCTTGGCGCGTTGTTTATGAATGAAGTGATTGACCTGGCGCGGAATAAGAAATGGAAATTTATCCCATCGGTTATGGCCATTCTTCTTGTTTTGGGAATTTCCTATTCCATGCTGCGTTTGGTCAGCACCACCCTGCTTTTCGTAAATGATGCGCGTATGCCTGCCAGCGAATATATTTCATCGCTTCGCGGATTTAAGAAAACCATTGAATATACTTTGTACCCGCCGATTGTGAATAAGAAGCAGTTTTATGGCGCGGCTCGTAACTACCCGATCTACTTCATTAAATATCCGGATGACATCGTGCCTACCGGTGGACGGTTTGAATACAATCAAGGTGAGCAGGGTCTGCTGGATAGAAATGTTGATTATTTTGTTGTTGACTCGTTTACATATTCAAGGCTTTACACTGACTCAATTTGTATTACAAATCCGGTCGAATGTGATTTCTTCAAGAGGTTGCTTTCGGGTGAAATTACATCATTCCGTTTGATGGAGGAGTTTACCTATTCCCTGCCGCCATACTTGCCGCAGTTGACTGTGACAGCCGTTAATCCGGAAATTCGTATTTACGAACGTGTGCATTAAAAATCAGCGGCCGCACCCATGCGGTCGCTGACTTTCATTTGATGAAATTTCCTACCGTGTACACTGTCCCTGCAATGGGTGGTGTACTTTTCATTCCGGTCACATGCCCTTTTGAAAAAATTCTGTGAGCTGCGGCGGCGATTTCCTCTTCAGTTGAAAAATGTTCGTCACGGATATCATGTCCCAGCATACGAAACATGAATACCATGAACGGCTTTTCAACCGGTGTGCCGTAAACCATCTGCCCGCCCGGCTTGAGCACGCGTCGAACCTCAACGAACGCCTGCTCCAGTTCAAGGGGTTTTAAGTGCTCCAATATGCTGACCAGTAGTACCGTGTCAAAAAAATTATCTTCATATGGCATATTCAAAACATCGCCTTTTTTAAGGAAAAGCGGAATGTTCATCGGCTCAAAAACAGATTTAACGGCGTCAATATCCGCGGTCAGGTCAATGCCGTGGATCTCCGTGTAATTGTCGTGCAGGTTCGGGAATGCCAATCCAGTTCCAAAACCAACTTCCAGGACACGTTCGCCGCCCGAACATTGCTCCAGCGCCAATTCAACCCGGCGGCGATACATGCGGCCGAAGACAGGCCAGTAATAATATTTGATTGGGTCATATTGATTGACGCCTTTATACTGTTCAGCGGGTAACAATTTTAACTTTGCAGACATATAAGATCCTTCTCGTTGATTTAGTTGTCGAATTTTACCTCTTAATCCAGGTGTCATGACAGAATACTTTTTTTCCTGTACAATGTTCTGATAATGAGATCTATTTTAAGAAAACTCTCCAGTCAAATTAAATGGATTACTTTATTTTTTATCTGGATATTACATGGTGTGATCGCTTTCCTTCAATTTCAGGCGATCACAGTACATGAAAATTCCTTGCCATTTTTTTTCATTCGCGCGCTTTTCATCGTGTGGATCTTGTTTGGTTTCATGTTGATCGCCTCTGCTTACAAGGATTTGGTGGTGTGGAGGAAATGGAAGAACATTCTTGACAGGCCGTTAACAAAAGACATTCTGTTGACCGTGGCGGCGTCCCTGCTTTTTCTTCGAATTTGTTTGTGGGTATTTCAGGAACTGCTGACAGAACCGCTCAGTCAAACGATCGGCGGATATATCGGCCTGCTCACACCTGCTCTTGACCTGATGGGATATGTTTCCTTTGAAATTGTTTTTCTGGTCTTTTTTGTTAATCTGAGCGGAAATCTTGAATATACAGGGCGGGCTGGAAAATTTATTTTTACGGCCCTTGTGGTGTTTTTTCTGTTGGGGGGGGGCGCTGCAATTGTTTCTGCGACCGGGTTGGGAATTGTCTCAGGCTATAAGGGAGACTGGCAGCGCGGACTCCCTGCCGTTGCATTGCTTGAATGGCAGATCCTGCTGGTTTGCGTTTTTTGCCTTGCCATATTTCTGGCCGAGTCGAAATGGAAATTGAACGAAATCCCCCGGCTCGAGTTGTGGATTTGCGTTGCAGTATGGTTGGCCGCAGCTGTAATCTGGTTGAGCCAGCCTGTGATTCCAAGCGCATCAGCACTCACGCCTCGCGAACCCAATTTTGAGATTTATCCTTTTATCGATTCTCAGGTCTATGATGAATTTGCCCAATCCATCCTGATCGGGCAAGGTTTCGGAGCTGACCGGATTCCTCCACGCCCGCTGTATGTGGTCTTTCTGGCGGCCTTGCACTTATTGGCCGGACAGGATTATCACATGATGGTTTTTATTCAAACCCTCGTTTTTGCCATGTTCCCAGTGCTTCTCTATTTATTTGGACGGGAGTTCTTTGGACATCCCGTCGGTGTTGCAGTCGCATTCCTGGCAATATTTCGTGACTTTACTTCTAATCTCGTTTCTCCCTACACTGGGAACCTGAGTTACTCCAAGGTGTTTCTCTCCGAGATTCCAACAGCGATGCTGTTGATCTTGTTTTTATTCATTGGGATGCATTGGATCAGGTCGGGTTTCCCTGCTTTTAAGGGCTTTTTAATGGGTGGAGTTTTGGGCGCGGTGATGCTGATTCGCACGCAGTCTGTGGTCGTTCTGCCGGTGATCATCCTTTTCGGGTTTTTGGCAGGGAAAGGGAAGATTAAACCTTTCATGAAAAGTATGTTGTTTATGCTGGTTTCCCTAACCCTTGTTATCGGTCCCTGGTTTTGGCATAACTGGCAGGTGACTGGAGAATTGATTTTTGATAGTCCCGAATATCAGACCATCAACCTTGCATTACGTTATAGCCGCTTGAACGGGCTCGAACCGAATGTGATGCCGGGTCCAGGCGAGTCGAGCGTGGACTATAACCAGCGTTTGATCAAGATGGCAAAGGACGCGATGTCCGTCAATCCATCGCGGGCGGTTTGGGGGGTATCCAACTTTTTTCTAAATCATGCTGTCAATAATATTCTTTTGTTCCCGCTTAGAAATGAAATAAAAAGTTACACGGATATATATGTTCCGACCGATGCATTTTGGGAAAAATGGGAGGGACAGCCAACCGCTCCTCAATCCCTTTTGCTGGTGTTTTATGTCTTTCTCTTTGGGCTTGGGGTGACAACCGCCATTCAAAGAAACGGCTGGCTTGGACTGATGCCCCTGGCGCTTAATCTTATTTATAACTTGTGGACATCACTTGCGCTGCTCTCAGGCCAACGATTTATGCTATCTATGGATTGGTCGGTCTATCTATATTACATGATCGGCATGTTTACATTAATTGGCGGTTTTCTTTTTGCGCTTAATGGAAAGCGCGCCGCAGTGGTTGATTGGGTAAGATCCAATCCGTTTTTGCTGATATTGCCATCAGCAGATGGCAATTGGCGGCGATATGTTGTTTTTGGCCTCTTATTTTTTGGAATTGGTTCCGCGCTGCCGCTTAGTGAAACGGTCTTTCCAGATAAATACCCGCCTCTTTCTGGCGCGGTCCTGGCGCGCCAGCTGATAGATTCTTCTGCGTTGCGGCAGGCTGACTTCGATTTAACTTGTTTTACACATCTTAACGATGCGGCTGTATTAAGTTTTACACAAGGTATGGCTGTCTATCCGCGTTACTATGGCGCTGGTGAAGGCGAAAAAATAACGGATAAAGTAGGTTACAAGGCTGTGGATGAAGGCAGGCTGGTCTTTGACCTTATCGCGAACAGAAGAAGTTCACGCATCATCTTCCCGATGACCGAATCACCGCAATTTTTTCCTCACGCATCTGATGTGATCTTGGTGTACGGCTTGGACGGTGAATTGTGGTTTATTTATGTCAAACAGCAAGGTCGTGAGAAATTCTATATGTCAGGATCTTGGGATCCATCACTGTGCCTGGAAAAGTAAATAAAAATTGCATTCATTTGAATGCAATTTTTATTTCATCAGATGAATTTTATTCTTCTCGCAGCAAAGGCCACCATTCTTAGCAGCAGTACCCCATGTTTCCAGCGTGAGATGTTGGTGGTGCCATACGTGCGTTCGCGATAGCGGATGGGGAGGTCTACGATCCTTCGATTTAACTTTGCTGCGCCGAAGATCAAGTCAAAATCGCCGAATGGATCGAAATCTCCAAAATAGGAACGGTTGGCTGAGATCTTGTCGTAATCTTCGCGCCACATGACTTTTGTGCCGCACAAGGTGTCCTTAATCGGCTGGCCCAGCAGCCACGAAAAAGCCA
This sequence comes from Candidatus Villigracilis saccharophilus, assembly GCA_016709305.1. Lineage (GTDB taxonomy): Bacteria > Chloroflexota > Anaerolineae > Anaerolineales > Villigracilaceae > Villigracilis > Villigracilis saccharophilus. Next base: position 96,396 of record JADJNA010000048.1, read on the forward strand.
TGCTGAATAATTTGTTGCCGATAAAGTTCAGTGTGCGCATGGCTTCCTTTTCCATTGGATAAACCAAACGCACGCCGTTGATAAATTCACCTTTGCCGGAAACGATGGCGTCATAAAATCGCGGCAGGTCTTCGGGTGGGACGGTCAGGTCGGCGTCAAGGATCATGAGGATGTCGCCGGTGGACTTTTCGAAGCCGAGGCGGATCGCATCAGCTTTGCCTATGCCTGGTTGACGGAAGAGCAGGCTCGGGGTGGAGGGGTGAAGCGGCATTTCCCCTTCAATAGCTTCATAGGTGTTGTCGCGTGAATGTCCTTCCACGAAGACGATTTCGGTTCCGCTTCCCATTGTGGGTACACGCTCAAAAATGGATTTGATATTACCAGCTTCATTTCGTGCAGCGATCACTACAGATACGCTGGCGGCGCGTGCTGGTTGCGGCGCGGGGCGCGCGATCACAAAATTTGAAAGCGCTAAATTATGGAACGGCCAGAGTTTTACGAGATAACGGTTCGCGAATCCGCCCAGGGGCAGCGGCCATAGAATTTCCTGCGAGGATCGAATACTTTCAAAGCCGGCCAAGTGAAGCATGTTATTGACATCTTCAGGGGTCAGCCAGTTTTGATGGAGCATTGGCGCTGCGAGGTTCAATGTTTGCGCAATCGTAAGAGGGATCTGCCAGAGATGATTGTAGAAGTTCAAGATCAGCCGCGTATGCGGTGTGCACAATCTTTTTGTTTGTTCGAGGGCGCGCTGTACATCCCACAGGTCATTGACTGTGTCGGAAAGGATGATGACGTCAAATGGACCGTCAATGCCGGATAGGTCATGGGCATCCATTTGATGGTACTCTAGTTCAGGGTGTCGTAATTTTGCGCGCTCGATCATGTCGGCAGAGAAATCAATGCCGACACCGCGTGAAGGTTTCAGGCGCGCAAGCAAACTTCCCGTCCCGCATCCGATTTCCAGCACTCGTTGATTCGGGCTGACGAGAAATTGATATATTTCGATCAGGCGGCGGTGATACCAGCTCCCCATACCGCGCCAGGTATCGCGTTTGCGCGCGACCGCATCCCAGTGAGATTGACGTGTGTTTTGATAGGTTTCCATGAACATCCTTTGATTTTGCCGTCGAGATTATAATTGGTTTTTCCCTGTAGTATTCCATGACGTTAAGATATCAGGTATTGTAGATGCAAAATCAAAAATTTTATTTTTTTCATTCCCTGTTCCCAGGGAAGATCGTCACGTTGATTTGGATGGGATTTCTGGCTATGGGGATACTCTCCAATCCCTTTATTTCGTATCCGGGCCGCGACGGCGGGATCTTTCTGTATGTTGCTTCGCTCATTTTGAAAGGCAAGATCCCCTATCTGGCGGTCTGGGAAAATAAAGGTCCCCTGGTTTTTTATCTCAACGCGCTTGGACTGGCTTTCTCTGACGGATCCCGCTGGGGTGGCTGGCTTGTGGAATTCCTGTTCTTTTTTATCTCTGGCGTCATTGGCTATCTTGTGATCAAGCGTTTGATGGGCGTGATTCCTGCATTGGCTGGGACATTGATCTGGATCAGCGCGGCTGGGAATGTTTTGCAGGGTGGGAATTTTTCAGAGGAGTACTCCCTGCTTTTTAGTTTCATCGCTGTGTTGGGCTTTATGCTGAGTCTGCAACAACCGCACAGGAACATCTACAGTTTTCTGGTTGGTATTTCATTGGGACTAAATATCCTATTGAGACCTAATAATGTCAGTATGCAGATCGCAGCCGCGGGCGCTTATTTTATTCTGGCGATCAGTGCAGGGGGATGGCGGTTATTTTTCAAACGGGCTTTGTATTATGCGATGGGCGCAGCGATCGTTATCATTCCGGTTGTTTTTTATTTTTACTCGCAGGGCGCGTTGACTGAAATGATCAATGTGGTACTTGTTTTTAACCTCCAATATAGCGACGGCTTTGATCTGACCGGCGTTTTGGATGGCATATTGAGCGCGGCGCGTTCAATTGGCGTACTTACCATTTTATTTGCTGTACTCGGATATCTTTTCTCTGTGTGGATATTGTTTAAGAGCAGGTTCAACGATCCACTGGCAAAATTCTTGTTGATCTTGTTGATCGGCTGGCCGATGGAAGCATTGTTGAGCGCGTTATCGGGGAGGAATTACCTGCACTATTTTATTGGATGGGCTCCATATGTCGGCTTGTTGTGTAGTTATTCAGTGTATATGTTTTTACGCCGATTTGGATCGGATTTTGACAGGTATTCAGTTTATGTCCTTCTCTTGTTAATTACAGTGACGCTTGCCGGCAATATGACCACCTGGAAGAATTACGGTACTGTCCTTGCCTATAAATGGTCAAACCCAAATGCTGATCTGGATTATCGTGACCCTGTTGCTTTGTATATCATGGAGAATACGGATCCGCATGATAAGGTGTTGGTTTGGGGATTTCGCCCGATCATTAATTTCGTGTCAGGCAGGGAATCACCGGTTTCTTTTCTGCCATACCCGCTTATCCATGTGGATACTCCCTTGGGAAAACATTGGGCGGACCAATTTTATTCCCAGCTTACGAACGATCCGCCTGCCTTGATCGTGAATGTGATCGAGCCTGCCGACCGCGAGCGCATCCCGGATCTCGACCCGGATATCCGCAAGCAATATAAAATAAAGCGCAAGGAGGTTGTCCTGGCGCCAAACCTTCAGGATACCTTTGATTTTATTGAGCAAAATTATGTGCGTATCGGGGATGTTGATGGGTACGATATTTATCGCTTAAAAACAAGCCTGCCCTGAGAAGCGCCTGCGTTCATGGAAAACATGAAATTACCTCCTGTTATTCTGTTATAATTCAGTCACTGAATTTTGAATTAAAATATAACCTATGGAATCAACAAACGACGAAATCCGCGAACTCTCCCTGCTTGAGCAGATCGAGAGCGACCCAAACGTGAACCAGTCCACACTTGCCACCCAGCTCGGGGTCGCGGTTGGAACGGTCAACTGGCATTTAAAACGGCTCATCGCAAAAGGCGCGGTAAAAGTTTCGCGCGCCGAGCGTAAAAAATTGCGATATATCATCACACCCGAAGGACTTGCCTTGCGGGCGCGCCTCGCTGTGGATTATGTGGAGCGTTCTTTTTCTGTGTATCGCCGCACCCGTCAGCGTGTGAAGGACCATGTCGTGAAAATTCGCCATGCCGGGTTTGACCGCGTGCGTATCGTCGGCTCAGGCGATGTCGCAGATATTTGCAAGCTCACCTGCCTTGAACAGGGAATTTCGGTGGTGACAGATAAATCCGTTCCAGCGCTTGTGCTGGATGGTTATAAGATTCGATTGGAGGGCTTGGAATGACAGATCGTCATGTCTTGATCACAGGCGGAGCAGGCTATATCGGCTCGATCCTGACCTCGGAGCTGCTGCGCGCCAATTACAGGGTTACCGTCTTGGACAGTCTTCTGTTCGGCGGCGAGGGCATTGTCCCGTTCCTGAATCATCCAAACTTTCACTTCGTCAAAGCGGACGTGACCGAGCCGCGCGCTGTGCGTGATGCGGTTAAGCGTGATTGGCAGAAGCCCAATTCAGTCGTACACCTTGCCGCGATCGTAGGTTTCCCCGCCTGTCAGGCGGTGGGAAAGCAGGTATCCTGGAAGTACAATGTCGAAGCCACGAAAAATGTCTTTGGTCAGTCAGCAGATCTGGGCGTGGAAAGATTCGTGTTCGCATCCACGTACAGTAATTACGGCATGTCCGAAGACGGCCAGCCGGTCACTGAAGAGACTCCCTTAAATCCGCAATCCCTGTATGCCGAGACAAAGATCGCGGCTGAAGATTTTTTACTTTCACAAAAAGACACGACCTGCTCGCCGTTGCTGTTCCGCTTTGCGACTTTGTACGGAATTTCACCGCGCACAAGATTTGATCTGATCGTAAATCAATTCGTGTTAGAGGCATTCACAAAACGCGCGCTGATCATTTACCAGCGCGGATACTCGCGTTCCTTCGTTCATATCCGTGACGTGGTGCGCGGCGTGATGATGGGCCTCGAGGCAGAGAAAGAAAAAGTGCGCGGACAGGTTTTTAATTTGGGGACCGATCATGGGAATTACACAAAGAGCGATATTGTAAATCTTGTTTTGAAACGCATGCCCGAAACGGTCGTGGAATATAAGGACCTGACCTTTGGCGGTGACATGCGCGATATTACGGTTTCCTTTGAAAAAATTAAGCGTGTGCTTGGCTTTGAAACCACCCTTGATGTGGATGATGGCGTCCGTGAAGTGTTGTTCGCATTGAAGACGGGGTTAATAAAAGACCCGACCGATGATCGCTATAGAAACGCGCAGTTTATTGTTCAATAAAGAAAACCTGACAGGTCTCCAAAGAAGCCTGATTGATTAAGGAAGGCGAACTCATAAGACTGTCAGGTTTATATAAAGGAGAATCTCATGACAGAAAATTTTTGGCAGAACAAACGTGTGATCGTGACTGGCGGAGCGGGTTTTCTGGGCTCGTTCGTCATTGAAAAACTAAAACAGCGCGGCGCGGCGGATATTATCATTCCGCGTATCGAAAACTATAACCTGGTTGACCCGAACGATATTAAACGCATGTATAGCGATACCCTTGCCGGAGCGGATCCAAAGAATGTGATCGTGATCCACCTTGCCGCGAATGTGGGCGGTATCGGCGCGAACCGCGAGCATCCCGCTGACTTTTTCTACGATAACCTGATGATGGGTGTTGAGTTGATGCATCAGGGCTATAAGAACGGTATCGGCAAATTTGTTGCGATCGGTACGGTGTGCGCCTATCCAAAATTCACCCCCGTTCCCTTCAAGGAAGACGACCTGTGGATCGGGTATCCTGAAGAAACAAACGCGCCATACGGCCTCGCCAAGAAGATGATGCTTGTGCAGGCGCAGGCTTATCGTGCGCAGTACGGTTTCAATGCTATTTTCCTTTTACCTGTCAATTTATACGGACCACGTGACAACTTTAATCTGGCGACCTCGCATGTTATCCCTGCTTTGATCCGCAAGGCGGTGGAGGCGGGCGAGCGCGGCGACACGGAATTGCAAGTCTGGGGTGATGGTTCTCCCACGCGTGAATTCCTGTATGTCGAAGACGCGGCGGATGGTATCGTGACCGCTGCAGAAAATTACAATGGCGATCTGCCTGTCAATCTTGGTTCTGGCTACGAGATATCGATCAAGGACCTGTCTGAGATGATCGTCAAATTGACAGGCTTTCAGGGCAAACTAGCCTGGCAAACCGATAAACCAAACGGGCAGCCCCGCCGCGGACTCGATGTTTCCCGCGCAAAGGAATTATTTGGCTGGGGCGCGCAAGTCTCTTTTGAAGAAGGCATGAAGCGTACCATTGAGTGGTTCAAAGCCAACCGAGACAGGATCCGTTAGATGGTTTACAGGTTTGAGCGTTAAAACGTTTCGACCTGCAGGCTTGGAAATGAGATTATGACTGAAATCACAAAGCACGAACCAACTACCATTTACATCAAACCATCCAAAGGTCTGGCTGCGTTGAATCTGCGCGACTTATGGATATACCGTGAGTTGATCTTTTTCATGGTCTGGCGCGACGTAAAGGTGAAATACAAACAGACTCTTTTGGGTATGGCATGGGCTGTGATCCAGCCTGTCATGACCATGCTGATCTTCACCTTCCTGTTTGATCGAGTCGCAAAACTTCCAACAGAAGGAATTCCATATCCAGTTTTCTCTTTTACCGCATTATTGCCATGGGGCTTGTTCGTCGTTGCCCTTAACCAGGGCAGCCGCTCGCTCGTGGCGCACAACAATATGGTGACGAAGATCTATTTTCCGCGCTTGATCCTGCCCATGTCCTCGGTCTTTGCGGGACTGGTGGATTTCGCCATCGCATTTGTTATTCTGGTCTTTTTGATGGTTTACTATCAAGTGGCTCCCGCCTGGAATTTACTGTGGACGCTTCCCTTTTTCCTCCTGCTTGCCATTGTGACTGCGCTTGGCGTGGCGCTTTGGCTTTCCGCGATCAATGTGCAATATCGTGATGTGAACCAGGCTCTCCCGTTTCTGACCCAGTTTTGGCTGTTTGCCACTCCCGTGGCATATTCTGCCTCTGTGATCTCTGCGAAATGGCAGATCCTGTATTCCCTCAATCCAATGGCAGGTGTGGTCAATGGTTTCCGCTGGGCATTGCTCGGCATTGGAAATGGACCTGATATCACCTTTTGGGTTTCAGCTGGAATTTCAATCTTAATTTTTGTCTCTGGCCTTTTCTACTTCCGCAGTATGGAAAAGACCTTTGCGGATACGATCTAATGGCAACGGCGATCTCAGTCAAAAATATCGGCAAGCAATATAAGATCGGCGCGGCGGAATCGAAATTCCGCTATAACATGCTGCGCGATGTGATCGTGGATACAGTTGCCGCGCCCGTTCGTCTGGTAAAGGCGATGATCGGAAAGTCCGACAGACGCCTGAACCAAAATTATGTTTGGGCATTGAAGGATGTCTCTTTTGACCTTGAAGAGGGGAAGGTTCTTGGCATTGTGGGGCGCAACGGCGCTGGGAAAAGCACGTTGCTCAAGATCCTTTCGCGTGTTACCGAGCCGACAGTGGGGACGGTTTCTGTGCGCGGAAGAGTTGGGTCGCTGCTTGAAGTTGGGACAGGGTTTCATCCCGAATTGACAGGCCGCGAAAATATTTACATGAACGGTGCCATTCTTGGAATGAGACGCGCTGAGATCGATGCCAAATTCGATGAGATCGTGGAGTTTTCTGAAGTCACCCAGTATATTGACACACCCGTAAAACGCTATTCTTCCGGGATGTATCTGCGCCTGGCCTTTGCGGTTGCCGCGCATCTCGAACCTGAGATCCTTGTCGTTGACGAAGTGCTGGCTGTGGGCGACGCGGAATTTCAAAAGAAGTGTCTCGGCAAGATGGGCGATGTGGCACAGCAGGGGCGCACCGTTTTATTCGTGAGCCATAACATGTCTGCGATTCTACGCTTGACCCAGGAGGCCATTGTCTTAAACAAGGGCCAGATGATCATGCGCGCTCCAACACAGGAAGCCGTTGACTTTTATCTTTCATCGGGGCAGGCGCAGGCAGGTCAGCGGGATTGGGGTGTGGAAGATGTGCCAGTGTCGAGCGCTCCGTTTAGACCGATCAGCTTGAAGATTAAGAGTCGAAGCGGAAAGGTGGTGGATACGGTCCGCTCGATCGAACCTGTTACAGTCGAGTTTGAATACCAGCTTGATGCTCCAGTCACAGGTCTGCGTGTTGGCATGTATCTCAGCACCATGCGCGGTGAATATGTGCTGGCTTCATTCGATACTGATGAACCGAATCTTTTCGAGAAGTTTGATTCCCGCAAGTCTGGCCGCTACGTCAGCCGCGCCGAGATCCCGGCTGACATGTTCAATGAGGGTCGATATACGATCGGTGTGAACGCGAGTTCGTTTGGCGTACGCCGTTATTTTATGGATGAGAACGCGATCGCATTCAACGTGGATATTTCCGGCGCGCCTGGTACACATTGGCCTGAGCCGCGTGTTGGCCCGGTTCGCCCGCGCTTGAACTGGGCGATCGAGAAGATGGACTAGTGGCACCAAAATCAACCCTCAAAAAAATTCTTGGCGATCTGCCGTTCACTGCCGAAATCGATTGGATTCTTCGGTCGAAGAATCGTCCCCGTAATGATCATTTCAATCTGGACCGGCTGCAAAGATCTTTGAAGATGGCGCGGACTACGGTTGAACCCATTGCAAGAAAAGCAAAGCGTGGCAAGCAGGTTTTGTTCTTTGCCACACTTCACTATTGGATCGAACAATCTGCGTATCTAGGGTTGGCACTGGCCGGGCTTGGTCATCAGGTCACTTTGTTGACTCTGCCTTATTCCGAGTGGCATAAGGAAAAGGATGGTTTTACACAGCGCCAGCGTGTGCTCCACACAAAGGATGCACTGGCTCCACTGTTTCCTTTGGTCAAACACGATTCAATGCTTGACCTGCGGCCTGTGACCGTTCTTCCCGCTGCGCTCCAGGCGGATGTGAAAGAAGTTTCCCTTTGGGATGTTCAATACACCCTGATGCGTGAAGAAGTGGATATGAATGACGCCGGTGACCGTGCGTTATATGAACTGCGAATCCAGCGAAACACATTTGCCGCAAGAGCGGCCTTTGAATATTTGCAATCGAATAAACCTGATGTCGTGCTTATTCCAAACGGCTTGATCCTCGAAATGGGAATGGTTTTCCGCGTGGCGCGTTACCTGGGGATCGACGCTGTCACTTATGAATTCAATGACCAGCGTGAACAGATCTGGCTCGCGCAGAATTCATCCATCATGCAGCAGGATACCGACTATATCGTGGATGCGCGCTGCCATTTGCCGGTCACTGAGAAGATGTTCGAACGTGTCGCGGATCTGGAGAATGCCCGCCGCGGTGCGCGCGTGTGGGGCAAATCAAAACGCCTCTGGCAATATGTCTCTTCACAAGGCGCTCAGGAAACTCGTAAAACGCTCAAGCTGGATGACCGTCCCGTGGTGATGCTCGCCGCGAATGTTCTTGGCGACAGCCTTACCCTTGGCCGCGACATTTTTGCCGCTTCCATGACCGAGTGGATCACGAAGACCGTCCAATATTTTGCCGGGCGGACCGATGTTCAATTGGTGATTCGCGTTCACCCGGGCGAGAAGCTTGTCCCGCAGGCCAAATCCATGGGAATGGTTGTCCGCGAAGCGCTGCCTGAACTTCCCAGCCATATTCATGTCATCGGCGCATTGGACAAGATCAACACCTATGACCTGATCGAGGTGGCGGATGTCGGACTGGCATATACCACGACCGTGGGACTCGAGACCGCGATGAACGGCCGCCCTGTTATTTCCTGCGGTGAGACCCATTATCGCGGACGCGGCTTCACGCTTGATCCAAATTCGTGGGATGAGTATTACGCGATGCTCGAAAAAGTTTTGGCGGATATTCCAGCATATCAGTTAAACGAAAAGCAGACCGAGTACGCGTGGAATTACGCTTATCGTTTCTTCTTCGAATACCCGCGGCCGTTCCCCTGGCGCTTGATGAATTTCTGGGACGATCTTGAAGTTTGGCCGTTGGAGAAAGTTCTGAGTGATGAAGGTCTTGCTCAATTCAAAGACACTTTTGATTTTTTGGTAAATGAACCGTTTACATGGAAATAATAAAATGACCAACGAAACAAAACAAAAAGTACGCGAATTCTATGACGATATCGGCTGGCAGCAGGAAGAGGGCGGCTTATATCAAAATGCGCGCTACGATGATCTGCGCCCTGTTGTAAAGGAGTATGTCCATGATACACGCATGCGGGTCAATCGCGGCATTGCGCCAAATGGACGATTCCTGCTGGACGCCGGGTCTGGTCCTGTGCAATATGATGAATATGTCACTTATTCTCAGGGATATGAAAAACGCGTTTGCTTTGACATATCAATCCAAGCCTTGCGCGAGGCGTGAAAACGGATCGGCGGGCATGGTCTCTTTGTGGTTGGTGATATAGCCAACCTGCCGTTTAAACGGGAAGCCTTTGATGGAATTGTCTCCATGCACACCATTCATCACCTGCCTTCCAATGAACATAAACGCACATATTTGGAGTTATTCCGCGTCCTGGCGGATGGAAGAAGCGCGGCCATCGTGAACGGCTGGACAAATCCCGCACTGGTGGGCTGGCTGGATAAACTGATCATTTTCTCGCATCGTCTGCGCCGATTATTACGCGGCAAACCGATGCGCGCTCAACCGCACGACAAGAAAGCCACCTTCGTGAAAAAAACAAATGCGCGCTGGCTGCGTCGTGAAATTGGGAAGGAAATCCCATTTGAGATCATCGCCTGGCGTTCGGCCAGCACACTGACCATGCGGACTTTGATCCACGAGAGGTTCGGCGGCAGGAAAATATTGCAATGGTTGTACCGCATGGAAGAAAAATATCCAAAATTCTTTGGCGAGAACGGGCAGTATCCGCTGATCGTGATCAAGAAATAATATGCAAAGTCTTACCGACCCAAAATATCTTGTCAAGAGTCAATACAAGGATTCTTCCAACCTGGATGCGCGGATTATGCTTCATCAAAAATTCAGCACGAATCCTCAAGGCTGGTCCAACTGGGTATTTGATCAATTGCTTCAACTCCCGGACAATGCGAACATCCTGGAATTGGGATGCGGCTCAGGCGTCTTGTGGAAGGAAACTTCACAGCGTGTTCCCGCAGGCTGGACCATCACCCTCTCGGATCTTTCCGATGGAATGCTTGATTCAACCTGGCGGAATTTGGTCATTACGGGACGAAGTTTCAAGTTCGAGAGGATCGACGCGCAATCCATCCCCTACGCGGACGGAACCTTCGACGCCGTCATTGCCAACCACATGCTCTATCATGTCCCTGACCGAAGGCGGGCGTTGAAGGAAGTGCGGCGGGTCTTGAAGGATGAAGGCATCCTGTTTGCCTCCACTCTCGGGAAGAATCATATGCGTGAGATGTGGGATTTGCTCGAACGCACGGGCAGCGTCAAAAGATACATGGTTACTTCGGCTTTCTCGCTCGAAAATGGGAAGGAACAAATGCAGGAATTTTTTCCGCATGTAGAATTGTCCCATTACCTCGACAATCTGCGAGTGACGGATGTTTCAGCGATGATGGCGTACATCCGCTCAATGGCATCCACTGCAGACTTTCGGGAGGATATGTTCCGATCCATTGAGCGGGAACTCTTGGAGACGATGAAACAGAACGGCGATATCTTTATTGAGAAAGCTGCAGTATTGTTCAAGGCATCGAAATAAATCGTGGACATGTTTGGCAGGTTGCCAACCCGCCAGATAGATAATAAGGAGAACTCATGGACTGGAAAAATCAAGTCGTTCTTGTCACCGGCGGAACGGGGTCGTTCGGCAAGAAATTCACAAAAATTCTATTGGAAGAAAAGCAGCCGAAGAAGGTTATTATCTTCAGCCGCGACGAATTGAAGCAGCACGAAATGCAGGTGGGCGGATATAACGACCCGCGCCTTCGTTATTTCATTGGAGATATTCGCGACCGTGAGCGTCTTGTCCGCGCCATGCATGGCGTGGATATTGTTGTGCACGCGGCGGCGTTGAAGCAGGTCCCTGCCTGCGAATACAATCCGATGGAAGCCATTAAGACCAATATCATGGGCACTGCCAATGTGGTCGAAGCGGCTTTGGATGTGGGCGTGAAAAAAGTGTTGATGGTCAGCACCGACAAAGCCGTCAGCCCGGCGAATCTTTACGGCGCAACGAAACTTGCCGGGGAAAAGTTGACGATCCAAAGCAACGCCTATGCCGGCGGGGCCGCAACCAGATTTTCGTGCGTCAGATACGGGAATGTGGTCGGCTCGCGCGGCTCGATCGTTCCACTCTTCCTCAATCAACGCGCAGGCGGCCGGATCACGGTCACAGATGACCGCATGACCCGTTTTTGGCTCTCACTTGAACAGGGTGTTCGCTTTGTGATCACCTGTATTGAACAAATGGAAGGCGGCGAAGTTTTCATACCGAAGATTCCCAGCACGAAGGTCGTCGATCTCGCGCGTGCCGTTGCCCCCAATGCGGCAATTGATATTATCGGCATTCGCCCCGGCGAGAAACTGCATGAAGTACTGATCTCGGAAGATGAAGCTCGGCACACCATTGAAGTTGATACGATGTTCATTGTGCAGCCAGCTGAGGCTACCTGGTTTGGTTATTCTTGGAAGGATAAGGGCAAAGCCCTGAACGAAGGCTTTGTATATTCCAGCGATAACAATTCAGAATGGCTGGATGTTGACGGCATTAAAAAATATATTGCGCCATTCGAAGAATTGTTTGCGCAGGGGAAGCTCGAAGGATAGGCATGCGGCGCATTCTTGTTCCGGGAGTGAGCGGTCTGCTTGGCATAAATCTCGCGCATGAGTTAATGCACGATTTTGAAATTGTCGGCATGGATCGTGGAAAACTGATGAATGCGCCGTTCAAGATCTGGAAGGTGGATCTGCTGGATGCGGGTGTGGTGGACGCGGTCCTCGATTCTGTGCGCCCTGATTGGGTGATCAACTGTGCGGCTCTTGCCAACCTTGAAGATTGCGAAACCAACCCGTCCCTTGCCCGCACCCTGAACACCGATCTGCCAAAGCAAATGGCGAAGGCTTGCAAATTAAGAGATATTTCTTTTGCACACATTTCAACAGACGCTGTTTTCGACGGCACAAAAGAAGGTTTTTACACCGAAAATGACGTGCCGAATCCATTAGGGGTTTATTCGCAAACAAAATTAGACGGCGAATACAAAGTAATGGATGAAAACAACAATGCCATGGTTGCCCGCGTTAATTTTTATGGCTGGAGTCTGAGCGGAAAAAGAAGTCTGGCCGAGTTCTTTCACCACAACCTTGTCAATCATAAAAGCATCAGCGGTTTTACGGATGTGACCTTTTGTCCGATGTTTGTCAATCATACGGCGCGGACCCTGGCGAAAATGCTTGAAAAAGAACTGAGCGGCGTATATCACCTGGTTGGGACGCAGCCTATCAGCAAGTATCAGTTCGGTGTGGAAATTGCCCGTAAATTTGGTTTGAATGAAAATGACATCCAGCCGAAATCCATCAATTCTTCGAACTTAACCGCCCGGCGTTCCCACAATTTAGCTCTTTCCACCCACAGGTTATCCACAGATCTGGGTGAGTCTCTCCCTGAGTTCTCCACAGGTTTGGGCGAGTTTTTCGCCCAATATCAACAGGGTTTTCCACAAAATATCAAAGGTTATCTCGTGTAGCGGCTGGTTTTACCACCATCCTTACACAGGCTTACCCACAGGCGAAAGGCAGTTATCCACAGATTTCGCCAACTTATCCACAGGATACGCTTTGCTATCCATAGAAATGGAGGATGTATGGAAATCAAATTCGGAAAACACACACTTGGACTAAATCACCCCACGTATTTCATTGCCGATATTGCCGCCAATCATGATGGTGACATGGAGCGCGCCAAACAACTGATTCGCCTTGCCAAGCAGGCCGGCGCAGATGCAGCCAAATTCCAGAATTTTGACGCGCCGAAGATCGTCTCCGATTACGGCTTCAAATCCATGAATGGCGGGCAGGTCTCGCATCAAGCAGCGTGGAAAAAATCTGTCTTTGAAGTTTACAAAGGGGCGTCCATTCCGTTTGAGTGGTCAATGACTCTCGTGGAAGAATGTAACGAAGTCGGCATTGACTATTTCTCCTCCCCCTATGATTTTGAGGCGATCGATTTTCTCGATCAGTATGTGGAAGTTTACAAGGCTGGCTCCGGCGAAATTGACTGGATCGAAGCCTTGGAACGCATGGCCTCCAAGGGCAAGCCGTTTTTTGTCGCCACAGGTGCATCCACGATTGGAGAGGTGCAGCAGGCTGTTCATGCCACTTTGAAGATCAATAAGCAGCTTGTCTTGATGCAGTGCAACACCAATTACACAGCCAGTCCCAATAATTATGACCACTTGCATTTGAATGTCTTAAAAACTTTTGGGACGATGTTCCCCGATGTGATTCTCGGGTTATCCGACCATACTCATTCAGTCGCGCCAGTACTTGGCGCGGTGACTTTGGGCGCGCGCGTGATCGAGCGCCACTTTACGGACAGCAACGACCGCGAAGGCCCCGACCATAAGTTTGCGATGAACCCTGAGAATTGGGCGAAGATGGTCGAAGAGACTCGTTTGCTCGAGCGCTCGCTTGGGGGCTCTGATAAATTCATCGCAGAAAATGAGCAGGAGACACAGATCGTACAGCGCCGCTGCTTGCGCGCGGCGCGTGACATCAAGGCAGGCGAGGTGTTCACCCGTGACATGATCGATGTGCTGCGCCCTGCTACACCGGGCGCGATCAAGCCTGACCAGCTTCAAAATGTCGTTGGAACAAAGGCGTTGACGGATATGCCGCTCGGCAAGGAGTTGCGCTGGACAGATCTGGGCGGAGAAACGTTCGAAAATCCGCAGCCGGGGATTTTCAGACGGGGGCAAGTGACGCCTGGCCGATGCATGAATTACGCAATGAAAAGCAAGCGTTGATGATTCTTTATTTTTCCCTAGGCTACTGCACTCATGATCATCGCTTCTTGAAATCAATTTCAGACGGCGGGCATGAAGTGTTTTTTGTCCAATTGGAAGGCAATCAAAGACAGGTGGAGTCCCGCCCTGTGCCTAAAAATGTGACTCAAGTTATTTGGAAGGGTGGACGAGAACCATTCCGCTGGAGCAATCTCGCCAGGTTAACTTTAGACTTTCGGCGTTTGACCCGAGAGATCAAGCCGGACCTGATCCACGCGGGACCGATTCAAACCTGCGCGTTCATTGCTGTGTTAAGCGGGTTTCGCCCCATCCTGACCATGTCGTGGGGATTCGATTTAATGGATGATGTCCACCGCAATAAATGGTGGGAATGGGTTACGCGGTACACGTTGAAGCGTTCCAGGTTTTTTACAAGTGATGCAAATGTGACACGCGATAAAGCGGTTACTTATGGAATGGATTCAAAGAAAACGATCATCTTTCCCTGGGGAGTTGATCTTGAGCATTTCAAACCTAAGACTTTTGACCTTCAATCTACGACCTTCATCCTCTTTTGCAATCGCTCCTGGGAGACCCGCTATGGCGTGGATGTGCTCGCGCGCGCATTCGTAAAAGCGGCGCAGCAAAACGAACGTATGGATATGATCCTGCTAAATGGCGGTTCCCAGAGCGGACATATCCGCCAGATATTGCAGAATGGCGGTGTGCTGGATCGTGTTACATTCGGCGGACAGATCTCGCAGACCGATCTGCCGCGCTGGTATCATATGGCTGATGTTTACATATCACCTTCGCATGTGGACGGTTCTTCTGTCTCTCTGATGGAAGCGCTGGCGTGCGGACTGCCTTGTCTGGTTTCAGATATTCCCGCCAATAAAGAATGGGTTGTTGAAAACGAGAACGGCTGGTTGTTCCGAGATGGCGATGCGGATCATCTGGCGGAAAAGATTCTCGCGGCCATCTCTCAAAGGGAGAAGCTCTCCCAGATCCGCAGGGCAAGCCGATGGTCGGCAGAGATGCGCGCGGATTGGAAAAAGAATGCCGAGGTGTTGATGAATACTTATCGAAGTCTCATGGAGAGGAATTAATATGTTGAACCATAAGGAATTACTTGATGGATTTCGTCAGACCAGCGTGAAGCAGGGCGACACGATCATCGTGCATACTTCGTATAAATCGCTCGGGGGGGTGGAAGGCGGCGCGGAAACGGTTATTGACGTGATGCGCGAACTGGTTGGTACGAATGGCACGGTGATGTTCCCTGCCTTCAATTTTCAATCATGGACGGAGACCCATTATTTTGATGTGCTGGAAACTCCATCCAGGATGGGCATGATCACGGAACTGGCGCGCATCCGCCCTGACGCGAAGCGGACGCCGCATCCCATCTATAGTTTTTCCGTTTGGGGTGCGCGTGCGGATGAATTCTCCAAAACGGACGATGTCGAAGCGTACGGCCCGAACTCTGTTTTTGCATTATTCCACAAAACGAACGGGACGATCGTGAGCATCGGACTGGATTTCAACAGCACGTTTTCTCTGCACCATTATGTGGAATTCAACACAGGTTGTGACTATCGCCGCATCAAGGAATTCTCCGGTATCTATGTCGGATATGACCGCGAGCCGTGCATCAAAAAATATTCGATGTTTGTGCGCAAGAACGAGCGTGTCAAGACATACATTGTGCCAGGCATGAATGACCTGCTTCATGCAGGCGTGATCAAGGAAGTTCGGGTTGGCGCTGCGAAAGTCCACTTTGCGACCGCGAATGATTTTTACGATAATATGTCCGTTATTGTGCGCGAACACCCCGAGAAACTGCACTATATTGAAGAACCGAAATATTATGATTGGTAATTGATAGGGCGGAATTTTTCCGCGGCCCTGCAAGGTGACAAAAATGAAACCATACACATCTCTGAAATCCATTCTGGCTGAATTCTTCCCGTTGCACCGGACGTTGGCATCTGATGACCATGATAAGACGTTGGATATCATCGGCTCGTACATGCCTGATTCCTCCAACTACACCATCGAGACGTATGCTCCGCTTGAAAAGGCGTGGACATGGTATGTGCCGGAGCGTTATGTAGTGCATGAAGCCTATCTCGAGATCGAAGGCGGCGAGCGCGTGGTGGATTTCAAGAATAATCCGCTTTATATTGTTTCCTATTCCCTGCCTGTTGATAAGACACTTTCATTTGAAGAACTTCAACCGCATTTGTACTTCAATGAAAAACGTCCGCATACGATTCCGTGGGTCTTCAAATATTATGACCGTGATTGGGGCTTCTGCTTACCAAAGAATATCTTTGATAAACTACCGCGCGATAAAAAATACCGTGCGGTCATCAGATCTGAATTCGTCACCGATCCCAAACAGGGATTCAAAATGGCAACCGCTGTCATTCATCCCGAAGGTGGAGCGAGCGTTTCGGCAGGCGAAATTATTGTGCAGGCGCATACCTGCCATCCCATGCAGGCCAATGACGACGGTGCGGGTGTGGTCAGCGCTATTGAACTGGCGCGCCGACTCGCTGAAAAGCCATTGCCCGCAGGTTCAATGAGCGTCCGCTTTTGGTTTGGCCCCGAAACCATCGGGACGATCGTTTACCTCTCGCACAACGAAAATATTATTCACAATTTGCGCGGCGGCATCTTCATGGAAATGACGGGTAATAAAAATAAGATCGCCTGGCATCACACCCGCCAGCATACACACCTGCTCGACCGTATTACAAATTTTATTGTCGGTAAGTCTGCCCATGAGGAGCGTGATTTTGCCGCCGCTCCCGCCAACGACGAACGTGTCATCAATGGACCGGGCGTCAATGTGCCGTGTATCTCGATCAACCGCTGGCCTTATGATGAATATCACACCAGTGATGACAATCTCGATATCATGCACGAAGACATGCTGGTCGGCGCGGCGGAAACAGCGGAGCATATCATCCGCATTTACGCCAGCAATTACATCCCGAAGCGTACTTTCCGCGGACCTGTTTTTCTCAGCGGAAACGGCCTGTGGGTTGATTGGCGCGAGAATTGGGCGCTCAACCGCGCCATTGAGAAGATCATGATGCGCTTCGAAGGCGGGCTTTCCGTCTTTGAGATCGCTGAACAAGTCGGCCTGGATTACTGGATGGTGCGCGACTACATCGAAAAATTCCGCGCGAAAGGATTTGTCACTGCTGAACCGATTCCGTCCGAGGCGCAAAACGCGTAAGTGCGGATCGCGATCCGCCCCAACAAAATATGAAGAAAAAAGTTGTAGCCATCATCCAGGGACGTATGTCCTCCTCCCGCCTGCCTGGAAAGATCCTTGCAGACATTGCGGGTCAACCGATGTTGACCCGCGTATTCACCCGCACTTCACGAGCGAAGACGCTGGATGAAGTTATATTTGCCACGACGACAGACGCCTCAGACGACCCCGTAGCGGAGTACTGCGACTTTAGTGGCATTCCCTTCACCCGCGGCAGTTTGTTCGATGTCCTTGATCGTTATTATCAAACCGCTTTGCAAGCCAAAGCGGACATAGTTGTCCGTATCACAGCCGATTGCCCTGTTATTGATCCTGAATTGATTGATACGGTTGTAAATACCTTGCTTGAAGATGAGTACGACTTTGTATGTAACCGTCTGCCTCCGCCTTGGAGTCGGGTCTATCCCATCGGATTGGATGCTGAAGCTTGTACGTTTAAAGTATTACAGAAGGCGTGGAAGGAAGCCAAAGAGCCCCAGCATCGTGAGCACGCCATGCCGTATTTTTATGAAGATGTTCAACTGACAACCTTTAACCGTCAATTGCAGACTGGCACTTCCCCGCGCGGGTTCAAAATTGCCTTGATCCATAACACCACCGACTTCGGCGATTATCGATGGACGGTGGATACTCCGGAAGACCTTGAATTCATGCGCCAGGTGTACGCCCGCTTTGATGGACGAGACGATTTCACCTGGAAAGAAGTGCTTGACCTTGTACACGATAACCCGGAGCTGATGAAAATTAATGCGGGTGTGGAACATAAGAAGTGGAAGGATATAGATAAGAGAGCCTTGAAACATTAATTTATTGGAACGTTTTAACTTGTAAACGATTATTCATGCCGCTGATCACATTATTTTCCGCTCCAAAACCATTCACGAATCCGCATATTGCGATTATTCAGCGCAATGCGATCAAGTCATGGACGCTGCTTCCTGACGTTGAAGTCATTTTGTTTGGCGAAGAAGAAGGTCTGCCCGAAGCCGCGCGCGAATTGGGCGTCAAGCATATCGCTCAGGTTTCACGAAGCGTGACGGGTGTACCGTTGATCTCATCCATGGTTCAACTGGCAAGAGAGAATGGCAGCAGTGACCTGCTTTGCATCATCAACTCGGATATGATCCTCATGCCCGATTTTCTCGAAGCGGCGAAACAGGCTGTAAAGTGGAACGATAAATTTGTGTTGTTGAGTCAGCGTTGGGATTATGACATCCCGGCTGTGCTGGACTTTGCCGAAGGGTGGGCGTCAAGGCTAAGTGAATCTGTCAGGAAGCAGAACCAGCTTCACCGCCCCGCGGGAAGCGATTTTTTCCTGTTCCCCAGAGACTGTTATCAAGACATCCCGAATTTCACGATCGGCAGGGCAGGCTGGGATAATTGGATGATCTATCAGGCGCGCATGCAGAACTGGCCTGTTATTGATTGCACACCGTCTGTGATGATCATCCACCAGAATCATGATTACAGCCATCTGCCGTTTCGTTACACCATCCTCGATGCGACCCATCAACTCGCTCAGGGTGGTAAACTTGTCCGCCCGAAGATGACTTCGCTGCGCTTCACACGCCGCTTTGAGTTGTTTCTGCGTTCTATATTTTCTTTCCTGCCGGAGAAGACGCTTGAGAATATCGTGAGACCGAAGCGATGGAAGAAGCGATTTAAGAAATTGTTTAAGTAAATTCTTGGTCAAAAGTCGAAGGTCAAAGGTCGCAGGACGTTCGACCTTCGACTAAATCCCGAAACCTGGAACTGATGCCCCAATGAGAAAAGGCCAAAACCCCGCCAAGTTCGTCAAAGATGTCGCCCACCCCGAGCGGATCACAGTTGCGTTATTAAATTACATCCCATTCCTGAGTGGATTCTATGCAGAGACATTGGAAGTGCTGAAGGTCTCGCTCGAATCCATGCGCAAGGATGCGGGTCTGCCGTTCGACCTGATGGTTTTCGATAACGGCTCCTGCCCTGAAGTGCGCGACTTCCTCGTAAAAGAAAAAGAGGAGGGACGGATCCATTATTTGATACTCTCTGAAAAAAATATGGGCAAGGGCGGCGCGTGGAATGTGATGCTGGCCGGCGCGCCGGGCGAGATCATTGCCTACACCGATGCGGATGTTTTGTTCTCCCCGAACTGGCTTTCGCGTTCCGTGGAAATTCTCGAAACCTTCCCGAATGTCGGCATGGTGACCGCGCGTCCCTTCCGCACACCGCCAGAATTTTACGAAGGGACGTTGAAGTGGGCGAAAGAAAATTCCCAACTCGATGAAGGTCAATTCATTCCATGGGAAACCTTCCTTGAATTCAATCTTTCCCTTGGACAAACCGAAGAAGAAAATAAAAAAGTATATGCCGAGACAAAAGATTGGCGTATCCAATACAAAGGCGTGACCGCGCTCGCGGGTGCGTCGCACTGGCAGTTCACGGCCTATAAATCCACATTGCAGCAATTCCTGCCCTTTGACATGGACAAGCCCATGGGGCAGGTCCGCCAGCTGGACAAGCGCATGAACGACGCGGGTTTGCTGCGCTTGATGGTCTCTGATCCGCTGGCGATGAATATGTCCAATACACTGGGGTATTTGCGCGGGGAGTTGGGGAAGGGACGAGAAACGAGTAAAAAGAGAGTGAGTTTCGGCAAGCGTATATTGGAAATTGGTTTTTTCAAGAAGCTTTTGTTGGCGGTCTATAACAAGATCTTCAGTTGGTATTACTCTTAAAAACTAACCGCGAAGACCGCAAAGATTCTTTTCTTTGCGGTCTTCGCGGGCTTGGTATTTCAAAAGGTTTCATGACCAAACGTATTTTTATCTCCGCCGACCACGGCATGGCAATCATCTACTTCCTGCAAAGCGACGTCGTCCCGACTCTGCTTGCTGCGGGCGTTGAGATCGTCGTCCTCACCGACGATGACACCAAAGAAAAGATCGCGTCACGTTTCACTCGTCACGGACTCACCTTCGAAGGCTTGCGACTAAAGCAAGCCAATGACTACGCTCGCAAAGTCAGCCCGCGCCTTCAGTGGCTGCTCGGCTATCTGCGCCGCGTCGGCGGTTCATGGCGCATCAACACTGAAGCCATGGACAGCCACATCTGGGAAGTCTGGGCCGAGAACGGCTGGAAATTCCGTTTGGGTATTTGGATGCCCTCCGCGCTGATGATCCTGCTTCTACGGAATTTTTCCTTCGCCCGCAAACTTTTGGTGCGGATGCAGAACCGCTTCACGCCTAGCCCCGGTCTGTACTCAGACCTATTCAAAAAATACCAACCCGACCTGGTTATCGCCTCAACCCCCGGCTGGCGTATGGACCGTTACCTGCTGCGCGAATCCGCCCGGCGCGGAATCCCGAACATGACCGTCATTGTCGGCTGGGATAATTCATCCTCGTACAATATCTCAGGCGCGGATGTGCAGTGGGCGACCTGTTGGTCAGAATTGCAAAAAGAGGAACTCGTCAAAGGCTCCGATTGGGATCCAGAACATGTGCGTGTGGGCGGCATCCCTTCGTATGACGGATATTTCCGCAAGCAATGGCTCATGCCGCGTGACGAATATTTCAAACTGCACGGGCTTGACCCGCAGCGCAAGTTAATTTCATACGCCAGCAGTTTTGTTCATTTTGCGCCGAACTTCCCGAACATCGAAGCGCTGGCAAAACTGGTCTCGTCCGATTCACTGGCCGAACCTTCACAGTTGTTGATCCGTTTGCATCCCAGTCATTTTCAAGACAAGCCGAAGATCTTTGCAGACGAACGCGCGCAGGTCTTTGAATTGGAGAAAAAATATCCGCATGTGCATGTTGTCCAGCCTGTGGCATTGGGCGGCTCGCTCGGCTACTACGGCGGCGAGGACATGGACGAGAAGTCGTCCATGATGGCGTATTCGGATGTGGTGGTGACCGTATATTCGACAATGCTGGTCGAGACCGCTGTCCATGACACGCCAATGATCGCCGCGACGATCGATGTCCCGGTGGATGGAACAAGCCGAAGAAGTTCTCGCTGTCGCTGAAAGAGATCGGCAACTGGCCCACGCACAAACGTTTTCGCGATGCTAGGGCGGGGCGGGTAGCAACAACAGAAAAAGAGTTGCGTTCCATGTTGAATGCCTACCTGAAAAATCCGTCCCTTGATTATCCCGAACGCAGAAAATTTATCGAAGATGAAATCACATTTACAGATGGAACATCAGGTAGACGAACAGCAGAATTTATTTTGAAAGTGTTGGAGAAAACAGGTCGCAAAGAGCGCTAAGAAAAACGGTCCTTTGTGCTCCTTTTGTGGCACGTCGTGGTAAAAATGAATAAACCCATGTTCCTCTTTTACTTCTCGATCACTCTCGCCATTTGCTCCAGCGCACTCTATCATTTCGTCGCCAAGAGCACGCCATCGAATGTGAATTTCACTGTGTCCCTTTTGGTGACGTATGCCGTTGCTTTTGCCGTGACCCTTCTTACCTTTTTCTTCTTCCCCGCCAAAAATGGAATCACGGCAGAACTCAAACAACTCAACTGGGCCAGCATTGGACTTGCGGTTGCCATCGTCGGAATCGAGTTCGGTTTCCTGCTTGTGTACCGCTCTGGCTGGAATTTGGGCATCGCTGCAGTGCTGACGAATGTGGTCGCCTCGCTGATCCTGCTGCCTGTGGCGATTTTTCTTTTTAAGGATAAAATCTCATGGGTCAACATCGCAGGGATTTTTGTCTGCCTCGCGGGGTTGATCATGTTGAATTGGAAACGATAGTTTGGAGACACACTCATCATGCTTTCCCGCTTAAGGTCCGCCGCCCGTATCCTGCTCAAGGGCGATCCAAGAAAGAATAAACGCAATCCCATTCCCGCCATAACGCTTGAGGAAGTCGCCGAGATCAAGCAATTCTTTTCGCGCGAGAAATTCTTTATCTTCGGTCATGCCCGTTCCGGGACGACCCTGCTGACCCGTCTTGCGCGCCTGCATCCCGAAGTACATTGCAATTATCAGGCGCATTTTTTCACACGCCAGCCGCTGCTCAAGTCACTGGTCAACACACCTGAAGCGGAAGAATGGCTGACTCGCAAATCCAATCGTTGGAATCAGGGCGGGGATCTGTCCGCGCTGGTACTGCGCGCGTCCGCCGATATTATACTGGAGCGTGATGCCGCCCGCGAAGGGAAAAATATCGTCGGCGATAAGAGCCCTTCATCCACGATCCACGGGCAGGCAGTCCGTGATATGCATGCGGTCTATCCTGATGCAAAACTGGTGTACATCGTCCGCGATGGACGCGATGTGTTGATCTCGGAACGCTTCCGAAATTTTGTGGAGGAATCCAAGTTCCTGACTGCGGAAGATCAGCGCATCATTGCCGACCTGAAAGTTGACCCTGCTCCGTTCACAGATGGCCGCCGTTCGATTTTCACCGAGGCCTTCATCCGCCGCGTGGCAAAAGGCTGGGTCGCGAATCTTAAAGAGACCGAAGACGAAGGCCACAGATTGTTCAACGGCAATTATTTCGGTATGCGCTACGAAGATCTGTTGCAAACTCCTTTTAATGAAATGAGCAAATTGTGGGACTTCCTCGGCGTGAAAGCTGTCGATGCGGCGCTTGGGGAGAAGATCAAAGCTGAAATGTCATCCAATCCCGATGAGGAGTGGCAGGCCAAAAGGAATGAAGGCATCGCATCCTTCCTTCCGAAAGGACATGCCGGGAACTGGTCGCGCTTGTTCACAGAAAAAGATAAAGCCGTCTTCAAGGAAGACGCGGGGGAAATGCTGATCAAATGGAATTACGAGAAGGATTTGAATTGGTGAAAAAATGAAATATTTAATTGCAGGTCTGGGTTCCATCGGACGCCGTCACATGCGGAATTTGATCGCGTTGGGTGAAAAGGATATTGTCCTTTTCCGCACGCGCAAAGCGACCATGCCCGATGATGAGCTTGCGGGTTTTCCCGTTGAAACCGATTTTACGGCAGCGCTTAAGAAACACAAGCCCGATGCTGTGATCGTGGGGAATCCGACATCCATGCATTTGGATATTGCCATCCCCGCCGCGGAAGCGGGCTGTGCGATCTTGCTTGAAAAGCCGATCTCAAATTCAACAGAAAGGCTGGGTCAACTCGAATCGGCTGTAAAGAAAAGCGGTTCAAAAGTGTTGGTCGCCTTTCAATTCCGTTTTCACCCGGGGCTGATGCGCGCGAAGCAGTTGATCTCTGACGGCGAAATCGGGCGGATCATTTCCGCGCATGTGCATTTTGGAGAATACCTGCCCGCCTGGCACCCGTGGGAGGATTACCGCCAGGGCTACGCGGCGCGCGCAGATATGGGCGGCGGCGTGGTGCTGACCCAATGCCACTCATTGGACTATCTCCCGTGGCTGGTTGGGAAAGTTAGATCCGCCTGGGGGTTTACCGGCAAGTTAAGTGATCTTGAAGTGGATGTCGAAGATACAGCCGAGATCGGGCTGCGTTTTGAAAGCGGGGCGCTGGGAAATCTGCATTTGGATTTCAACCAGCAGCCGCCCGCACATCGTTTTGAGATTATTGGTACGAAAGGCACGCTCAAGTGGGATCTTTCAGATGGCGCGACCCGTATCTATCGCGCTTCAGCTGAATCGCTGTCGATTTCAACGGGCAGGGAGATCAAGGCTGGCGGGGAGTGGGAGGCGTATCCGCTTCCTGAAAATTGGGAGCGCAATGTGATGTTCCTCGAACAGATGAAGCATTTCGTCGCAGTGGTGCGCGGTGAAGCCGAATCAGCCTGTACTCTGGAGGATGGCGTGCGCGTCATGAAGTTGATCTCTGCTGTGCACGAGTCGCAAAAAACGGGGCAATTGGCGCAGCTCTAGTTTTTCCTGAATTTTAAATCCAAAATTCATTGACTGAATTTTGGAGTATAATTTTCGCTTGTCTGAAAATTAGCAGTAACGATTGTACAGAACGGATCGTTGCTTCATAACAATATTGGAGTGAAAATGACAAAAGCAAAATTAATTCCCCCCTATGGCGGCAAATTGGTTAATCTGATTGTTGAAGGCAAGGAGCGTGAAGAGCTGCTCGCCCGCGCCGGGAAACTGCCTTCCATCAAGATCACCATGCGCAACATGTGCGACCTTGAGTTGATCGCCACCGGCGGATTTTCTCCGTTGACGACTTTCATGGGCAAGGCTGATTATGACCGTGTGCTCAAGGAAATGCGTCTCGCGGATGGAACTCTCTTCCCGCTTCCCATCACCCTGACAGCTGATCCGAAAGAACTGCCGACAGTAGGTGAAGAACTGGCCTTGCGCAGCGCAAATTTCGATCTGATCGCGGTCATTACACTGGATGAGGTCTACCACTGGGATGCTGAGGCTGAAGCCGCTCACGCTTACGGCTCAACCGATTCCAAGCACCCGATGGTTTCTGAGATGGCACGCTGGAACAAAGTTTGCATCTCTGGTCCATTGAAAGTTGTAAATCTTCCCAAGTATTATGATTTTGTGAATTTACGCCACACTCCTGCTCAGGTGCGTGCCATGCTCGAAGAGATGGGACACGACAACGTGGTCGCATTCCAGACCCGCAATCCCCTGCACCGCATCCATGAAGAACTGACCAAACGCGCCGCTGCGGAAGTCAAAGGCTCGTTGATCGTACATCCTGTGGTTGGTATGACCAAACCCGGCGATGTGGATCATTACACCCGTGTCCGCACATACAAGGCATTGGTCGATAACTACTACGATAAGAAAGACACCATGCTCAGCCTGCTTCCGCTGGCGATGCGCATGGCTGGTCCGAAAGAAGCTTTGCTTCACGCCATCATCCGCCGTAACCATGGCGCTAATCACTTTATTGTTGGCCGCGATCATGCGGGGCCGGGCAATGATTCGTCGGGCAAACCATTCTACGGTCCGTATGATGCGCAGGAACTCATGCAGAAGTACGAAGCGGAGCTTGGAGTCAAGATGGTTCCGTTCGAGATGCTGGTCTATCTTCCCGATGAAGATCGCTATGTCGAAGAGAAGGATGTTCCCAAGGGCGCGAAGGTGGCAAATATCTCCGGCACACAAGTCCGCGATGATTACCTTGCCAAGGGCAAGCTGCTCCCTGAATGGTTCACCCGCCCCGAGACCGCCGAGATTCTGCGCGAGATGTATCCTCCCCGCCACAAGCAGGGATTCTGCATCTGGTTCACTGGTTTGAGCGGATCAGGCAAGAGCGCGACCACCGAAGTTGTGACCACTCTATTGCTTGAGCGTGGACGCGAGATCGCCATCTTGGACGGCGATGTTGTCCGCACGCATCTTTCGAAAGGTCTCGGTTTTAGCAAGGAAGACCGTGACACCAATATCATCCGCATCGGCTTTGTAGCCGGTGAGATCGTCCACGCGGGCGGCGCAGTCATTTGCGCGGCCATCAGTCCCTACCGCGCTACCCGCGCTGAGGCTCGCAAGATGGTTGGCGAGAATTTCATCGAGGTTTACATGGATACTCCCGTTGAGGTTTGTGAACAACGCGATGTGAAGGGCTTGTATGCCAAGGCGCGTCAGGCGATGATCGATGGCAAACCGATGGGATTCACCGGCGTGGATGATCCCTACGAACAGCCGATCGAGCCCGCGATCACACTTAAGGGATTTGGCGCATCAGCGGAAGAAAATGCGCATATCGTTATTTCATATCTTGAAGAACAAGGTTATATCGCCAAACAGGCGTAATTGATTCTCACGTAGAGACGCTTCCGAAGTTTCTCTCCCGATGAGAGAGGGACTTGAGCGAGGGGCGTCTCTACGCTTTATTTAAATGAAACACTTTTTGAAATCCCATTTTTTTTTCCTTGCAGTACTCAGCTTGATCGCTGTGAGCGCAGTGTGGGCTGTTCTTTACAGCACACCGCAGGGACTCGGGCTTTCAGACGACTCGATTGCATATATTGCCGGCGCACGCAGCATCCTCAGCGGACAGGGCTATCGTGAAGCCTGGCTGGCATCCAACCAACCCGTTACTCACTTTCCTCCAGCGTTCTCATCCATCCTTGCGTTGATCGGCGTCAGCGGACTTGACCCATTGCGCGGCACGCGTTTTGTCAATGCCCTGCTGTTTGGCGGAAATGCGTTTTTGCTTGGAATTCTCGGCTGGCGCATGACCCGCTCGCAGGTTGCGGGTCTGGTGCTGGCGTTGTTGTTTGCGGTCAATGCGTCATTACTCAATGCTCATGCTGTTGCGATGAGCGAACCGCTCTATATTTATTTCAGTCTTGCCTCATTCCTCGCATTTTTTCATTACTTTAATACGAAACAAAACTCCTGGCTGGTATTAACTGGTGTTTTAGCGGCGTTTGCTTATCTTACACGTTATGCCGGTCTTGCATTAATTGCCACATTCCTGGTTGCGCTGATCCTGCTGCAGGATGCCTGGAAGCAAAAACTGACCAGCGCCGGGATCTTTATTTTCAGCGCTCTTCCATTCCTGCTGGGCTGGAGCATCCGCAATAAACTTGTCGCGGACAACGCCACCAACCGCACACTGGTCTGGCATCCGCTCACAATTGAAAACATCAATACCGCTATATTTAATTTCTCCGAATTTTTCATTCCTGTTGAAACCTGGCGGCGTGCGCTTATAAAAATTCCCAATTTCTTTGTTGCCTTATTATCATTGATCGCATTGGTTTTGCTGGTTTGGTTATTGTATAAAGGCTTGAAGAAATTTCTTGATCCTTCTGCCGAACGACCAGAAATTTTATCCTTCACCAGCGGACTGTATATCTTTGGATATCTTGCCTCGATCGTCTCTTCGATGATGTTGTTCGATGCCAGCACCAAATTTAAACTCCGTATCCTGGCGCCGGTTTATATTTCGCTGATCATTCTGCTTGTTTTTGTGGGATATTGGCTGTGGCAGCGACGCGCAATGATTTGGCGCAGTATTGTTATTACTTCAACATTGATTATTCTTGCACTTTCCTTTAACGATACAGCCGCTCTCGCGGCAAAACTCCACAAAGGCGGACAGGGCTATGCCTCCTTCCAATGGTATGATTCGCAGGCCATGGATTTCCTGGTCACGCTCCCTGAAGGAACACGTATCTATACCAATCAGCCCGGTCCTGTTTACCTTTATACGGATCGCCCCAATTATGTCCTGCCCGATCTCGTAGACCCGGTCACTGACCTGCCGCGCGAAGGATATGTTGAAGGTGTGGACGCGCTTCAACAAGACGTGCTTTCGGGTGCCGCTGCGCTCGCCCTCTTCAAGTTTGGTTCGGAAGAAGAGGATGTCCAATCCATTTATATACAACTCGCCGATGGCTTATATCTTGCGCACAACACGCATGGCGATAAAATCTATACAGCCTTTCCGTAAGAGGAGTACATCATGACCGTTCTGGATAAATTCAACTTGAAGGATCGCGTGGCCGTTGTCACAGGCGGCGGCGGACAATTGGGATTTGAGTTTTGTAAATCGCTTGCCGAGGCAGGCGCGGCTGTTGTCGCGGCCGATCTGAATATGGAACTCGCCACCCAGACAGCCGTGCGCCTGACCGAATCCGGCTACTCTGCGATCGCTTTCCCGCTCGATGTCACCCGCATTGAATCGACCCGTGAGCTGGTTGCTGAAACGATGAAGCAATTCGGCCGTCTTGACATCCTCGTCAACAGCGCGGCCCTCGACCCGAAATTCGACCCCGAGGCTGCATCCAAAGGGATTGCCCCCGGCGCCTTCGAAGATTATCCCCTTGAACAGTGGAACGCCGCCTTGAATGTGAACCTCACAGGTATCTTTCTTGTCACCCAGGCCTGCGTCAAACAAATGATTGCGCAAGGCAAGAAGGGCAGTATCATCAACATCTGCTCGACCTATGGACTGAACGGTCCCGACCAACGCATCTATATCAAAGACGGCAAACGCGTGGCATTCAAACCCGTTTACTACACCACTACCAAAGCTGGCGTGATGGGATTTACCAAATATCTCGCCGCCTATTATGCCGAGACCGAGATCCGCGTGAATGCGCTCACTCCCGGCGGCGTGTTTAACAATCACGAAGAATATTTCGTCAAGAATTATTCCGCCAAGACCATCCTGGGGCGCATGGCCAAGAAGGATGAAATGAACGGCGCATTGTTATTCCTTGCCTCCGACGCCTCTTCTTATATGACAGGTAATAACGTCATTGTCGATGGCGGATGGACTGCCTGGTAGTGGCGCAGCACTGCGCCACTACGGAGAATGAATGACCGAAATCCTTGCCCTTATCCCCGCGCGCGGCGGTTCCAAAGGAATTCCGCGCAAAAATATCCGCAGCTTTGCGGGCTATCCGCTGATCGCGTGGAGCATTGCCGCCGCCAAACAATCTCAGTTGGTGACCCGTGTTATTGTCTCGACCGATGATGAAGAGATCGCTGCGGTTGCTCGTGCGTGGGGCGCAGAGACTCCCTTCCTGCGTCCTGCTGAATTTGCCCAGGATAAGACCACCGACCTGCCCGTCTTTGAACACGCGCTCAAGTGGCTGGAAGAGGTTGAAGGATATCGCCCTGATATAGTTGTACAATTGCGCCCAACATCTCCCATTCGTCCCCAAACAATGGTGGATGATGCCATTCGCATCCTGTTGAATCATGAAGACGCGGATTGTGTACGCGGCGTGGTACCTGCCGGGCAAAATCCATTCAAAATGTGGCGTTTCAATGGTGAAGGCAAGCCATTGAATCCATTGCTTGAAGTACCGGGGATTGCCGAGCCGTATAACGCGCCGAGGCAGATCCTGCCACCTGTTTACTGGCAGACAGGTCACATTGACGCGATCCGTGTTTCCACTATTGTCAGTAAGAATTCATTGACTGGTGATGTGATCTATCCATTATTGATCGACCCGAAATACACGGTGGACATTGATACCCTGCCTGATTGGTCGAAGTACGAAGCGTTGGTCTATAGCGGCTTGGAAATGATCTCGCCGGGCAAACCGCGTCGCGCGATACCTGATGCCATCCAAATGATCATCTGTGATTTTGACGGTGTGGTGACTGATAACCTTGTCATCACCGATCAGGATGGAAAAGAATCAGTCACGGCTTCCCGCAGTGATAGTATGCACATTAAGAAATTGCATGAGTTGGGTGTTGAGGTGATGATCCTCTCCTCGGAACCGAATCCAGTTGTGATGGCGCGCGCGAAAAAGATGGGCGTGGAGGCAATTCACAATGTGGGAATGCAGAACAAGGGGCGTGTGATGCGGGAAGTCCTCGAGCAGAAAAATGTCAAAGCGGAGAACGTCATCTATGTTGGCAATGACCTGAATGACCTTCCCTGTTTTGAGATCGCGGGCTGGTCTGTGGCGGTCGCGGATGCATATCCTGAAGTGATCCGCGCGGCTGATCATGTGTTGACAAAGACCGGCGGTCACGGTGCGGTCCGTGAATTATGTGAAATTGTTTTGAAGCAATTATCTCAAAAGGAGAATTAAAAATGGCTCGTGAAATTAAATTTGGAAACCGAATGATGGGTGATGGTCATCCTGCGTATGTGATCGCTGAAGTGGGAATTAATCACAACGGCGATCTTGATATCGCCAAGAAAATTATTGACGCCGCTGCTCACGCTGGCGCGGATGCGGTGAAATTCCAGAAGCGTACTCCCGAGGTTTGTACGCCGCTAGATCAGCAAAAACAAATGCGCGAGACGCCGTGGGGCTACATCACCTATTTGGATTATCGTTATAAAGTTGAGTTCAACGAAGAGCAGTATCGCGAGATCGACCGACATTGCAAGGAAAAGAAAATCGATTGGATGGTCTCGGTGTGGGATGAGCCTTCGGTTGATTTCATGCAAAAGTTTGATACTCCCGCGTATAAAGTTCCGTCTGCATCGTTGACCGATCACAATCTTTTAAAGTATGTCCGCAAGACGGGCAAGCCTATTATTATTTCCACGGGCATGTCCACGATGGAACAAATTCATAAAGGGGTGGATGCGGTTGGCGAAGACAACCTTGTTATCATGCACTGTACCAGCACTTATCCATGCGAGCCGGATGAGCTGAACCTGCGTATGATCGAAACCCTGCGCAGGGAATTCCCGAATAATCCCATCGGCTATTCAGGTCACGAAGTCGGGCTGGTGCCTTCCGCGGTGGCGATCGCTCTTGGCGCAACCTCTGTTGAACGTCACATTACGTTGGATCGCGCCATGTGGGGCAGTGATCAGGCCGCGTCTGTTGAGCCAGGCGGATTTGAACGTCTGGTGAAATATATCCGTGTCACTGAAGCTGGTCTCGGTGATGGCGTGAAGAAGGTGTATGAATCTGAAAAGGGTTCCATGAAGAAACTCCGCCGCATTGTGAACGAATAAATAATGCGTAAGGGCGGAGCGCGCTCCGCCCTTACGGTTGAATTATGGGACTTACTCAAAAACTTCGCCGCACGCTCCGCCCGCTGGGCAAGACCGCTCAAGCCATCCTGCGATGGAAGCGGTTTTCTTTTAATGATGCGCCGCCCGTCTTTGGGAACTCCAAACCGAAGAGCGGCTCGCATTTATTATTGCAAGTCCTGAACGGCTTTACCCAGATCATGCCATATAAGTATGTGGATGCGGATCCTGTACGGACGATCAAAAAAGACGGTGAACGGTGGACAGCGGACAGTATTGCAGCCAGTTTACGCGCTGTCCCGTCTGGTGTGATTGGCTGGGGCTATGTCGAGGCTTCGCCTGAGAATGTGGCGGTTTTATGCCAGCCAGGCCGCGTTAACTATTTCATTTATCGTGATCCGAGGGATATGCTCGTTTCGCAGGTTTTCTTCGCGACTGACATGCACGGTGAACATGGGATGCACGATTACTACAATGCGCTCCCTGATTTTGACGCGAGATTAAATGTTGCAATTACCGGCATTGATAAAGACGGGTTGAAAATGGTCAGCGTGAAACAGAGATATGATGGTGTCTTTCAATGGCTGGAACAGAAGGATGTAATGTGCATTCGCTTTGAAGAATTGATCAACAACCGCGATGTCACGTTGAACGCAATGCTGGATGAAGTAGAGAGGACCGGTTATAAGATCCCAACCCCGCGTGAAAAGGCGCTGCCTGTCTTAGTGGATGCCATCCAGCCGAAGAAGAGTCATACCTTCCGATCGGGAAAAACAGGTGGATGGAAGCAGTATTTCACAGAGGAACACAAGCTGCTATTCAAGAGCATTGCGGGGAATTTGCTTGTACAACTCGGGTATGAAAAAAATAATGACTGGTAAGTTTTCCGCTTAATCACTGAAATAAATACTGTGACAACGGACCCTTTCCCTTGATTTTGTCATGATGGATTCGATCTCTGTTTTCCATTTTATAGAATGGGGTGTTTTCCGATGATGCAAAAAGTCTTCCTTTGTGCGATAGACTTCATAGATCACAAAGCAGGATGTGTCATCTTCATTTTGCAAAATATCGTACCGCACATTTCCATTTTCTCTTCGCGTGGCAAGAGCGCACTCCAGAGTTTTTTGAAGAAAAATTTCAATTTTGTTTTCAAGTACATGTGCTGTGACAGTTAATGTGTACACAATATCCTCCATGTTTTGGTAATCTCAGTATACAATAAGTTACTTCTCTATGTGTTTTAGGTGATTTGATAATGATTTCTGGCATAAAAGACTTTTATACCCAGCGCATCAAGCGCCGGCTTGTCCGCAGGCTCAATAATCTTAAGATCGCATCTGTGGCGCGCAAGGTGGTTCGCAAAGAGCTGCCGCCAAATGGCGCGCCTGTTGTCTTCTTTAAGGCATCCACTGGAATTGATGATCTCTCATGGAACAGCGGATTTCATTTGCTGGCATCATGGGCATTTCGATTACAGGGCATCCCTGTGGTTTACTTTGCGTGTGACTCTGGTTTGAGTAAATGTGTGCTCGGTACAAACCGCGATGATCCTCATAAGGAAATGCCGTGTAAGTCGTGCGTAATGCAGTCGAAGGTTTTGTATAAAAACGTTGCAATGTTCAACCGTTCAAACAATCAAACTTCCAGCATTAGCTGGTTCAACTATCAGCGTGATGACAAACTCGTTGAGGCATTGACCAGGCTCCCTGTTGAAGAGATGATGCGTTTTGAATGGGATGGAGTTCCGCTCGGAGCGTTGTGTCTGCCCGGACTGAGATGGGTCTTGAGAGTCCACCATCTGAATGATGATGAATCGACTCGTTATCTGTTTCGGGAATATATTTTATCGGCGTGGAATGTGGCGCAGAAATTTGATGCGCTGCTCGATCAGACTCAGCCTCGGGCGGTTCTTGTTTTCAACGGCCAATTCTTCCCCGAAGCGACCGCGCGGTATGTCGCCCAAAAGCGCGGACTGCGCGTCATCACCCATGAAGTTGGCTTGCAGCCTGCGACCGCGTACTTCACCGAAGGAGAAGCGACTGCATACCCGATCACAATTCCCGAGTCGTTCGAGATGAATGATGAACAGAATGCGAAGTTGGATGCGTATCTTGCAAAGCGTTTCCAGGGCGACTTCACAATGGCAGGCATTAAATTCTGGGAGGACATGAAGGGACTCGATGAGACGTTCTTAAAAAAGGCGGCAGGCTTCAGGCAGATCGTGCCCATCTTTACCAACGTCATCTTTGATACCAGCCAGCCGCACGCCAACACGGTCTTTGAGGATATGTTCGACTGGTTGGATCTGCTGCTGGAGGAAATTCGTTTACACCCAGAAACCTTGTTCGTCATCCGCGCACATCCTGATGAAACCCGCGTTCGCAAAGCCAGCCGCGAAACTGTCGAGGGTTGGGTGGCAAGCCGCGGTGTGGACAAAGAATCGAATGTTGTTTTTGTCAGCCCGAAGGAATCGCTCAGTTCGTATGAGTTGATTCTAAGATCCAAGTTCGTAATGGTCTATAACTCGACGATTGGGCTCGAGGCGTCCATCATGGGCGCGGCGGTGTTATGCGCTGGCAGGGCGAGATTTACACAATATCCCACGGTGTTCTTTCCGCACACGATCGAAGAAGTACGCGGCAAAATGAAGGAATTTTTGGCGGTGAACGTGATCGCTGTTCCGCTTGAGTTCAAACGCAATGCGCGCAGGTTTTTGTATTACCAGTTATTCAGAACATCCCTGTCGTTTGGGAAATTCCTTGAGCCATCCGTGAGAACCACGCAGACCAGGCTGAGGTCATTTGGATTGAACGAGCTGGTATCGGCTGATTCGATCAAGGTGATTATGGATGGGGTGCTGGCGGACGGGGATTTTATGTTGGAAGAGTAATCTGCCAATTCTTTCCCGAAACCATTAACGTGCCTTTGGGTTCCCTGTTCGAGACTGTATAACAAAATAGCAGCTCATTTTCTACACGGTATAATGTCTTTGGAGTGGCTGAGCGTGGTGTAGACATGTAATAACACTACACAGTCCCGCTTTAAAAAATTTAGGAATATACATGTCGGTTTTTTCTTCGTATCTCAATTTTAACAAAACTGATCGCCGTTGGG
The DNA here is from genome assembly GCA_016709305.1 of Candidatus Villigracilis saccharophilus. Lineage (GTDB taxonomy): Bacteria > Chloroflexota > Anaerolineae > Anaerolineales > Villigracilaceae > Villigracilis > Villigracilis saccharophilus. The sequence goes on from JADJNA010000048.1 coordinate 130,210, forward strand.
CGATTGTTTTGTTCTTAATGTTGATTGTGGTATCTGCGCTTTATTTTTTGAATGCGAGCCGGTTAAATCCAACCGGTAATTTCTCCACGTACGCAGACGATACCTATATCCATCTCCGCTTTGCGCACAATCTTGTTAACGGCTGGGGCATCGTCTGGAATCAAGGTGAACAACCTGTGGAGGGATCGACCTCATTTATTTATCTTTTGATGATTGCTGCGATTGAAAAGCTCGGGGTGCAGCCGATTTGGACTCTCGCTTATACTTGCGCGGTTTTTGCCGTGCTTGCGATCGCAACCACGTTTGTTCTCCTCCAAACAATCAATCAAGACCATTTGCTTGAGAATTTGACAGCCGTTATTATGCTTGGTCTCTCTGCTCGGCTCATGATTTGGGCCAACACAGGTCTGGAGGTGACACTGTATGCTTTTGCACTCGTCCTGTGCGTGTTTCTCTACATTTTGTATCGGACCGGCGCATTACCGCTGTATTTTGTGGGGCTGGCGTTCGCAGTCACTTCCTTTATCCGCCCGGAGTGTTTGGCTATCTTTGGAGTGACAGTTGCATTTGAATTTATTACCATCTATTTGTCCGGAACAAAAAAATACCGCCCAATTTTCATGTTGGTCGGATCATTCCTGATCATTTATTCGCCGGTCTTCTTATGGAAATGGTCATACTTCGGCTACCCTTTTCCGAACACATATTATGCAAAAACAGGCGGTGGTCTGATCCAGATCAGTGCTGGCGCGGCTTACTTGTGGACCAATTTGATTGAGACTTTTATCCCATCCGGCTTGCTGGGGTTGGTTTTTCTTGCAACACTGCGGAAGGGCTCGTACTTTCTCGAAAAAATATATTTTTTGATCATACTCTTGTCTTCCTGGCTGATCGTGGCCATGAACGGCGGCGATTATATGCTGAAGGGCCGTTTCCTTACTCCAATATTCCCGATTCTGTTTGTTCTGGCCGGACTGGGGATTTCGCAATTGGCAGATCGTATCTCCCGCTTGTACCGCATGATCCTTATTTTCGGATTGCTCTTGATCTCTTTTACAATGTGGTATCTCGAAAAACCAATTGTAAAAAATTATGCTGATAGACCTTTTCCAACAGCAAAGGCGAACAAGCCGAGAGAGATCGTTTCAACGCCAGAGTTCGTAATGATCGGCAGATCACTGCGCGATATCGCCCAGCCCGGGGATTCGATCGCCTTGGTGCCTATTGGCGCAATTGGGTATTATTCTGGAATGACTGTATATGACATGGTCGGCCTTGTAGACCCAACCATCGCTCACGAACCCTTTTCGCAGGAATACATAAAATCCTCGTGGCGGCCGGGACATGACAAGGGGGATGGTTTATACATTCTTCAGCTCATGCCAACTTATATACTCATAGTTGACAGATTGACTTATGAGCCCTTATCCGGAGTGGATGATTGGGCGCTTCAATATAAATCCATCGCTGAAATTTGGAATTCTCCGCAATTTCACGAGGAATACCACTTTTGCCCCATTCGCATAAGCGGGTGGTATATCAATCTTTATTGTCGTAATATCCCGTCGCCCTAGCTGTTTCCTGCCAATCAATCCTTCAATGTAATATATTTTTTCCTCGGATTGATCCCCGTCATCCCCGAGAAAAATCCCTGCACAGCTTTTATATCTTCTTCCATATTATCTGTGAGGTTAAATACTTGTCCAACACGGAGGGCCTTTTTCTTTCCGTCAACGATTGCCATCACCATTGGAATCTCCGCATTCTTGGCAATATGATAAAAACCGCGTTTCCATTCGGTGACGTGATGGCGGGTGCCTTCCGGGGCAATGGTCAAAATGAACTTGTCTGATCGGTTGCACGCATCCACCATTTGTTCAACCAGTCCCTGCGATTTTTTTCGGTCCACTGGAATCCCCCCGCACCAGTAAAAGAACCATCCAAACGGGTTGCGGAACAGCTCTGCTTTGCCCATGAATTTGACATTTGCCTTAAGATGAAAGATCGCGCCCAGAAATAATAAAAAGTCCCAGTTCGAGGTGTGCGGCGCGCCGACCAAAATAAATTTTGGAATATCTGGCAATTGCCCCTCTATACTCCAGCCAGTCGTGCGGAGGATTGAATTGGCGATTAATCGTAAAAATGGGCTGATAATAGGGGTGGTAAAGATGGTGTTTTTCAAGTTTTTGTCCTCGAATATATAACCCTGAAATATCATTTCCGTCTCTCGGATTTTTCATTTTGTTTCAACCTGTGAAAATCTGTGGTTAAATAACCATATGAGATTGAAATCAGTCATCCGCTCGATCGTCTATCAAACCGAAAAACTTACCCAACTCGCCCGCTTTGCTTCGATCCCCAAGCCGCAAAACGATTGGCCGATTCTGGTTGGCATATCCTTTCCCAAAAGCGGTACCCACCTGCTTGACCAGATCTTGCTTGGCTTTTCAAATGTTGCGCCGTTTTCCAAACGCATTCATTCTTTTTATGCTGAATATCAGGGCGAAAGCGGAGTAAAACACACACCCGAACAAGCTCTTGCCTGGCTTGATTCTCTGCGCCCGAGTGATATTGCATCAGCCCATCTCTTTGCGCGGCCTGAAGCTGTTGCCCGGGTTTGCTCGTCAAAATTTGTTCCCTATTTTATTTTCCGCGACCCGCGCGACGTGGTCGTCTCGCATGTTTTTTACGTCACCGATATGGAGGCGCGCCATGTCCATCATAATTATTATCAATCGCTTCCTGATTTCAACTCGCGGCTTAGTGCCAGCATTCTCGGCAGACCTGATGCGAATATTGAATTCTTGAATATCGCCGGGCGCTTCGCTCCATATTTGGGATGGCTCGAGCAGCCTGAAGTACTGGCGATTCATTTTGAGGATTTGATCCTGGACCGCACCTCTGTATTGATCCGCATCATGGATCATTTCCTCGCCCGCGCTCCGCTTCACACGCCCCGACAATTGATCCTGAATTCCCTCGAGACCTCCATTAATCCGGAAAAGTCCCCGACCTTCCGTTCAGGCAAGACTGGCGAATGGAGAAAGTATTTCACTGACGAACACAAACAGATATTCAAGAATATTGCTGGAGACCTGTTGGTCAAGCTGGGGTATGAAAAGAATAATGACTGGTAGCTGTTCCATCGTTATCCGCGCTTATAACGAAGAAAAACACATTGGACGTTTGCTTGAGGGAATAAACCAACAGACGGTCAAAGATGTTGATGTAATTCTGGTGGATTCCGGGTCAACCGACTCAACCATTTCGATCGCCGAATCCTTTGGCGCGCGGATTGTGAACATTCGTCCCGAAGAATTTACTTTTGGGCGCTCGCTAAACTATGGGGTGGGGGAAGCGAAACGCGAATTCGTTGTCATCGCCAGCGCGCATATCTATCCTGTTTATCCCGATTGGCTGGAAACCTTGCTTCGTCCATTTCAAGACGACACGATCGCATTAACCTACGGCAAACAGCGCGGACCAGAATTCGCCAGGTTTTCTGAGCAGCAGATCTTTCATCAATGGTATCCCGATATGGACAAGCAAAAACAGGGAACCGCTTTTTGCAATAATGCCAACGCCGCCATTCGAAAAAGTTTGTGGGAGCAAAATCCGTATGACGAAACGCTGACCGGTCTGGAGGATTTGGATTGGGCAAAGCGGGCTCAGGAGCAGGGACATGCCATAGCCTATGTCGCCGATGCGGAGATCGTTCATGTTCACAATGAAACGCCGCGCGGGGTATACAATCGTTATCGTCGCGAAGCCATGGCCTTGCGCAGGATATATCCCGAGGCGAATTTTAGCTTCTACGATTTTCTCCGATTGACAACGACCAATGTTTTGAGTGACCTATGGCACGCGGCGCGCGAAGGTGTGCTGTTTAAAAATATTTCATCCATTTTCTGGTTCCGTTACATGCAGTTTCATGGAACCCGCATGGGGCATCGAGAAACCAGTCTCATCACACCGCAATTGCGTGAAACTTTTTATTATGCGCGAGAACGAAAGAAAAAAGAGGCAAAGAAGCGAAATGTGGAGCCGATTCGATATGAGAAGAAATAGATAAGTGTTTTGATAATATCGTACTCATGGCTAAATACCATTGAATTGCATGGGTTAGGTTCAGCTCAAACGGCGCGCAATTCGCATAAATCCGACGGTTATGAAGTCACAAGTCTGTATATAAAAAAGGTTTTGTAAAATTATCATGTCATCCCTCTCCATCAAGCCCGCAAATGAATTCACCATTTCCCAACTCGCGGAATTAATGACGCGCAGTTTTGAAGGCTATTTTGTTCCCGTCAATATCACGGGCATCATCCTGTTGGCCATGCTCCGTCGTGACGGTATAGATCTCGCTTCCAGCCGCGTGATCATGAAAGATGACCAGCCGTGTGGTTTGGCGCTCATCGCCCGCCGCGGCTGGGCGAGTCGCCTGGCCGCGATGGGGATCGTGTCCACTGCGCGGAATGGCGGCGCTGGTACATGGGCGATGCGGCAGCTTATCGAAGAGGCCGGGTCACGTGGCGAAAAAGAAATGCTTCTGGAAGTCATCGAGCAAAATACAGCCGCTGTGAAATTGTATGAAAAATTTGGCTTTTCAAAGATCCGCAGGTTGGTGGGGTACAGGCTGGATACTTCGCAAATTGATCCGGCCGCCGTGCACCAGGATCAAGAATTACAAGAAATCGATATTCGCGAATTGGCGCGAGTGGTATCGTATCACGGCCTTGAAGACCTGCCCTGGCAGCTTTCAGGTACCACCATCGCGCATCATACGCCGCCTTCGCGCGCCTTTTGCTTAAAGGATGCCTATTGTCTTATCAGCAACCCCGAAACTACAGACGTGGCCATCTCGTCAGTGTTGGTAAAAGCCCGGTCCGGCGAAGCAGGCTTGAGCGGAGCCCTGATGCGCGCGCTTTTTGCGCGATTCCCAAATAAGGTCTGGCACGTTTCGCCGGTCTTTCCGGAAGAGATGAGCATCATCTTTGAACAGGTTGGCATGACGCGCGAAACGCTTTCGCAATGGCAGATGTCTTTGAAGTTTTAAGACGAAGTGCCCGTTATGGGTATAAAATAGGGCAATGAAACTTGCCGCCCTTGTTCCCATGCGCCACCACAGCCAGCGCGTCCCAGGTAAAAATTATCGCCCGCTAGCGGGCAAGCCTCTTTTCCAACACATTATCGAGACCCTGCTCGCCGTGCCCGAAATTGACACGGTGATGGTGGATACTGACTCCGAGCCAGTGATGGATGGAGTGCGCCGTCTCTTTCCTGCTGTAAGGCTGATCCAACGCCCCGGGCATCTTCGCGCTGACGATGTGCCCATGAACGATATTCTCCTGCACGATACGGCGCAGGTGCAGGCGGACTTTTACCTTCAAACCCATTCCACGAATCCGTTGTTGAAGACGGAGACGATCTCAAAAGGAATCAAAACCTTTTTCGAGGCGTTCCCAAAATACGATTCACTTTTTTCTGTGACGCGCTTGCAAACGCGATTGTATTTCCAGGATGGACGCGCCATCAACCACGACCCCGCTGTGTTGATCCAGACGCAGGATCTGCCGCCGGTGTATGAAGAGAATTCCTGCCTGTATCTGTTTACCCGTGAAAATCTTGAAAGGAAACACCATCGTATTGGAGATAAACCTTTCATGTTCGAGATAGATAAAGCTGAAGCCTGGGATATTGATGAAGAACTGGATTTTGAGATCACAGATTTTTTAATGAAGAGAAAGCTAAATGAATTTTAAAAATATAAAGAAGGTAGTTGCAAGTTGGTTTTCCAGACCCTGGTATCCCATTGCGATCAGCGCGTACCCCGTGATGGCCTTATTGTCTGCCAATACCGGGCAAGTCCAGCCTGGCGTAGTTGTTCGCCCAATGGTTGCATCGGTTGTGTTTGGCGGGCTGTTATTCCTGATCGTCTGGTTGTTCACACCCGGCAGGCAGATACACAAGGCTGCGTTTCTCACAACGCTGCTGTTGGCATTATTCTTTACCTATGGTCATGCTTATATTTATATTGACCAGAAATTCCCCGATGCCAATTACACGATCTGGCTTGCAGTGGGCTGGATCATTTTGTTTTTTCTGGGGGTTTTTTGGACAGCCCGCCCAAAGTTGACCTTCGTTTCGTCAGCGGCGACTCTTAATACGGTCGCGCTGGCGCTGCTGATCATGTCATTGGCACAGACCAGCTTCGGGGACGGGCCGCGAGGCGCGCATGCTCTTGGTTTGAAAAATGCACCGATTGATTCAAACCTGGTGCGGTCGGACGATCCGCCGGATGTGTATTTCTTTCTTCTGGATTCTTACACGCGCGCCGATCTTTTAAAGCAAGCCTATGGTTTCGATAACAGTGAATTCATCAATGAGTTGGAACGACGGGAATTCTTTGTGGCGAAGTGCAGTCAGAGCAATTATGTCCGTACCGAGCTGTCACTCGCCTCTTCGCTTAATATGGAGTACTTGCAGGAACTGGATGAAGCCTTTACACCCAAAAGCATTGCGCGCCGCGTGTTGTGGGATTCGTTGACACATAGCGCGGTACGCTATAACTTTGAGAGCATGGGCTATGAAACGGTTGGCTTCGAGACGGGGTTCGCGTGGCTCGATCTGACCGATGCGGATCATTACTTGAGCCCGCCGCCCATTTCTTCAGGGATGACCGAATTTGAAGCGCTATTCCTGCGAACCACTGCTGCGCGCTATGCGCAGGATCTGGGATTGGTGGATCCTGATTACCTTTTGGGAGTTGGCTTCCGGGACCGATTTAATTTTATATTCAACAGCATTGATGGGATTTCAAAAGATCAAAAGCCGACTTTTTCTTATATCCATGTGATCTCGCCGCACCCGCCGTTTGTATTTGATGCGGAAGGCAACCCAACCTATCCGCCTGACTTTTGGAATGATAAGGGATTGTACACACCTGACCTGTATCAAAAAGGCTATGTGGACCAATTACAGCACTTAAACAAAACCATGCTCGATGCGATTGATACGATCATTACGAATTCCGAAGTGCCGCCCATTATCATCATTCAGGGTGATCACGGGCCGTGGATGCAGCCAAAGGAAAAGCGCTTCTTGAACATGACAGCGATATATTTTCCGGGCCATAAGGATGAAATTTATTCAACGATCTCGCCTGTAAATATTTTCCGGCTTGTCTTCAACACCTACTTTGGTGGAAAATATGATATTCTCGAAGATGTCAGTTATTTTTCGCCTGTGCCCAATCTTTATGATTTCAGTGAAGTTCCATACCCCTGCAATATTACGGATCACTAAATGAATTACACAGTTCTTCTCACCGCTCCATACATGCTGCCATTCCTTGAACGTTTCAAGCCAGTATTCAAGAAATATAACCTTGATCTCATCGTCCCGGATGTGCAGGAACGCATGGAAGAAGATGACCTGCTGAAATATGCCGGTCAATTTGACGGCGCAGTTTGCGGGGATGACCGCTATTCAGCGCGCGTACTGGAAGCCTGTTCTCCGCGCCTCAAGGTGATCTCCAAATGGGGGACGGGGGTCGATTCGATCGACGCCACGGCCTGTTCCCGTTTCGATATTAAACTCTGCCGAACCCCAAATGCTTTCACCACCCCCGTAGCGGATACCGTCCTCGGTTACATGCTCGCCTTTGCCCGCCGTGGCCCGTGGATGGATGCGGCTATGAAACGCGGCGAATGGGAGAAGATTCCTGGGAAAACATTAAGCGAATGTACTTTGGGTATCCTAGGGATTGGGAATATCGGCAAAGCGGTCACACGCCGTGCGCGTGCTTTTGGGATGAAAGTCCTCGGCACGGATATTGTCGAAGTTGATCATGTCTTTATTTCAGAGTCAGGCATTCACATGACCGATTTTGAATCGCTGCTTGCCGATTCCGATTTCATTTCAGTCAACTGCGATCTCAATCCAACATCGCATCATCTGATCAATGCGAATACACTCGAGAGGATGAAATCATCAGCCGTGTTGATTAACACGGCACGCGGGCCTATCGTGGATGAAACAGCCCTTGTCGCCGCGCTCAGTTCAGGTCAAATTGGAGGCGCGGCCTTGGATGTCTTTGAGTTCGAGCCGCTGCCGTTGGACAGTCCATTGCTAAAGATGGATCATGTCATGCTTGCCCCGCACAATTCCAATTCAAGCCCGACGGCGTGGGAGCGGATTCATTGGAATACGATCAAGAATCTGGTGGAAGGGCTTGGACTAAAGTACGAAGAATAAAAAGGAAAGGAAAAGATCATGTCTGAATCAAAAACTGTATTGGTTACTGGCGCAGGCGGGGGGATTGGCCGCGCGTGCATTCATCACTTTTCTGAGAAAGGCTGGCGTGTGGTCGGCGTGGATCGTTTTGATTTTGGGGATGACTTTCCAAAAAACGGTCGTTTCATTAAGGCTGATATTTCGCACCCTGATTCGGTTGAACAGATTTTTCAGGAAGCCAGGGATTTTCATCCAACTCTGGATGCCCTGATTAACAATGCCGCGGTTCAGGTTGCAAAACCACTTGTGGATACAACAGTTGAAGAATGGGATTCTGTAATGGCGTCCAATCTGCGTTCTGTTTTCTTATTTGCCAAACTCGCGTATCCGCTTCTAAAGATAAAAGGCGGCGCTGTAGTGAATATCTCCTCGGTCCACGCGGTCCAGACCTCTGCGAATATTGCCGCGTATGCCGCTTCCAAAGGCGGGATGCTGGCGCTGACACGCGCCATGGCGATCGAATTTGCGGCAGACAATATCCGCGTCAATGCGGTTCTACCCGGCGCCGTGGATACCCCCATGCTTCGCGCGGGACTTGGCCGCGGGCACCTTGGCGGAAGTGACATGCAGGAACGTCTGGATAACCTTGCGCGCAAGACCGTCAACGGACGGGTCGGCACGCCTGCCGAGATAGCGTATGCCATATATTTTCTTGCAGACAATGAACAATCCTCCTTTATGACGGGACAAGCCTTGGTGGTGGATGGCGGCGCGACTGCAAGATTAAGCACAGAGTAACTCTTAATGCAGGTCACCCGCTCTCTGTTCTTTTTGACAGCCGGTATTTTGGTTGTCCTCAGCGTTCTTTCACTCCTCAGATCTTTCATGGGCACTGACCTGCGGATTTACCTCGTCTATTCGATTTTGATGGCTGCGGATGCCGCGTGTATGTTTGTGTGCGGACTGTTCCTAAATAGAAAGATCAAGTTGCTGTTTTGGTTCGCATTCATACTGCCCGGTCTCAACATTCTTTTGACCATATTTGACCAGTTCGGATTGATTGATTTGCTTTTTGTTCTGTTGAATATTGGAACACTGGCATCGTTAATTATCTTTCGCAGGGAATTATTGCCCCAATGAAACAAACCTTTAAGTCCATTCTCCCAACTCCGATTCTTCAATTTGCGCGCAATACCTACGACTCGTTTCGACGCATTCCTCAACTGCCCGCAGCTTATTTTCATCCGTGGCGGCGCGAGAGCATTCGCCGTCTCGCCGAACTTAAAGATATTCACAAGGGCAGGCGCGCTTTTATCATTGGCAATGGACCAAGTCTCAAACAAACTGACCTATCCAAACTCAAAAACGAAATCACCTTTGGGATGAACCGTATTTATGTGATCTTTCCCGAACTTGGCTTCCACACAACTTACTATTCAGCCACCAATGACCTCGTGATCGAACAATTCCATGACGATATTCTTGCGCTCCCCATGCCCAAGTTTTTAGCATGGCGCTCACATCGTCATTTCTCCCCAACCCTGCAACTTCCCAACCTGCCAACGTTTCTTTACACATCCTACACGGGTCCGCGTTTTTCGCCTGACGTGCGCGGGCGTGTTTGGGAAAGCGCCACGGTTACGAATGTCACACTTCAACTGGCTTTTCACATGGGCTTCGAGCAGGTCATCCTGATCGGCGTGGATCATAATTTCACGTCCAAGGGCGAGGCCAACAAAACGGTCATCTCACAAGGCGATGACCCGAACCACGTCGCGCCTAATTATTTTGGCAAAGGCGTCCGCTGGCAATTGCCTGACCTCGACACATCCGAGATCGGCTATGCCATGGCGCGTAACTTTTACAAAAAGGCAGGCCGCGAAGTGTTGGATGCGACGGTTGGAGGCAAGCTGACCATCTTCCCCAAAGTGGACTACAATTCGCTCTTCTGATTTTCGCCCTTTGACTTTTGACTCCATGACAAAAACGCTTCCCGCCCGACCTGCAAACTGGTTCATTCTCTTTATCATTCTCCTCGCTTTGGGCGGATTGCTGCGCCTGCTAGACATCACCGACCCGCCCCTTGATTTTCATTCCTCGCGCCAGCTTCGCAATTCACTGGTGGCGCGTGACATTTATTATTCCATTCTGCCATCTGCGACAACCGAACAGCGCGAGCTTGCCTCTTCCTTTGCAAATTCCGTCGGGAGATATGAACCGCCCGTGATCGAATCGATCGTGGCGGTTACCTATCTTTTCACGGGCGGAGAGAACATTGCATCCGCCCGTGTTTGGGAGACTCTCTTCTGGCTTTTGGCAGGCATTGCTTTGTTTGACCTGATGCGACGGGCCATTTCACCGTGGGCGGCATTGATCGGATTGTCTTTTTACCTCATCCTGCCCTTTTCGGTGCAGGCGAGTCGGTCCTTTCAGCCTGACCCATTGATGACATCAGCATTTGTTGTCGGAATTTATTTTCTTTATCGCTGGTCGGAAGAACAATCCTGGAAGTGGACAATTCTGGCTGGCGTATTTTTAGGATTCGCCGTGTTCGTGAAAATTGTGATCGTGTTCTTCGTTGGGGCGGCAGCGATTGCAATGGTCTTGTTCACGCTGAAAAGGGATTTTTGGAAATCAAAGCAGGTTTGGTCCATGGCATTGATCATGATCCTGCCTGCGCTGTTATTTTATGTCCTTCTTAATCAAGGCCGTTCCACGGAATATTTCTTGAGCTGGACTGTAGCATTGATCGGCCTGATTACAAGCACCGATTTTTACACCAAATGGCTGGCTTTTCTCGGGCAATTATTTGGGCTGACCATGATCTTCCTCAGCATTGCTGGCATCTTTCTTGCAATTCCGCGTTTGAGGTGTTTGTTGGTCAGTTTATGGGTTGGTTATGTTTTATACGGTTTAACTCTGCCATTCCAGATGTACACGCACAGTTATTATCATATTCAACTGATCCCCATCGTTGCATTGGGATTGGCCGCGGCGTTGAATCCGCTCATTGAAAGCGCGGCAGGTCAGGGCACGCTCGGACGCGCGGGTTTCATCGCGGTGATCGTGGCGGTCATCGGATTTCAATCCTGGGTTTCGCGTTCCATTCTGGCTGAGGAAAGTTTTCGGCATGAACCCGCGTTCTGGCAGCAGGTTGGCGGAGCGATCCCCGCGGACGCAAAGGTGATCGGTCTTACTCAGGATTATGGGTTTCGGCTGATGTACTACGGCTGGCGGAAGGTGATCCTGTGGCCGTATAGCACGGAACTGGCCGAGGTGCGAAACGGCAATGTGGATTTCTCAGATCGTTTCGATGAGTTGACCGTTGGCAGGGATTATTTTTTAGTGACAGCCTTCGGTCAGCTTGATAAACAGCCTGTGCTAAAGAAATTACTGGATGCATATCCTGTTGCGGTTGAGGGCGAGGGGTATGTGTTGTACGACCTGATTCCATGAAACTTGTTTCGATCATCACGCCGTCGTTTAATCAAGCTGCGTATCTTGAGCAGACCATATTATCTGTTTTAAATCAGGATTATTCGAACATTGAATATATGGTGCTGGACGGCGCTTCAACGGATAACAGCGTTGACATCATCAGGAAGTATGAAAATAGACTGGCGTATTGGGTCTCGGAAAAAGATAGCGGTCAGGCGGATGCGATCAACAAAGGATTCGATCGCGCAAAGGGTGAAATTATCGCATGGCTGAATTCAGACGATTATTATTTGGCGGGGACAGTATCATCAGCCGTGAAAATATTTGAAGAACATCCGCATGTCGTTCTGGTTTATGGGAACATGCTGGCTGTTGACGAACACGGAAAGACCTTCAATACCTTGAATTACAAACAATTGACCCTGGAAGACCTTCTCTGCTTCCAGATCATCGGACAGCCCGCTGTTTTCATGCGCCGTTCCGCCTTGAAAGATATCAGACTTGATCCTGATCTTCATTTTTTGTTGGATCATTACTTATGGCTCCAGATCGCCCGCCGTGGAAATATTCTGCATGTAAACGAAACCTGGGCGGCGGCACGTTATCATGCGGATGCGAAGAACCGCGCCAAAGCCGCCGAGTTTGGGCGTGAAGCCTTTCGTATTTTGGAAAAAGTAAAACAGGATGAAGGTCTTGCTCCAGTACTTGTGAAAATAAATCGTCGTGCGCTTGCCTCGGCTCATCGCGTGGATGCGCGTTACCTGCTGGATGGCGGACAGTCCGCGGGTGCGCTCTCCGCGTGGATGCGCGCTTTATTTATTCATCCGCCCACTGCTTTGGCGCGCTGGAATATTTTTATTTCCGCTGTTTTAAATTTGCTTGGGTTGGGGAAATTGCGGGAAAAGGTTTTGAAACAACGCAAAATAAAGTATCAAAAGTGACAGCCAAAGCCGAAGATCAAGGATCGCATTGATTTTCTGAATATTCGTACACAGTCCATGAGTCGATCTCTTGCACGGCGCAGTAATGAGATCGCAAGTAGGTTGTCTGTTCATCCATGGAGTCTGTGCGAATTGGAAATTCGTACATGGGCTTTGATGAATTTGTATTGATGATCAAGCGGGGACGGTTTTGAATGACATCGTCAAAAAATTCAATGATCAATTCTTCATTTGCATAGCCTTCATGGTCAAGCGCGTACTGATACGTAAAACGGGTCGGGCTTTTGCGCTGCGAAAAATAATTAACAGAGGTTTCGGCACCCCATAATAAAACGGACTCTCCCGGGGCCGTGGCGTCTTTTATATAATTGATGACGGTTTCATGTTTGGTGAACTTTCTGTAGATGAAAAGTTGATCCATATAGTTGTAAAATGAATTCCATATAAAAAATCCTGTAACGGCTGCAGCGGCGGCATTTCTCAAAAGAACGGGGATCTTCCACTTTGAGGTCAGTGAAATAACCGTCCAAACGGCTGCTCCCGCAAAAAGCGCAAGGACTGGGAGCATGGTCATAAAGTAGTGGGGATAGGTTTTTCTGGAGATTCCGATCAGCATTAGTTCAATGGGCAGGTTGAGCAAGCCAATAAAAAGAAGAGGCTGTATTTTGCTTATGGAATTCCTCTTTAGTAGGATCAAAATTACTGCGCAAACGTAGCCTGCCAGCGAAATTTGGAACAGGCCTGTCCTGGTAAGTGGTTTGATACCGTTTAAGATGGAATCAAGCCGCGTTGCCAGTCCGCCACTGGTGACTGAGGCGTAAACAAAGTTGTACTCAAAGGCTGCGCTCCAAAATTCTGGAAGCGCGTCTTGAAGCCAAAAGAATCCAACCACCATCCCGCTGACTGTCAATCCGCCAAGGAAAATAAGGAATGTTTCGCGGCCCCACTGCCTGATCTGCCCCGATGTTAATTCCCGCAGGGTCAGGTAAATCATGATTGCGATCCATATCCCGATTGCGGTTTGTTTGGTGAAGAAAGCGATTGCGCCAGTTAATCCGATCAGAAAAAAATGCCAATCTTTATTTTCAGACTTCTCTGAGTTGTATGCCAGCCAAAAGGCTGTAAATTGTAAAGGCAGGGTGTATTCAGTTGTGAAATTTCCTCCCTGCAATAAGGGAACCAACGACAAAAGCCAAAGCATTAAACTGAATACAGCTGGAAAGACCCCGAAGAACCTTTTTATGAGCTGGAATCCAAGATATGCTGCCAGGAATAGTGCGGCGAGCTCGATCAGCCAGACACCCCAGCGTGAATTATTCTCGAGCGCCAGCCCCAGCGCGTTTATATAAAAGATGACCGGCGGTTTGTGATCCCATACATCCCGATAGGGCAGTTCGCCATTTAAGATGCGCCATCCCATGTAAAGGAATACGCCTGAATCTCTATAGGCATAAGGCATATTCAAAGGGCTCGTTGGCAGCAGAACACATAATGCCCCGCACAGAACGAGCAATTTTTCCCAGGTTTGGTCTATGATATTTCGCAATAAGCTCATCTTGGTTTGGCATTTTTGAAGCAAGTTTCGGGTATTTATCCCGGTAAAACAGCTCGGTAAATATGAGTATATCAAATCTGCGCGTGAATTATCCCCCGCTATTTTTACGTTACAATTACAGCGCTTGCCATGAAAGATAACCCTTCTTTTTTTGCTCCCCGCGTCGCTTGGGTCACAGCCTTGCTTGTTATTTTCATTTTTGGCTTTGCCATCCGCCTATACGATCTTACTGACCTGCCGCTTGATTTCCACCCCACCCGCCAATTGCTTTCTGCATTAAAAGCGCGTGGAATGTATTACCAAACCCTGTCCGTTGCAGATATCCCAGTGGAGCAGCGCGCCTTTGCCATTCAGCAATGGAGATTCCGCGCATCAGTGGAGCCTGAATTTTTTGAGCGGATCATCGCTTTCACTTACAAATTTACCGGAGAGCAGGTCTGGATCGCGCGGATTTATTCGTCCTTGTTCTGGATGATCGGCGCGGTCTTTTTATTTTTACTCGCGCGTGACATAACCTCAACAGATGGCGCGCTGGCGGCAACAGCTTTTTATCTTTTTTCCCCGTACGCCATCCTTGCCTCCCGCAGTTTTCAACCTGACCCGTTAATGGTGATGCTCATCATCATCTTTTTATGGGCTGTGTATCAGTGGGCACAGCGGCCTGTGTCTTATTTTTATGCGATCCTTGCCGGCTTGTTCGGCGGATTTGCCATCTTTATAAAGCTTGTGGCGGCATTTTTTGTCATTGGCGGCGGCGTGGGAGCGTTGCTGGGGCGTGGATCATTGCGTGAAGCGCTAAAACAGCCCCAGGTTTACGTGATGAGCCTGCTTGGCGTCCTGCCGGGCGCTGTGTACGTGTTGTATGGCGTTTTTATCGCGGGCTATCTGGGTCGGCAATTTGGCGGCCGATTCATCCCAGCCCTTTTTCTGAGTCCATCTTATTATCTCGGCTGGATCGGAATGCTTAACCTCGTCATTGGCGGATTCGTTTTGATGACCGCCCTGCTGGGACTTTTCTTTTTGGACAGGGAAAAGCGCCGCTTCCTGCTTTCGCTTTGGGCTGGGTATGCTTTCTTTGGTATTTATTTTAACTATCATATTTCCAGCCACGATTACTATAGTCTGCCATTGATCCCCATCGTTGCCTTGTCCATTGCGCCGCTCGCGGATTGGTTCTTCGCTCAACTTGCAAAAATCGCTGTAACTCGTTTGACGCGTTTTGCTGTTATTGGTCTTCTGCTTTTAGGTTCTTTCATGTCCCTTTGGAGTACGCGTTCCCAAATGAAATCTGTTGATTATCGCTCCGACGCACAGATGTGGGCGGAGATCAGTGGGAAAATTGGCGACAAAAATAGTGTTGGATTGACTCAAGATTACGGTTCGCGGCTCGCGTACTGGGGCTGGAAGAACATCTCTTCCTGGCCCACGCATGGCGACCTGATCTACCACAATGATCTGCGCGGCGCACATGACGGGCGTGATTTTGAAAAACAATTTGAAGAACTCGCCCTAAAAAAAGAGCTCTTTTTGGTAACCGATTTTTCGGACCTGGCGCTTCAGCCATTTCTCCAGGAAAAATTGTTGGAGTACCCTGTATTCGCTAAAGGGAATGGGTATGTGATTTACGATATCAGCCAATGAAACTGGCAGGAAATTTATTCGAGATGCAATTTGAAATAAAAAATTATAGAAAGCCGTTCTTTCATACCATCATCGGGATATGCGCGTTCGCCATGCTTTCTGTCATGGGAGTGTATTCGTATCTTGGCATCTATTCCCGTTATATCGCCGATGATTACTGTGAAGCCGTCCGTGTGACCAGGTCTTCACCCATCAGCGCGGTGGTCGAACGATATCAGGCCGGAGATTGGCGGGCTGCCAATCGTTATTCCAATCTGCTTTTTGTTGGCTTTAGTGAATTGATCGGCGGGAATAATATGCAGATCACGATCGTGTCCATGGTGATCATTTGGACTGTCGGTTTGGCATGGAGCGCCTATGAATTGCGGAAATTGCTTGGAATAAACTGGACGAATTCAATGGACTGGTTCCTGGGTGCGGCTTTGGGGGTGTTCAGTCTTTTGCAGGCGCCCAATCTTTTTCAAATCATTTATTGGCGTTCCTCCATGATGACTCATTTTGCGCCTCTTGTTTTTGGTACGCTCCTCCTCGCTTTTTGGATACGGCAGGCGCGGCATTCCATAAGCCAGCCACTTTTCTGGATGACCTATCCATTGATCTTCGTTGCCACATTTATTATTGCCGGGTTTTCCGAGCCGCCCATCACGACCATGGTCACAGGATTATCCCTGATCATGCTGGCGGTCTGGGTTTGGGGAGCAGCGCCTGTTAAACAAAGGTTCCTGGCATTGCTTGCCTGGACATTCACAGGCGCGATCCTGGGATTGATGGCGCTGGTATTTTCGCCAGCCAACGTAAACTTGGAAAAAGATGTGATTCCCGGTGTGCTCGACATACTAAGAGATTCGTTTCTTTACAGCTATATCTTTATCGCTGATTCGATCAGGGTGTTTCCAATTCCCAGCCTTGTTTCAGCTTTGATCCCCGCGCTATTAATTTGGTTATATTTGCAAACTACCACCTTGGAATTTTCTCGAACACAAAAACGCTTTCTATGGATGATCGTTTTTTTTGCTCCCTTTCTCATGTGGATACTCATCGCGGCTGGCTTTTCTCCCAGCGTATATGGACAGGGGTTTCCAGTGGAACGGATGCGCTTTCTTGCCCGCACCATAATGACTGTCACGATTATGCTGGAAGGCGCGCTGTTTGGGATCTTGGCTCAGGATTTTAAATTAAGATCGGGTCGTAGTTATGTTCAATCATTTGCCGTGGTTCTGCTGCTCGTTCTCGGATTGATCTATCCTTTGAGAGCCGCTGTAACTGTTTATGAAAATAATTATAATGAATATCGTTCCCGTGCCGCGCTATGGGATCTGCGTGACGCTTACATTATCCGTCACGCGGATCTGGGCGAAAAAGATTTGATCATCCCCGCTTTCTCAGGCGTGTATAAAATCAAGGAACTGGATCTCAACCCCGATCACTGGACAAATCGCTGCGCCGCCCAATATTATGGCGTGGATACAATTCAAGCTGTATCTGTTCCGGATGATTATATTTTGGAATACTTAAGTGAACAAAAATAATCCCATCCTCGTAACTGGCGCGCATCGCAGCGGCACAACCTGGGTCGGCAGGATGCTGGCCTCCAACCCGCAGACCGCGTATATCAGCGAACCGCTTAATGTTTTGCATCGCCGCGGCGTGTACCGCGCCGCGGTGGACCGCTGGTATACATATATTACTGAAGAGAACGAATCCAAATATCTTCCCGCCTTTCAGGAACTCCTGGGATTTCGTTATCATCTTTTTGCAGAAATGCTCTCGTTGCGTTCCCAAAAGGATTTTCTCCGCTCGGGGCGCGACCTGGCTGTCTTTACAAAAGGGAAACTTCTCAAGCAGCGGCCGTTGCTAAAAGATCCCTTCGCGGTTTTTTCCGCGCCGTGGTTCGCCCAAAAAATGAATTGTCAGGTCGTCATCACCATCCGTCATCCTGGCGGCTTTGCAAGCAGCCTCAAACGTTTGGATTGGCCCTTTGATTTTAATGACCTGCTCAAACAACCCATGCTCATGCGAGATCATCTTGAGAAAGACCGCGCAGAAATGGAAAATATGCGGGCTGATGACATTGTGGGACAGTCCGCGTTGCTTTGGCGGATGATCTACCGTTCGGTTCATGCTACCCGCAGCCTGTTCCCGGACTTCAAGATCGTCCGCCACGAAGACCTTTCCCTGAATCCCGCCGCGGGGTATAAATCTCTGTATGAGTCGCTTGGTTTAACTTTTGATGATAAAGTACGTGATACGATCATTAATTCCAGCAGCTCTGAAAACCCGGCAGAGTTGTCGAAGAAAAAAGTTCATTCCGTAAAATTGGACAGCCGCGCCAACATGGATAACTGGAAAAAGCGACTGACTGCTGCAGAGATCGTTCGCATCCGCAAAATGACCGAAGATGTATCCCATCTTTTTTACTCCGATAATGAATGGTAAATCCGCTTTCTGTTTGCTGATGAATGATCACTGATGACTAATCTTCCCCTTGTCTCCATCATTACCCCCTCCTTTAATCAGGCGCAATACCTTGAAGCCACGATCCAGTCTGTCCTTGGGCAGGACTATCCGCGCATTGAGTACATCATCGTGGATGTCGGTTCCACTGATGGGAGTGTGGATCTCATTAAAAAATATGAAGGTAGACTCGCCAGGTGGGTCAGTGAACAGGATAAAGGCCAGACTGATGCGATCAATAAAGGATTCAACCGTGCCAATGGCGAGATTCTCGCGTGGTTGAATTCAGACGATACATATAATCCTGGCGCCGTCAGTGCGGCTGTGAAATTCCTGATGGATAACCCCGAGATCGCGATGGTATATGCTGACTGCGACTTCATTAATGAGCAGGGCGGCGTGATCGGTAAATTCAATTCCGCGCAGACAGATCATCATCGTTTGCGTGAGGGCTATGTCCACATCCCGCAGCAGACCATGTTCTTCCGCGCCAAATATTGGAAGGAACTTGGCCCGCTTGACCCGTCTTTTTATTTTGCAATGGATTATGACCTGTGGACACGCATCAGTGCGCGCGCGCCAATAAAATATTTGCGGGGACAAACCTGGGCTAATTTTCGCATTCATAATTTCGGCAAAACCAGTTCAGCGGATGACCGCTGTTGGCCTGAAATGCTCCGCGTTCATTATCGGGACGGCGGTGGTTTCTTTTCTGTGATTGTCGCAAAATATTATCTGAGAAAGATCATTGGCCCGCTATGGAAGTGGCGCATCAAACGAGCCTGAACCCATGAGATACCTTTTCACACCTCCTTCCCTTGATGATTTCATCCGCTTGCTCAGAGCCTGGCGCTTTTGGATGCTCTGTGCTTTCCTGGGCGCGATTCTTGGCGCGATTGTTTATTATATTATCCCGCCACCGTTTCGTGCGCGCGCAACTGTTAATGTGGATTTCAATCTGGAACAGGCCTGGCCTCAGGATACGGACCGCCAGCAGTTTAATTATTTGGAACGTGAGGCGCGCAAGTTGGAGGAACTCGCCTGGTCAGACGATGTGATGGGACAGTTGTCGTCACAATTCGCTTTGACCGTTGCCGATCTGCGAGGCAGTTCGTTACAGCTTGGCCAGCCTGCCGAAGCGGGTTGGCATTTTTATGCGGATGACAGCGACCCGCAAATTGCCGCCTCCCTGGCTTCAATTTGGGCGCAGGCTTTCGTTGATGAGGTGCAGGATCAGGTGGATTCTGGCACGGTCAACGAATATGTCCGCCTGGAAGTTACTCAGTCACAAGACCTGCCAATGGAACGCAGCATCCCAATGAGCGGATACTTGCTTGCAGGTTCGCTTGGCTTTCTTACAGCGGCTGTGTTTGTTACGTTGTTCATTAAACCCAGGGCGGAGTCCGACATCACTTGATGCGCGCGTCTATGAATATAAAACTTATGCAAAACAAAGGCATGGGAACTCCTTGAATAAATTCGCTTCCTTCCTTTGGGGCGCGGTCCTGCTTGCCGTGCCTGTCACCAGTTTTCGCTGGTTCCCCTTTTTAGGGGAAGGCACGTTCGTTCGTCCGCTGGCGTTATATCCGCTGGTACTGCTTCTTCCTCTTTTGCTTGTGCAGGCATTTCGTAAAAAAATACACTTATATTGGGCGGGCGCCTTCGTGGCTCTGGCTGTGTTGATCCTTTTCATTTTCACTGCGACCAGCCTCGGGGTTATGTTCGATCCGCTTCCATTGCGCGGGCAGACATATTTTGGACGCGCGATCCGCGCGTTGGTCACGCTCCTGATCGGCGTCGCTTTTTTCATCGCCGCGGTCTGGATGAATAAAGATGAAAATGATCTGCGTTTTTCGGCGCGCTGGATATTCGCGGGTATCTGCCTTGATATTTTTTGGAGCGGCCTGCAGGCCGTCACTTTTTATACAGACCTGCTTGAAAAAGAAATGGTCACACACTGGCAGCTTGCGTTTTCGATGCGCGAACTTGTCCGTTCGAATCGGATTTCCGGCCTGGCATTCGAACCCGCCTGGCTCGCGGGACAATTCGCGACGGTATTTATTCCTTTTCTATTTGCCAGCCTGCTGACGAATTACCGCGTCACTCGTCTGAAATGGCTGGAACCTGTTTTATTGGCATTCTCCCTGCTGGTACTGTTGGCCACCTACTCGCGCGGCGGGATATTGGTCACGATCGCGGCGGCTGGTCTGACAACGCTATTTCTCGGCCGCGACATGCTCCGCGCGATCTGGGATTGGTTTGCTGGAGGTTTTCACGCGCGCGTTTTGGATGTGACGATTCGCGCCGCGATTCTTCTTGCTGTTGTTGGCTTTATCGCGGGTGCGTTCCTTTTTCTCGGACAAAAAGAATATTTCAGCCGTTTGTGGAATATCAACGCGGACAGCCTGAATGAATATATTGTGGATATCAATGCGGGCGCGCGCGGCGCGTATTCGGTAGGGGCCATGGCCGCTTTTGAGGAGTACCCCTGGAGCGGTGTCGGGCTCGGTGCAAGCGGATTTTATATTTATGAAAACCTGCCTGATTGGGCATTGACCACTTTGCCGGAGATTGCCAGGCAACTGGACCCCGCCAGCCGCTCCTACCCCAACCCGAAAAACCTTTATGTGCGCCTGCTGGCCGAAATTGGATTGATCGGCTTCTTCCTTTTCCTTGCATTTCAATTCCATCTGCTTGGCGATATTCTTGACTTGTCGCATCGTAAAGAGCCCTGGGCGCGCTTTGCGGTCACTGCCGGGGTGTTCGCATGGCTTGCGATCACATTCTATAATTTCACCCAGGATTCGCTCGCAACCCCAAATATATGGCTGGTACCTGGTATTCTGGTGGGGCTCTCAAGGCCGGTCAGGGATGAGAATCTGGCTTAAACTGCAGATTTAACGTGTTTGTTAGGATTGAGAACAAGGTGTAACCTCCCCACATTGCGGGCATTTGATTTATTCGTTATGATTGGGAAGTATGATGCGTAAATTTGAAACTCCCTATATGGCAGATTGGTTTGCCATCTCTCTGCGCTGGATCACCCTCGTGGGCCTGGTCGTATCGCTTGGACTTGGGCAAAAACTGGAGATTATCCTGTCGTGGCCGCTGGGATTACTGATCGTCTGGAACCTTGTTATGACCATGCTGGCAAGTTCCAATGTTCGCATGACGTATCATCGCCGCATCAGTTTTTTTATGGACCTGGTATTATCGGGTGCTTTTTTTCTGGTGCAGGGCGGCCTGCAAGGCCCGGCCTTGTGGACGGGATTACTACCCATTTTAACCAGTGCGATCTATTTTGAATTTCTGGGGGCATTGCTGGCGGCCGGTTTGTTTTCCATACTTGTGATCAGTATGAGTTTGTATGAAACCGGCAACAGTTCGTTTTGCGATCATTGTTTCCATTAGCATGGTTTTGTTAAGTTTGCTTTTTGGATTTCTTGGCAAACGCATGATCATACGCATCAGGCAGAATCGTTCGCAGTTTTTGGATTCAGAAGAAAAGAAACGGGCGGTCCAAACCGAACGGATGCGCGCGATCTACGAATTAACATCCGAGCTTTCCTCCACATTAAGTTATAAACGTGTGCTTGACTCTGCTTTGGACATGAGCGCGGCTGTGTTGAATCCCGACCCGGAACAATTGGTGAGCGACCCGCTGGTGGGTATGGTCATGTTATTCAGCGGTGGTAAATTGCATATCGGTTCAGCGCGGCGATTAACGAGCGCGGATATGCGTGTTACATTCGATGCGGCGGAAGGTCTGCTCAAAAGGGCGCTCGATGAAGGCGAACCGATGCTCCTTAATAACATCGGCTATGACCCTGAACTTGGACGTGTGGTTGTGCTCCGAACCTGCACAAGCGGATATTGTTTTCCCCTGCGCAGCGGGTTAAATGTGTATGGCGCATTGTTGTTTGCTCATCCCAACCCCGATTACTTCAATTCGGAGCGCAGCAACCTGCTTGATATCATCGGTAGACAATCCGTGACCGCCATACAGAACGCGCGTTTGTATCAGGATCTTGTCGAAGAGAAGGAGCGTATGGTGGAAGTGCATGAAGAGGCGCGCAAAAAACTAGCACGCGACCTGCATGACGGCCCCACCCAATCGGTGGCGGCGATCGCGATGCGGTTGAATATTACGCGGCGCATGATGTCCAAGGATGTCCAGGCGGCTGGCGAAGAGATCATTAAGCTGGAGGAACTGGCGCATCGCACCACGAAGGAAATTCGTCACATGCTTTTCACCCTGCGCCCGCTCATTCTCGAATCCCAGGGTCTTACCGCAGCGGTTCAATCCATGGCCGACAAGATGCTGGAAACTTTTTCTCAAAAAATGACCGTGCAAATTGATGAACGTGTCACCAAACAATTGGAGATGGGCAAGCAGGGCGTGATCTTTTATATTATTGAAGAGGCGGTCAATAACGCCCGCAAACATGCGGCTGCTGACACCATTGCCGTGCGCTTGAAACCAGTGGAAGCTGGTATCGCGCTGCTGGAGATACAGGACAATGGCGTTGGGTTTGATGTCGGGGCCATGTCCCAGGCCTATGATAAACGCGCGAACAGCAGCCTTGGCATGGTCAATCTGCGGGAACGTTCTGAACTTGTGAATGGTTTGCTGCATATCGATTCTGCCCCAGGCAAGGGCACAAAAATCCAGGTTTATATTCCTCTCACAGAAGACGCCGCGGACCGTATCCACCATCCGCGCGCAAAATAAAAATGCCGATCGCCGCAGACCTGTACTATTTCTTGCACGAGTCGCAAGACAATTCCGTGAAACGCCCTCCGTTGATCCTTATTCACGGGGCGGGCGGCAGTTATATCTCCTGGCCTGCACAGATCCGCCGTTTAGAAGGTGAAAGAATTTTTGCGCTTGACCTGCCGGGCCATGGGCAATCTGAAGGCGTGGGCAGGCATTCGGTGGACGAGTACGCCGAGGATGTAATTGCCTTTATGAAGGCATTAAAGATTCGCGCGGCAGTGCTGGTGGGAATTTCGATGGGCAGCGCCATCGCGCTGACGGTCGCTTTGAAATATCCAAAGAAAGTATTGGGACTGGGTTTGCTCGGAGGCGGGGCAAAACTGCGGGTTGCCCCGCTTGTCCTGGAATGGGCGGCCAACCCGAATACATTTGAGTCTGCCGTGGATATGGTGAATGAAAATTGTTTCAGCGAGGGCGCCCCGCAAAGTTTGTTGGCCCTTTCAAAAAAACAAATGATGGAAATCCGCCCGCCTGTTTTTCATGGAGACCTTTTGGCGTGCAATGAGTTTGATGTGATCGGTCAATTGGAAAAGATGGATCATCCCGCACTGATCATCTGCGGTGCGGATGATAAAATGACCCCTGTAAAATTTTCAGAATTATTAAAAAGCCGCATCGCAAACTCGCAGCTTCACGTGATCGAACATGCCGGACATATGGTCATGCTGGAACAGCCTGATAGGATTGCGGAATTATTAAAGGAATTTGTTGATAACCTCCCGCTGCGTGTCAGGAAAACGAAAAAGCCGCGCATCACTGCTCCTGCTCAACAACCAGAATCTCCCCAGGAGGAAAGCTCATAACCCGAAGATTTTCCTCAAGATTGGAATGGCATTCATCACCGCAATGGCCCGATGGCTAAGGCGGTTTTTTTCATCCATGTCCATCTCCGCCATTGTCTTATTTTTTTCAGGAAAATAAAAAATGGGGTCATAGCCAAAGCCGCCATTGCCGCGTTCCTCTGCAATGATCTCGCCGTGGCAATTGCCTTCCACGATCTGGACATCCTGATCTGGTACTGAAATTGCGATCGTGGCATGGAAGTGCGCCGTCCAGGGATGCGGCCTGTCTTTGAGATTCTCCAGCATATAGGCACGGCGGTCTGCATCCTTTGCGCCCGGCTTGGGATGATAGCGCGCGGAATGTAATCCTGGCGCGCCATCCAATAAGTCTACTTCGAGCCCCGAGTCATCGGCGAGGGAAACAAGTCCGCTGGCGCGGGCAAAGGCGATGGCTTTCTTTGCGGCATTCTCGGCATAGGTCGCGCCGTCCTCTTCCACTTCAAGGGATAAGTTGATATCTGCCGGGGTGATGAGCTCCAGCCCCGTATCTTTTAGCAGTTCCTGTAATTCTTTAACTTTGCCTTTGTTATTGGTTGCGATCAGTAGTTTTTTCATATTCTAATTTTCCCGGAGCGCAGACTTCAGTCTGCTTTTATCAGAGCGGACTGAAGTCCGCGTTCCAGCTTTTCTTTTGCCCATTTTGCATGCGCGCTGACCAATGGCTCATCATCTTTTTCAGCCTGCTCCAAAACGGGAACGTCATTTTTATTTCCCGTGTTTCCAACAGCCACTGCCAGGTTGCGTAAGTATCCGCGCCGCTTCGCGCGTTTGAGCGGACTTTTCTTGAAGCGTTGATTAAATTCAACAGGCGTCATGAGCAGGTCCGAGCTTAAGACCGGAAGCGGGATTTTCGGTTCGAAAGCAGGGTCTGCTTTTTGGGAGAATCGATTCCACGGGCAGACCTGCTGACAGACGTCGCAGCCGAAAATCCAATCCCGTGTAGGCGCTCTTAATTCATCTGGGATTTCTTCTTTGAGTTCGATCGTGAGGTAGGAGATGCAGTGGCGCGCGTCGAGGGTACGGTTGGGCAGGATGCACTGCGTGGGGCAGGCCTGGATACAGCGTGTGCAGGTACCGCAATGGTCAGTGCTGAGCGCCTCGTCGGGTTCGAGTTCGATGCCGAGCAGAATCTCAGCCAGAAAAAAGGTGGAACCCGCTCGGGGGTTGATCAGCATGGAATTTTTACCGATCCAGCCAAGACCTGCGCGCTGTGCGAGTTCGCGTTCTAGGATGGGACCGCTGTCTGTGTAATAGCGATTGGGGATGGGATGTCCGAGCTGTTCTTCGATGAATTCAACAATTAATTTCAGGCGCGCGGGAATAACATCATGATAATCTTCGCCCAGTGCATAAGATGCAATTTGAAATTCTGCCTTCTGCCTTCTGCCGAACGCCTTTGTATAGGGCATTGCCAGCACCAGAATGGATTTACATTCGGGGAGGATTTGTTTGGGGTCGGCGCGGCGGATGCGGCTGCGTTCTTCGGCAAGATAATTCATCGTGCCGTGTTTGTTTTGATCGAGCCATTCTTCGAAAATATTGTAGTCCGTGGGCGGCTCGAAAGAACTAACGCCAGCCAGGATGAATCCCAGCTGGCGCGCTTTTTGCTTGATTGCCTGTTTTAGTGCGGCAGTCACTCTTTACTTGACGATGATCTTTACAAAAATGGCTTTGCCGAATGGGATGCCTTTGGCGTTCGCCATTTGCCAAGCGCTGGTGTATTCGCCGACTTTGATCGGCGCTTTGAAGTTAACCGAGACTTCGGCTTCCTGTCCGACTTCGACCAACGTGCCCAGTGGAACCGGCTGTCCATCCATTTTTTCCGCGTAGCCGGCATAGATCAATCCGTAGCCATCACCCCATGAGCAGATCCCTGTATTCTTGATCTTCCAGGTCTTTACGAACTCCTGGCCCGGGGTCATTTGTGTGCCGTCAAGAATGGTGACATCCACAGTGGCGTTGTCAAAGGAAGTGTCGTCGCATAACTGGCCCGGTGTGCCGAGCGCGATCTGGGTCGGATCCGTTGTAAAGGCGGCGGTTGGGGTTTCTGTTGCCAGCGGTTCAGGTATTGGCGTTTCTGTTGGTGGAAGCGGGGTGGAAGTAAATGCCGCCGCTGTAAGTGTCAACTCTGCCACTACCGTGGACGCCGCGGATGTGCGTATCGCGGAAACATCCGGAGTCGGCTCGATTGGTGTGGCTGGAGCACAGGCTGAGAGAATTAATAGACAAGCTGCTGTGAGGATAGCTAGTTTGGTTTTCATTATTACCTCTCTTTTGTTATTGGACAACGAACCAGACGTATACGAGCGGGCCAAAGAAGGCTCCTGCTTCATCCGTCATCTTCCAATACCCCTTGTATTCTCCCGGGGTCTTTGGCGCAGTTAATTTTACAATGAATGTCTGGCTGTGTTGAGGCGCAGTATAGTCTTCAGGAGCATTGGCTTTGAGGACAATGTTATAGCCCTTCACCTCCGGGCTGGAAAGAGCAGGCATAAAGGTAAAGGAGTAGCCCTCATCCCATGTGCATGTACCTGTATTGAAGAGCGTCCAGCCTTTGGAGAAGTTCTTTTCGGCTGCCACCACCGCCTTGTCCAGCGGAGCTGTTTCTCCCATGTATGTCGCGTCATTACAGCCATTTTTTGTGGTGACCGTTGAAACGATACCCAGTGTGGGAATCGGGGAGGCCAGTGGAGTGAAACCAGGGGGCTGGGTGTTGAAAGGAGCCGGTGTGCCAAAACCGCCTACAGGCGCAAATGTAGGGAGTACTCCCAGTGTCGGGGAAGGCAGGGGCGCAAGGGTATTTGTTGGCAGGGGAGAGGGAACTGCAAGGGCTGTTTGGGTCTGTTGCATGGCGACCTGGGTTAGTACGATACTGAATGCCTGGGTTTGGATCGCCCCAACATCTTCTGTCGGTGCGGGGGTCGCACCCAGTGTGCATGAGCTTAAAATAACTGCCAGCATTAGCGTGCTTACCAGCCAACGTGACTTACTGAATTTCATGGTAGTACCTCCGAAAATAGTTACTTTATTATAACGCACCTACGGAACTGACGTATTGGTTGGTGTGGCGGTCAGCGTCGGGGTGGCCGTGACCGTATTCGTAGGGGTGGCTGAGAAAGTTGGGGTAACAGTGGGGGTAAAGGTGGGGGTAAACGTAGGCGGCGGGGTCCCCTGACGTAGAATTAGCGGGTTTAGCCAGATGGCGTTGTCATTATTATTTCCGCCGTTGGCTTCCATAGCCAGGATGAACTTCACGGTCTGCCCTGCCAGTGCATTCAAGTCAAGGTCAATGGCGTAGAAATTACCCTCGTACACTTCGTGCCAGCTTCCAAGTGTTTTCGTCTGCCCATCCACCTTGTAATCGAGGCGGAAGACCACGTCGCATTTCTTTGAATTGTACTGACAACCCGCCAGCCCTCGGAATCGATCACCCGCCTGGACTGTGAAGGCAGGGTACTGCCCGCTGATGACGCCATTTCTCTTGTCTTGTGGAGACATCAGCAGACCGGGGTCGCTCTGCTTTACGCCATTTTCCATCACAGGCTGGTTGAGTTTGAGGACAAAGCCGTTGATATCACCGTCTGTTCCAGGGCATGCCAGCGCGTCGCTGCCATTTGCCCAACCGGCGCTGCAATAATTCGCGGCGAAGTCATAAGCAATGTGGGTGGATCCGCTGGCTACCTTTACATCCACCCAAAACGCTGTGTCAGCCTGACTGCCGATGCCGAACAATACGCCCGCAGCGTTACGCAACTTCCAGTAGCCGCGATACTTCCCATCCTTATTGGGCGCCGTCAGGGTTACCTGAATTTCCACAGTGTCTCCGGGGTTTACGTTACCGGGCAGCGTTGCCACGGCCGGTCCGCTCATCTGATCGCCGCTGGTAAAGACTAGCGCGTAGGAAGGAGTCCATGAGCAGGTGCCGATATTTTGAATACGCCATACTTTGGTGAATGTATTGTTCCGTGTGACCAGACTGCCGTCCGGGAATGTTACGTCGCTGACGAATTTCGCCGCATCACACCTGGACAGGGGCACTGCTGTCTGCGAAACAGGTATTTTCGTTGCTGAGGCAGATCCGCTCATTGAGGCGGTTGGCTGAGGCAATCCGGGAGTGGCTGTGACAACCGGTTGGGTGCCGGCGGCTTCAAGTGTTTGGGCAGATGCGGTATAAAGTCCGTTTAATGTGGCAAATGTATCCGGCGTTGCTGAGTTTGATGGAACATTGCAAGCCAGTTGAGCCAGAAAGATAATAAAAAGTGAAAGATTTATGGTTAATTTTCGAGATAACATGGTTCCTCCGTTCGTGTGTTCCAGTAATTAAAGACGAGCGCAGGGTGGGAATGGTTCCATTGAATCAAAAGAGAGGCGGGCCTTAGCCAACCTCTCTTTATGCTGGATTCTGGGGGAATACGCTATTTACACTCGAAAACAAAATCCTGACGTTGTTCCATTTGTGTGGGACTTGTGACTATAAATGAGATCCACTTCGGACTCTGGGTGTTTGTGCGCCCAAATTTCCATTCACGGGCGAAGGTCTGCGTCGTTGCGGACGCGATGGAAACTTTTTTCTGATTTGAACCGTTGCCATCGCTTTGCTCCCAATAATACGTAAACTCGACCGGACCGTTGGTTTTCACGGTGGCATACACGGTTACCAGGATGTTGGCAGGCTGACAACCGCTTAATGGATCACGGGTAACGCTGGAGACGATCGATGTGACTGAGTATGCGGGCTTTTCCGCGGACGAGACGACGATCTTTGTATAGAACGGTGAATTATAGGGTCCGACACCGAACATGTAATCATCGGGTGTTTGCAGCTTCCATTCGGAAGTATATTCTCCGTCGGTTGCGGGGGCGGTTAATACCAGTTCAATGGGCACTGTTTGTCCGGGTCCTGTAACGCGCGGGAGATTGTAAACATATCCGCCGCCCAACAGGTCACCGGAAAAGAATACGATCTTATAGTTCGTATCCCAAACGCAGGTGCTTGTATTGGTGATCTGCCAGGTCTTTGTGAATTGCACGCCCGGCTTGAAAATGGTTCCATCCACGACAGTCTCGCTTGTCAAGCTCGCTTTTCCGCATTCGAAGCTTGCGGCATTATTCAGCGGCTGTGTCGCGGTCGCAACCCCGGCCAGTGGCGTCGGGGAGGACTGTGCGGGCGTTGGGACAGCAGGCTCTGTCGGCGCGGGGGGTGTTTCTGTGTTCTGGATCTGTCCCGCGTTTTGCGCCGCGACCGTTTGTGCAACAGCGGTTTGAATGACGGCATCCTGGGTGCTTTCTGCTCCACAGGCTGTCAGCATGAGAGATGAGATTACGATTGAGGTGAAGAGTATGTATTTTAGATTTTTGAACATTTTTTTCCTTTCATATTATGTAAATGATTATACTGTTAAAGGGAAGTGCCCGGAAAACCCGGGCACTCTCTATTAATGGATACTAATTTAATATATTATGGGGCTGTACAGGCTATTGTGAAGTCTAATTTTCCAAAATCTTGATTGTTGGGGGTGTTGACATAGATCCCTACAAAACTAGCCGTTCCATTCCAGACTGATCCCAGCGCCCAATCGTAATTAATGGACTGGGTGCCTGCTGCTGCAAAGGATAAGTTCGCGGGAGAATTGGTACCGCTTGAAGTTTTCCATGTATAGTTGACAGTGCCGGCCGCGTTAGTCGTGATGTTGGCTGTAACCCGGGGACAGTTGGTGTGGCCTGCGTCGTTCCATGTGCTGAGTACGTAGGTGACACTGGTAACCGCGAACGCAGGCGCGGAGGTATTTGTCGCGGTCGCCGGACTCTGTACTTTTATATCCACATAGAAAGTTTTTCCCCCGCTGCCGTTGACGATCGGAACGAGGACACTCCCATTGGTTACGATGCGCCAATATCCGCGATAGTTACCGGCTGTCGCGGGCGCGGTAAGGGCAACTTCAAGGTCTACTTCCTGACCCGGGTTTAAGGCGCTGATCGGTTTTGTGGCGGGGCCGCTCATCGCGTCGCCGCTGTCAAATACCAGCGAGAAACCATTCCAGACACAGGATCCAATATTCTTGATGCGCCATTTTTTGGTGAAAGCCTGGCTGGGCGTCATGACGGTCCCGTCAGGGATGGTAACATCTGTAATGAATTGAGCCACGTTGCAATTGGTTGTAGGGGTCGCAACCGGGGTGTTTGTATTGATAACCACCGGGATCGGGGTAAGTGTCGGAATTGAGGGGAGCGGTGTGACGCTCGGGACCGGGACAGCCCCGCCCGCAGGTGTCGCGCTTAACAGCGCCTCGACGGTTTGCGCAACAGCGGTCTGACTCATTTGTTCTTCTTGATCTATTTTTGCTGGCAAATTACACGCACTCAGAAATAAAGCAATAATGATCAACAGGTTAAAAAGGCGTAATTTAGATTTCATGATTTTCTTCTCCTTCGTAGTGAAAGTATTTTACCGCAGGTCAGGGTTCAAGCGATCCCCCGCTTTTCTTAGGAAATAAAAACAGGAACTGCGAGAGTTCCTGTTTGAGTCGGGTTGGGTTTTGAGTTGAGAGCGAGGGGTATCGGTTATTGCGCCGTTTCCACGTGCGCGCCAGCCATCCACAAGCCGAGTTGTTCGCGGGTGGTTTTCTTCGCTTCGACAACCGCCACGATCTGACCGCGGTACATGACCGCGATGCGGTCTGAGAGCGCCATGATCTCGTCCAGTTCAGCGGAGATGAGCAGGACTGCCACGCCGCGGTCGCGCATTTTGATGATCTCGCTGTGGATGTATTCGATCGAGCCGACGTCCAGACCGCGCGTGGGCTGGTTCGCGATGACAAGTTTTACATTGCCGCGGCTGAGTTCGCGCGCCACGATCACCTTTTGCTGGTTGCCGCCGGAGAGTTTGCCGGCATTTACGAACGGAGAGGGTGTGCGCACATCGAAGGCGCTGATCAATTTACGCGCATTTTCATCGAGGGCTTTGGGTTGAATGACTCCGCGTGAACTGAATGGCGCGCGGTAATAATCACACAATGCCATATTATCCGCGACGCTGTAGGAGAGCACCAATCCATGCCTCTGGCGGTCTTCGGGGATGTGCCCGAGACCGGCTTCAGTAATGACCCGCGGCCGTTTACCGGTCAGGTCTTTCCCGTCAATGGTTACTTTTCCAGCGGTGGGGGAACGCAGGCCGGTTAATGCCTCTGAGAGTTCGGTCTGTCCGTTGCCCTGCACGCCCGCGATTCCAAGCACTTCGCCGCCGCGCACTGTGAACGAGACATTGTGTACTGTTTCCAGGTCGCGTTGGTCCCGGACGGATAGGCCTTCCACTTTTAGGATCTCAGTCGCTGCTTCGTGATCTTCCTTGTCCACAGTCAGGATGACCTGACGGCCGACCATCATATTGGCTAGTTGAGCAGAATCGGTCTCAGCGGGGTTGACAGTGTTGATCACACGTCCCGCGCGCATGACCGTGATGCGGTCTGCCACAGCAAGAACTTCTTTTAATTTGTGTGTGATGAAGATGATCGAAACGCCGCGCGCGGTCAAGTCACGCATAATGCGGAAGAGGTCTTCAGCTTCCTGCGGAGTCAGCACTGCGGTCGGCTCATCCAGGATGACGATCTCTGCGTTGCGATACAAGGTTTTTACGATCTCAACGCGCTGTTGAATGCCGACTGGCAGGGGACCCAGGGGCGTTCGGGTCGACATCCAGTCCGTATTGTTTGGATATTTCATTTATTTTCGCCGCGACAGTCGCGCGGTCAAGGGAACCGTTTTTGACAGTTTCATCGCCGAGCATGACATTTTCCGCAACGGTAAAGACCGGGATGAGCATGAAGTGCTGATGCACCATGCCGATGCCGAGTGCGATCGAGTCGTTTGGCGAAAGGATCGTGGCAATCTTTCCATTGACTTTGATCTCGCCTTTATCCGGATTGTGCAGTCCGTACAACAGATTCATCAATGTGCTTTTGCCGGCTCCGTTCTCTCCGAGCAAGGCGTGAATCTCGCCTTTGCGAAGATCGAAGTTAACGTTGTCGTTGGCGAGCACGCCGGGAAATTGTTTGGTGATGCCTTTGGCCTCAAGGACGATATTGGGTTCAGTCATGGCGGTCTCCTATTTCTCGTATGGAACGCCATCTGCGGCGGGCGGGGTGGTCTTGCCGATAATGCCCGTTAGGATGAACATGGTAAGGATATAGGGAGTGAGCCCGACGATATAGGATTCCTGCAGGAATGCCCAGTTTGGCGGAATGACATCGCGATATATCTGCATATTGATCAGCAGGGCTTGTGATGCGCCAAATACTAGCGCGGCCGCCCACGCGCCAATGGGAGTCCAGTTACCGAAGATCATCGCGGCGAGTGAAATGAAACCGCGTCCGTTCGTCAGCATCGGCTCAAAGGATGGGACAGACTCGATCGTGAAGTATGCGCCCGCCAGCCCGGCGAACATGCCGCCGATGACTACGTTGGCGTAACGCATTTTCGAAACATTGATACCGACCGTATCCGCGGCTTTGGGGTGTTCACCAACAGCCCGTGTACGCAGACCCCATTTTGTGTTGAATAAAATATAGTGTGAGAGGAAAACCAGCAGGATGGCGCCCATCGCGATCGGCTTTTGATCAAAGACACGATTGATCGCCTGCACATTTTGTAAACAGACTTCAGAAGATCCGCAGATCGAGGTGAATAATTCTGTAATGGGAATGTGAATGGTCGGTAAAACGCCAGGGGAACTGGGAACGCTCCCGCCAAAGACGCTGCCTTTTCCAAAGAATAATTGTCGATTTAAAAAGCCCGTTAACCCGATGGCAAGAATATTAATGACTGTACCGCCGATGATCTGGTCCACTTTAAAAGTAATCGAGAGCATCGCGTGCAGCAGTGCCATCAATCCGCCGGTGATGATCGCAAAAAACACGCCGAGTGCGATACTGATGCCTGCCGCAAGACCAAAGATATGGAACATATAGATCGCGCCCAGCCAGCCAAAGAAGGCTGCGGTCAGCATCATGCCTTCAATGCCAATGTTGACGACGCCGGCTCGTTCACAATATACGCCGGAAAGCGCGCCAAGGGTCAATGGTGTTGCCACGGCAATGGTTGTAGCCAGCATGCTGGTGATGATCAACAAGGGCGGTTGTTTTACCTGCCCGACCATGACAACCACACCAAAGAGAACGGTAATAATCAGTGCAATAAAACCAAATCGTTTCCAGTCCATGTCTGTCTCCTAGCCTCCCCAGCCGCGGGTGAGTACGACGCGTTCGCCCTTGGATTTGATGCGGTAGATGTAGCGCACGATCGCATCCGCCGCCACAAAGAGCAGGATCAGCGCCTGGATCATGGAGATCAAGTCCACCGGCATCTGTGTCAGGAATTGCATACGGGTCGCACCGTTGCGCATGGCTGCAAAAAGGAAGGAAGCCAGAACAATTCCCAGCGGATGCGATTTGCCGAGCAGGGCAATTGCAATGGCATCAAAGCCATACCCGACTGAAAAGCCAAGTTCGTGGCGATAATTCAAACCTGTTACTTCGATCGAGCCGGCCAGACCCGCCAGCATGCCGGAAAGCAGCATGGTAATGATGATTGTGCGTTTGACGTTAATGCCTGCGTATTGCGCCGCATCCGGGTTCAATCCCACGGTGCGGATCTCAAAGCCGAGTGTCGTTTTGTTAAGCAGCCACCAGATCAGGAATGCCACCAGCAATGCCAGCACAAAACCCCAGTGGATGCGCAGCCCGTCGAAGATGGCTGGCAGGCGCGCGCTGTCCGCGATCAGCGGAGTGCGCGCGATCACATTGGTTGGACTCCGGTCTTTCATCACGCCGTTCAGCAGGAACGAAGTCGTGTTCAAAGCAATGTAGTTCATCATGATCGTGTTGATAACTTCATGGCCGCCCGTATATGCTTTTAGCACCCCGACAATCGCCGCCCAAATTCCACCCGTCAACATGCCGACGAGGATGGCCAATGGCAGGTGGATATAGATCGGCAGGTCAAAGCCCAGCCACTCCGGCGGGGCGTAGCCGATCAATGCTGAAAAAACAGCGCCAACCGCCAATTGCCCTTCCGCTCCAATATTGAACAATCCGCCTTTAAATGCCAGTGCTACTGCCAATCCTGCAAAAATATATGGAGTTGCCCACACGGCCGTTTCGCTCAAGGCTTTTGTCGAACCAAACGAACCCTGGATCAAGCCCTTATAGGCTAAAAATGGATCTCCGCCTACAAATCTGATGATAAGGCCGCCAAGTACTACAGCGGTCAGAATGGCAAGAAATGGAACAAGACTTGCATCTGAAATGGACTGTAATATTTTTTTGATCGGCGAATTTGACTGCTTTTCTGATTGCATCCTTCGCTCCAGTGGAACTTGTGAATTGTAGTGCGATTATATCAAACAAGTCCTTTGTTCCATGTGAAAGTCGTTGGCGAAAACTCTGGTTGATATTGGATTTAAATCAAAAAGGGAAAGAGACGCAAGTCTCTTTCCCTTTAATATCATGCGAAGTTGTAAATTAAGGCTTCACAGGAGGAACATTGGTCTTGATGGAACCATCGAGCAGACCAGTGTTGATCTTTTCCATTTCAGCTTTGACATCGGCAGGAACTTTGCTGTCAAGATCGTGGAAAGGAGCATAACCAGCTGAACCAAAGGCATTGCCGCCCTTGATGGAGCCGTCTTTGGCCTTGACGAGCAGATCGGCAACACCGGGGGTGATCATCTTCATCGCGCTGGAGAGCATGCGCGGAGCAGCTTCGGTCAAGGTCAGATATTGGTCGGTGTCCACGCCGATGCCATAAGCACCAGCCTGGGCGGCGGCGGTGACTGCACCGTTACCGGTCAAACCACCACAACCGAAGATCGAATCCGCGCCCTGATCCATCATGGACTTGGCGGTCTGAGCGCCCCATTCGGGATCGGTGAAGGTCTTGTCGAAGCCCACATCGCTGTGGTACACAACGAATACTTCAGTGGTTGTGCCTTTGACGCCATCCGCATAAGCGGCGCCGGCTTTGTAGCCTTCGCCAAAGCGCCAGACTGGGGGAACGACATCGGTACCGCAAACGGCGCCGATCTTGCCGCTCTCAGACATCATCGCGGCGAGAGCGCCAACGAGGAAGCCGGCGTTATCTTCGGGGAAGTTAAGACCGGTGTGGTTGGCAACATCGTTGGCCGCATCGGTATCGTATTCCCAGTCAAGGAACTGATCTACGCCAATGAACTTAATATTGGGGTAGGCCAGAGCCGCTGCGCCGGTCGCTTCACCAAGACCAAAACCAACGGTCACGATCGCATCGTAGCCGGCGTCAGCAAAGGTGCTGATGTTCTTGGCATAATCCTTGGCATCGGCGGTCTCAATGAATTGGACTACATCAGCCACGCCGTCTGTATTGGACTTCTGAACGCCTTCCCATGCAGACTGGTTGAAGGACTTGTCATTGATCTTGCCTACATCGGTTACGAGACCTACGCAGAAGACTTCTGCCTTTGTGCAGTCTTCAGCAGTGGGTGCGCTGGCACCGCAAGCTGTGAGGACCATCGAAGCGACGATCAACAAAGCCATAACAAAATACAGTTTTTTCATTTTCTTCTCCTAGAAGAGTAAGGGTTTTACGGCTGCTGCCATGATCGGCAGGAACCTTACGACTTCGCAAGTATAAATCCTTAATTTTTATTGTGCAAGTCCGCACATTGTTAAGGCTTGGAAATGGTTACATTCGTCATGATTTCCCCATTTAAAAGCGCCAAAAGCAAAGCGTCCAATTCCTGCGCCAAACTTTGCGGGAATTTCTGATCAAGGGGCATGTACTTAATTTGACCTGGTCTCAACTCATTGATATTCCCGTCCCTCAGCAAGCGGATCATATTCTGCGCTTCGAAGCTGTTACTGCCCAAAACAGAGGTGACTACACTTGATCTTGAGTTCCCAAAAAACTCAGCCTGGTCACGCTCTGTTCCAATGGCATGCACGTCCGTTTCAACCGCCGCTCTCAGCGTGCCCTGACCTGTTGCTCCGCCGGCAGCAAAGATCACATCCGCGCCGCGCTGAATTAACTTTTGCCCGGTTTCAAATCCCCAGGCTTCATCAATGAATAATTTTTCACTATCCCCATTCTCGTTATAGATAACCTGTGCTTTGATATTTTTGTCTGCGTATTTCACGCCCGCGCGGAAGCCCTCACAGTATCTCCACATTGAATCTATGCCGGAAGTTTCGCACACCGCCCCGATGATCTGTGTTTTTGTAATGCGCGCCGCCAATACTCCCGCTAGAAATCCCATTTGATCTTCAGCATAAGTGACAGGGATGAGGTTTGGGCGGGTTTCTTCCTGGGGTTGATTCATGCCAACAAAACCGAATCCGCATAACGGTCAGCGGAACGCAGCGTTTCATTGCGCAGGCCGATCCCTGTGGTGAAGATCACGTCGAATCCTCTTTCAGCAAAGTAACTGATATTCTTTTCGTAATCGCGTGTGTCTACAGATTCTATATATGCAATCTGGTCAACGAGATCATTTGCTTTGGATTTTTCTAGTCCAGCCCATGTATCCTGATTAACACCGTGGTCTTCAATGCCGGGAGTGTCTGTCACCAGCGCCGCGCAGAAAACCTCTTCACCAAAACAATCTGACGATCGCATGCAGGCGGAAACGCCCGACAATGCAATCGCCAGAATGAACCAACGCAGGAAAATTCTCAATTCCTAAATCCTAAATTGTTAACGTGTTGCTTCGCCGCGCTTTACTCCGAGCATCAACCATAATGCGATGAGCAGGAAGAGCGGGCTGGTCAACATGATGGTGTTGTATCTTTCACCGGTTAGGGTGACGAGTAGGCCGTTAAGGTTGGGCCCGACGATGGCTGAAAATGTGGAGAAGAGATAATACAATCCAGTGAATGTGCCGACCCGCGCCAGATTTGTCAAATCCACTACCATGGGCAGGGAGTTAATGTTGATCATTGCCCATGCAATGCCGGCCGGCATCAGCAATAAACTGATGACATGCACATTGCCGAGCAGGGGCAGTTTGGCCACGGGTGCGGCGAGTGTGGCGGCAGGCAGGATGAATAGCCCGAAGATCAATGCTGCCATGCCTATGATGCCGGCTGAGATGGTGTTGCGCCGTCCGAGGCGGCTTCCGAGAATTCCAGCTGGTAACGCAAAAAGGACGAAGAATAGACCGAGATGCCCTGTCAGACGGCCTGCGTCTCCCTCGGACATGCCGACATATTTGGTGGCATATAAGGTAAGGAAGGCTTCAATGCCTGTGTAAGCGAGAAACCAGAAAAAGATGGCGAACAGAATACGCAACCCACTCTTGTCTTCATCGTTCATTAGTTCGCGCAGACTGGCGAGCATGTCAGGTTGTTTTTCAGCCTCTCCATATTGCTTCGGTTCTTTGATAAAGAGGAAGACCAGCAAAGCCGCCAGGATGGTCAGTCCGGAACCCATCCAGAACGGGAAGTTGACATTGATTTCATACAACGTGCTTCCGACCAATGAGGCAATGATCGTGCCTACGCCGCCCATCAGGTTGATGATGCCGTTAGCCTGTGAGCGATATTGTGATGGGGTAATGTCGGGCATTAGTGCCACGACCGGTGTGCGCCAGAAAGCCATGCTGAGCAAGAGGGTGCTGGTACATGCCACGAACAAGGGCAGGACGGATGCCAGTGGGATCAACCCGAAGACCAGTGCCCCGATCGGTGCGCCGATCAAAATGAACGGCATACGGCGCCCAATGGGCGTGCGCAAACGGTCTGACCAGGCTCCGACAGGCGGTTGAATGAAGATCGCCGCGATATTATCGAGGGTCATGAAGAAGCCGATCAGGATCGGCGAGAGGTGGAACTTGTTAGCGAGGAAGAGCGGCACGAATGCGTTATAAACCGTCCAGATCACGCTTACACCAAAAAATCCAAAGCCGAGCAGGAAGATCTTTCCGTAGCTGAATTTTGTTGCCATATTTCCTCCGTGTTTAATGTGTTGAAGGTCAAAGTTCAAAAAAAGTCAAAAGTCGAATTTCAAAGGTTATCCGACTTTTGACTTTAAACTTTCGATAAACTTCCTGTCTTGTTTATTCAATTCTACTTTCTCGAGCATGTCTGGTCTTTTGTTAAATGTTCTTAATAGCGATTGTTCTCGACGCCACCTGTCTATTTTTGCATGGTCGCCTGTCAGTAGTATGTCGGGTGTTTTCCAGCCGCGGAATTCCGGCGGGCGTGTGTAGTGCGGGTATTCCAGCAAGCCCGTGGCATGTGAGTCATCCTGCGCGCCGGTCGGGTCGCCCAGTACATCGGGCAGGAGTCTCGCGATGGCGTCGATCAGGATCAGCGCGGGAAGTTCTCCGCCGGTCAGCACATAATCCCCAATGGAGATCTCGTCTGTAACGAGATGTTCGCGGATTCGTTCGTCAATGCCTTCGTAGCGTCCGCATACCAGGGCGATGTGCGGATGCTGAGAAAATTCCTGGGCGATGCTTTGGTTGAAGACGCGTCCCTGCGGGGTGAGCAGAATGATCGGGATGTTCGATGTAGGCTCGGGCTGAGTGGGATCAGGGTTTATTCCTAAAACAGTTTCTATGGCTTCGAAGACCGGCTCGGGCTTCATCACCATCCCGCCGCCGCCGCCGTAGGGAGTGTCGTCTGTGGTGTGATGTTTGTCGTGTGTATAATCGCGGATATTGTGGACGCGCACATTGATCAGGTCCCTTTCACGGGCGCGTTTGATAATGCTGGTTTCAAGGTAGGAGGGGAAAACTTCAGGCAAAAGGGTGAAGACATCAAATTGCATGGATGGATTTTAGCATAAAAAATTTTGAACATATTGATGTGAGAGGCAAATGAGAGATCGAAAGCCTTGCTTGACTGTGTTTTCCAAAAAATGGTAATATGATTACATGTATTTAAAAGGCAGTAAATGGAGTATGAACCGCAGGCGCAAGCGTCCCAACTGGTTCCGGATTATCATCTTAAGTTTGCTGGTGCTTGGCGGGGCGTATCTAAACCGATTTGTCATTCCGAACCAGCCGCAATTTGGTGTTCCCTCACCGACGCCCACGCGCGCGCCGGAATCGTTCATCACCGAGGCGCAGGAATATTTCGAGCAGGGCAAATTGATCCCTGCGATCGCATCCTATAACCAGGCGATTGTGTCCAATCCGAACGACCCGGCCGTGTATGTGGCGCTGGCGCGTGTACAGGTTTTTGCTGGCCAATATAAAGAGGCGCAAGCCAGCGCGGAAAGCGCCTTGTTGTTGAATAACGATAATTCCATGGCGCACGCCGTGCTGGCATGGGCGCTGGATTTTCAGGGAAAATATACTGAGGCTTTATCCAGTATTACCCGCGCTCTCGAATTGGATCCGAATAACGCCATTGCCCATGCGTATTATGTCGAGATCCTTGTAGATGCTTCTTCTAACGATGTCGGTCCCGTTGATGCGGTTGAAAAAGCCATTGAAGAATCAAATGTCGCCATTGCGTTGGACCCCAATGCGTTGGAAACGCGCCGCGCACGCGGGTATATTTTGGAAAATACCGGCAATTATGAAGAAGCCATTCGCGAATACAAAGAGGCGCTAAAAGTAAACGGTAAGATCGCCGATCTTTATCTCGCGCTTGGACGCAATTATCGTATTCTTGGTATTTATGATGAGGCGATCTCAGCTTTCACAGATGCCAATGCGCTTAATCCGGAAGACCCCATGCCGGATCTCTTGCTCTCGCGCACTTATGCTACGATCGGTAAATATGCTCAGGCCATGCAGCATGCCGAGTCCGCTGTCGGCGATAACCCGTCGGATACAAACCTGCGCGGTAATCTTGGCGTCATGTACTATCACAATGCCTACTTTGAGGAATCTGTCGCAGAATTAAGCTATGTCGTTAATGGCGGCTTGACTGAAGAAGGCCTGCAATTGGACGCGATCAACCTTGCTCCCAACTCTCCGCGTGTTGTGGAATATTATTCCATATATGGTTTCTCACTCTCGCGTTTGAATCGATGCGGCGAAGCTTTGCAGATCGCGCAGACCTTACTCGGGCGGATTCCTGACAATGAAGTGACCACGGAAAATGCCAATGCGATCATCACCCGGTGTCAGGAAAATCTTATCCAAACTCCCGAGCCGCTTCCCGTGTCGCCCGAGCCTGTTCCTACATCGACGGGTACTCCCACCCCCGCACCATGAACATTTATCAGAAACGCAATTTGTTCCGCCGTCGTGACGAGTTCAATGTGTATCGCATGTTCTTCTGGATCGTTTTGATCCTGGGCGGGATATGGTTGATCCGCTCTGTACAGATGGGGGACGTAAAGCCGTTATTCCTGCCGACCGCCACGCCCACACGCTTTGCGGAATCCTATGCGTTGGAAGGTGATGCTCAATTTACATCGGGTCAATTGGAGGATGTAAAAGATGAAAATGGAGTCGTTATCTCAACTGGGGCCATTAGTGCTTATCTTCAAGCCGTAAAGGTCGATCCTAATAACGCACAGGTCTGGGCGCAGCTTGCGCGTGTGCAAACGTATTCCTCAGCCATGCTTGTAAATCTTGAAGAAAGGAAAGCGCGTCTTGCTGAAGCGCTTGAATCTGCTCAAAAGGCAGTCGCGCTTGCTCCTGATGACAGTTATGCGCATGCCATCCATGCGTTTGCGTTGGATTGGAATGCCAATTCGATTCTGGTTACAGATCCGCGCGCCATTCAAAAATTATTGGCTGAGGCGGAGAATGAGGCTGCGCGCGCTTTGCAGTTGGATAACTCCAACACCCTTGCACTGGCATTCTCCGCTGAGATTTTGGTTGATCAGCAAAAATGGACACAGGCGCAGCAAAATATTGAGAAAGCCCTCGCCAACGATGCTTCATTGATGGATGTGCATCGTGTTAATGCGTATGTGATGGAGTCTTTGGGCGAGTACGCGCTTGCAATTGAAGCCTATGACCGAGCCATTGAAATTGCGCCAAACCTGACATTTCTTCATCTTTATGCCGGGGCCAATTACCGCCGCCTTGCATTTGACAGTCCCAATGAAGAAGTTCAGACCCAGCTATATGAAAAGTCACTCGAATATTTTTCGCAGGCAGCGCGTATCAATACACAATTGAATATCAAAGACCCTGTTCCATATATTTCGATCGCAAAAACGTATTCGCAGATGGGGCAGTTTTTTATTGCCATTCGTAATGTGCAAAGAACGATCGAATTCCAGCCCGATAAAGC
Organism: Candidatus Villigracilis saccharophilus; assembly: GCA_016709305.1. Lineage (GTDB taxonomy): Bacteria > Chloroflexota > Anaerolineae > Anaerolineales > Villigracilaceae > Villigracilis > Villigracilis saccharophilus. The sequence continues at coordinate 171,321 of JADJNA010000048.1, forward strand.
CGAGTTTTATGGCGAGTTGGGTGTGCTGTATCACAAGAACCGCAATTATGAAACTGGCATCCTGGCGCTTGAGTGTGCTGTGCGCGGGTGTAGTGCGGAAAAATCCTGCCCTGCGCGTGGAGATTGCGGCCCGAATGATGTCAAGGCAGATGTGGTGGGGCTTCCGCTCAATGGGGTTACGGTCTATTATTATGATATTTATGCTTCTGAATTGGCAGCGTTGAGCACTCCCAAGAAAAACTATTGCGAAGAAGCGTTGGCTGTTGCTGCAGAGATCGAAGCCTCGGAATATGACAACGACCCCAATATTGCCGCGGATATTGTTGTTGTGCGCAATATTTGCAGCGATATTGAAGCGCCAGCGGCCACGGGTGACCCAGCGACAGGCGGTACACCAACTGCTGCTCCATAGTGTAGGTTGTACAGACGGGGGAACGCAAGTATCACCAGGCCAGGTTGATTTCTTTCCAAACGCATCAGAGTTTTGTAAGAATTTATACAATCCCCTTGACGCTGCCTGTAGAAGTAGGTAATATTGAATTAGCACTCGGGCTTGTTGAGTGCTAAAAACGTGATTATTAAAAATAACCCCAAATCCATTATAGGAGACAAGAAATGGCAAAAACATCATTCAAACCTTTGGGCGCTCGTGTGCTCATCGAGACAGTTGAACAGGAAGAGATTACCGCTGGTGGAATCGTCCTCCCCGAAACCGCAAAAGAAAAACCCCAACAGGGTAAAGTATTGGCCGCCGGCCCTGGTGACCGCAATGACAAGGGCGAACGCGTTGCCATGGATGTGAAAGTTGGCGATATCGTACTCTTCGCCAAATATTCTGGCACCGAAGTCAAAATGGATGGCAAGAAATTGCTCATCATGCGCGAGAGTGATCTTCTCGGTATTGTCGGTTAATCCCAAACTACACAAATTAAGGAAGTATTACTATGGCTGCTAAACAAATTATATTTTCAGAAGATGCCCGCCGCAAGCTTAAGAACGGCATGACTGTTGTTGCGAATGCTGTTTCCGCAACCCTTGGACCGAAAGGCCGCAATGTTGCAATCGACCGCAAGTTCGGCTCCCCCACCATCACTCACGACGGTGTTTCCGTCGCGAAAGAAATTGAACTCGAAGATCCGTTTGAGAACATGGGAGCTCAGCTTCTTAAGGAAGCCGCCCAGAAGACCAATGATATCGCCGGTGATGGTACAACCACCTCCACCGTTTTGGCTTATGCCATCGTCACCGAAGGTTTGAAGGCTCTCGAAGCCGGTTACAACCCAATGCTCCTCAAGAAGGGTATTGAGCTTGCCACCGAAACCATCGTGATCGAACTCAAGAAGAATTCCACAAAGATCGACACCCGTGAAGAAATCGCTTCTGTGGCAACCAACTCCGCTGCTGATGTTGAAGTTGGCGAATTGATCGCAGACGTGATGGACAAGGTCGGCAAAGACGGCGTCATCACCGTTGAAGAATCCAAGACCATGCAGTTCGAAACCGAATTCGTCGAAGGTATGCAGTTCGACCGCGGTTACATCTCGCCCTACTTCATCACCAACGGCGACCAGATGGAAGCCCAGATCAACGACGCCTATGTCCTGGTCTATGACAAGAAGATTTCTGCCGCACAGGACATCGTTCCTTTGCTCGAGAAACTCGTCCAGCTCGGCAAGCGCGAACTCGTCATCATCGCTGAAGATATCGACGGCGAAGCGATTGCCACCCTCATCCTGAACAAGATCCGCGGTATGTTGAACGTGCTCGCCATCAAAGCCCCCGGCTTTGGCGATCGCCGCAAGGCCATGCTGCAGGATATCGCCGCCCTGACTGGCGGACAGGTCATCTCGGAAGAGACCGGCCGCAAGCTCGAAACCGCCACCGTTCAGGATCTCGGCCGCGCTGAGAAGGTTGTCTCTGACAAAGAGAACACCACCATTATCGGCGGCAAAGGCAAGAAGGGTGATATCGAAGCCCGCATCAAGGAAATCCGCATCGAGATCGACAAGAGCACCAGCGATTACGACAAGGAAAAACTTCAGGAACGTCTTGCCAAGCTCAGCGGTGGTGTCGCCATCATCCGCGTAGGCGCCGCGACCGAAACTGAAATGAAAGAGAAGAAGCACCGCGTTGAAGATGCCCTCTCAGCCGCCCGCGCCGCTGTCGAAGAAGGCATCGTCCCTGGTGGCGAAATCTCCCTCATCAATGCTGCCAACAAACTTGATAAACTCGCCAAGGCGCACGCCGAAGACGAGAACGAAGAGATCAAGGTCGGCATCAACATTGTCAAGAAGGCGCTCGAAGCCCCGATCCGCAAACTGGCTTCAAACGCTGGACAGGATGGCTCCGTCATCATCGACACCGTCCGCCGCACTGCCGCCGAGAAGAAGAACACAAACATCGGCTACAATGTGCTCACCGGCGAATACACTGACATGATCAAAGCTGGCGTCATCGACCCGGTCAAAGTTGTGCGTGGCGCTCTTGAGAACGCTGCCTCCATCGCCGCGATGATCCTCACCACTGATGTGTTGATCACCGATGTGCCTGCGAAGGAAAACGCTCCTGCCATGCCTCCTGGTGGTGGTATGGGCGGTATGGATTACTAAATCCTACCTACCAAAAGTATTTGTTCGAGGCAGGTCTCAGACCTGCCTCGAATATTTTAAGTTGGTATAATTTCGACGATGTTTTCACACACCTATTTAAAAAAGAATTCGGATGTCTTAAGACACCTCCGAAGTCTTCTGATGATATTTATTCTTGCTTTGGGGGTAGGCGCCTGTGCCCCCTCTCTGGCCTCGAGTACGCCCACTCTCCAGCCTCCGACTGCTACCCCTTTACCTCCTACTGCCACTCCCGTGCCTTCAGTTGCGAGTGTAAATGGCGTCGATATTACTGCGGCAGAATTTCAAGCTGAACTCGACCGTTATAAATCGGCGCAAACTGCGCTTGGAATTACGATCACGGATGAAGAAGCGAATAAAGTTGTGCTCGAAGATATGATCTCCCAGGTCTTGTTGGCGCAAGCCGCAAGGGAAGCAAATTTCAATTTGACAGAATCAGACCTGCAGTCAAGAGTGGATGCGCTTGCGGCGGATATTGGCGGGGCGGAGGCTTTATTGGCGTGGCAGTCCTCTCATGGGTATGACGATGTTTCCTTCCGCACTGCGTTGAAACGCGCGGCCGAAGCGGCATGGATGCGTGACAAAATCATTGCGGACGTGCCAACCTCCATGGAACAAATTCACCTGCGCCAGATTTTGACCTATAATGAGGCGGATGCGCGCAACGCATTGGAACAATTAAACAATGGCGCTGATTTTAATGAACTTGCCGCGTTCTATGATTCCATTACACTTGGTGAGTTAGGCTGGGTACCGCGCGGTTATTTGCTGGATGCAAAGGCTGAGGAAGCGGTCTTTGCCTTGCAGACGGGCTTGTATAGTGACGTGATCGCAACTGATGCCGGCTTTCATATTTTCAAGGCTCTTGACCGTGCCGAACATGTGCTTACCCCCGATGCATTGTTGGTCGTCCAGGAGATGGCAGTCAAAAACTGGCTTGTTGACAAACGTTCGCAAAGCGATATTATTTTGGCCCCGTAGGAAATTCATTAATATCAGTGATTGTTTGGAGTTTCATAATGAGCAAATATGATTACAACTACGAAGAAAAATCCGCCCCAAAGAAAAGATCCAGGCTTGAGCTGTGGGATGTGTTGAGTATTGTCACACTTCTGATTACGGTTGGTATTGGTGTATATTTTGTGTGGCTATTTCTCTTTCCCACCTCCCGTTTAAATCCATTTCCTCCGCTGGATGTATTTGATCCGAATGTGATTCCAACAGAAACGATCACCCCCATAATTTTGGAACCAACCTGGACGCCAACTCTTGAGGATGTGACTGAGACACCGACTCTGCTGCCGACCTTCACTTTGGAGCCTTCGCCCACGCCTTTCTCTCTTGTTCCCCCGACAAAGACTCCCACGATAACACCCACGCCGAAAGCTCCCTTCTCCGCTACCGTGACTTATATCGATAGTACCATTATCCACCCGGATTCAGCTTGTAACTGGCAAGGGATCGGGGGAACGATTGTAGACTCTAATAATGCGGATATGTTAAGAATGACGATCCGTCTGGTGGGTGTCTACAACCGAAAAGCAAAGAATGAATTGACGGTCAGCAGTATCGCTCCCGCTTACGGCAAATCTGGTTTTGAATTCTTCCTCGGTACGGTTCCGATCTCCTCCACAGGCGAACTATATATTCAAATCCTTGATCAGGCTGGACTGCCGTTATCCAACAATATATATATTGACACTTTTAACGATTGTTCCAAGAATTTGGTGCTGGTGCGTTTCAAGAAGAATCCGTGAATTTGAGAAAATGAGATATAAAAAATCCGACGCAATGTGCGTCGGATTTTTTATTTTCCCAGCGTGTCTTATACTTCCAGGTTCCAATCTTTATATTTCGGATGTTTTGCGCGGACAACATTGTCGAACAACGCGCGCAATTTTGCTGTGACTGGTCCCATCACGCCGCTGCCGATGGGGCGGTAGTCCACTTTGGTCGCGGCGACAATTTGGGCGGCTGTGCCGGTCATGAATAATTCTTCCGCGATGAACACCTCGGTTCGGTCAATCGAACGCTCCACCACTTCAAGCCCGAGTTCATTCCGAGCCAGTTCCATGACACTGCGGCGGGTGATGCCTTCAAGGATGTTATCCGTGGAAGGCGGTGTGACCAAAATCCCGTCACGCACCATAAAGATATTCATTGCGGAGCCTTCAGATACATGCCCATTGCTGTCCAGCACGATCGCTTCGTCAAAGCCTGCGCGGTTCGCGTCTGTTTTTATCAAGGCTGAGTTTGCATAAGCCCCGGCTATCTTGCCGCGCGCAGGGATGACGTTGTCATCAATACGCCGCCAGGATGAAAAGGTCAGGTGCGCGCCCGCGTCGTTCTTTACATATTTCTCAAAAGCCATCACGAACATCGAAAATTCATCGCGCAGATCATGCAGTCGCACGCCGATGCCCATGTCCGCTTTGTAGATGGTGGGGCGCAGGTAGATATCCTCCTGCCAATTGTCTGTCCGCAAAAGATCGAGTGTGATCTGGATCAACCCTGCTTCATCATACGGGATGTTCATTGCCATCATGCGCGCCGAATTTAAAAGGCGGTGATAATGATCGTAGGGACGAAAAACAAAGAGTCGGCCCTTTTCTTCGTTCCAGTATGCGCGCATTCCGCTGAACACAGCAGTGCCGTATAAAAAGCCATGTGTGGCTATGTTAATTTTCGCTTCGCTTAAAGGGACAATCTTTCCCTCAAAGAAGGCGTGCTTAGAAAGATCCACTTGCACCTCCGGCAGGATAAATGGTGATGCGCTTGCTCGGAAATTATACCCGATTGACCGCGCCTCATTTTTTGCCCAGTCTGGTTCTGTCCCCAAACACATCCTTGACGGTTGGCGGATTCCCTCTTAAAATCTAATTCGATGTTTATCAAATTAGATTTACGGAAGTGAAGTATGGATGCAAGCCCTGAAATGCTCGATTATATAAAAGCCATGTCCAACCCGGACCGATTGCGGATCATTGGTCTGCTATCGCAGGAACGCGCCACCCGCGCAGAGATAGCCGCGCGGCTGAACCTGTCGGTGAAGGATTCGTTGACCCACCTCGGATTTCTTGAATTCGTAGGCGCTGTCAGCCAGACGGACGGCGTCTACATGTTGAACAACGACAGACTTGAATTGCTTGCGCGTGAAAAACTGGGGAGAGGAGCACTCCTCCTTTATTCCGTCCGAAGGATTGGATGAGCGAGCCAAAAAAATACTGAAAGCCCATCTCAACCCGGATGGAAGCATCAGGCAAATTCCTGCTCCGCCGAAACTGCAGGTGGTCCTGAATTACCTGGTCCAGTTCTTTGAGTTCAACACAAATTACACCGAGAAGGAAGTCAATGCCATTTTGAAACGCTTTAACGAAGATACAGCAGGCCTGCGCCGTGACCTGGTGGATGCAAATCTACTGGCCCGCATTAGTGACGGCTCACGCTACTGGCGTGTGAATGAGGATTCCAAATGAGCGATGAGGTTATCAGCTTCTTCAAGGTCTTTGCGGATGCGAACCGTTTGAAGATCGTTGGTCTGCTCGCCCGGCAGCCTTATAGCGTGGAGGAACTCGCCGCGCTGCTTGATCTAAAACCATCCACAGTGTCACATCACCTTTCGAAGCTGGCGCAGATCGGGCTGGTCAGTGCCAGGACGGAGAGTTACTACAACGTCTATCAACTGGATGAGAAAGCGCTGGAACTTAAATCGCGCGATCTTTTCTCACAGGAGAATCTGGCCGCTTCTGTCGCGGATGTGGATGCGGGTGCTTATGACAATAAAGTCGTCAAGGATTTTATCCGCAAGGATGGAAGCCTGAAAACGATCCCCGCCCAGCGAAAAAAACTGGAGGCTGTTTTACGCCATGTTGTGAAAGCGTTTGAGTTAAATAAAAGATATAGCGAGAAAAAGGTCAACGAGATATTAAGCCGGTATCATGAAGATACCGCCAGCCTAAGGCGCGAACTGGTCGGCTATGGATTGATGAAACGCGAAGGCGGGGGCGGGGAGTACTGGCGTGAGTAATAAAACGTTCCAACGGTTAAACGTTGGAACGTTTTTCTTTAAGCGAGAAACTTTCATCTCCGCTCAAAGGCATGTTCAAGGGCGCAGAGTCCAACGACATCACTTTGCTGTTGGCAAAGAAACCGAAATCGAAATTCGTGGAATCGCCCGCCTGTTTACCGGGGACAGGCATCAGCCGCGCGGTGAGCGGTTTGTCGAGCCGCATCGCCAGCGCGGATAGATCCAGCAGAAGCGGAGCGATCTGTTCGGCAGTGGTGTCTCCCGCTAACGGAACTGTGTCCAATCCTGTTCCGCACACCGTGGAATACAGCAGGGTATCCTTGATCGTCAGCGTGCCTTCGGCGGCGCGTTTCGCAAGGACAGAATCTTCCAGGATCGGCTGCATAAATCCGCTGAATCCAGTGTGGGGAAAATCTGCGCGGTCTATGGCTTCGGTCAGGATGGCGGCGGCCGCCAGAGAGCCATGTAAACCGATCTTTGATATGCCCATATTTTCCACGGCCTGACCCAGTGAATGTGCGTCATCCGGGAAAGGCGCGAGCGAAAAATCAATGCCAAGGAATTTGATCTTGGATAATACCGTCGAGGCGATCTGCGCGATGGCTTGACCATGCCTTTCAACATCCGCGATCAGTTCCCGCCGTCCTTCATCTAATGTTTTCTTGCTGTTAAATGCCTTTACCGCCAGGTCAGCGGATTCAGTCGCGATCGCGAAAGCGGGTTCATCCTTATCGTGATAGGCGGCGGGGAAGAAAGGCGCGCCTGCCTTGACGTTTGCCAATGCAGCGAATCGCAAATTCGCAAATCCGTCCGCTGTGATCGTGGAAGCCTGCTGAATGATCTTCGCGCAGGCTTGTATGGCTTTTAGCGAAATCCCATTTTTCCTGTCGGCCATGACCCCGCTGAAAAAGATGTTTTTGCTCGCGGCGATCGCTTCGGGAATGACCTCATAGCTTTCAGGGAATTCAATTAACGCGGGACCCAGTGACGCATACGCTACATTGATCTGCGGTAATAGCTCTTCCAGTTGCTGAGCCAGCCGGGCTAGTTCGTTCAATTTGCCGTGCAATAATCTGGTAAATGGAATGGCTGCCAGGCGGGTGGTTTGAACTTCATATCCAGCCGCTTCATACGTGGATTTTGCCTGTACTAAAAATTCCCCTGCTTTTTCCAGCGCTTTCCCGTCGAGCGGGTATTGGGGATTAAGGAAATAGGTGATGGAACGGATTTTCATAAGGACTCGTTGAAGGTTGGAAGTTTACAGGTTTGAGCGTTGTCGTACCACTTCAAACATTAATACTGACCCGGCTGCGCCTGCATTTAAAGATTCGATATTTGTATTCATCGGGATCGTTATTTTTGCTTTCGCCAATTTTCTTGCGGAGTCGCTTGCGCCTTTGGCTTCACTGCCGATGATCAACGCGACCGGTTGGCGCAAGTCGGTTTGCCAGCAGGGTTGACCATCCATATCCGCCAGGAGAACTTGTATCCCCGCCAGGTTTACAAGTTGATCGATCTCATCCCAACTCATCGAGCGGATCGGCAAATGGAAATGCGCGCCCATTCCAGAACGCAGGACTTTTGGCGAGAACGCATCCGTTGTTTCGGGCGGAAGGAGCACAGCCTGGACGCCTGCCGCCGCTGCGCTCCGCAATAGAGTACCAAGGTTGCCCGGGTCGCGGATCTTATCCGGGATGAGCAGAAAATTTGGGGATTCAGGGATCGGCAATTGGGCGAATTCGAGAACCGCCAGAATTCCCTGCGGAGTTTCGGTTTCGCTTAAAGATTTCATTAAGAGGGTTGAAACTTCTTCAACATCCACACCCTGCGACCGTAGACCTTCGACTTGTGACATTCCTCTTTCACTTAAAGCCTCATCATACAGAGCGAATCGAAATCCCCAATTACTGACCGCCGCTTCTTCGATCAGCCGCACACCGTCCACAACGAACGCGCCAGCTTCGCGGCGTTCCTTTGCGCGTCCCTGCAATGCGCGGACCAGTTTTAGTTTGGGGTTATGCGTGGATGTGATCATGGGAAAGGATGAAAGATAAAGGATAAAGAATAAAGAATGTACGATGAAGATTAGCCGCCCCAAACTTTCAAAAATGGCTGAATGGTTGCGTTGTCAAACAAAACAATACGGACTATTTTCAAGAATGAGTCTTTTGAGCTTGAAAAATATTTATTGATGGATTTAAAATGATCTCCGCTGCGCGGTCTTTTGGAAAGCCGAATATCCCGGTTGAAATGGCGGGCAAGGAAATGGACGAACACTTTAATTCATCGGCAACTCTTAATGAGCCAGTGAGCGCGTTAGCAAGTTTAGTATCTTCATCGCCATCGCCCCAGATGGGTCCCACAGCGTGGATCACATATTTCGCAGGCAGCGCCCCGCCCGAGGTCCAGGCGGGATGCGTGTGTGAGACCGGTCCATGCTGCTGGATCCATTGGTCGCTTTCTTCCTGGATGATATTCCCGCCGCGCCGCACGATTGCCCATGCCACGCCGCCGCCATGCTGTAACTGGTCATTGGCGGCGTTGACAATCGCATCCACTTCTTCAACGGTGATATCGCCTTGAACGATCTGCAGGGTCTGCCCCGTGGAAAGATATTTTTCAACCAAAACAGAATTCATTTTTATATTTTACCCCCATTAAAAATTGCAGGGGCGGATCGCGATCCGCCCCTGCAATTTCATGTTATTTCGTTTTTGCAACGACCGCGGCGAATGCCTGCGGATTGCGGATCGCGATGTCAGCCAGCATCTTGCGGTTGAGATCGATGTTCGCCTTCTTGAGCGCAGACACCAATTTGCTGTAGGTGGTGCCGTTCAAGCGGGCAGCCGCGTTGATGCGGGCGATCCATAACTTGCGCAGATCGCGTTTGCGTACGCGGCGGTCACGGGTGGCGTACCACAGGCTCTTGAGCATGGCTTCGTTCGCACGTTTGAACAATGTGCTCTTCGAGCCGCGCTGGCCCTTCGTGATCTTCAAGATTTTCTTGTGACGTAGATGCCCTTGCGGGCCTCCTTTTACGCGCATTTCTTATACCTCCTGCAAACTCGCGGGCGTCGGTGGGTTACACCAGTTGCGTACACCCGAAAGCCGCAAATAAAAAATTGACAACGGCCGGAATACTATTCCATGTTTGGTGCAAGACGCTTGATGCGTTTGATGAACTTACGACCCTTCACTACGATCATTTCGCTCAATAACGCCTTGGTGCGGTCCGATGTGCGGCGTCGTAAATGGCTCTTGCCGCCTTTGGTTCGCACCAGTACGCCGGAGCCCGTTAAACGAAATCTTTTGGATGTCGCCTTGTGGGTCTTCAGCTTTAATTTGCCTGACTTCTTTGGTTTGCGAGGCATTGCTTTTCGCTCCTTTCAAAAAATTAACCGCGGATTCACTTGCTCCCGCAGACTATCAACATGGGTAGGGTATTGCGCTCGTTAGGCAGTCGCTTCAGACTTCGCGTCGGTCTGCTCGGTCTTTTCCTTCTTTTTCGCTGCGCCCTTGGCGGGGACCAGCACCACGAGCATGGTGCGGCCTTCCATTTGCGGCGGGACTTCAACCACGGCGACATCGATCAGATCCTGGACGATCTCGCGCAGATCCTCGAGCGCGATCTCTGGGTAGTCCATTTCGCGTCCGCGGAACTTGATGGTGACGCGCACCTTGTGTCCCTGGTTGAGCCAGCGGCGGGCATCATCCACTTTGAAACCGCGGTGCGCTCCGTTGGTCTTGGGGCGCAGACGGATCTCTTTGATCTCGATCTTGGTCTGGGCCTTCTTGGCTTCGCGTTCCTTCTTGGCCTTTTCATAGATGAACTTGCCAAAATCCATGACGCGGCAAACGGGCGGAGTGGCTCCGGGCGAGACTTCCACCAGATCCATCTCTGCATCGCGGGCAATTTGTAATGCCTGGCGGATCGGGACGACACCGACGTTACCGCCATCGGGACCGATCAGGCGGACTTCGTTGACGCGGATGCCTTCATTTACTCTAAATTCGTTGGCGCTGATATGCTGCTCCTTGTTAATTATGAAACAAATCCAGCCAATTACGGCTGGTTTTTTAGCGGGGCGAATGATACCATAAAGGCGCGTGACTCGTCAAACAAAAAGAGCCGATTAGGGTCGGCTCTTTTGTATTAAACATGCGGGGTGACTTTGGCGGACAGCTTTTCTTTGGGCTGGAAGCCGGTCATGCGTTCCTTGATCTGGCCGCCCTTGAAGAGCATCAGGGTCGGGATGCCCATGACGCCGTATTGCATCATAATGTTCGGGTTCTGGTCGGCGTCGAGCTTGACGACCTTGACCTTGCCTTCCCATTCGCCCGCGAGCTGCTTGACGATCGGTTCGATCATTTTGCAGGGCTGGCACCAGGTGGCGGTGAAATCCACCAACACGGGCAGGTCTGCGCCGATCACTTCTGCCTGGAAATTTTCTTCTGTTACATAATTTACATCTGTCATATTTGCCTCCGTTCGTCTTGATGCGTTGTTAACTGTGATTATTACGTTGACGTCCTGATTTTCACGTGATAGAATGCAATCCGCTTTACAGTTATGGGCTCGTAGCTCAATGGCAGAGCAGTGGCCTTTTAAGCCATTTGTTGAGAGTTCGACCCTCTCCGAGCTCACAAAAAAGCCTTCCGTTTTGGAAGGCTTTTTGTTTCTTTGTGAGTCCCCGCAGGGCCTTGCCCGCTCACAACCCTCTCCTCACTCTTTTCTGCTCTTTTTTCGTCTTTCATAAACTCTACTGAATTTGCTGCAAGGCGTTATTAGAAAAAGCTAAACCTACCTTTTTTACAGGGGGGGGGGCAGGCCTCTTCCCCCGCCCCCCCCTCCGGCCGCTGCCGCCCCCCCGGCCCGTCCCCCCTTCTCTTTTGGCCCCGCGTTCGCGCTGTTTTTTTTATTTTATGTTTCTTATCTACTTTTCGTCCTCATCCAGCTCATCCATTTCTTCAAGATCAATCTCTTCCACATCATCTTCATCCAGGTCCAGGGCGAGCAGATCGAACTTGTTCAACTCTTCGTGGAATTCCAGATTTTCCAGCGCGTCTTCAAGGTACTCGACCAGGTCTTCATCTTCGGTCTGTTCAATTAAATTGACCAGATAAATGCGCGCATCCTCGCCGCCGATCTGTGAGAGTGACCATATGGCTGCGGTGATGACATTGTCGTCCACATCTTCATCTTCGAGCAGTTTCAATAGAATGGGGCCGGCCTCTTCAATGGAAAGTTCACCCGCAGCTTGCGCGGCGGCGGCCTGGATCAGCGGTTCTTCATCCAATAACATGCTGATCACATCACTGTTCCAGCGTTCATCGTGGGAGCGTCCCATGGCCAGCAGGGCGGTGGCGACCCAGGTCGGGTCTTCGCGTTGAAAGGCGGCTTCGATCAAATTGACGATCTCGGTCCGCGAGGAATATCCCAGCGCTTCAAGGCAGGCTTTGCGCAGAGAGGGATCTTCGCTGCTTCTGATGATCTGGATCAACGCATCTTCGGCGAGGCGCTGCAGCTCCGCTTTGATCGCTTCCAGTTCCCCCAACAGGATGAACTCTCCGATCAGGAACGCGGCTTCCAAACGCGGAGCGAGATCAAAATCGTTCAGGAGAATATCGGTTAATTTTTCAACCAGCTTCGGATCTTGTGATTCGGCGAGCAGACGGATGGCGCGCGCCCGCACTTCTCCATCCAAGTCATTTAATAACGCGCGCCCGATCGCTTCGTAGGAGACGATGTTGTCCGATTCAAATTGAGATAAAAGCCCGTCGAGCAGGAGCAGTTTTCGGACGGGTTTGACGCTCGACCATACATCCATGAAGAGGCGCAATGATTTCGGGTCGAGATCCGAATATAGTTTCAGGTGTGTCTGCGGAATATCCTTCTTGGAATCCAGCAGGTGATCGAGAACGGATTGAAAGGTTAAGGTTTCTGCCATAAGTTAAGGGGTCGGGATCTGAACGGGGTTGACGAAATCCATCACGTTGACGAAGAGCATCAGACCAATGAGCAGCAGCATGGCGATGCCATTGACCGTGTTTTCCCAATTGGCCGGGATGCGCTTGCGGAAGAGGATCTCAGGAAGAGTAAACAGAATGCGTCCGCCGTCGAGCGCGGGGATCGGGAAGAGGTTCATGACGCCCAGCGAAATGCTCAACACGCCGATCAAATTAAGCGTCCAGTTGGTGGGTCTTGGCGCCGGGTCGTCGCGTCGGCCGGGATGGAGGCGGCTTCCTGGCGGGTGGATACATCTTCCTTTACCGCGACATTGAACATATCAAAGATGCCTTTAAATCCAATAAAGCGCGCGTCTTCGGGCGCGATCGCGCCGCGGATCAACGCCACGGGTAGATACACAATGGTCGCGGCTTGAATCCCCGTTACTGTGAAGCCGCCTGAAACGCTCTCTATGAATGTGGCTGGTCTGGTTGGATAGCCCAATCCAACGCCAAGAGCGCCTTCAGATGCTTTTCGTGTTGAAAGGGGGTGGCTGTCAGGGTGATCCTGCTCACCGCCGCGGTCGAATATCATTTCAACGGGCTGGTCGAGATTCTCTTTAATCAGGGCGATCGCAGGTTCGATCTCGGTCACGCTTTGACCGTTGATGGAAAGCAGAATATCGCCGGCTTGAATATTGGCTTGTTCGGCGGGAGAGTTGGCAGCGACCGAGTCGATCTTGATCGACCCGGGCAGCGGCACGCCTTCAGAGCCGATCAGGAAGGAGAACACCACGATGGCGGTCAGCAAATTCATCAACGGACCGGCGAATAAAACGACCAGTCGCTTCCACGGGTTGGCAGAGGCAAGTCCCCCCGGGCACATTCGGGTCATTCTCACCTTTGGGGCGGATGAAACCGCCAAGCAGCAAGGCGTGAATCGTGAATTCAGTTCCCTGCCATTTAAAGAGGGTTGCCAGCTTATAGGAAGGCAGTCCCAGGCCGAACTCTTCCACTTCGATCCCTGCCCAGCGCGCGGCAATAAAGTGACCGAGTTCATGTACAAATATCATCCCGCCCAGTGCGAGCAGGAATATGATCAACGAAACAAAATCAGGTACCATTATTTAATCCTTTCCCACACAATTTGTGCAGTAGAGGGATTATATCTTCAAATGGATTGGGCTAAGTTAAAGTTTGATTAGATGAATCCAGCGCTTCCCGCCCGCTGAAAGCTGATTGATCCGCAGTTTGACAGATTACACGATCTTCGCCGCTCCACCGACTCCCGCTATAAGCACATTGCTCACGTCGGGCATTTCACGCAAACGCTTCTCGACTTCCCGGGCATGATCTCCCAAACACAGTACATGGACATTCGCCCCGGCATCCACTGTGTACCCAACGGGCAGCCCGCTTGCGCGCCACTCGCGCACCGCATGAAAAATCCCGACCGTCGCGGCTTGCCAATACATTAATGGCGGATTGGATGTCATCATCACGGAATGCATGATATCCGAATCAAGTTCGATGATGTTTGCGAAGGTTTCAAAGTCTTTGTTCAGGATCGCGCTGCGGCAGATGTCCAGCCTGCGCGGTGTATCTTCGAGGCGCGCGTTTTGCAGCGGGCTGGTCCCTGCGATGGCGTGACCTTCCGTGGAACCGGTCTTTTTGTGCGCCGCGTTAACAACCGCGACGCAGTCCACCAGATTCCAATGTTCGGGAGGCGCGATGGATTCCGCAATAGAATCGTCATCGCCCGTGCCCATCTTCCATTCGACAAATCCCTGCGGGATTGAACGTGATGCTGAACCAGATCCGCGCCGCGCGAGCCGCGAGAGCTGCGCTTCGGTCAGTGTCAAGCCGACGGCGCGGGACGCAGCGAGCGCGAGTGCCGAGAACGCCGCCGCCGAAGAGGCGATCCCGGCGCCGGCGGGAAAATTATTCTCGCTCATCACTTCCGCGTTCAAATTAATTCCAGCCATTTCTCGCACGAGATCAAGGATATAGGACACACGGCTCAAGCCCTTTCCTGTCACCTCGCGCCCGTTGATGATCAACTCGTCAAATGGAAGCGATGGCTGAAAGCTGACAGTTGTGCGTGTGAACAACCCATCCAAATTCATTGAGATGGAGCCATTTGAAGGGAGGCGCAATTCGTTGTCGCGGTTCCCCCAATATTTAATAAAGGCAATATTTGGGATGGGCAATGGCAGTGGCAGTGATCATAAGGCGATGATACCACCACTATATGAAAACGCTGGTTGTATAATCTCTTAAAATGCCTTCCGCGCCTTTTTTTCGCACAAATACGAATTCATTTGAAATTATTTTCCGCAATTAAAGTAATGAAATTGTATAAGGAGAAAATTTATGTTTGAACATTATCAGCATCTTGGTGTTTTCAGCGACTGGGTTGATGCGGCACGCCGGCAACAATCCATTTATCCAATAGCTGTCCCTGGACCGCAAACTCGATCATTAATATTTGATGTGTTGGGATTTTGTCACGAGGAGGAAAACCCACTGGAAGTAAAGATTGAAAGCAAGTGGGAGAAGGATGGGATTGTCGGAGAAGAAGTTTCCTGGTCAGTTGGGTATGGGCCGCGCACTCATGCCTATGTACTTAAACCAGCGAACGCAAAAGGATCAATTCCTGGGATCGTTGCTCTGCACGATCATAGTGATTTCAAATTTTGTGGAAAAGAAAAAATCGCCGATGGCCCCGAAAAGACCCTGTCCACATTAATTGACTTCCGCCAAATCCCATACAGTGGGCGAGCTTATGCCAATGCGCTGGCGCGTGAAGGATTTGTAGTACTGGTTCATGATGTATTCCTATGGGGCAGCCGCCGATTTCCTTTGGAGACCATGATGGAAACGATGGGCAGCAAAACAGCCGACCTGTTGCGAACGAGCCAAATATCAGATGAAGTTGAGCTTTATAACACCGCCGCCTATTTTCACGAGCATTGGGTTTCGAAGTATTGTAATATTCTTGGCACCAACATGGCCGGGGTCGTTTCCTTCGAAGATCGCGTTGCCTTGAATTACCTGCGCTCACGCGCGGACGTAAATTCAAAAAGTATTGGATGCATTGGTTTATCGGGGGGAGGAAATCGGGCGGCTTTGTTAAATGCCACACATGAAAGTATTCGAGCCGCGGTCATTATTGGTTTGATGACCACATACCCAGCATTGCTCGACCATAACATGTCACACACATGGATGTTATTTCCCTTTGGTTGGTCACGGCATGGTGACTGGCCCGATATCGCCGCTTCCCGTGCTCCATCCCCCCTGCTGGTTCAATATAATATACAAGATGAGCTGTTTACAGAGGATGGGATGAGGGAAGCGCACATGCGTTTACAAAATCATTATTGGAATGTTGGAAAGCCTGATGCATATGTTGGGCAGTTCTACCCCGGTCCGCACAAATTTGACCTCGAGATGCAGTCGGCTGCATTTGAGTGGTTAAAGGAAAAATTAAAATAAAGGCGGTCGCCACTCTTCTGGCGCTGACTGCAATACCCCAACTGCTTTAAATCCATCCTGGATCATCCTGTCAATTGCGGCTTGCATCTCGATCTCACCGCGCTCCGAAGGCATGACCTGCGGCAGGTATTCCCAAATTTGCGGCGGCAGGATAAATAAAATCGAAGCTGCGTATGGGCTCATGATCTCTTCCCGTTTTGGTTTCTCGATAATTCGTTTCACGCGCCAATTTGAGTCGACGTCCACACTGGAGCGGGAGGCGAGTTCTTCAACTGGACATTCTTTCAGGCTCATTACGATCTCTGCCTGATGCTTCTCCTGTGCCTGTACAAGCTCAAGCAGAGATTCTTCCTTCAAAATGTAATCCGTTGCCACGACCATAACGGCTTCATTCTTGATCCAACCCTCAGGCACGGACATCAATGCATCACCATTGCCTTTCAGTTCAGATTGATGCGCAAAGCTCACGGAAAGATTCCATTTCGAGCCATCGCCAACATACTCAAAGATTTTTTCTTCCAAATGATTTGTCACAATGCAAACCCGCTCTACGCCAGCCTTTGCCACCGCGCACAATACAAAATTCAATGTGGGGCGTCCATTCACTTCGAGCAAAGGCTTGGGTGTGACATCGGTATGCGGGCGTTGACGTTTGCCGCGCCCTGCCGCGAGTAAAACCGCAGAGCGAATCATTGCAAACCATCTCCCGTTTCTGCGACAAAAACTTGTGATGGCAACTCAGGGTGAATGGCAGAATACTTCTCCGCGATCTTCTTGCAGGCAGTTTCTGCCAGGTCTCGATCTGCCAGCGCGACCACGCACCCGCCATAGCCGCCGCCGCTGAAACGACTGCCATAGACGCCGCTTGTACTGCTGATAATTTCATGTAATTGGATTAATACATCACTGCCTGATTCGTAATTCCTGATGGACGACGCGCAAGATTGATTCATCAACTGACCAAAACGCGCCGCATCTGACTCCGCCCAAGCCTGTCTGCCTAGGTGGACACGTTCAACTTCGCTGAAAAAGTGCTCCGCCCGTTTGCGGATATTTTCAGGCAGGGAAAATTTTTTCGCCTCGAAAATTTCATGCGGGACATCGCCCAGCTTCCAGGCACCTTTTTGCAAAGAGGCTGCCGCTTCGTGACATTCCGCCACACGGACATTAAATCCGCTTTTAGTGAGTTCGCGCGAGAGGCCTGAATATGCCACGACCCAGGCGGAGTCGCTCGAGGGTGGGTCAATGACCGGGAAAACAGAACCAGTTACCGTGTCCATGAAAAGAAGCGCATTCTTCTTCCCATAGACAATACTCATGGGATCAAGTAATCCATTTTGCAATCCGAGTTGGCCGTGTTCCAATTCAAAATCCAAATGAACGAGCTGCTCATTGGAAAGTTCAATATCATTCACATCAGCCAGCGCCTTGAGATATGCCAGCCCCACCGAAGCGGATGAACTCAGCCCCGAACCGATGAGCGAACCCGTCACATGCGCTTTCATGCCGCGTTTGGGATTCAGGACCCGCGCCGCCGCCTGGGCATAGCGTATCCAGTGAGTTTTATCAAGGGTACCAATGACGAATTTTGCTTTGCCAAATTGTTCGCTCGTAATGCGAATTTCTTTGGAGTCAAGCGGTTGATATTCGAGTGTGGTTCCAAGCTTAATGGTACGCCCCAAAACCTCACCGCCTTGATGGTCAATGTGCGCGCCGATGGGGCAGATTCGGTAAGGGGAAAAGAGGGTGTCTATTGACATAAGGTAGGGTTGGTAAGATTATTTTTTTATATTCCACAAACTATTATTTTGTAACACAAGCATCTTTATGCCTAAGCAAGGCATTAAACTTGTCCTGTTCTGAATCGCCTGGGATCTGTTACTAATCGGCATCCCCATACCAGCCGCGCCAATACCAAATATTGTGTTCCCTTGAGATTACATCGCTAGGGCGGTCTTGGGACGGGGCGGTATCAATGGACATTGATACATTACCTTATTGGTTTTTATTTTGGAGTCTGTTTGATTCCAGACCGTTCTTGATTTTAGCGTAAAATGTCTGGGCGTAATTTAATCGGTCGCCTTTCAAAACCGCTTATTGCCGGGAACGCGATCATAAAAGTATAATCAGATTGAAATTAGAAAAGGAAAAGATCATGAATCCAAAAGATAAATTGCCGCCGGAAAAGGTTGATAAAGAGAATCCAGTTGTAAAAAAACAAAGCGACATCAAATCGCAGGATGAACAACTGGCTCGCATCGTAACCAAATTGTCTGAAGAAGACCCTGCCATGATCGCTGAAGTCATTAAGAAATGGCTGGAGGAAAACAAAAAATAACTTAATAGCATTTCTTGTTTTCCTGCGATATTGTTGCTAATAAACGCGAATAGTGGATAAGCCAAAACCACCATCATGTCACCCTGAGGGAGCGTTTGTCAGTGACGAAAGGTCCTGGATATGACTTGGTAGAGATGCTTCGGGACAGGAAAAACCGCCCCTCAGCATGACATACTTTCGTTATCCATGATTGGCATTAACTATTTTGTATATGGAGAAGCGGGGCAGGCTTTATGACCTGTCCCGCTTTTCATTTATAACCAGTACCACACCGCTGGGTATTATTCCCCAAATTGACAGATTCAAGTTAGATCCTTTGACGGGTCGCTCAATTGATTGGCGGGGATCAATCCTTGCTGGCTGTCTCCGACTTCTGTACGATTACGTCCATTTTGCTTGGCTGTGTACATGGCATTGTCTGCGCGGCGAAATACATCTTCGACGGACTCGGACGGGCGTATTTCAACAATGCCGATGCTGAGTGTAATACGCACAATCCCGTTTGGCCTGGCCAGGGACAGCGCTGATACGTCTTCGCGGATGCGCTCCGCCAGCACGTATGCCTTTTCTGCCTTTGTCATCGGCATCAGGATGATGAATTCCTCACCGCCATAGCGCCCGATGACATCCGCGCTTCGCAGACAATTACGGGTGATCGCTGTAAGCGCCTGAAGCATCTGGTCGCCGATCGCGTGGCCGAAGGCGTCATTGACCTTTTTAAAATGATCAATATCGAACATCAATACAGACAGGGGCTTCTGATAACGCGCGGCCACCTCGAACTCGTGTTCGGCACACTCAAACAGATGACGGCGATTCTTTATACCGGTGAGTTGATCGGTACGCGCCAGTTCCTTCTCGCGGACAAGGGAAGTCTGCAAGGCAACGTTGAGCGATTGCAGCGATTGTTCCCCCTGCTTACGCTCGGTAATATCCTCATGAATAACGATCACACCCCGGCGCGGACGATGCTGCGGAACCACCGTCATGCAGAACCAGCGCTGCTGGGTGGGGGAATCGCAAGGATACTCAGTGGTGAATTGAGAGCGCGTCCCGTTCAACACGGCGCGAATGCCCAGGTCCACCTGATCTGCGACCGAGTCGCCCTGCCGCATCGCAGACTGGCAGACATTCAGATAATTGATACCCAAATAATCAGTGGACTGCGGGCTGTTGTTCTCCTTCGCAAATTTCCTCCAGGCTTCATTAACCGCCACGATCACCCCTTTGTCATCCAGCACCGCGATATGGGCTGTGAGCGAGTCTAATATGCCTTTGACAAAATATTCACTGTCCCGCAGGGCGGCTTGAGCCTGAGCCCGTTCGGTAATGTCTTGAAATGTTCCATGGATATCGTTATTTTCAATATCCCGCCCGCCTATGATATGCACCCACTTGTGAGTTCCCTTGGCAGATATGAATTCCAATTCAAGGTCAAAAAACTCGTTATGTTCCACGGCGCGCTGAAAGGCTTTTTCAATGACAGGTCTGGAGGCGGGCGCAAAGAATTCGATCCCCTTTCCGACACTGGGATGATGGGATCCATCCACTTCAAGGGTCAGATAGATCTCTTCCGTCCATGTTTGCTCCATTGAACCCAGGTCAACTTTCCATGCGCCGACCTTGGCTGTGATCCCCATTTCTTTGAGCATGGCTTCGCTTCTCTTGAGATGTTCCTCTGCCAGTTTACGCTCGGTGATATCGCGTACGACCGCCCACATCCCGGACGGGCTGCCATCCTCACCGCGCAGCAGAACGGTTTGTAATTCCACCGGAAAAAGCGTGCCGTCTTTTTTTCTGTATTCCTTTTGATAGACTGTGGAGTGTCCGCGCTTTAAGACCTGATTCTCTACAATATCTGCTTCAAGGGCGTGCCATTTTTCAGGTGTGATATCCATATAGGTCAGTTGAGACAACTCGGTCTCGGAGTATCCCAGCATGGTCCTGTATATCTCGTTGCTTTCCAGAATGCTGCCGTCCATCGCCACGCTGCAAAATCCATCCCGCATGGTTTCATGCAGCGTGCGATATTTTCTTTCAGAAAGCGCGAGTTCGTTTTCGGCATGCTTGCGCTGTGTAACTTCCCGCCGCGCCTGATCCAGCGAGTTCCGCGTATTGATTGCCAGCGTATCCACCGCAATTGCAGCCACCAGTAAAATAAAGGTGATGAGGATGAGGTAGATCCAGGTGGATATTCCACCTTCGAAGGGCTTGGGGAGGAACCTGCCATAGATTTCGCCCAGTGCCAGCCAGCAGACCGCCGCCAGGCTCAGGCTGATTGACAGCCAGTAAAATTTGCGGTTCAACGCCTGACCCGCAAAAATAAAGATCAGCGGGAATCCGAGCATGGCAAGATCACGGATGCCCTGTCCAATGGTCGCGATGACGGTCACGGTCACAATGGTGAATAATACAACGAGCACACTGCTGGAGCGCAAACGCTGACGCTTGAGCAATTCCAATGGGATAAGCAGCAGGGCGCTGCCAGCCAGCGTCGCAGCGGTCAACTTCCAGTCTTTGAAGATCAGCGCGGTGGCGAGAACGACCAGGTACACGCCCCATGATATCCAGATAAGCATGGATAGGATGCCCGCCAGTTGTCTGTTTTCTTCATTATTCATATTCAGTTTGCGATGAACCCGGTTTCATAATTTTCCCCCTCCACTCGAATAATCACGATCTGATCGGGTAATATCTCTGCATGTACCAAAAGGAAGACGATTTACTTCGCGGCTGGGATCAGTCCGCGCTTGGCATGGGGGGCGCGAACGGGGTGATGATCCCCAGGCTGCGCGCCTTCGAAATGGCGGCCGTGCGTGTGCGAACGTTCAGTTTGATATAGGCACCCGATAGCAGGTTGCGGAAAGTGGAATTGGCGACGGCCATTTCCTTCGATAGTTCGGTTGTCAGCGCATCCGGGAAGGCCGCGCACAGTGAGAGCGCTTCCAACTGACGAAGGCTGAGCGTGTTCCCGGTCCGATTGAGCTGGTCGCTCAGAAAGAGTTGGTGCGCCTTTTGGCTGAGATGAATTCCGCCGCCGGCGATGGTCAGCACCACGTTGGCGAGGTCCACTAGGGTACTGCGGTCGTCCTTGAGGATGTAGCCGTTCGCGCCGGCGTCCATGATGCCGCGGATCAGCCCGCGTTCGGCGAACATCGAGATGACCAGGATGTTCATGTGCGGGTACAACTGCATCAGTTTGGGAATGACATACAGGATGGGATAGTCATTTGAATTTTCGGCGGAGACCGGCACACTGATATCGAGCAGCAGCACATCGGTGGGGAATTTCGCGAGCGCGGGTTCAAGTTGATCGCCAAAATTGAGCGTGGCAACCACTTCGATCAGAGGGCTTTGGCTGAGGCGGTGGACATACCCGTCCACAATGCTTTGATGGTCGTCGAGGATGGCTACATTGATCTTTCGATTGGGCTGCATATGCATTTTCCTTACTGACAGCGTACCCGAAATGGGACGGGTGTTCAAGGCTTTTTCAGAAGAGAGTACAAATGTCTATGTTCTTTAACTTCCAGCCTATTCACCTGTACAGGTATTGAGATGATAATGACCGCGGTTAGTGAACGCTGATCACGGCGGATAAAACCGCTTCTCCGTTCAGGGGGGAAACCTGTGCAGTGCCAGCGGGGATACGCTGCCGAGAGGGTCTTCCTTAAATGCAAGTACCGGGGTGACAGCCTTGAAGGGGAACACCTGTCGCCGGGGAAGACCCTCAGCCTTTTATTCACGAAATCTCTAGATTGATTTTAAGTAATTCCCAAATTGGCGTAACGATATGATCAAACACAACGATGAATTTTGCGTTCGTCGGTTGATAATGTTTGATGACCACGCGGTTGATAGAATCGATTGGCTTGAAAGTTTTGTCGCAACCCTTACACTTCGTGGACGACAGATCCTTGAACTAATGCAGGATGGTGTATCATAAACAATGATAGTTGCCCAGTTTGGCTTGTGCCTTCCGAGAATTACCCAGATCAAACAATCCATTAAGAAAAAAGCGCAGAAGTTTGAAAAACAAACTTTGTAAATCAATAATATACTGCCATGAGCCTGCAAAACAGCAGGCTCATTTATTCTTTGTGCAGATTTTCGATAAGATGAAACAGGCCTGAACACCGGAAGCATAGCCGCATTCTATCCTCAGCAGTTTCTCTTCATCCAGCCCCCATTCGTCTTCCAGTTCTTTTCTGCTTTGGTTCCGCCTTCGGCGATATGTGTAAAGTAACACCCCAATATAACTTTCCGATGGTATTTTCTCGCTTTTTATGTTTTTGACGGCATTTTCGAACTGCTCAGACATAGATGACATAGAACGACCCTTTAAACCAAAAATAATTATCCTGAATTCTCTATTATTAAGACGAAGTGTGTGATAAATTATTTAGTGCTTCAGATTTCAAGGTTTGGCAAGGAGATCTATGTTGATGAAGAAAAGCCTCTTTTACACATTTGAATATATGCTGCCGATTGTTTTGCTGATTTACTTAATAGCTAATACCACCTATCTTTTTCTTGCCAGGCCGTATACCGGGATCAATGTGGATATGACCAGCGGGGTTGTCCTGGAAGTGAATGTGCCGATGGATGATTCTCTGGCAGTAAAAATGGGGGACGTTGTCAAAAGTGTTAATCAGCAGTCGTATGAAGACTTTAGAAATAATCTGGCTGCGCCATATCCATGGCGCGGTTACAAACCTGGCGAAAAAATACCTGTGATTGTGATACGTGATGGGGTGGAGCAGGAAAAGTATCATGTTATGCAATTTCCGACATTTTCAACCCTGCTGCCGCGCTTGATCAGCCAATGGTTCATGCCTTACTTATTATATTCGGCCGGCCTTTTGGGCTTATTGTTTTTGCGCCCGCGCAACATCCAGCGCACCTTATTTGTACTTTTTAATTTTTTGATCGCGCTTTGGTTCTCTGCCAGCAGTTTATCTGGGGAACATGATTTTGGCTCACAGTATGTGCTGCGCGCAGCCTTCTGGTTGTGGCTGCCCATCACTTGGCACTTTCACTGGATTTTCCCGCGCCAGCTTAAGGCGTTGCCCGCCTTGATCTGGACTGCGTTCTATACTGTGTGCATCCTTATGGCAATCGCGCAGGTCTTCCAACTGGTTCCCCAGGACACATATCTGCTCAGCTTTTTATTGGCGATATTCGGCATGGTTGTTCTTTTAGTGGCTCATGTTATTACGCAGCCTGATTTCCGCCGCCTCGCCTGGAATATTCGCAACCTCTTTTTCTTCCTCATCATCCCAATCGTTGCAGCATCAGTTTTGTACTTTGTTTTTCGTAAACAGGGAGAATATTTTATCCCGATGACCTTGCTGGGTATTTCTGCGCTGCCCGGCTTCTACTTCTTCATTTTGTATTTCCAGAATAATCTAGTTTCCAATCAGTTCATGCAAAGAATGTACCGCCTATACACCTGGATTACCGTTATTGGGATTGCTTTTGGCGCGGTGTATGCACTTGCTCTACCTATTTTTGCAGATATTGCTCCAATGTTTGCCAACTTTTTCTTCCTTGTTTTGATCGGAATGATGTTCATTAATCTGACCCCGTTGCTCATCCTGCCCACCTTGAGCAATCCTGTGTATTCCAGCGGCGATGACACGCAGGTGCAGTTCCGCGCCAATCGTCTGGTGGTCAATGTCATCTTCATCTTTCTGGTTGTCTTGCTTGGCAGCACAATCGGTGTCGCTATTTTGATCTCAGTGCAGGAACCCATGAACCTGGTCGCTGTCCCGCTCGCGGGTTTCGTCAGCGCGCTGGCATTCCTGCTGTTCTACGCCCCCTTCCAGCGCTGGTTCGAATGGCGCGTACTGAGCATGCCCATCCAATCCGAGCAACTGCTCGAAACTTACTCTGAACGCATCCTCACCAGTCTTGATGAAGCCACTCTGCGCAGCCTGTTCGTCAACGAACTGCTACCCTCCTGGCTCATCCGCCAGTTCGCCCTGCTGCAATGGAATGGCGAACAACTGCACACCTTGATCACACTTGGCGTCACACCGGAACAACTTCCGCAAACTCTGGATGCGCCCGCGGGTTGGGCGAAGGTGTCCATTCCGCTCACGCTCAACAAAGAGATCGTTGGACTGATGCTTTTCGGACGGCGCGACCCCGATGACTTCTATGCGGTCAACGAGGTCGGCGTGCTGCGGCAGATCACGAATCTGACAGCGCTCGGGCTTGCTAATATCAAACAGTCCACGGCATTGTTGGAACTGTATCAGTCCGACATCGAACGTCAGGAAGTCGAACGCGCAGCGCTGGCTGCCGAATTGCATGATGATGTGCTTCAGCACATGGCGCAGTTAAGCAATCAACTGGCAGACGCAAAGCCCACCCCTGAACTGCTGGAGACCTATCAATACACCACCAACCGTATCCGCGAGATCACCAGTGGATTGCGCACGCCCCTGCTGGCATTCGGTCTGGTCAACGCGTTGGAAGGCATGGTCGAGAATGTGCAGGATCGCGGCTTGAAGAATATTGCATTGACCTGTGAGATCCTCGGTGAAGATGTCCGCCTCGATGAACGCGTGGAACTGCATCTCTACCGACTGGCACAGCAGGCGTTGGATAATGCCCTGCAGCATTCGAAGGCGGGCAAAATTATTCTGAGCGGTGTGGCCAATGAAAGTGCGGTCAACCTGACCGTGAGCGACAACGGGATCGGCTTCGCGGCGGGGGAGCGGCTGGATATTTCGAGCCTGCTCGCAAACAAGCATTTTGGGGTGGCGGGCATGTTCGAGCGCGCCGCATTGATTGGCGCCGAGCTGTCCATCAAATCCCAGCCCGGTATGGGCTGTCAGGTCAATATCAGGTGGAAAATATAATTCACATGATGGGACTGTATGAGAATTGTAAGAATTTCATGAATACCCAGGCATGACCATTGCATAAAATAAAATAGATGATAAAATAACTTTGCAAACGTCAGGATGCCCCCCTCATCCTGGCGTTTGTACTTTAAATACACCTTTTGAATTCCAGTACCAATTCATTTATTTGGGAAATTCGCACCCTGCAAAAGATCGCATAATTTTGCAATAAAGATAATCCCTTCATTTTTTAAGGTACCAAAACCGGATTTTTCCTTGACGAAATAAAATACCTTCGATAAAATATATTTGTAATTGCTCAGGATGCCCCCCTCATCCTGAGCGATTACATTTAACAAGCAGGAAATATCCTCAAATCGGGGCTTGTACTATAATTACCTGCCATGCCCAGTCTTACCCCCGAACTCCTCGATAACTATCCCTATTACCAACAGGCGGACACTCAAACCATCCAGCGCGGATACACCTATCATAAGATCGGACGTGTGCGTGACATCAGCCTGTTCAACAACAACCGCCGCGCCGTTTGCGAAGTGGAAGGCAACTCAGGCGATTACATTGTCGAGATCGAAGTCGATCAGAAAACGGGCAGGCTGCATTTTGACTGCGACTGTCCATATGCGGGCAATCATTTTTGCAAACACATGATCGCCGCCGCGATGGAATTAAGCGACTACCTGAGAGGTCAAGCGGAGGAGGAAGATGATGATGTTTCACTGCAAAATTTACAGCCCGGCGGCAACTGGCAGAATAAATTAAAAGAAACGCTCTCATTAATCCCGCGGCGCGCGGAGGTCAGCACTCACAACCGTTATGTCGCGCTGGTATTACTGACTCGCTCGCAGTTCGGTAGTTATGGATATGGCAGCACCTATCGTCCCTCCCATTCCTATTCTCTCGAACCCTTTATCATCAAAGCCAGCGAGTGGAATCTTCTTCAGGGGCATGAGTTCCCGTCCGCGCAGGAGATCAATAAACTTTTAGACTCGACTCCAAAATGGATCAGGGTCGGCGAAGTCATGCATCAGCAGATGAATCCCGCGGGCTGTCTTAATCTCGGATCTGACGGCATCTCCTTTCTCAATATTCTGCAGACCATCAGCCGCATGTATGGCGTGGTCTCGAGCGGCATGTCCACCTATCTGTCCATGCTGGCGAAAGTGGATGTGCCCGTTTTTCTTGGAAGTCTTTTCCCCGATAAAGTTGAACGCCGTTTACACTTCCTGCCTCGGTCCGTGGATATAAAAATCGACATGCAAAGCGACGCCGGCAAACTTGCGCTGCAGGCGGGTTTTGAAAACGACGGCGAGTTCACCCTGGTCAAACAAAAAATTGATGTGATCACGAACAACCCGACCTGGGTCTTGATGGACGATCATGTCGCGCAAATCAGCAACGCGCAGGCGCTCTCCGTTCTTTCATCATTCCCGATCATGATCCCCGCCGCGCAGGTGGATGTCTTCCGCGAAAAATATTTTGCGCAGATCGCGCAGGTGCTGCCCATCAAAAGCGACCTCGTGCACTGGCGGGATGTCAACACCGACCCTGCGCCGCGCTTGTACCTGCACGATGACAAGCGAAGCAGTCATGCGGGTAAGGACAACATTTTACGCGCCGACCTGCGCTTCGGTTACGGCGACTATGAACTGCCGCTCGCGAAGGATGAATCAGTTGTGGTCGAGACCATTGCCGATACATGGGATCTGGTGCGCATTCACCGTCAGCCCGCGCGCGAAGAGTATTTCT
Organism: Candidatus Villigracilis saccharophilus; assembly: GCA_016709305.1. Taxonomy (GTDB): domain Bacteria; phylum Chloroflexota; class Anaerolineae; order Anaerolineales; family Villigracilaceae; genus Villigracilis; species Villigracilis saccharophilus. The sequence continues at coordinate 198,378 of JADJNA010000048.1, forward strand.
ATCAACTGCTGACCGACCCGGGCTATCGTCTCAAACGCGCGAGTTCAGAACATCCCTATGGCACGTTTGAACTGCGCGCTCGCGCGCATCCATACGACTTTCTTTTACATTCCATTCCACAGCTCACCGAGGCGGGTTTTGAGATTTATGGCGAGGATAAACTCAAACTCGGCAAGATCAACCGCAGCACGCCCGTCCTGCGCGTCAGCATTACCTCAGGCATTGACTGGTTCGACCTCAAGACCGTGGTTGAGTTTGGAGACCAGCAGATCTCATTTCATGAAGTCCGCAAGGCGCTCAAACGCAGGGAGCATTACATCAAACTTGCCGATGGCTCCATCGGACAAATTCCCGAAGAATGGCTGGAGAAATACAAACACCTGTGGAATCTGGCGGAGGAAACCGAGGACGGATTCCGCGTCAGCGATTTTCACATCCCGCTGTTGGATAAACTGCTCGAAGAAGATGAAGCGCTTCACCCGCCCTCGGATCTGGATCAGCGCCGCGAACGTCTGCGCGCCTTTGAGCGGATCGCGCCAAAGCCGCTCCCCAAAGGTTTTGTCGGGAAACTGCGCCCCTACCAAAAACACGGCTTTGACTGGCTGCACTTTTTGCGTGAATATAAATTCGGCGGCATCCTCGCCGATGACATGGGACTGGGCAAGACCGTCCAGGTGCTGACCTATCTGCTGTCATTGAAGGAGCAGTCCAAGGCTGAGTCGGCGGCGCTGCTGGTCGTACCAAAAAGTTTAATTGCCAACTGGCAAAGGGAATCAGAAAAGTTCACGCCCGGCCTGCGCTTTCTTGAATACATGGGCAACTTCCGCAACAAGGATATATCTGTATTCAATGACTATGATGTGGTGCTGACCACCTACGGCACGATGCTGCGCGATGTTGAAATTTTGCATGGCTATCATTTCAGTCATGTCATCCTTGATGAATCACAGGCCATTAAAAATCCGCTGGCAAAGAGCGCGAAGGCGGCACGTTTGTTGAAAGCGGATCACCGCCTTGTGATGACAGGCACGCCCGTTGAAAATAACACCTTCGAATTATGGTCGCAGTTCGCGTTCCTGAACCCCGGCTTGCTCGGCAATATGGATTATTTCAAGCACGCCTTCGCCACACCGATCGAAAGCGGCGGAGACGAGAAAGCCATGGCAACGCTGCGCAGTCTGGTGTATCCGTTCATCCTGCGCCGCACCAAGGAACAGGTCGCGCCAGAACTCCCGCCGCGCACCGAGCGCATCGTCTACACCGATATGGAACCCGCGCAGAAAAAGTTGTACACGCAGACCCGTGAAAAATACCGTGCCGAATTGCTTGGCCTGATCGAAAGTGAAGGCATGAACGATGCGCGCTTTAAGATATTGGAAGGTCTGCTGCGACTGAGGCAGATCGCCATTCATCCCGCGCTGGTGGATTCATCCTATAAGGGCGAAGCGCCCAAGTTCGAGATATTGCTTGAAACTCTCGAAACCCTGCAAGCTGAAAATCATAAGGCGTTGATCTTCTCGCAGTTCGTGGAAACGCTCAGACTGATCCGCTTTGAACTGGATGAGCGCGGCATCAAATATGTTTATCTCGACGGGCGCACGCCCAATCGTCAGTCGCGCGTGGACTTGTTCCAGAACGACCCATCCTTTCCTTTCTTCCTGATCAGCTTGAAGGCGGGCGGCGTGGGTTTGAACCTGACTGCCGCTGACTACGTCATCCATCTTGACCCGTGGTGGAATCCCGCCGTTGAAATGCAAGCCAGTGACCGCGCCCACCGCATCGGTCAAAAGAAACCTGTCTTTATCTATAAGATCATTGCGCGTGACACAGTCGAAGAAAAAATATTGCAGTTACAGGAAAAGAAACGCGCCCTTGTAAAGAGCATCATCTCCAACGAATCCAGTTTCTTCAAGTCGCTCACAAAGGATGATATCAAGGCGTTGTTTAGTTAGCTCGCGTCGCTGTGAGGTGCTTCTGGTTTTGCCGAAGCAGAGCCTCCTTGTAAATAGGGATTGCTCGCCGCACTGCAACGAACGCAGTGCGGTGCAAGTGTCGTCGCGGAGAGCACCCATCCTCGCAATGACATATTAACTTTCGCTTGCGAAATTCCAAACACGTTGGTATACTGCCACACATTATGAACAACCTGTCGGCGCACATTCATCACCATCATCACATCCAACCCCCGCATGGTCGGGAGGTCAATGTGCGCGTGCCTGCTGGAAAATAACAGGCTCCCATCTTTTGCCTCATCAATCCCCGACCCATGGTCGGGGATTTTTGTTAATCCATCTTGCTTTTGAAATGGTCGAAAAACACCCGCCTCATTCAAACACTAAAATAAACTGAAAAGGAAAACCCATGACCACACAACCAACTCTTCGACTCTCACTTCCCTCCAAAGGCCGCCTGCAAGACGAGGCGATGGACTTCCTGGCCGAGACGGGCCTGCCCGTGCAGAAATTAAATCCGCGCCAATACCAGGCGAAGATGCCCGCCCTGCCCGAGCTGACCGTGCTCTTTCAACGCCCCACTGATATTGTCGTCAGCGTCCGCCAGGGCAGTGTGGATTTTGGCATCACGGGCGTTGATGTGATTGAAGAAAAACGCGGTGAAAATGGCGACATCATCATTTTGCATGATGGGCTTGGCTTTGGTCAGTGTTCTTTGCGATTGGCAGTGCCCGAAACCTGGAAGGACGTGACCGATATTCCGACGCTTAAGAAATTCGCCGCTACGCTCGATCATCCCCTGCGGGTGGCGACAAAATTCCCAGTGTTAACCGAACGTTTTCTCACTCAAAAGGATATTCCGCACACCCTGATCTATGCCGAAGGCACACTCGAAACCGCACCGACCATCGGGTATGCCGACATGATCTCTGACCTAGTTTCATCGGGACAGACCCTCCAAGATAACCGTCTGCGTGCCCTACCCGATGGACTCATCCAGGCTTCGCAAGCCGCGCTGATCGCGAACCGCAAAACCTTGCACACCAATCCGCAGGCGTTGGAGATGGCCCGCCGTTTGCTGGAATACATTGAAGCACATCTGCGGGCGAAGGAAAATCTGCTTGTCATAGCGAACATGCGCGGGGACAGTCCCGAGGCGATCGCTCAAAAACTATTCACACAGACTTCGGTCGGCGGTCTGCAGGGACCGACCATCAGTCCCATCGTCACACGCGAAGCGAATCAAGGCTGGCACTCGGTCACGGTCGTGGTGCGCCGCGATCACCTGACGCAAGCCATCGCTGAACTAAGAGGCATCGGCGGCAGCGGCATCATCGTATCGCCCGTCACTTATATTTTTGAAGAAGAGCCGCCGCGCTATACAGCCATGCTTGCGGCGTTGAAATAGGAGACCTCATGCTAAAACAATATGACCCCCAAACTGCAAGACAAACCATCCTGAAGCGCACCCCGCCCGATGAATTCCCGGTCAGTCAACGTGTGTTGGATAACATCACAAAACTCTTTGGCGAATCTTTAACAGCGGAACAGGCGGTCACGCGCATTTTGAAGGATGTTCGCGCGAATGGCGACTCCGCGCTTCGTGAGTGGACTCAGCGCCTCGATGCAATGGACCTCAAGCCTGCTCCTGTTTCGAAGGCAGCCATCCAGTCTGCGTTGGACTCGATCTCGCCCGTCCAGAGGGATGCGCTGGAAAAAGCCGCGGCGCGCATTGAAACATTTCACCGCCACCAGCCGCTAACATCATGGTTCACAAACGAACTTGGCGGCACGCTCGGGCAGATCATCCGTCCCATTCAACGCGTCGGGTTGTATGTGCCCGGCGGAACCGCTCCCCTGCCTTCGACCGTATTGATGAGCGCCATTCCCGCGCGGGTGGCGGGCGTCAAGGATATTGTGGTGGTCACACCGCCCAACCGCTCTGTTGAAAACAAGGACCTGCCTGTCAACCCGATGATCCTGGCCGCTTGTGCGATAGCAGGTGTGGACGAGATTTATCTGCTCGGCGGAGCGCAGGCAATCGCAGCTCTCGCGTATGGCACGGAAACCATCCGCCCAGTGGATAAGATCTTTGGACCCGGTAATTTATTTGTCACGCTCGCCAAACGCCAGGTCTATGGCGTGGTCGGCATTGACGGGTTGGCTGGTCCGACCGAAACGGTGGTCATTGCCGATGAATTTGCGAATCCGAGTTGGGTCGCTGCTGACCTGCTTGCTCAGGCTGAACATGACTTGCTTGCCTCGGCTATTTTATTAACCCCTTCACAGTCACTGATCGAGAAAGTTCAGATCGAAGTTGCGAATCAACTTGAACAGCGCGGACGCGCAGATATTATCACTGCATCATTGGAGAATCGCGGCGGCGCGGTTTTGACGAATGACTTGAATGAAGCCGTACAGCTTGCCAATGAATACGCGCCGGAACATCTTGCCCTTTCCGTGCGTGATCCCTGGAACTGGGTTGAAAAAGTAAATAATGCGGGTGGCGTCTTCGTGGGGGAATATTCGTTTGAAGTGTTGGGAGATTATCTCGCGGGTCCGAGCCACGTCATGCCGACGGGCGGTTCTGCGCGTTTCGCATCCCCGCTCAATGTATGGGACTTTGTAAAGATCGTCAGTCTCGTGGCGCTTGATGAAAAGACAGTACAAGCCATCAGTCCAATTGCCGCGACAATTGCCCAGGCAGAAGGGTTGGATGCGCATGCCAATTCAGCGCTGGTCAGGGTGGAAAAGTGAAATGAAAATTCGAACACACTTGGAATCTTTGCCCGCCTATACACCTATAGAACCGTTCGAGGTCTTGTCCGCGCGCATCGGACGCAGCCCGGATCAGATCGTCAAACTGGATGCGAACGAGAATCCCTACGGTCCGCTGCCGGTTGTCCGTGCGGCGCTGGGCAAAATGGAATTCCCGCATATTTATCCTGACCCTGAAAGCCGCGCCTTGCGAAAATCACTTGCTAAATTCACCGGCGTTGATGAAGAATATCTGCTGGCGGGACAGGGCGCGGATGAATTGATCGACCTGCTCATGCGTGTCTTCCTTGACCCGAATGACTGCATCCTTTCCTGTCCGCCCACCTTTGGCATGTACTCCTTCGACGCGGAACTCAACGCGGCAGGTTGTATCGAAGTCCCGCGCCGCGCGGATTTTTCACTCGATATGGAAGGCATCCGCAAGGCAGTGGAAACCCATCAACCCAAACTATTCTTTATCACATCGCCCAACAACCCGGATGGTTCTTTGATTGATTCAAAAACGATGGATGAGTTATTGTCCCTGCCGACTCTGATCGTGCTGGATGAAGCCTACATTGAATTTGCAGGTGATGATCTTGGCGCAAACCTAAGCCGCATCCGCGAAGTTCCAATGCGTGAGAATTTGATCGTGCTGCGCACTTTCAGCAAATGGGCGGGACTGGCCGGTCTGCGGATCGGATATGGTGTATTTCCGCTCTGGCTGATGCCCACTCTATGGAAATCCAAACAGCCGTACAATGTCAATGTGGCGGCCAGTATCGCGGCACAGGTTTCATTGGAACACACGGACGAATTGAAGAAAGTCGTCGAACTCTTGAAAGAAGAAAGAGCGAGACTATTCAAGGCATTGCAGGAAATCCCATACATAAAACCATATCCCACACAATCCAATTTCATTTTGTGTCAGGTGGTTGGACGTGATGCCGCAGAACTCAAGGCTCGTCTGGCGCAGGAACATGGGGTCTTTATCCGCTACTTCAATAAACCCGGCCTGCGTGACCATATCCGCATCAGCGTGGGACGTCCGCAGGATACGGATGTGTTGTTGGATGCTTTAGGTAAGTTGTAACTCAAAGGAGAAACCATGCGAACCGCAGAAATTTCACGTCAAACAAATGAAACCCAAATTGAGATCAAACTGGACCTGGATGGAACAGGCAAACACGAAATTTCCACAGGTGTTGGATTCCTTGATCACATGCTCACGCATCTCGCTGTCCACGGCTTATTTGACCTGACCATCAAAGCAACTGGCGATCTGCATATTGATTCTCATCACACCGTTGAAGACGTGGCTTTGGCTTTGGGACAAGCCTTTGACAAAGCGCTCGGTGACCGCAAGGGAATCGTCCGCATGGGAGATTGTTTCGTGCCGATGGATGAAACGCTGGCTCACGTCGCCATTGACCTGTCAGGGCGTCCTTATTCGGTCATTCAAGCGGAGTGGCACACGCCGTATGTTGGGAATATTCCCACCACTTTGTTCCCTCATTTCTTTGAGTCGTTCGCGGTCACATCACGCTGTAATTTACATGCGCGTGTTCTATATGGACGTGATGACCATCATCAGGCCGAGGCTTTGTTCAAGGCCTGGGCGCGCGCGCTAGATGCTGCGACTCAAACCGATTCGCGCCGCGCGGGAGTGATCCCATCTACAAAAGGGACCTTATAAATCTGGAGTCCAGCAGCTTGCTGCTGGGATTGTCGAACAGCGAGCTGTTCGACTCCAGAAAAAGGATTAAATATGAATGATGTTGTACTTATAGACGCAGGCACGGGCAATCTCCGTTCAGTGCAAAAGGCATTGGAAGCCGTTGGCGCAAATGTGCTGCGCACAGATGACCCGAAGAAAGTTGTTTCAGGTGGGCGTGTTGTGCTGCCCGGTGTCGGTGCGTTCGGAGATTTTATGTCTGGTCTGCGGGCGCGCGGACTGGTGGGAGCGGTCAATGATACGGTGCAGCGCGGAATCCCTTTGCTTGGAATCTGTGTTGGGATGCAGGCGTTGTTCGAAGTCGGCGAAGAGATGGGTGAACACAAAGGCATGGGGTTACTGCAAGGCAAGGTCGTGAAGTTTGCAGATTCTCTTTCTGTGAAGATTCCGCACACGGGGTGGAATCAGCTTGAGGCGAAGAACGATGCGCGTCTCTTTGATCAGGTCGATGCCGGGGCGTATGTCTATTTCAATCACTCATATTACTGTCAGCCGCAGAATTCATCCGATATTCTGGCGACGACCGACTATGGAATTAACTATGCCTGTGCGGTGCAGTGTGAGAATATTTATGGCGTACAGTTTCATCCTGAGAAGAGTCAGGCGATTGGCTTGAAAATATTAAAAAACTTTTTGGAGGCAAAATGATCATTTATCCCGCGATCGATCTGCGCGGCGGAAAAGTGGTGCGCTTGAAGGAAGGCGACCCCGCGCGCATGACGGCGTACAGCGACGACCCTGCAGAGATGGCTCGAAAATGGCTAAGCATGGGAGCCGTGTGGCTGCATGTTGTCAACCTCGATGGAGCATTCGGCGAAAGCGACGATGCGAATCGTTCCGCGCTTGAGGCGATCTTGAAGCTGGGCGCGCAGGTGCAGTTCGGCGGCGGGATGCGTTCGCTTGATGCAATTGAAGATGCGATTGCGCTGGGTGTGAGCCGCGTTGTGCTTGGCACGATTGCAATTGAACAACCCAAAGTCGTTATAGCCGCGTTAAAGAAATTTGGTCCAGAAAAAATAGCAGTGGGGATCGACGCGCGCGACGGACTTGTGGCTGTGCGTGGATGGAAGTCGGACAGCGGAATTCTTGCAAAAGACCTGGCGCTTCAAATGCGGACCGTTGGACTGCGTACGGTTATCTTTACAGATATCCGCAGGGACGGTTTGGGCAGCGGGCTGAACATCCCTTCCACCCGCGAGTTGGCTGATGTAAGCGGACTCGATGTCATTGCTTCCGGTGGTGTGAATACAATCGGGGACGTGATAGAAGCAAAGGAAGCTGGCTTGGCTGGTTGTATTATCGGCAGGGCGTTGTATGAAGGGACTATCAAATTGAACGATGCTCTCGGAATCAAGCCTTGATGAAGAAGGTAAATTGAGCGATGAAGTAGGAGAAGATTCCGATGGAAAGAGCTATGTTCCCAGTGATCAATGGAATTCCCATGAGGCTGGATAACGGCATCGAAATTATGTATAGCAACAAACTGATAATAATCGATGCAACGAGCGCTTTTCTTTGAATCTCCTGTCCGTGAGAGTCGCGACGCAAGGGAAAGAACGGATTTCCCAGGTCTATGCTGAACCAACCGCTGTGCAAATAGAATAGGAATAACCCAAAGAAAACGATTGTCATTAGAGCGGATGTCAAGGTGAGATCCCATACAAGTATGGAGAAGACTGAGCTTAGGATAAATCTTGAAATGTAATATGGGAAGAATTCTTTTTTCATTGGTTGTTCTCCTGCAGCCAAAAGATTTTTTCAATGGGAATATTTACTGCCTGGCTGATACGCAAAGCTGTTTCAACAGTTGGAATAAAGCGCCCGTTTTCGATCGCAATAATGGAGACTCTCGCAATTCCAACAAGTTCGGCAAGTTGAGCCTGGGTCATTCCAAGTTTTGCGCGTATCTCTTTGAGGTGATTTCCTACATATTTATGAACCATAATGTTAAGTATACTTAACATTACTAAAAAGGTCAAGTGTACTTAACATAAGTCGTATTGCTGTTTTGAAGGAGATATTTTATGCTGGCTAAAAGAATCATTCCATGCCTTGATATTAAAGATGGACGCGTGGTAAAGGGTGTCAATTTTATTAATCTGCGTGATGCAGGTGACCCTGTGGAACAGGCGCGTTTATACGATGAACAAGGCGCGGATGAATTGGTCTTTCTCGATATTTCCGCGACGAACGAGGGACGCAAGACCACGCTTGAATTGGTCAGCCGCGTGGCGGAAACTGTCTTCATGCCGTTGACCGTCGGCGGCGGCATCCGTGAAGTGGATGATATGAGGAATTTGCTTCTCGCTGGCGCGGACAAGATCAGCGTCAACTCGGCGGCGGTCAAGAGACCCGAGTTATTATCAGAAGGCGCGGCGCGTTTTGGGGCGCAATGCATCGTGCTGGCGATTGACGCGCGTCGAAGCAGTTCGAGTTGGGAAGTGTACGTCAACGGCGGACGAGTCCCGACAGGAATTGACGCAATTGAATGGGCAGCCCGCGGAGTGGATTTGGGCGCGGGTGAAATTTTATTGACCAGCATGGATGCGGATGGAACATTGGCTGGTTACAACATCGAATTGACTCGCATCATTGCCGAAGCCGTATCTGTGCCCGTTATCGCTTCGGGCGGGGCGGGGACTCCGTCCCATTTTGCGGATGTACTCACCGAAGGCAAAGCGGATGCCGCGCTGGCGGCTTCCCTTTTTCATGATGGGAAGTTAAGAATCGCAGAGTTGAAAAAAGAATTGCAGGGTTGGGGTGTGCCTGTGAGGATTTAAAGTTGATCCACAGATGATTTGGATTTTGCAGATTTTATTTTTCTCATCTGTGCAATCTGCCAGATCTGCGGATGATTTTTTTACTGGAGAAATAAATGCAAATACCTGAAATAAAATTTGACTCAAACGGCCTTGTCCCTGCCATTGTGCAGGATGCGGGGACGAATCAAGTCTTGATGCTGGCGTACATGAATGAAGAGTCATTACGTTTGACATTGGAAAAAGGCGAGACAATTTTCTGGTCACGCAGCCGCAGTGAGTTGTGGCATAAGGGCGAGACGTCGGGGAATATTCAGAAAGTCATTGAAATCCGCGTGGATTGTGATGCGGATACGCTTCTGATCCTTGTCCACCCTGCGGGACCAGCCTGCCATACCGGAAATCAGACTTGTTTTTATAGAGGTATAGGCTCTAAAGGTTTTCAAAACCTTTAGAGCCTCCTACAATTGGAGAAATAAAATGAGCATTCAATGGTTGTTCGATGTAATTGAAAACCGTAAAAATAATCCTACTGAAAAATCATACACTTCAAGCCTGTTCGCGGAAGGCTTGCCAAAGATCGCGCAGAAAGTTGGCGAAGAGGGGACTGAAGTCGTTGTGGCGGCGCTGGCGCAGGAAGATCAGCGCCTGGTCGAAGAAGTGGCTGACCTAACCTATCACACGCTCGTGCTGCTTTCCGCGCGCGGGCTCACCCCCGCGCATATCCTCGCCGAGCTGGAGAGGCGCCACAAATGACGAAGATCGTTTTACTGGATATTGACGGCGTGCTGGTCAGTCACGGCGGATATCGCGCGGCTTTGCACTCCACATTGAATCATTATGCCAGCCTGATGGGACTCGACCATTTCGATTTCCCCGAAGAAAAACTGGCTGAATTGGAGAAGCGCGGAATCTTTAGCGAATGGGATATGGTTCCGCTTTTGCTCGGTGCTTTGTGGAATGATATTCTTGCCCATTACCCAAAAATAAATCTGCCCGCGGACCTGTCATCCGCGGCGGTGGAGATCGGCCGTCACGTCAATGGGTATCTGCCCCGTGAACTTCATGTCCCTGAGTTTGAGTTCACTGCGGGGCAATATCCCGCCGAGGCTGCCCTGCAGCAGGGATGTTTTCCTTTTATCCCTGCGGATCTCCGCACCAATCTTTTAAGTCAATCCCGTAATGTCAATTTTTCGCACACCATGCGATTGTTTCAGCACTACACCCTGGGCAGCCATATATTCAGCCAGACCTATAAATTACCTGCAGAAATTGAAACGGACTCTTTTCTGCATACTCATGACCGCTCAAAAATAGATGATGAAATTCGTGGACGATTGCGCCGATCAACCCTTCGCCTGGCTGGATTAACAGCGCGTCCTTCTGCGCCGCCGAAAGAGGTTTCTGATTCACATTTTGGGTACGCACCTGAAGCGGAGATCGCGCTCGAACTCGTCGGGTTGGCTGATATTCCCTTGATGGCTTTTGGCAAGCTGGAATATCTTGCCGCCCAATATCAACTTGACCCCGCAGCATTAATGAAACCTTCACCTTTTCAGGCTTTGGCCGCGACGCTCGCCGCATGGACAGGCGAAGAATGGCCTGCTTTACAGGCGGCGCATCAATGGCGCGAGACTGGCAAGTTGAATGGCATGTTCAAGCAGCTGCCGAATAAATTTGAATTGATCGTGGTGGAAGATACGATGGGGGGGATCCGTTCGACGCGCAAGGCGGGTGAGATATTAAAGGACGCTGGCTTTGATGTGGATGTGCAGGCTTATGGGTTGACTTCGGGCAGCGCTTCGAAAGCTGATGCGTTCGAGCAATTTGATGTTCCGTATTTTGAAGATTGGTCAGCGTTGATGAATGGTGTTGCGCTTTAGAAGGGATGTCGCTGCGAGCAGGTTTATCGCGAAGCAGCCCCTTGATATAAGGAGATTGCTCCCTGGCACTGCGCGCCAGGGCAAGTGTCGTCGGGCTAAAGCCCTTCTCGCAACGACATTATTGTAGCTTTTCCAACTCTTCCCAGCGCTGATATGCCTGCGCGAGTTCATCGTGTAATTGATTTAACTTGTCCACTGTGGATGTGATCTTGGCGCTGTCTTGTTGATAGAAGGATGCGTCGGCCATTGCGGCGCTGAGGGCGTGGACTTCGGCTTCGAGGGATTCGATGCGCTGGGGGAGTTCGGTGAGTTCCTGTTTTTGCGCTTCGAGTGCGCGTTGTTCCTTGTATGTTAATTTGCGCGGAGCGGACGAATCTTTAGGCGCTGATTCTGCTTGGGTTGTTGAGGCAGGCTTTGCTGAGTCTGAAGCGGGCTTGTCGAGCAGATCAGCCTGCCGCTTCCACTCATCATATCCACCGACAGTTTCTGTGACTTTGCCATTTCCATCCATTGCAAGCGTGCTGGTGACGATGTTATTGAGAAAGGCGCGGTCATGACTGACGAGGAGGAGCGTGCCATCATATTCGAGCAAAAGTTCCTCGAGAATTTCCAGCGTTTCAACATCGAGATCGTTGGTCGGTTCATCCAGCACGAGCAGATTCGCGGAACGGGCAAAGAGCCGCGCCAGCAAGAGACGATTGCGTTCGCCGCCCGAAAGCGCGCTGATGGGCGCATTGACCCGCTCGCGCGTGAAAAGAAAATCTTCGAGATAGCCCATCAGGTTGCGTGTGCGCCCGTTGATCGTGACCGTGTCGCGTCCCTGCCCGACGTTATCCAAAATGGATTTGCTGTCATCGAGCTGCGCGCGCAGTTGATCAAAATAAGCGATCTCCAAATTCGTGCCGTATTCAACGCTTCCAGTTTGCGGAGTTAATTCATTGAGCAGTAAACGCAGCAAAGTTGTTTTGCCCGAACCATTCGGACCAATGATGCCGACCTTGTCGCCGCGTTGAATCGTGGTGGTGAAATCGCTGACGATGGGCTGACTTCCAAATGAATAGCTGACGTTCTCAACTTCGATCACAAGTTTGCCGGAACGCTTCTCGGCCTGGATTTGCATCTTCACTTTGCCTGGGCGTTCACGCCGTTCGAGCCGCTGCTCGCGCAGACGCTTCAGCGCGCGCACGCGGCCTTCGTTGCGTGTGCGCCGCGCTTCGATGCCTTTGCGAATCCAAACTTCTTCCTGCGCCAGTTTTTTATCGAAGAGGATGTTCTGCTCCGCTTCGGCGGTGAGCATGGCTTCCTTACGTTCGAGGAAGGTGGTGTAACTGCAATCCCAATCGAAGAGATGACCGCGATCCAGTTCAATGATGCGCGTGGTTAACTTTTGCAGAAAGACGCGGTCATGGGTGACGAATAATAATGTGCCGCCCCAGCGTTTGAGAAAATTTTCAAGCCAGTTGATCGAGTCAATGTCAAGGTGGTTGGTGGGTTCATCCAATAAAAGCAGATCGGGCTTTTTGACCAGTCCGCGCGCGAGCATGACGCGGCGCTTCATCCCAGCAGACAACACTTCAAAGCGCGTGTCCACGTACGCATCCAAACTCATGCGCGAGATGACCTGCTCCACTTGAAGTTGTCCCTGCCAGTGGTGCTCATCTGCTTTGGGGAGGGGCGAGTCGAGTCCGCTCGCGATGATGTCAAATACTTTGCCTTCAATACCAGCGGGGACTTCCTGCGGCAGATAGGCCACGCCTAAATTTTGCTGACGGGCAATGGTTCCGCTTAGTGGTGAAATGTCGCCATTGACCAACTTAAGCAAAGTGGACTTCCCCATGCCGTTGCGACCCAACAGACCGACCCATTCGCCCTGTTCGATCTGCAAGTTGATCTCGTCAAATAGGCGCGGTCCGCCGAAGCCGAGACTCACGCCCTGTAAACTGATTAATGCCATATATGATCCATGTCCTTTGAGGGGGAAAATATACTACGAAAAATTGAAAATCAGGGATGAAAAAGGCGGCCGCCAGGAGACCACCGCTGAATGAGTTTTAAGGAAAAAATAGCAGGCTGGGTTGTTTGTCAATTCCGGATATACAAAAAACACATCTGCCGGAATAGGTTCTTTTATTCAGGCAAAATATCTGGAAGATACCTGTTGAGTTGTTCTAGATTCCTCTCTACTATTTCAATAATGATGATGTCGGGATTGAAATGTTGGATGGATTCTTTGTTTAAATATTGGGACACGCTCGTTAGGTGAATAAAATGCGATTTTTTGAAATTTAAACTTAAGAAATCATTCAAGTAGGTAGCGCCAAAAGAATCATGGAACATGAGGAGCGTTGGCAGATCACTATCTGGGATTTGGGAAAATTGATTGTATCCACTGTAATCTTCTGGTTGTTCTGTATGAACCATGGTCGTTTTGGGCGTGAAATAAAGACTTGACTCTTTAATGAAATTTGCGTTCATCAGCTTTGAAATATCCTGTACACCAGGATCCGTTGTCACTAAATTAAAATCAGCGGCCTCGTAGGGCTGAAGTTCAGGATGCGAACTTGCGAGAACGTTAATGATCTTCGTGTATGCCGTAAAGGCGCCATATCCATTCCAGTGGGTGTTTGTTTTGTAATAGACATCCTGTTCCTGGCGCGCGGCCCGTAATGCCGGCCTGAGGTCCAGGATTAATGGCGGGTTGTTTGTTCCCAAATAGGAAATTAGGCTGTCAAGCCTTGTTTGCGCGGAGAGGGGCTTTATCTGATCTGGAAGTTTGTCCGGGTAAATACTGGCTTTGTTGGGTGCGACTACAATTACCAATGAAATACCCTGCTCATTTAAGTATTGGTTTAGACTCGTTATTTTCTTTGCAATATCCTCCTTGTTTTTAAATTCTTCCACATTCTGAAAGTCGTCGATATTGCCGTCGCTTGTGTATTCCATCCATCCGTTTTTCCCAATTAGCGCGTTCGGATATACCCTGTCTTTCAAGGTGATTCGGAATAAATTGCCTTGCTCTATAAGCCAGTCCTTTTTGTAGAGATTATCCTGAAAGTCTGCCATGCCGGAGTAAAGACTCTTGGCCATTATGAATGCGGTGGTACAAAAAATAAAAAGAAGGAAGAATTGGGAATAGCGATGGGGTGGCGATGGTATGTTGGACATGGTTGAACCCAATATTCTTAAAAGTTTGCGTAAAGATTCGGCTGAAAACTGCTGCCTAGCAGCAGGGCCAGCCCTAATATAAACAACAAGACAAGCGATACATCTTCAAAAAATAATAATAAGAAAATACGATGTCCGTCAAACTTCGCACAAAATTTATTCCATACGGAAGAAATGGGCAGTGAAAAGAAAATACCCGCTGTCAACGCGAGGATGAAAGACGGCTCAATAAATGGCAGGGGAGTTGACGCGCTGAAAGGAATTGGCGTCAGGTTTGATTTGTTGCCAGCCAAACGACCAAAAAACTCAAAAGCAAAAAGCAGGCTGTTCGAGCGAAAAAATACCCAGCCCGCACTGATGGTGAACAGGGTGTATATGTGACGGATTGGCCGCCAAGCTTGTTTTAGCGAATGTCCAAAACCGGCGCTTTCCACGGCTAATGCAAATCCGTGCAGCAGCCCCCAGACCATAAACGTGGGTTTGAATCCATGCCATAGACCAGTTAATACAAAAACGATAAGAATGTTAATTTGCTGGCCGGCCCACTTAAAACGCCTTCGCTCCAGCGGAAAAAATACATATTCACGGAACCAGGTGGAAAGGGTCATATGCCAACGACGCCAAAAATCGTTGACGCTTTGGGCAATATATGGGAAATCAAAGTTTTCAGGTAAACGGATGCCGATCATCATTCCCAGACCGACTGCCATGTCGGTGTACCCGGAAAAATCAAAGAAAATTTGTACCGCAAAAGCGATTAGTGCCAGCCATGCAAATTTAGGCTCAACATTGGCTGTGGGAAGATTGAATACCGCATTCACCATCGGAGATAATTGGCTCGCAATCAATGCGCGTTTTACGAAGCCTTTGAGGAAACGTCGAAAACCTGCTGCTATATCGTCGCTGGAGGGATTGAGTTGTTCCATCTGTCGTGCAAATGACTTGTAATGTGTGATCGGCCCGGAGATAAGTTTTGGGAAGAATAACAGGTAGGTTGACAATGCGATAAAGTTTTTTTCAACGGATATTTTTCCACGCCAGACATCCACCAGGTAGGAGATAACTTGAAAGGTGATATAGGATAAACCGATGGGGACTGCCAGCCCGCTTGCAGGTAAGGACGGGATTTGAGGTGGATGCAACTGTATAAAATCTGATTCACCAAATGCGGTGCTGAACTTGAAAAAGGAAAGGATCGCCAAATCCACCACAATTACAGCCCAAAGCCATAATGAAAAACGCCCGCCAGTTTCCCTGGTTTTCGCGATGACAAGCCCCGCGGCGTACCCGGAAATTACGATGCCGCCCAGCCACCACAAAGCTGTCTGCTCTCCCCATGTTAGAAAAAGAACACTTGCTGCCAAAATTATGGGCAGCTTTAATTCTTGGATTTGGAACAGGTAATTATTGATTAAATATATAGATAAGAAAACAGGCAAAAACAAAAACAAAAAAAGCGGTGAAGAAAGATCCATGAGTCGCTATTGCCTTTGAAATTGCAGGGATGTGTTGAATGACTTAATCTTTACTTCGATGGATTCAGCGTATTTGCAGGAACCGAGACTCACATCTTTAAAATCGATTAATGCCATAGATGAGTCTCTTCCTTTGAGGGGGAAAATATACTACGAAAAATGGATAATCAGGGATGGAATCTTTGCCTTGCTGTGATACTTTTAGCTCGAAAACGTATAATGTTGTAGGATGACAAATCAAATACGCTTCTTCGGAAAATCGCTCGTTCCCGCCCGCGAGGTGGATTGGGAAGCCGCATATCAAGCAGACTTACCCCGCCTCTTTAACTTCTTCCTCTATCGAGTTGGCGATGACCAAGTGGCTGAAGATTTAACCGCTGAAACATTCGAGAAGGCATGGCGGAATCGTCACCGATACCGGTATGACTTGGCCGCATTCTCAACTTGGCTGTTTACTATCGCCAGGCATATACTCGCCGATTACTTCCGCAAACCACATCCCGAAGTTTCGCTTGATGCTGCCATTCACGTATCTGATGACGAGACCGTGGAAGGTTTGATCCAAAAGCGTTCAGAATTTGAGCGGCTCTCAATCCTGCTCGCCCAACTAACAGACCGTGAACGTGAATTATTTGCACTCAAATACGGCGCCGGCCTTGCCAATCGCACAATTGCCAAGTTGGTTGGAATGAGTGAATCCAATGTTGGTACCATTCTTCATCGCGTAACGCAGCAATTGCGCGTTGAATGGGAGAAATAACCATGAACGATGATTTCTTTTCGAAGTTTCGCCAATCGCCTCGATCTGATTTTAACCAAACTCTTTACACAAAGCTCGTCCAAGATGCAAAAACAGGAATGTTTATTAGTCGGCGTTCTACTTCAAAACGAATAGCCTTTGTACTGGCTACCCTATGCTTGACCTTTGCCTTGATTTTAACCGTGTCGCCAACTGTCCGTGCGGCGGCCCTTACGGTTGTAGAAAATATTATTGAAAAGATAACGGTGAGAGGTGTGACGGTTTTGGTCAGCGATGAGCTCCTACCCACACCTGCTAAAGGCCAAGTAAGTGAGTCATATTCTGAGGTTTGGACTCCGTTAAGCCCTCAAGATATTTCTACTAACTACCCATTCTTTGCAAAATTACCGACTTGGGTTCCAGCTGATTATGTGCTTCAAGAACGGGCAGCCCTTTATTACGGTTCCATAATCGAGACTCCGCCATCTTCTGCTCTATTTCAGTGGAAAGATAATTCTGGCGAGACGATTCAGCTTGAGGTAAGGGAGGGCTCTTGCACTAACGGGTTATTATATGATCCTAACGGGCCTTTGCATGATTATAGATCAGATTGCACTGTTGCAACTTTCGTCACCGTAGGACCAGAAAATGAACCACAAGTAATAGCGATAAATGATCAACCCGCCGTCTTTTTTCGTGGCGCTGCGTGGCTTTCTGATTTATCCGGTTCAGTTCGAAAATGGAATCCTTCTCGCTGGGGGCCAACCAAGGATGATACAAAAGGTGCGTGGATGATCTGGGAAAACACTGGAAGAACATTCATGTTGGTTGCTACATCAGCGACAATCACAAAAGAAGATGTAATCCGTTTGGCCGAATCTATTCCTTAGTTTTAGTACACTGTCTTGTAAAGGTGTTGCTAAGCGATTGATTGTGTCGCTTGGCAACACCTTTTACTTCTCACTCCCCAACTCCTTCAAAAATTTCCCTATTTGCCGACCTTGCCGTCTTGCCGTTGGATGTTTTCACGATCCCAAACACCTTGACATACTTCAGCGATGACCTACTGTCCCAATTTTATATGCCTTTACCAATTTTGAACCTTTTCGCATCTTGCTGGTACATACTATCGAGAAGCAGATACAATGCAAACAGCAGACCTTGCCATTCACTGGAGCCCACAAACGACGCAGCCCGCCATGACGCAACCCACCGACGACCTTGACCTGATCCATCGCATGCAAGCAGGCGATGATGATGCCGTGCGCGATCTGTACGCGCAGTATGGTCAGCGTCTCTATGCGTACGCGTTGCGCCTGACCGACGACCCCGCTACCGCCGAAGATGTGACTCAGAACACGCTTGTCACGGCATGGCGCACGGCAAATAAATTTCGCGGCGAGGGCCGCCTTATTGCGTGGCTGTTGGGCATCGTCCATCACACGGCGATGAAGGCCATTCGCAGCACGCCTCATTTTTTAGACGAAGCAGAAGAAACCATCCCTGCGATTCTGCCCACGCCCGAGGAGCAGGTTCAAGTTAAAGAAGAGAAGCGTTGGGTTCGTGATGGCTTGCAAAGCCTGTCGCCTGAACATCGCGCTGTACTCGAACTCATCTTCTATCAAGGGCTGTCGCTCAACGAAGCAGCGGATGTTTTGAAATGTCCCATTGGCACGGTCAAGAGTCGTTTGAGTTATGCGCGTCAGCATTTGCGCGGCGTGCTCAGCCGTACCGAGGAGAATTGGCGATGAAACACGAAGAACAAATTATTTTATACGCCGCGAATCAACTCGATGAACATGCGCGCGCTGATTTTGAAAAACATCTCGCGGACTGTGCAGACTGTCAGGCGGATCTGCTTCTCTGGCGATCTGTCGCGGATGAAATCAACGCCTCAGACTCACTCATGCCTGCTCCCGTCCATTTGGCAGATTCTGCACTGGAAACAATACGCCAACCGAACAAACTCGCACGCGCATTGCGCAGCACGGGACAGTTATTGCGCATGCAAATGCTCATCATCCACAACGAGTTGTGGATCGGCTCTGCCGCTTTGATGTTCATCTTTTTGGCGATGGCGTTATTGGTGAAGCGCGTGGAAGTGCTGTATTTCTTTGCGCCGATGATCGCCGCTGGAACAGTTACGCTGATCTACGGCTCGGAGAATGACCCCGCCGCCGAGTTGACCTTTGCCACACCCATCTCACCGTGGAAAGTCTTACTGGCACGGCTCACTCTTGTCTCTGCGTACAACGTGTTTCTGGCTGGCTGTGCCACGCTTGTCCTGCTTCTCATCATTCCACCGCAAGCACTGGGAGAATTCATCCTTGGCTGGCTCGCCCCCATGACATTCCTCTCCGCGCTCGCGCTCATGCTCTCGCTGTGGATCGGCACTGGCAACGCCTTGTTCATTGCATACCTGTTTTGGTCGGCGCAATATGCTTCTCTCATATCATTTGGCGAATGGTTCGCGTTTGATCCTCCGTGGCTCGAAACCTATCGTCAGTTCTGGCAAAACCCCGCCATGCTTTTCGTTTTCGGTTTTGCGCTCATCGTGTTCGCGCTCTGGTCATCAGGTCGCGATCAGGTGCAGTGGCGTAGATCGATAGCAATGTAAAAAACCTTTTAACCACAAAGTGTCACAAAGGTACACGAAGGTTTTCCTTTGTGACACTTTGTCTCCTGCATGATAAAGAATTTGGAGAAACCCATGTCTCGTTTTATCGGCGTCTTTCGCCATGAATTCAATATGTCCATTCGCCGCTCAGGCATGTGGATCGCTTATGGACTGTTGTTCCTGTTCTACACCGTCTCCGTCCTTTGGCCTTCGCCTGATGAACGGGATATTTTCACCGATGCCACACTCTGGCAATTCGCAGGCCAACTGGCGTACACCTTCAATCTTTTTCTGCCTGTTGCGGCCGGCATCCTCGCCGCGGACCGAATGCAGCGTGACTTTCGAGTAGGCGTGCATGAGTTGCAATCCAGCACGCCGCTCAGCAATTTGGTGTACATCCTCGGGAAATATTTCGGCGTGCTCGCGGCTTCCCTTGCTCCCGTTCTTGTGTGGATCTGGGTTGTGACAGCCTGCCTCGTAGCCACTGGCAATGCTCCCATCAATTTGATATTTGCCATGACGGTTACATTCTTCGCAATGATCGTGCCTGCCTTTGCATTCGTCATCGCCTTCTCACTCGCGTGTCCGCTCATCATGCCCTTGCGTGTGTATCAGATCCTGTTCACAGGCTATTGGTTCTGGGGAAATTACATCCCGCCTGAAATTTTCCCCACCCTCAATGGGACATTGCTTACCGCAGGCGGAATGCACGCCTATCAAGGTTACTTCGGCGGCTTTCATGGCTTGGTGGATCCGCTGACTTACACCGCCACGGACGCAACCCTCAACCTGCTTGTGCTTGGTCTGTGCATTGCCGCTGTGATGGCTGTTCTCAACTATTACCTGCAATGGCAGTCCCGCCGCGCATAATTTTCGGATAAGGCGAATAGCTTCACGGAAAACAAAAAATATCTTTTCCGTGTCATCCGTCCATTCTGTGTACAAAATAGGATTTTGAATGAAACGCTTTTCCTTGAAATACACTTTACTCACCTATCGCCTCGACCAGCTTTGGTTCCCGCTTGCTTTCCTGGCATTCTTCGTCATCCTGACCTTGCTTCTTCGCAACGAAGTGCAAAACTATGACATTGCCCGCGCCTATGTTGGCTTTGCTGTCCCGCTGGTTGGCGGCTTCATGGCGGCCTATGCCATCCTTGATGACCCTGCGCTCGAACTGCGCTTTGCTACACCCATCCGCGCCGTGCAGATTCTTCTTGAACGCACTACGCTGATCTTTCTCATTCAGGCAGTTTGCGCCAATACCTTTCTGCTTTTCTGCCTCATCATCGGCGTGGACTTTTCTCCACTTGGCAATTGGGTGAATGTCCAACTGTGCTGGCTGCTGCCCACCTTCACCTTGATCGCGCTCGGAACCTTTGGCGCATTGGCAGGCGCTCAAACCATGGTCGGTTCATTCCTCGTCGGCCTCGTCTGGTTCGTGGAGTTGATCGTCCGCGACGGAATGGCTGCCAACAATTGGAAATATGCCTACATCTTCATGAGCATCCTCAGCCCCGAACACCCTGACCTTGTATCGAATCAGATCGCGCTATTCGCTCTCACTATTGCCTTCCTCTTTGTCGCATGGGCTTTGCTGCGAAAACAGGAAAGGTATATCTAATCCGTCATTGCGAGGGCGACAGCCCGAAGCAATCTTCAAGACTGTAATTGAGATTGCTCACCGCACTGGCGCACGGCGCAAGTGTCGTCGGGAAGATCACCCTCCTCGCAATGACGCAATAAAAAGGAACTCACCATGATCGAAATCACTGGACTCACTAAAACGTACGGCTCTGGAAACAAAACGGTCAACGCCCTCAACGGCGTGGACTTACAGATCAACTCTGGCATGTTCGGCTTGCTTGGTCCCAACGGCGCGGGCAAGACCACTCTCATGCGCATTCTCGCGGGCATCGTCAATCCCAGTAGCGGCGCGATCCATGTCAATGGACATGACCTCACCACCGAGGCGGGCAAGCACGCGGTCAAATCCATGCTTGGCTATCTTCCGCAGGAACTCGGCATGTACACCGAACTGACCGCCGGGCAATTCGTGGATTACATGGCTATTCTCAAAGGCTTGGACGACTCCCGCAAACGCAGCCAGCGTGTGATGGAAGTTCTGGAGATGGTCGGCCTGCGCGAAGTGGCGAAGCGCAAAATAAAAGGCTTCTCTGGCGGGATGAAACGCCGCGTCGGAATAGCTCAAGCCTTGGTCAATGACCCGAAAATGCTCATCGTTGACGAGCCAACAGCGGGGCTTGACCCCGAAGAGCGGATTCGCTTCCGCAATTTACTGGTCAACCTCGCCGCAGATCGCATCGTCCTGCTTTCAACTCACATTGTCGAAGACATCGGTCAGACCTGCCGTGACCTGGCTGTGCTCGCAAAAGGAAAGATACTCTTCCGCGGCAGTCCCGCTGAAATGCTCAAAGCCGCCGAAGGCCACGTGTGGATGTTAACCATGTCTGGCATGGAGAAGCCCAATCACGATCTCACGGTCGTCTCCATGCTGCATCTCGCGGAAGGGACTCAATATCGGCTGGTCGGTGCAAATGTCAACGGGTATTCGAGTGCCCAGCCCACACAGCCCGGTTTGGAAGATGGGTACGTTTGGCTGATGAAGAATTCCAATCAACAAGTGGAAGTCGCGTAAACAAAAAGAGCATCCTGTTCAAGGGTGCTCTTTTTGTTTCCTGTTGATCTATTTTACTAGGATGGCTCCGGCCGCTATTGGGTCAAACCCCAGCGGCCATTGGGTGAACGTATTGTATTTCGTCTCTTTTAAAATTGTCCCGCTCAAGTTCGCGCCAACTAATTTGGAATAGCTTACATTCGCATCGGTCAAAATGGCGCCGCTCAAGTCAGATTCGCTCATGTCGGTGTCGCTCAAGTTTGATTCCGTAAGGATTGCCCCATGGAAGTTAGCCTTGCTCAAGTTGGCTCCATCTAGGTTTGCTTTATATAAGTTGGCATAACGCAGCTTGGCTTTATCAAGGAACGCGCCATTCAGGTCTGCTCCGCTTAGCTCAGCTTTGCTCAAGTCCGCTCCGCTGAGGTCTGCTTTGCTGAGGTCAAGGCCCGTCAGCTGCAGCGGTTTTTCTCCATTCAATAATTCGACGAGTTCTTCTTTTGTAAATTGCATTGCTTTGCCTTTCAGTATTACAGAATGTTTCTTCTAGTTTACATCAAGTTCTTTAAAGAACTTTTCTTTATTCGCCGAACGTGCCGTTTTTCCGCTGGAGGTTTTCACGATCCATTTTTCTCCAACCACCTTGACATGCCTCAGTGCAATGGCGGAGCTTTTGGTCACATGCTTGCGGATCGCGTCCGCGATGGCTTCCTGCTCGGACGGTTCTTCGCTGTCCACTTCGGCGATGATGACGACTTCCTCCGTCCCTGCTTCTTCATCGTACATGCCAAACGCCACCGCGCGGCCAGGATACACACCGGGTACTTCGCTGGTCAACGCTTCGAGGTCCTGCGGGTAAATATTTTTTCCACCGACGATGATCATATCCTTTTTGCGGCCAGAGACATACAACTCGCCGTCTGCAAGAAAACCATAATCGCCAGTCATGTACCAGCCATCGCGCATCGCCAATTCGGTTGCATCGGGACGGTTGTAGTAACCGCTCAACATGCAGTTACTTTGCAGCACGATCTCACCTACTATACCGTCAAGATTGTCTTCCCCGTTTTCATTGATCACGCGGATTTTCGTGTTATCGAGCGGACGTCCCGACGACATCACTTTCATTGATGAGCGACCGGCCACGGGCGGATTCACGATGCGTTCCATCATGAAAGATTCACGGTCGATTTCAAGGACAGTTGGTCCGGCTTCCATTGAACTTTGAGTGACCCCGAAGACATTCTCGGCCATGGCATAGGATGTCTGCAAACTCTGTGGACGCAGTCCGAACTTCCCGAACTTCTCCGCGAAGAGGCGGTGGCTTTCGGTGTGGACTGGTTCGGAGCAATTGATGATCGCGCGCCAGGTGGAGAGGTCAACGCCTTCAAGATTTCGCTCGCGGATCTTGTTCGCGCAAAAATTGTAGGCAAAATTTGGAAGCCAGCTTAATGTCCCTTTGTATTGCGAAACGGCCTGCATTAACTTGTAAGGTGCGCGCACCCAATCGAAAGGCGACAATTCAACGACCGGCACGCGCAAGAGAACTGGCATGAGGAAGCAAGAGATCAATCCCATGTCGTGATAAAGAGGAAGCCAGGAGACGATGACATCTTTTTCGGGGTCGAGTTGAATGGCTGTGCTGTATGCCTCAAGTTGATTGAGCACAGCTTTGTGCGAGAGCGCCACACCTTTTTGCAAACCCGTTGTCCCGGACGAATGCTGTAAGATGACAATATCTTCTGGTGATGCCTTCATGCCTTGCAATGAATCGAAATCAGGTTCAGATTGCCGTTCGATGGTATTTGTAATGATTACCCTCCGAATCGAGTCGCCGGGCACGAGTGCCGAGCGCGCCTCAGATTCGAATTCGTCAGATGTGATGATTGCAACTGGTTTTGTGATTGAGATTAACGAAGCCAAATCCGCGCGATACCGTTCTGGTGATAGTTTCTCGCTCAAGAACGGCATGATCGCGGGAATCGCGCCATGCAGAATCGCACCCCAAAAAGAGAAGGCCAAATCCTGTCCGTGCTGAAGGATGAGCAAAACCACTTCGCCGGGTTTGATTTCTTCGCGGGCATAAGTCAAGGCGTATTGATTCGCGCCGAGGATCAACTGGCGATAGGTCAACTCCGAATCAGGCTGACCGGCAAATTGCAAAACAATGCTCCTTTTCTCAGGGACTTCCAAAAAGGAGCGGTGGAGAAGATTTGAGAGTGTTGTCATGAAATTCCTATCCGCAGATTTTTCTTTGAAATCTGTTCAATTTGCCATATCTGCGGATTATTCCTTTACTGCCGCGAAGTGATCAGTTCTGTCAGCTGGGACAAATTATCGAATGTTTGGGCATTCAACTCGGTATCCTCGATGCGCACATTGAAGGTGTCTTCAATAAATAATGCCAGATCCATCAAACTAAAAGAATCGATCAATCCGCTGGAGATCAGGGACTCGTCGGGTGTGATAACTTTATTTGCTTGTTTTAATATTTTTTCTGCAATGAATTTTGCAAGGGTAGCAGTGATATTTTCAGTCATGGGTTCTCCTATTATTTATTTATTTTACTTCTTACAGCATCCAACACCTGCAGCGCTGTGAGATTTCGCACAGGCCATGCGCGTTCCATGTTTGCTGGCTCATCAAAGTAATAATTTTTCCCAAGCGATAAATGGAAACCATCGTTAAGACCCAGGTCAAAACCGTTGTTTGGCAGGTCGTGGACCGCAGCCCAGAAATTCCACAGGGGGACATCGTAATCGCTGGCG
Source organism: Candidatus Villigracilis saccharophilus (assembly GCA_016709305.1). Classification (GTDB taxonomy): domain Bacteria; phylum Chloroflexota; class Anaerolineae; order Anaerolineales; family Villigracilaceae; genus Villigracilis; species Villigracilis saccharophilus. The sequence goes on from JADJNA010000048.1 coordinate 222,860, forward strand.
ATCTCTGCGATCTTGGCATTGATACTATGATTACCTTCGAGGTTATCAGCTTTTGTCGCAAGGATCGGCACCACGCCTTGTGAAATGGAATATTCAACGATCTTGCGCATGTAACTGCCATACTTGGCGGCGGTCTGTGAATTGAAATTCGTCTCCATACTGATCAGCACAACTGATGGATGGTTCAATCGGATCTCGCAAGCCAGCGGGGTTTCACCTTTCTCGCATAATTTCGGATCTGCCCGTAGGGGAGAAAGCACCGCCGCCACATTGAATCCATCCTTAACCGCCAGGCTCTGGCGTGAGAAAGATCCTTGATAATGATCAATTGTAGGCTGTAGATTAGTGTATTCTCCGAGATTGTAACGGTCCTCATGATCGAAATCCACCAGAAAGAAATCTGTGCTGGTTTGGCAGTCACCAACCTTTGAGAACGCATTTGGGTCATTGCCCAGCTCAAGGCCGTGCCGATAGATTTCTATGACTGTGTCGCTTATAACTGGTACGATTGGCAGGTCCTGCCATTCTCCTGCCGCCAAAGTGGGGTGTGCCGTGGGAGGGAAAAACACCTCAGTTGGGCTTTTAGTCTCTGCGGCTGGCGGCGCGGGTTTTTGTATGGTCGGTGTTGAACTTTTATTTAAAGAAGCGGCAACGGTGGGCTGAGTGACATTGTTGCCGCAGGATGCTATTAATAAAGAGAGTGCCAATAGCAAGATGAAACGAACTTTATACATTCCTTCTCCTAAACTTATTTGCATATCCCCTCAATAATGGGTTTGATTTTTTCAGCAAGGAATGCTTCCCCTGCAGGGGTGAGGTGGATCGCGCTGTTGGTGAATTCACTTGCAGGGACCGCATCCCAAAGATCCGTATAAGTCCAGTTGTTTTTCAGGCTTAGCTTGCTCATCATCGAACGATATTGATCATAGGCCCAGCGCGGGTAAAAGAAATTATAGCGGATATCGCTGTTTATGCCTGTGCTGATCAACATTGGTTCGTTGACAATTAGGACGGCGGTGTCTCCTGCCATATTCATGCCAGCTTCAAGGACATTCAATGCGAGCAGGTTTTCATCCATTACAGGCGGCTCGAACTTATGAAATTTTTGGTCGGCTTCCAGATCAGTTTGCGCCTTCTGATAATCAGTCGGGTAGGTCTGATCAATGCCTGTGGCAGCCCACATCACACCATACAATTGCAGGCGGAGTACATCTGCGAGCGCTCTCTGCTTCCCGATAATAGTACTACCCCAAAATGAGTCCCGGATAAAAGCAGGGTCATTCGCGTCAACCATCAGCCCGTATCTGGTTGCCAGACGAAGAAGGGTTTCCTCGTTGTTTGCGACCAATGGTGATGCGGTCTGTTTCTCCAGCGGGAATGCTTCCAGGGTGGTAAGCCAAATGATCAAGTCTGGTTGATACTTCATTGCATGGGACAGCAGAAGCACATCCTTGGTCAACGAAATGGTTGGATATCCCAAATTATAGACGCGGATACTTTTCGCGCACACCGAAAAATCTGCAGAATTAAGCTGCCCTGCGAGAGTCTCCTCAGGTTTTAGCAATGTCCCCCAAACAGAAGAATCACCGATCAGGATCACGCGGAATTCATCAGCTTGTTTATTATCACCATTGATTTCATGCGACGCGAACATCGCATCCAGGTCAAACAGGCTCAGGTTATATGCCTTGGCTGAGTTCTCCCCAAACGGCAGTCGCTCCCGTCCTGGAAAGATGACATTGTATGCCGAAAAATTACCAACCCGCGGTTGCAGAATGGCGAATACTACATTAACAATAATGAAGAGAAGGAAGCCTTTTAGAATGATATTAATTGTTTTCATAAAGCCTCACTATCTCATCCCAAACAATTTCAAAAATACCTGCACCGAAGTGGACGTTGAAGATAAAGCGAAAAATATCCAGCCAAGCGCGACGAAGTTAAATGTAATTACAACTCCGCTCATATTCAAAATGTTTTTTCTAAAAGGGGTTGTCGCCCACTCCCCAGCGCGGACTTTGGCCATGTCACTCCAGCGGTTATGAATGAAGAGACCAACTCCATGCCACAGTCCCCACAGCGCAAAATTCCACGTTACGCCGTGCCAGAATCCGATCAATAGCATTGTCGCGATCTGTGTTGATGCGATCATAACCGGCGCAGGCATGGGGTTGTTCCACGATCTCAGCCAGCGTGTGACCGGGTTGAAGAAATACGCGCGGAACCATTGCGTCAAGGTCATGTGCCAGTTGTTCCAGAACTGGGTCAGGTTTGGTTTTAGATAAGGCGCGGAAAAATTCTCAGGTAATTGAATTCCCAGAAATTTGGAAATGCCAATGGCAATGTCGGTGTATCCGCTAAAGTCAAAGTAGATCTGAAATGCGTAGGCATAAAGAAGAATCCACAGCCAGCCAGTCGAGCGGACTTGCAATGCGTTCGTGTCGTTCAATGCGATCAAAGCCAGTGCATCCGCCACGACGAATTTTTTGAACAATCCCAGCATGAAGCGCTGGCTCGCGATCAACAATTCATCGTTTCCAAGAGTGGATGGTTTTCGCAGGTCTTTGATAAATCGTTCAATGCGGTCAATAGGGCCTGCCGTAAAAGCGGGGAAGAAAATAACATAGGTCACGTATTCGGCCAGATCAACAGCGGGCAGTCGGCCCATTTGACGGTCGCGCAGGGTGTGGATGATGCGGAAAGCAACGTATGAAAATCCCAGCCAGCGCAGGTCAATGGCTTTTGCTTCGGTGAGTGATTGATCCGTGAGGGAGCGAATTCCGTAACTGATCCAATACGCTAGCGCGGGGATTTTAATGGCAAGGAAAATTACAATCAGACCGATGATGCCTGTGGCTAATAAAGCGGCGCTGAAGCGTGTCAGGCGAGTCACCAAAAGGAAGATGAAGCCCGAGAATGCCAGGATCAGCAGCAGGGTTAAAGGTTGAGGCGGGCGGGAGGGGGTGAAGATCGAGTCGAAGGGCAGGAAGCGGGTCAGGTTAAGAAGTAGAACAGTCCCAGCGAGAATCGCAACGACGACCCAATTCTTTTTTTCGCGGCGTGATTCTTCGGCTGCGGTGATGAACCAACTGAAAACAGTGATGGTGAGTGTGGCAAGGGGAATCCAAAAATCGAATCCGCGCAAAGGCAGGGCGGGCTGCAGCCAGAAAATGACCAGGACGCTCGCGTTCAGTAGAAAATGCTTGCGGCCGCGCTCGCGCATGACCAGCCCCCAAAACAAAGCGGCCGCCGCAACGATCAGAATTTGGAGGATCGTCATTTAGAAACCTTGATAGATCCACGTTGGACTGCTGTCTGCGGTGAAGATCACCAGAGCGATCAAGATCAGGCAGAATAGCAAAGCAAGCAGGTTTTCACGGGACAGGATTCTTTTCATAAAGGGGACAGGGGATGGTAGACTGTGGACCGTGGTTCATTGTCTACGGTCTTCGATCTATCTATTGCACTCCGCAAATCAGCCAGTCGCCGCTTTGTTCCACGACTTGATAGGTGCGGGTGGACAGGTCAAGTTCCTGGTTTTCGCCGTTGTAGCTGAGGATCATTTTTCCTGTACATTCAACCAGTGTCAACTCTCCATCTGTGCCTGTCTCCTGACAGGCAAACCCTTCAAGGGTTGATGTCACCGCCTGAAGTGAATCCAGTTCGATCAACGCATCCGATTCCCAGTCCGCGCAGGAAAGCGCGGAGAGTTTGTCCGCATCGTTCGCAACGATCGCGTTGACGTAACCTTCCACTGCTCCGACGGCAGGACTGGATGCGACGCTCGATCCGCAGGCGGATAACAGGCTGCTCAGCCCAAATATACAAATAAATAATAATTTTTTCACGAAATTCTCCATTGTTTGTGGGTGTTCACAATGTCTTTGCGAGGGGGTCGCTTGTTCGACGAGCGCCTGGGTATTATCAGGTTAACGTGCCCAATGCCGGCGTGGCGGCGGCGCAAGAGCGTTTATTAGGCAATTTACGTTAATCAGAATAGGAGACCGCTCACCTGCGCTGGTGTGCGGCGCAAGGGTCGGCTAAACACAAAAGCGCCTCGCAGCGACATTATTGTTGATTATGAAAAACAATGGCGGATTATAGCATGGAGATATTTGCCGGAATATCTTTTTTGGTGGAGGCGGGTTTTATTGTGCAAACCATTTCTTCAGGAGTTTCATTTGAATAATTACATCGCCCTCATCATTACCTTTGCACTTTCCATGCTGTTTCTGCGTTCCATGGATTACATCGCGCACCGCGGCTGGATGGACAGCAAGCTCAGCCGCAAGGTCATTCATATTGGGACAGGTCCGCTGTTTGTGCTGTGCTGGTTCCTCTTCCGCGATACGCCTGACGCACGCTGGCTGGCGGCGCTGGTGCCTTTTGCGATCACAGTTCAATTCGCATTGATCGGTTTGGGCGTTATCAAGGATGAAGCCTCGGTGCAAGCCATGTCCCGCACGGGCGACCCGAAGGAGATTTTGCGCGGGCCGCTTTATTACGGGATCATGTTCGTGGTTTTGACATTGATCTATTGGAAGGATTCTCCGATCGGCATAATCGCCTTAATGATGATGTGCGGCGGCGACGGCATTGCAGATGTTGTGGGACGCCGTATTGCTTCGCCTAAACTCCCGTGGAGCCGCGAGAAATCCATCGCGGGAACATTGGGTGTTTTCGCGGGTGGTTGGTTGATGTCTTTTGGAATTATCTATATTTATATACTGACTGGAGTGTTCCCTGCGCCGTTTACAAATTATCTTTTCCCGATCACGCTCATTGCGCTCGCGGGCGCTTTGATTGAGTCTCTTCACTATAAAGATATTGACAACGTGACAATGACACTGGCTTCGGCAGTGGTTGGAAGTTTGTTTTCTAAAACGTTGGTTCCAAAAAAAAAAAAGGGGGGAGGGGGGGGGGGGGGGGAGGCACCAACTTTTGGGGGGGGGGGAAATGGGAAAGGGGGCGGCGGGGGGCGGCGGGGGGGGCCGTTTTCCGTTTGAAAAAGATAGTATTAAAATGTGGAGAAAATAAAAAATACGGGTTGGATCAAGATAAAAAAAATACCCGGGTGTTTTGTTTTTATTGTTGTGTGGGTTTTTTGGGGGGTTTTGGTAGGGGGGCCCCCTTTCCTATTTTTTTTTAAAAGGGGGTATAACGCGGGGCCCCCCCCGGGGCGGTGCGCACCCCCCGCTTAAAGGGGGGACCAAAAAAAAGAAAAAAAAAAAAAAAAGCGGGGGCAGAGGCGGAAAAGCCGGGGGGAAAAGCAGTGGTTTGCCAAGCTATGCGAGGGAAGATCAGGTGGTTTTGTTCTTTATAAGGAGTAACATAATGAATAAGATAGTTTATCGAATAATGAGCGCCATCATGACTTTCGCTTTTACGTTTGGAAGCTTCGCGTCGGTATCTGCGTCGTCACAGATGACTACATCTTACAATAAGGATAACAATGCAAATATGCCGGCATTGCAAACGTCAAGCACAAGGATGTTGATCCCGTTGTACGCATATCCTTCGTCCGCGACGTGGGCGAATGTGGTGGACGCCAATTTATATAACAACATTGATGATTTGTTGGGGGCAATCTCGGGATTTAAGGTATGTTTATACGTCGTGGGAGGACGCTCACCTTCAACGTTAAGGGAGTGATAACGGCAAGTGGTATGGTGTGGATGGGATATTCTTGGATGAAGCGGTTAATACAAAAAGCAAGCTTCCATATTTCACAGACCTGTGGAATTACATTACCGCCAAAGGCATGAAGGTAATTCTAAATCCGGGAACTAGTACTATTGAAGAATATGTGTCAATTGCTACAACAAATATTATTTACGAGTCTGATCCTTCCACCGTATTGTCCGTCCCATCATGGTCTGGCAAATATCCCGCTTCTGAATTTGGCTTTATGCAATACGGGGCGACTGTAGAGCAAATGAGGACATTTGTTTCTCTGGCGAAGTCAAAGAACATTGGTTTCATTTATATTACCGATGCAACAGCGCATTTTTGGAGCAGTCTTCCCCCATATCTTGCGGAAGAGGCCGCACTTATAGCCAGTGAGGCACCTTCGCTTCCTGGAAAGCCGCCCATCTCCTTGGGAGTATTTCGTCCGAGCGATAGTCTTTTTTACTTACAGAACGCCAACGTGAACGGCTTGGCAGATGTAATAATTAATTATGGAACCAAAGGAGATTATCCTGTCGTAGGTGACTGGGATGGGAATGGGACAGACACTATTGGTGTATATCGTAATGGCACCTTCTACCTGAGAAATTCCAACACCCCCGGTTTTGCCGACCTCGCGTTTACATTTGGTGCCCCCGGTGATCAGCCAGTGGCCGGGGATTGGGATGGGGATGGCGTTGATACGATCGGTGTCTATCGCAACGGGTTGTTCTTGCTGCGTAACAATAATTCTGCAGGCGGCGCTCACATTAGCTTTGTTCTTGGTAATCCAGGAGATGTAGGGATTATCGGGGATTGGAATGGCGATGGTTTAGATACGACTGGCGTTTTTCGACCGAGTAATGGCGTGATCTTTTTAAAGAATGTGAACACTACCGGATTTGCAGATCTTGCATATATGGGCTGGCAGGTGACGACCAGGATCGGGGATTGGAAATGACGGAGAGACACGATCGGTGTGTATCGTAATGCTCAGTTCTACCTTCGTAATTCCAATACCATAGGATTTGCCGATCTTGTGATTACTTTAGGCTTTGCTGGGGATATGCCAATTGTAGTGAATTGGGATGGTGCTCCCTAGTAAGTGATCATATTCACTTGTTATAAATCCTGAGAAGCGTGGCTTTTTGATGACTTGGCCACGCTTCTCAATAATATTTAGAATTTTCGTAATCAAACGCAGGATAAGGGTCAAATATTATTCTGCAAAATCATCCTGCTAGATAATGGGGATATTATTTCACCCCAGCCTAAACTTCTGTAGCCAAGGCTGAAGGGCTTTTTTGTCGGTTGATATTTTTCAAGGCTATGCGTTCAAATGATACGTGTGATATGCGTTCTCACAGGGATTGCCCCATGCGATGTGCATCTCGCGCATGGTCAGGTCGATCACCATGGCGTTGATGGTCTTTTCACGGTCAAGTGGGTCAAGCCCTTCGATATTATGGTTGCAGATCGAGTTGGGGATGTTGACGTGGTCTTTCTGAATGGCTTGCAGGCTTTTGATGGTGTGCTGCTGGCTCTGGTGCAACAGGCGAGAGGCGCGGAAATAACGCACGCGTGATGAAAGTAATTCTTCGGGGTCTTTCTCAATGTTTTTCATCTTCGGGTCAATGTAATGATTGGTGTGAACCATATAACCATCGTGCCCGTACAGGATCTCAAAATTGCGCGCCGAGACTTCGATCGAATAGATCTCGCCGCTTTCGTGGATGATCAGGTGGTTGTAACCCGCTGCGCGGTGTTGAACCAGGGTACGGCCGATCGCTCCCGAAATGCGTTTGGATGATAGCACGGCGCGTGCAACTACAAGGCGCGGAATGCCGACCCGCGAGTCGCTTGGGTAAACCGAGTCTATGAGCTGACAAATGCCATAGGCATTGAATCCTACATTGGGCAGCAGCCCGCCGTAGGTCATGGCAAGGAACGGGGGTTCCTTATCGGGTTTGGCAGAAACGACGAAGGTATCATTCTCATCCTCCGGGATCCAATCTTCATTATGCGCGGCGAGGATGTGACCGTCCGCTGTGCATTGCTCGTTGACCGCCATGCTGGTACAGCGTGTCAGGTGCAGTGCGTCGGTTGTGACTGCTTCCATGACATTGAGTACGACAATATCATCGAAAGCGACATTGGCGCCTTCGGCGATCCCGCGCATTTCGTCAACATATTGCGGATAGCGTTCTTCTGCGAAAGGTAGATATTTGCGGGATTGGATCTGTGCGCCTTGCCAGGAAAGCTCCAGATCGTTATAAGCCGCATCGATCAATACATGGGCGTTGGCAATACTGTTTTGGATCTGAGGGCGCATGGCTTCGCCGATCTGGCGTCCCATTTCGCGGTGTGTGCCTGCAATTTCAATCAGGGGTGGGGGGGTGGTATGAACTGGTGTGTTTGGGATTTCGTGCTTGAACATATTCTTCTCCGAATGAAAACCGCCCTGAGGTTATCCTCAGGGCGGGCAGATTATATCATGCGGATTTTGGAACCGAATTTACGAAGTCGGCGGGATGATCTCTACCTGCGGCTGGATCATTTTTCCAGGGGCTGAACGGGTGCCGAACAGCGTCATGGCTACGGCGCCAATTGCAATCAGAGAGACCAGGAAGGATGCCAGCCAGCCAAGGCACGGGATCATCCCGACAAGCCCGACAACCAGCACGAGCAGGAAGGTTCCCAGGCCTGTTGTGAGCACAGGCGCCCAGGTCTGATTAATGGCTTTTGTAAAGCGCTCGCCTACTTCCTGACCAAGCGCAACCATGCCGAAGAGCCATCCCAGAGGAATTACCAACGCCACGATCAGGGCCACTGGAATGAGCAGGATCGTAACTGCCAGGATGATGATGGCTAGCGGGGTGGCAACAATTGTCAGTAATCCGAAGCTTCCAGACATTAAAGGTTGTTGTGTCATGGCCTCAACCACGCGTTCCAATTGTGGCTGCAGGAATAGTGTCAATAGCATACCGATCAGGGCAATTGCTACTGCGCGCCCAAAGACGCCTGCTACTTCCCATAATGGATTAATGTTCACATCGACTGAAGGAGCGTCGGGTACATTGGGTGTGTTAGGTACGTTCGGTACATTGGGAACATTCGGTACTTCCGGTATCGTGATGGGCGGAGCGTTATTGACAATATTACCGCTGACTTCCGCGCCGGGTTCCTTCTTAACCTGACCACCCATTGTGGTGACATCGCCTTTGACAACAGCGGTCTCCGTCAACAAAAGTTGACCTCCAACCACAACGATATTGCCGTTGACCTGACTGGTCACTGTCAGGTTTCCGCCGACCAGAACCACGTCGCCATTTGATTCTCCATCCATGGCAAGATTTCCGCCGACCAAAACCATATCACCATTTACGATGGCGTCTTTTTCGATCGAGACATTTCCTCCGATCACGGCCAGGCTTCCGTCAAGTGTTTTATTACTTTCCAAAGTGTAGTTTTGTCCCAACAGGAACACGTCGCCATTGGGGCTTTGTGCGTACGCGTTGCTGCCAGGCATGAGCAGAAGTGCGAGTAATAGAAATAGGACTGTTATTTTTGTTTTCATGCTGAAACTCCTTGCGGGGCGCGGTTACTAAACCGCCAAATTGACACGATCCACAATAGGCCGAACCCAGCCAGGGCGGATACGAATACCATCCATACATACGGCGGGATGAATCCCGGCGCAACACGAACCAAGACAGCCAAAACCTCGGTCACGGCTTGCAGGGAGGTTATGGCAAATAGAAAATAACCGATGACCACCGTGATCCACTCGACCGGAGCGGTAATGACAGAGTAAATAGCGGGCGCGGCAAACCATCCGAACAGACCCAGTCCGCTCAAAACCAAAATGATCACGCCCCAAAGTCTGCGGCGTCGTTCGGCGATCTTTTGCGCGGCAAGCCGCTGCTGGAAACGCATCGAGAATCCTGCCGCAGGTGCGACCACATTCGCAGAACGCAAAGCCAGCCCTGTCGCGGAAAGAGCCGTGCAATGTACGCATGTCCGCAGGTGTGAATTCAGTTCGCGTTTTTCAACGGGTGTTAGATTTTTGTCGTTCAATAGCCATTCTTCAAAAGGCTGGTGATTCATAGGGCCTCCTTTCGGTCTCGATACGAGTTTCTTCTTCCTGCCATAGTCCAGCCAGTTCCTTGCGGGCGCGGTGTAATCTGCTTTTTACCGCGCTGACCGTCAATCGTAGTGATGCGGCGATCTCTGCTTCAGAATAATCGTACCAATATCTCATAATGACCGCGGCTCGATCGGTGTCATCCAGATCTTTTAACATGGACTGGATTCGGTCACGAGTCTGTCCCTGGACGGTTTCAGCCTCGGGGTCGGGTGAATCGGGGTCGGGCAGTTCAAATGTGTTGCCTTCATCATCTTCCGCATCCATGGAGAACATAGAGAATTTGCGTCGGCGCAGCCTGTCAATGCAATAGTGCGCGGCGATGGAAAGCAGCCACGTGGCGAACGGTCTTTTCTGGTCATAACGATGCAGGTGTTGATAGGCACGCAAAAATGTTTCCTGCGCGGCATCCTCTGCCAGGTCAGGCTCTCCCAACATGCGATAACATAGGTTGTAAACTGGGGTTTGATAGGTTTCGACGAGTTTTGTAAAAGCCTCATCACTGCCTTGTTGAGCCTGAGTTACCCAGGCTGTTTCTTCGTTCACGCATGCTCCTTGTGGACTTTCTACCTATCTTACGCAGAAGATGATGGAAAGTTGCACTTAATGCGAATGCCCGTCTCCTTCCGGACCGAGAAATTGCTCCCATTTCCCAAGCGACTCAGCTCTGGAGGCAAAGAAAATGGCGATCGTAGTTGTGAGTGGGACAGCCGCGATCAACCCAAGCGAGCCGACCAGCGTCCGTACGATCTCCTCGGCGATGAAGGAAAAGTTGACCAGATACCCATAATCTCCCTTTGCGAAAGAGAACATCAGCAGCATGGGCAGGGATGCGCCTGCGTAGGCCAGCACAAGAGTATTGACCGTGGCCGCGACATGGTCCTGCCCGATCCGCATGGCTGAATTGTACAGATCGCGGAACCTGAAATCCGGGTTGGCGTGGTGAAGCTCAAAGACAGCCGATGCCTGGGTGGTGACCAGATCATCCAAAACCCCCAGCGCGCCGATGATCATGCCGCCCAGTAAAAGTCCGCGCAGGTTGATCGGCGTTTCCATCAATTGCATCAGGAACATCACATTTTCATCGCCAGTTCCGTTCAGTTTTGTGAAGACAACAAATAAAGCCGACAGCGCGCCTGTTATGAGCAGGACGATCACCATGCTGATGACCGCCGCATGCGTTTTGAGTGTCCAGCCGTAGGTGAGATAGAGGGTGACACCGAGAAGAATGATCGAGCCGATAATGCTTACAGTCAGCGGATCTTCCCCAGCGAGGATATGCGGAATGATATAGCCGATGATGATATATAAACTGAACACCGTGCTGAGAAGTGCGCGTACACCTTTCCAGCGGCTGATCAGGATGATGGAAACTGCGAAAATCCCTGTTAACCATAAGATCGGTGTCGTGCGGACAAAATCTACGAAGTAAGCATTGACTACATTCTCAGGTGTTTTGCTGATGGACACCACCACCTTTTCGCCAACGGCAAGATCGTAGTCATCTGAACGGATCTGGCGTTTGCCGTAATCTATTTCCATGACTATGCCGGCATATTGCCCTTCAAGAATATTTACTCGTGCCACCTGGTAGGTCTGGATTTTGCCGCCCATATCGATCTCGCCCTCTTCGATGATCTGGGTCACTTCAGCGCGGACTGTATCTGCGCCGTAAGTGGAAAACCCGTCGCCGGGAATGGTGACGTTGTTAAAATATGGCCATGCAAAAAATACGGCAATCGCAGCCAGAATGAGAATGATCTGCCATTTAAATTTTTTCATATATCCCTAAGCAAACGCTATTCGTTACTTAACCAAATCATTGGCAGTGGATTGCATCTGCGCCAGTATCGCTGCAACTTGTCCGCTGGGTGTGCTGACGCGGTACATGTGTCGGAAACCGTCTCCAAGCACGATCTTTACTCTGCGCCAGGAAGCTGCCTGAGGTTGTACTTCGCCTTGTGGCAGGAAACTGATCGCTTGCGCCCACTGCGGGTGTGTCTTTTCGTAATCGGCAAGCAAATCAATCGTTGAAGTACGCAGTGGAAAGAGATGGGTCGCTTCCACCCAGCGGGCATCCTGTTTATTCTCAAGCAGCCAGCGTACGAACAACCATGCGGCAAGCTGGCTTTCGTCCGTTGAATCCAGAATGACATATGATGAACCATATACTATCAGAGTGTCTTGATTCTCTGCGGGGTATGGAATTACCTTCCATGTGTCGGTATTATTAACGCTGGCAAAAGCACGGGCAACGGTTGGTAAGTTTTCAAGGGTCGCAGAAATAAACAGGGCTTCGCGATCTACAAATGAAGCAACGGGATCCATCTCAGAGGTGGTCTGCCATGCGCAGCTTGTTTCAGAAAGTTCGCGCAGGAATTTAAATGCGTCAATATTGTTTGGCTTGAGGAAGCGATAATTATTCCCTTCCAATACTCCGCCATCAAAAGCCAGCAGCCAGGCATAGGCAGTTGCTGGCTCGGTATCTACGACCCAGCCACCCATGAAGTCATTTTGCGCCGCCTCATCTTTTTGTAGAGATTGCTGTGCGCGGCAAGCTTGTTGACGAAAATCCTGCGGGTCGGCGGGTATGGAATTAAAACCCAGCGTGCTGGCCCACGTTTCATTCCAAAGCAAGAAATTCGCAGTGCGCTGGGCAGGGATCGCAACGCGAATATCTTCAGATATATCCTGTTCCAAAAATACAGACGGGATATCGTTTGAGTCGATCCCAAATTCTGGATCATTCACATAAGGCGTCAGGTCTGTCACGAAATCATCCGCGTTCCATTCCAGGGCATGTTCAGGCAGCGCGATCACAAGGTCGGGTTTTTCCACTGTTGGTAAAGAAGCTGTGACAGTTTCATATAAATTGCTAAAGTTGACTTGACTCTGTACCGTGACGTTGATGCCCCACTCATTTTGTGCATTGAAATCTGCGACGAATGAATCAAACAGGGTCGACTCGATCCCGTACCACGGAGTCCAGACAGTGATCTCGAGGCCTTTCAACGTTTCTTTATTAACAGCGAGTCTGCTGCCCGTTTCGACAGTGGATTCAACCTGTGGTTTTTTTGTAGCGCTTGGCGTAGTGGATGGCTTGGCTGTCGATGTTGTGTTCCCGGCGGCGCAAGCTGAAAAGAGAATGGATGTAATAAATAACAGTAAAAATATTTTCTTCATGGCGCAAGTGTCATAAATGGGACTGGCATCAAGACCAAAAAGAAGACAATGATCATTGCAAACCCGACCAGCCGTCGGACGGGGTCGAGCGTGGTGATCTGATCGAGTGGCTCCGCGTTAACCCTTCCCAGCCAATATAGAATGATCGCCCACAGCCACCAGCCGTTCCAGAAGTAGCCAGCTACGACCAGTAATCCGACAATGAATGGGAATGCTTTTCTCGCCTTGTCGCCGAATAAGGCATAGATCACATGCCCACCGTCTAATGTGCCAGCGGGGATGAGATTTAATGCGGTCACGAGCAGCCCTGCCCAGGCCGCGAAGGCCACAGGGTGAATGAACACATCCAATCCCCCAAATGGAACCGGTCGGCCTGTAAAGAAATATTTAACCCAGTAAAAGATTCCCTGCGGTTCAACTGGAGCAGGGAGCAGCCTTCCAAAGGTCGCGAACTTTGCAAATAGATAGACCAGCGAATTGCCTTCGAGAAAACCATTTGGGTCCGGCTCAATGGTTCCGGTTGTCGAAAGTGATAGCCCTAAAAATAAAACCGGGATCGCGACGATAAGCCCCGCTATTGGCCCTGCCACCCCAATGTCAAAAAGCACACGTTTGTTCTTGGGAATTCCGCGCATGATGATCGCCGCGCCCATCGTTCCGAGTAATCCAAGCGGAGGTGGAAGTGGGATAAAGTAGGGCAATGTGGCTGGCGTCTTGTGATAACGGCTCATGAAATAATGCCCTAGTTCATGAGCCAGTAAAATGCCAAGCAGGCTTAATGCGAATGGCCAGCCGGATAGGATGCTTTTTAACAGCATAAGCATTTGACCGCCAAAATCGACTGGGAAGTCTCCTTCAGGCTGCGCGCCCGCCAGCATCACGCTTAATACGGTCAATACGAAAAGGATGATGTTCGTGGATATCTTGTCTTTCTTCTGTTCTGGTGGTTTGGGCGCAAGATAGATCACCTGGCGGCCGCCTTCGATCTTAAATAGGGGAATGATGTTATATAGGATGAGCGCATCCGCCAAACGGTCGTAGAGTGACGCGGAATCTTCATCCAGTAATTGTCCGCGATAGCGCAGAAAAAATCCCTTGCGCGGGTCTTCACTGGTGACATCTTCTATATGAAAGACTTGTGCTACTAAATTGGTTAATACTTCGGTTTCAGGAATTGACATGTGTTTCCTCTTAGTTACGAAACCCTAAAGGTCTTGCGTTTCTGACATACAAGCAGACCTTTAGGGTTTTACTGCACTAAAGCGGGAGTGGATGGGAGTCGAACCCACCGCGGCTCGCAACGCGACCCGCCACAGGTGTTGAAGACCAGGAAGCCCACCGGGACCTAACCACTCCCGCTTGCAAGGATAACCGAGAGAAGATAGATTCGCAAGTTGATAATTGATGAGCATCCTGAAGTTCGCAAAATCCGTTCATTTGCCGAATTTGCATTCCAGAACTTGCAATTCTCAGTGGCTGTGTGGTGACCAAAGGATGGTGGTCTTTGAGTAAATGCGCCCCTGCTAAATATCGAAGCTATGCAGGAAAGGCGCTGCCTGAATTAAATTGGGCGAAAAGATGAAAAGTGATCCAATCGTAATGACCATGCAGATCACGCACAATAAAATAAATCCCCCGGCCATGATCCCGATCCACGCCATTGGGCGCCCTGATTCATTCCGCTGGCGAATCCGATTTAAGGAGATTATTCCGAAGACCAGTGCGAGAATCCCAAACAGAAAGCTGAGCGGGAAACATATGATCGTAGTAAATGGAAATGGGAACGTACTTAGGCATAAAAATAGAAGCGTTAAGATACCAAAGACTAAACTTAGGGTGGAATGTGCGTTTATTGCAGAATGTGAGTTTTCTTCTTTTGTTTCCATAATGGAAAATGTGGTGTATGAAATATTAAAATAAAACCGTCCTTATAATAGGACGGTTTTATTTGGCTGTCGGGGCGAGAGGATTTGAACCTCCGACCTCTTGCACCCCATGCAAGCGCGCTAGCCGGGCTGCGCCACGCCCCGATTGAGCGAAGCGGATTATAGCCGTGTTTTCTTATTCTGGCAAATCGAAATGACAGATTTATTTATGCTAAAATATACGAACTGGAGCATCCCATGTCAGATATGATAGAAGTAGTTATTGATAGCATCCGAGTTCACTTAATGACACCTCAGCGCATTGTTGTATTAAAACAAGTTGGCGCTGAAGAACGCTACCTTACCATTTGGGTGGGGCCTTATGAAGCAGAAGCGATTACGGTCGCCCTGCAGGAAGTTGAAATGGTGCGCCCGCTTACGCATGATCTGCTAAAGAATGTCTTTCGCGAATTCAATGCGCGCATTACCCGCGTAGAGATCGTTCGTCTGCAGGATAGTATTTATTATGGGAATATTGTCGCTGAAGTCGATGGTCGCGAGATTAATGTAGATTCACGCCCCTCTGATGCCATCGCCATCGCGGTGCGTTCTCATGTGCCGATCCTTGTTCATGAAAGTGTAATGGAAGCGGCTGGCATGGCGCCTGATTCAGACCTGCCGGAAACAACGGCCGCGCCATCGCGCAGGGAAAGCGCTCCAGAACCGCTCTCAGATGATGCCAACGACCGTCTATCTATTTTCAAGGATTTCATAGATAAGCTCGATATAGATAATCCCGATACAGACAAGCCCGACTCTCCCTTACCCTAAAGTTGGTCCAACTCAATGGCTGATCATTTCCCTGAAGACGTCCCCTACGGGGATGATAAATCCGCCGCCCCATCGCCATCAGCGCTTCCGCACAACCGCGAAGCTGAAGAAGCGGTCGTAGGGGCGGTTCTGATTAATCAAGAGGTTTATTATGATGTCGCCCAGTTCCTCTCGGCGGATGATTTCTACATCCATCGTAATAAATGGATTTGGGAGGCGTTTACGCGTTTGCACGAACAGCGTATCCCCATTGACCTGTTGACCCTCTCTGAAGAACTCGACCGATCCAATCAACTGGCTGATGTTGGCGGTTCGTCTTATATCACCTCACTTATCAATCAAGTACCGTCTTCGTTAAACGCGGAGTCATATGGCCGTATCGTTGAGGGACATTCCGTCCGTCGAAAGATGATCACGGCTGCAAACAAGATCGCGTCCATTGCCTACAATGAAGCCTCATCCATTGACGATGTGATGAACGAGGCGGAGAAGGCTGTCTTCAATGTCAGCGAGCGCAGACTCAAACACGACCTTCAGCCGATCTCGGCTGTGCTGAGCGATTACTACGACCGAATTGATGAGCTTGCCAAACACCCCGATGAAATTCACGGCGTGCCGACAGGTTTTATTGATCTCGATAGATTGTTGACAGGCTTGCAGCCTTCAGATCTGCTCATTATCGCGGGCCGCCCTGGTCAGGGCAAAACAGGCTTTCTGCTTTCCATCGCCAAGAACGCCGCCCTGACCCATAAAAAACATGTCGCCATCTTTTCATTGGAAATGTCCAATGAGCAGGTGGTCCAACGCTTAATAGCCCAGACTACAGAAATTTCCTCACAGCGCTTGCGTAATGGCAAGCTGCTTGAAAGCGAATGGCCGCTATTTACTCACGCGGTCGAGGTTCTTTCAGATACTCATATTTATTTGGATGATACGCCCGCCATCACGCCTTTGCAGCTGCGGACGAAGTGCCGCCGCCTGCACATGGAATTCGGCATTGATCTGATCATTATCGACTACCTCCAACTCATGGGCGGGGATTCGCGCAATGATAACCGCGTGCAGGAAGTCTCGCATATCTCGCGCAGTTTGAAAGTGCTGGCGCGCGAATTAAATGTTCCTGTCTTAACCGCCGCGCAACTAAGCCGCGCGGTTGAGCAGCGGACAGATAAAAAGCCCGTGCTCTCTGATTTGAGAGAATCAGGTTCTCTCGAACAGGATGCCGATATCGTTATGTTTATCTACCGTCCTGATGAGTACGAAAAGGATTCAGATAAAAGCAATATCACGAAAATTGTTGTGGCAAAACATCGTAACGGACCTGTCGGCGAGATCGATCTAATATTCCGCGGCGAATTGACAAGGTTTGAGAACGCCACAACAAAAGTATTCAATCCGAATCAATGATGTTTTGAAAATGACAACTTTCAACGGTTTCACTTCCTCTGAAACATTCACTCAATTGCCTGATTCGCTTATTCATCTTTTAAAAGAGATGGATGATGTGGCGGAGTTGAAGGTAACCCTGTATGCCATTTGGCGTATTGAACATATCGAAGGCCATTTTCGGGCGTTATGTGAAACCGATTTCGAGGCGGAGGCGCTGGGGATGGGGCTTGAGGATATCCAGAGCGGGCTGAGAAAATCCGTCGAGCGCGGGACCCTGCTCCGGTCACAGCATGCTGCGGATGTTTATTATTTCCTCAACTCGCCCCGTGGTCGTCTAGCCGCTGAAGCGTTCGAGCAGGGTCAATGGCGCGAATCCGCAAAGATATTTTCCGCGCCCATGAACAAATCAAATATCTTTCGGCTGTATGAAGAGAACATTGGAGCGCTCACGCCTTTATTGTCAGACATGCTGCGTGAAGCCGAGAAAAATTATCCGGGTGTGTGGTTCGAAGAGGCGTTTGAAATTGCTGTCAGCAGGAATGTTCGCAATTGGAAATATGTGGAAGCCATTTTGACGCGCTGGAAGGAAAAAGGGAAAGATGAAAGAAAAGATCAACAAGACACTGTCAAAGATGCAAAACGATACGCCGAGGACGAATTTTCAGAATTCTTCAAGTGAGAGCAATATAGTAAAGCCACTCGGAGATCCCAACTGCCCGCATTGCGGTGGAATTGGATACGTTCGTTATGATGTTCCTTTGGGTCATGAAAAATTCGGCAAAATCGAGTCGTGTGTCTGCCGCGCAAAGGATATGGCCGATGGTGCGCGCAGTCGTTTGTTTGCTTTAAGTAATCTGGATCGGTTAAGTCATTTACGTTTTGAAAACTTTAAAGCCTCGGGGAATGAAAAGGCAAAGTTCATGACGCCGCAGGAAAAGGAAAACCTGCACAAAGCGTTTGAAGCTTGTGAAGAATTTTCCCGTCTGCTTGCAGGCTGGGTGCTGCTTGAAGGCGGCTACGGCTGCGGGAAAACACATCTTGCCGCAGCGATCGCGAATGACGCGGTCAGCAGGGGAGTTCCGACGCTTTTCATTACCGTGCCGGATCTGTTGGATTCATTACGATTTGCTTATGCGGATCCGGAAACCACTTTTGAACAACGCTTTGATGAGATCCGCAGCGCAGACTTGTTAATTCTCGATGACTTTGGAACCCAGAATGCAACAGCCTGGGCGCAGGAAAAATTATTCCAGATCATTAATTACCGCTATATCAATAAACTGGCGACTGTCATCACAACTAATTTGATGCTGGACGAGATCGAAGGTCGTATTCGTTCACGTTTGCAGGATGATGAATTCGTAAAATATGTGAAGATCAGCGCGCCAGACTATCGCCGTCCGGAAGAGACCAGCAATCCCGGTATCTCGATGCTATCCCTGCCTGAAATGAAAGCCATGACCTTTGAGAAATTCCAGATGCGTGAGGATGAGATCGGCAAGGAGGCGATCACAACCACCATCACCGAGAAGCAGGATAAGTTCGGGAATAAATATAAAGACAAGGAAATTACGCGTGTCAAAGTCACCAAGGAAGATGTCAAGACTTTACATGAAGCCTTTGGCGCGGCAGCGCATTTTGCCGAAGAGCCGCATGGCTGGCTGGTATTGCTCGGGCAATCTTTTTGCGGGAAGACCCATCTGGCTTCTGCGATCGGCAATTACCGCATTGGTCTCGGCGGGCAGGCACTTTTGGTGGAAGTTTCGGCCTTGCTCGATTATCTGCGCCAGACTTTTCGCCCCAGTTCCGAAGTCCCATTCGACCGCCGTTTCCATGAGATCCGCACCACGCCCTTATTGATTCTGGATGATCTGAAGGAAAGCGGAGCGAGTTCCGTCTGGGCTGAGGATAAGTTGTATAGCGTATTGAATTACCGATACAATGCGCATCTGCCTACGGTGATCACTTCCACGATGCGGGCTGACGCTTTTGCGCTGAGTTACTCCAACTTGTGGAACAAATTACTCGACCCAACCATGTCACAGATCCTTGTGATCGACATGCCCCCGTATCGCCGTGTGATGAAGGCAAATAGGCCAAGCCCGCACAAAAAGAAGTAATTTGGACACCTCATCCCTTATATGTGATGACTAATATTTATCAAATATGTGATAAATATCTTGTCAATAATCAGACCTGCATGATACAATTTTTGGACAAAACAGCCTGTTTTATAGGCTGTTTTTTTATTCCCATTAACACGAGGTTACAAAAACATGGTCTCCTCATTTTTACTCTCTCTGCGCGAAGGGCTGGAAGCGGCTCTCATTATTGGTATCGTGCTTGGCGCACTTCGCAAGATCCGCCGTACAGACCTTGCTCCCGCCCTCTGGGTTGGAACCTTGGCCGCAACTTGCGTTAGCATTCTCGCGGCGGTTCTGCTTACCATTTTCGGCCTGAGCCTCGAAGGCAATGCCGAAAAAATTTATGAAGGGATTACGATGTTCCTCGCAGCAGGCATCCTGACCTGGATGATCTTCTGGATGAGCGGACAGGCACGCCACCTTAAAGGCGAACTTGAGGAAGGTGTTAATAAGGCCGCCGTTTCGACAGGGAAGCGTTCCCTCTTTTGGCTGGCTTTTTTCGCAGTGGTACGTGAAGGCGTGGAGCTTGCCCTGTTTATCACCGCCGCATTTTTCGCCGGCAATAATGAACAGGTTGGCACGAATACCATTCAAACCCTTGCGGGCGTTGTGCTTGGGCTGGGAACTGCCATTCTGCTGGGCTGGTCATTACTCGCCACCACAGTACGGCTTGACCTGCGCCGCTTCTTTCAGATCACAGGCATGCTGCTTATCCTCTTCGCGGCTGGGCTTGTCGCGCATGGCATCCATGAATTTAACGAGATCAACTGGATACCTTCCATTGTTGAACATGTTTGGGACGTGAATTCCTTTATTGACGAAACCTCCGTCACTGGCGAATTGCTCAAGACCCTCTTTGGATATAACGGAAACCCATCACTGACAGAGATGATCGGATACATTGGCTATTTGATCACTGTCAGCATCTTCTTCGGCCGCAGTACATCCAAACGTGATGTGAAAGCGGTTCAACCTCAAGTGTAGAAAAAACATATTGAAAGCCAAAACAGGTTTCGGGTCCGGTATGACGCGAAACCTGTTTTTCGTTACAAAGTTCCCGCAAGGGTATACTAGGGCTATGAACACTCTTCCCATCCCATCTTTTTTTGATGCCTCCCGCGTTGGCGAGATCTGGAAAGTGGATTACGCCGCCCGCGCAGATCAGGCGCGTGACTGGGCGCATCAACACAACCTGACGCCTGCCTCCGCTTCGAAAGAGAGAATCTCCCTTTTGATTATCGATGCGCAAAATACGTTTTGCATTCCAAATTTTGAGCTCTTCGTCGGCGGCCGCAGCGGGCGTGGCGCAGTGGACGATAACATCCGCTTGTGTGAATTTATTTATCGCAACTTGGGAAATATCACTCACATCACCGCTACAATGGACACGCATCTTTCACAGCAAATTTTTCACCCGATATTTTTTGTGGACAAAGATGGAAATCATCCCGCGCCATATACAGATATTCACGCCGGGGAATTGCGCACTGGCAAGTGGAACTTCAACTCAACGCTTGCGCCTAATTATCAGATCGCGCCTGAGTATGGACAGCAAATGATGATCCATTACGCTGAAGAATTGGAGCGCAAAGGAAAATATGCGCTGACCATTTGGCCGTATCACGCCATGCTCGGCGGCATCGGTCACGCGCTTGTTCCAGCTTTGGAGGAAGCCGTCTTCTTTCATTCCATTGCAAGACTCGCTCAACCAGATTTTGAAATTAAAGGTGACAAACCTTTCACTGAAAATTATTCAGTTGTTGGTCCCGAAGTCTTGACAGGCCCAATGGGCGAGACACTTGGTATTCGTAACCTCAAATTCATTCAACACTTACAGGAAGTGGACAGGTTGTACATCGCGGGGCAGGCAAAGAGTCACTGCGTTGCATGGACGGTTTCTGACCTGCTTGATGATATTCAGTCCATAGATCCCAAGCTTGCGGAAAAAGTGTATCTTCTCGAGGATTGTTCATCACCAGTCGTAGTCCCCGGTGTTGTTGACCATACCGACGCGGCAAATGAAGCGTATGTACGCTTTGCAAATGCCGGGATGCAGATCGTAAAATCTACAGATGTTATTTGAAGATAAACGAGAACCTGTTTGCATTTTTAACGGTACACAACAAAAACAGGGCCTTTTGATAAATCGTCTTACAAATGAAACTTTTAAATTAGATATTGACCGCATGCGCCGCGGCTGGTACTCGGATAAATATTTCGAGAATATCAACCGTATGTTGATCGCGCTCTCCAAAGAGGGATATACCTATTCTGGCGAACATCACAACCTGCCAGCAGGTGTCTCTGCGGAGAATATATCCGTGGGCGATATTGAAGTGGAAATGCAGTGGTTCACGCGCCGTGTGGGAACGACCGTGATCGTCGGTGTGGATAAATCCTTGGAGATGCTGCGTCATTGCACGGGGTATTGGGAAAATGAGCGCTTCATCGAAACTGCGGATAAGTTGGAAGTGTGGGCTGTGCAGGACGGCGATGTAACCGAGTCGCCAGATGGCAACCCGATGAACGTCCAGCCGGTCATCAAAGTGCGCGGACGCTATCGTGATTTCGCCCTGCTTGAAACACCCACCCTGGGAATCCTGACTCGCTCAAGCCGTGTATCCAGTAATGTCTATGAGACTTTAACTGCCGCGCGCGGCAAACCAGTTTTATTTTTCCCCGCGCGTTTTGACTTGCATGAAGTCCAGGCTTCGGATGGTTATGCCTATAACATCGCGGTGCAAAGATTCAACATGGATTACTCACAAAAGCTGGGGCCATTTGTTTCGACCGATGCGCAGGGAGATTGGTGGGGTGGCGCGGGCGGCGGGACAGTAGCTCATGCCGCGATCGCACCTTCCTCGGTGACACTGCTGAAGCGATGATGGAGTTCTCTCGGATTCTGCCCGCGCACATTCCGCGCATTGCGCTGGTGGATTTTAATAACGACTCTGTGCGTGATTCACTGCGCACGTTGAATGCCCTGTTCGTAAAGTATCGTGAATTGGTTGACGCGGGGGAGAAGGAAGAAGCGGAGAAATATAAATTGTATGGT
Source organism: Candidatus Villigracilis saccharophilus (assembly GCA_016709305.1). Lineage (GTDB taxonomy): Bacteria > Chloroflexota > Anaerolineae > Anaerolineales > Villigracilaceae > Villigracilis > Villigracilis saccharophilus. The sequence continues at coordinate 245,138 of JADJNA010000048.1, forward strand.
GTGCGTTTGGATACGAGCGGAACTTTGCGCGACGTATCCGTCCTGCCGCTTGGCGACTCCAGCCTTGACCTGGGAGTGAATCCACGGTTGGTGTTCAACATCCGTCAAGGGCTGGATTCTGCGTCAGAAAACTGGAATCTGCCTGAGAAATGGAGGGAAGCGGCGCGGGAATATTGTCATAATGTGAAGATCGTTGTCTCCGGCGGATTCAATCCAGAAAAGATCCGTCGCTTCGAAAAACTGGGAGTCCCCGCTGATATTTATGCGGTCGGGTCGTATCTGTTCAGCAATAACGGCGCCACCGCATCTGACTTTACCGCCGATGTGGTGCGCGTAAAAATTCACGGCGAGTGGCTGGATATGCCCAAGGTGGGGCGCAGGCCGCGCGATAATGCGAATATGGAAAGGGTTTGGTGATCAACGGAGCGCAGACTTTAGCTCCGGAATGTTCTTTTGCAGGGCGCGGGCCGATGCTTCAACCAGCTCAGCACAAGCGACCGCATTCCTGTTTAACCAAACCTGCCCATGATGTAATCTTCTGTTTTCTTTTGTTTGGGATTCGTGAAAAGAGTTTTGCCGTCACCGTATTCGATGAGCTCGCCAGTTAGGAAGAACGCGGCGTGATCGGCTGTGCGCGCGGCTTGTTGAACGGAATGCGGTACGAGAATTACTGTGTATTCTTTTTTCAATTCCGAGAGCGCTGCTTCCACTTTGCCGGTTGAGATCGGGTCGAGCCCGGAGGTGGGTTCGTCGAGCAAAATTATTTGAGGCTGCAAAGCGATCACGCGTGCGAGACATACCCGCTGCTGCTGTCCGCCTGATAACGCGATGGCGGGTTCATCCAAACGATCTTTGATTTCATCCCAAATTGCCGAGAGTTTCAAACTTCGCTCCACGGCTTCATCCAATTTGGATTTCCGTTTTTCCCCCATCAACTCCAATCCGTAAATAATATTTTCGCGAATGCTCATCGGCAGGGTGACAGGACGTGCGAAAACCATCCCCACCTTGCGGCGTAATGCGATCACGTCGGTTTTCGGGTCGAGGATATTTTCCCCATCGATCAGGATTCGTCCCGAGCTGGCTTTGATCTCGGTCAGATCATTCAGACGATTGAGACAGCGCAGTAAAGTGGATTTCCCGCCTCCCGCCGGACCGAATAAAACTGTCACAGCGTTCTGAGGAATTCCCATGCTGACATTCCGCAGGGATTCGGTGCCGTCGGAATATTGGAGGGAAAGATTCTCTATAATTATTTTGTCTACCATTGTCTTCTCGCTCTTGCACGTGAACGAATCACTGTAGCAATGACATTCATGGATAATACAAAGACAAGCAGAACAAGCGCCGTCCCATATTGGATCTGGATCGGCATTTCGGGGACTTGGGTGGAAATGACAAACAGGTGATACGGCAAAGCCATGGTCGCATCAAATGGAGATTGTGGAAGTCTTGGCAGGAAGAATGCCGCGCCTGTAAATAAGATCGGAGCGGTCTCGCCTGCGGCTCGTTCCAGGCCCAGAATAACTCCCGTCAGAATACCTGGTAAAGCTTCTTTAATAATGATTCGGCTGATGGTCTGCCAGCGGGTTGCGCCGAGAGAAATGCTCACTGTGCGGAAGGATTGCGGAACTGCTCGCAGCGCTTCTTCGGATGTGCTGATGATAACGGGCAGGGTCATGATCGAAAGCGTGAGTGAGGCAGCCAGAATGGATGTGCCGAAATTCAAGAATAGCACGAATAACCCCAGACCGAACAATCCATACACCACCGAGGGAATGCCCGCCAGGTTAATGATTGCAAGGCGGATGATTCTGGTCACCTGGTTATCTTTGGCGTACTCTGAGAGATAAATGGCGGCGGCAATTCCCAAAGGCACGGAAAAGACGGCTGTGCCAAGTGTCAAATAAAGTGTGCCAATGATGGCGGGCAGGATCCCGCCCGCGCGCATTCCGTCATGTGGAAAGCCTGAGAGGAATTCCCATGAAATAGCGGAACCGCCTTTTATCAGGATGAAGACGATCGTGGCGATGATCGGTATGATGGTAAGGATGACCATCATTGTGATGGCAGTGAATCCGATTCTTTGAACAGTATGACGGTTACGAGAGAGGAATTTGGTCATCATGACAATATCCTCTCGGCCCGTTTCTTGGCGCGGAAGACAACCGACGAGGCGATCACGTTCACGACCAACGAGATGATGAACAGCACCATGCCGATGAAGAACAGGACATGATAATGCGTGCTGCCGTTCGCGACCTCTCCCATTTCAGCGGCGATGGTGGCGGTCATAGTGCGGACAGGGGAGAAGAGACTGCCAAGTCCAGTAGCCAGAACAGGCGCGTTGCCTGTGACCATCATGACGGTCATGGTCTCGCCGATGGCGCGTCCCACGCCGAGCATAACAGCGGTCAATACACCTGACTTGGCGGCGGGTAATGTCACACGCCAGATGGTCTGCCATTTTGTCGCACCCAAAGCCCACGCGCCTTCACGATATGCACGCGGAACTGAGTCAAGCGCATCCTCGGCCACGGACACGACTGTCGGCACGGCGATCCCTCCTAAAAGCAAAGAACCTGTCAAGGCTGTCAGACCAGTTGGCAGGTCAAGAAAGACGCGTAGAAATGGGGAGAGTACGAGTATCCCAAGAAATCCCAATACAACGGAGGGAAGTCCGCCCAGTAATTCCACCAGCGGCTTTAAGATTTCGCGCATCCAGCGCGGAGCGATCTCGGAGATGTAAATTGCGGTGCCGATCCCAAATGGAACTGCGATGAGCGCCGCACCGAGAGTCACGATCAACGAGCCAGAGAGCAGCGGCAGGATTCCGAAATAACTTTCAATGGGATACCAGCGGAAATTAAAAAGTGAAGACGCATCCACTTCACCGAGTGTTGGCAGACCTTCGCGTAGAAGGAAGAAAAAGATAAGCGCAACAAATAAGATGGCTGAATACCCGGAAGATTGAATCAATCTGGTGATGATGAATTCACGCCATGATAAAGATTTTTCCATAGGTCTCCTGTAGGGGCGCATCGCGATGCGCCCCTACTGTGAAATTTATTTTATTGCAGGCACAAAACCCAATTCTGCGACTATAACTTGTGCTTCGTCTGAAAGGATCCAGTCGAGATAATCTTTGATGATGCCAGCCGGTTCGCCGTTGGTATACATGTACAGGTCACGCGCGATGGCGTAGGTCTTGTCGTTCACCGTGGCGATTGAAGGCAGAACGTATTCGCCGCCCGCCTCTTTTGCGATCGCGATCATCTTTAGATCTTTCGGCACATAACCGAGTCCATCATACCCAATTGCATTGGGGTTATCGCGGACTTCTGAAATAATGCCTTCCGATGAGGGCAGTAATAATGTGTTCGTCGAGAAAAGTGTTTTATCTTCCTTGCTCCCCAATCGTAAAACGGTTTCCAAAAAATAAACGTGCGTACCTGAATTGGTCTCGCGTGACAGCCGCACAATGGGGCGGTCTTCCCCGCCGACTTCCTGCCAGTTCGTATACTTGCCGCTGTAAATATCGGAGATCTGCTGCAGCGTTAACTCGTTCACAGGATTATTGGGATTGACAATCACAGCGATCGCATCGCGCGCAATGATGTGTTCAACAGGAGTGACACCATTGGCTTGGGCTTCAGAGGTTTCCTCATCTTTGATCTTGCGTGACGCATTGGCCAGATCAACCGTCCCGTTGACCAGAGCCGCGATCCCCGTTCCTGACCCGCCGCCTGTTACTGATATACGGACATCTGGGTGCTCGCCCTGATATTTCTCCGCCCACGCCAGCGCGAGATTGACGATGGTATCAGAGCCTTTGTTTTCGATGTAATTTGTTGGGGAACTAGAATCGGGTGAACTGTTGGAAGAACCGCAGGAAGTGAGAAGTGATAAAGCAAGAAGAAGAAAAGTGAGAAAGAAGGGGGGGGGGATGCGTTTCATCGGGCGGAATTATAGTCGGAGGTAGACAGGGATACAAGTAAACTTCTTCATGCTTCTTCCTTCAATTGCATCCTTGTTTTGATACAATCACGCCATGAATACAGCCCAGTCCGCTTTTTCTGTCCAGCAATTGGATTTTTATTACGGCAAATCAAAAGCGCTCTCAGGCATCAACCTTGAGATCGAGCCGCAAAAAGTGACCGCGTTGATCGGTCCTTCAGGCTGCGGAAAATCCACGTTCCTGCGCTGTCTGAACCGCATGAACGATACGATTCATGGTACGCGCGTTGAGGGCAAAATATTGCTCAAAGGCGAGGATATTTACGACGACAAAATGGATGTGGTCAACCTTCGTCAGCGGGTGGGCATGGTGTTTCAAAAGCCAAATCCATTTCCGCAATCCATTTACGACAACGTGGCTTTCGGTCCGCGTGTGATGGGCATGGATGTAAATATGGACGAAGTCGTTAAGAGCAGCTTGGAACGCGCAGCACTATGGGATGAAGTAAAAGATGATCTGAAATCCGACGCGATGGGATTGTCTCTTGGGCAGCAGCAGAGATTGTGCATCGCGCGCGTGATAGCCGTTCAACCTGAAGTGATCCTCATGGATGAAGCCACCTCAGCGCTGGACCCGATCGCCACTCTGCGCGTTGAAGAGCTGATCGCGGAATTGAAACAGGACTATACCATTGTTATTGTGACTCACAATATGCAGCAAGCCGCACGTGTCTCGGATTTCACAGGTTTGTTCTGGCTGGGAGAGATGGTGGAATTTGCGAATACCAGTGACATGTTCACCAGACCGAAGGAAGAATTGACGGAAGCATATATCACAGGAAGAATGGGGTAGGAAACGAGCTTGTTATTTGTGGATCAGTTATCAGTCAAATACAAAAGAGGACACAAGTCTGTGTCCTCTTTTGTATTTGACTTTCAAGCGTTCTACTTTATCTCAAACTCATCGTCTGTAGCTTTGATCTCGGACATATTGCCTGTTGCGATGAAAATTGTCCGTTCGCAGATGTTGGTCACACGGTCTGCGACGCGTTCTAGGTTATGCGCCACCCATAATAACCAGTTGGCGCGTTCAATGGATTTCGGGTCTTGAATAATGAACAACATTAATTCACGATAGATCTGGTTATAGAGTGCATCCACTTCATCATCTTCAGCGGGGATTGTTTTTGCGGCTTCCACATCTTCTTTTACGAAGGCGGTCAGGGACCGGTGAAGCATGTCAGCGCCGATCTGAGCCATGCGCGGAATATCGATCAGCGGCTTGAGCAAAGTTTCTTCACCCATGCGGATGTTGATGTTGGCAATGCCCTTGGCGTAATCCCCCATGCGTTCGAGTTCGGAGATGATCTCCATGGTGGAAGCCAGCAGGCGCAGATCATGCGCCATGGGCTGTTGTGTGGCGATCAGGATCATCAACTGATTCTCGATGTCGAATCGTTTTTTATTGATCTCTTTATCATCCGCAATGATCTTTTCCGCGCCTTTGATGTCGCGTTTTTTAAGGACTTCCACTGAAGTGATAATGGCATGTTCCACCATGCTTCCCAAGAGAAGCACTTCATCTTTTACTTGCTGTATTTCGTGTTCGAAAGTTTTTCGGATCATAATACCTCTGGCGATTTGTGTTTCTTATTTTACTACCAGCAAGACCACCTGACGATAGTTGCGCGGAGAAATGCCTCGTTGAGTCAACCAAAGGCGCAGATAATCTCTAATTTGATCGCGCATGAGTCGGGTGGAAGTGAGGCGCTGCCGGTCATCATATTTCGCTAGGTCATCGAACGGCCATCCCAGCCAGGGCACACAAGAGTCCCTACGATAAAAAACTGCCCGTCAGACTTGACGGGCAGCGTCTTCGTATGGAAGACCATTAAGGAGGAGAAGAAGAACGAACGCTGGTTACTTTTCTGCCGCAACAACAGAATGGGTAATCAGCGATAATTCAAAAGGTTGGGAATGCCAGTTCCAGGTGTTGAGATCTGAAATGGCGCGATAGGCGGTCAGGTCAAGCTGCAGCGGCGTGACGGAAACAAACCCCGCCGCCAATGCCCCGACATCTGTCCCTGATTCTGAGACGCCTGTCGGCGCATCGCCGCCGATCCAGTAATACGGTCGTCCGCGCGGATCGATGCGCTCGTCGAGACGGCTGTGATAGACGCGCAACCCCTGGCGGGTGATGCGGAAACCATGAATATCTTCCGCTTTCAGAAAAGGAACATTGACATTCAATAATGTGTCTTCGGGCAATCCATGCGCGATCACGTTTCGAACGGCGATCCCTGCGGCCTGTGCAGCGGGTTGAAAATCAATTGGACCGACATGTCCTTCGGGCACTTCGAGCGAAACTGCAACTCCTGGGACGCCTGCGATCACCGCTTCCATCGCGGCGGTGACGGTTCCTGAGTAAGTGACATCATGTCCGAGGTTGGCACCGACATTGATGCCGGAGACCACCAGGTCGAATTTCTCTTTGAAATACCCGAGCATCGCCAGCGCGACACAATCGGATGGAGCGCCGTCACTTGCCAGCGCCACCGTCCCATCTTCAAGATGGAACTCACGCAAGCGCAAGGCGCGGTCCAATGTTTTTACATGTCCGCTGCCAGACCAGTTGCGGTCCGGGGCGAGGATGGTGACTTTCCCAAAATTACGCATTTCATGCGCCAGAGCCAAAAGCCCGGGCGCAAGCACGCCGTCATCATTGGTTACTAAAATATTCTTCATTTTCTAACTTATTCCTTTTCCGTTTTTTCTAATTGCTTCTTTAAGCACGCGCAAGACCAGTCATACGAACGAATGCGCTGCCCATATAGCTCATGCCCCAACTGCTGATGATCCTGAAAGCGCTCCATTCTTTTTGTTTACGGATCATTGTAGTTTTATTTTTCAAGGCGACCAACAGATCGGCCGCGGTGTGACCTTCGAATTCAGTTGCTCCCAGACCGATCGCGTCCACAACGTGCGCGTCGCTGTTTCCTACCTGGGCAATATCCAGGCGATTTGCCAGAATACGGGCGTAGTGGTTGCTGATCCTGTCCAGGGCGGTGGCGTTGTAGGTTTCGATGCCGATCAGGGTTTCAGCCACTTGCGGGTTGCGCAGTGCTTTCAATATTGTTTTAGCGCTCAGGCTTTTCATGCCCATTCCGCCAGCCATCGGGTGAGGGGCGATGCACATCCCGCCCAGTTCGCGCACCCGCAATACGGTTTCAACCAGTGACAAACCAGCGTCCACTTTTTCCGTGATGAAGAAAGCCAGCAAATCACCGTCAGCGGTGGTGATCTCAATTCCGGGGATCAACTCCACGCCATAGGCTGGGGCGAGTTCCATCGCCTTGAGCGCTCCTGCAATTTCATCGTGATCGGTGATTGCGATCACATCCAGCCCAGCTTGTTTTGCGTGTGATAAAACGGCAGAAAGGGATGCTGTGCCGTCGTAACTGTAAATTGTGTGTAGGTGTAGATCTGCAAGTCCCATAATGTTCTCCTTGTTACAAATATAAGTTTATCCATTCGCTATTAAGAGCCCTTTAAGAAAAGGTATCGGTTTTGTTAACAAAAACCACCCGCAAAGAATGCGGGTGGTTTCCTCAAGGAGGTGAGGAGAAGAAAACAAGTTATGCGGTTTTGCGTTTCTTCAGGAATTCGCGGCGTTTGCGTGTCGCGTCAACACTGAAGACAACAACCATGGACAGGAAAAGAAAGGATGGGAAGATGGTTTCCATAATGACTCCATTTGTATGCTGTGATGATATATCACTTTCTTTAATAACGACCTAAGAAACAGTTAACAACTGGTAAACAAATCAAGATATATCCGCTCGGCCGCGTTTGAGGCGCGTTTGCGACTGCCTGCGTTTGGCTTTTAATACAACCAGGGATGTGTGCAGAACACGTTCACAGGTTTGGGCAATGTGCTGGGCGGAGACGCCGTCATTCTGGATGGGCATTAACTGTTTCAACTGATCCGCATTCAGGTTGGTGTGAACTTCCTTTCCCAAGGCGATCGCGACAAAGGTGCAGGTGGATTGCTGGGTGATGACCACGTCTGCGTTTGCGATCATTTGATCAACGCTGCCATGCGTGAATACGAGCGCGCCAGGTGCAAATTGATATATCTCACGGATCGCCCTTGGTGCATCTTCCAAGGGATGCAGCTTAAATATCAATTTCCGCCCGCCTGCGATCTGATTGCATTTGCGGATGAAAGCAGGACGGTCGTCCCATCGGAAAGTTTCGCGCAGCGGAGAGGTGGCTGCAAGAACGTATCCGTGAAAGGGGAATGAATTATTTTGCGCGTTTTTCAAGTTGTCGAAATTCGGTATCCCGGTCACGGCGATTTTATCTTCGTGCACCCCTTTGCCAATGAAAAGATCCGCGTATCCCTCGGAAGCCACGCAAAAAATATCGTAATCGTTGGATAGTCCGTTGGTGGACGTGTTGGCTAGATAACGGGGCAGTTTCAACCATTTGACCAGATGATACATGATCCCCTCAGGTTCTGTGATTCCCTCCTGAACCAGGACCACCCGTTTATTGCGAATATTATTCTGGATAATCAGATCGCTGCAAGTGACCACCAGATCATACGAACGGGATTCTCCCCGCAGGTCTATCCTTAGGTTGTGACGGGCAAGATACTCCATGGTCTCACGTTTATGGCGTCCGCCCAGCACCGTGAAATTCAGCCAGCCCAGGCGGGCTGCAAAACCCTCCAAGCCATCGGCGTAATAAGGAGTGAAATAACAAGGATGTTCTTTCATCATAGCCTGGGCGATCGCGTGCATTTGGGTCGTCTGGTTCAGTGACCCGCAGATAAATAGGATATTTGTCATGCGTTGCTCCGTTTAGTTTGAAGTCTAAGCCCGGAGTGTTAAGCCGCCGGTAACAGCAAATTAAGACTTTGTTTAAGTTCCAGCCGTCTGACAATTTAAGAATATGAGCGGTGTTCCAAAAATAAATGAGCCAGGTTTGGTTTGATAGTTATTTTTATTTACCAGGTGTTAACAACACCTTTTGAGGATGTTAACTATCGTGGAGTATCTTATGAAGACCTCTCCCCGCGAAGAGAAATAATATGCTCCGAAAAAACCTTGACCATCAACTGTACATTATCTGTGACGATCCACTGTGTCTGAGCAGCATGGTCGAAACAGTCCTGGCAGACTCAATAACAGCGCTCAAAGACCATGATTTGGAAAAAATGAGCCTTGACCACCGCAATGATTTACAGATCAATGCAAAGCATTTTGAAATGGAAGGACAGATCATCGATACGATCGCGGCAGAAGCGCCTGTTTGTTTGACCTGCGCCTTCTCGCACCCTCCATGAGTATTTGCACCGAATTGGAAAGGATCGGCGATTACGCCATGACGGCATTTATCCGCACCAACGTGCCTTCCGCCATTCGTAGCATCTCTGATGATATTATTGATGCGATGTACATTCCGCTTTTTTCAGAGTTGATGAATTTTGTGATTCACGGCGCGCATAACACGGAACGCGCCAACCAAATACTTTTGGTGGAACACAATGTAGAGCGTGTCGCTGACTGTGTAACTAATATTGGTGAGAGAATAATTTATGTTGAGACAGGAGAACTTCTTGATACGGGCTCTTTCTATGTCGTCCATCCAAATTAAAGAGTAAGTACATGCGAACAATTGCGGCAATTGATGTTAGCTCCAATGCCATGCGTATCATGGTCGGACGAATCGTCTATGATGGGAAGGTTGAAGTAATGGAAAATCTACGCTTGCCTGTACGGCTGGGGCAGGATGCCTTCACGACAGGGATTGTCAGTGACGAAACCGCCCAGCAAGCGGTGGATGCTTTCACCTGTTTCCGCAAAATGCTCGATGACCATAAAGTAGACAGGGTCCGCGCAGTTGCCACGAGCGCCTTGCGCGAGACAACCAACAGCGATCTCTTAATTGACCGGATTGCGCGTTCCACTGGCATTGAGATTGAGATCATTAGCGGGGAGGAGGAGGCGCGGCTTATTCATCTGGCCGTGGCCCATCTGTAAATCTAAATAAAAATGCGTTGTTGATGACTGGGGGGCAGTGTGGAGTGACTCTTAAAGGATATCCTTTCCACTGAAAGTTACAATATGGGAACTGTGCGCCTGATCAAAGTTACAGCGAAAAAAACGGGATGCCTTTTTATAAACTGGTGCGGGAGTATGCCGAAGCGGCGGGTCACCGCATTGACCGTGAGCTGGGTTCGGAAAAAATAGAGATCTGCATGGGGACGGGGGGGAAGATCGAGGAGATGGGCAATTTGGCCAGCTTTCAAACGAGACAGCGAACGCGCCATCACTCTCGAAGAGCTGGATAAACTCGTTGAAACTCTGAGCAGGATGAAGGTCGAAGAAAGGATGCGAAAATTCAAGTTGAAGCCTGACCGCGCAGATGTCATCCTGCCCGCTTCCATCGTCCTACAAATGATCGCCCACGAGGCAAAGATCAAGGAAGTGATCATCCCGCATGTTGGCTTGAAAGACGGCGTGCTTTGGGATATAGGCAACCCTGCAGAAGCCGCGCTTTCGCCGCGGAACAGTGTGGACTTCGCCTGCGGCGGTGAAAGTATCAGTTTGACGCGGAACACGCGAATCTTGTTGCCCGTCATGCGGCAAGTTTATTTGGCCAGTCCCATACTTTGCACAACTTGGATGAGGAAAGCAAATTGCTGTTGGAAGTTTCCGCGTTGTTGCACGATATTGGCCATTTTATAAATACAATAGATCACAACAAACATGGGTATTACATTATGAAAGCCAGTCCATTGATCGGGTTGTCTGAAGCCCGGCAAAATATCATCGCGAATATCATTCAATACCATCGCAAGTCAACACCTTCATTTCAAGATGACAATTTCAGAAACCTGCCCGCCAAAGACCGTATTGTGGTGACAGAACTTTCTGCATTAATACGTCTCGCAGATGCATTGGATGTGAGCCATACGGGACGAGTGAAAAATATAAGCCTCGAAGAACAAAAAAATACCTGGAAGTTAAAATTGCAGGGAGAAGGCGACCTTATGCTTGAAAAGTGGACACTTGAAAAACGTCTGAGACTTTTTCAGGATGTGTTCGCGGTGAAGCTTGAGATCACGGAATAGAATATGAATATACAGACCTTGTTATTGGATTCTCTAAACACCCGCTGGGGTAAATATAAAGCCGAACTTAAAATCTGCCGCCAAGAATTTTCTGAGGAAGCGGTCCATGATTTCCGCGTGGCGGCGCGCCGATTACTCGCTTTTCTCGATCTCCTGCGTATGATGTTTCAAGATCAGGGAATAAAGAAAACGCGGCGTGTTCTCAAAGACCAGCTTGATGCTCTTGACGAACTGCGCAATACACAGGTATTGCTTGCCGATATGTCGGAAGTCATCCACGAAACTCCTGCGCTCCAGCCTTTTCAGGAATATTTACAGCACAAGGAAAAGAAGTTGCTGCGCGCGGCACGTAAAGAGATAAGATCGTTGAAACTCGCAAGTCTTGCAAAGCGGATTCGGAAACTCGATCAAATGATCCAGGCAGCTAAAAAAACCGATCTGAGTACGAGTTTGTTTTCAGTTGTTGATGAAGCATATGCGGTTGTCAACCAACGCTATGCCCTGATCGACTTGGGTCAACCCGCTACAATCCATCGCGTACGATTGGCGTTCAAGAAGTTCCGCTACATGCTGGAAGTTGTTTCCCCAATTCTTCAGGATCTTCCCTCTGATCATCTGAAAAAATTGCATGACTATCAGTCAGCCATGGGGGATATTCAGGATGCGGAAGTGGCTTTGCAGGAACTCGCAAACTTTGACCAACATGCGCCCGCATCCTATGACCCCGAACCCGCCCACTCGTATTATAAAGAACGCCACGCCATTGCCCTGGCGGGTTATATCGAAGACAAAGGTGAGATAATCACCTTTTGGCGTACTGCGCGAGATCAACCGTTTCCACAGGAGAAAAGAACATGAACTTATATATCATCCGCCACGCAATTGCTGTAGATGAAGGCACGCCTGAATATGAACAGGATAACGAACGCCCGCTCACAGATAAAGGTAAAAAGAAAATGCGCCAGATATCAAAAGGTTTGCGTACTCTCGGCGCAGACTTTGACCTGATCCTGTCCAGTCCATATGTCCGTGCCAAAGAGACCGCCGAGATCCTTGCGGATGTTTTCAAGGTCAAAGCTGAAGTCGCTTTCAGCGATAATCTTGTCCCGATGGGTGATCCTGACCTGTTGATCGCTGAAATGAATGAAAAATACAACGCGAACAGTATTGCATTGGTTGGGCATGAACCCCAACTAACCGCCCTGGTCAGTTTGCTGGCGGCTGAAAATGCGAGTGTGGATATGACCCTCAAAAAAGGCGGTGTCTGCCGACTCTCTGCCGACGACCTTCACCATACCCGCAAAGCTACGTTAGAATGGTTGCTTACGCCCGGTATCCTGGTTGAGATCGGCGAAAAATAAAGATCAAGAAAGAAGAATATATGGCTGAGCAAAAAAATAATCCACCCGAAATTGTTCCTGTTGACCTTACTTCTCCCGCTCTTTATATTAACCGTGAGTTGAGTCTGCTCGAGTTTCAGCGCCGCGTGCTGGAGGAAGCCTGGGACGAATCCAAGCCTTTGCTCGAACGCGCAAAATTCCTTGCGATCTTTGGCTCGAACATGGATGAGTTCTTTATGGTGCGCGTCTCAGGCATTCGCAAACAGGTGGAAGCGCGGATCATGGAAATTTCTCCCGACGGCCTGACTCCGCCGGATCAGCTGGCGGCGATCCGCAAGCTGGCACTTGAATTAATGATCGAAGCGCAGCACTGTTATCAACGCAAACTTTTGCCCAAGCTTGTTAAAGCGGGCATCCATATTATCGACTATCAAAAATTAAACAAAACGCAAAAAGAACGAGCGGATACGTACTTCAAAGAAGTGATCTATCCCGTACTTACGCCGCTCGCGTTGGATCCCGGGCATCCCTTCCCGCACATCTCAAATTTAAGCTTAAATCTTGCTATTGTGATCCGCGACAAAAAAGGGAATGAAAAGTTTGCGCGTCTTAAAGTGCCGGATACTTTGCCGCGCCTTTTGCCGATCAAGCGTTCTTCGGGCGGAGTCCGCAAAGATGGGACAATTCCACATCAACATTATTTTGTCTGGCTTGAACAGGTCATTGCGTCCAATCTCCATGACCTGTTCCCCGGCATGGAAGTGACGGCCGCTCACCCCTTCCGTATTGTGCGCGATGCCGATATCGAAATTCAGGAACTCGAAGCAGATGACCTGCTTGAGACCATGCAGCAGAATATCCGTAAACGCAAGTTCGGCTCGGTGGTGCAGGTGGCTGTATATGAATCCATGCCTGAGAATATTCGCGAACTGTTGGTGGACAATCTTGAAGTAACCCGTAACGATGTCTATGTTTTGGATAGTCCGCTTGGCTTGAGCGGATTATGGCAGTTATACAGCAACGTGGAACGCCATGATCTGAAGGATAACCCTTACAAGCCTCGCGTTCCCAAGGCATTCAGACATGCCGCAACTGCAACGGATATCTTCGAAGCGATCCGAAGCGGAAATATTCTGGTCCATCATCCTTATGATTCATTCAAGCCCGTTGTTGATTTTATCAATGCCGCCGCGCGTGATCCGCAGGTGCTGGCGATCAAACAAACACTGTATCGGGTTGGCCCAAACGCGCCAGTGGTCGAAGCCCTGCTCGAAGCTGCCGAGCGCGGTAAACAGGTGGCAGTGCTGGTTGAACTCAAAGCGCGCTTCGATGAAGAATCAAATATCAGTTGGGCGCGCGCCTTGGAAGAAGTGGGCGTGCATGTGGTCTATGGTCTGGTTGGTTTGAAGACCCATTGCAAAGTCACCATGGTGGTCCGTCAGGAGGGTGAGGGCATTCGCCGATATTTGCATCTTGCAACCGGTAATTACAATGCGAACACATCCCGTATATATGAAGACATCGGCATGTTTACCTGTGATGAAAACATGGGCGCGGATGCGACCGATCTTTTTAATTATTTAACAGGATATTCCACAAAACAGGAGTACCGCAAATTGCTGGTTGCCCCTGTCAGCCTGCGTAAGAAATTGGAAAAATATATTCTGCGTGAGATCGAACATGCCCAGCAAGGACGCAAAGCCCATTTGATCTTCAAGCTTAATTCGCTGGTTGACCCGCACATGATCCAGCTTTTATATCAGGCATCCCAGGCGGGCGTGAAGGTTGATCTGCTCGTGCGCGGTATGTGCTGCCTGCGGCCTGGCATAAAAGGCGTCAGCGAGAATATTCGTGTCATCAGCATTGTCGGGCGTTATCTCGAACACAGCCGCTTGTTTTATTTTCATAATGACGGCAAGGAAAATATTTATCTCGGCAGCGCAGACCTGATGACCCGTAATCTCAATCATCGTGTTGAAGTTGTCTTCCCGATCGAAAACAAGGATCACATTCATCATTTGCTCCATCGTGTTTTGGATACTTATTTAAAAGACAACACTCGCGCGCGCATTCTTCAATCAAACGGCACTTATACACGCCTCGTTCCTGAAGCGGGAAAAGAGATTGTCGATGTTCAGGAAAAGTTTATGAGTTGATCGGAATTACAAAATAAAAAACACTTCCGCGACCTTCGTTGCTCTCTGCCCAAATTTTTCCGCCGTGCGCTTCGATGATATGTTTTGAGATTGAAAGTCCAAGTCCCGTACCTGAACCTGTGCGGGATTTGTCGACTCTGTAGAATCTTTCAAAGATACGGGTGAGACTCTCCGTTGGGATACCGACTCCCGAATCCCGCACAGCGAATCGCACGCCGCCGGTAACTGATTCAGTTTCGAGAGAAATATCTCCCCCGGGCTTTGTGAATTTGACCGCGTTATGGATCAGATTCACCAGCACCTGCTCCAGCCGTGATTTATCTGCGCGGATATTTGGCAGACCATCCTCACACTTGATCGACAACTTCAGCCCTGCGCGTTCAGCCTGCATTCTCATGCGGTCGGCGGCAGATGTGACCAAACCCTTCGGCGCCAGCGGCGCGAGGATCAATTCCACCTGACCTGACTCAATGCGTGAGAGGTCAAGCAATTCCTGTGCCATCTGCGTCAGCGCGTCCACTTCAGTGCTGATCCTGCCCAGGAAACGCGGACCAGCTTCCGGGTCCGATAATGCGCCGCTTTGTAATGTCTCAGTTAATGCTTTAAGTGAGGCAAGCGGAGTCCGCAGCTCATGCGAAACGTTGGAGATAAAATCCCGCCGCACGGTTTCGAGCCTGCGCACGCGGGTCAGATCCTGCACAAGCAGCAGGCTTCCGCTCGCGTGTGTATCTGGGATGGCGATCAACTGTAAAAATTGATGGCGGGCGGGCAGTTCAACCGACTCGCTTTGCATTTCATTGGTTTGCTGACAGCGTCTCCATGCGTCCACGAGTTGATGGTTGCGGACAACTTCGGTGACACTGTGTCCGGGCGCGGTTGAAATTTCAAAGAGCTTTTGCGCGGCTGGATTTGCAAACTGGATCAGTCCATTTGCATCGACAATGATCACGCCGTCGGTGAGCTGTTCAAGCACAGTGGAAAGGCGCGCATTCTCTGAGTTCAATGTCGAAAGTTGATTTTCAAAATATAACTTTAACGAGGCGACAGCATTCGAAAGATTTTCGATTTTATTCAGGTCAGTGGGGAGGCTTTCCGGCGCGATGCGTGCAAGGTGGGCATATTCATCCACTCGTTTTTTTAAATCATAATATCGCCACGCATACCACGCAGCGACAAGGAATAAAATAATGCTCAAAAATAATTGAAACGAATTCATCCCGACCTTCGACCTTTGACCATCAATTGTTTTTCATCCTTCAAACCGATATCCGCCGCCGCGTACTGTCACAATGCGGGTGGGGTTGGATGAATCCGCTTCGATCTTTTGGCGCAGCCAGCGGACGTGTACATCCACAGTACGGCTGTCGCCGATGAAATCCCAGCCCCAGACACGCTCAAGGATGAATTCGCGCGAAAGCATCTGGCGGCGGTGTTCGGCGAGGAAGAGCAGGAGTTCATATTCTTTTGGCTTGATCGGTATCGCTTCACTGTTCAATGTGACCTCGCGGCGGGTAAGGTCAATGGTGAGATTATCAAAAGTTAATTTTTCGTGCGGCGTGTCGGCGTCTTTTGATTTTCCCATTTCCTCGCGCAACAAACGCGCGCGTCTAAGCTGTGACTTGACTCGCGCCATTAACTCGCGCATCGAGAATGGCTTGCTCATGTAATCATCCGCGCCGACTTCGAGACCGACCACGCGGTCAATTTCATCGTCGCGCGCGGTGAGCATCAAAATGGCAGTGGACATTTCCTTGCGCAGAATGCGCGCAACTTCGAAGCCGTCCATTTCGGGCAGCATGATATCCAGCACGATCAGGTCAGGTTTTAATCGCCGCGCAGCTTCGAGTGCGGAGCGGCCATCTCCAACTGTTTCCACCATATAACCTTCTTTTTTCAGGTTATAGGCAAGGGTCTCTTGTAAAGAGAGTTCATCTTCAACGATCAGAATTGTTTCAGGCATTGATGGGAATATACCATAAAGGAAATATTGTCTGTTAATGGGAGGTTAAAGAAAAGAGCCTGCCGCTCGGGCAGGCTCTCGTTTTAGGGAATGATCTCGAATTCGATTGTTTGCTGAAGATTATCGTTTAAATATAAGTCAACTTTGTATTTCCCGGCAGGCCATGGATTGGCACTGTGATTCGACAATGTTCTATAATTTTTTACCGTTGCGACATCGGTGATATCAGACCTTACGGCGCCCGGCAGAAAACCTTTTACATCCACCACCGACCAGACGATCCGGATAACGTTTTTATTGGAGGGATCATTGATATCAAAGAATAAATAAATGACCTGATCGGGCTTATATTTATTTGTGGTGAAAACACCCTTGATATCTGATGCCAGAAATCCATTAAAGATGCCTTCCTGCGCAGCAGCGGTTGCCGTGGGCGGCTCAAGGGTCGGGGTAAAGGTGAACGGCACCTCAGTGGGAGGAATAACAACTGTTTCTGTTGGCAGGATAGGCAAAGGAGTGGCAGTCACAATCGCAGTAATGATCAGCGGGGCGGGGGTTGGGGATGGGCTGGTATCGTTTCGGTTCAATACAAAGGGAATAATCGCAGCAACAATGGTCGTCGCCGCGCCAATGATCGCGATTAATACATTTTGACTGATCTTTGATTCCTTTGCCCCTTCGCTTGAAGATTTGTTTTCCATAGATTCACCTTCCTTTTTTAAGATTTTATATTAAGCAACCAGATTGTCAAGAAAAATCCGTTGAAATGCGATTGATTTTCCCCCATTGTAATGCGATATGCTGGAAATATGAGCCAAATAATCTTGTTTATAGGTATGACAGGAAAATTTAGGTGGAAATTGTTTCTGCAAATTTTGCGGGCGTAGAGCGAAGAAAAATGAAAGACCGTCAGTTGTGGCTGGCGGTCTTTTGCTTGTTGTTATGCTATTGAATTGGCTTTCTGGATCTGCGTGTGAGTAGTTTCCACAATCCCCAGATGATCAACGCGGGCGGCGCAAGGATCGGGATAAGCACTACAAAGAGCCAGATCAGGAAGTTCACAATGCCTTGATATGCGAAGGTAACGGTCTCTTTGGCGTTGTTGAAGGTCTCACCCGGGTTCCACGGATTCGGAGTCGGGGTGACAACAGGTTCCAACTCGGGCAGTTCAGGTTCAAAGTTAATGGTGATCGTAGAGTAAGCGGAGCGGTCTTCCAGGTAATTCATCTGCCCTTTGATCTGTTCGATCTGTGACTCGATGGCAGAAAGTTCCTGGTTGATTCGCAGGGCTTCGTCAACTGTTTTGGCACTGTCAAGGAACGTCTTAATACGTTCGCGTGTGGCTTCGAGGTTGGTTAGCTGTGATTGTAGGTCAACGAATTGATTGGTCACGTCTTCGCCCGAAGCGGTTTCGTCCAACACCTGAACTGAGAGTCCCCGCAGGCGGCTGAGGGTGTGCTCGAATTCCTGAACGGGAATTCCAATGGTAATGGCGGCGTATTTGTAATTTTTGCCATCATAATGGGGTTGAGACCACACCCGTGAGCTGACGATATATCCGCCCGCGTCGCCTACAACTTGAGTGGCGCGGTCTATGGCGATATCTGTGTCAGTCACCAGCAATTTGATCTCGGCGTTCTTAATGATCATATGCATGGATGCTAAGGCGCCGGGAGCGCTGTCTTGTGGCGGCATGGCGGTGGCATAGATCGAGGGGAGCGCCTGGTTGCCTGCTTCCTTTGCGACATCATTCGCTCCACCAGCATTTTGGGCGGCTGGTTCTTCATAAGAAAGCGGTGCTTCAACAACGAATGCTTCTGTTGCGGCGGGGGCACCTCCACAAGCGCTGAGAATCAGAACCCCCAATACGATAAATACGGCTAGGACATTGAATTTTGTTTTCATATTCTCCTCCAGAAAGAATATTGTCGGCGTGATAATGGGTTGACGATAATGGGAGGAGAAATGTTCCGTGTTGTGAGGTTTGGCCTATTTCTTCATTGAAAATATTTGGGCAACCTTGTTGGCCCAGCCTGCCTGGCTACAGCGGACCACCAGTTCGGCCAGTTCACGCGGCAGGACATTTTTGCTCAAAATATTTTCTGTTGGTATCCATAGTGGAAGATAAGTTCCATAGGCGGGATTATATTCGTTGTATTCCTCGCCTGTGCCTGTCCCAAAATCCCCGCTGATTCTGTATACTAAAAAATAATGCTGTGTATTTCCGTTGATGAATACCTCGGCAGCTTTTTGTTGGATCTCGACCACAACGCCCAACTCTTCTTCAGCCTCGCGGACCGCGGCTTGTTCCGGGCTCTCGCCTTCGTCAATGCCACCGCCGGGAAATGCAAAATAATGTAACCCATTGCGATGGCGTTCGATGAGGGCCAGTTTGTTATTTTCGATCAGGATAATGCCGGAGCGGTTTCGCATTTTGAGATCATGCTCTGTTAAGTATGTCGCGTGTTTTGTCCACATCTTCATGGATTTTTTCGATCAATGCATCCACTGAATCAAATTTTAACTCATCACGGATGCGGGAGATGAATTCAACTTTCACTTCCTGTCCGTAAATGTCACGGTCGAAATCCAGGAAGTAGGCTTCGAGGCTGGGGGTTTGTCTTTCGGGTGTGAAAGTGGGGTTGAAACCAATATTGGTGGCGGCCATGAATTTCTCTTCACCGAGCCATGCCCAGGAAGCGTAGATGCCATTTGTTGGTATCACTTTTTGTTTTGGATAATTCACATTGGCGGTGGGGAAGCCGATCTTGCGCCCGCGTTCAGCGCCATGGATGATTTCTCCACTCATACTGTAGTTGTAACCAAGCAGTTTTGCGGCTTCAGTCACATTGCCGGTCGAAACCAGTTTGCGAATTTCGGTGGAGGAGATCACGCCGCTTTCGTCGCTGACGGCATGGATGACCTCAACTGTGTAATTCAGCTCACTGCCAATTTCGGCCAGTCGCACTGCGCTGCCTTCGCGTCTCCTGCCGAGCGCAAAGTCATAACCAATCAGCAGGTGACTGAGGTCAAGCGTCTCTTTCAGGCGCGACATATACTCGTAGGCAGGGACAGTTGACAGGTCAGGGGTGAAGCGCTGGGTGATGACGATGTCCACGCCCAACGCCCCGAGCAGATCAGCCCGTTCCGCTGGTGTGGTCAGGCATTTAATATCCCGCCCGGTCAGCACATTTGCCGGGTGAGGGTCAAACGTTAATAGAACAGCCGGCGCATTGTTTGCATGCGCTTCTGTTGTGAGTTTGCGGATGATCTCGCGATGTCCGCGATGCACGCCGTCAAAAACACCGACTGTGAGCCAGGCGTTTTTGACGGTAACTTCTTCAAGCGAATAATAATGCTGCATGGGATGAAAAAAGCCGCCGCCCTTTGTCATTGCGAGGGCGCCTTCCCAAAAACCCCCTGTTGGGCTTTGTCAGCTATCGCCCTCTCGCAATGACATATTAGTCTGTGAAGAAAACTTTCTTGGGCTGCCATTCACGCGTGCCATCTTCGTTGATGACCATTTCCATGAGCGCGACCAATTCGCCTTGGGTGCTTACGCCGCGCACTTTGGTTTCTGTGGGTTCGCCGACAACTTTGACGCGATGACCATGCCGAACCCCTTCCACTTCATCGGGACTGAGTTCAACGGCGGTCCAATCGCCCAGCGCTTCGGCGGCGGGGATGAGGTATTGATACCAGTTGCCGGCGGTGAATGCTTCCTGCAATTTTCGCAGAGGCACCGCGTCGCGCAACGAGAAACGCCCGCTCTTTGTGCGGCGCAGACCGACCAGATACGCGCCGCAGCCCAGCATCACGCCGAGATCGTTTGCGAGAGAGCGGACATAGGTGCCGGAGGAACAATGCACATCAATGACCACTTCGGGCGGAGTCCATTCGAGGACTTCAAGGTGATGCACGGTGATCTTGCGCGGAGCAAGTTCCACTTCTTCGCCCTCGCGCGCCATTTCATAGGCTTTGCGTCCCTGTACTTTCACTGCGGAATAGGGCGGCGGGGTTTGTTCGATCTCACCAACAAATGTTTTGAGCGCTTCTTCGAACTGGGCTTCCGTCACGCTAACCGGATCTTTTGTAGGCGTTACCAAACCTTCTGCATCAAATGTGTCCGTGGAGCTGCCCAATCTAATAATGGCTTGATATCGTTTATCGGAAGCCGAGACGTACTCGCTTAAGCGTACAGCGGGACCAACAAGGATGACGAGTACGCCGGAAGCGCGCGGGTCCAGTGTGCCGGTGTGACCGGCGCGGCGCAGGTTCGTTCCATTGCGGATAGCCTGCACCACGTCATGCGACGTCATACCGACTGGTTTATCAACAACTAGTGCGCCCGAGATGGCGTTCTTAATATCCTGACTATTCATTTTGCATTCCTCCTTAGATTTTCCTCTGAGTAATTATGACACATTTATCTTATTTTACAATGAGATTATGTAATTCTTATTTTAGATTTAACATTTCGCGAGTCTTTTTCAAAACTTCCTGTTGGACTTCGATCAGGCCGCCCTCGATGTCTGCTCCGGCTGCTGCGGCATGACCACCGCCTTTAAAGTGTTTTGCCACCTGGGAGACATCCACGCCGGTTTCCAGTGCGCGCCATGAGATCTTGACATGGTTGTCACTTTGTTCGACGAAGACCATTCCGACTTTGTTCCCGTCAATGGCTGAGATCATGTTGATCAGGTCTGCGTCGTCATTGCCGCCATATCCCGCGGCTTTGCGGTCTGATAGGTTCAAAGTGCCCCAAACAATTCCATGCTTGCTTTGCAGGCTGGAGAGGCCTGCTCCCCAATAGCGTGCGGCTGGATATGTTTTTCTGACTAGTGCATGCATATATATTTCGGGCATGTCCACGCCTGTTTCCATGAGAGTCGCGGCTTGTCGAAGCGCTTGCGGCGTGATGTTGGATGTGCGGAAGCCAAGCGTGTCTGTGATGATGCCGGTTAATAGAGCCGCGGCGATGGGTTTGGTGATCTTCAACCCCCATTCTGGCAGGTGTGTGGTCAGGATCGCAGATGTGGCAACCTCTTCGGCTTCGATGAGATTTAATTTTCCAAAATTTTCGTTCGTTTTGTGATGGTCAATATTGATGTCAGGCTCGCCAAAACTTTCAAACAACTTCCCCGTTCGTTTGAAGTCCGCGCAGTCGACTGTGATGAATGTATCATGAGCTTCTGTTGGGGTTTTCTTGATCAGTTCGCTGCCTTCAAGGTATTTGAACGAAGATGGTACCCCGTCTGCCAGGATCATTTGCACGGCTTTGCCTGCATCACGCAAAGCCAGCCCCAGTCCAAGCAGTGCTCCGATCGCGTCACCATCCGGTCGAACATGCGAAGCGATCACAATATTTTGTGCCGCGTCCAATCTATTTTTTATTTCCCCTATAATTTGGTTGTTCACTTATTTCCATCCTCCTAAACGATTAATAAAAATAGGGGGTGCGTTTTGGACACACCCCCTATAAATTATTTCTTTTCTCTTAACCCAGCCAGAACCTTCTCAATGTGGTCGGCGTTCTCCGGCGTGGGGTCCCAGTGGAATTTCAATCTGGGGAAGGCGCGCAATTCAACTCGCGCGGCGAGCGCCAGCCTGAAGAAACCAGACGCAGATTCAAGCCCTTCGAGGATCTCGGTGGAACGCGAAGCGCCCTCGACAGCAGAGACAAAGATATGCGCGAAGGCGAGTTCTTTGTCTATTTTCACATCGTTGATGAATATGTTCTTCAGGCGCGGATCATTGGTCTCGCGGATCAACATCTGCGATAGTTCCTGACGAACACGGTCCTGGATGCGGTGTAAACGAATTCCTGATGGCATGTATTACTCACTTATGTCATTGCGAGGAGCGTTCTTTGCGATGAACCTTAATGAGAGGTTGTTTCGCGCGAAGCGCTCGCAACGACATTTAATTACGAATTTTCAACCACATAACAAACCAATTGATCGCCGGGTTCGATATCGTTGAAGTTCTTGAAGCCGACACCGCATTCAAAACCTGTGCGCATTTCCTTTACATCTTCCTTCTCATGACGCAGGGAAGACAGGTCGCCTTCGTAGATCATGTCAGCGCCGCGGTAGAGACGCACGCGCGCGCCGCGTCTTAGCTCGCCTTCGGTCACTTTGCAGCCGGCGACCTTGCCAAACTTGGAAGCGGCGAATGCGACCAATACCTGCGCGCGTCCGACAACTCTTTCCACGAGTTTGGGCTCAAGCATACCATTGAGCGCCTTCTCAATGTCTTCGGTCATGCGGTAGATGATCTCGTACAGGCGGATGTCCACGCCTTCCTTCTCAGCGAGACGGCGGCCATCCACATCCGCTTGAACGTTGAAGCCAATGATAATGGCTTTCGATGCAGAAGCGAGCATTACGTCGTTGTTGCCGATATTACCGGTCTCAGCGTGCAGGATATGTAATCCGATCTCGCCTTCGCCGAGTTTGTTCAATTCATTGACGATCGGGTCCAGTGAACCCTGAACGTCCGCTTTGATAATAAGGTTGAGCCCCTTGGCTTCGCCAGCCTGTACATTAGCGAACAAGTCTTCGAGCGAAACTTTCTTCTTGGTCTGCGAAAGGGTTTTGGCGGCGTCGCTGCGCTCCGCAACGATCGCACGCGCTTCTTTTTCAGAAGCCACGACCTGGAAGATATCTCCAGCGGAGGGCATGCCGCTTAATCCCATCACAGCTACCGGCGTGGATGGACCGGCTTTCTTGATCGGTTTGCCTTTGTGGTCGGTGATGGCACGCAGTTTCCCGTAGGAAGTTCCCGCCACGACAATGTCACCGGCCTC
The DNA here is from genome assembly GCA_016709305.1 of Candidatus Villigracilis saccharophilus. Lineage (GTDB taxonomy): Bacteria > Chloroflexota > Anaerolineae > Anaerolineales > Villigracilaceae > Villigracilis > Villigracilis saccharophilus. The sequence continues at coordinate 268,500 of JADJNA010000048.1, forward strand.
AAGCGTTCCATTCTGAACCAGCAGGGTGGCCATCACCCCTTTGGATTTGTCCAACTCGGCTTCAATGACCGTGCCGATGACTTTTCCGCCGGGGTTAGCTTTGATGACATTGCTGTCTGCCACGAGCAGAATTCCTTCGAGCAGATCGTCAATGCCTTGTTTTTGCTTGGCTGAAACTGGGACCACCATGGTATTGCCGCCCCATTCATCCGGGACGAGTTCAAGTTCGGCAAGCTGCTGCTTGACACGATCTGGATTGGCGTTGGCTTTATCAACTTTGTTTAACGCGACCATCAATGGGACACGCGCCGCTTTTGCGTGTGCGATGGCTTCGCGTGTTTGCGGCATGACGCCGTCATCCGCCGCGACAACGAGCACGACAATATCCGCGCCCTGAGCGCCGCGCGCGCGCATTTGTGTGAACGCTGCATGGCCGGGGGTATCCAGGAACGTGATCAGACGTCCCTTCTTTTCAACTTGGTACGCGCCGATATGCTGGGTAATACCACCGGCTTCGCCGGCAGCGACTTCGGTTTGACGAATGGCATCCAGGAGGCTGGTCTTGCCGTGATCGACATGACCGAGGATGGTGACTACGGGTGGGCGGGGCTTTAAGAGCGACGCGTTTTCTCCCGCGATCATCTGACGCCAGAGCGGAACTTCCCCGGTCTCCACCTTGGTATCTTCTTCTGATGCTTCGAGTACGGCTTCGAAGCCGTACTCCCCAACCACAATCGCTGCTGTGTCAAAATCCACAGTCTGATTAATGGTTGCCATCACACCATTCGACATCAATTTTTTGATCAGGTCAATCGGGCTTTTTTCGATCTTCAGCGCCAGATCACGGATCACAATGCTGGCGGGCAATTCAAGTTTGGTAACGGTAGTGCTCATCGGCCACCTCCTTCTAATTTGCGAATATCATGGTTCAATATTCGCGGTTCCCAATTCCCCGGTAAGTGACGAGTGACCGAGCGGCTATTCGTTCACATGACTTACCTTATTGGTCTCTGCGGGCAGAGTATTAATAAAATTTTCCAATTGAACGCGGTCTTCCGCGCTCAATTCCGCTTTGAGCGCATTCGCCAAAGCTCCCCTCAATCCGCGTACCCAACATTCGCGGCGATCGTGTAAATAAGCACCTCTTCCAGCCAGTTTGCCGGTTGGGTCCACTTGTACCCCTTCAGCCGTGCGCACGACCCGCACCATTTGCCTTTTCGGCAAAACTTCGCGGCATCCCACGCAGGTCCGTTGGGGTACATGTTTAACGCGCTGGACAGGTTTCTTCTTCACCTTCAAATTATCCCGAGGGATAAGTTATTCCCAATCTTCGCCGACGACATCGTCGCCGCGTTTGTGTTTCTTGCGTCCAACAACCGCGCCGAGGCCTTCGTCAAATTCCAATTCAACGCCTTTCTTCTTGCCTTTCTTACCGGCTGCTTTCTTCTTATCGGCGTCATCGTCGGTTGTCGTGGTTTGGAATATCTCAGGCTTCATCTTGAACAATTCGTCGAGCGAGACGCCGTCCTTGGCATTCTCTTCCTCTTCTTCGACGACTTTCTTTGCGTCTTTCTTCCCTTCAAGCTGTTTCTTCTCGAGCGGGATTTCTTCCGCTGCAACAGGTTCGGGGGCAGCAACAACTGCCACGGCTTCCGCTGTGACAGGAACTTCCACCTTCACTGGTTCAGGCTCAGGTTCAGGGAAGGTGAGCGCAGCGAGGGATTCTTCAATGTTTTGTAACGCCTTCGAACCCACGCCTGCCAGCCCAAGCACCTTATTGGGATCTGTCTTGAGCGTAAACATCAAACCGCCGACGGTCTCAAATCCGGCTTCGGTCAGAATGTTGAAGATATGTTCCTTGATACCAGCCTGATCGAGAGGCATGTTGAATGCGGCAGTTGGGATGTCTGCGCGCGCGGCAGTGGTGCGGGCTTCCTCCACGCGGGCGGCTTCTTCCTTGATCTGGATCGTGCGGCGTTCAACGCGGTCCACGAACTGACCCAACACCGTGTACTCTTCCGGCATGATCGGGCGATTCTCGGCTTCTTTGCGAGAATTTCCTGAACCTGTGGAATAACTTCCACGGCAGCGGGGATCAACGCGGCGAGTTCGGCGTTATTTTGAAGCTTCTTAAGCGAGTCGCTGGAGGCTTCGGTCAAAGACTTGATGTCAATGCGCCAGCCCGTCAATTTCGCGGCGAGGCGGGCATTCTGTCCATCGCGCCCAATGGCGAGACTTAATTGGTCTTCGCCCACCACGACAGTCGCGGTGCGCGCGCCTTCATTATCAACAAGGTACACGCCGTTCACACGCGCCGGGCTGATGGCTTTGGAGATATAAATAATGGGGTCTTGATCCCATTGGATGATATCGATTTTTTCATCGTGCAATTCTTTGACGATGGCTTGAATACGCACGCCTTTGATGCCAACGCATGCGCCGACTGGATCAATACCAGCCTGTGTCGCGGAAACCGCTACTTTCGCGCGGGCACCGGGCTCACGCGCAATCGCGCGGATCTCGACAATGCCGTGATAGATCTCAGGGACTTCGTTCTCAAGCAGGCGTCGCAGGAAATTGCGATGTGCACGTGAGAGCACGATCTGCGGACCACGCGTACCATCTTTGACTTCCATGACCACGGCGCGAATTCGATCGTGTAATTTGAGTCTTTCACCGGGGATCTTTTGATTGTTGGGCATCACGCCCTCGGCTTTCATATCAAGGCCGATGGTTGCGCTCTGCGCGTTGGAGGCTTGCACCAGACCAGAGACGATCTCGCCGACCTGACGCTCGAAGTATTGCATTTGATTGGAGCGTTCAGCCTCGCGGATGCGCTGCTGGATCACCTGACGGGCGGTCTGGGCGGCCACGCGGCCAAAGTCAGCGGGTGTGGTCTCAACAACGATCATGTCGCCTAGCTGGACTTCGGGGTTGACTTTGCGGGCAACTTCCAATAACACTTCAGTGCGGTCATCAACAATGTTGTCTTCAACTACTTCCTTCTCGGCATACACTGTGACTAAACCGGTATCCGGGTCAAGTTTGGCTTCCACGTGCTGCGCTGTGGATGCGCTGACAGCGCGGCGATACGCAGAGACCATTGCTGATTCGATCGCAGATACAACAATATCCTTGGCCAGTTGTTTTTCTTCCAGCACTTCATTGAAAGCTAAGGCGAACTCGTTTTTTGGCATACTACTTACTCCATCGCTCCTGTCTGTCTATATACAAGCAAAAAAGTGGGGGATACCCACTTTTCGATGTCTTCTTTATGGGGTTTTCCGTGCGCCCGAGATTTTAGCATAGAGGGAGGGAAGGCGCAAGGTATAATCGCAATTATGACTGAAAGAGATATGCAAAAAGCCGCATTGCGCGGTGAACCATCTTATGTTTGGCGCGCGGGTCAGCAGCGGCGGCTTGATATGATCGTGCGCGCCGCGGAAGACCGCCTCGGCGGGTTGGTGCTTGAAAACGGCTGCGGGGTGGGAATGTACGTGGAGAAGCTGACAGGCCTCGGCGCGAAAGTGATCGGATTGGAATATGATCTGGAGCGCGCTGTTGAAGCGCGGATCAAATCTGACAGGATCATCAATGCCGCTGGTGAATTCATCCCGCTGCCCTCTTCGACTTTTGACCTGATCCTCAGCCATGAGGTGATCGAACACGTTCAGGATGACCGCGCCGCGATCTGTGAGATGGTCCGCTTACTCAAACACGGCGGGCGTGCCGTGATCTTTTGTCCCAACCTTGGGTACCCTTATGAAACACACGGTATTTTTTGGAATGGGAAATATTTTTTTGGGAACAAGTTGTTCGTGAATTATCTGCCGCGCACCCTGCGGAACAAACTTGCGCCGCACGTACGGGTGTATTCAACGCGCGACATGCAAGAATTATTTGAAGGACTGCCTGTTAAATTTATTGAACGCACAATTATATTTGGCGCGTATGATAATATCATTGCACGCTTTGGCGCCCTGGGAAAATTCCTGCGGGCGATCCTGCAATTTCTTGAAGCCACACCGTTGAAGTGGTTTGGACTTTCACATTTCTGGGTTGTCGAGAAGATATAAAAAACTTCGGGTTCTTGAACCCGAAGTTTTTCTTTTATTTGCCTTCGCCTTCATCATCATCGCTTGCGCGGCCCGGCTGTTCCACGCGGATGATCTCGCCGTGATAATTGATAATTACTTTGAATCCCATCATGCCAAGATAGGCGCGCATATCTTCCGGAATACCTGTTTTCATGAGCGCGTCAAATTGCTTGTCAATATTCTTGAGCTGCTGCTCAATGATCGCTCTGGAGAAGGGATCGTCCTGTCCGAGCATTTTTGCGGTTTGCTCCGAAAGAAGGTCTTCACTGCCTTTCATCATTTCCGCCATTTGGGCCAGCACGGCGCGGTCCACCTGTTCGGCGGGGATGTGGCGGCGGAATCCTGAATCATCCACTACATAACATGGCTCATTCCCGATCAGCGATGATTCCGCAGAACGGCCTGATTCGTCTATTACAAGTCCGGCAAAAAGGGGTTGATTTGGCATGATAATTTTTATGTCGTTGCGCGGTGGCGCTAGCCACCGTTAAGCCGCCCTGGCGGGCGAGCGCTCCTTGCAATGACGAAGATGAATTAGCTCTGTCTTCCTTCAACCGCGGCTAATAGGATTCCGGCGGCAATTCCCAGGCGGCGGTCCAGGCGTTTGTTAATGTCCATGCTGAAATCCAAATTCAATTCATACGTGAAAGGATTGAAGTTCTGTTTGAGGTCGGCCACGCGATCAGCGCCCATGGTGATGTCATAGTTCTGCGGGACGAGGTTGCTGAGGAAACGGCGTAACAACGCCAGCCCCATGCTGTCTTCAAATAATGAACCGATCACGCTGTCATTGACATCGAGGATCTCCCATTCATCACGCAGCATGGAGGCCAGGCCTTTGCGGCGCAATGCGCCAACTTTTTGGCCTGTAGTGCTGTCAACAACATCATAAGCGGCGGAGAAATCAATGATCTGACGCGCTTTGATCATCAACACTTCCTGCGCTTTGCTTTCATCTGAAAACACGCGGATATCTTCACGCAGTTTGAACATTTTCTGTTCGCTGAATAGCATGAGTTTTCCGCTTGAATCGTAAACACGGAACTTGCCGGCCAACGCGAACACCTGGCGCTTGAGCACATACTGATTGGATAGAAAAGATGTATTCATTGATACTCTCCTTATGATTTTTAAGTCTGAAGTGTATTATACGACCAGGACGCGCGTCCCTGCGCCGGGCAGATTCAAATAATCTTCTTCGGGCGGGACGAGCGGATTGGTCCAGCGATAGATCCATTTGGATAGTTCTGACGGCAGATTGATACAGCCATGACTGCGCGGACGGCCATAATCATTGTGCCAATAAGTGCCGTGGATCGCGTGTCCCATACCCGTAAAGAACGAGCACCAGGGCACGCCCGGCAGATTGTAAACATTCTGAACCGCGTCACCCTGATTGGTCATGTGCCTCGACGGCCATTTATGGAAGGTGCTGAACTCACCTTTGGGCGTGTCCGTCCCTCGTTGTCCGCTGGAACAGCGCGCGCTAAGTACCATCTTCTCGCCTTCAAAGGCTGTGACCATTTGGGTGGCGATATCGATGTGGATTAATTTGTCAGAGGCGGGAACTTGCGGTGAAAGCATGGTCAGTTCATCGTCAGGAATGAGGCGCATATTAAAGGATGGAACGTAAAAGGATTTCTTAAGTTCATCATCAAATATTTCGTACCAGACGCTTTTCTCTTCGCGCGTTACGACAACTCTTTTTATCCAATGTGTGGAACCATAATACAGGCGGTGCCCATTTTTGGCATAGGTGTATGGCGCGAGATGCGTGAGACTCATTGGCACGCAGATCTCCCCCAGTTGACCCGCTTCAGGGATCTCGTAAACGGCTTTTTGATAATTGGTCTCGACGGGCTGAATGCCGCCGGAGAACACATATCCGCCGCCATCTACTTCATACCAAATTCTATTGAACGAATTGCCAAAACTTTCATCGCCCTGTACTTCGGCTTTAAGCGAAATCACCTTGTCTATTCCAAAGAGGTGCAGTTCGTTTGCCTTGAAGGTTGGCGCGTCATAAAGCGGAATACCGCTCCAGGTGATGCGTCCCTGCGAGGCGGGCGGAGCGGCCAGGGCGCGGTCAAAGCCCATTTCGGACAGGACAAACGCGAGCGCGCCGGAAGCGGATATTTTTAAAAAGTCGCGGCGGGAGAGTTGTATATTTTTCATCATTGGTTAAGAGGACGTTCCTTCACATCCATATTCTTACACTACGATCTCTACATTGGTTCCGCGGGAACCGTAAGCGAACTCTTTATTAAGAGAGACCTGCGGGGAAGTCCAGCGGTAGAGCCATTTCGCGGCCTGCGAGGACATGTTGATACAGCCATGCGAACGCGGACGTCCGAAATCATTATGCCAGAAAGTTCCGTGGAAAGATATACCGCCTTTGGTAATGTACTGCACCCATGGCACACCAGGCAGGTCGAATCCGCTGGAGGCGAGATCGCCGGCTGCCATGTGGCGGGAGGGACGTTTGTAATATGTGACGAACGAGCCTTGCGGCGTGGTGTATGTCCCCACCCGTAAAATTCCCCCGGTGGAGACAGTTGATACGAACACAGGCAGGTTGTTTTCATAAGCGATCACGATCTGCTCGCCAAGACGCACCGCGATCTTTTTTTCGCGGCTGGGAATTTCCGGGGTGATCGGCGCAAGTTCCTCTTCCGTCATGATGCGGAGATGCTCTGCGCGCGCGAAATAAGATTTGTCGAATTTATCGTCGCGGATCTGATACCACACCTGACCATCCTGCGCTATGCTCACTGATTTTATCCAGTGTGTGGTTTCATAATACATGCGATATGCGGCTGGCGAGGTTCTGTCCGCGCTTTCATGCGCATCTGTAAATGGCACGCTGATCTCTGCGAGAAGCCCCTGCTTTGGTATATCCATGCTCGGCGTGTTCAAGATCGTGCGGACGGGCTGAATATTCCCGGAATATAAAAAGCCTTCTGAACCGACTTCATACCAAACGCGATTATGCGCCTCTTCATCATCGCTGACGGCTGTGTTGGTGATGCTTAGGAGAGTATCTCGCTGACATAGTCTGACCGGCGCGGCTTTCACAGATGGACGGTCGAACATCCAGACAGTGCGTGTGGTGACACGTCCCTGCTGGGCGGCGAAGGGATCGTCAAAATGAAAATTGAGCGGAGGGACAAGTAAACCTGCCAGCCCGATCCCGCTCAATTTTAAAAAGTCACGCCGTGATAAATTGTTCAAATTCATTTTTTCAATACAGAAACATCATGTCATCGCCAAGGTTGCGCTCTTCCACCTGAAGCAATCTGCGATTATGGCTGGGATTGCTTCGCCGAAGAGCATGGCTCGCAACACTTGCATCGCACGCAAGTGCGGGCGTGACATGAAACTAATAATGCACATTCACCACTGTGCCAACCGATGAGAAGTTGTATAACCATTCCGCGTCCGGGGTGGCGAGGTTGACACAGCCATGACTCATGGGCGTGCCGAAATTATTATGCCAGTATGTGCCGTGCAGTCCATAGCCTTTATAGAAATACATCGTGAATGGAACATTCGTTAAATAATATCCGGGACCAGACATGGTGGTCGAACGCAATTTGATCCAGATATTGTATCTGCCGGTCACGGTCGGGGTTTGCCAGGTGCCTGTCGAAACAAGGAAAGAATTAACGATGGTGTCACCTTCATAGGCGTAAACACGCTGCTGCGACAGATCAACATCGATCCAATGTTCGCCATTCCCATAGCTGATGGGAACCTCCGTCGACTCAACGGGTGCGGCGCCTTCAGGTGTCGGAGTATCCACTACGATCTCGGCAAGCACGACACCGGGCACGCTGGTCGCCTCAGGCGTGGCTGTGGATGAATCTGCACTGATCGTGTTGGTTGGGAGGACAGCGGGGTCCACAGTCGCGGTATCGGCAGGGATCACAACAACTTCAACGGTCTTTGTGCTGGTAGGAATTGCGGCAACGGGTTTTTGAGTAGCTGTAGGATCAATGATGACACCCGCGACCTCTGGCTGGGCGGTCGCTCTCACTGTTTGCGTTGCAATGGCTGTCCTGGTCGCAGTTGGCTTAACGATCTGAGCAGCCAGTGTATTTTCGGCGCTTGGCTTGGCAATGTCCACTTGAGCGAAAGGCTGTCTCTCAGCCGGCTGCGAAGCCGGCGCGGAAGCGAAAATATTTAATATGGATGCGAGCACCGGGGAATTCACCGCCGACCACGCCGCGAACACGAGTACTGCAAGTCCAGTCAACCCCAGCAGGATGGGCAAAAGTGCGCTTCGCTTCTTTTGGTTTTTCGCAGGGGATTTTTTTTCTTGAGCATTCGGTTTTTCTTCGGGGGCGGTTGCATTGGCGCCCGGGGTCTCGCCTAATCTGTGCAGCGCCCATTCCATGCCTTTTTTAGCGCGCGGACTGTCCGGACTTAACTCCAACGCTTTGCGGATGTACTCCACACTTTCACGCGGACTGGCAACCGCCGCCAGCATCAACCATGGGTCTTCGCTTTGGGGCGCGAGTTCCGCGGAACGTTCCGCCCATTGGCGCGCTTCCGCCATGGCGCCATTTTTCAAGGCTTCGCGCGCATACGATAAAGCTTCACGGGATTCGACAAAACGATCATTCATGGGTCACCTTCGTTTATATTTACGCGATACAAGTAAACAGGCAGATACATAGCAAGCGTGTTGCTAATTTTTCACCATTGAATTTCCACGGGTGTGCCTATTTCAGCCCACTCATCGAGTAGTTGTGATTCGTACGTGCCAAGTACAACACATCCGTAAGAGACCGGTACACCCAAATACCCTTCCCATAAAGTTGCGCCGTTCGGCAGGATCGGCAGGGCGTGAATCCCGTTTTCCAAATGGCCGGAATAGTAAATACCAAGCCAGTTCGGCATCCAGATATCCCAGGTGGAGCCGTACGCGCTGGGGATCTTGTCAAGCACACTAAAGGTTCCCACGCGCGTGGCATTGTTCATGCCGGTGGATGCGACAAAGCTGTAGACCAGCGCGTCGCCTTCATATACATACATGTGCTGTTCCGAGATGTCCACCAGAATATATTTATTGCCGCTGTATGCGGGGTTGGATGGTGCGGGCTGGTTCGGACCTGAATAAGAGATCGCGCCGGATGAATCTGACACGATCTCTGCGAAGACCGAAGGCTCAGGTGTGTTGGTTGGCTGTGGAGTTGGGGAAGGCATTGCAGTCGGCGATGCAGTGTAGGTGGGTTTGGCGATCCGCGCCAGGGCGAACGGATTTGAATGCGTGGGCGTCGGCGCGTTGTTGTAGCCCATCACAGGCGAAGAAGTTGCCGTCCATGCCGCGAACGCGACCACCGCGCAGATCAATGTGACGATCAAGGCTGTCCGAACGGTGCTTGATATGTTCATGGCGAAAAAGTGGGGATCGGAGTTGGCTGTACGTTTTCGTTATTTATAAAGCACAAAATACCTTTCGTGACGCCTTCAGCCACACGGCCTGTTTCCTGGGTCAGGATCTCACGATCAAGATACAAGAAGCCGGTTTCAATAATGGCGGTGATCGTGTTCGGATCTATTTCAGAGAAGGCATGATATTGGGTCATATCATTTGTGATGCTGCCGGCATGGAAAATCAATCCTATGGTGTTTTGATATCGATCCACCATGCAGGCGGTCAGGCGCTGCGCGCGGTTCACATCGCGTGTCTCCATTGAAGAGGCGATTTTGAAGCCGGTGGCTTCATCGTTAACATACTGGCAGGAGTCATTATGAATGGAGATCAGCGCCACTGCGCGGTAACCGTTCAGGCGTGTGTCAAATTCATTAAGCAAGTCCACTTGAAAGCCCGCGGCCACCAGGTTCGCCTTAACGATCTGTGCGATCGCCATATTCACATCCGCCTCTGTGAGATCCGTCTGGCCGTTCGCGTCTGTGCAAACCGCGCCGGAATCATTGCCGCTGTGACCCGCGACAATGCCGACCCGTAATTGCGGGCGGGGAGTGACGATCGGACTGGATTCCTCGGCTTGCGGCGTGAGGATCAAATTAAGTTGGTTTTGCAAATTGCTTGCCAGCAGGGAATTTGGAGTCCAGGCGGTAAAGAGAGTCGCCAGCAGTACCGCAATACCGAGCGTGGCGGTAATCGCGTTCACTCTGTGTGGACGGCGCGCAGGTTTTGAAATAGGTGCTTGTTTTGTAGATTCCATGTTCTATGTTGATAATATTACCTTAAAAACGGATAAACAAGGTAAAAATTTATGGTCAATTATTAGCCATTTTTCCGTACCTAAACAGACTTCCATTCTCGAACACGCGTAAACAGATCCTGTAGGGGATTTAAGCTTGAAACCGTCACAGCCAGATTCTTTGTTTTTGTATGGTCGTATTGGAACATACGCGAATTCGGCGCGACCAATCTTGCGCGCTGACGAAACTCCGCGCGTGAGATATAGCCCGCCAGAGTGTGATCCATCCATACACCCAAATATTTCCCCAATCCGGCGGCGAAATGATGTGCGCTTTATACACAGCGCTGTGGATTCCCAATCGCGCTGTGGGTATATTTTTGATGTGGATGGATGTAACTGAATAAAATGGATTTTCGAATGTGACACGCTTCTGTGCCGGCAGATTTACAACCCGCGTCGAAAATCCCCGCGCCTCATGGTCTGTGTAACCGTCCATGTTGTGATAGTCAGGCGGCACCAGCGCGGGGCGTGTCCAAAATGATAGATGGGTCAGTCCGTATTTGCGCGATCTGGTCACGATGCGAGATGAGAAAGGATTTGATGTCACAGCGATGCCAGCCTAATGAGACATTATATTTATCGGGATCCGTGAATGGAGAGGTGCCGATCACATCAAATGGGATTTCCTGCTGGGAAAGATAACGCCGAAATGCCAGTTCCACTGCCGCTTCTGCCACCACACGGCGGAGCCGGTCATAGGGCTTTACTCCGCCGCGCGTACGCGACGCCCCTTTCCGTGAGGTCGGGCGTATGAGGTGCGAGGAGTTTTGCATGATTCTGGATTCCATCAGCTTGCTGATGGACGTAATAATAGCAATGTGTTTTGTTTAAACATTCGCAGAGCAAGCTGTCCAAGTCCAGAGTTAATTACGGCAGCGGAGTTTTGGTTGGCAGAACGTAATCCACTTTTTGAATGGTCAGATCAGAGAATGAGACGATCACCGGGGTATCCGCAAAGGACGTGACAAAGACCCCGATCGTTCCGGTTGGATAGCTGGGTTCGCGGATGCTGAATTGATAGCGGTCATTCAGGAAAAAACGCATCTCTGAGCCGACCGCCCAGATGCCAATGCGGACTTCGCCGGGTGCGCCCGGGGGAGCATCTCCGCTGGGAATGGGCTTTTGCATGGTGAGTTTTGTCCCGGCGCTGAGCCTGTCCATGTAAATGGTGCCATTGCAGGATAACCCGAAGCGGTAATAATAAACTGAGCTGGCGCGCACCAATATTCCATAAGAATCCTCGCCGCGGCACAGGCTTGGGCGTGCGGTGATCTCGGCGTAATGATCTTTCAGGAGCAGGTCAGTGCGCAGGCTGGTCATGTACACGCCGCTTTGCGCTGCGAGTGTGAGGTGATTATCCTCCATGATGGAACTGGCTTGATTCGATTTGGGGACATCCCAGAGCGTTGGGTCGGAGAAATCGTCAGTGACGACCAGGGCGCCGAGGCCGGGGCGCATGTCTGGGGGCGGGGCGGTGGTGGGAAAAACCTGAAAGGTCGGAGTGGCTGAAGGGGGGAACCAGTCTATGGTCGCAGTGGGAAGCGGAGTCTCTGTCGCGGGGGTGAAAATGGGCGTGATGATGATCGGTTCAAAGGCGGAGCAGGATGCGATCAACAATGTCGTTGCGAGGGCGAAGTAGAATCGCAGCGACATAAGAAATATCATGCGTGTTTGATGACAGGATTTCATGGAATGTGTCGTAAAATTGATTGACATTATTCTAGCATACAAGGAGCGAACATGAGCGAAAAGCAAGTGCTTGTGACCGGCGCGTGCGGTGAAATTGGTCAGGCGTTGGTGCAGGGGTTGGCAAAGCGGGGCGGATATCGGATCGTGACCGCGGATTTTATGCCGCTGCCGGATTCAATCAAAAACCTTTCAGCGGAACATATACAGGGGGATCTGGTTTACAAGATCAAAACTTTTTACGATTATGACTTCGATACGATCTTCCACCTGGCGGCTTCGCTTTCTTCGAAGGCCGAAGTGGCGACGGAGGAGGCTCACCGCATCAATGTGGAAGGCACGATGCAGCTGTTAATGCTGGCAGCCTATCGCTCTGAAAAATACGGCAAGGCGGTCAAGTTCATCTTCCCCAGTTCCATTGCCGCGTATGGGATGCCCAGCGTTGAAGAAAAAAATAAAGCCGGCGCGGTGCGGGAAGATGATTGGAACATGCCGCACACGATGTACGGATGCAATCAATTGTATTGCGAAAAATTGGGGATGTATTACGGAAAATATTACGGTCAGAAACATTTGGATGCGAACCCGCCGGTCATGCCCGACTTTCGGGCGATCCGCTTCCCCGGGCTGATCAGCGCCTTTACATTGCCCAGCGGCGGAACCAGTGACTACGGCCCGGAGATGCTCCACGCCGCAGCACAGGGCAAACCGTATTCGTGTTTCGTGCGCGCCGATTCAAAGATCTCCTTCATGGCCATGCCTGATGCGATCAAGTCCCTGTTGATGCTGATGGATGTGCCGCGCGAGAAATTATCCAGTAATGTTTATAACATTGCCGCTTTCGCCATCACCGCCGAGGAGTTCCGCCAGCGCGCCTTGAAGGCTTTCCCGGATGCAAAGATCACCTTTGATGCAAATCCGCGCCGACAGGGCATCGTGGACTCATGGCCCGAAGATGTGGATGACTCCCTCGCCCGCGCCGATTGGGCTTGGAAACCCGATTATGACGTGGATAAGTTTTTCGATGAATATTTTCTGCCGGAGATACGGAAGAGGTATGGGAAGTAGGGGAAAGGCAGTGATGAGAAATGATAGATGAGTTATCAATGGACAAGTCCATTGATAACTCATCTATGGGATCGTCCCACTCGCTACGCTTCGGGGATGATTGATGGGTTGAGTCAGGCAGAAATTGGGATCGTGAAAGGGCAAATAAAATACTCCACCAAAGTGAGGGGGGCACCCTGAGTGGAGCAAATGTATCTTTACATAAAAGCCTGTAATTGACAAGGAATTCGTGTATAAAAAGCGTTTACGTTGTCTAAGAGTCATAAGTCCGCGCATAGCCCGCAAGAGGTAGGTAGTCCACATGCGAAGTTGAGCGAGGAAAAGATAAGGATGATCGAGGGTGCATGGTGACGGTCATCTTTAAGAGACCGTCACCTGAAGTTAAATAAGAAAGGACAAAAATTCCATGGCGCTTTATGTAGAAGAAACTGGCTCAGCCTCCGCTCCGACAATTATTTTTTTGCATGGTGGCGGCGGGGCTGGCTGGATGTGGCAGCCGCAAATTGAACAGCTTGACGAATATCACTGCCTTGTTCCAGACCTGCCCGAACAGGGGCGCAGCGTGAATGAAAAACCTTTTCGTATTCAAGATAGTGCCGCGCAAATTGCCGATCTGATCCGAACGCGGGCGCATCATGGAAAGGCTCACGTGGTCGGCTTGTCGGAGGGCGCGCAGGTGGCGGTCGCATTGCTGGCATCCGCGCCTGAATTGGTCGATCATGCTGTGCTCAGCAGTGCATTGGTTCGCCCGCTGCCGGGCGCAAAAATGATGACGCCTGGACTGATCGGCCTGACCTATCGTTTATCGGTCACGCCATTCAAGAATAGCGAATGGTGGATCCGTTTGAATATGAAATACGCGGCTGGCGTTCCAGACAAATATTATCCGCAGTTCAGTACATCCTTTAAGGAATTAACCGAATCTGGATTTACGAATCTGATGATCGAAAATCAACGCTTCCGCCCGCCGCAAGGGTTGGAGCGGGTCAGGGTTCCCACGCTGATTGTCGTCGGAAAAAAAGAATATCCGGCCATGCATCAATCCGCCCGTGACCTCGCGGCTGTTATCCCTGCGGCTCAGGCATATCAAGTTGTGCATGATGGTAAGATGACCCTGGCTGAGGAACATAACTGGAACATGACAGCGCCGGAGCTGTTTACGAAAACAGCACGAGCCTGGCTCAGCGGACAAGCGCTTCCAAAACAACTGCATCCGCTTGTGTAAGAGAAACAACTACAACTTTTAATCAGGAGAATCACCGTGAAAAAATCAGATCGTATCGCATTGATCACTCTTCCCATCCTCATACTTATCGGTATCCTGGTCGCCCTCGCGGGCAGTCAGGGTGGGATCATGCTGGGCGGAATGCCCCTGTTCGCTTTATCGGTCGGGCTGGCTTTTGTGATCCAATGGCTGGTCTTTATCCCTGCTTATTTTATGCAGACCGAGAAATTCTTCGACATCACAGGCAGTATCACATATATCTCCATCACCCTCGCGGCTCTATTCTTCAGCGCGGATGTGGATGCACGGTCCATGCTGCTGGCGGCTTTGGTGGTGATCTGGGCTGTCAGATTAGGCACATTCCTATTTGGCCGCATCCAAAAAGCCGGCAAGGATGACCGCTTCGATGAGATCAAGCCTTCGTTTGTGCGCTTCCTGAACGTGTGGACCATTCAAGGCTTGTGGGTGACATTTACCGCCGCCGCTGCGCTGGTTGCGATCACATCCACACACCGCAAAGAACTTGACCTGTTTGCTGTGATCGGTTTTCTGGTGTGGATTCTTGGCTTTGGGTTTGAGGTCGTCGCTGACTCTCAAAAAGGCCGCTTCAACGCCGATCCGAAAAACAAGGGTAAGTTCATTCAAACTGGATTATGGTCGCGCTCGCGCCACCCGAATTATTTCGGTGAGATCGTACTTTGGCTTGGCGTGGCGATCATCGCATTACCCGTCTTGCAAGGCTGGCAGTGGGTTGCCATGATCTCGCCGATCTTTGTTACCTTGCTGCTAACCCGCGTCAGCGGAGTCCCCTTGCTTGAAAAGAAGTCAGATGCAAAATGGGGCGGGCAGAAAGATTATGAAGAGTATAAAAAAAATACACCCGTGTTAATTCCGAAGCTTTAATGACAGCCTGTACCTGCCGCAGACGATATCGTGTGCGGCAGGTGTTTAACAAAAGTTCTCTGCCGTACAAAAATAAAAGTTGAACCGCAAAGCTCGCAAAGAAAATATTTAAAGCCCGGCGTGCTTGGCGCTCTTCGCGGTAAAACTGTGTGAATGTAAAATAAAGAAATCAAAAACAAAAAAAACAGTGATAAGACCTGGAACAAGTTGTCAATGATTGCCCGATTTTTGATCACAAGATTTCTGCGGACGATAATGATTTTGCTTGGCGTGACGTTGATCACATTCCTCTTGATGCACGCCATCCCAGGCAACCCGTGGAGCAACTATTCAAGCTCGCCGCGCATGATGCTTGGACTGGGAATTGATGCAACTCTGCAGCGTGAGCTTTACCATCGCTTCGGCCTGGACCTGCCTTTATGGCGGCAGTTCACCCGTTACGTGGTCGGGGATATTGATGATGACGGCATTTTTTTCTGCGGGGCAGTGTGCGGTAATCTGGGCCCGTCCATTCAACAGCATGGACGCACTGTGCAGCATGTCATTTTTTCTCCCCCTGAGGGCAAAACTTTTTGGGAGAGCCGCTTCGGATATTCCATTCGATTGGTGCTGTTCGGGTCGTTGATCGCGGTTGGGCTGGGGATTCCGCTGGGAATATGGAGCGGCGCGAAACCCTGGTCAGCCGTCAGCCGCGCGATCTCCGTCGGGCTGGCGGGCTTGATCTCGATCCCCAATTTTGTGCTTGGTTTGTTTGCGATCATCGTGCTGGCATCCTGGCTGAAGATCATTAAAGTCCTGCCGGATTGGAGCATGCCGGGCAATTGGATCATCCCGGCTATCGTACTGGCTGTATTGCCGATGGCGAATATTGCCAGAGTGACACGTGCCTCCCTGATGAATATTTTGAATGAAGATTACGTCCGCACCGCCCGCGGGAAGGGATTGGGCGAGCGTCGCGTGATGCTTGTTCACATTTTAAGCAATGCCATTGTTCCGATCATTACCTTCCTCGGCCCGGCTTTGATGGAAATGTTCGCGGGCTTGTTAATCGTTGAACACTTGTATTCATTTCCCGGCATCGGGCGCGGATATTGGGAAGCAGTGCTTAAACTGGATTACCCCATGATCCTCGGGCTTACGCTGATCTACGCCGCTGGCATGTCGCTCGTGAATATTTTGATCGAATTCCTGTGTGAAGTTCTTGATCCGCGCGTGCGTTCCGCCACGCATCAGGCCGCCACATGATCAAGCTATTCCCATGGAAGCGGGCTTTGCGCAGTAGAACGGTCTGGTTCAGCCTGACCGTAATATTGGCTTTTAGCCTGTTAGCCATAATAACTCCCCGGGTCGCTCCGCACGATCCGTACAAAATGAAGGTCACGGATTTCAATCTGCCGCCCATGTGGGTGCAGAGCACTTCCGCGCCGGGTGTTGCGGAATATCCGCTTGGCACAGACCGCTATGGCAGGGATGTTTTCAGCCGTTTGCTTTACGGCACACGCACCGCAATGTTTCTTGCGCTGACTTCCGTTCCCTTGGCCGCATTCATCGGGACTTTGATCGGTTTGATAACAGGTTATGCCGGTGTCCGTATGGATGCTGTGTTCATGTTGTTTACAGACATGCTCAATTCTTTACCCGGTATTATGTTCCTGGTGATTATTGTGCTTATCTTCCGCGGTTTGCTCACCCCCAGCTGGGCGCATGGATTATTTACATTGATCATTGGTTTTGCAGCGGTTGCCTGGGTCAGCCTTGCGCGCCTGGTCCGTATTAATGTGCTGCAGCTTAAATCTCAATTATTCATCGAAGCGGCGGTCGGCATTGGCGCATCTCCGTGGCGGATCATGACCCGCCACCTCCTGCCGAATGTGCTGCATGTGATCCTGGTCTGGATCATCAACAACATTCCTGTCGTCATCCTGCTCGAAGCTGTTCTTGGTTATATCGGTGTCGGCGTGACCAGCGCAGTGGACGGCGGCGAATTCACGGTGGTTAGTTGGGGCGGGATGTTCTTCTCGGGCCGTTCCTTGATGAGCCGCAATCCGTTGATGCTGATGATCCCTTCCTTTAGTATTCTGTTGATCTCCATGAGTTTTCTTCTGTTGGGTGATTTTCTGAATGGCATCACCCGCCGTGAATAATAGAGTAGACTGTACGCAGTGTACGAACCCGCAAACGGGGCTTTGTCCCTGAACACGAAGGTTCGGACCTTGGCAGGTTTACTTCTGCTGACTGCGTCGCGCCCGCTTGCCAGAGAAGTTGCGCGGAGGATTGGATTCGTCGGCTTTCCACCCTCGGGGCGGTGCGCGAGGTGTTTCTTGGTCAACGAAGATCGCGGACCCCCCGCGCTCGGCTTCGTAAACGATGTACTGCCTCGTTGGTGAACGACATTCGCGTCCGCCCCTGCGTCCTTTACAGGGCCTCGCTCTTCAAGGGCGATCGCTCGATGGTGTCCGCATCTGTACGAGATTTTGCTTTCTGGTGGGTTTTGAAAACGGGATGGGGTTTCGGTTTTCGTGTGGCGGGTCTGTTTCTTTTGCATTGCTTCTGCGTGTCCTCGGCGGTCCGCGGCCGCGGCGCCGCCCGCCCCCGCGGGGGGGGCGGGGGGGCCCGCCCCCCCCCCGCCTGGGCTGGGGTGGTCCCCCCGGCGCGGGTTGCCGCAACCCGGTGGGCGCCTGCTGGCGTTTTCCGCGGCAAGGCATCTTTTTGCTCTCCCTCAGGTTCCCCCCCCCCTTTGTGGGGGTGCGGTCTCCTCGGCGCTGAAGTCGTTTGCTTTCTTCCAACGCTTTCGTGGGATTGGGTTTGATGTCTGCTATGCCGTGGCTGTGCGGCGGCGTTTGCCTGGTTTTCGGGGCGGCGCTTGTTCAGGCGCAGGCGGGTTTTATTTGAGCGATCAATTTCGGCGTGATCTACGCAGCTTCAATCTTTGCTGTCTGCAAGTCATCGGTCCTCTACGCTGCAGGGTTTCTTGCCGAGGTCTCAGGGGGGCCGCGGGCGCCGCCCCCCCCCGGGGCGGTGCCCCGGCGCGGGCATGAGAATATCACTGACCCTTTGGTAGGGATCTATAACCGCCGTTATTTGGACCGCCGGTTGGAAGAGGAGTTTGCGCGCGCCAAACGCTATGCTTCGCCGCTCTCAGTGTTATTAATAGATGTGGACCACTTTAAGCGCATCAACGACATCCACGGCCACCACATTGGAGATCTTGCTCTATATGAATTGGGTAAATTGATCTTGCAGTCCATCCGCGAGACTGATATTGTTGCGCGATATGGCGGGGATGAGATCGTCATCATTGCCCCGAACACGACCACTGCTCTGGCTGAGGTACTGGCTGAACGGCTGCGCCAGAATGTCGAAAACCAGAACCTTGCATTGAAAGGCGGGGCTGACAAATCAAAAGATGTTCACCTGACTGTCAGTATCGGTGTCGCTGACTTAACTCAGGAAGCCAAAGACAGCCGCGCTTTGCTGCTCAATGCAGACCAGATGCTCTATCACGCGAAGAAGGAAGGTCGAAACCGCGTTGTCATTTATGGTGTTATTCCTTCGAGACCAAGTTTTCCGCTGGATGAATAACCTGACATATAATAAAGGCGTAAAGCGCTTTAATGGATCCTGTTCAAATGCAGTTGGAGTGAGACTACCATGACGAAAAAGAAACCTGAAAAGAAAATAGTTAAAAAGAAATCACCCAATATAAAGACACCTGCGAAAAAGATCGTCAAAAAGAAGCCTCCGGTCAGGAAGCCTCCGGCCAGGAAGCCTCTTGAAAAGAAGGTGGCTGAATACAAGCTCCCTGAATATAAAATTCCTGAAATTAAGATCGCTGGAAAAAAGGTCTCCCAAAAGGAGATTAATGACCTGATCAATACCCGCATCAAGGATCTGGCAGAACTTGACCCGCATAAAACCATCCAAAGCAGCGCGGACCTGGCGCGGGCAAATCTGGTCGCAGCCAAACTTCTGCATGCCGCCCTGGTCAATGCCAGAATGATGGGGGCGGACTTAAGCCGCGCCAGATTGATCGGCGCCAACTTGAGCGGCGCGGACTTGAGCGGGGCGGAACTTGTCGGCGCGAACTTGAGCGGGGCAAATTTAAGCAAAACCAACTTGAGCAAAGCCGGTCTTACTTTCGCCTATATGATCGGAACTGATCTGCGCGGTGCGAATCTGACAGGGGCTTACTTGAGTGAAGCGAACTTGAATGGCGCCAAGTATGATGAAGAAACGATCTGGCCCGAGGGATTTGATCCAACAACGACAGGCGCCGTACTCGCGCCATTATGACTTTTTTCCAACGTATGGGTACGCTCTCATAATGAGAAAAACCAGACCATAAAACATAATTGGTGATCGATAAAAAAAAGAGACCGCTTGTTTTTCAACGGTCTCTTTTTGCATCCATGTAACCCTGTTTACTTTTCCGCTTCCCGGCCCCTCGCGCTTCGCCCGCAGCCAGCCGTTCAAACTGTACTTCACCACTCGTTCGTTGCCCTCGAATAATTTTTTCAAGTTCGGACGCAAAGCCCAAATAAGCAAAATTTCCGCGCCTATGCCATACCACACATCCACCCATTGACCGTCAAAAAATAATGCGCGCACAGCAAAACCAATGATCGCAAATAAAGCCACCGCCATGGTTGTGATGGACGCGATGCCGACCGTGAAGAACGTCAACATACCGAGCGGGAGAATGAAAAGGATTGAGCCTGGCCATAATCCCATCGCCCCTCCGACGGAGGGCGCGCCGCCCGCGCCGCCGCGTAAACGAAACTTCCCGTTCTCGCCGCGTTCCGCCAGAAAGATGGAATAGTTATGCCCAAGGATTGCCGCGATCGGTGCGAGTACATGCACCCATTCACTGTTCGGGGTAAGCCATTGCGCCACCCACACGCCCACCGCGCCTTTCAATATGTCAAGCAGGGCGGTCGCAAAACCAGCCCAAAATCCCGCCGCGCGCATGGCGTTTGTACCGCCCGTGCGGCCGCTTTCCACTTTACGAATATCCTTCCCAGTTTTAAGTTTAACGATCAGCAGTCCAAAGGGGATCGAGCCAAACAAATAAGCCAGAAAAATGATCCCAATATCGAATGCAATTTGCATTGAAACTCCTCCAGAGAATTGTGTCCTCGTACTGACGAAATGTAGTGATGAAAACACGGAAAAACAAATAAGGTTGCTTAGCCTACCTGCAAAGCCACTTCGCTATAGCCGCCGTTTTCGATCCAAAAGCCGCGGGCGCGCCACGAGCCGTTTACGGGCGCGAGGATGACGTACACAACTGCATAGGCGGCCTGCGCTATGTCAGATGGTGAAACAACTTCAGGCCCAGTTGGATGCGAGTGGAAGATGCCAAGCAATTCCTGCCCATTGGATTCGATCCACTCGAAGCCGTGTAACTGTTCGATCGGATCCATCACGTATCGTACTTCGCTTTGAGCCTGATTCGCGACCTCAAGCACGGACTCTACCTGTGAATCTCGTCCTGCCAACAGACCGCAAGCCTCGAGCGGTGCCTGTGACTGGACATGCGCGGTCATTTTTTTAAGTTGTTCAATTGTGAGCGTGAGGGAATTCATTATCGGAAAAATAGTGCGGAAACCCAGGCTATCCCAACGATAATGGCGGGGGCCAGCGCGGCGCGGCGCAGGGGAATATTTTCCGCAAGGCTGACGGATAACATGGTCAGTGCATACAATGGACCTGTCAACGCAAGTCCGAATTGGATCGGCGTGAGCGGCCAGTAATGCAGTCCCGCGCCAACCTGCGCGCAGACAATGCCAACGCCGATCGCCCACGGAAAATCCCAACGGTCTGTGCCGTCAAGATGCAGGATGCGCAGGCAGATCAATGCCGCGACAAGGAAGATGGCAGGCACAAATAAGAACATGCGCGCACCCGAATACCGCAGGGAGGTGGTGAGAATTAAGAATAACACGTACGCGAGCGCGGTCAGGCCCGCGCGCGCAAATCCGTAGGTTGGGGTCGATGGGTCAATTGTGATGTACTCTGCCAGAAACACGATCAGCAGCAGGATCGCCGCAAAGGAAAAACCAGCCCACCAGGTTATTCCGTCTGGCAATATGCTCAACGGAGCGCCGAGCACGAAAGTGGTCAGCGTTGGCAGCATGATATGTTCGATGTTCGGCTTTTCTCCAAGGGCAGGATGGTCGCGGGTCAGCCAGCTCATGCCTGTGGCGCTCAGCGCGGCGGTGAGCAGGCTCATAATCGAACCAAGCGTGATGGGATAGGCAAAATAAAAGCCGGGCAGTGCGATCGTCAAGGTGAAACGCGGTGATTGGATCAGCCGTGTCAGCGCGAAAGCCAGTAATACTGAGGCGACCAGTACGCCCACGCGGTCTGCGGACGGCAGATAGGAACGGTTCTCTTGCATAAGAAGATTGTACCTGTGGGGGGGCGTGAGCGCAAGCGGGGGTATGGTAGAATCAAAATGTTATGGAAGTTTCAAAAGTTGAGAATTTACCCCGGCCTCCCGGAATTATGAGCTCAATAAAAGCGGGCTTTGACACCATCGCCGCGCACATCACAGCGATTTTATTGCCGCTGTTATTGAATTTATTCCTTTGGCTGGGTCCGCGCTTGCGCATGAACGCGCTATTCGATTCGATCAAGGATGAAGTCGTCTCGATCTGGAGATCGGGCGGTGTTTCTGCCGAGGATATTCAACGCGTATTAACCTGGTATGGCGACACGATTCCAATGGTCAACTTGTTCTGGCTTTTGCGGACGCTGCCGGTTGGGATCTCGAGCCTGCTTTTTCCAAAGGGCGTATCATCCACCCCGCTGGGCGACCCCGCCAATTTGCAGGTCAGTGCCTTGAGCCTGCTCGGCTGGATGTTCCTGCTGACCTTGCTCGGCTGGATCGGTGGTGGGCTGTATTTTCGCAGTGTGGCGTGGATCGCAGCTGCCGGCAAGGAAGATAAACCGATGGGTATTTTGCGTGCCATCGTACAAACCATGCTCATTTCCATTTTGTGGGGAATCCTTTCCGTGATGATCGGCGTTCCGCTCTTGCTTGTTTTGGGTCTGTTGCTTCAATTCAGCCCGTTGATCGCGAACCTGCTGGTGATATTTATCAGTATTGCCTCCATGTGGGTGATCGTGCCTTTGTTCTTTTGGCCGCACGGGGTTTTCCTTAAGAAGCAAAATGTGATAACTTCGATTCTAAGCAGTTTTCAGATGGCGCGCTTTACGCTTCCCACCAGCAGCCTGTTCGTGTTGACGGTTTTTCTCATGAGCTTTGGCTTGAACTTTTTATGGAGCATTCCCCCCGAGGATTCCTGGATTACATTTCTTGGTATCTTCGGTCATTCTTTTGTGACAACTGCCCTGTTGGCCGGCAGCTTCATCTATTATCGTGATATGAACATCTGGCTGCAAAATGTGATCGAGAAATTGCGTCCAAATACCGTCACAAAACAAGCGTGAGCGATTTTATTAAAAAAGTAGACAGTTTTCAAACTGTTGGAGGATTTTATGGCTGAAAAAGAAAATGCGATCAATTATGATGTCAGTTCGATCCAGGCGCTGGAGGGTATTGACCATGTGCGCAAACGCCCGGGCATGTACGTGGGCGGCACCGACATCAAGGCTTTACATCACCTGGTTTATGAAGTTGTTGATAATGCCATCGATGAGGCGCTTGCGGGTGTCTGCAATAGAATCGATATTACCATTCACCCGGACAGCAGTGTGACCATTGAAGATAATGGACGCGGCATTCCGGTTGGTCCGCACCCTACCAAAAAGGATGCAAATGGCCGTCCAATGGAAACACTGGATGTTGTCATGACTGTCATCGGCGCGGGCGGTAAATTCGGCGGCGGCGGGTATAAGGTCTCCGGTGGTTTGCATGGCGTGGGTATCAGCGCAGTGAACGCCCTCTCGGAATGGACCATCACCGAGGTCAAGCGCGACGGCAAGCACTGGCGTCAGGAATACAAACGCGGCGTGCCTCAGGGTCCCATCAAGCAGATCGGCAAAGTAAAGGATGAGACCGGCACCAAACAGACCTTTAAGTTCGATAAGCAGATTTTCACAGAAGATATTGACTTCCGTTTCGACACCCTCATTCAACGCCTGCGTGAAATGTCCTTTGTGACGCGCGGCGTGACCATCAAATTTGTTGATGAGCGCGCCGACCGTGAAATGACCTTTTACTTTGAAGGCGGCATTACCGCTTTCGTGCGCTATCTGAACCGCAACCGTGAAGGTCTGCATCCGGTTGTGCACGTTGAAAAAGAAGTTGAGAATATCGGCATTGAAGCCGCGATCCAATACACTGACTCCTACACTGAATCTGTGTACTCCTTTGCGAACACGATCAATACCATCGACGGCGGTACACATCTGACCGGTCTGCGTTCTTCATTAACGCGTGTGGTCAATGACTACGCCCGCAAGAATGGCCTGCTCAAAGATGCCGACCCGAATTTCTCAGGTGACGATACCCGCGAAGGCTTGACCGCGATCGTCTCGATCAAACATCCCGATCCACAATTTGAATCGCAGACCAAGGTCAAGCTGATGAATCCCGAGGCGCAGACCTACGTCACCCAGGTGGTGGGCGAAGCATTCAGCACCTTCCTCGAAGAGAATCCGCAGGCGGCCAAGACGATCATCGCCAAGTGTTTAACCTCCGCCCGTGCTCGTGACGCGGCGCGTAAGGCGCGTGATCTTGTCATCCGCAAGTCTGCGCTCGAGTCGTTGACCTTGCCCGGTAAACTGGCAGACTGTTCCGAGCGCGATTCAAACAAGACCGAGTTGTATATCGTGGAAGGTGATTCCGCCGGCGGTTCAGCCAAACAGGGACGCGACCGTCACTTTCAGGCGATCCTTCCGTTGCGCGGCAAGATCCTCAACACTGAGCGTGCCCGTCTTGATAAGATCCTCGGCAATAATGAAGTCAAGTCGCTGATCTCAGCATTGGGAACAGGCATCGGTGATAATTTTGACCTCGAAGGCTTGCGCTACGGACGGGTCATCATCATGACGGATGCGGACGTGGACGGCAGTCATATCCGCACGCTGCTGCTGACCTTCTTCTTCCGTTATATGCCGCAGTTGATCGACGGCGGTCACATGTATATTGCCCAGCCGCCTTTGTACCGCCTCGCTTACAAGAATCAGGTCAAATATGCGTACAGCGATAAAGAGAAGGATAAGGCTGTCAAAGAGTATGGCAATGATAAAGTTGGCATTCAGCGCTACAAAGGTCTTGGCGAAATGAACCCGGAACAGTTGTGGGAAACGACCATGAATCCCACCAACCGCACCCTGCTGCTTGTCACCGTGGACGACGCCGCAGAAGCCGACCGTACCTTTGATATGCTGATGGGCGATGCCGTTGACCCGCGCAAGAAATTCATCCAAACGCACGCCAAGAGCGTCAGGAATTTGGATATTTAGCAGATCAATTTCCAAGGAGTAATAAAAGAAGAGATCACTTAAGTTGTGGTCTCTTCTTTTTTGTACCGGCCTTTCTTCTTTGTCATGAAAGTCGCATACACCTTAAAGCATTGTGGAGTAAAATTTGACCATTATGAAAGCTCAGGTTGTGCAATCTGGTTTGATCCAAGAAGCGATACCTGCCAATAAACTGCTCAGCAATGTTCTCACGTGGATCGTGCTGATCTACCAGGCAGTTGCGTTGTTTATCTTTTTTGCATGTATATACCTGGCAATAAACTGGATCAGGGAACCTTTTATTGGTTCTTTTTATGAGCATACGCTGGTTTTTGTTGATACCGGCCCCACACAAAAAGGGAGCGCCTGGGAATTCAATGCGCTGGTTTCCAGTGGAGACCAGATCGTGGCGGTGGATCACACCCCGGTCCAAACTCAAGCGGATGTGCGTAAAGTAATTATCGGAAAGCACCTTCCCGGAGACGTTATCCCGGTCACAATACGGTTTATCAACGGGGAAGTCCGCGATCTCGACATCACCCTGCACACGTTCCCATCACAAGGCGTCAATCTTTATTTTATTGTCCCAACTGTCATCAGTATGCTCTTTCTGATCTTCAGTTTATGGATCTTTGGCTTGCGCCGCAACGAACCAGCCGGACGCGCGTTTTCATTATTCACCTCCTCCATTGCCATTGCAACCGGCGCTTTCTTTAATATCTCAACGACTCACGAATTTACGATCATCTGGACCTTCAGCTGCGCCATCGCCGGCGGAGCGATCGTCGCGCTTGCGCTTTCCTTCCCGCAGAATCCGCGCTTGATGATCGATCGTCCCTACCTGCGCTGGATCGGTCTGTTCATTGGCATCGCCATGGCGATGATGGCAACTCCCACACTTTTTAACTTAAGTGAGCCGACAGCTTACATCCGTTACTGGCGGGCCATTTATTTATTCGTTGCCGTGAGTGTCCTATTCCTGCTTGGCGCGAATCTATATTACTCTTTTTACGCGCAGTCACCGGTGGTGAAAACGCAGTCCCGCGCCATCATTGTCGGCGCGTTGATTTCCTTTATTCCTTTGAGCGTTTGGCTTGCGCTTGGAGGAGTGCTGGCACTTAATTTTTCGCCGTATTTGTTTTTACCAATTGTCATATTTCCCGCTGTGATCGGGTACAACATTATGCGCTTCAAATTCCTGCGCACCGATGATCTGGTGCGGCGCGGATTTATGTATTTTATGCTTACGGCGATCGTGATAACCGGCTATGCGTTATTGTCCGGCGGGGTGGGCGTGATCTTCAATACCCGCATGCCTTCCAATAACCCCTACCTTGTCGGCGGATATATTTTTCTTATCGCGCTTTTGCTTGAGCCGATCCGTACCCGGTTGCAAAGACTTGTGGATACGGTCTTCTTTCGCGGTGAGCGCGCTTTTGCAGAACAACTTGAGGGTTTCTCCCATAGACTTGCCACTGCGCTGGATCTCAACTCCATTGGAACGATCCTGCGTGAGCAGATCGCATCCACATTAAGCCCGAGCCGGATCCACATCTATACATATGATTCACGCGACGATTTTTTCTCGGCCCTGCCCGGCGAAGACCGCCGCCCCACCAGCGAAATTCGTTTTACAGCCGCGAGTCCGTTTGCCCGTTATTTTGAAACGGAACACCTGCCCTTATATTTGGACAATACCGCCGAACTGCCTTCCGTATTGAAGCCTGAGCAATCGCGGCTGGCGTTGCTTGGCGCGCGCTTGTTTATTGCCCTGCCCGGTAAACACCGTGAAAACGGCTGGCTGGCTTTGGGTCCGCGTTTATCCGGTCTACCTTATACTCCGCGTGACCTGAGGTTCCTCGAGAATATTTGCGATCAGGCATCTGTTGCGATCGAACGTGTTCAAACCGTTGCGCGTCTTGAACGCCAGATCCAGGAAATGAATGCGTTGACGCGTGTTTCTCAAGGCGTGAATGTCACATTAACTTTTGACGATGTGCTTGAGCTGATCTACGCCCAGACCGTGCAGATCATTCCCACGTCGCATTTCCATATCACGCTGTACAACAAGAAAAGCGATTATTTCTATTATGGTTTTTGTGTCGAAAACAATGAGCGTATCCCCGAACGCGAGAATCTGCCTTTTTCAATCACTTCCGGTCTCAGCCCGGAGGTGATCCGCAAAGGCCGCCCGATCAATACCCAGGACTATATCCGCGATTGTCAGGCGCGCAACCTCTCTCCCATTCTGGAGAATGTATTCGCCTGGATGGGTGTGCCTCTCAATGCCGGCGCGGAGTCCATTGGTGCGCTCAGCGTCGGTAATCATGACAGCGCGACCGCCTATACACGCGGACAACTTGAACTTCTACAGGCCATCGCAGATCAGACCGCAGGCGCGATCGTGAAGGCGCGTCTGCTTGACGAAACTGAGCAACGCGCACGTCAGCTTTCCACCTTGAATGAAATTACCCGCCAGTTGACATCCACTCTGGAACTGGGTCCCCTGCTTCAAAATATTCTTGAGAACGCAGTTGGGATTTTGAATTGTGAGGCCGGCAGTTTACTGCTTGTGGATGACCAGACCAGTGATCTGATCTTCAAGGCGACCACTGGACCGGTGGCTTCCAACTTGATCGGGCAGCGTCTTCCCGTTGGCACCGGTATCGTTGGGCGGGCGGTGCAGACCCGTGCACCCGTGATCGAGAACGAGGAGCATCAAACATCAGCCAGATTCAAAGGGATCGACCAGCAAACTGGTTTTGCGAGTCGTTCACTTTTGGCCGTTCCGCTTCAGGCGAAGGATCACGTCACCGGCGTGATCGAAGTCATCAACCGCCGTGATGGCCTGCCTTTTGTGCAGGACGATCAAAATTTGCTGACCGCGTTTGCGGGTCAGGCTGCGGTTGCCATTGAAAACGCGCGTCTTTATGAACTCACCGATCAGGAACTGGCCGCGCGTGTCGAGGAACTCTCGGTCATGCAGCGCATTGATCGGGAATTAAATGCCAGCCTTGAAATGGATCGCGCCATGCGCATCACATTGGATTGGGCCTTAAGACAATCCGGCGCGGAAGCGGGGCTGATCGGCATGCTGGAGGAAAATTATCTGCATGTCATGTCGCAGCAGGGCTTTGATGAACGAATGGCGATTCTGCCGGATCAGACGATGAAAGTGGATCTGCCCGCCATGGTGCGGTCTGTGGAAACAGCCCAGCCGCAGCGTTTGGCGGTTGCCGACTCTAATGCGAAACTGCTCGCCACGACGCATACGCAGATCATCATCCCCATCCGTCGTGAAACCGCTGTGATCGGTCTGCTGCATCTGGAAAGTACAAGCGATTCCCAGGTGGATATTGAGTTTTTAACCCGTCTTACTGATCATGCCGCCATCGCCATTTCCAACGCGCAGCTGTACGGGGAAGTTCAGCGCGCTAATCTTGCCAAAAGTGATTTCGTGTCATTCGTGGCACATGAGTTGAAGAACCCGATGACCTCCATTAAAGGCTACACGGAATTGCTGGCGGGCGGAGCGGTTGGAACGGTCAACGAAATGCAGAATAATTTCCTCAACACCATTAAATCCAATGTTGAGCGCATGTCTACTTTGGTTTCGGATCTTAACGATAATTCCAAGATCGAGGCTGGCCGCTTGCGCCTTGACTACAAAGCCACCGATGTTGCCGCGCTTGTTGATGAAGTGATCCGCTCCATTAAACGTCAGGTGGAGGATAAGAAACAGATCCTTGAGGTGGTTTCGCCTGAGAATCTTCCACCCATGTGGTCTGACCGCATCCGCGTCAGCCAGGTGCTTACCAATCTGGTCAGCAACGCTTATAAATATACGCCTGAAGGCGGGCTTATCCAGGTGGGCGCGGAAGAGACCGCCAATGAATGGAATCCTGAAGGCGCTGCGCGGGTTATTCACTTGTGGGTCAAGGATAGTGGTATTGGCTTGAGCCCGGATGACCAACAGAGGGTTTTCCAAAAATTCTTCCGTTCAGATGATCCAAAAGCGCGCGAGGTACCGGGCACGGGATTGGGTTTGAACATCACCAAGAGTCTGGTTGAAATGCAGGGCGGCCGCATCTGGTTCGAGAGCGAATTCCGCAAAGGCACAGCTTTTCACTTTACCATTCCGGTTGCGTCAGAGTAGCGAGTTGATATGACAATGGTTTCATCTGTGGGTGTCGCTCAAGCGCTTGATGGTCGTGAGGCTGGTTTACAGGCCGCGCATCAGGCCTTAAATCGTCTGGGCGCAAATACACCAGCCTTTGCTGTGGTGATCTCTTCCCATCAATATCAGTCCCGTGAAGTATTGAATGGTGTAAGCAGTTTGTTGGTCGAAGTTCCCATGATCGGATTTAGTTCGCCTTCCGGGTTGACCGGTAAAGGGGAGCATCCACATTCCGTGATCGTTGCGCTCCTGTCCGGCGATTTTCACGCGGAAACATTGTGGCTTCCGGGCTATGCCCAGTCAGGCCGTGAAACTGCCGCAAAGATCGAAAAACACGCTGCGGAGCGCGGGGAACGTCAATCCATTCTATTCTTTGCGGATGGATTTAACGGTGATGCCGAACAATTCTGCGGCGCGATATCCCCGGGGGGAAATGTCTTTGGCGGGCTATCCAGCGGCGATCTGCACACTGGCAATACATACCAAATGGCCGGTAATCAAAGCGGCGCCGGCGGATTGGCGGCAGCGTTCTTGCGCGGGAATCTAAAGATAGCCATCGGAGCAGACCATGGCTGGGACGCGGTTGGCAGGCAGTTCCGTGTCACGCGGTCTCGTGGATTCTGGCTGCGTACATTGGATGGCCGCCCTGCTTCTGAAACTTATGCGGGCCTTTTTGGTTATCCCGCGCGGGATTGGGCATTCCCTCCATTAAGTTACATGACACGTTTATATCCGCTTGGCGTTGAACAGGGCGAAGACCTGCTCGTGCGTTCGCCCATTCGAGTGGAAGCAGATGGCAGTTTCCGCATGAACTCCGCCATCCGTGAAGGGATCGATGCTTATTTAATGGTAGGCAGCCGCAGTGCCTGTGAGCGTGCCGCCAGACAAGCCACGCAGCAGGCGCTTTTGCAGCTTGGCGACGCGAAGCCTGCCTTTGCCCTTGTGCTGGTTGACGTGGCCTGGCAAATGCTGTTGAAAGCCCAGCCTGGGGTGGAGATCGAAGCTGTCCAGGAGATCCTGGGAACGAACATTCCAATTGCGGGTGGGTATACGCTGGGTCAGGTGATACCCGTTGAATCGCAGTCATTGAAATTTCTCAACCAGCATATCGTTGTCATTGTATTTGGTGAACAGAATTCCGCTTAACTGTGACCCCATTAAACTTACGGAGGACGGCTCAAGTTGAGCCGTCCTCCGTTTTTATTTGACTGGATGGAATTATGACGGCAGATTCACCTGCGGAAGTTTACTCATCGATTCTTTCACCGCCTCGGCAGGATACTCGTAATCCTCAAGCTTTCCGCTGAGGTAGGATTCATACGCCGCCATATCAAAATTGCCATGACCTGACAGGTTGAACAGGATCACGCGCTTCTCACCTTTGGCTTTTGCATCCAATGCTTCATCGATCGCCACACGCACCGCATGTGCAGATTCGGGCGCAGGGACGATTCCTTCCGCTTTCGCGAATTGGATCGCAGCTTCAAAAGTTTCTTTTTGTTTGACTGCCACCGCGTCTATGAAACCCGCATCATGAAGTGCGCTGATGCTGGGAGCCATGCCGTGATAGCGCAATCCGCCCGCGTGGATGCCGGGCGGCATGAAGTCGTGACCGAGAGTATGCATTTTGACGATGGGAGCCATCTTCGCGGTGTCACCATAATCAAAGGTGTACACGCCTTTTGTCAGTGTGGGAGTCGCAGTCGGCTCCACGCCTACCAGACGGGTACGCCTGCCATTCTTGAGATTCTCTCTCAGGAACGGGTATGCAATTCCCGCGAAGTTCGATCCGCCGCCCACGCAGCCAATGACCACATCCGGATATTCATCGGCCATATCCATTTGTTTCAAGGCTTCTTCACCGATCACAGTCTGATGCAGCAGCACATGATTTAACACCGAGCCTAATCCATATTTCTTTGTACCGTTGGATGAGGCTGCGGCTTCGACGGCTTCTGAAATGGCGATGCCAAGCGAACCGAGATTGTTCGGGTTTTCAGCCAATACAGAGCGTCCATAATTTGTCAGTTCTGTCGGGCTGGCATAGACGCGCGCGCCGTAGGTTTCCATCAAATTGCGGCGGTATGGTTTCTGCTGATACGAGATCTTCACCATGTACACTTCAAGGTCAATATCAAAAACATTGCATGCGAATGCCAGCGACGAGCCCCACTGACCTGCGCCGGTTTCCGTGGTCATGGCCTTTGTGCCGGCGATCTTGTTGTAAAAAGCCTGCGGGATGGCCGTGTTAGGCTTGTGACTTCCTGAAGGCGATACGCCTTCATATTTGTAGTAGATATGCGCGGTTGTGCCGAGCGCCTTTTCCAATCTGCGCGCGCGCAGGAGCGGGGTGGGGCGGAAGAGTTTATAGATCTCTCGTACTTCCTCTGGGATCTCGATATAGCGTTCGGTACTGATCTCCTGCATGATCAGGTCCATCGGGAAGAGCACAGACAAAAAGTCTGGCGTGACTGGCTCCAGCGTGCCGGGATGCAGCACCGGGGTCTGCGGAACCGGGCTGTCCGCATAGATGTTGTACCAGAATTTCGGCAGGTCGGTTTCGTTCAATTGAAAGCGGGTCTGTTCGTTCATGGGTTCCTCCAAAAAATATTTATGGCACAAAGCGCGGCGCGGAGTTGAATTCAGCGTCATTGCTTTGATCATCGATCACTTGCGCGGCGGGCAGGGAATTATCGCTCGGGGTTTCAACGGCGCGTTCCTGCAAATTGATTTCCTGCGGTTCAGATTGAGGCGTGAGGTTCATCGTTTCTCCTTTGTTTACTCCTCTCCCGTGGGGCGGGTGAGGGGATAAAAAAATACAGCGTTCATCCCAAAAGGGACGAACGCTGTATGATTCGCATCCGTGGTACCACCCAACTTAGGCTGACAA
Organism: Candidatus Villigracilis saccharophilus; assembly: GCA_016709305.1. GTDB lineage: Bacteria > Chloroflexota > Anaerolineae > Anaerolineales > Villigracilaceae > Villigracilis > Villigracilis saccharophilus. The sequence continues at coordinate 300,214 of JADJNA010000048.1, forward strand.
GCGGTTATTTACAAAAATTCCCGTGTTGATGCAACGGGAAGCCAGCCTCACTCTATCAAGCACGACCAAAAGGTTTATGCTCTAGCTCTATAACGGGAGCATCCCGTCGAAACATACTCAGGTGTTTGCCTTTTCATTTCCGCGGCTCGAAGGGCCATTCAGTTTTGTCGTTTCGGGCAGGTCTCTCACCGTATATCGCCTGCTCTCTGAACCGTCGTGCAAACTTACTTTTCCTCGTCACAGCCTTGATATTTTTGCTGATTATATGCAGAACAAATAAAATGTCAATGAATAAAAAAGAGTACAATCAAATCAAGAAAGGAGCATAAATGAAACGTAGATTATTTTTGCCTGTTCTGATCATGCTGGCGCTTGCGGGTTGTTCCATTCCTGTGGATGTGCCTCCGTCTCCCACCGCGCTGCCGACTGATACCCCCCAACCGACAGGGATTGTCGCCCCGACATTTACTCCCATCTCGCTGCTGACACAGGTTGCCACACCGACATCAACTCCAAATGCGGTTGGGACACAAGTTGCGACGCCGGGCGCGGCAACGCCATTTTGCGATGATCCGCGTGTGCGCGAACTGATCGCATCCTTTGGAAAGGCGGTCGCGGACAAGGATGGAAAACTGCTCTCATCACTTGTCTCGCCAAGCGAGGGCATGGATGTGCGTTTTTATCGTGACGGCAATGTGGTCAACTATGATGTGGAGCATGCGCTGTTCGTTTTTGAAACCACATTCCAGGCCGATTGGGGACTTTCATTTGGAAGTGGACAATCCACATTCGGCTCATTTCAGGAGATCATCCTGCCATCGCTTCAAATTGTATTTACACCAACGGCTGTGCTTGAATGTAATCAACTCAAATTAGGCGGCGCGAGCTATGTCCCCGCCTGGCCATATAAAGAACTCAATTATTATTCCGTGCATTTCCCCGGCACCGACGCGTATGGCGGACTGGACTGGCAGACCTGGGCTGTAGGCATGGATATGAGTAGTGGTAAACCAATGCTCGCTGCGTTCGTGCATTACGTATGGGAGCCGTAGAGTAAAAATATTTAGCCCTGGTTTGATACTTCTTTCCTCGTTCTTCTTAAATACAAAGAAGAAAGAGGATTTTTTATTTCAAGGTAAGAATTAATCAGTTGTGTTGTTCTATTATTGTAAGAAGTTGCAATAAGGAGTTTTGATGACTTGTACCACTAATTTTGCCCCTCGCCTGCGTGCTCAAGGACTGCGCATGACACCTCAACGAAATGCGATCCTGCATGTGCTCCATCATTCCGGTGGACACCTTTCGCCGACACAAGTCTATGAGCAGGCGCGCAAGGAATTTCCGGGCCTTACCGAGCCGACGGTCTACCGCACGCTTGAAGATCTCGCTGAAAAAAAGCTGCTGCTGGCTGCCCATGTAGGCAATGGAAAGATCGTTTACGAGTTGGCGGAGAATCAGCATCACCATTTGATCTGCCATCAATGCGGCAAGACTGTTGAAGTGGAACACGCTCCACTGGAACTTTTGTATCGCCAGCTTGAGACATCCACTGGTTACAAGTTGGATTCCAGCCATGTCACTTTCTTTGGTTTGTGTTTGGATTGTCAATCATAAATAATGTCGTTGGGGGGGGGGGTTTTTTGGGGGGGGTCCCTTTTTGTGGGGGGGGCTGTTCCCCCGTGGAACAAGCGGGGGGGGGGCCGCAGCGACGATTTAAAAGGAGAACAATATGTTGTATTCCCCCGTTCCCATGCACATCCCGGATAATTTTCTGAGCATCGCCGTTTCCCTGATCTGCTGGGCCATCACGGCTGTGACTCTTGGGGTCGCCATCTCGCGTACGAATAAATCGCTTGGCGAAAAACAAGTCCCATTGATGGGAGTCATGGCCGCTTTCATCTTTGCGGCGCAGATGATCAACTTCCCGGTCCTCGGCGGAACTTCGGGACATTTGCTCGGCGGCGTGCTGGCGGCCATTACGCTCGGCCCGTGGGCTGGCATGTTGGTGATGACCGCTGTCATCGCGGTGCAGGGACTGCTCTTTCAAGACGGCGGATTGATCGTGATGGGCGCGAACATCCTTAATATGGGCATCCTGACCTGCGCGGTTGGCTATGGTTTGTATCGTTCTGTCCTTGGAAGTAATCGCCCCGTGAAACTCGCGGTGATCGGTGTGGCGGCCTGGCTGTCTGTGATGACTGGAGCACTATCCACTGCTCTCCAAATTTGGTTAAGTGGAAACGCGGAAGTGCAGATCATTGTCCCCGCCATGTTGTTCGTTCATGCGTTTATCGGGCTTGGCGAAGCATTGATCACCGTCGCGGCTATAGTTTTCATCTTGCGGTCCCGCCCCGATCTTTTGGGCGAGGGATCAGAATCTGCTCAAGGCAGTAAAGGCTGGATATTGACCGGTGTCTTGATCACGCTGGCAGTTGTCCTGCTTTCACCTTTTGCATCTGCCAGCCCTGATGGACTTGAACGTGTTGCCGAGGATCTCGGTTTTATCAACATCGCCCAAACGGCGCCGTACGAAGTCATTCCCGATTACACGATCCCATTTCTGGGAGCAACACCCCTCTCAACCATTGTTGCGGGAGCGATCGGGGTCATCGTAGTTCTGGCAATCGTTTTTATCGCTGGGCGTTCCTGCAAACCAAAATCGTAAATCATAAATCGTAAATCGCCATGCATTCAGACGCCTTCGACCGTTATCATCATCACGACAGCGCACTCCATCGCCTTGATCCACGCATTAAAGTGGTGGTGGTGATCGCTTTCATTCTTTCAAACGCCTTGCTGCCCGATGGCGCATGGACTGCTTTTGGGTTGGCCTGGCTTTTCCTGATCCTCGGCAATGCGCTGTCTGATCTTGGACTGGGATATACCTTCCGACGTTCCTTCATTGCATTGCCCTTTGCGTTGGTGGCGGTGACAGTTTTATTTTCTGTTCCTGGCAACTCGATCTTTCAATTTCATTTTATGATGTCTGACTTTACGATCACAGATGCCGGGTTGCTGCGCTTTGTCAGCATTGTCATTCGTTCATGGTTATCGGTGCAGGCGGCGATACTGCTGGTGGCGGCGACACGTTTCCCTGACCTTATTCACGCCTTTGAACATTTGCGAGTGCCTGCCATTCTCACGACCATTATCGCGTTTTTATATCGCTACCTGTTCGTGCTGACGGATGAAGTGATGCGATTGCTTCGGGCGAGACAATCTCGTTCGGCGGCCGCGGCAGGTCAAAGGTCAGGTGGAAGCGTGCTATGGCGGGCGAGAGTGTCTGGTAACATGGCAGGTCAACTCTTCCTGCGCAGCTATGAGCGCAGCGATCGAATCTATAATGCGATGCTGGCGCGCGGCTATGCCGGTCAACTGCGGACGTTGAATGCGCATGAACTTCACCGCCGTGATTGGGCGTATGGCGCGGCCGCTTTTCTATTTATTCTTGCTATGCAATTCGTGGGACGGTTCTAATGCCAATTACACATGCTTCTGAAAAATTTCATATCCCGAATGTGAAGGCGATGTGCTGCAAGTGCGCGACCTGCACTTCTCTTATCCAGACGGACATTCCGCCCTGCATGGCGTGTCATTCAAATTGTGCGACGGCGATAAGGTTGCGTTGGTGGGGCCGAACGGCGCGGGCAAGTCGACGTTGATGCTGCACCTGAATGGGATCCTCGAAGGGAAGGGCGAGATCGAATTGAGCGGTCTGCGCCTCACGCGTGACAATTTGCCTGTCATCCGTTCCATGGTGGGACTCGTGTTCCAGAATCCCGACGACCAACTCTTCTCGCCGACCGTGTTCGAGGATGTGGCTTTTGGCCCGCTGCATATGGGGCTGCCCGAAGCGGAAGTCCGCGCGCGGGTGGACTCTGCGCTCGAAGCGGTGCGCATGACTTCCTACAAAGACCGCCTGTCACATCACTTAAGTGTTGGCGAGAAAAAACGGATCGCCATTGCGACAGTCTTGTCCATGAACCCGAGCGTTTTGATCCTGGATGAACCGTCCGCTGGACTCGATCCGCGGGCGCGCAGGACATTGATCAATTTACTGCGCGAACTGCCGATCACGATGCTGGTCTCCACACATGATATGCGACTGGTGCAGGAATTATTTCCGCGCACGATCGTGATGGACGATGGCAATATCGTGGCCGATGGGCTGACGATGGAGATATTGGAGAACGAAGAGTTGTTGACGGCGCATGGGTTGGAGAAGCCATAGTAAGAATATAATAAGTATAAATAGATAAAAAGATTATAGCTTGAAGAGTAAAGGTGCCAGTAAGTACCTCCTGAATTCATCTCTCGACACTGTTGCCAAAGTTGTCATTAGTCATTACAAAGTTGTGAATAATATTACTTGTACGTAACCATCTAATTCTCTATACTTCTTGTAGAAAAGCGGGGATAATTTCACCTGAGGCTCTTTCAAAAAAAGTGAACACCTTATAAGGATGGGACCCGTGCATACAATGAATAAACTTGCCTTGATCACAGTAGCCACCTTGTTGTTCTTGATGACATTTGCGAATGTTCAACCAGTCAGTTCCAAATCGGATCAAAGCAGGAGTGTTGCGGCCAGCCCGCAGACGCAGACCTATAAAACAAAGTTGAAACCTGGTGATGATGTCAACACGCTAGTAGCAGAGTTGTCTGCGAATCCGGATGTTATTTTTGCAAAGCCGGACTATATTACCTATCCAGTCGCCAGTCCGCAATATGCCAGCGGTGACCTCGTTTGGGCAAAAGGTCTCGGTGGGGTGAGCAGCGAGTTAGGCAAGAGCATTGCCATTGAGTCAAACGGGAACATATATATATTTGGAACTTTTGTTGGAAGTGTGGATTTTGACCCAGGTCCTGGCGAAGCCAATCTCACTAGTAATGGCGGTACCGATATTTTTATTATCAAATTAGATAATGCTGGCAGCGTCGTCTGGGCAAGGAACATAGGTGGAACACTCGATGATAATGGTGCTATGAGTATCGCTGTAGATTCAAGTGGCAGTGTTTATATGACCGGCTACTTTACCGGCACAATAGACTTTGATCCTGGCGTGGATGCATTCAATATCACAAGTTTTAATAGCTCGTCTTGTGTGGTCTGTTTTGACATGTTCTTTTCGAAATTAGACAGTGGTGGCAATTTTGTATGGGCCAAGAGCCTGGGCGGACCAAGCGGCGGGGGGCAAAGTTGGAAGATCGTGACTGACAGTAATAACAATATATATATGACTGGTTTTTATTATGGGATCTTGGATTTTAACCCCGGTCTGGGAACCACTACCCTTTCTAGCGTCGGTGGATCAACGGATATTTTTATTGATAAATTCGATATGAACGGAAATTTAATTTGGGCGAGGGGCATAGGAGACACGGGGCTTGATGATGCTCAACAGTGTTATGATATCGTTGTTGACTCAAATTCCAATGTGTATACAACAGGTTATTTTATTGGCACAGTTGATTTTGACCCTGGTGTAGGCGTATCTGACCTGACTTTTTCAGGTGGGTTTGGTGACATCTTCGTCTCAAAATTGGATGGCAACGGTAATTTTGTTTGGGCAAAGGGCATGGGAGGAGTAGGAAATGAATTTGGCACAGCCATTGCCACGGACCCGGGCGGTAATGTGTACACAACTGGCTACTTTGAAGATGTTGCTGACTTTGATCCCGGTGCAGGAGAACTCAATCTTACCAGTGCAGGGCTCAACGATATCTTCATTTCCAAGCTGGACAGCAATGGTGATTTTGTTTGGGCAAAAAGTATTGGCGGGACAGGTAATGAAAATGGTACTTATAGGATCATTGCAGACTCAAACAGTAATCTCATACTCACAGGATCTTATAGAGACACAATTGACTTTGATCCTGGAACTGACGTCTTTGATCTAACCAGCGCGGGGAGCACGGATATTTTTGTTTCAAGATTGGATGGAAATGGGAACTTTGTCTGGGTAAAGGGATTGGGCAGCGTGGAAGCTGATCTCTCGAGGGGGATTGTTTTAGACGCTAATGATAATCTGTATGTGACTGGCGGGTTTCGCCTGACGGTGGATTTTGATCCCGGGCTAGGTGTGAGCGAACTTACGAGTGTAGGGTTAACTGATATCTTCATAGCAAAGTTTCAGAATAGTGAGATCATACCGCCGACCATTCTAAGTATCACTCGTGCCAGCATAAGCCCGACTTCAGCATCTTCTGTAGATTTTACAGTTACATTCTCTGAACCGGTAACGGGAGTGGATACGGCTTTGCCCTTCAATGATTTTACTCTCACCACCAGTGGCATTACAGGCGCATCTATCACAAGCGTAACACCTGTATCGGGAACATCATACACAGTTAGCGTTAACACGGGGTCGGGTAATGGCACGATCCGCCTGGATGTGGTGGACGATAATTCCATTATGGATGCGGCATCCAATCCGCTTGGCGGAGCGGCAGTAGGTGATGGAAACTTCGCAACGGGTGAAGTCTATACAATAACCAAACCTGCGGGCGGCGATACAACTGGAGTATTCCGTCCGAGTAATGGGCTGTTGTATCTGAAGAATGCCAACACAACCGGCTTTGCAGATGTGGCGATCAACTACGGTACTGGGGGAGATTATCCAATAGCAGGCGATTGGAACGGCGACGGTACAGCTACCATCGGCATCTATCGTAACGGCTCCTTCTATCTGCGCAACTCCAATACCCTTGGCTTCGCAGACATTGTCTTCGCCTTCGGCACACCGGGCGATCAGCCGGTCGCCGGGGATTGGGATGGGGATGGAGTGGACACCATAGGTGTCTACAGTAATGGACAATTCCTGCTGCGCAATAACAACTCCGCGGGAGTGGCTGATATGAGCTTCTTCCTCGGCAATCCCGGTGATGTAGGTATCGCAGGCGATTGGAATGGAGATGGGATGGACACCACTGGAGTGTTCCGCCCGAGCAATGGCATCATCTTCCTGAAGAACGCCAACACGACAGGCTTTGCGGATATTGCACTCAACTATGGGTTAGCGGGTGATATGCCTGTAACTGGTGATTGGAACAATGACGGGATAGACACAATCGGTGTCTATCGCAACGCCCAGTTCCTGTTGCGCAACAGTAATACGATCGGGTTTGCAGAAATTGTGTTTGGTTTGGGAAACCCTGGCGACATGCCGATCTCAGGTAATTGGGATGGGGTCCCGTAAATAAATACTGATCGTATTTTGTGAAAGGTTAATGCATGGCTATGCTTTGGGAAGCATAGCCATGTTATTTATTAAGTTTGGTTTTGTAGTGAAAGCTTTTTGCCGATTCAATTTTATTTGCAGAGCGGATTGCCGAATATTCATGATATGAAATTGGTGCAGGAGTTATTTCCGCGCACGATCGTGATGGATGAAGGTCAAGTGGTGGCTGATGGGCTGACACAAACACTAAATAAGCCAAACACTTGATGCTTGAACATAAAGTGATTTGACAAACGATGTTTAACATCTTATGGGGGAGAAGCAAAGATATACCCCGTAAAACAAATTACACTCCAAAGGTGGAACATGATGCAATAAAGACCTTCTGAAACTTCAAACCAAATAGATAAAGGAGTAAAAATGAAAAAGATAATGTTCATTGCGTTTTTGGCCGTTGTATTGGCGGCTTGAGCGTCGGCAACTACATCTGCATCAACTGAAACTCCCATCCCAACTTTAACACCCATTCCACCAAAACCACGCCGAAGCTGTAAATTACACCAATCCCAGCAACGGTAAGCCCAACGCAGCCGCCTCCCCCTATCTTCACTGGCGCGGCGAGTCGTCCGCACTTGATCATCGAGACCTCGGGGGGGGGGGGGCCTTTTCCCGGCATTTCTATATGATGTACATGGCGGAACGCGCTCAAAACTCCTGCCTCCCCGGCACGGCTTCGCAACTTTGGGGGCCGCTTTCAAGGTCGCTGACGCCTCAAGCTGGCAGAAAGCCAAACGGACTTTCAAACCGCATGGCGCGATCGCTGATAATCGCATCCGACCTAAACGGACAGGCTGGTTGAATTCTGGACAGTGGCAGCAGACAAAGTGTCTTTGCCTGCGGCAGCGCCAGCTGAATTGCTCAAAGGCCAACATGGGGAAAGGATCTTGCATGGTCAAAGGCAGGTTCTACCTGATGGTAGCTGCGAGGGAGACACCCAAACAAGACGTTGAAGGGGTCTTGGAATGATCTCGGCATAGGACTCGGGTGCGGGGGGGTTTGGGCAGTTGAGGATACTCGCCGAAAGTTTGGCGCGACCTGCGGAACGGTTCGAAGTCTGCCAGACGAAAACTCAAAAAGTTCCGCGGCCGTTTCCAAAAAATAACCAACCACACGTCAGCAAGGGATCGTACAAATTGCGTATGACACCCACGCGCCATTGCCCTCGAAGAATGGGGGTATCCGTGAACGGGTAACGGTAACGCAGCAGAGGCGAGACATGCCAACTGGTCGTTTTCTGAGACAATACATTAGCTACGCGGGCTGGGGTCCTGTGATCTTTGGATCCAAGGAACACTTCCCTGCCCCAATGTGGTTGTGTTGATAAGGCAATCGAAAACTCAATTTCTGTGTGTCCAATGTGGATTTCTGCGCCAGGGACACAACGGTCCGAAATATTCGGGACAGGGCAGTTGTAAACCTGCCTTGTCTCAGCCCTAACGGGCTAGGGATAAAACCCTCCGCCTTTAGGCGTGAGGATGTTTACTCAATACTACGTACGGTAGCGACTGCTAAAAGAAATACATCAAGGGCTGTCCAATGGGAGGACAGCCCTTGATACGATTAATATTGCTGCCTTTTTAGAACGTGGATATGAAGTGCAATGTTTACAAATATTATCCAGTATGTCGAAATTGAATATCTCTCCTGTGAAAACCTTGGGGGAATTTGAACCTGATATACCCAGAAACAGGAGAAACGCATCATGAAAATCCGTTCCAAATCCATCTTTAATATTTTTACGCTTTTCGCTTTGCTGGCTTCACTGATCGGCAGCGCGCTGACTGTCACCTCGGCCTACGCGGCGCAGACCGATATCAACGGGCCGGCAGGCAGCGGATCGTTTGGCACTAGAGTAGTGGCATTGCCGAATGGCAATTTCGTTGTGACCGACCCGTCTTTCAGCATTCCGAGCGGCGCAGCAAACGTCGGCGCGGTCTACTTATATAATGGGGCGACGCTCGCAGTGATCAGCACACTGAAAGGCAGTACGGCGGATGACCAGGTTGGCAGCGATGCCGTGACGGTCTTGACCAACGGCAATTTTGTGGTGACAAGTTCACTTTGGGACAACCCGACGGGAACGGTTTTGAACGCCGGGGCGGTAACCTGGTGCAGCGCGGTGACGGGCTGTAACGGCGTAGTCTCGGCGGGCAACTCGCTCGTCGGCGGCATGGCAAGTGACGTGATTGGTATCAATAGTGTGACGGCATTGACCAACGGCAACTATGTGGTCAGCAGTCCATCTTGGGACAATCCTTCGGGAGCGATTGTGGATGCCGGGGCGGCGACGTGGGGCAACGGGAACGGCGGCACAGTCGGCCTGGTCACATCCATCAACTCGCTCATCGGCGGCACGACAAGTGACTTTGTTGGCATCGGCGGCGTGACGGCATTACCCAACAGCAACTATGTGGTCAGCAGTTCGAATTGGGACAATCCCTCGGGACCGATTGTGGGCGTCGGGGCGGTGACGTGGGGGGATGGGGACGGCGGCACGGTCGGCCTGGTCTCCCCAAGTAACTCGCTCATAGGCGGCACGGCAAGTGATTTTGTTAGCAGCAGTGGCGTGACTGTCTTGACCACTGGCAACTATGTGGTGCGGAGTCAAAATTGGGACAATCCATCGGGAGCGATTGGAGATGTCGGGGCGGTGACGTGGGGCAACGGAAACGGCGGTACGGTCGGAGCGGTCTCCTCCAGCAACTCGCTCATCGGTGGCACGACAAGTGATGCGGTCGGCAACAGAAGTGTGACGGCCTTGAGCAATGGCAACTATGTGGTCAGCAGCCCATCCTGGGACAATCCCTCGGGAGCGATTGCGGGCGTGGGGGCCGCGACGTGGGCCAACGGCAATGGCGGCACGGTTGGCTTGGTCTCTTCAGGCAACTCGCTCATCGGCGGGAGGACGAATGACAATGTTGGCAGCAACGGCGTGACGGCGTTGACCAACGGCAACTATGTGGTTAGCAGCCGGAATTGGGATAATCCAACGGGTTCCGTATCCAATGTGGGGGCTGCCACGTGGGGCAACGGGACAGGCGGCACGGTCGGCCTGGTTACCTCGGGCAACTCGCTGTTTGGCAGCACAGCAAACGATCTGGTTGGCAACTTCGGCGTAACGGCATTGACCAACGGCAACTATATCGTGCAGAGTGCGAATTGGAATAATCCGGCGGGAGCGATTGTAGATGTCGGGGCTGCGACGTGGGGCAATGGGAACGGAAGCACGTTCGGCCCGGTCGGCCCCAGCAACTCACTCATCGGCGGCACGCCAAATGATCTGGTCGGCGGCAGCGAAGTGACGGCATTGAGCAACGGCAATTATGTGGTCAGCAGCCCAGATTGGGACAACCCGAACGGATCCGTGTCAAATGTCGGGGCAGTGACATGGGGTAACGGGAACGGAAGCACGGTCGGCCTGGTTACGCCCAGCAACTCACTTATCGGCGGCGCGGCAAGTGACAAGGTTGGCTTCGGAGAGATGACGGCATTGACCAACGGCAACTATGTGGTGGCGAGTCCATTGTGGGACAACCCGGCGGGAGCGATTGTGAATGTCGGGGCGGTGACGTGGGGAAATGGGAGCAGCGGCACGGTTGGCCTGGTTACGCCCGTCAACTCGCTCGTCGGTGGGACGGCAAATGACCAAGTTGGCGACTTTGGCACGATGGCATTGACCAATGGCAGCTTCGCGGTGGCGCATCCCTCGTGGGACAACCCGGCGGGAGCGGTTATTGATGCCAGCGCCGTGACCCTCGCCAATGGGATCGGCGGCACAGTCGGCCTGGTCACGTCTGCCAACAGCGTTCTCGGCACAGTGGCAAGTGGCGTCAGCGATTTTTCCTTTGATGCGTTTCGCAACCGCCTCATCGCCGGACGCGGCGCCAGCAACATCGTCAGCCTGCTTAGTGGTGATGCTATCGCGCCCATAGTTTCCTCCATCACCCGCGTCAATGCCAACCCCACCAATCTTGCCAGCGTAAACTTCACGGTCAATTTTTCTGAACCAGTGACAGGTGTGGATGTTAGCGATTTTAGTTTGACCAAAACTGGTGCCTCTGGCGCAACCGTAAGCGGGGTCAGCGGCACGGGCAGTCTCTACACTGTCACAGTCAACACGGGAACAGGCAACGGCACGATCCGCTTGAATGTGGTGGACAACAATTCAATTGTGGATGGAGCATCAAACCCGCTGGGCGGGGCGGGTGTAGGTGATGGCAACTTTATAACGGGAGAAGTTTATACGATAACCAAATCCGCAGGCGGCGATACGACCGGGGTGTTTCGTCCGAGTAATGGGTTGTTGTACCTGAAGAATGCCAACACGAGCGGCTTTGCGGATGTGGCGATCAATTATGGGTTGAGCGGGGATTATCCTGTAGCAGGTGATTGGGATGGGAATGGCACCGCCACCATCGGCATCTACCGCAACGGTTCCTTCTATCTGCGCAACTCCAACACACTGGGTTTTGCTGATCTTGTCATTCCATTCGGCACGCCGGGCGATCAACCGGTTGTCGGGGACTGGAACGGAGATGGGGTGGACACCATCGGTGTTTACAGCAATGGACAATTCCGGCTGCGCAATAGCAATTCCGCGGGAGCGGCTGATATGAGTTTCTTCCTCGGCAATCCCGGTGATGTGGGCATCGCGGGAGATTGGAACGGAGACGGCCTGGATACGACGGGTGTTTTCCGCCCGAGTAACGGGGTGATCTTCCTGAAGAACCTCAATACCACAGGCTTCGCGGACATTGCGATCAACTATGGATTGGCGGGCGACATGCCTGTAACGGGTGACTGGAACAATGACGGGATCGACACGATTGGTGTCTATCGCAATGCCCAGTTCCTGCTGAGGAACAGCAACACGATCGGTTTTGCGGATATTGTCTTTGCGCTGGGGAACCCTGGTGACATGCCCATCGCGGGTAATTGGGATGGAATCCCATAAATAAATACTGATCGTATTATGTAAGAGTTGATTGCGTGGCTATGCTTTGGGAAGCATAGCCATGTTATTTATTAAGTTTGGTTCTGTGATAAAGGCTTTATCGTTGAATTTATTCGATTTGTAAAACGAGATGAAATAAATGAAAATAATAGAGCCGCAAGAATTCTTGCGGTTCTATTATTTTGCAGATCGAATGATAAATATTACTTGATTTGTGCTTCTTTAGGTTTATACTAAAAACGATTGAATAAGAACGCGGCAATTCAATTAATATATTTGGAGGGCTTGAGTTTTAGATCGATCATAACCTGCTTGTTTGTTCCATAAAAAGATAAAAAGTACCATATATCTTTTATGATCTGTAATGACCCTCTACGTGGATACTAAAATGCTATGAAAGAGATTGTTGCTTTTGCGCGGATAGATGCTGGTGTAGTCTTCGAGCCATCGGAAAAAAAAGTTACGGTCCGCAGTGCCAACACCGCATTGGAGGCGGCGCGCTTGATGGGACAGTCGGATGAGATAGCAATTGCGCTCATCCGTTTAGCGCATCTTCATTTTCGGCAGGGACGATACATTCAAACGCAGGTGTTAGTAGAAGAAGTTCTGCGTGATGCTCCCGCCGATTCTTTAATGAGATGTGATGCATTGCGCATCATGGGGAATTGCGCCGCTGAACTTGGTGACCCGCAAGCGGCAGAAAATTATTATCATCAGGCCGTTGATCTGGCGCGCGAACTTGACTATCGCTATACACTTTATAAATGCCTGCATAGTTTGGCAACGAATATTTATTGGCCGCGCGGTCAATTTGACCTGTGCCTGGCTGCCGGTAGGGAGGCGCTTGCTCAGGCACAGGCGTTGGGATTGAATGATGAACTCTGGTTTCCGCTCTCTGATATTGCCTGGGTTTACTGGAGTACCGGTCAAGACAAATTGGCGAATCAGATTGCCGATCAAATGGAAAAGGTGGTTTCTCCCGATTCGCTTGGCGAGGGGTTTTATTGCTGTCTGCGTGCCGGGCTTTTATCTCCGGACGAAACTACTACAACAACCATCCTTGCTCTTTATGACCATGTCCGCTCCATTGCTGAGTCAACCGGCGACCCCGGTCTAAACGTTGAGGTGCGGCTGGGTCTTTGCCGCCTTCATCGGGCGGTGAAGGATATTCCCACAGCCCTAACTTGGGCGAATGATGCGGTCAGAGTCAGCGTGCGGATGAATTACCGTCAATTTCAGGGGATTGCGTTGATCGAGCGCGGGCGGACCAAGATCGAAAATGGTGATCTGTCTGGGGCGGAAAAAGATTTGCGCTCCGCGCTTGAGATTGCTGAGCAGTTGCGTGCTAATTTTGATCTGACGCGTGCCAGTCTTTATTTGGCAGCCTTGCTTTCTACACAGAAGAAAGCGGATGCCAATATGTTCTGGCCGCAGGTTGTACAGTTGATATTGGATCATGGGTATGATTTTCTTATTGAACAGGAACGCTCGCTGGTTATTCCATGGATCGCAAATACGCTGGATTCAGAAAACCCGCTTCTCAGTAAAACAAGCGCGACTTTATTTGAAGTGTTGATGCGCGTCCCACCGCCGCGGCTGCGAGTGAAAACCCTGGGACAGTTTACACTCCAGATCGGGTCAGGTCAGATTTCGAAAGAGAGCCTTCGTCAGCGGCGGGCCGGTGAACTGTTCGCGCTGATCCTTTCAAGTCCGGGGTATACACTGTCGGCTGGGCAGGTGACCGAGGCAATGTGTCCCGAAAAAGATCCCCAGGCGGCGGTTGATTTTTATCATCACGCCATTTCCGCTTTGCGGCGTCTGCTCGAACCGGATTTACCTGACCGCCGTTTCCCATGTCGTTATCTCGAAGTCGGTGAGGAAAGAGTGACCTTGATCCTTCCTCCTCATTCTGTAATTGATTTTTTGGAATTCGAACAGCTTATTCAGAACAAGGATTGGGAGAAGGCTGCTGAGATTTATCAAGGGAAATATCTCCCGATGTATGAATATACTGAATGGACAATTATTCTCCGTCAGCATTTTGCCGATCAGTTTGAACAGGCTCTCCTTGTTTTGGCAGCTGACAGGTTGAAAGCCGGGGCTGCATCAGAATGCCTTGATTTTGCGCGGCGTATTTTGCTGCACAATTCCTGGCAAGAACAGGCAGTTGAACTGGGCATGCGTGCGGCAATGGAATTAGGTGATCGAGTCACTGCGATCAAGTTATATCAGCGCCTGGAAAAAATACTCGACAAAGAATTGGGTATCGCGCCGCAAAAGGAATTGCAGCAACTTTATACCGAAGTCCGAAAACGATCTGGAAAATAAAGTTCATGTAACCAGCGGGCTGAAAAAATGGATTGGAGATATTGGTCTCCAATCCATTTTTTTGATTCCACAGAGAATCGCATGATTTGGTAAACAGAAAATTTGATCTTCCCCCGCAATTCTCGATGAAAAATTTACTTGTTTATGAGATAAGCGAAAAAAACTATATGTAACTCCCCATTTTTGGCAATCGAGTGGCAAACCTTTTTAGTAAATTAAGTCCATTGGAGAGACGATGCGACTGATCAAGACTTTTATCCTGCACCTGTATATGGATCTTGAAATGAAGGAGCAAATCTGCGGCGGTCTTCAAGCACTGCCCGGGCGCAAAACTTTTCCATTCAAAAACAATGTGGAATTGCTTAATCTAATTCGTCAGCTATCAAATGAGGAGGCCATGAATTTGCCTGATACGACAGCACAAAATGAAAACGACTCCGATCTAACACTCACGAACCACCCTGCTAAATAAATTTTTCAAATCAATGTAATGGAGAAATCTGATGAATAAATCCCCGTTCTTTTTCAAAGCTTTGTTCTGCTGGCTGATCCCAGTCATGGTCCTGTTTGGAAGTTTATCGCCTGCCCAAAAAGCGCAGGCCGCCGCGAGCCCCTGTACAGCTGATTATTTTCATCAAGGCCTCATCACAGCCGATGAGACCTGGTGCGCGGGAGCCACGCACTACATGACGGACGATGTGATCGTTCAACCCGGAGTTACGCTCACCATCGCCGCCGGTGTCACGGTTGACTCACCCGAATCCCACTGGTCGAAGTATCTTATTGTTCAGGGCCATTTGGATATCACTGGAACACTTGCCCAGCCCGTGTTGTTGACTCGTTCGGTCAATTACCCAATTCAAAACTGGAGTGGATTGTATTTCGACGGTTCTCAAGGCGATGGCAGCGGCACGATAAACTATGCCATCATTGAGCACGCTGGCTCCAATTTCCTGCCGTCAGGCTGCACAGGGACTTGCGGCAATGGCCAGACCGCAGTATTCGTGAAAGACCTGTCAGTTGGCAAGCAGGTAACGATCAACAATTCAACCTTTCGCGACAACGTCAGCAAGGGCTTGTATGTGGTTGACAGCACAGTCAATGTGACCAATACATCCTTCAGCCAAAACAAATACCCGATCCTGATCGACGGCGCTTCATCAGTTGTTACTTATTCGGGCAACACTTTTTCCAACAATGCCTATCCTTATTATGACAATGTTAACTATGCGGTCCAGGAAGATGCGATCTTTATCAACCCGGGCGCGCTGATGGGACATAATTTCAGTCTGCCGGTCCAAACCGGTCTGGATGCCTATGTCATGTGGGGTCACACTACCATTCCTGCCGGGGTAACGATGAGTGTGGAGCCTGGGGTAACGCTTCGAAAGGAATGGGGGAACTACCTTACCGTTCAGGGGCATTTGGATGCGCTCGGCACACAGGCACTTCCCATCCGCTTTACCGGCATTCCGGGTTCAGATACTGTTATTCATAATTGGGGCGGATTGTATTTCGAAGGCACGGCTGGAGATGGAAGCGGTAATCTTAACCATGTCATCATCGAACGCGCTGGTTCCAATTTCCTGCCGCCGAGCTGCGTGGGCACATGCGGTACCGCACAAACCGCAGTGTTCATAAAGGACCTGCCAGCCAATAAGCAGGTGAATATCAGCAGTTCGATCATTGAAAACAGTCTTAGCAAAGGATTGTATGTGGTCAATAGTTCCACTGCCCATGTGGATGGCAACCTGATCAAAGGTGGACGAGTCGGTGCCCACTTTGTTTCAAATATGACAGTCAATAACCTCGCTGTGATCGATCAAGTTTTGTATGGCATCGTGGTTGAAACGGGCTACAGTGTAGACGCAAGACAACTTACGATTGCCCGGGCTGGTCAAATCGGCTTATACACGGCCGGAACGAGCCAACTCAAAAACTCCATCCTCAGCCACAATGCGCTGGCAGTCAAAGCGGAAGGAAGCGGTCAGGCCACTTTAGATACCAACCTGGCAGATGGCAATACAATCTTCAAGAGCGGTACTGTATCGGAATTGCATCCAATCAACGGCTCCGCCGCATTCGAAGCGGATGGCTATCATATTCAAGCCGCTTCCGAAGCAGTTGGAAATGGTCTACCCGGTCTTAGTATGGTGGATATTGATGGAAACACGCGGCCTTCACCGTCGGGCAGTCTTCCTGATTTGGGTGCGGATGAAATCTCTGCGGGCACGAGTGCCTTGCCCAGAGTCATCAGCAGCACTCGCATCAATCCCAGCCCTACAAACCTTGCCATTGTGGATTTCACCGTCACATTTTCAGAGCCCGTGACTGGGGTCACCACAAATGATTTCAGCCTGACGACCAGCGGCGTATTTTCCCCCGCCGTCAGCGGACTGAGCGGCTCGGGCAGTGTCTACACTGTTAAGGTCAACACCGGCACCGGCAATGGCACGATCCGATTGGATGTAGTGGATAACAATTCGATTTTGGATGCGGCATTGAATTCGCTGGGTGGGGCAGGCTTGGGTGATGGCAACTTTATAACGGGAGAAGTTTATACGATAACCAAATCCGCAGGTGGCGATACGACCGGGGTATTTCGTCCGGGCAATGGGTTGTTATATCTGAAGAATGCCAACACAACCGGCTTTGCGGATGTAGCGATCAATTATGGATTGGGCGGGGATTACCCAATAGCGGGTGATTGGGATGGGAATGGCACCGCCACCATCGGCATCTACCGCAACGGTTCCTTCTATCTGCGCAACTCCAACACACTGGGCTATGCAGATCTTGTCATTCCATTCGGCACGCCGGGCGACCAGCCGCTTGTCGGGGACTGGAATGGAGATGGGGTGGATACCATCGGTGTTTACAGCAACGGACAATTCCTGCTGCGCAACAGCAACTCAGCGGGAACGGCTGATATGAGCTTCTACCTTGGAAACCCCGGTGATGTGGGCATAGCGGGAGATTGGAACGGCGACGGCCTGGATACGACGGGTGTTTTCCGCCCGAGTAACGGGGTGATCTTCCTGAAGAACCTCAATACCACAGGCTTCGCGGACATTGCGATCAACTATGGATTGGCGGGCGACATGCCTGTAACGGGTGACTGGAACAATGACGGGATCGACACGATCGGTGTCTATCGCAATGCCCAGTTCCTGCTGCGCAACAGCAACACGATCGGTTTTGCGGATATTGTCTTTGCGTTGGGGAACCCTGGTGACATGCCGATCTCAGGTAATTGGGATGGGATTCCATAAATAAATACTGATCGTATTTTGTGAAAGGTTAATGCATGGCTATGCTTTGGGGAGCATAGCCATCTGATTTATCTTCAATTATTCCCCAGTGCAAGCGATACTGCTTTTTCCAGTGACATGGATTGTCCGTCGTCCCAGGCTTCCTCGAATGCTGTATCCCCCAGTTTTGTACGCAACTCTGCCATAAAGTTTTCATACTCTGCGTGTGTGGCGGCCGGGGTGACAACGCCGAGGTCGCCGAAGATCTTGCGGCAGGCGCTTTGCAATTGCGCTGCCAGCGCGGGCTGATCAAGACGAAAAAACGACATGGCAAGCGCATCCAGACAATATGCAACTCCTTTCCAGTCGCCCATTTGGTTACGGATGGAAATGCTTTCACGCTCCACTTGCACGGCTTCGTCAAATTGCTTTAATTCTTTTAGTACCTCGCCCAGGCCATGCAAGGCATGGCCTAAAGTCCGCTGGTTGCCGAGCTTCCTTGAATTTTCAATCGACTCGGTGTAAAGAGTTCGAGCGCGTTCCACATTTCCCAGGCGCCGCGACGCGATGGCAAGATTGTTGAGGAGGGGGAGCATCTCGTTCACGCTACCCATCCTGCGCCGATAGGCAACTGCCTGCTCCAACAGGTCTGCTGCCTGTGAAAAATTGCCCTGCATTCCAACCAGGGTTGCCAGCCCGGCAATCGAGGAGAACATGCCTTCTTCATCATTAAGTGCTTTCGAGATGGTCATGCCTTCTTCTTCGCAAGCCTGCGCCCTTTTATAATCACCCTGCGAGACGCAAAAATCGCTCAGGCAGCGTAAAACATCGGCGCGCTGGGTCGTGGGTGAAGGATCAAGGGTCAGGGCTTTTTCCATCCATTGCCGCCCCTCGGTCAAGTGCCCGTGCAGCAGCCAGAATTTCCACAATGCCACGCAATACTTCATGATGGCGATCACGGCGCGTTGCGGCTCGGCAGATATATATGTCAGCGCGGCGCGTGAATTGTCATGCTCGCGTTCCATCACGTTCAACCAATACACCTGATTGCCGCCCTGTGAAAGATGCGGCGAAACCGACTGGGTGAACATTAAATAGTATTCATAGTGCTGCTGGCACACGAGTTCGAGTTCGCCGCTTTCCTTTAACTTTTCATGCGCGAACTGGCGCAGGGTCTCAAGGAATTGATAACGCCCGCTTTCAATTTCCACCGTCACAAGCGATTTATCCACCAGCTGCATCAGCAATTCAAGGATGTTGGAAGGCGCGCAGAGCGTGTTGTCGCTGCACACTTCCTCGGCGGCCTCGAGAGTCCAGCCACCGTTAAAAACAGAAAGGCGGTTTAGAAGCGCGCGCTCCTGCAGCGAGAGCAGGTTGTAACTCCATTCAATCGTGCCGCGCAGAGTTTGCCTCCAGGCTGGCAGGTCACGACCGCCGCGCGTAAGCCACTCGAAGCGGCGGTCAAACTGTTCGATCATGGCAGACAAGCTCAGGGTATTGACGCGCGCGGCCAATTCTATCGCCAGAGGCAGGCCGTCGAGACGGCGGCAGATCTCGGCGATGTGCGAAGCGGTCTCTGTTCGAATTTCAAAATCCGGTTTGACGGCGCGTGCGCGTTCGATGAACAACTGCACAACGGCAGAATCCAAAAACGAATCATTCGGCACGGGCAGCGGCGCCAGCGGAAATTCATGTTCGCCACGCACGCGCAGGGCTTCGCGGCTGGTGACAAGTATTTTGATGTTTGGCGCGCCGCCTAGCAGGGGCACCAACTGCGGCGCGGTCTCCACCACCTGCTCAAAATTATCCAGCACCAGTAGGAGATTCTTTTTGCACAGTTCTGTTTTCAGGGTATCCAGAATCGAAACCGTGGACGACTTTTGAATCTCCATCGTGGAGGCAATGGCCGTCATCACCAACTCAGGCTGTGTCACGGCGGTCAGGTTGACGAAGATGACTCCGTCTGAAAATCTTTTTTCCGCCTGTCCGGCGATATGCAGGGCCAGCCTTGTTTTACCGACGCCGGGCGGACCGACAATGGTCACAATGCGGACGCCGTCACTGTCTAAAATTTTATTTAATGACTCGACCTCGCGCTCGCGTCCCAACATGACCGTGAGGCTGGCCGGCAGTTGATGGGCATTCGTTTCGCTGGGGGCTGGTTCCGCTTCGCGCGCGGGGAGGAGTGTTTTTTTCTGCCTGGTCTTTGCAAGTTCAAGCAGACGCGCAGAAAGTTCGGGTTCGTCTTCCAATTCCAGCGCGGGGATGAAACGTCCCAGCAGGGTGGCTTCGTCGGGGATACGCAGATTCTTCTCAAGATAACTCATGTAACTGTAGTGATAGCCCACCAAAGCGGCCAGTTCGCGCTGGTTCAGGTGAATGCGTTCGCGCAAATAGCGCAGTAAATCCCCAAAGGTTGCAAAACTTTCTGGCTTTACACTGACCTGATTTTTTGGCATAGGCCGATTGTACTAAAGAATCTGTCAACAAATGTGAACAGAGTCAACAAGAGTTTATGTATATTCGCGCCAATAAAAAAAGGAGAAAACATCATGTTCAATTTCAACAAGAAACAGGAAGAAGACCCGCAGAAGGCGCTCGAGAATGCCCGCAAGACGCTCAACAATGGATTGGTCGGCGGTCTGGCCAAAACCTTTTTGGGCGGTGATTTTGTAGACAAGATGAATAGCGGCATGGATCAGGCCCAGTCTGCCATTGACGGGGTGAACCAGAATAACTGGCTCTCGCAGAATGGGCTCGATGCATTTGCAGAAGTCCTCTCAGTAGCCGACACAGGTGCAACGGTCAACATGAACCCGGTGGTGGAAATGAAGTTGAAAGTTGCCACACCCACAGGCGTTGTTTTCGAAACCGTTGCGCGCACAATGGTCTCACGCATCGCTGTGCCGCGTAGCGGCGACACGATCAAGATCAAATACAACCCTGCCGACCCCACACAGATTTTTGTGATGCAGTAAACCGAATCTAAAAAGAGCACCCAAAGGAGCAAACGTGAATATTGATCTACAAACTCAGGCATTGCGCGAACGCGTGTCGAAACTGGAAGCGCTTGTGCGCTTTCTTTATAAACATCTTGGCGTCACCTATGTGCAGGGAGATTTTGAACTTGATCCAGCCGATAAGGAGGTTGCCGAATGGCTTAAGCAACGCAACGAACTCAAGGCAATAGCCGCTTATCGTGCCATTCACAATGTCAGCCTGCCTGAAGCAAAAGCCGCTGTGGATGAGATCAGGATGGGGCTCGGGTTATAGCATGAAATAAGTGATTGTCATCTCCAGGATGACTGTCTCATGGAATATTTTCAAAGGAGCAAAATGAAAAAAAAATTACTACGATTGATGCTGTCTCTGACCATGCTGCTCAGCGCGCTGACACCCGCCGCGCAAGTATCCGCGCAGGCAGACTCGGCTTCCTCAAAGGGCGCTTCGCCGGCGGGGATGTTAAACCCAGACGGCACGCTCAACCTGAGCGGGGAATTCAATGGCGCGCTCGATCTGAGCGGCTACAGCGTGGAAATTGATCCGGTACTTGGACCAGTTTTCGGGTCGGAGGGAAGCGTGCAGTCCGTGGCTGCCACGGGTCAATGGGCGGCAGTCGGCGATGGCGGCGGGGCCATCAACGCTACCATCTGGTCGGTCCTCGTCAATGGCACGGATGTGTATTTGGGCGGGTCATTCACCGATGTGGCCAACATCCCTGAGGCTGATTATGTTGTCAAATGGAATGGCAGTACCTGGTCTGCCTTGGGAGGGAATGGCAGCGGGAACGGGTCACTGAACAGCAGCGTCAATGCTCTGGTCATGATCGGAACAGACTTATATGCGGCCGGGTATTTCGCCAATATAAATAACAACGGTACATCCCTTGCCGCCGCCGATTACATCGCCAAATGGGACGGGACGAACTGGTCGGCGCTCGGCAGTAACGGCGCGGGGAACGGCTCGCTGGACAGCTATATTAACACCATCGCGGCTGGTGGAACAAATTTGTATGTGGGCGGTAATTTTACGAATGTCAACAACAACGGCACGGTTTTGAGTGCGGCTGATTACGTTGCCAAATGGGACGGCACAAATTGGTCTGCGCTGGGCAGCAACGGCGCCGGCGACGGCTCGCTGGGCGGCGGAGTCTACCTCAGTTCGCTGGCTGTAAGCGGTGTCAATGTATATGTAGGCGGGAATTTTTCGGATGTGAACAACAACGGCACAGTGCTGACTGCTGCTGATAAAGTGGCCAAATGGGATGGGACAAACTGGTCAGCGCTGGGAAGCGACGGCGCCGGAAATGGCGCGATCACTTCGGGAACGGTTTATGCGCTGGCTGCCAGCGGCTCAGACTTGTACGTGGGTGGGCAGTTCACAAATGTCAATAACAACGGGACGGCTCTGCCAGCCGCCAATTGGGCTGCCAAATGGGACGGCACGAATTGGTTGGCGCTTGGGAGTAATGGAGCAGGCGGCAGCGCATTGAACAACACAGTTTATGCATTTTTTGTGAACGGCACAGATGTGTATGTTGGCGGCAGCTTTACCAATGTCAATAATAACGGCACGCTGTTGGGCGCGGCCGATTACCTTGCAAAGTGGAATGGCTCTGGCTGGTCAGCGCTCGGCAGCAACGGCAGCGGAGACGGCGCAATTACCAATAAAGGCGGAGCCTTTATCAAGTCAATTGCCATGCAGTCCGGCAACCTGCTGGCGGGCGGCGGATTTTACGACCTGAACAACAGCGGCACGGTTTTACCTCAAGCTGATTTCCTTGCCAAATGGGATGGAGCAAACTGGGCGCATTTAGCGACAGACGCAAATGGCGCGCTGGTCAATGGGTATGCAAGCAGCAAAGTAAGTGCTATCCTCGTCAACGGGACAGATGTATACGTGGGCGGTCGATTTGAAAACATCTCCAATCACGGTCTCAATTTAACCGCGGCAGATTACATTGCCAAATGGGACGGCGCAAACTGGTCGGCGCTCGGCAGCAATGGCGCCGGTGAAGGGTCACTGATTGGCGCGGTACAGGCCTTGGCCATGATTGGCGCCGACCTTTTTGTGGGCGGCCAGTTCTCGAACGTCAACAACAATGGCACAGCCCTTTCCGCGGCGGATTACATCGCCAAGTGGGACGGGACGAACTGGTCGGCGCTCAGCAGCAACGGTGCCGGCAACGGGTCACTGCCAAACTCCGGATTTGTAAACGCGCTGGCCGTGAGCGGTACAAACTTGTATGTCGGCGGGTCGTTCACCAACGTCAACAACAACGGCGGCCTGCTGCTTGATGCCGACTACATCGCCAAATGGGATGGCACAAACTGGTCGGCCTTGGGCAACAACGGCATGAGCGACGGTGCCCTCAATGCATATGTCGGCGCGCTGGCCGTGAGCGGATCCAACCTGTACGCCGGCGGAAACTTTACCAATGCCGCCAATAACGCACAGACCGATTACATCGCAAAATGGAATGGAAGCGCCTGGTCGGCGCTTAGCAGTGACGGCGCCGGCAACGGGTCACTCAATGGCCCGGTATTTGCCCTTGCCGTCAACGGCACGGATTTATACGCCGGCGGACAATTCAACAATGTCAACAACAATGGAACGGTTCTCGGCGCGGCAGACCTGATCGCCAAGTGGGATGGGACAAACTGGTCGGCGCTTGGCAGCAATGGCACAGATGGCTTGTTCTGCCTGGCCTGTGCCGAAAGAGTCAATGACATCGTGGTCGTCGGCGGTAAGGTCTACATTGGCGGCGGGTTTACGAACATTCACAGTAATAACACCATCTTAACCGCTGCCGACCATGTCGCCTGCTGGGACGGTGCAAATTGGTCGGCGCTCGGCAGCAACGGCGCCGGCGACGGCTCAATTAAATCCAACAACGGAGTTTATGCCCTTGAAGTTCAAGGCACAGATCTACTGGTCGGCGGCCTTTTCAGTGATGTCAACAATAACGGCACAGTCGTGAAAGAATCCGATTACCTTGCCGCCTATGGTATCGGCGCAGACGTCACCCCGCCGATGGTTGCATCCATCACGCGCGCGGGGGCGAATCCCACCGTTGCTGCGAGCGTGGACTTCACCGTATCCTTCACCGAATCCGTGACGGGAGTTGACGCGGGCGATTTTGTCGTGATAATGAGCGGCGTTACGGGCGCAGCCGTGAGCGGGGTCGCTGGTTCTGGCAGTCTCTACACCCTGACAGTTAACACCGGCACAGGCAATGGCACGCTCCGACTGGATGTGGCGGACAATAACTCGATCGTGGATTTGTCAGCCAATCCGCTGGGCGGAGCGGGTGTAGGCGATGGCAATTTCACAAGCGGTGAAGCCTATACATCTGTGGGAAAAGGTACTGATACAACCGGCGTATTTCGTCCGGGCAACGGGTTGTTATATCTGAAGAATGCCAACACAACCGGTTTTGCGGATGTGGCGATTAATTATGGGTTGAGCGGGGATTACCCAATAGCGGGCGATTGGGATGGGAATGGCACCGCCACCATCGGCATCTACCGCAACGGTTCCTTCTACCTGCGCAACTCCAATACTGTTGGGTTCGCAGATATTGTCGTTCCATTCGGCACGCCGGGCGACCAACCGGTTGTCGGAGACTGGAATGGAGATGGGGTGGATACCATCGGTGTTTACAGCAACGGACAGTTCCTGCTGCGCAACAGCAACTCGGCGGGAACGGCTGATATGAGCTTCTACCTTGGAAATCCCGGTGATGTGGGCATAGCGGGAGATTGGAACGGAGACGGCCTGGATACGACGGGCGTTTTCCGCCCGAGTAACGGGGTGATCTTCCTGAAGAACCTCAATACCACAGGCTTCGCGGACATTGCGATCAACTATGGATTGGCGGGTGACAAGCCTGTAACGGGTGACTGGAACAATGACGGGATCGACACGATCGGTGTCTATCGCAATGCCCAGTTCCTGCTGCGCAACAGCAACACGATCGGTTTTGCGGAGATTGTGTTTGGTTTGGGAAACCCTGGCGACATGCCGATCTCAGGTAATTGGGATGGGATTCCTTAGATGATAAGAATTGTGTTTTGTGAGGGTTGAGAAAACATGGTTATGTTCCCAAAGCTTCTGTCGCTCGTTTATTGGATTGCTGAGTTATGTGGTTGATCGAAAGAGTTTAGAAAATTATCCCATCGTCATTGCGAGGAGGTTGCTTTTCCCAACGGGGAAATCCCTCGCAATGACGGAATTTTAATCATTTACAACTGACTATTTAACCGCTGATTTAAAGCATTTTGAAAAAGTTGATTTCTGGCTTGCTCCGCAGGAGATAAAATGCGGTTGACTTTTTCGCGCAAGGAAACAGACTCTGAAAATAATTTGGCGGCATGTTCTGCGCCGCTAAGAGTTTTATCTTCTGTAAGTGATATCCAGGCAAGTACATGGAGAACGTTTGAAATTCCATGTTCATCTTTCGGTTCTTGATAATGATGTAATACTTCTGCGCAGAACTGTTTCGCCTGTGAAAGATCGCCTTGTTCAATGGCGATCTGCGCCAGAATTAACTGAGCCTCAGGCAGGTAGAGCAGGTCTCCCAATTCTGTAAACAATTTCAGGCTTTGCTGTGCTAATTTTTCAGCTTGTTTGAGGTTACCCTTCCAAAATAATATTTGCGCGAGATTGACGGCAATAAAAGCTGTTTCCCAGGGATCTTCAGTTGAGTTTACTGTTTCGAAAGCGCGCTCCAGCCAGCTTTGAGCCAATTCCAAATTATTCATTTCGCCAGCGGTAATTCCAATGTTGGCAAGGTTCATTACGATCTCACTTCGATCGCTTGTTTCCTGTATTATTGTCAATGATTCTTCTAATAATTGAATGGCTTGCTCATACTCGCCCTGACAGCGCGCCACCATTGCCATGTTATGTAGTACAGTGGCGATGCCGATCTGATCTTCCAATTCGTGCCGCAATGCCAATCCTTCTTTATGCCATGCCATGGCAGAGGGATAATCACATTGTTCACACGCCATGGAGCCTGCGCCGTTAAGCGCAATGGCGCGTTTTCTTTTTTGCGTCTCTGTCAGGGCGGGGCTAACTGGGCGATGTAAACTTGCTTCCAGCCATTGCCTTCCTTCCAATAAAAAACCTTGACGATACCAAAACCACCATAACCCGCCTGCGATCGTGACGGCAATATCCGCATCATCCTGTTCCAGCGCAAAGCGAAGCGCGGATCTGAAATTATCATGATCGAGTCGGGTTTGCGCCAGCCAGTGTGCCTGTTGCTCGCCCTGTACTTCTTTAAATATCTTTTCTGCGTATTCGGCAAAGTAGACAGCGTGGGTGCGCTGGAGTGAATTTAAAAGATCGGCGCTGATAAGCTGCTCCAGGGCAAAGGAACGCAAGGTTTCCAGCATTGTTACTCGCCCATCGGGTGATTCAACTTCAAGGCGGATCAGGCTGGCCGCTGCCAATGTTTGCAGCGTGGCAAGATCAGTACCGCAAATTGCTTGCGCGGTTTCGATTGTACAGCCTCCTGCAATTACTCCCAGTCGCATGAATACTGCCTGTTGGGCAGGAGTCAGCAGGTGATAACTCCAGGCAACTGCATCATGGAGAGTTCGATGGCGCTCCGCAATGTTGCGCTTGGTCTGCTGCAATACTGTTGACGAAAGTTGTGAGCGGCTGCGGGCGCTGACGATCTGACGCAATAATTCATTCGGGGCCATTTCATGCATACGTGCGGCTGCCAATTCCAAAGCCAGGGGCAAACCGTCCAGAGCTACACATAAAGTGGCGATGGTTATGGCGTTATCCATATTCAGCAGGAAGGCGGGACTGCTGGTACGTATTCGCGCAACAATTAATTGAATGGCTGCTATTTTATTTAATTCATCCAGGGCAGGTAAATGTGCCAGGTCGGGTAAAGCCAGCGGGGATAATTCCCATTCGTGCTCACCGTAAAGGTCAAGTGCCATGCGGCTGGTGCAGAGTAGTTTTAATTTTGGAGCGGCGGCAAGCCACTCGCCAAAAAGATTGCCTGCTTCCAATACATGTTCACAGTTATCCAGAACCAGAAGAATTTCACAGCCTGCAAGGTGTGTTCGGATCGCGGCTTCAATGGTTTGATCTGCGGTTTGGGTAATCCCCAATGCGGCAGCAACAGCACCTGGTACATCCTTTGCGCTTTGTGCTGAATCCAGCGCGGCAAAGCATACTACTTGGGCAAAGTGGGTTTTTAAAGTGTGCGCAACTTCCAGTGCCAGCCGCGTTTTGCCAATGCCTGGGGTGCCGATCAGAGTTACAAGGCGCGCCTCGCCCAGCAAAAGATTGCAAATTGAATCTGTTTCAACACTGCGCCCGATCAGAGGGAAGAGTGGCGATGGAAGTGTGTAGGGGGATGAGGATTCTTGACTGACGATTTCCAACACCCTGCGAGTTTTTGTCTGGGTGGTGCGTGTGAGCGTAATGCGTTGAGTCCCACTGGACGCGTTGCGCATCTGTCCGGCTAATTCGAGCAGCTGTTGAATGAGTTCAGGTTGGTGCTGAATATCCAATGCGGGTACAAAGAGAGCTGCCACAACCGCCAGATCCGGCAGACGGCTGCCGTTTTCAAGGCGGGCGATCTGTTCACGGCTATAGCCTACTGAACGGCCCAGTTCATCCTGTGTTAAATGGGCGCGTTTCCGTAAATACCTGAGCGCCTCATTAAATGATTTTGGAAAAAGATGGTCTGCCAATGATTGCGCGCTGGTGGATTGAACTTTCATTTGAGCATCATAGCATAGTCGGAGAAGTGGAGGTAGGTTTTTTTATTTAAAACTTTCTGGATGGGGAAATTAATTGGATCGCTTCGTCGAGCTGGATATGCCATTTGGACAGGAGACAGCTTTCAGCGTTGTGTAATTCGCAGGGGACTGTCCATCCCGCTGTTTTCACTTGTCACAAAATGTCACTTTTTGTCACGGGCGTGCCTGTAAGATGGGCATATGAAACATGGCACTTTCCATCGCTTGTTTATGATCAAGATGACTGAAGTGATCGAGGTGACAGAAACCATCACGGTTTTGATCGAGAATGATCTTTCAAATGGGATCAAAAATGATGTCTGTCCTGACCTTAACTTTGCCTGCCTGCCTTGTGCTGTTTACCGGCTTTGGCGGCAGCAGTGTGATGCCCAAAGTGACCGAAGCTGCGGAGGTGATTAAAGCATTGCATTTTTTATAAGCGTATACCACCCTGATGAATAACCTTAATCCACTATCACAGAGGAGCGAACCTCCTCAAGGAGAATAATAATGAAAAGAAAATTCCTATCTTTAATTTTTAGCTTGATCCTATTGGTAACATTCGTGGGCGTGCGCCCAGTTCTAGCGGATAGCGCGGTGGTGGGCACAGGCTCGCCCGTCAGCTGCACAGAGGCCGCGCTTGACGCCGCCCTCGCGGAGCTTTACCCCGGCGCAACCGCACCCGGCGGGGTTTTGAGCTTCAACTGCGGCCCCAATCCCCGTACGATTGTGGTCACTAGCGAAAAATTCCTGAACGATGGTACGGTGATTGACGGCGGCGGGCTGATCACGCTCTCGGGCGGCAACAGCACGCGCATTTTCTTCGTCAGCCAGCAGGCGCGGGTTGAACTGCGTCACATACAGCTGATCAATGGCTACGCGGCGGGCGGCGGCGCGATCTACATGGAACCGAATCTCAACGGCGACTACACCTATCTGACGCTCAATGATGTCACGCTCCGTGATAATAATTCCACCAGCTTTGGCGGGGCGATTGACGCACGACATGCTTCCCTGAGCGTCACCAACAGCCATTTGACCGGAAACAGTTCAGACAGTGACGGCGGGGCGATCAGTCTCAATGAAGGCGTGTTGACCATGATCAACAGCGAAGTGCTGAACAATCGAACCATATCGCCTGGTGCCAATGGTGGTGGGCTGGATGTTTTGAGTGCCACGCTGGATATCCAAACCACCACGTTCCGAAACAATCAGTCGCTGCAGTCGGCAGGCGGTGCCATCACTCTGAGATTATGCAACGGAACCATCGCCAACAGCCTGATGGATCAAAACACCGCCGCAAATATTGGCGGGGGCATTTACCAGCAATCCGGGAATGTGACATTAAGCCAGGTGACATTCACCAACAACACGGCTCCCAGCGGCGGCGGCATTGCCAATGACAACGGCGCGCTTGTACTCAATGGCGCGACGACCATGTCGGGTAATACGGCCACTAATAATGGTGGGGGCATTTTTAACTTCAATGGTCAATTGGCAGCGCAAAATGTCCAACTGCTGAATAACCAGGCGGCTTATGGCGGCGGGCTCTACAACTCCCTGAACGGTACGCTTACACTGGCCGATGTCACGTTGTCTGGAAATTCGGCGACATCGGGCGGCGGCGGGCTGTATAACACCGGCCAGTCTATCTTGACTCGCGTGACGCTGGCACTCAATACTGCGGGCGACGGCGGTGCGGCTTTCAACACTGATACGGCGAACCTAACCCTGACCAACTCCACCCTTTCGGAGAATCAGGCTAACTTCGGCGGCGGTGTCTTCAACAATGGGACGCTGGCCTTGACCAATGTCACCATTGCGAAAAATTTGGCGGGTGGTGGCGGAGGGGGAATATTGCACAATAGCGGCGCAGCCAGTCATTTAGCCATGACCAACACTCTGTTTTCCGCCAATACAGCCTTTGCCCCAATCAGCAATCAATGCCTGTTATATGAGGCTCCCGAAAGCCAGCTTTTTAGCCTGTGGCAGGGGGTGAGCTGCGGTTCCAGCACTGCGAATGGCAATCAGCCTAATACCGATGTCTTGTTAGCTCCTCTCAGCTTTTCGAGTGTGGTTTTGCCGACCGAGCTGACCATGACGCACGCGTTCCTGCCGCTCAGCCCGGCAAAGGATGCTGGCACTTGCGGCAACGCCGCGCCAACGACAGATCAGCGCGGCGTTGCACGACCACAGGGGGCAGGCTGTGATATTGGTTCGTATGAAAGTGATGCTACTGTCCCCGTGGTTTCTTCGAGTGTAAGAGGAAGTATCAACCCAACCAGCGCGGCCAGCGTCAACTTCACAGTCACGTTTTCAGAATCTGTAACGGGGGTCGATATCGTTGCGCCATTCAATGATTTTACATTGACGAAAACTGGAAGCGTATCTGGTGCGTCTGTAACTGGTGTTAGCGGAGCAGGCACCATCTACACGGTTACAGTCAATACCGGTTTGGGCAACGGCACGCTCCGTCTGAATGTGGCGGACAACAATTCCATCATAGACGTTGATTCAAATCCCCTGGGCGGGGTCGCGGTGGGAGATGGGAATTTCACCAGCGGAGAAACCTATTCGATAAACAAAGGCGGAGATACAACGGGAGTATTCCGTCCGGGCAACGGGCTTTTATACCTGAAGAATGCCAACACGAGCGGTTTTGCGGATGTGGCGATTAATTATGGGTTGGGCGGGGATTATCCTGTAGCAGGCGATTGGGATGGGAATGGCACCGCCACCATCGGCGTCTATCGCAATGGATCCTTCTACCTGCGCAACTCCAACACTTTGGGTTTTGCTGATATTGTCGTCCCATTCGGCACGCCGGGCGATCAACCGGTTGTCGGTGATTGGAATGGGGATGGTGTGGATACCATCGGTGTTTACAGCAACGGGCAGTTCCTGCTGCGCAACAGCAACTCGGCGGGAACGGCTGATATGAGCTTCTACCTTGGAAACCCCGGTGATGTGGGCATCGCGGGAGATTGGAACGGAGATGGCTCGGATACGACGGGCGTTTTCCGCCCGAGTAACGGGGTGATCTTCCTGAAGAACCTCAATACCACAGGCTTCGCGGACATAGCGATCAACTATGGATTGGCGGGTGACATGCCTGTAACGGGTGACTGGAACAATGACGGGATCGACACGATCGGTGTCTATCGCAATGCCCAGTTCCTGCTGAGGAACAGCAACACGATCGGTTTTGCGGATATTGTCTTTGCGTTGGGGAACCCTGGCGACATGCCGATCGCGGGCAATTGGGATGGAATCCCGTAAATAAAAAAAGATTGCGTTTGCAGAAAGGAAGATATGGCTATGCTGTTGGGGAGCATAGCCATGTTTTATTAACATCATATTGTTCTCCTCCCCCAGGTGGCGTAGACAAGCACTCCCCAATCGATGGATGTGGACGGGGGCATGCTTGTTGTATGATGAATTAATGAATGAAGCTGTGACTTGATTCATTAATTCGTGCGCCAATTATGGCGCGCAATTAATTAAGGAGAATGCATTATGAAGAATTCGAAATATCGTCCACTCAGCAATACTGTCCGCTTTTTGTTAATGGCGACGTTAGTTATGGGACTTACTTTGGGTACAGGGCAAAAGGCGCGTGCTTTTGCAAGCCCTGCGGCGGTGGACCTTGGCGCTGCCGCGCCTTTTGTGATCTTATCAAAAACCGGGGTAACGAATGTGCCTGCTTCCAACATTACTGGAAACATCGGAACGAGTCCAATTGACTCGACTGCCATTACCGGATTTTCTTTGGTGGCTCACAGCACGAATACGTTTTCCACTTCAGCGCAAGTAACCGGGAAAATCTACGCCGCTGACTATGCTGACCCTACTTCTGCCAACCTTACTACCGCCGTGAGTAATATGGAAACTGCCTTTGCAAACGCAGCCGGTCGTTCGCTGCCAGATGCCACTGAACTGTATTCAGGAAATCTTAGCGGCCAGACCATTGCTCCGGGGCTTTATAAATGGAGCACTGATGTTTTAATAACAACGAACGTAACGCTCGCTGGGCCGGCGGATGCCGTCTGGATATTCCAGATAGCGGGAGATCTCATTATGGGTTCAGGCGCGCAAGTTTTATTGAGCGGCGGCGCACAAGCTGGGACTATTTTCTGGCAGGTCGGCGGCGGCACCGGCGTTGAGATCGGCACCACGGCGCATGTTGAGGGAACCATCCTGGCCGCAAAGGCGATCCACTTGCGAACCGGCGCCTCGTTGAACGGCAGAGCCTTGTCACAGACTGCGGTTACTTTGGATCAAAATGTGCTTGTGATCCCGTCTGCAAGTGGCGGCGATACGGTTGGTGTATTTCGTCCGGGCAACGGGCTTATCTACCTGAAGAATACGAACACAGCTGGCTTTGCAGATATAGCGATAAACTATGGAAATCCGGGAGATTATCCACTGGCGGGTGACTGGGATGGCAATGGAACAGACACTATCGGAGTAGTTCGAAATGGTGTTTTCTATCTTCGAAACGCCAATACGGCTGGATTTGCTGACATCATGTTCACTTTCGGGCTGCCAGGCGATCAGCCCATAGCCGGGGACTGGAATGGAGATGGTATTGTCACGGTCGGGGTTTATCGCAATGGTGTATTTTTACTGCGCAACAGCAACTCTGCTGGAGCCCCTGACGTAACCTTCTCCATGGGGAATCCTGGCGATGTGGGAATTTCAGGCGATTGGAACGGGGACGGCCTGGATACGACCGGCGTCTTTCGACCGAGTAATGGAGCGCTCTATCTTAAGAATTCCAATGCAAGCGGCTTTGCCGACATCGCAGTTAATTATGGGCTGGCGGGTGACAAACCTGTGACTGGTGATTGGGACAATGATGGAATAGACACCATCGGGGTCTATCGCAACGCCCAGTTTTTGCTGCGCAACAGCAACACGGTCGGCTTTGCGGATATTGTCTTCGCGTTGGGTAATCCTGGTGACATGCCGATCGCGGGTAATTGGGATGGTCTTCCGTAAAATGGTGACCAGCTCTTGAAGCTGTGATCTTTGGATCATAAAATATATTTTATAAAGAAAGAGCCACGAGAGTAATCTTGTGGCTCTTTCTTTATTTCACAATCTTCTCAAGATGGTACAACCGGTATTTATGTGCAAATTTTTGTAAGTTAGTCCGCATCCTGCTTTCTGAGTAATTTTTAATGTTATCAGAAATGAAAGGCAATTTTAGCCATTTTGTTTGTGCCGCAGATATTCGTATGATAGCCTTATATATAGTGATGTGACATTTGTCCATTATGAACACTGACATCGTATTCGAAAAAGCATATCTGTCCAAGGATAGGGTGCAAAACCAAGGAGCCAAGTAGTTCATTTGCCATCATCGCCAGGCCGCTGAAAACATCACATAAAACTGCCTGGCATTGTCGGGCAGTTTTATTATTAGAAGGAGATAGTTGTGAACAAAAAATTCTACCAATTAATGAGTGTCTTCGTGGCGTTTATTCTGATGGTTGCAAGCACGAATAACGCAGGTGCGCTCTCTATAGTTGGCGCTTCCATGCCGCAGAGTCAGGTTTTGGCGCCTCTGGCGTTTCCCGGGGCGGAGGGGTTTGGAGCGAATACAATTGGCGGGCGGGGTGGAATCGTATATGAAGTTACTAATCTGAATGATTCCGGGACGGGTAGCCTGCGGGCGTGTGTTGATGCCAGCGGGCCGCGCACTTGTGTTTTTCGCACAGGCGGATTGATCGTGTTGCAGTCGGCGCTCAAGATCGTAAATCCATATATCACCATTGCGGGACAGACCGCGCCTGGCGGCGGAATTACCCTTAAAAAAGCATCCGGTGGAGATGTGTTCTTAACACAGACCCATGATGTGATTATCCGATACATCACCAGCAGGCCCGGCCCGGGTGGTGAAAATCATGCCAACCAGATCGCAAAAAATGGGACCGAGCTGTATAACATAATCATCGATCATAACTCCCTGAGTTGGGGTGTTGATTCGAACATTGAGACCTGGTACAGAGTGCGGGATGCTTCGATTCAATGGTCACTGATCTCTGAGGCGTTGAATAACAGCACACACTCAAAAGGCGCTCACAGCAAAGGGTTGATGATCGGCGGATATCAGGGCAGTGAATCTGGCGGCAAGGGATCGGAAAACATATCCGTGCTCAATAACCTGATGGCTCATAACGCTGAACGTAATCCGCTTATGCAGTTATGCGGTATCGCGCAAGTCATCAATAACACCACTTACAATCCGCAATGGACATTTTCACATCAACAGCTCAATTGTATTGCGGGTGAAAGCTATGTTAACTGGATCAATAATTACCATAAGAAAGGTCCATCCAGCACATCCAACAGTGACCTGAAAATTATTCCGGCCGACGATGGTACCTGGTCGTCTGGAAAAGCTTATTTGCAGGGGAACATCGGCCCCGGCAGACCCAATGATAGTTTGTCGGAATCCAGTTGGGTTACGGTCAAGTCTGGTGCTCCAGCCGGCGTGGTGGTGACATCTCCGGCGCCGGCGCCCGCCGTGTATTCGACCAATGCCATGGACGCATACAATAGTGTGGTTGCAGATGGCGGTGTTGGAAATAGCCGCGGCCTTAATTGCGATGGAAGCTGGGTTAACCGCAGAGATTCGATCGATGCGAGGGTTATTAATGAAGTAAAGACCGGCACCGGCAAGATCATTGACGATCCTTCACAAGTGGGTGGATGGATCATCCCCGCCGCCGGAGTCCCCTGCGTCGACAGTGACCATGATGGGATGCCGAATGTATGGGAGCAGATGTATGGTTTTAATCCAAATATTGCGGACGGCTCTGGAGATAAGGACGGGGATGGATACACAAACGTTGAAGAATATTTCAACGGTACCGATACCCAGGCAACGGTCTTTCCAGTCGTAACAGGCATAACTTCTATATCCAATTCTGCAACCAGCGTGACCTTTACCGTGGCATTTTCCGCGAATGTCACAGGAGTGGATATCAATGATTTTAGCCTGACAACGACTGGCGGCGTTTCAGGCGCAGCCGTGAGCGGGGTCAGCGGCTCGGGCAGCAGCTACACTGTCGCAGTCAACACGGGCAGTGGCAGCGGTACGATCCGATTGAATGTCATGGATAATAATTCGATCCTGGATGCGGCATCCAATCCGCTGGGGGGTGCTGCTGTAGGGGATGGCAACTTTACAACAGGGGAAATTTATACAATAGATTCGTTAGGCGGCGATAAAACGGGCGTCTTTCGCCCGGGTAATGGGCTTCTGTATCTGAAGAACTCAAATACGAGCGGTTTTGCAAATGTAGCGATCAACTACGGCGCTGCGGGAGATTATCCTGTGGCAGGTGATTGGGACGGCAACGGTACGGATACGATCGGTGTCTATCGCAGCGGCGTTTTCTACCTGCGGAACTCAAATACAGTTGGCTTTGCCGATCTTGTCTTCGCGTTTGGCGCGCCGGGTGATCAACCAGTGGCTGGGGATTGGAATGGAGACGGCATTGACACGATCGGTGTCTATCGCAACGGCTTGTTTTTACTGCGCAACAGCAATTCCGCTGGCACGGTTGATACGAGTTTTTCCCTCGGCAATCCCGGCGATATAGGTATCGCAGGCGATTGGAACGGCGATAGCCTTGACACCACTGGTGTCTTCCGCCCCGGGAATGGCGTGATCTTCTTGAAGAACGCGAATACAAGCGGGTTTGCGGATATTGCCCTTAACTATGGTCTTTCAGGCGATATGCCGGTGACCGGTGATTGGAATAATGACGGGATCGATACGATCGGGGTCTATCGTAATTCACAATTCATGCTTAGGAACAGCAATACGATCGGCTTCGCGGATATTGTGTTTGCCCTGGGCATTTCCGGCGATATACCGATCGCGGGAAATTGGAATGGGATTCCGTAGACAGTATTGATGATGTTTTTTTAAGCATTAGGACCATGGCCATGTTGTATGTTTTACATGGCCATGGTCTTTTCTTGTATGATCGTGATGGAAGATGGTATTTTGAAACAAGGTGGTGCTTTGCCTTAATTGATGGAAGAAATACTTCAGAGGGCAGGATCGTGGAAAACCTCGCGGCATCTTGTTGTCTTTAATTTCAAAACCGTAAAGTTTTTAGGAAAATAACGTCTGCTTTTTGTGTAAGCATTGGGTGTACGTGTATTAAAATCCACTGTATGAAAAATAAACGGATGCGTCATAACATTTCTCTTGGATTGGCATTGGGCTTGATCTTGTTTACTTCTGTAAACGCCGCTCACATGAATGGCGTGGATCGAAATTCGAAACATATAAAATTATTCCCCTCATTTATTCAGACTGCCGCTCCTGTGGTTGGGGGCTGCCAGATCTTCCCGCAAAATAATTTTTGGAATACGCCGGTGAACGCTTTACCGGTCCATAGCTTGTCTTCAGCATGGATTAATTCCATTGGCGCAACCCAGGGGTTCCACATGGATTTTGGATCGGGCACCTGGAATGGAGGCCCGATCGGGATTCCGTTTAATGTTATTTCAGGCTCGCAAACGCCTAAATATGTTGTGGATTTTTATTATCCCGGAGAATCAGATGCCGGCCCATACCCCATTCCGCTAAACCCTGCAATTGAATATGGCTCTGATCATCATATTCTCAGTATTGATACCGATGACTGCAAACTTTATGAAATTTACGATGCCTGGCAGAGTTCCGGCAATTGGTTCGGAGGCTCCGGCGCAATATGGGATCTGAATTCCAATGCGTTACGTCCGGACGGCTGGACCTCGGCGGATGCGGCCGGTCTTCCGATCTTCCCCGGTCTTGTACGATATGAAGAAATTGCAGCGGGGGAAATTACTCATGCGCTGCGATTTACCACGAATTGCACTGCCAATTATTACCTTTGGCCGGCAAGGCATGTGGCACAATCTGGAAGCTGTGCCAGCCCTGTCCCGTTTGGTGCGCGCTTTCGTCTAAAGGCTGATTACAATATCAGCGGATTCTCCCCACAAGCGCGGATCATATTGCAGGCCATGAAAACTTATGGGATCGTACTGGCCGATAATGGCTCTCCCTGGTATGTAAGCGGCGCGCCAAGCGAAAGCTGGAACAATGATATGCTGCATGAACTGGATGTTGTCACTGGAAATAATTTTGAAGCGGTGGACACAGCGGGGCTGGTGACAAGCGAGGGACCTCTCATGCGGGATACAACCGGGGTCTTCCGCCCGAGTAACGGACTCTTGTATTTGAAGAATTCAAACACCACAGGGTTTGCAGACGTTGCCATCAACTATGGACTGGGTGGGGATTATCCCGTCACAGGTGATTGGAACGGCGATGGAATCGATACGATCGGTATCTATCGCAACGGGTCCTTCTACCTGCGGAATTCCAATACCCTCGGCTTTGCCGATATCGTGTTCGCTTTCGGGCAGCCTGGGGATCAGCCGGTCGCCGGAGACTGGGATGGAAATGGGGTGGACACCATCGGTGTTTATCGCAATGGTTTGTTCCTGCTGCGCAATAGTAATTCCGCGGGAGCAGAGGATATTAGTTTTTACCTTGGCAATCCTGGCGATGTGGGCATCGCGGGAGATTGGAATGGCGACGGCGCAGATACCACCGGTGTCTTCCGTCCGGGCAATGGCGTCATCTTCCTGAAGAACCTCAATACCTCAGGTTTTGCAGACATCAATATCAACTATGGCTTATCTGGCGATATGCCAGTGACCGGTGATTGGAATAATGATGGGATCAGATACGATCGGTGTTTATCGCAACGCCCAGTTCCTGCTGCGTAATAGCAACACGATCGGCTTCGCGGATATTGTCTTCGCTTTAGGGAATCCTGGTGACATGCCCATCGCGGGCAATTGGGATGCGCTTCCGTGATGAATGTCGGGCGTGTTTATGATGGTAAGTTTTAAACAGGTTACTTAAATCAAAAAGCGTCTCTGATTTCTCGGAGACGCTTTTTATATCCATGTTTGTTACAAAATTACAACCCTGCGGCTTTTCTTAACACTTCAGCCTTGTCCGTCTTTTCCCAGGGGAATTCAATATCGTCGCGGCCAAAGTGACCATAAGCGGCAGTCTTGCGATAGATCGGTCGGCGCAGGTCAAGGTCGCGGATGATCGCACCGGGGCGCAAATCGAAATATTCACTGACGAGTGCTGAGATCTTTTCGTCTGCGATCCTGGCTGTGCCAAAAGTCTCCACATTAACTGAAAGCGGGTGAGCTACGCCGATCGCGTAAGCCACCTGTACTTCCACGCGGTCGGCAAGACCGGCGGCGACAATGTTCTTGGCTACATAGCGCGCAGCATACGCGGCAGAGCGGTCCACCTTCGTGGGATCTTTTCCGGAGAATGCGCCGCCGCCATGACGCCCCATGCCGCCATAAGTATCCACAATGATCTTGCGTCCTGTCACACCGGCATCCCCCATGGGTCCGCCGATGACGAAACGCCCGGTTGGATTTACAAATATTTTCAAATTCTTGTCAACCAAACCTTCCGGCAGGGTTGGGTAAATGATATGCTCGCTTACCATTTCAACGATCTCGGCATGAGAGATTTCAGGCGCGTGTTGCGTTGAAATAAGAACAGTATCAATGCGCTTTGGTTTGCCCTGGGAATATTCCACAGTGACCTGACTCTTGCCATCGGGACGCAGCCAGGGGAGTGTGCCGTCTTTGCGGAGTTCGCTCAGGCGGCGGGATAATTTGTGCGCCATATAGATGGGCATGGGCATGAGGGTGCTTGTCTCATTGCATGCGAAACCGAACATCATACCCTGGTCGCCTGCGCCGACATGTTCAATGCCAACATCTTTCATTTCGCCGCTTTTATCTTCCATTGCGTGGTCAACACCCAGCGCAATATCCGCGCTCTGGCTCGCCACGGCTGAAAGAACCGCGCAGGTGTTGCCGTCAAAACCTTTTTCACTGCTGTCATAACCGATCTCGTTGACGACTTTACGGACGAGTTCGTCGAAATTAACATACGCATTGGTTGTGATCTCGCCCAGTAATGCCACGAAACCTGTCTTGACCGCTGTCTCGCAAGCAACGCGGGACATGTTGTCCTGTTCGAGGCAGGCATCCAAAACGGCATCCGAGATCTGATCGCAGATCTTGTCAGGATGCCCTTCCGTCACCGATTCTGATGTGAACATCAGGCTGGGTGAAGACATAAAAGTATTGCTCATTTTTTGTTCTCCTTATAAATAGAATTGCCCTTTCAACGTGAAAGGGCAATTGATCAAGAAATGTGTGTACCCTCTCATCTCCCAGAAAACTATCTGTCGGATTTGGCACCATATTCAACTTTCGCTGACTGGTTGTCGAGACATCGCAGGGCCGTTCCCTCCGTCTCTCTGGATAAGAGCGCCGTATTAGGGCTATTGATTTGTGTTGGGATAATACCATAGCTAAGTTATTGAGTAAAGTTAAACACGGAAAAAAGAATCAAGATGATTAAATGTTTCGCTTCACTCTTTAACGCTTGGTTGCCCCGCTCAATGAGCATCCGCGCATCTGAATCCGATCTTCGCCGAACTGCGGCCGTAATAGGTTTCATTCGGAGGTAATGCGAATGGATCTGGCCCCACTTCATAGCCGCGGTTTGAGAGGCGTAAATTTAAGTGCGTATCCTGGAACGCTCCGCCGCGGATCACGCGGAAATTAGTGCCAGAGGTATTCTCTGGCCCGACGGGATTTGTACTCGGCGAAACTTCGTAATACGTGGGTTTATAATAATCTGCGACCCACTCCCAAACATTGCCAGCCATATCCAGCGCGCCGAAGGGACTCGCCCCATCAGCATAGGAACCTACACGGGACGTATCTCCAACTGAATTCTCTGAATTGGTGATATTTTCATTCGGGGGCTCATCGCCCCACGGATATGTCCGCATATCATCGCCGCGCGCGGCCCGTTCCCATTCCGCTTCGGTGGGGAGACGCCGTTCCGCCCATTGGCAATATAAATTTGCATCCATCCAGCTAACATGCACAACCGGGTAATCTCGAAATTCAGGATTGCCAAAATAATCCAGGCGATTGTCTGAGCTGTTTTTGACTGGCAGTCTGCAATCTCCCGCCTCCACACACAGGTTATACATGCCGTTGGTCACTTCCACTTGATCGATCCAGTACGCGTCAATCATTACCTTGTGGGCTGGGATTTCATCACTGTCACGTAAAACATCCAGTCCGCCCATGTAAACCGTCCCAGTTGGGATAAAAATCTGCGTCATGCCATCCATGGATGATATCTTCATCGTTTCAGGCGTGGCTGCAGGCTGTGGTGTTTGTGTTGAGGCTGGGGTGGCTGTTATGGGAACTTCAGTTGCAATCAATGTTTCTGGAAGTGTAATTGTTGCAACAGGCGTGTTTACACTCTGACAAGCCGCAAGCATAAAAAGGGAAAGAGCAAGGATCATTTTTTTCATATTTTATTGGATCAACTTGATCGCGTTTTTTGCCTGATCTTCAAAAAATTGGGGGTTGATGCTGTCTGCTTTTTGCCACGCTTTAAGCGCGCCCGCATTATCCCCTTTGCGATAGAGTCCATAACCGTACCATAGCCAGGTCTCTTCGGACATTTCTGTGACACCGCGCGCGTAATCTGTCAGCACCAGCAGATCATCGTTTCTGCCTGAGT
This sequence comes from Candidatus Villigracilis saccharophilus, assembly GCA_016709305.1. Classification (GTDB taxonomy): domain Bacteria; phylum Chloroflexota; class Anaerolineae; order Anaerolineales; family Villigracilaceae; genus Villigracilis; species Villigracilis saccharophilus. The sequence goes on from JADJNA010000048.1 coordinate 340,428, forward strand.
GAAAGTATGCCAGAAATGGACCGAATTGATATCGGAACATCCGCAATGGGACACCGATCTCACGCGCCTTGTCGTAAGCCAGCGCGGCTTCCTCGTAGCGGTCAAAATAAACAAGATTACTGCCGACGTTGAACCACGCGAATGCATCGGTTGGGTTTTTGGCTGAGTCTGCCTGGGAGGCGGCTAATGTGTTTTGCCGATTCACGTTCGGGTCCCAGTTGGAAGCGAGCAGGATCTTCATCTCCTCCTCAAATTCTGGAAAATACATCACCAGATATAAATTGTTGAACGGCTTCCATTCCTCTTCGAGTTGGGAGTATGTGATCTTCAGATCTGCGCCATGATATGAATCCTGAATGGTAAAAGATTGAGCACTGTCGTCATACCCGGTCAGCAAAAGGTAGTGCGCCGCCCATAGGTCATCGGTGGGACCAAGCGCGTCGTTGGGGTCAAGAGAGGTGACACTTTCCACAATGACCGGATAATTTGCGGCGATCAAACGCTTGAGTGTCTCGATACTTCCGCCCACGCGATATTCAAGATTCAACCAGCCTGCCTGGGTGCGGACATAATAGCGCAGTTCTTCGGGGTTGACATTGCGGTCGCCTGTGACTGGTTTGATGAAAGCGGCAATATCCGCCTGCGCTCCCTCCCAGCCGTACATGTGCAGGGCCATCGAGAGTGTGGCGGGGCCGCAGTTATTGGGAGTCTGCTTTTCATATTCAGGCGATGGGATGGATGCCTGCGCAGGCAGGGGCGGGAGTGTTGCGGTTGCTGTAGCTGAAATATTCGCAACGACGGTTGATGTGGGGATCGTTAATGATGCTGTCGGCTGCGGGGTGACAGGCAGCGCGGTTGGTACAGGACCAGGCGGGTTGATGGTGTTCTTTGCGTAGAGTGTAAATTTTTCAATGCGCCACACGATGGCTTCATTCACTCTGGGGATCTGATAGATCCCAAAGGCGAGAACAAGCATCCCTGTCAGCGCAATGATGATGGTTTTGGTGCGTTTTGACATGTTTAAGAGTCTACCATGCGATTATGAAATGGATTTAAGACTGCAAAAAATATTTACACACCTCTTACGCATTTTTGACTTGACGCTTGCCATTCTGACAATTATCATGAATTCATTATGGAGAACCAATTGGTTATGACCCTTGATCCTGAAAACTTACGCGCGGCAATGCGTGCCTGGTCTGCCGGCGTTACTATTGTGACCGCTGTACACGAAGGCGTTCGGCATGGCATGACCGTGAACTCATTCACATCCATTTCACTTGACCCGGCCCTGGTCACGATCTCATTGCAAAAAACAGCCCGTACGCATGAATTTGTCAGCAGGTCGCGCGCGTTCGGGTTGACCATGCTTTCCGCAGAACAAGCCAAAATTTCTGATCTATTTGCGGGACGCATGGAAATCGAGGATCGGTTTGCGGGGCTTCAGACCGAGACCCTGGTCACAGGATCGCCCCTGATCGTTGGCGGGGCGGCGTGGCTGGATTGCCGTGTCGTTGATACATTTGACGCGGGCATGAATACGCTCTTCATCGCAGAAGTGCTCGCGGCTCGCGGTTACGACCATGCATTGCCGTTGATATATCACAACCGAAAATATTGGGGATTGTCTGAGTTATAGTTTATAAGAGCCTAAAGGTTTTCAAAACCTTTAGGCTCTACTTTTGGAGGACGTCATGACAGATCCATTGACTGATCAGGAAAAAAATATCCTTTTACGTCTCGCACGCGAAGCGATGGAAGTTCGGGTCAAGGGAAAAAAACTTCCTGCATTGGATAACAATTCGCTCACCCCGCAATTGCGTGAGAATGGCGCGTCCTTTGTGACGCTTACCATCAACGCTGAACTGCGCGGATGCATCGGCGCGCTCGAAGCCTATCAGCCGCTGGCGGAGGATGTGCGTGAACATGCCATCGCCGCCGCATTGCAGGATCCGCGCTTCCCACCCGTGGATAAAAGCGAATTGGGCAGGATCAGGCTTGAGGTGTCGCGCCTGACCGCTCCGCGTTTGTTGGAATATTCAACAGGTGAGGAACTGCTGGTTAAGTTGAATCCGCATGTGGATGGCGTCATCCTCAAAGATGGTTTTCGCCGCGCGACATTCCTGCCTCAGGTCTGGTCGCAGATCCCCAACCCCGTAGATTTTCTCGATCACCTGTGTGCCAAGATGGGCGCGCGAAAAAGTTTATGGCGGGACACAAAACTGCAGGTGTTCGTTTATCAGGTAGAGGAATTCCACGAACCCAACAACTAAATTACTGCTACAAGCGGTAAAATAAAAATATGGCTGATGCTTCACCTGACGATAAGAATATCGACGCGATCTTCCAGGATGCCGTTGAGGCTTTGCGGCGCGGGGAAAAAGCGCGCGCAAAAGAACTGTTGACCCTGCTGCTGAAGACCGATCAGAATAATTCCACCTATTGGGTCTGGCTCAGCGCCGCGGTGGATAACGCCAAGGAGCGCATTTACTGCCTGCAGACAGCGCTCAAACTTAACCCTGAAAATGGTACTGCAAAACGCGGCTTGATCCTGCTCGGAGCATTGCCTCCTGACCCGAACGTTCAGCCGTTCCCGATGAATCGTCCGCGCGCGTGGGAGGAAAAGCTCCTGCTCGCGAGTGAAAAGCCAAAAGAGAGGGGACTTCGCGCGCTTACGAAGAGTCCTATTACACGACTGGCTGGTGTGCTGCTGATCGGCGCGGGGCTGGTTTCAGCTGTGATCTTTGGTTTTGTTTTGCCCCGCCAGAATAATACTGCCCCCACGCAAACCAATACACCGGGACCATCTCCGACATTTACCATGACACCGACCTTGTTCGGCGTGACATCCGCCCCAACCCGTGCTTTTGCCGGCGCCACGCCGTTGTGGATGCTGCTTCCGCAGACCTATACCCCCACGCCTTTGTACGTCAACACCCCGCGCGCCCTGGATTCAAGGGATCAATTCCGCATCGCGATGCAGGCCTATAATGCCGGCGACTGGGATACGTTCATTTCCAATATGGAATTGATCATTCCGCTTGAACCTGAATCAGCCGATGTGCATTATCTGATCGGCGAGGCGTACCGCTTTAAAGGCCAGGCAGGCAATGCCATAAAAGCTTATAACGATGCGCTCAAGCTCAATAGTGAATTCGGGCCGGCGTATCTTGGTTTGGCGCGCGCGCGTTTGCTCGATAACGCTGACTTTAATGCTGAAGACCTTTTCAATGAAGCCATCAAGCGTGACCCGAACTTCGGCGAAGCGTATCTGGAACGGGTGCGTTATTATATTTTTCATGAAGATCCAAAGTCCGCGCTTGTGGACCTTGAACAGGCGACTGACTTGATGCCTGAGTCGCCGGCCATATACATGGCTTACGCGGATGCATATCTCGCGCTGGACGATCAAAAGCGCGCGCTAGAGTCCGCGGAAAAAGCCTACTCGCTGGATATCACGATGCTGCCCGTGTATCAGCTTTTGGGCAGTTTGTATCTGCAGAACGGACAATATCAAGAGTCAGTGAATGCGCTTGAACTGTTCGTCATCTATGAGAAGGAAAACTCGCTGGCGCTTGCCATGCTGGGACAAGCCTATTATGAACTAAAAGACTATCAAGCTGCGGTGGATAATTTCGATAAAGCCTTTGAGCTTAATCGTACTGGCTTGAAACGATATTATCTATACAGTGGATATTCCAACCTGGAACTGGGGAATACGGATCGGGCGGTCGAACAACTTGAAACCGCGCTCGATGACGACAATACTTCCTTTGAGATCAACCTCGCCCTTGCGCGCGGATATTACATCCAGGAGAAGTTCGGCAGCGCCTTTCTGAAAGTGGAAGTGCTAAAATCTGTAGCGGATACAGATGAAGAGACCGCTTTGATGTTGTACTGGCGCGCGCTTGTCCAGGAAAAACGTGACGAACCGAAGGATGCCCTTAATACATGGAAGGAATTGGTCGCGATGGATGAAAAAGCCATGACAGTCGAAATGCGCGAGGAGGCCTTGCAGCATTTGAAGACGATCATCACGCCGACGAATACCCCCAAGGGCGGGACGGGGACGCCTACGCCAAAGGGTAAGGTAACACCTTCGCGCACGCCGACACCGTAACGATGGAGTAACAAACAAAAAAGAGAGACTGCCAGAAAACAGTCTCTCTTTTTTGTTTGGATGTTTTGGCTCTACGCCTTATCTCTTTTGCCGCGGCACTCTGCACATGGACATAGCGCTCTTAAATAATGCCAGTTGAAAATTCCGTAATCATGACCGTCCTCCCAGACAATGGTCAACGCGTAGGAACCAGTGGCGACAATATTCACCAGCCGTGTGGATTGGGAATCTTCCATGACTTTGGTGAACACTTCTTCATCGGGTTCAGACTTCATGTTTTCATGTCCGCCGCGGCAGGAGGCACACGGACAGGCGGCGCGTAATAATCCAAAGGGGTAATTACTGACATGGCCATCATCCCAGGTGATGGTGAATTCGCGTTTGCTTTTGCTGGCGGTTACGCCGGTGGGTTTCTCAGACATTTTTCCTCTTTCCAATCCTAAAATCTTATTTGCGGATCTCTGTTTTATAGTGTGATCAATTTTTGCGCCGGCACGCCGGTCAGGTCGTAGGTCATTGCGCCGGTGATGCGTACGGGCACAATATCACCCACTTCCGCCTGTCCCTCAATCAGGACATAACCGTCCACTTCAGGCGCGTCACGGTAGGAACGCCCGACCGCGATGCCGTCGTTAAATCCCTCGACCAACACATCCAGCGTTTTACCCACGTATGATTGATTCACTTGCAATGAGATGGGCTGCTGCAACTCCATCAAACGCTCGAAGCGTTCCAGTTTGACAGAGGCAGGCACGGGGTCACCCAGAGGCGCGGAAGTTGTGCCCGGCTCGAAGGAAAATTCGAAGGCGCCGGCGCGGTCAAAGCGGATCTCTTTTACAAAATCATATAGCGCTTGAAATTCCTCATCCGTCTCGCCGGGATAACCGACGATGAAGGTTGTGCGAATGGCCAATTCAGGGATGGCGGCGCGCATCTTGGCTAGCGTCTTGTGCACCCAATCAATATTGGACGGGCGTTTCATGCGGTATAAAGTTTTTGGATGCGCGTGCTGCAGCGGCATATCCAGATACGGCAGGATCTGCTTGCGGGTTGCCATCACCTCAATCAGGCGATCGGTGACATAACCGGGGTAGGCGTACATGATGCGGATCCAATCCATATCTGGGACGGAATCTGTTAGCTGCTCAAGCAGTGTTGCCAGCCCTTCCTTCATGCCAAGGTCGTGACCGTAATCGGTCGTATCCTGCGCGATGAGAACCAGTTCGCGCACGCCGTTATCGCGCAATATCCGCGCTTCGTTGATGATTGATTCAACTGGACGGGATACCGCCGTACCTTTGATCAATGGGATGGCGCAGAATGCGCACGGACGGCGGCAGCCATCCGCCACTTTGACATACGCGCTCGCGCCGGCAACGCTGACGCGCATTGCATCGTCTTCGTCTGTGCCAACGGTTGCTGTTTCAGGCAGGTGATAGACGGGTTGCGGGCGTGGTCCCTTGCGGACTTCGCGCACGACCTGAACAATGTCCATCCAGCGGCGTGTGCCGAGAATTCCGTCAATGCCCTGCACTTTTTGTGCGACTTCGACGCCGTAACGCTGGGTGAGACACCCGGCCGCGATCAAGACCTGCCCGCTGCGCTTGGCGGCTGCGAGTTCGCCCAGAACTTTATAGGATTCTTCCTTTGCGGGACCGATAAATCCGCAGGTGTTGACGATCAGGACAGCCGCTTTGTCAGGGTCGTCCATGGAACGATACCCGTCGCGTAAAAGCAACTGCGCCATTGAATCAGAATCCACTGTATTCTTTGCGCAGCCCATTGAGACCAAATGAAATGTGTTTTTTGCCATGCTATGTTTCCTAAAGTTGTGAGTTGCTATATTCCAATAAAAACTGTCAGTACATTATATCTTCACGTTATGAACTTATCCGCCGCTGGTCGGTGTGGCTGATGGCGTGACCGTCGGTGTGGTGGTGGGTGTAGGCGTGTTTGTGACCGGCGGTGTATTTGTCGCTGTCGGCGCGATGGTTGCGGTGGGCGTTACGATGCCGGAAATTAAATACACCCGTGTGATCACTTCGCCCACATTGCCCATCAGCCCCATGTCCGTATTGTTGTAATTGACTCTCAGTGCCGCGCCATTGCCTGTCAAGATCACCACCTGATCCTGCGCTTCGAATATTTTCGTCTCACGCGGCGAAAGACGTCCTTCAAAAGCCACTTCTCCGTCTACTGAGATGCGCACAAAGACGCGTTCCACTGCAAAAACATTCACAGTTACATTTGCCGCGATGCCCGGCGTGGGGGACTCTGCCGCTAATAACGGATCCAATGTCGCTGTGTTTTCACCGACTACCAGTGTTTCGTCTACGGGTACAAAAGTGGATTGCAGCGAAGGTGTCGCCAAAGGTGTACTGCCGAGTCCGCCAAGAATTGGAAGAGCGGTTGCCGTAGTATCAGGTTCCGATGTTTTTAGCACCCGTCCCACGCCCCAGATCCCCAGACCGATCAGAATTACGATCATCAATATGCCGAAGACCAGGTCACCGGCGATGAAACTGCGCAGGAGCGGCATGGATGTTTTTACTTCTGTCTGTATTTTATCGCGGGGTGTCTCTGAATATTTTTCATGACGCCGCGCCTGCAGTCCGTCGGCAAAACGCAGCAGGACAGCATCCACATCCAGGTCAAGGAAGGTCGCATAATTTGCCAGCATCCCGCGCATCTGCACAGGGGATGGCAAGTTGTCATACGCGCCTTCTTCGAGCGCCTTCAGGTTCGCCGCGCGTAATTTTGTATGGCGTTCCACTTCATTTAATGTCAAGCTGATCATCTCGCGGCGCGACCGCAATTGTTGACCGATCTCCGCAAAGATCATGTCTGCGGGGAGGGCTGGAATGAATTGCGGAGATACCGGTTCAATGATTGGAGCAGGTACTGGTTTGGATTCTGGTTTCGTAAGGCGGGATCGGAACAGCGCCTCAAACTTTGAGAACAAGCCTGCCTGCGCTTCTTCCTTAACTTCAAGTTGATCAGCTTCAATCGGCAGTCCCGACTCTTGGGTTGTGATCTCCGTCGCTTCATCCTGTGCCGATTTATCAGCAACGGGTTCGATGGATTCTGCTTCAGTCGCTGACTCTGCTTTCGGACGGCGGACAAGCCATCTGTTCCAAAAACGAGGCGCTGGCGTTTCGTCTTGTGTAACTAAAGGGGGGATTTCTGTCTCGACGAGATTGACCTGCGGAAGCGGTCCGCTTACTTCGCTGGATGGCGCGTTCTTCTGTATCTCCGCGATCATCTCGTCAATATTGAGTTCAAGATACACGGCGTAATTGCGTAAAAATCCACGCCCTTGCGCCGCCGATGGCATGACCGAATAATCGTCCGACTCCAACGCCTGTAAAAAGACCTTGCGGATGCGCGTGTCTTCTGACGCTTTTTCAAGCGTCAGATAACGCCCCTCGCGTTCCTGCTTTAAGCGTTGACCTATGGTTTCGGACATGGGTTGATTGTATTACAAACATCACCGACTTTCGCCGGTGATGTGGTTTACTTTATTCGGCTGTAGCAGCGGGTTCTTCGGCTGCGACTTCTTCTTTCGCCTTACGGGCACTCTTCTTTGGTTTTTCAGCTTCGGTGGGTTCTGCGTTGCCGTCAGCACTTTCACCTTCGCGATGGACAATAATCTTGATCTCAGGTACCAAGTCCATGGTCAGGCGGATGTGAGCTGTGAAATCGCCCAGCGCGCGGATGGGTTGAATATCCACCTGCTGTCGTTTCACTTCAAAACGGACCTGCTCGCTCAACGCGGTGGCAATGTCCTGTGTGGTGATTGAGCCGTACAGTTTACCGGTGTCGCCAGCTTTGGCGGCAAAGGTCAGAGTCACAGCCTTGATCTGTTCGGCGAGTCCGGCCAGTTCGTTGTTCTGTGTAGCCCGGCGAACCTCAGCTTGATTCTTGATCTTCTGGATCTGCTTTAGCGCACCTTCAGTGGCAAGCACAGCAAATCCCTGGGGGATGAGGAAGTTGCGGCCAAAGCCATCGGCAACTTTTTTTATGTCCCCCGCGCGGCCAAGTTTGTATACATCTTTTACAAGCAATACTTTCATCTTATAAGCCCTTTCTAACGTGTGGAGTCAAGACGAAGGGTACTACGTCCTGCGGGGGCAGATTGTACCACAACCGAGTCGTTTCTTGCCAACTTTGGGAAATGCGATTAAGATAAGGCCATGCCAAACATCAGTATCAATTTTCGCCGTATTGCAATCCTTGCAGGGATATTTATCCTCTTCCTGATGGTGATCGAATTCAATTCGCGGCTCACTGCTTTAAATGAATTGAATGAACGGCTCGATGAAGTCCGCGCGATCGCGACCCAAAGTACACAAACTCAAATAGCCCAGCAAACCCAGGTGGCGTATGCTGGCTCTGATGCGGCTGTGGAAGAGTGGGCGCGTACCGATGGACATTATATGAAGGATGGCGAACAGGTGGTTATTCCTGTCGGTGAACCGGGCAGCGAACCGGCTGTTATCTCAACGCCCGTTCCCATTCCCACCCCCATGCAAAATTGGGAAGTCTGGTGGGGTTTATTTTTCGATAAATAATTTTGTAAGTCGGGATCCTGAATCCCGACTTATTTTATATGAGGGTATCCACTTGGATCGTCTTGAACTTTTTCCCCTAACAACAAGAACTCAAAAAGACTTCCTGACCATTGCGGGACACGACCTCCCTCTTTTGGCGGAAGAATATGGAACGCCTTTGTATCTCTATGACCGGGCCACGATGGATCATGCGGCAGCAGGGTATAAATCTGCGCTCGCTTCGCACTACCCCGCGCCTGCTTCTGTGACCTATGCAGGCAAAGCCTTTTTGAATCTCGCCGTCGCCCAGTGGACTCAATTCCACAACCTGTTTGTGGATTGCACCGGAGAAGGCGAGATCGCCATCGCGATGGCGGGCGGTGTGCCGCGTGAACATATTCTTGTGCATGGAGTCAATAAATCACGCGCAGATCTAAAGTCCGCGCTTCAAAATGCAGGCACGATCGTTGTGGATAATCTGACAGAATTAAAAACCCTGGTGTCTGACAGCTTGCTGTCGGTAATGCTGAAGCAAGATTCAGCTCTCCAGAAGATACAACTCTGGTTGCGCCTCTTGCCCGGTGTGGCTGTTGAGACGCATCACGCGCACACGCAGACTGGCCAGCACGACAGCAAGTTCGGCATGACCCCCGCAGAGATCCTGGAAGCGGCGGCGTTTTGTAAAAGTTATAATTTACCTTTGAGCGGGATCCACTTTCATCAAGGCTCGAATTTCCGTGATGCGAGTCCGCTACAAGCTGCGATCGAATTGGGATTGGATATTGCCAGGGATATTGATTTTGATGGCGGCTGGCATTTTAGCCCCGGCGGCGGATGGGGCGTGGCATATCATGAGGATGAACTTCCTCAGCCGGACATCAACGAATATGTGCGCATGATTGCAGAGCATGTGATCCACGGCTGCCAGACGCGCGACCTTGCTCTTCCGCATTTGCATTTGGAACCCGGCCGAAGTTTGGTGGCACGCGCTGGTGTTGCCGTCTATCGAGTTGGCGCGATCAAGAGGCGCGGCGATAAAGTTTGGCTATTAACCGATGGCGGCATGACGGATAATCCGCGCCATGCGATGTACGGGGCGAAATATTCCTGTTTGCCGGTATCAGGTGTCAGCAGGGAAGGGCGCGAGAAGGTTTCCATTGCGGGACCGTATTGTGAGTCAGGCGATGTCGTTATCGAAGATCTGTTAATGCCAAATATCGAAGAGGGGGAGTTGATCGCGATCCCTGCTTCGGGCGCATATCATTTGAGCATGTCATCTAATTACAATGGATCAAGAAAGCCGGCGGTTTTATGGCTGGAAGATGGACAGGCAAAGATCATCGTGAGAAGAGAAACGATCGACGATTTGTTGAAAAGAGACCTGGGCATTTTCTGATCCCGCTTTTGCGGGATTTTTTTGTCGTAAATATGTGACAAAAGTTACAGAATAACTCTTTTGTTTGTGAGATAATTCACACATGAATGCCGCAAATCAAAAGGAGAGTGAAATGAAAGACATAATCTTCCTGTTGCTGACTGGTTTGATCGCATCATCTCTTGCTGGTATTTCTGGCAAAGAAACAATCTGGACAAAGCACTGCACAACATCTGCTATTTGATGGGGTTTGCAGTGCTTTTGATTTCAGGGCTTCTGCTGATCTTCCTGGGTATGGGGATTTTGGCATCGCCTTATGTACAGACCGTTGCGAGTTTGATCCCGCTTGGCATTTCAATGGGACTCGCCGAGGAATACTTCCCCGCCTGGAAAAAATATTTCAAATGGTTCGCGGTGATCGGTTTTCTGGCGATTGCTATCACCAGCATCGGCGGCATGGACTCGCTCAAGAAGATCGCGGTCCCGCTGTTCCACGGGGTATCGGGACTGGTGAGCTTCATCGGCCCGTTTTATGCGAAAGGCGCGCCGAAGGGTTTCTTCCGGGTTGGCATCGGCGGACTGTTGATTGGCCTTGGCGGAATCGCGCTGGCCTTTATTACCATGGGCAAACAATTACTTTTCTTCAGCCCTGACTCTGTCATGCTCATCCTGACTCCCCTGCTATTCCTGATGACAGGCGCCTATCTGCTGGGATTTACGAAGAACGGATATTATCTTCATAAAAATAATCGCGAAGCGCGCTAAGAACTCCAAGATATTAATAAGGTTTTCTTTGCGTGATCTGCGGTAAAAATTCTGTGAATTACTCTTCAGAGGTATTCAATGCAATTTATCAAAACTCGTTTCAACTATCTTTTCAACTCCACCAAGGGATTGATCCTAGTGGCGATTGCCATGGTGGGAATTGTTACAGCCGTGTGGGGCATGCTCTCAGGCCCGATGGCAGAGATGGGCGTGCGCGAGATCGTGATCAAAGCGTTCGGCATGAAGATTGTGCAAGCGGAGCGTGAAGGGCGCATTGTCATTTTGTATCACTCGATTGCCATGGCCATCATCGCTATTGAAACCTATATGGTGACTGGCCTGATCAAGATGAAAGCCTTTTATAAAACAGCGATCAACGCCACTATCACCTTTGGCTATATCCTGACCATGGTCTTCGGCATGGGCTTTGCATACTTCGGGCGCAACTGGGCTTTTCATGGACTTTATATCACGGGGCTTTCGCTAATTTTCTTTGCCGGCTTGATGTTGATCGTCGCGCTCTGGCCGTGGGACAAGGAATACTTCATCACCGATAAAGAATACGCCCACACCAAAAGCGGACTCGACCTGGAACGCACCGCATTCTTCGCTACTGCCGTTACAACCGTGATCTCATCCCTTTTTGGCGCGGTACCGGGTTCGTATTATGGTCACGGATTTGAAACATTTCTTGCCGAGAACATCATCCGTATTCCTGAAAAAACAGTCATGGAATTTTCGGTCATCGGTCACCTGCATATTATGCTGGCATTGATCGGCATCATGATCACTCTCATCATCGGGCGCTGGCTGAACTTCAAAGGCATTCTTCATAAATTCGCCATGCCGCTCATGATCCTGGGGACCATCGTGCTTAATCTCGGCGTCTGGGGTGTGGTCACTCCGCTCGAACCTGTCGCACACATGGTGATCTATGTCGGTGCGACTCCGTCCATGTTTGCGGCCTTGCTCCTGCTGATCTGGGATTGGAACAAACTCATCAAGAACGGCACAGCTAATATCCAAAAACCAACCTTCGGTCAAAAGATCGGGGCGCTGCTGCGTGACCCGCTCAAGTTCGGCCCCACATGGCAAATGCTTTTCATGAACTTCACCACCAGCGGCATCGGCATTTTCATGGCGATCAAACTCGATGAAATATTCCGCGTCTGGCCTGCCCGCGAAGAACGCATCGAACTCACAGGACACTGGCATGTGCTTTCCGCCATCATCGCCACGATCATCCTGCTTTACTTCGGCGACATGAACGGCTTCAAAGGCAAATTGCGTCAGTGGTATGGCTGGAGCATCATCATCTTTTCGGATATCGCTTTTGGCGCGGTCACCGTCTTCGAGATGAAACGGCTCTTCGTCACCGAAGCCGCGCAGCAGCCGCTTGTCAACGGCTTGATGTACGCCATTGATTTCGGCCTCGGCATGCTGCTGGTCATTCTCGCTGCAATGATGATCTATCGTTTGATTGACCTCTTCAAAAATAAAGGACGCTGGATCGAAGAACTGGATCACGAACTCGCACAGGAGGTGGACAAATGAAGCGCATCCCTCCCCCCGTCATGGCAGGGCGACGGCCCGAAACAATCTCAAACACTGGAGCGAGATTGCTTCGTTGCTCACTCCGTTCGCTCCTCGCAATGACGGTAATTTTTTTAGCATCCTGCTCCCCCGTGGATTTAAACGCTCCGATCCCCGCCTTCGACACAGGCATTGACCCGAATATATGGACGCAAGTCCCAGCGGGTGAATTCCACCACGGGCAGTTCGATGAAATCGCATCCACCGAAGCCTATGAGATCATGGTCACCGATGTCACCGCCGCGCAGTATGCGGACTTCCTCAACGCGGCGCTCGCGGATGGAAGCGTAAAAATGGACGGTGAAAAAATCGTCGGGTTCTATCCAGGCGACAAGTTTCACGGGCTCAAGCACGAGGAAAAGATAGAAGCGGGCGATTGGCTCTTCATCCCGCTCGATGACCCATCTCAAAGAATCAAATTCGATGGCTCAACTTTTTCTGTCCAATCTGGTTATGAGAATCACCCGATGACGCACGTCACCTGGTTCGGCGCATGGGGCTATTGCAGATATTTCGAAACCCGCCTGCCCACTGAATTGGAATGGGAAAAAGCCGCACGCGGCACCGATGAACGGCCCTTCCCGTGGGGCGATGATATTCAACGTGGCAACGCCAACTTCTACTCCAGCCGCGACCCGTTCGAAGATATGTCCACATTCGGATCACGTACCAGTCCCGTTGGCTTTTATAACGGACAAACCTACGACGGTTTTCAAACCGTCGATTCTGCTTCCCCCTACGGACTCTACGACATGGCGGGCAATGTCTGGCAATGGACAGGTGACGTGTACGAAGGGATGCACTACCGCTTCATGCGCGGCGGCTCGAAAGATACTTATGATATGGATTTGCGCATCTGGGTCCGCAACAACGCCACACCAACTTACTTTAGCCCCGGTGTTGGTTTCCGATGTGTGAGAGATGAGTAAGAAAGTAGACAGGGCCGCAAGTAGACAGGTATACTTGCAAATCACACTTTATTTACTCGTAGTTCTTTCAGGAGTTTCATGACCCCCCAATCGTTAATCGCAAATCGCAAATCGAAGATCGCCCTCTACTGGCCTCTCATCAAAAGTACTCAAACTGGTCTGCTTCTCGCCACAGGGATTGCGGGCTATCTCAGCGCGGGCACGCCCATCGGCTTGCTAACCTTGCTCGGCATGTCATTCAGCCTCTTCTTTGCCATCAGCGGATCCACCATCATGAACATGTGGTACGACCGCGACATTGATGCCAGGATGAAACGCACGCACAAACGTTCCGCCGCGTCGGGCGAATTAAATCACAATGAAGTCTTTTGGGTTGGTACTGCCATATCAGTTCTTGGAGTTGGCTGGGCTCTCCTCATTGCGCCTTTTTACGGCCTTGTGGTTTTTGCAGGCTGGTTCTTTGATGTGGTCATTTACACCCTTTGGCTCAAACGCCGCACCGCATGGAGCATTGTCTGGGGCGGCATTTCGGGAGCCATGCCCATTCTCGCAGGCCGTGTACTCGCCACAGGCCACATTGACCTGGTTGGCATTCTGCTCGCGCTCGCCATTCTGTTTTGGATCCCCACCCATACGCTGACGTTCTCGATCAAATTCCGCGACGACTATGCCAACGCTGGCGTTCCCACATTTCCATCCACCTACGGCGACACATTCACACGCGCCACGATTGCCGTTTCATCGGTGCTCGCCGCGCTCGCGATCGGCTGGGCAAGTACTCTCATCGGCATCAGCGCGGGCTATTTACGCTTGATCGCCGTGCTGACTGCGGGCTTGCTTTTACTGGCATTCGCCACCTTCCGCGTTGAATCAGAACGAGTGAATTTTGGGCTGTTTAAATACGCGTCGCTTTACATGCTGGCCTCCATGATCATCCTTGCCATGAAAGCATTTTGAACATGAAAATGTCCACGCTTGACCGCGCGCTTTTGCTCATCACCGTGCTGCTCTCCGCCTATCAGATCGTGGTCGGCATTGATGATCTTTCCACCGCCCCAATTATCGCGTACACTATCGCTTTCGGCGTGCTGCTCGTTGCAGGATTACTGCTCATCATTCTGGGTTTTGATGTTTTGGAATCTCCCATCGTGGTCATTGTCTCGACGATCATCCCTCTGACTCTTTCGCTGGGACTCGTCTGGCAGCATCTCGCATCCTATCGGACCGTTTACCTGGTCTTCACCATCATCGGTTTCGCCGCTGTGACATTAACCCGCTCGATCCGCATGCCAAATAAATTGCCTGTCATTACCATTGCCATCACACACGGCATCGCGGGTGTAACGATTTTTCTGCTCCCCATCATCCTTTCGGCTCGGGGGCAAATGAATCCGCTATTCTCACTCGTCGGCATTGGCGGCGCATTGATCGGCATTGGCGGATTACTGCTCTCCTTCCTAAAGACAGGTAAGCCGATACTATCAAGGAATACGATCATGAGATTGTTCCCGATATTGCTCCTGCTGACAACAGCGTTTTTTGTAACAGGTTTCAAATTTGGATAAACACACCAGTCCTAAAGGTTTATAAACCTTTAGGACTTATTTTTTTGAAAAGGAGACTCACATGTCCACAAATAGTTTCTTCGCAAAATTCCTGCGTTTCATCGGGATCGTTTTGATGGCGCTCACAGGCGGGTTTACCTTCCTGGGCGGGTTGGCACATTTTTGCCGCTGTGTTTTCCGCAAAATATGAAAGCATGGCAGGATTGATTCCTTCCAATGGCTGTACATCCTTTTTATGCTCGGCACAATTGCCATTGGCATTTGGGGAATCTGGGCCGCCATTAAACTCATCAAAGGTACAACAGATTCGTATTGGATGAGCTTGTACGCATTGATCACAGGTGTTCTGGTCGGCGGATTCCACATTTACATGTCGCGCATGTTACGCGGAAAATCCATGCCGGTGGACGCTGTGGTCTACACCACGATCCTCACACTTGCCATTTTCCTGCTCTTCAAAATTCCCGCCATCTGGCAGGGCGTGGACTTTGCAAAAGCCAGGCCCGGTGATAACAAAAAAGCGGGCGGCGCGGCGGCCATCGTGGTCGGCTTATTTACACTCAATGTTCAATATGCAATGGGTTCCACTCACACCTGGGGTGGTGTGAATTATGCGGATGCGTTCAATACATCCATGACTGTGATAGGGATGGGATTGTTAGTTTTAGGCGCGGGGCTGTTTGTCAGCTTGAGAACTGTGAAAGAAACAGTGCTCAGGCTTCAGGTTCAGCAGTGAAGCGGAACCATATCATATAAATAAAAACAACCCCGCTAAATTTGGCGGGGTTGTTGGATCTTACCTATCTTTCTAGCCTTCGATTTTCTCAGACACATTCCCAGTTTCTTTTCGCATCTGTTCTTCCTGTACCATGAGGATGCCGTTGCTGACCTGATTGCTTAACTTTGCGATCTGTTCCTGCAATTGCATCAGGGTGTCAACTACATAATTATCTGCGTCGGCGCGGGTGGCGTCGGCTTCGGATCGGGCCTGGTTGATGATCTGGTCGGCGCGACGCTGGGCCTCCTGCGCGATCATATCCTTTTGTACCAGCTGATCGGCTTTTTCGCGTGATAATTGCAAAGTACGGTTGGCTTCTTCCTGCGCCTGCGCCATGACTCGATCTCGTTGCGCCATGACCTGCTGCGCCTTTTTCACTTCTTCGGGGATGGCAATGCGCATTTGGTCAATGAGTTCCAACATTTTGTCTTCATCCACAACAACATTATGGGTGAAAGGCAAAGCCTTTGCATCATTGAAGAGTTCTTCCAATCGGTCAATCAGTTGAAGTATGTCCATGTTGTGCCTCGCGGGCAATATCCTATTAACAATAGATTGTTTCCAATTCTAGCACAAATTAATCACGAAGTGAATTTGGCGGAGAGTGCTCGCCCATATTAAGCACCTTGGCTTGCAGCGCCTGCTTGACATGCGGTGGCACCATGCTGGAGACATCTCCATTCAAAGTGGCGATCTCGCGGACCGTGCTTGAGGACAGGAATGTGTGCTGTTCAGCTGTGATCAACGCGATCGTTTCAATATCTTTTGCCAGTCGTTGGTTTGCCAATGCCATGCGGAACTCGAATTCAAAATCGGAGAACACGCGCAGGCCGCGCACAATGACCTGCGCATCCATTTTGTGAGCAAAGTCAATTGTCAGACCGCTATAGCCTGTGACCCTGATCTTGGGGTTATCTTGAAAAGCCTCCCGCACAAGCGAGATACGTTCTTCCGGTGAGAACAGCAGGCTCTTAAGCGGTTTGTCGTAGACAGCCATCACCACTTCATCAAAGAGGCGCGCCGCGCGTGATGCGATATCCATGTGACCGAGGTGGATCGGGTCAAACGTACCGGGGAAGATTGCTCTAACCATGATTCTCCATTGTTCCGTAGGGGCAGGCTAAACCTGCCCCTACGGGTGTAATTCAACTTATGAAACGTCCCCTTTACCTTCGCCCCAGAATCTTTCAAAGGCTTCGGCAAGCAAGGCATGTTCGGTTTGTTGAAGATATGGGTCGCGTTCAAATAATAATTGCGCTTGAGTGCGCGCCTTTTCGATCAAAGTGACATCGGTGATGCTTGCCATCTTCAATGTGGTGGCAAAGCCTGCCTGACGTGTTCCCAAAAATTCGCCGGGGCCGCGTGTCTTGAGGTCGAGGTCGGCTAATTCAAAGCCGCTGTTCGTGCGAGACATGGCTTGCAGGCGTTCATTCTCTGTCGCATCTTCATGTGTTGGGATCAGCAAACAATAGGATTGCGCCCCGCCGCGTCCTACACGCCCGCGGAGTTGGTGCAGCTGCGCGAGACCAAAACGGTCTGCGCCTTCGATCAGCATCACGGTCGAGTTCGGTACATCCACACCCACTTCAACAACGGTCGTTGAAACGAGAATGTCATATTGCCTGTCGCGGAATTTCATCATCACTTCATCTTTTTCACTCGGCTTCATGCGCCCGTGTAAAAGACCAAGTTTGAGGTCTGGGAAAATTTCCTTTGATAGAGTTGAAAAATCATCCACTGCGGCACGGGCTTCGATCTTCTCGCTTTCATCAATGAGCGGATATACAATGAAAGCCTGTCTGCCTTCTTTGATCTGTCCACGGATCAGGCTGAACGCGCGTTCCCGCTCCTGCGGACGAAGCACATAGGTATTGATGGGCTGTCGTCCTTCGGGCATTTGATCGATCACGGAAATATCGAGGTCGCCGAACACGGTCAACGCCAGAGAGCGTGGAATGGGCGTAGCCGTCATTACCAGCAAATGCGGGTTCGTGCCTTTGCTGCGCAGTTCCTTGCGCTGTTCAACGCCAAAACGGTGTTGTTCGTCGATCACAATAAATTGCAGATCTTTGAATAGGATGTCAGGCTCAATGACCGCGTGCGTGCCGATGACCATTTTCACAGAACCCTCTGCCAGCCCCTGACGGATCGCTTCTTTCTCAGCCTCGGGCGTGCTCCCCACCAACAAGCGGATCTCACTCTCTTGCATTATCCCGCCATCCCGCGCAAGCATATTCGTGAAGTTGCGATAATGTTGTTCCGCCAGGATGGATGTCGGCGCCATGATCGCGGCTTGCGCTCCGGTATTGACAACGATTGCCGCGCCCAAAGCTGCAACGACGGTCTTGCCTGAACCGACATCGCCTTGAATGAGTCTGTTCATCGGCTGACCAGAGTCCAGATCGGCGCGAATGTCTTCGAGCGATTTTTTCTGGGCATCTGTCAAGGTGAAAGGCAAACTGCTTAACCGTGAATCCACCCACTCGGTCGGGACGGGGAAGCGGCGGCCCTCCACAGATTTCCAATCCCGTTTCTGGCG
>JADJNA010000049.1 GCA_016709305.1 Candidatus Villigracilis saccharophilus
TATCCATTCTTCTTCCATGGCGACCTTCCTTTATTATCAGGATACACCACCAGATATGGGTAGGGCGCACGATGTTCTCGAACAGGGAGAGTCACAGATGAAGTGGGAAGTCAAGGGTGCAAAGAAAAAACACAGATAAGATAGGATGGGGCGCAAGGGAGCGAAAAAACAACAACACACCCATTGCCACTTTTGCATGTTGGCAAAAGCGTTGACAAGAGTTGTATAATAATATTGAGCGACGAGCCCGCAAAACCCCGCCGTGGGTCTCCTATTGGGAGTTCACACTATTTTGTGTTTGGGACGTCGCTCCTTTGATTCTCCGCTAAAGCCGAAGAGGGCAGTCGGATCAGTTTCTTCGAGCCCCAGGGGATGCTTGTCAGATCGCTCCCCAAATGCAGGGCATCCAATCCTTGACGGACAAATTGTGCCGCAGATTGACCCACGGGACGATTACCTTTTCCAATCTCGTAAGCAAACTTTAACAATTTGCGTCCCACTATATCAGGTTCGGCAAAGTGATCGGTAGCCTGCTCGGACAACACATGCCAGACTGCGACAAGCAGTTTACGCGCGATCGCCACAATCGATTTGTTGCGTCCCAAACGCGGTTCTAAACGCTTCAGTTCGGACCGCCAATGGGGGTGGGTGTTAGCAGCTACTTGCGCCGCCTCCACCAACACTGCGCGCATGTCCTTTCGTCCAGCCTTGGTGATCTTGCCTGTACGGGTGGTCAATCCGCTATCGTGAATCCTGGCGCCCAGTCCTGCATACCCTACCAGGTGTTTGGCGTCTTCAAAGCGGGTGATCTCGCCAATGGCCGCAATGAGGGTCAAGGCGGTCGTTATACCAAAGCCAGGAAGCTGGATCAGTCGGATCACGCGTTCATCTTTGGCTGCCAATTCTTTCATGGTAGAAGTGATCCGCACAAGTTGATCCTCGGCAAACCGCAAAGTTTCCAGGTCGCTCTGCAGGTTGACCTTCTCCAATTTGCCAAGTGGCAAAGCGTTCCACCACTCTCTTTGGGCTGGATGAAATGGATTGCCTTCCGGTGGTGCAAGGTGATGCCGTTGTAGAATGGCGTGCAGCCGATTCTTTGCCTGTGTGGACAGCCGCGTCAATTTACTTCGCTGCGCGACGAGTGCGCGCAGTTCGCGCACTTCGACTGGCGGTACCCAGATGCCCACCAGCAGGTCTTTGGCCAACAAGCGCGCCAGAATGGAGGCTGCAATCTTGTCCGTCATTACTTGAGATCTGGTGATCAGTGCCAGATGTGGTGGGTGCACCACGGTCACCGACATCACATGCGCCGAGAATTCATCATACAATCCCCAAGTATTGGTGGTCATCTCTAGCGCAATTGCATCTTGCTGATTGAGTGTTTTCTTCATCCAGGCTTCAAGACGGGAAAACTCAACTCGCTGCGCAGGCAGGACTACGTGCAAGTCAGCATCCACGCCCAGCGCGATCAAATAGTACTTGTGGACATCAAGTCCAATATAACGTTTGGGAATTATTTTTTGGGTGCTCATGGGGTACTCCGATTAAAATTGAAAGTCGGGTACGTTCATTTTTGGGCCACTGGATCACACACAGATACGGGCTTGTTCTGAAATTCTTGAACTTCCCAGTTAAGCGGATTCGAACGGGTCAGTCAAACACGATGACGGGCTTGCCTTTGCTGTAAGTAAATCAGAATTAAAGGCTTCCCAGACTCTACCTCGACTGGACCCTAACGCAGCGTTCCCGGATACGCGTTCCCGTTCACTGAACATTCATAGCATATCCAAAAACGTACCCGACCGCAACTCTATTCTCGAGTTGCATTTTCATGCTAACACGATGTTATAAAACAGTACAATCCTGATCTATGGGTATTGCAAGAAGATCTACACATCGCGCAAGATCGCAGCAGCGGTGAGAGAGAACATTCATTTCATGTGGATCAGTGGGGAGAACACACCAGACCATCGCACGATCAATGAGTTTCGCGGGAAGCGCATGCAGCCCGTGATCGCGGAAGTGTTTCATGCGGTGGTGGAGTATCTGGTAGCAGGGAATTATGTGAAGCTGGAAAATTATTATGTGGACGGGACGAAGATCGAAGCAGACGGGAACAAACACAAGGTGGTGTGGGCGAAGCGCAAGGAACGGTATGAAAAAGCAGTGAAGGAGCAGGTGAATGAACTGCTGAAGCAGATCGAAGCCGAGAACGAGGCGGAAGAAGCAGAATATGGAGAGCGGGATCTGGAAGAGATGGGCGGAAGAAACGAGGATGTGAATGGGGAGCAGTTGAAGAAAAAGATCGCTGAATTGAATGAACGCTTGCGGGACAAACTCCAGAAAAGAGAGAATACCAGCACGCGACAGGCGTTGAAGAAACTGGAAAGCAATTGTCTGCCGAGGCTGGAAAAGTACGAAGAGCAGACGAAGGTGCTGGCAGGACGGAACAGCTATTCCAAGACCGATCCAGATGCGACCTGCATGCGGATGAAAGAGGATCGCGGAGCGGAAAGACCGTGGGCGAAACCTGCCTACAATGTCCAGGTGGGGACAGAAGGACAATTCATCGTTGGGTACAGTGTCCACAACAAGAGCAGCGATCCGATCTGTCTGATCGAACACCTGGACGGCTTGAAGCAGCTGCCGAAAAAAGTGGTGGCAGATGCAGCCTATGGCAGCGAGGAGAATTATGACTACCTGCAGAAACACGAGCTGGAAAACTATGTCAAATACCCGACCTTCTACCAGGACACCCATCATTATCGAAATCCAGAGATCATTCGCAAACATCAGTTCCGCTCGGATCATTTCGAGTATGACCCCGAAAGCGATCAGTTCATTTGTCCGGCGAAAAAGAGATTGAGCTATCTCTACACCAGCAAGTACAAGACGGCCAATGGCTATGAAAGTGAGCGCAGGCATTATGAATGCAGCGAATGCCAGGACTGTCCACTCAAGCCGCAATGTACCAAGGCCAAGGGCAACCGGCGGATACAGGTCAGCTTTCGCTTGATCGAATTCCGAAAACAGGCACGGGAGAATCTCACCTCTGATCTTGGAAAAGAACTACGTGCCAAACGCTCGGTGGAAGTCGAGACCGTCTTCGGTCACATCAAACACAATATGAGCTTTCGAAGATTTCATCTCAGGGATTTGAAAAAGGTGAATACGGAGTGGGGCTTGGTGTCCATTGCACATAATATGCGAAAACTGGCGGGGTGATCTCCGCCAGTTTTTTTTCATTTTTTATTTCTTGCCCGTTTAGGCTTATTTTTGGGCTGTCCATTTGTTGTTTCTGGACAGCCCCTTTTGATTTTATATTTCTATTTTTATGGATTTATTAGTGATCGGCTCTCGTGTCTCAAAATTAAACCGCCTGAAGATTTCGGGGTACATTTCAACGATTTGCCCGCGGGTGAATCCCATTTTTTCGTAAGAGTAGGAATGGTCACTGTTAAACGTCAGTGTTTCTTTTACGGCCTGATCAATGATGATAGGCAGGCCTGGTTTATCTGGATAGCCAAATTGTTCATAGAAGGCGCGAATAACATATTCTGGACGCTGGATCAGATCGTCGTATTTCAGGATCAAGTGACGGGGTGAGGGGTGCGTGTCCAAATATTCTAGCGGGTGACTGTACCAATATTTTGTCATATCCACGATCTCGTCCAGGTAATGGAAACCATCCACAGGATCTGTGAATTGCCGCCGCGCATAATTGATCCAGGACACAGTGGAAGGAAGCATATCCAACGGATTGCGGGCAAGATAGATGATGCGCGCCTCGGGGAAGAATTCCACCAGCGTTTCAATCTTCGCGCTGAAAGCTGGATTCTTCGCGACGTAATATTTCTTGCCGGTTGCATACATGTGGCGCTGTATCATGGATCTGTAGAATGTCATGATGCCGCGTTTGTGTTCGGGGCTGAGCGCTTCGTCGAAATGCTGATAATTTGGCATCTCATCCATAAAGGGGAAGAGGAATGTGACGAAGTAGCCGTCCCAAATGTGCAGGTGAATATTCTCATCCTCTTCGGGCTGGAAGAAGGATATGGGGTGGATCTTAATTTTGCCGAGCGTGGCATCGTCGAATTTATAGAGCAGACGATGGAAAATACCTTTTAAGTATTTTTTATCCAATCTTGCAAAGAATTGCGTGATCTTCTTTTGTGTGACGGATGGGGTCAGGTAAATATCCCAGGTGGTTAAGCTGGTAAAGGTTTGTGAGTCGCGGGAAAGCAGACGGTGCAGGAAGGTTGAACCGCTGCGCAGATTGCCGAGGATGAACAACGGCTTTTCGATGGGATGATCTTTATATGCGGGGAATAGAATGTCATCCAGCCAAAAGAAGAACCAGTGGATGAGTGAGCCAAGCGGCCAGACGATGTAGAATAGCGCAAGGAAGATAATGCGTTTTTGTGTGAGGCGGGCAGTGGTGTTTTTTGCGTCGAAGAACGAGCGATAGAAAGTGCGCCAGAAAAGGTGGAAGTTATATTTCATTTACGGTTCTTTGTTCCTTGCTTTTATGCTTACATATAAAAAGCCCGTTTGGGCTTCTTTTGATTATTCTATCACCAATTATTATTTTGATTATTGCTATTTTCATGCCTTTTCGGTTAATACATTGTTTATTAATTGCCGTACGCAACGCAGATAATTAATCCAATTTTGTTGAAATATTTATATTACTTTCCGCTTTGTGAAGGCAGGTCACCCTTGCCCATGGTTATTGGCACGTTCAAAGAAAGCCAATGTCTCAAGCGGAGTTGGATAACCTGTAATTTTCATCGGCCCGCGAAAGACCCGTTTCGTCCAGTGATCCTGCCAATTACCGGGCGGGATCACAATATCACGCTGACGCATTTCGGGATATAGAACAGGTGCAACAAGAATATTATTTCCGAGCAAAAATTCATCATCACAAGTTAATGTTTCCTCGTTGTTTGCATCCAGCCAGAAAACAGGACGAATGATCGGTGTGCCCGTTCGAGTTGCTTCTTTGGCAAGCGCTATGATGAGCGGGGCATATTCTCTATGTAAATTTGCGTAGCGGCGGCAAATCTCTGCGCTTTCTTCACCATATTCCCATGGAGCAAGGCTGAACTGAATTGAAGGCAGCAGCGTGTTCAACTGCGTCCAGCGGATCATCAATTCTGCGCTCGCTTTTTCATCGTACTCGTTGCCCCCGACCATATCAGGCAGAACAAATGGATAGCCTGCCATGCCAAGCGCAAGGATTCCAGTCAACACGGAATGCAAACCATTGTCCAAACCCCACGAGGTGGTCTTGTCCCATTGGCGGAAAAAGACCGGCGCGTGTTGATTCTTCCAACCCGACCGTACCTCCGTGAGACGAAAGTGTTTTGAGACGGCATTTACATAAAAATGCGTGTATTCATTGGGGTGGATTTTAGCCTGTGTGACCGCATCCGGTGGGAAGAAGCAGGCTTCTCCTGCGTCGAATTTGAAGCCATCGAGTCCAGTCTCAACCTGAAGCTTGGCCAGCCTTTCGAAAAACCACTCCAGCGCTGACGAATTCGTCACATCCAGCAATCCGCCGCGTCCCTGCCACCAGTCGACGAGATAGGGAGAACCGTCCAGGTGTTTCACAAGCCATCCATTTTTCACACCATCTGTAAAGGCTTGTGACTCAGGATCTAAAAACGGAATCACCCAGGCGGTTACTTTGAAGCCTTTGGTATGTAACTCATCGATCATTTGTTTGGGATTTGGGAATCGCTTTGGGTCAAATCCAAGATCGCCATAATAAACCTGCCAGCGGTCATCGATCTCTAGTATGTTGAATGGATACTCATTCTTGATGATGTCATCAGCGTATTGTAAAACGACACCCTGCTCGATGGCGGTTTTGTAACGCGCCCAGGTTGTCCATGTTGGTTTTTCAAAAAGACTATCGGGCGGAGTCTCTGTTGGATGCCCAAAATGTCCCACAAGTTTTTCGTATGCTTTGATCGCATTCTCTGAAAAGGAGAATTTCAGGTCCAGAGCATAGCCTTTGAATGTGAACAAACCATCGCCGACTTTATTCTTATTTAGGAATGGTCGATCAGAGAATGCCCCGCGACCATCTGTCGCAAAGCTCCATTTGAAGTGCGGATAATCTGCGGGTGGTTGGTTGATTCCAACTTCAATGGGGGAGGAGTCTGCGATGATAAGCGCACCGTTGGAGGAAAACCACGCGGGAGTCATCACTCCGCTTAAGCCGGTCGGGCCATTATCAAAGGTCTGCATGGGCGCACTTTGCAGCATGATCTTGTTTAGCGGCCATTGCTGGTTGATGAGTTCGCCATGCCCATACCAGTGACCAGGCATCTCGATGGTAAGTTCAACGATGGACTCTGCCGGGGATGTGGTTAATGTCCATTGGTCAGCAACCAGCTGCACGTTAAGAGTGAAACGTGAGAAGTCCGCAGTGACTGATGATCCGTCTGTGCGGAGATCCAGCACGGACGATGCTGAATGCCGCACGGTCATCAATAAGATATTGTTTTCTTTGAAGGAAATGGAGAAGGGGGTAGTGGGGTGGTTTCGAGTTGGATCATTTGAAGATGGAGGATAGCTGATGGACGATATGGTCAATCGTCCATCAGCCATGGTCTGATTTACCGCTTGAATTTCTTGCCAGTGGCGAGTTCGACGCTCTTGTACGCGCCGTCGTAAATGCCGATGCTCTTGTTCTTGACGATGCAGTCGCAGAACATGGCGAGCAGGTCATCAGCTTCAGTGAGCAGGTCGATGGCTTGCAGGGTTTGCGGGATGGTGCGGGTTTCGACGGTGCTGTCGCCGATCTCTGCGCCGCGGATCGCGCCCCACATTTCATGTCCGCCGACGCGGGCGTTGAAGATTTTGGGGACGGGATAGAAGGCGAGTTCGCTGGGTTTGGTGATCATCACATCCATTACACGCATGAGATAGTTGGTGGCGTAGACTGCGTGGAAGGTGTTGTCATGCAGGAAGATGTGCAGACCGTGTGCAGGCTTCTTGCGGATGCTGTCTGTGAATTCTTTGGTATCTTCCCAGGTGAAGTGCGTGTTGATCAGGTCTTTGTGGTGAGCAAGTTGTTCTTGCAGCCAAATCCAATTGTCTTTGTGATCGCCGAGATTGATGAAGAGCGCGATCTGGTCTTTCTCGATCATCGGCACAGCGTGTTCGATGATGGCTTTGAAGAGTTCGCGCTGCGCGCCAGCTCCGCCCATGGTGACCAGGAAGCGACGCGGTTCTTTTGCGTTCATACGGCTGATACGGTCGGCGCAATCGACTTCGATGTTCTCGACGAGTTCATGGTCAACGTGATGGCCGGTGAAGAACAGGGCGTTGGCTGGCGTGGGCTTGAGGACTTTGCCCTTGTCGTCAAAGCCGCGCATGGCACGGAACCCATAATAGCCCGACGGAGATTGAACGGCGTGCTTGGCACCTTCGGTGAGTTGGAATGCCATCGGCCAGTTGTCGAACATCATGTCAACCACATTGGTCATGCCGCCAGCGACAGCGCCCATGGCTGTCCACATGTGCGAGGTGAGCGTGGGCATATCCGATGGAAGCGCGCCGTAGAGATTATTGAACAACTCGCTCATCTTGTAATCTTTGACTTCGGTCTTGAGGAAGCGCCACGGCCAGGTGCTGGTCATGTAATTGAAGAGCGCATCCAATCCCGGGAGAGTGGGTTCGCCCGTCGTAAGAGATTCCCATACGTATTTATCAAACCACGGATAGCGCTGTGAAATGCGCGAATATTTGCTGTAATTGGTATTACACCAGTTGATCACATCCGTACTGATGCCGGGAATGCCGAGCAGGTCAAGCCAGTACGGCGTGAAGCCCATTGCCTTCGCGGCAGAGACTCCTGCCATCGCAATGCGGTAGTGACCAAATCCCATACGGATGGTACTGACGATGACACCGTTTGTTTTATCAATCGGCTTTCCGCTGCCATTGCGGACGATATTCTTGAGGCCAAAGATACCTGAATCGTAGGGATGGTCTTCGACGGTTAGATTGAATTTTTCGTTGGGATCGTAATTGAATTTCTTCGCCAGCATGGCCTTCCACTG
The DNA here is from genome assembly GCA_016709305.1 of Candidatus Villigracilis saccharophilus. Lineage (GTDB taxonomy): Bacteria > Chloroflexota > Anaerolineae > Anaerolineales > Villigracilaceae > Villigracilis > Villigracilis saccharophilus. The sequence continues at coordinate 8,076 of JADJNA010000049.1, forward strand.
ATCTGCTGCGCGGGTTTGGCGTTCTGAAATGGGGTTGCCATATACCTCGTATCGGCCGTCTTTCTTCTGTAACATGATTCGCTTTCTCCTTGAAATAAAAATTATTGCGAGACCCCAAAGGCTTGCCTTTAGGGTCTGAATTTGGCGCTGATTATATACTCCTATTCACTCAATGCGTTATCCAGCCTTTAATATTTTCTAAAGTTCACCTGCAAATCTCGGTGACAGGTCCGTGACAGCATCCAACTCAACATTCAAAATTGGATGCGTCGATTCTTCCATCCAGTGATGTTCCTTGATCGCCGAGCCGACACCCTGCAAGATCATCTCGCCAGCGACCGGGTCAACAGTCTTGTCCTTGCGTCCCTGAAAAATGATGATCGGTTGTTTGATCTGAGGCAGGATTTTTTTGACAGCATCCTGAAACCGCAGTAATTGAACGATGCCCTTCGTCGGCAGTTCGGGATGATAGCCCTGCCATTTGTCCGAAGCATCCATCGACTCGCGTTTCGCAAACGGCATGAACGACAAACTTAGATACAGCTTGATCCGATCTGCTGTGGAGATATTTAATTTGATCGCGGGCGCGTACACCATCACGCCGCGCACTTCGGGATGTCGGCTTGCCAGATACAAGGCAACCAGTCCGCCCATCGATTCGCCGCCAAGGATGACATGCTCACAGCGAGACTTCATTTGCCCGTAGACTTTTTCTCCGCTCTCGACCCAATCCTGCCAGCGGACGCGGTTCAGATCTTCGGGACGACTGCCATGACCCGCCAGCAGGGGACCGCCTACGCTGAATCCTTTTTCGTGCAAACGCTTCGCGAAAAGACGTACTTCCGCGGTGGTGGCAGTGTATCCGTGGGAAAGGAAAACTCCCACAGGTCCTGCCTCCCAAAAGAAAGACCGACCCTCAAGCTGCGGATTATAAAGCACATACTCCGGCATTGATTAGCCTTTGACGCCGCTGCTCGCCACGCTTTCCACAAAGAAACGCTGGCCGAGAATGAAAACGATCAACGGCGGGATGATGGCGATCGCCGCGCCTGCCAGAATTAAATTCGGGGTGTCAGATGCCCGTCCACGCAAAACATTGAGCGCAAGAGTCAACACGTGATTCTTTTCATTGCCCACGTTGATGATGACCAACGGCCAGATGAAAGAATTCCACGCGTAAAGGAATGTGAATGTGGCCTGCGTCGCTAATGCGGGTACGCTGGCGGGGATCAAAATTTGGGTAAGGATCTGCAAGCGTGATGCGCCATCCAGTAATGCTGCTTCTTCAATTTCCTTGGGGAAGGTGATGAAGTGCTGGCGCATCAAGAATGTCCCGTACGCGGTGAATATCCACGGGATGATCAGGGCGGCGAGGCGGTCAGTCCAGCCGATGACCACCATCAGTTGATACAACGGAACAATGAGCATCACGAACGGGATCATGATCGTGCCGAGATAGAATACAAAGACCGTGTCGCGTCCTGGAAACTTCAAACGCGCAAAAGCGTATCCGCCAACGACCGAAGTCAACAATTGTCCGACCACAACAAGAATGGTTACCAGCGCGGTATTGGTCAGCGCGCGGGCCATATTATTGAGCTCAACAACTTCCGTGTAGTTTTCAGGATGCCAGCCGATCGATTCCACAGGCGTGCTTAAGCGCACATTTTGTGTAACTTTATTCTCAGGGTTTTTCGGGTCAATGAATTCACCGACGGTGGTTTGGCTGACGAGGATCATGGGAACGATTTGCCCGTCAACATCTACATCGAACAGTTTTTCCTGTTTTCCATTCACATCCACTTTTTGCTGGTTTGTTGCTCCGCCGGTTGGTTTCACCTCTGTCAGAAACCGCTCAACAGTTGCGGTGAGATTGTCAGCCGGGGCGTAGGTCCCAATTTTGATATTGCTTTTTGCCAGCGCGTATTCCTTCTCTTCTCCATCGATCTCACATAATAGAGCGGGAAGCGGCTCATCGTAGCCAGCGACCACGATGATTTCAGGATTGCGAGGAAGCATGCGCGGTGGATAGCGGAATGTGTCAGCCGGGATCTTGAAGGATGTGGCCAGCATGTACGCGAACGGGAAGATCATCACCAGCGCAAAAAAGGTGAGCACAAAATAAGTAAAGAACTTGTTTAGAAATTGAAGAAAGCGATAGGATTGGATTTTCATGAGTTTGCTCCTGTTTAGCTTTCGTAAATACTGGATTTGCGCTGACGTTGGAACTGGATCAGTGTCAGTCCGAAGATAACGATGAACAAGACCCACGCAATGGCAGAGGCGTAGCCTTGCTGAAAATTCTGAAAACCGCTTCGATACAGATAAAGTACCAGTGTAATGGTGGAGTTGTTCGGTCCTTCGGCTGGATTCATCAATATGAATACCTGTTCAAAGACCTGCATGGCCTGAATGGTGGTGGTGGATACGACGTAAAAAGTCGTTGGTGCCAGCATGGGCAGGGTGATGCTCCAGAATTTGTCCCATGCGCCTGCGCCGTCCACAGTGGCGGCTTCGTACAATTCACCTGGGATATTCTGCAGTCCCGCCAGAAAGAGTACCGTATTAAAGCCCGTGGTTTGCCAAGCGGCGATCAAGACGATCGCCAGCAGGGCGGTCTTTTCATCTGAGACCCACTGGATCTTCGGGTCAACAACGGCCGAGATTAAAGAGGTTATTCCAAAATTCGATACCGAGCGTTATGAAATAATTTATATATCCCACGGTGGCGTTGTACAACCACTGCCAGACAAGAGAGATGCCCACGACTGCGGCGATACTGGGCATGAAATAAATTGCGCGATAGAACTTCATGCCAGGGAGTTTGCTGTTTAAGACATTTGACAATACCAAAGCCGGGATCACGCTCAAAGGAACAGCAAGCAGAACAAAAGATAGTGTGTTGCGCAGCGCGAGCCAGAAAAATTTGTCGGCGGCGGCAAATAATATCCCGCTGTTTCCAAAGATAAAGCGTCCAACTTCATCGTAGATCTTAATATCCACGACTTCCCGCGCGAGTTGATCAGGAGATGTCAACATTGCAAAACGAACATTAAGGATCTTTGCGTAATTTGCGAAGCCGACCCAGTTTGGTGTGTTGAACGCGTCGGAATCGGTGAATGAAAAATAAAATGAAAGCACCAGCGGGCCGGCAAAGAAGATGAGAAAACCAAGCAGATTTGGAGAAAGAAAAAGCCAGCCATTTAAGATCTGTTCATGATTGGTCTTGACATGCAACGCCTGCGCGGTTGCGGGTCTCCCGATCGCCCAGAGGGAGAATCCAAAAATTGCGCTACCGATGACGCTTGCGATCCCTGCGGGCTGCGCAAGTTTCCCCAGGAAATAAAGGATCCCATTGATTGCGCCAACTTGAAGCAGGAAGAGAGCAAAGCCGCCAAGCATGACCCAGCGACTCGCGATTTTTAAACTGGTCTCAGAATTTTGCTGTTTTTGGGGAAAATATTCATCCAACACCCCGAGAAAATAGCCAACGATTACGATCCCCATGTATGGAAGCCCGCTTGAGAAGGTCTCGCCCAGAGCGTCAATACCGATAAAGACTTCACCGGTGTTCATGGCCAGAACGACACAAGCCACAAAGCCAAGGTAATCTATAACGAGTGAGATCATTCTCCCGCCATGATTGCGGCGGGAAATTTGAACAACGCCAACTCCGCTGAATATCGAAGCGGTTATCAATACGGCAGTCATTAAGATCTTTTTGCCAGAGGGGGGCTTCCGGCAACCAGGTCCCAGTCCATAAACTGATCGCGCTTCCTGCTGAGAGCAGAGAAAATAATCCGCGCCAGAGCATACTGATTCGCAGGAGCAACTCTGTTCTGGTATCCGTTTGCAAATGAGTGGTCATGTTCACCTCTTTTATGGGTTGAAGCAGCGGGGACAATAACAAGTTTGAATAAATAAAAATACAGTTGAATTTTTCTTAATGCCGCGGAGAGGTTATTAAGAAGTAAGGGACAGACAAAATTTTGTCTGTCCCTCTTTTTTACAGAGATTATTTGGTAAAGACTTTGTTGGCTTCGTCGCAAATGGTTGTGCCGAAGGCTTCAACCGTGGTTGCGCCAGTCAACACACCCTGGATGGCCGGGCCCATGATCTTGTCAAATTCAGGCCAGGAACCAGCCCACAGCGGGCCTTCAGCGGTCGGGTTTGCATCGGCTGCAATTCCGTTCAGGAAGGCTTGATTGTTGGCAGGAGGTGTGAAAGTGAGGAAGGCATCGAGAGCTTCCTGGCTTACACGGCTGGGGATATTAGCGCCAAGAGCGGAGATCTTGCCCTGGGTCTGAGCGGTGGTGAGCGCTTGAGCGAGAGCCCATGCTTCTTCAGGATGTTCGGTATTGGCGTTGATCACGTAAGCGCCCCAGAACAGCCAGTTTCCGGCTGAGCCACTTGGGCCGGCAGGAAGTTCAACGACATCCCATTCGAAGTCCACAGTGCGGACGCCGGGGGTAGCCCAACGGCCATTCTGGAACATGGCAACTTTACCAGCGCGGAAGGTCGGTTCAGGATCTTCGCCGTAAGGAGTGGCGACATCGTAATCCTGATAGAGTGAGCGTTGGAAATCGAGACCCGCGAGGGACTCTTCGGTATTGAGGGCGCAAGCAGAGCGATCTTCAGTGAAGAAACCGCCGCCTGAAGCATTCAACCAAACGCCGTAAGGACCCCACCAGGCACTGGCGCCATAGCCATAGACATCAGAGCCGAGGGCGCGTGTCTTCTGGGCAACATCAAGGAAAGCATCCCAGGTCCATTCGCCATTGGCGGCGAGTTCACGAGGATCGGGTGCGCCAGCTTCGTTGATCAAGTCCATGTTCAGATACAAAGCGAAGGTGGACACATCGCGAGGGAGACCCCACATAGCGCCAGAGTCAGCGCCGGAGGCACCGGTCTCGGGGTTGTAGGTCAGGTGGAACATCGGGCCAGCGTAGAAATCATCAACGCTGAAGCCATCGGTTGCGGAGGCAAGGTCGGCGGCATTCAGGATCAAACCGCGGGTTGCGAAATCAGCAACATCGGTTCCGGGGATCCAGAACACATCGGGAGCGGTGCCGGCTGCAATTTCAGCCTTCAACTGATCTTGATAATTGGCGCCTTCAGAACCACCGGGTTCGTAGGTGAGGGTAATGCCATCGAGTTCTGCATCCAGGTCAGTGCTGATCTGGCTATAGACATCAATTTCTTCCTGGTTGTCAGGGCGTGTGCGCCAGCGGACTTCAACATCAGCGGCAACAGGGGCTTCTGTTACGGCAGGGGCTTCGGTTGCGACGGCGGGGGCTTCAGTCGCGGCAGCGGGAGCTTCAGTTGCTGCGGCTCCACCACCGCAGGCGGCCAAAGCGAAAGAGGCAATCACCAAAAGGCTCATGACCTTAAAAATTAAATTCTTCTTCATGTATTCTTCTCCTTAGAAAATATTTATACGATAGGTTGAAAAAGTGATCTATTCATGTGTGGCGTACTCTCCCTGATCAATCACCTCCTTTTTCTGAAGTGGATCGTCTTGCAACCAGCTGTGCTGATAATTTCAATTCGCGCACGGTTGGGTTTTTCTTTTGAATAATGTCGAGCAGCATGCGGGTGGCTTCCTGACCGATGCGGGGGATATCCTGCTGCATGGTAGTCAACGGCGGATCGAAATAGGAGGATAGGGGCATGTCGTCTACGCCGATAACTGCCAGCTGCGATGGGATCTTAATATCCGCGTCCCGCGCGGCGCGCATGATGCCCATTGCCATGCGGTCATTCTGGGCGAACACTGCGCTTGGAACCCGGCCCTGTTCAATAAAGGATTGAAGCGCAGTCTGTCCTGAAGTGGCCGACCAATCTCCTTCGATCACCATGGTTTCATCAAAAGGAAGGCCTGCCTCCATCAAGGCGCGCCGATATCCTTCGGTGCGGTCACGGGAACAATCTTCTTCCATCGGACCGGTCACAAGCGCGATCTGTGTGTGCCCGAGTGAGACCAAATGATGGGTGGCGTCATACGCAACCTTTTCATCATCCAGTGAAACCGAGCAGATGTCTTTTTCATGCGCGCTTGCCCCAACAAAAACCAGCGGGAAATCTTTGGGAATAAATTCATAGCGTTCGTCTGCGTAGGGATTGATCACGATCAATCCATCCACACGACGGTGTCCGACCAGTTCATCCACCAGGGCGCGGAACGACTCCGGGTCGGAAGCGGACGATGATAGTAAAAAATAATCATGTTTACGGGCTTCCACTTCCGCGCCTTCGATCACGCTCGCAAAGGTGAAGTCAGTTAAATTCGGAGAGATACATGCCAGGGTGCGGGTCTGACCGCGAGCCATCGAACGGGCGATGGCATTGGGGCGGTACCCCATCTGCTCGATGGCGGCCTCAACCAAAGCGCGGGTTTCTGGCAAAACATCGTCCTTCCCATTGATCACGCGTGAAACGGTCTGGTGAGAGACACCGGCTTTTCGAGCCACATCACGAATGGTTGGGCGGGGATTGGGCATTTTTAGAGGGTTTTGGTATAATGTTACCGTTCACGTGAGCGGTAACATTAGTTTACAAGATTGATAACTCTTTGTCAATAGGCAATTTTGAAGATTTGGATGGCATCATGTTCAATATTCAAGTAATTCAGCAAAAAGTTCAGGTTTCCACTCCAACTTACAAATGGGAGTGGGACGCAGAGACAGATCTGTTCCAATTATTTGACTCGCAAAACCGGCTCATCTCGCGCGCACACCACCAACCTCTTATTGTTACAACAAAGGACAGGGCGGAATATTCCCGCTCAAACCATTCTTTCGAGATCCGGGATGACCGTGTCGTGATCTCTTATCTGCTCGATAAAAGCGCATCGCGACTCACCGTGAGCTGGCTCTTCAAAACAGGCTTTATCTCCCTTGAACAGTTCCAGTACGAATCAACTGAAGCGCAAGATATTGTCCAAATCATATATTTCCCCGAAGTTACTGGTGACTCCTATAAGCCATCTATGTACAGTCATTATGCAGTTGTGCCCGGGCTTTGTATGAGCTCCAGCATCAGCCCCATCTTAGACCTACACTCCAGATTATCTGTCACAACGGTCCTCGGCTCCGGCGCCATGCGCGGACCTGGACTCACACAGCAATGGGGTCTGCCCGCACATTACTTCTGCACATTTAACACCTCGGATCAATGGAATGCTGTTGGTGCGAAGGCGCTCCAATCGGGCGCGGCCTGTTGGGGACTCGCCGAATTACCGCAAGGCGATTTCCGTTTGGAGATTCGTGAGATTGGCATCAGCCCTATTTTGAATCTCCGCTGTGACATTTGGAAGCACAAGCCAAATAAATTTGGCTTTTCGTTTTTGATAGCGTTCGGCGATAATTATCATGAAGCCATTCGCAGTTATTACAAAAATCTTCAGCGTGAAAAAATCATTGCACCAAAAAATATTTCTCAAAAGAAAAAAGATGTGATGCTCTCGCCGCAATACAATACCTGGGGAGTTGAATCATCCAGGGCGCTGAAGCCTGAAGAATTAACAGAAGAGATCGTTAAGGATATTTTTGATGATTTTCAAAGATCGGGGATGAAAGCACGCACCTTTGTCATTGACGATAAATGGGAAGGTCAGTACGGTGAACTAAAACATGATGAGACCCGTTTTCCTGAATTCGAATCTCTTCTTGAAGGGTTTCGCAAGCAGGGATTTTATGTTGGCTTGTGGGCGGCCTTCCTGCGCTGTCAGGACCCGTCTGCTTTGGGATTAGATGAATCGAATCTGTTGCAAACCGCCGATGGGCAACCCTTATGGCTTGCCCATCAAACCTCACGCTATGGAATATTTGATGTTACCCAGCCGATCGTACAAAAAATATTAAGCGAACGCGCCAGGCAATTCATCCGCCGCTACAAACCCGATCTGATCAAATTTGACTTTGGGTATGAACTTCCATCATTGGATATCGCCGCCCCAGCCGACTTGGATTGGGCGGGGGAGCGTTTGCTCCAAAAAGGTTTGGAAGTTGTTGTCGGTGCAATGAAAGCGGAAAACCCTGACCTTGTCATCATGTATTATGGTCTCTCCCCGTTGCTGATCGATTATTATGACCTGCACAGCCCCGATGACCTGGTCTACTGTATTGGGGATTACGATCTTGAAACCAACCGCCGTATCTTTTTTAGCAGTTTGTGCGGTGAATTGGGCATGCCAACCTATAGCTCTTCCGGATACGATTGGGGATCCGCGGTAGACATCTGGTTCGACTGTGCGCCATCGGGCACACTTGGCTCGCTGCATTGCTTTGACGGTGATGAAAACGGTGATGGTCCTACAGATAAGATCATCGCAAAATTCAACGGGCTTTCTGCCATCCTGCGCAAACATGCAGTCTTTCAGACATACCCAGTTGATGTAAAATGGCAGGGCGGTTTACGTGCGGGCTTCTCTCCATCCTGGGAGCGCATCGAAGTTGGCAAAACCGTTCTCCTCGCTTTGCGAACCCCACCTTTTTGACGGCAAGCCCGCGATAAAAACTTATAAAGATATTCTTGATACCAACATCATGCTGGTCGTCGCTTCCATGAGCGCGGCTGGCATTGCCGAATCGCATCATCTCGGTATCGTCCCATTCGGAGATGGGAACTGCACGATCAAACATACTTCTCTTCATCAAATAGCGACCATCATCGAGCATTACTTCAGTGGACATCAAATTGAAACACAAATCACCTGCTCGAATGGCAGACTAAACATTGCTCTTCAACAAACATACAATAACGAAATCCTTGAATGGGTCGAGATCATTTTTGAAAAGGAATAACCATGTTAAACAATCCGCATCGCCGCTATAACGCCCTCACGGGTGAATGGGTACTCGTCTCACCGCACCGTGCCAAACGCCCCTGGCTTGGGCAGGTCGAAAAACTTTCTCCCGAAACACTCCCAGTTTATGATCCCACTTGTTATCTCTGTCCGCGCAATGAGCGCGCGGGCGGAGTATTTAATCCAGATTACACAAGTACATTCACCTTTGAAAATGACTTTGCTGCTCTGCTCCGCAATCCAGTGGAAGAAGAAGCCGCTTCTCCCCACCCGCTGCTTGTCTCTGCTCCCGAGCACGGACATTGTCTGGTGGTCTGCTTCTCTCCCCGTCACGACCAGACATTACCCGAACTTGACCTGCCTTCCATTGAAAATGTCCTCACCACCTGGGCAAAAAACTCGTCGGATCTGGCAGGCGAGGATGCCATACAGTATGTACAAGTTTTTGAGAATAAAGGCGCCATGATGGGATGTTCCAATCCGCACCCGCACAGTCAGTTGTGGGCGCAGTCACAATTACCGAACGAGATCGTCAAGGAACTTGCAACTCAAACGGAATACTTCAAAATAAATGATCATCCGCTTTTAGTGGACTATGTGCAAGAAGAACATAAACGTAAAGAGCGTATCCTGTTTGCCAACGATCACTTCACCGCGCTGGTACCCTATTGGGCGGTCTGGCCATTTGAAGTGTTGGTGACCGCGCATCGCGCATCCGCATCCTTGAGTGAATTATCTGCATCTGAAACTTCTGCGCTGGCTGAAGTCTTCAAACAGGTGACCACCCGCTACGATAATTTATTCGAGATCTCCTTCCCCTACTCCATGGGATTCCATCAAGCCCCCGCCGATGGACAGTCGCATCCTGAATGGGTGCTGCATGCTCATTTTTATCCCCCGTTACTGCGCTCGGCAACCGTCCGCAAATTCATGGTCGGCTACGAAATGCTCGCCATGCCCCAGCGCGACATTACACCCGAGGTAGCCGCGGAACGACTGCGGGCGCTTTCAGATGTTCATTACAAATCCATTGATAAATAATTCGACCGGACATGAACAGTGCGAATACGAGCTGATAAACACAGATGGTTTTCGATTTCAAACGGATTTGAACCCGCGCGCGATTTGAAAATGCGCGGTAGCGAAATTTTATTATGTTCCCTGCTGGACATTATAAGAAGATATTTACCTTAAAGAAGGCTGGGAATAAATTCACGGTTTGTGTATAAGTTATTTTTTTACCGTTGGTTTTGGATGACCATTGCGAGGGCTATTCGCGCGGAATTCCAACATGTTTGTAAGGTTTTACCCAATATTTATTTAATATTTATGAAGGCGAAATAGACATTAAAACCTGCGGGGTGTATAGTTACATGGTCAAATTGTCAAATATGTAACATTGGGTTTGTCTCTGACAATTGATCTGGACACGACTTTTAACCTATTAAGGAATAAAAGATGGCAGAGATTAAACCTGCTCGGCTTCAATCATCATGGCGTGTTCGCGTGTTTGATTTTATTCACGACTCAGGCTCTCGTAATTTGTGGCTTGCTCTGAGTCTGCTGGCCTTTGGAATGGCCCTTACCTTGCTTGCATCACTTTATGTAAAATCAGAAGCTGAAATTGCGGCTGAGCGCGAATTTGACTTCATAAGCAATGAGATCCAACTCAATATCGCGGACCGGCTCGCTTCCAGCGCGCAGGTCTTGTACAGCGGTGCGGCACTTTTTGATTCATCCGAATCAGTCACACGCGAAGAATGGCGCATCTTTACTGAGCAGCTCCGTATCGAACAACAACTGCCTGGCATTCAAGGTGTCGGCTTTGCGTTGCTCATTCCACCCGAACAGCTCGACCAGCACATCCAGCAAATTCGAGGCGAAGGCTTCCCGCAGTACACGGTCCGACCCGAGGGTGAGCGCGAGATCTACTCCTCCATTATTTATCTCGAACCTTTTTCAGGCCGCAACCTGCGCGCCTTTGGCTATGACATGTTCTCTGAACCCGTGCGCCGCGCGGCGATGGAGCAGGCGCGGGATGAAAATACCGCGGTCCTTTCCGGGAAGGTTGTTCTGGTACAGGAGACTAACGAAGATGTGCAGGCGGGGACCTTGATGTATGTGCCGATCTACCGCCAAGGGATGCCGATCGAGACCGTTGAGCAGCGCCGCGCCGCGATCATCGGCTGGGTGTACAGTCCCTACCGCATGACCGACCTGATGCGCGGCACTTTGAGAAATTGGGAAGTGGAACAGGGGAACCAGCATGCTCATTTACAAGTTTATGATGGAGATATGATCTCTGCGGATACATTGCTCTATGACAGCCGTAGTGATGCCGATAAGGATCTTGCAAATCCCGACTCAGAGTATTCCAAGTTGACAGCGGTTGATCTCGCAGGTCATCGTTGGACCCTGCGATTCGCGCAGGTGGGTGGGTTATCTGCGTTGACAGACTATGACAGCGTTTGGCTCATCCTGTTGGGTGGGACGTGTATCAGCCTGCTTTTATTTGTATTGACGCTTTCCCTGCTCAGAACACAGGTCAATGCGCGGCGGATTGCTGAAGAATTGACGATAGAGCTCCGGGAAAGTGAAGAAAAATTCCGCCATTTTTTTGAGCAAAGCAGCGATGGGGTAGCGATTCTCGATGAAACAGGTTCGGTGATCGAATGGAATCTCGCGCTTGAAAAGCTAACTGGTTTAGAGCGTACTCAGGCACTCGGCAGGGGGTTTATTGAAGTTCAATCCACATTAACAGACGCTCAGGTTTCGGCGGATATCATCGAACAACAAAAAAATATGATGGAGATGGCCTTACGAACCGGAAAAGCCCCTTTCCTAAATAAGCTGCTGGAAGCCTCTTATAAACAGGCGAACGGGGTAATCCGCTTTGCGCAACAGACGGTATTCCCGATCAAGGCCCGGCAGGGATTTCACCTGGGTCTCTTTTCACGGGATATCACTGAACGCAAAAAAGAAGAAGATGCAAAGCGCACAAGCGAAGTACGCTTCCGGAATATGTTTGCCATGCACGCCGCCGTAATGCTGCTCATTGAACCAATCACAGGGGAAATTTTGGATGCCAACCTTGGGGCAGAAAAATTCTATGGTTATCCAGTCTCGCGTCTGTGCGGTATGAATATCTCTGAACTCAACATGCTTTCAGCGGAAAAAGCCAGACTTGAACGACAAAGGGCGCTCAAAGAGGAATGCAACTATTTTATTTTTCAGCATCGGCTTGCCAATGGGAATATTCGCTGGGTCGAAGTGTATTCATCGCCCATGACCTATGAAAACAAAACGATCCTCTTTTCAATTATCCATGATATTACCGAGCGCAAGCTGGCGGAAGAAAGAATTGATAATATAGTCAGTGAACTACAGGGCACTCTTGATACCGTCACTGCCGGCATCAGCCACATTACGGATCGCAAAGTGGAGTGGGCGAACACTGCTCACGATGAAATGTTTGGATACGAATACGGTGAAACACTCGGAATGGATACAGCAGTGTTTTATCCGGATCGGGTGGTATTTGAACAATTTGGCAGGGAAGCGTACCGCCAGCTTGGAAAAGGCGGATCTTTTAGCAAAGAAATGGAGATGTGTAAAAAGGATGGAAGCCGCTTTTGGTGCAATCTGACCGGACGTTTGGTCAATCTTGTACGCCCTGAAGATGGCGCAATTTGTGCAGGGGCCCCAATGGGGCAGGACATTACGCAAGCGCAGAGAACATGGGCGGGCTACAACCGCTGCAGGAAACCCAGAGAGCGGACCGCCCTGCCAAAGAGATTTGCTTTCCTGCTGTCAGAGGGAAGGGTTTTCCGGAGAATGTTCGAAGAATCCGGGGCGCCATGCAGATTATCAAAACGCACGCCCAACAAACCATGGGGGGTCTTAAGGATCTCAGGCGTGTCAAAGCCCCGAGGGAATGAAAGCACCGCCTAATATGGAAACAACCGCCGGAAAAAGATAAAAAAAGACCGGTGGGTAAAAAAGGAAACAACAGTCATTTTCGGGTTCGTATTGTCGGAAACATGGCCATACGGCGATGCCTGCAGCACAGATCAAGATAATGTCATCCAGTTGGGCCTTCTCTGGATCTGATCGGGAAATGCGTCCCAAGCATCAGCCGAGCCGATCCCAAGAAACCCTACGTTTTGACCCCCAGGCAAACGGAGGGAGGGAGGGCGCTGCATCGCGAGAAAGACGCCTACCTTTCCAGGCGAGAATTTCATTGGGGACGATTACAATCAATCTTAGGCGGCGGGAAAGTGTTTGATGCGATGGAATTTAACACTGTATCCATTAATGTCCCTTGATTCCAGTTTGGGCTGGCTTTTACAGCGCCAACCCAGGCTGATAGGAAGCGATTCCGAGCCAACGCAAGCAAGCTCAGTTGCACCTGAAGCTGGGGTCGAATGCGAGGTGTGCGGAAATATTGTATTTACCCCAGATACCGAACGGGGGCCGGCAACCGACGGGAATTGGCGCTATGTCGGTCCGAATATCCAGGCGTTATGCGGGTATTCACCGGATGAATTGTTCGCTGATCCGGACCTGTGGATGGGAATGATCCTGCCGCAAGATCGGGATCGCTTAAAGATGCAGCTCAAAGAATTGACTGCGGGGGATTCACTGCATAGCGAATATAGAGTACGGAGGCGCGATGGCCGCCTGATCTGGGTGCGTGATCATGGGATCATAAAAGAGGATCGCGTCACAGGTAAGAAATTAATCCAAGGGTTGTTATCTGAGATCACACAGCAAAAAGAGATAGAACTTGCCCAAAAAGAGAGTGAGGCGCGCTTCCGCATCTTGTTTGATAATTCTCCGATAGCCCTGCATGAGGAAGATTTTTCAGCGGTCAAACAACGATTGGATGATCTATTGGCTGAGGGTGTTGTGGATTTTGATTCGTATCTCTGTGAGCACCCAGAAATAGTTTTGGAGTGTGCCCAGCTGGTGCGGGTGGTGGATGTGAACAATGCAAGCCTGAAGTTATTTGGAGCTGGCTGTAAAGAAGATATGCTCACAAATCTGGCTTCCAGTTTTCCGAAACAGGGATTGGAGACATTCCGCTCTGAATTGGCGCTGATCGCATCTGGCGTATCTCATTTTGAAATGGAAACGATAAATCAAACTCTGGATGGGAGGATGATCACAATCCAAATGAATTGGACCGCATTCCCCGGTCATGAAAGTGACTTGTCCAAGATCATTGTTTCCATTCTGGATATCACTGAACAAAAAAGAGCAGAGGCTGCCATCAGGGAGAGTGAGGCGAAGTTTAAGGCTATTATTGCCTCCTCACCCGATGGGATCGGCATGTCGTCAATGGACGGAAAAATGCTGCTCATATCTGATTCTCTGGCAAATATGTATGGATTTGCTGAGGATGAAAAAGACACTTATCTGGGAAAAAATATCTTCCAATTTATTGATAGATCGTCACACGAAACATTAAAAGATAATTTAGTTGCACTACAGAGCGGCTTAAAGTGCGGAGTATCGGAATATCTGGCTGTTAAGAAAGATGGGAGCCGCTTTCCGGTGGATTCGAATTCCACGATTCTGCGAAATTCCGACGGCAGCCCCATCGGCATTGTATTCGTTCAAAGAGATATTACCGAACGTAAAATCGCGGAGGCAGAGCTTCTCAATACCAACCAGCAGCTCGAGGAATCCATTATCCGTGCGAACATACTTGCAGTTCAAGCCGAAATGGCGAATGTCGCCAAGAGCGAATTCCTCGCAAATATGAGCCATGAGATTCGTACCCCAATGAACGGAGTGATCGGCATGAACGGGCTGCTGTTGGAGACCGAACTAAATGAAGAACAACGGAATTATGCAGAAATTGTTCGCTCCAGTAGTGAGGCGCTTTTGACCTTGATCAACGACATCCTGGATTTCTCAAAGATAGAAGCTGGAAAATTGGAACTTGAGACTCTGGACTTCGACTTGCAGAAGATGCTCGATGATTTTGCCGCCACATTAGCTATGCGCGCCCACGAGAAGAATCTGGAATTTATTTGTATTGCCAACCCGGATGTTCCCGTTTTTCTAAAAGGAGACCCGGGACGCCTGCGTCAGATACTTACCAACCTGGTAGGCAATGCCATCAAATTTACTGCTCAGGGTGAGGTTGCGGTACGTGTGACCTGTCTGGAGGAATCTGACAGTGAAGTTGAATTGAAATTCTCGATCCGTGATACCGGCATTGGCATCCCGCCGGAAAAGATTGGTTTGCTCTTCAATAAATTCAGCCAGGTGGATGCCTCGACCACGCGCAAATTCGGCGGTACTGGCCTAGGGCTGGCCATCTCTAAGCAGTTAGCCGAACTGATGGGCGGCAGTGTAGGTGTTGAGAGCATAATGGGCAGGGGATCCGATTTTTGGTTTACAGTCAGAATGAAAATCCAATCTGAGAGTGCCATGAATAGGCTGAACGAAATACCCGCTCTTGCCAGCCTGAATGGGGCACGCGTTCTGGTCGTTGATGATAACGCTACCAGCCGCGAGATCCTGAATCTACGACTGGCATCTTGGGGCGTGCGTACCTCGGAAGTGGATAATGGACCATCTGCGCTCGAGGCGTTGGCTTTAGCAAAAGAGGAGGGTGACCCCTTCCTTATTGCCATTTTGGATATGCAGATGCCCATCATGGATGGATCAACTCTTGGGCAGATGATCAAAGCAGATAAAAATCTGGCAGGAACCCAAATTGTATTGTTGTCTTCTCTCGGAGATCGCGGTGATGCCCAACGTTTTTCAAATTTTGGTTTTGCCGGCTACTTGCATAAGCCCTTACGTCATGCAGAGCTATTTAATGTGCTCTCAAACGTGCTGGTCAGCGATGTACAGGCTGTTGCAACCGGTCTGGCCGTGACGCATGATATCGGTACTTTGAATGTGAAAGCTGGAACGCGATTACTTCTGGCAGAGGATAATGCTGTCAATCAATTGGTGGCACTCGGGATACTCAAGAAACTTGGGTTAAAAGCAGACGTTGTTGCCAATGGCGCAGAAGCACTCACTGCTTTGGAAAGTATTCCCTACGATCTGATCTTGATGGATGTGCAAATGCCGGAAATGGATGGGCTGGAAGCAACCCAACGCATCCGTGATATTCGATCTGCTGTCCTCGATCACAATATTCCGATCGTTGCCATGACAGCCAATGCCATGCAGGGTGACCGTGAGCGCTGCCTTAAGGCAGGGATGAACGATTATGTTGCCAAACCAGTTAATCCGCAGGCATTAGCCGATGTATTGACCCGCTGGCTGCCCGTCGTAGCCAGTCTGGATAAAGTTGTAGATGGCCAATCCTCTAAGGATAAAGCTAGTGTGCCTATGGAAGAGCAGAGAGCAGTATTTGATAAAATCCATTTCTTGCAACGCTTAATGAACGATGAGGAGCTTGCCCGCATTGTAATTGCAGGATTTCTTGAGGATATTCCGCGTCAGATCCAGGCGCTGAAAGATTGCCTTGCCAGTGGGGATGTTGTGAAAGCTGAACGTCAGGCGCATACCATCAAAGGCGCCGCCGCAAATATAGGCGGGGAAGTAGTACGCGCGACTGCCGCTGAGATGGAAAAGAGCGCCAGGATCGGTGATCTGCGCACTATTCAAACTCGAATGAGTGAATTGGATTTGCAGTTCGATGCTTTGACAGCAGTGTTAAAAAAAGAGATTTATTTTGATTCGTAAAAATGCCGCGCTGAATTACAGGATATTATTTCAGTATCGAGGAGATCTTAACCATGAAGACATTGATCGTTGAAGATGACCTTATCAGCCGTATGCTTATGCAGGAATTATTGAAAAGTTTTGGGTTGGCGCATGTCGCGGTGAATGGAGAGGAAGCTGTGAAAGCGGTTCGCCTGGCTCTGATGACGGACGATCCGTATCATCTGGTCTGCCTGGATATTATGATGCCGGGCCTGGACGGGCAGCAGGCGTTAAGAATGATCAGACAAATGGAAGAGGATCGAGGTATCCAAATCAGTGATGGCTCGAAAATTATTATGACTACGGCGCTTGATGATTCGGAAAATAAGATTGGCGCGTTTTCGGGTCTTTGTGATGGCTACCTGACCAAGCCCATTGAGAAAGAGAAATTGCTGAATGAATTATACAGACTCAAACTTATTGCATAGTTCGGCAAAAAACAAACCTCCCATCCTTATCGCCGAGGATGATCTCACTTCGCGTATCATTCTGGCAGGCATCTTGGGAAAGTGGGGCTATGATCCCATTGCAGTCAACGATGGTCAGGCTGCCTGGGATGTTCTTCAACGTCCAGATGCGCCAAGCCTGGTCATTTTGGATTGGATGATGCCGAAAATGGATGGATTGGAAGTGATTCAGCAAGTGCGTGCCCGCGTCACTGAACAGCCGCCTTATATCATTCTATTGACCAGCAAGGATGAAAAAAGCGATATTTTATCCGGACTTGAAGGCGGGGCGAATGACTATATAAAAAAGCCTTTTGAGCATGAGGAATTATTAGCCAGGATCAGGGTGGGACAGCGCACGCTTGAATTACAGACCAGTCTTTATGAAGCAAAGCGTTCCATGGAGCATCTGGCGACTCGTGATCCGTTAACTGGGATTCTTAATCGGCGCGCCATCCTCGAACAACTTTCCAAAGAACTATCTCGAATCCAACGGGGTCGTCTTGATCAGGATGACAAAAAACTTAGTATTGGTTTTTTTGATGTGGATAATTTTAAACATATTAATGACAAGTATGGGCATCAAGCCGGGGATGATGTGCTGCGTGGGATTGCGCAGATTTTAAGAACCCAGTTGCGCGGGTATGACTCAATTAGCCGTTTAGGTGGTGATGAGTTTCTGGTATTAGCGCCGGAGAGTGATGAAGCAGGTTATAAAAAACTCTACGAAAGATTGGTGGCTGTCATTGCCGCATCTCCGCTTTTAACCTGCACCGGTGAAGTCATGTTAACGATATCAATGGGAGTCGCCACTGCGCTTCCAGACAGCACCGACGATCAATTATTAAGTAATGCTGATGCAGCCATGTATATGGCAAAGCGGGCGGGGGGCAATCGTGTGGTGTATGCTTGAAAGAACTTCGCCCATACTTTGCCATATTTTATATACATCAAAGACTCGTCTGGGATGAGCGCGTGAGTTTTTGATGAACCTACGACCATTTCAGAAAAATATCTTAAACTGCTGGAATTATCCGCTTTTTACGATCTGATGAAAATTCTTGATCTTTCAGTTTCTACTCTTCTTCCTTGTCTAATTGTTTAGTGATCATCAATAAAACCACCGATACAAAAATCAACAGAACGGATAATGCCAGCGCCACGCCTAGATTGCGCTCGAAGCCAATGTAAATAGCTACGGGCATGGTTTGTGTAACACCCTCCAAGTTTCCCGCAAACAGGATCGTTGCACCGAATTCGCCAAGCGCGCGTGTCCATGTCAGAATGGCGCCGCTGGCAAGCGCGCGGATGGCGATAGGGATCATAACTTCATGGAAAAGCTGCCATTGATTTGCGCCCTCCACATAGGCAGCTTCTTCAAGTTGTTTGTCGATGTGTGCAAATCCAATTCGCGCCGAGCGGACGTGTAAAGGAGCGGCGACAAACATCTGTGCCATGATTACTGCGGCTGTTGTGAACGGAATGCTGATTCCGATTTCGTTTAAGTATGCGCCAATCAATCCCCTGCGTCCAAATGCAGCTAACAACGCCAGCCCTGCCACAGAAGGCGGTAGGACAATGGGCAGGTCAAGAATCAACTCCAGCCATGCCTTGCGTTTGAATTTCCCTCGCGCTAATAGGTAAGCCATAGGCGTTCCAAATATCACTGCCAGGATAGTGGTAATGGAACTCGTGACCAGACTCAGTTTAAGTGCTTGAAACGCCTGTCTTGAAAGTGTGTTCGCAAAGAAATCAGGACCGATGGAGCGATAAATCAATGCGATCAAAGGCACTGCGAAAAAAGCCAGAAGAATCAAACTTGGAAGCAGGAGTATCCACTTGGAATATCCTTCTCCTAAGACATGGCGGGATAATTCTCGAAATTTGGTCATGTGGCAATCAGAATTTTTTGGCGGGAGCAAATCCCCATTTTGCCAGGACGGCTTGTCCTTCAGCAGAGAGAATAAACTCAATGAATTGGGCGGCAAGCTCGGCGTTTTTAGACTTGACAAGCGGCGCAATGGGATATTTTGCAGCGATATTCAAGTTGGCTGGAATCCCAATGGAGTTCAAGTTTGATCCGGCAATCGAATCGGAAACATAGACGATGCCCGCATCCGCTTCGCCAAGCTGGACTTTGGTAACTACCTGTTTGACATTTTCTTCATTGGAAACGATGTTTGCCAAAACCATATCCTTGAAGCCATGCCCAAATGAAGTATCCATGAGATCCAGAGCCTGCCGGGTATATTTCCCGACAGGAACTTCTTCGGATGCAAATACCAATTTGATTCCAGGTTTGGCGAGGTCTTCCAGGCTTCCAAGCATTGCAGGATTGTCTGCCGGCAGGATAACAATCAGTTCATTTGTCAGGAAGACTTGCGCCGCTTCAGCCGCGACAAAGTTGCCGGTCACAAGCGCATCCATTTCCCTGCCACTGGCAGATGCAAATACATCCACGGGTGCGCCTTCTTCGATTTGAGTCTGCAAGGCTTGGGAGCCCGCAAAGTTAAACGTGGTGGTGACGCCGGGGTTGAACGACTCAAATGCAGTGCCAATTTCGGTAAAGGCGTCAGTCAATGAGGCGGCGGCGAAGATTGTTAGTGTGCGCGATTGGGGTTTGGGTGTGGCAAAGGTATGGCAGGCTGTCAAAAACAAGCAGAAGAAAAGAATCAGGGCAGGTGGGAGTTTCATGGGTATTCAGAAAAAAATGCCAATCGATCTCGGTTTTACCATTAAATCAATGTTTTTACTTGCGATGATATTACTCAGATACTGAAGAACATAATATCTGGAAAACACCGTCAATCCGATACTTCCCGCTAACGGCAGGAACAAGAACACTATCGAATTTGCGCAGTACCACGTCACTGCCCAAAGAGGAAACGCGAGCCTCGCCTTGGGTCACTGTCAGAGCATGGAAACTTAGCCCCTTTGTATCCCGTTCTTGAGTCCCCGAAAGTTTTTCAAGATGGAAATACGGACACTTAACAAGACTTGTTGCCGGGCCGCCTGTTTTCTGATGATGGAAAATTATTCCCTGTGAAAGGGGGTCTGTCACGGCGGTGGATTTTTCAATATGTAAAACCCTGCCGTTGTTTTGGGGGCGGTTCCAATCAAATATGCGATATGTTAAATCAGAGGTTTGCTGGACTTCATAGATCAATAATCCCGGCCCCAGCGCGTGGATGGTTCCCGCGGGTACAAAGATCGTATCATCATTTTGTACCTTGTGATATTCCACCAGATCGAGGATTGTTTCATTGCCGATCGCCGCGTGCAGGGTTTCGATGGAAGTACCAGCCTTAATCCCGGCTATTAAATGTGCGTCTGGCTCGGCATTCAGAATGTGCCAGGCTTCTGTCTTGCCAATAAAATTGAGACCTTCTAATTGTAAGGCTTGCTCATTATTAGGGTGTACCTGCAAAGAAAGCCAGCTTGCACAGTCCAGTAGTTTGATTAGCAAAGGAAAGCGTTTATTTCCCTTTGAAACGGTGAGTTCGCCAAGAATTTCATTTTGGTATTCTGTAACTATTTCAGCCAGTGTACGCCCGGTGAACTCCGCATTCGTTACTGGATTTCCTTCATAAAGGGACCAGATCTCGGAGATCGGCTTGCCGTCCCGTGCCACATTTGGACCAACAAGAGAAAGCAAACTTTGTCCCCCCCAAACATAATTCCGAATGGCGGGTGAAAAGGTAAGCAGGGACGATATGGGTTTAGGCAATGTGATATTCCTTTGAATTTAAGGCAATTTGTCGTTTATGCGAAAAACCATCTTTATGGTTATTTGAACAACGGTTCCATTTTTAGCCGCTCGCCAAGCTCTAGCATTTGCCCTTCGGTGGGTCGGGACTCAAAACGATGCGCGGAGGCAAGAATGCTTGGTAAAAGATTGATATCTCCTGCAGTGTTCAGGAATACCTGCGGGTTGCCAAAAATCCAGTGCATGGCCAGATCTATGTCTGCCTGATCTTCAAGTGGACGGTACCAGGTGGTGTGGTTCTGCTGTACATCGTTCCAGGGTGAGCGTGTAATCCCTTTGATCGTTTGCACGGCAATATTGCGGTTTTTACATATCGCCAATACTTTGTTAAAGTTTTCAGCGTAACGCTGATTCTGCATCATCATGAAGCTATATGGGAGGAGGACGGCATCGAAGTCGAATTGGGCAAGCGAGCGTAAATGAAATTCTGGGACAGGTACCCCATGCCCTGTGACACCGATAAAACGGGCAAGGCCTTCATCGCGCGCCTGGGTGACTGCTTCGATCACGCCGTCAGGACCAAAGGCTGTGGACCAGTCGGGTTCTTCGTGCAGTGCGTGGATTTGGATCATGTCCACTTGATCAACGTGCAGCAGGTCGAGTGAGCGGCGAATTTGATCATAGGCAGTTTGTTTCGTGCGCTGGTCTGTTTTGGTGGCGAGGAAAAACTGTTTTCCGTGCCGGCGAATCCAATCTCCCAATACCTGTTCGGCTAGACCGTAGCTGGCGGCAGTATCAACATGATTAATCCCGTTCTGCAGGATTAGATCCATGGTGGCATCGACTTCTTTTTGTGGAGTTTCCCAAAACGCCGCAGCGCCGAAGATCGCGCGGGTGCTTTGGTGCCCAGTGCGGCCAAATGTCAAGGTAGGTATCATAAAAGCTCCATTAGCATGTTCAATTTTTATAATTATTATTCCTTCAACTATCAAATAGAGAAGGCCGTTCGGATTGGGCAGCCTCAATTTGAGATTCGCTTAATTAGAATGATCAGACGTGGCGCTGATTCTATCAGTTAGCATGGTAAGGTTGCTTTACGAATATTTCTTCCTTTTATTATAAAACCAACCGAATGATATACTTGCAAAATCTCAAAATGAATTCAAAATTTAAAATAAATTTCAACGACCTGACCTTTGCGCGCCTGTATTACTTTGCGTTTATGGGCGGTTGGGGATTCATTCTGCCGTTCATGAATCTCTTTTATGTCAGCCTTGGGCTCAATGGAAAACAGATCGGTTTTATCTCATCCACTAGCGCCATTGTGGGTATGGTGGTCTCGCCTTTGTGGGTAAGTGAGGTCAAGAGACGCCCTCAAGCCCGCCGCATTTTGCAGGTCGCATTGATCCTTGGTGCAATTGGATATTACATCCTCGGCCTGCAAAATTATTTTCCATTTATTCTTCTGGTTGTGTTTCTACATTCACTTGCGGCTTCAGGGATCGCACCCCTGGCTGATTCAATGGCTGTGACAGTTGCACAGGAATCAGGCAATGGATACGGAAGCGTGCGCGCCTGGGGTTCACTGGGCTGGATCGTCTGCCTTCTTTCATCGGGAAAACTGGTCGCGCAATTTGGGTTTATCGCTGGCTTTAGCGGAATTTGCCTGATGTGGTTGATCGCGGCAGGCTTGATTTTTTTTATCAAACCACGCTACTTCAGTTCGCCGCAAATATCCGATCAACCGAAGCCGAATGTGCTCGCAGCCCTTCAATTTATTTGGCAGGATAAAGTTTTGCTTGGATTTGCCTTGGCGCTTGTTGCCATTGGGTTTCTTAACAATGGCGTTTTACAGTTTGAAAATGTTTTCCTGGCTGAACTTGGCGCATCCAAGCAGATTATTTCGGTGGCGGGTGTTCTAAGTGCCGTGGTTGAGCTTCCCTTTATGATCTACTCGGACAGGATCATGCGTCGGGTGGGTCCGCACCGATTGCTGCTGCTTGCTGTGGGTATAACCTTGTTTCAGCGTCTTGCAGTGTTGATCCTGCCGTTTATTTCCACGATCATGGTGATCCGCTTTGTTGGCGGCGTCGCGTTTAGCTTTTATACGATTTCATTTATCGGGTTGATCAGCAGCCGTACAGGATCCAGAGAGACTGGCACCATATTGGCGTTGTTCAGCGTCACCATTGCGGGGTTGGTCAATATTATTGCTGCTCCCGTCTCAGGAGCCATCTTTGACTTGATCGGCGCACGCTGGTTATATGCGCTCTCTGCCTCAGGTTATCTGATCGGGGTCTTATGTTTATGGTGGACAAGACCAACAGTCCCTTTGGAAGAACGTGCTCAACTTATAGACACGATCAGGTGATGTATAACTCCATCGCGCTGAAAAATATGTCCGCTGTTGACAGAATCCAATACATGACCTTTGACCTGTTGAATGCTTCCATTGGTGAAATGTACCGTGATGCGATCCTCTTTGGAAGACCGAAGGATCACAGGAATTTGACAGATCGAGTAAGCGAGGGAGCCTGCCTCTAGATCAATTTGCTGCGGCTGCCCATCAATATCAAAATAGTTAAATACTGTGGGAGCGGCAAGAAATTCATTTCTGTCTAACATCAGAAAATCAAACACTAGATTGCCGTTTTCGATGAAATAACCTAGTTCCGCTTGACGGGTCAGTATCTCTTCTTTTACCAGGCCTGTCATGCCGGGCTGCTTTGCTCCCTGACATTTGGGCGTATGTGAATAAGGATCAGTGGGGAAGGCGCCGTAATTTTCAGCACTCTTATTAAAACTTAATCCCTTGCGAATGTCGGCATACTTCTCCATTAACGCGCCGATGGTTGATTCGCTTCGCGTGCGAATGATCGTTTCCTGTACTGCCAGCAGTAATTTGGAAACCATGTGCCAGTAAATACTTCCCAGACCTTCATAAGCGAAAAAAGTTCCAGATCGCCCGGTGAACTCCGTATGCTGGAAAATATCCTCGAACAAACTCTCAATCTTTACCGCATCAGTCTTTACCAGTTCGGCATATTGCGGTTGCTCTTTTAGCGCATCCAATAAGCGGGTTACATCTTTCAAATTGCGGATATGACTGCTGAAGTGGTAATTATCTTCTTCATCCTTGACGAAGAGGGCTTTATCTCAGCCTCTACAAGTTTTGAGACCAGTGCCAGATCACTCACCTGATCTGATGTCATGCGGTTCTTTTCGAGGAAACCCGGCAGTTGCCGATCAGGATAGAGAATATAGCTGTGTTGATCTGCGCGGTAAAGCGGACTGTGTCTCAAACTTTCCAAAAGCGCCAATGACTCTTCGCCAGAAAGCAATCCTGATGAAAGGATGGCGGCCTGACCTTCGAGCATTTCATACAAATGTTTGACCGATGCCGACTTGTCATTGAACCGCAGGGTGTTGTAGGTATGATATAGATTGTCGCTGCGCTTATTGGCACGCAATGAGTGTTCGATATATTGCTGCGCCAAGTCGAGAAACGCGATCATATCGGCGATCGATGCTTGGGTATCCATTCCTGAGAATCCCTGCGAATAATAATTCCAGCGATAGTTGTTGCCAGCCTGACCGAGCGCATCTATCATGGCGCGCCGCTGTTCATCGCTGAAAGAGGTGTTTAGCGTGTTCTTGAATTCCATTAATATTTGGAATATCTGCGAGTAGAGTCCATAAACTTCTGTACTAATTTGAATCGTGTTGAGGGCGCTCTGATCCAACATTGTTTTGCAGAAATCAATGCTGCGCCGCAAGTAACATAGCGTTACAACGGACAGACCCTTACCAACCAGGGCGTTGTTGGCGTCATTCCACTCTGGGCGCTGAGTATTCATCCAGATGCCGCCTTCCGGGACAAAGTTCACCAATTTTGCGAGCAGTAGAGTCAAAAGTTTTTCTGCAAGCGTGGCGTGAGCGATCTGCCCGTTTTGGGCATACAACAATTTGCCATCCGTCCCTCGTTCTTTTACCCGAAGTTCAATTTCATTTTCCAAATCCCAATTGAATTCAATCGTATTGAATGGATCTTTTAACAGATCAGCATAAGGCTTAATCCGATAGGGAACATTGGCAAAGCTGAAGATCGGTTTGGAAAGAAATTCCTGCAGTTTGTCGGGATGTACCTTCGCGCTGATCTCCATTAATTTTTGAAGATAGATGATCTGATGATCGCCCCAATAACCAATATTGGCCCAGGGATTATCTGGTTCTGGAATTTCCCAATCAATTCCCTGGCGGGTAATTCGATATGGATTGTATCCATCCGCGGTTGCGGCATTCAGGAATGTGCAGATCATACTTTCGATATATTCTGGATATGAATAAGCAAGCGCCTCCCAATTTTGAAAGATGTCCCGCCAGTTGCCTTCGTAACTTAATTGCGGTGAGCCATCTTGTTTTTTGATGTCGATCGCGAATCGATTCCACGGGCGGCTTGGGTCGCCATGCCGACGGCTGAACGACAGCGGCAGGTACGCATAGCTCAAGCGGATTAAATCATTCGAGCCGCTTGCTTCTGCCCGCATATGCAAGTCAAGGATATTAATTTCTGAGGGCAATTCAGAAAAGAAAGTTGCATTCTCATCGAGAACTATGCGGTTACGGACAGACACGAATTCAATAAAATCTTCTGTGTGTACCTGATACTGGTCAGCGAATATACCGCCGCGCATAACATTGAACATGACGTTGGCAAAATGGTGGGCTGTGCAAAGTTGATCGCTGGAAACTTGCAATCCATCCGCGCTGGCGACAATCTTCTCAAGGTTTAAATTATTTAATGCGATATCGCATTCGAGATCCTCTACCAGACTGGAGCGACTTCCTTTTAGTTTTTTTGCAAGGCTGACAATTGCCGCGTCATCCTTGCTGACATCTGCCACCAGATGCCAGACATGTTCTGCCCCTGAAGCGAGTTCAAGAACGGCGTGCGCAAAATACGCGCCGCGTTGCCCGCGCACTTCGGTTTCCATTGTCACGCCAAGTCCAGCACGGAAGTTGTCAAGCTGCGCGGATGAGAGTAGATAATCCGCTTGATCGAGTCCAAGCTGCACGACCGTTGTCGCCAGCAGCGACTCGCTGGGTTCAGCAAGATCTGTCAACGTGGAATTTAAAGCAAAGATGGCAAGACCAGTTTCAGGGTTAAGTTCGCTGCGCTTGTAGGCATCCAAAAGTGGACTGAACGTATTTTGAGTCGTTGAGGTGATATTGGCGGGCAGAATATTTTGCAATCCATCAACCAGCTCGATCTGACAGGATGAGTCCCCAAAGTTTTGCAGCCAGGATGACTTGACGAAGCCATAAGTGTCACTGGTTCGCCATGCGTAGCGATAGGTTATTCCCAGGCTGTGATTGACCTCTTCAAAAATGATGCTGGTGCCAATTACATTCTTATAAAGATTTCGTTCAATTTGATAAACACCTTGATAGCGTACCGAAAATGGTTCCCATAGACTTGTATGTGTATCACGCGTGACCAACAATATGGATTTGTTGCCCGTGTTTTCGCTGTTCTCAGTCAGCTTGTCATCGGTGTAGTAGGGGAACAGGGATTGCTCGGCGCTGACCCTCCCAGCCGAGAGTCCACCAGTGGATGAGATAAAGAGCCAGTGATTCGAACTGCTGACGATGCTCATAAAGAACGGCGGCATGGCGTCATAATTTTTTATTTTATAAAACGTGCCGCCCGGCATGGAGAGGTATTCGCCTTTGATTTCCCGCTCTGACTGTTTTTGGAGAGTATCTCCGATGAAAAGCGGTGATAAGTTCTGGTTCCTCATTCTTGCTCCTATGGAAATTAAATTTTTTCCAGACAGAAAAAATCCCCAGTTCTTACGAAGCTTATCTCCGAAAGAACTGAGGATTACTTATTTCTAAAACCCATTCTTTTTGATCACGCCCTTATACCATTTTGCGCTGTCTTTTAAGATGCGCTCCTGAGTTTCATAGTTCACCCATACAATGCCGAAGCGTTGACTGTAGCCATGACTCCACTCAAAGTTATCCAGCAATGACCAGACAAAATATCCAGCCAAAGGCACACCTGCCTGCATGGCGCGATGCGCGGCGGCGAAATGGGTTCGCAGATAATTTATACGATCGACATCCGCGACATTTTTGTTTTCATACGGCGGCGTGGAATAGCTCGCGCCGTTCTCTGTGATGTAAATTTTCAACGGGTTGTAATTGAAATACACACCCCCAGAACTCCAGTGAGGTCCATCAGGTGATTTTCCCAGCCCATTTCCGTCCAATGTTCGGGTGTTTTGGGATGCGGAAAAACTAGTTGTGGATCATTGTTCGGATCATCCGAGCGGGCAAGGTTTCTGCTGTAATAGTTCAGGCCGATGAAATCCGTAGGACAGGAGATCGTGTCCATGTCGCCTGCCTGTACAAAATCCAAACCGTTTGGCAGCCCGCCAAGTTTTGAAAAGTATTCAACCATATCCGACGGATATCCGCGGCCATACACAGGGTCGGCAAACCAGCGGAACCATTTCCCGCTTTCGGTGCGGGCGAGGTCTAGATCCATTTTGCTGTTGGAAGCCGCTGCTGCCCAATTAATATTGAGCGTAATGCCAACTTCCGCGTTTGGGCTGTTGCGGCGGATTACTGGCACGGCCTGCCCATGAGACACAAGAAGATGGTGTGCCGCCCGCAGAGCAAGCCCATAGGTTGGATCTTTATTCCCCGGGGCATGAATGCCGTTCTCATAGCCCATCCACGCGACCACTGCAGGTTCGTTTTGAGTGATCCAACTCTTTACACGGTCGCCCAATGTGCGGGAGACAAGGTCCGCGTATTCCACAAACGCATCCCCGGTTGAGCGGACAGTCCAGCCGCCTTCATCTTCCAGGGCTTGCGGCAGATCCCAGTGATTCAGCGTAACGAATGGAGTGATGTTCGCTGCTAGCAAACCATCCACCAGACGGTCGTAGAAATCCAGTTCTTTTTTGTTGACCTTGCCGCGTCCCGCTGGCAGAATGCGCGGCCATGAGATCGAGAAACGATATGCTCTTAAGCCAAGTTTTTCATCAAGGCGATATCTTTTTCCAAAGACGATAATGATCATCGGCCACATCGCCAGTATCATTATTTTTTATTTTCCCGGGGTGTGCGTGAACCGGTCCCAGGTCGATCTTGCCCTTGCCGTGTTTATTCCAAGCGCCTTCAATCTGGTATGAAGCCGTCGCCGACCCCACAGGAAATCTTTTGGAAAAATAATTTTGTTTGCCATTTTGTACTCCAATAATTTTTGAAAACTACTTACTGATCGGATCGACCTGCTTTTATTTTCAATGAAAGCGAATGGAAGAGGGGACTACGCTGTTACCCCATCACCACTTCGACAGTTACTTCGCCCGAGCCGTCTTCTGCGCGGATCACACTTCCCTCGATCTGCTTCCCGTTGACTGTGACTGATTCCACGCCTTTGGTGACGTGCTTTGGATTCGTCACGTTGATAAGATAGGTTACGTCACGATATTTGCGTGTGACTGTGAATCCATCCCAATCCGCAGGAATGGCGGGATCGATCTTCAACCCGTCGAACGTTGGACGAATGCCGAGGATGTATTGTGTGATGGCGGTGTAATTCCACGCGGCTGTGCCGCTCAACCATGAATTCTTGGCTTCGCCATGGGTGGGCGCATCTTTGCCCGCGATCATCTGAGCATAGACATACGGCTCACACTTGTGTAATTCACTGATCTCTTCGCGCGCTGATGGGTTGATGCGCTTGTAATAATCAAAGCTTTCTCTCCGCGCCCAACCATCGCCTCAGAGATCATGATCCACGGGTTGGTGTGGCAAAAGATGCCCGCGTTCTCTTTGTATCCAGGTGGATAGGATGATATCTCACCTAAATGTAAATAATACTGACTGAACGCAGGTTGTTGTAGCACAATTCCATGCGGCGTCGCAAGATGTTCAGCCACTGAATCAAGTGCTTTGACGGCATTTCCATTTTCAACACCCAAGCCTGCCATAATGCATATGCCCTGCGGTTCAATAAAGATGCTGCCCTCGGCATTCTCCTTCGACCCAAGCACATGACCAAAATTATCATAAGCGCGGCGGAACCATTCGCCGTCCCAGCCGGCGGTCCAGACGGTTTTTTCCATTTCGCTTGCAGCATTTTCTACTTTATCTACTTGCGCTTTATCATTTCGGTGATGGGCAATGCCAGCCATTTCCTTACATGCCAGCACGAACAACCCCGCAATGAATACACTTTCCGCGACTGTGCCATCTTTATTGGTTGTTGTTTGGAAGGATTGCCCCGGCGTGTCGGAGAAACAATTCAAGTTCAAACAATCATTTCCAGTCCGCTCGCCCGATGAGGGGTAAATTATTTGGGCCGAGGCGATCAAGTGTATATTGAATGGAACGCTGCAAGTGTTCATATAAAGGTGACTCGGTTCTCTCTTCATTTTCATATTGGACTTGTTCATCCAAAATAGACCAATCCCCGCTTTCCTTGATATACGCCGCAACCCCCAGCACCAGCCACGCGGGATCATCATTGAAGCCGGATCCAACATCATTATTGCCGCGTTTGGTCAGTGGTTGATATTGATGGAATGCTCCGCCGTTCTTGAGTTGAGTTGCAGATATGTCAAGGATTCTTTCGCGCGCGTTCAGGGATCATGTGTACAAACTCAAGCAGGTCCTGGTTTGAATCGCGGAATCCCATGCCGCGCCCTGATGCCGCTTTCAAAATAGGAAGCCGAGCGGCTCATATTAAACGTCACCATGCATTGATAGGGCATTCCAAATATTCACCGTACGATTAGTATCAGTATCCGGCGGGACACTGGAATTTTCTCAAGCAGCATGGTCCAGTGATTTCGCAATGTATTGAATGCCTTATCCGCTTTTTCTATTTGTAAATATTTTCAATGAGCGGCTTGACGCGCTTCTTGTTGATGTTTGTGAAGCGGCCGGATCAAACTTATCATCTTTTGGATTCTCCTTGATAACCAAGGATGAATACGATTTGCTTTCCTTCCCCAGCCTTCAACTGGACTTTAATATGCTGCGACCCGATGGCTGCCAGCCATTGCGCTTCGGATTGAACGAGGAGCCTGATTCAACAACTCGGAGTTGATCCCAGCCTTTATAGTTTCCGAGAAAAGACTCGCGCTGCGTATCGTAGCCGTCTAATTTTTCAGAACAGGCGAAGTAGGCAAGTGATCACGTCGTTGCGATATTCTGTCTTGTGATAGATGACATCGTCAACGATTTCGACCTGCCCGATGGAGTAATTGCGTTGGAAGTTGGTGGCATCGTCATTTGCATCCCACAGACAAACTCAATGGCTGAGAACAGGCTCAGGTCGAGTCCGATCCGCTTTCGTTGGTCAGGGTCACCTGCCAGATTTCAAGACTCTCCACCGAGTGGAACAAAATAACGGGTGGAGGATTTGATCCCATTCACTTTGGATGTGATGATGGTGTAGCCCTGTCCATGCCGACATTCGTACTCGTCAAGTTTCGTGCGTGTGGGCATCCATGAAGGCGACCAGTATTTGCCGCTCGCATTATCGCGCAGGTAAAGATAGCGCCCGCCCATGTCGAGGGGAGCGTTGTTGTAACGATAGCGAGTATCAGGCGGCGCAGGCGCGCATCCTTATAAAATGAATAGCCGCCAGCGGTGTTGGAGATCAATCCGAAGTAGGCTTCACTGCCGAGATAGTTGATCCAGGGCAGGAGTTTCGGGTTTCAATAACGTACTCTCGATCTCGATCGTCAAAATGACCGTAATGCATAATACTTCTTCTTATGGAGTAACCAAACTGATTAACTTAAATATTTTTCATCTCTTCAAAAGAAAGTTTCGATCTCATTCATTTCGTTCCTCCGCAGTTTAACGCGGCCAAATTTCATTGCGCTCGCAATTTTCCTTCCACCCTGTGCCGCGGTACGAATCTGGATGGGCAGGGTTTGTTCACTGCGCGCCCAGCACCAGGCCAGCGCACTGCGCGAGCGTCACGCCGCCGCTTCGCAATATCTCGCGGACTGCCTCCATCATCTTTAGCCATTCGGGATTGGGTTTGCCGTCTTTGAAATATTTCATCCACGAGGGGCTGTTTACACCGCGTACATCATCCGCGGACGGGGTTGTGGATGCGGAATATTTTCCGGTCAATAAGCCCATCGCCAGAGGTCGCGGTTGATCGCTGCGAGGTTATATTTTCACAGAAGCGATCACCTCCATGATGCTATCGAGCACGT
>JADJNA010000050.1 GCA_016709305.1 Candidatus Villigracilis saccharophilus
TTCCTCGCAAAATGGCGCGGTCATCATCATGCAGCACGGATATAAATCCACGCTTTCTGGTGCTCAATGAAGCAGAGATGATGTACCAGCATGGATACCGGCATTTGCTTCTCACCAGCATCCGCGCGCCGATTACCCAGCGAAGGTGAGGTTGATCACCTTTGGCATGCATGAAATTGACATGGGCTGGTATCGATTTCTGCTCCTGCGCAGCGATATTGGAGCAAGCCAGGTCGGCATCATTGGCAATTCGTATGGAGGCATGCTGCTGGCCATTCAATTCGCCGCGAAAATGAAAACATCAAAGCCGTGGTCGCGAATTGCGCCTTCTCCTCATTGAACGATACGGTATCCACTGGTGTCACGCATTTACAGACTGCCATTTCCCTTCGTGCCACTGATCACTTTTGGGCGGAGAATGAAACCTAGATTTAAAAAGGAAGATTGACGCGACCAAAGCGGATCGCGGACATCGCCCGCGCCCATCTTCCTGATGCGGGGCGGCGCGGATACGGTCATTTCCTCCGACAGCGGTCAGCGCCTGTATGATGCGGCCGCAGGGTGAGCCGAAGGAATGGTGGTTCGACCCCGCATCGGTCATGGAGTTTGATACTGAACGCGCCGAAGAATATGAAGCGCGGGTTGTCGCGTTCTTCGACCAATATTTTTGGATAAATAACATGCCAAAAATACCTAAGTAAAACTTCCCAAAGGCTATTGGACAGCCCCATTTCTGAAGTCCCTGGGAATATGTGGAAAAAGCGATTAACCTGAATCGATCAATTACTGGTTGTGCTCCGGTCTTCTCGATGGACGCCCGCATGTTGTTCCGCGCTGGGGCGTAGCTGGATGGCAGGCTGTATTATGACGGCTGCCCTGAGACACGCTCACGCCTGCAATCTTGAACAGAGATCAAATGTGAGCTTGCACCTCGAAAGCGGAGCCGATGTAGTCTTATGGATGGGACGTCCCAGCCCGCGTCCAAACCGACCCTGATTTGTGCCCAGCGGTTATGCAGCATACTGCGCCAACTACAGATCTGACGGATACGCGCCGGAAGCCAGATCAATGGGATGCGGGCGGCCTGCGCATATCTTCACTCGCGCCAATGTCTGGCGTGGACCAAGTTCTTCGAGAACCCGACCAAGTTGGTATTTGAAGATTAGTGTGGCGTATACCTTCTTCAGGCATCGGATATGGTCTGGCCGCTGCGTCACAACCAGGACCATTCCAAACCTACCTCATCTCGCAAACATTAACCCGCGGTTGGAAGCGGACTTTGCCCGCCGCGCTCGCTCCGCTTGTCAGTGACTGATCATTTTGATCTGTGTGCTGGTGCTCAGTCAGGTGCCTGCGTGGATGCAGAGAGTTCTTTATATCGCCGGCGGATTATTTATTTTATATCTTGCCTATGGCACGTATGATTCACGGAAGAATTTTGACTCGCGTCTTCCGTCTGTCGAAACGGGGACTCAGCAGAGCATTCTCAAGGCGGCATTGTTGAATGCGCTCCTTCAGCCCGCATATTTTTGGACATTGGTGACAGGCCCGATCTTGCTCAAGGGTTGGCGCGGAAACTCCTGTCAACGGGATTGGTTTTCTGATAGGGTTTATGTAACTTTGATTTCCAGTCTGGCCGCGCTTATTCTCATCTTCGGCACTGCCGCAAAGTTGGGACAAAATTCAATCGAATGTTGTTGGGGATCTCAACCATCGCTTTGACTTGTTTTGGGTTGGCACCAATTGCGGCTGGAATCTTTATGGATAGTGAAAGGAGGAATCAAAAGGCAAATCGTGATGGTCTATGTGCATGCGAAGTCTCAGTTCCTGGATGCGTTCAAGCAGGCCACGCTTGAGAACGCCGAGAAAGTGTCAAGGAACCTGGCGTCGCGCGCTTTGATGTGGTTCAACAGGAGGATGACCCAACGCGCTTCATCACTGATCGAGGTTTACAAAACTGCCGATGCCCTAGCCGCGCATAAAGCCACCGCTCATTATGAAACCTGGCGACTCTGTCGCGGGATGATGGGGGATGCGCGTCAGGCAGTGAGATACCATAATTTATTCCCAGAGGATGCGGTCTGGTAAAGCATGCCTTCCTTTGAATTCGCCACGGCCGAACCGCATCATCTTCGGGGCAGGGAGATCGAATGGATTGGGTGACCAGCTCAAAGGGCGTGCGAAGCGTCTGCTATTGGTGACGGGAAGATCGTCAGATGCGATTCCGCGTGTGAGGCAGATTCTTTCTGCACAGGGAATCCCGTTCGATGAATTTGCGCTTCACGGCGAGCCGACCGTTGATACGGCTTCCGAGGAGTTCGGCTTGCGCTCGAGCGCGGCTGTGACCTGGTGGTCGGCCTCGGCGGCGGCGGTGTGCTGGATGCGGGCAAGGCGATCGCCGCGCTGGCCACGAACCCCGGTGACATGCTGGATTATCTTGAAGTAGTTGGCAAGGACAGGCGTTGATCAACGCGCCGCTGACGTGCATTGCCATCCCGACCACGGCGGGCACAGGCACGGAAGTGACGCGCAACGCGGTGCTGGAGTCGCCTGCGCATGGCGTGAAGGTGAGCCTGCGCGGCCCGTTGATGCTTCGAGCGTTGCGCTCGTTGACCCTGAGTTGACCTACACTCTGCCGCCCGCCATCACTGCCAGTACGGGACTCGATGCATTGACGCAGTTGATCCAGGCCGTTCGTCTCGGTCAAAGCCAACCCGCTGACCGATGCGATTTGCCGCGCAGGGATCCGTCACGCGGCGCGCTCGATTGAGGCGCGCGATGAAAATGGCGCGGATCAGGAAGCGCGTGAGGGAATGTCTTTGGCGAGTCTGTTTGGCGGGATGGCGCTTGCCAACTCCGCGCTTGGAGCGGTGCATGGATTCGCAGGTCCGCTGGGCGGAATGCTGCACGCACCGCATGGGGCGATCTGTGCGAAGTTGCTTCCGCTGGTAATGGATGCGAATCTCAAAGCGATGAATTCGCGTGAACCAGATCATCCAGCGCTGGCACGTTATGCTAATGGCCAGATATTAACGGGCGATAAAATGCAACCGCATCCGATGGGTGTGCAGTGGTGAGTGAGTTGGTGCGCGATTTGAATATTCCCATGCTTTCAGTTGTATGGATTGACGCAGGAGCATTTTCGGATGCGGTGGAAAGACAATGAAGGCGAGCAGTACGAAGGGGAATCCGATTGTATTGAGTGAGGATGAGTTAAGAGAAATACTTGAAATCGCATTGTAATCAGTTAATCAAAACAAGCCCGCCTCACACCGAGACGGGCTTCTGCCTCTGCTACTGATAACTGCTTACTTCCTCTTCAACACTTCTCCACTTCCATCACTACGAGCACCACGATCCCGCCTGTGATCGCAATAGACAAATCACATAAACTCAAAGCCTTCACACTGAAAAAATCGGCCAAAAACGGGACGTATAACACGGTCAACTGCAATCCCACCACCAGCGCGGACATGCCCGCCAGTAACGGGTTGCTCATGATGCGTAACTTGAAAAATGAATCTGTTGCCGAACGTGAAGCCCAGGCTTGGAATACTTGAGCAAAGGCTAGGAACGTAAAGACCATCGTCTGCCATTGCTCACGACCTGTGAAGTAATACCAGGAGCCAAGTCCCAGTGCGAGTGCGCCGATCAGCGCGCCGACCCAAATGACCTGTACGCCTGCGCCTCTGGAGAACACGCCTTCCTTCGGCGAATACGGCGGACGCTTCATCGTGTCGCTTTCAGCGTTTTCCACACCCATGCCGAGTCCGAGCAGGCCGTCGGTCAATAAATTCAGCCACAACAATTGCAACGGCAAAGTGGAATTGGTTTCCCCAGGAACGGCGCAAGCAGCATCACCAACACTTTGCCGATATTTCCCGCAACGCTAAATCTCACGAACTTTCGGATGTTATCGTAGATCGTGCGGCCTTCTTTTACGGCGCTCACAATGGTCGAAAAATTATCGTCGAGCAGCACCATGTCAGCGGCTTCCTTCGAGACATCCGTGCCGGTGATGCCCATCGCCACGCCGATGTCCGCGCGCTTCAAGGCGGGCGCATCGTTCACCGTCGCCTGTCATCGAGACGATATGTCCGCGCTCCTGCAAAGGCCTGCACGATCTTTAATTTATGTTCGGGCGATACACGCGCAAAGACCTGTACTTCATCCACGACATTTTTAATTCATCGAACGATAAGTTTTCAATTTCTGCGCCAGTTAAAACTTTGCTCTCAGAGGCTTGAGAAATGATGCCAAGTTGCCGCGCAATTTCACTCGCCGTCAGCGGATGGTCGCCTGTGATCATCACCGTGCGAATGCCCGCCGATTTCGTGATCGCGACCGCATCCCGCACTTCTTCACGCGGCGGGTCGATCATGCCGAACAAGCCGATAAACGTTAAATTCTGTTCCAGATCCGTTTGGATGACTTCGGGGATCTGATTCAGCATGCGGAACGCGACGCCAAGCACACGCATGCCTTTCTTCGCCAGCCGTTCATTGGCCGCTTCCACCCTGACCTTGAAATTGGCATCCATTCTTTGAAGTTGACCGTTCACCCAAACCTGATTCGACAAACCCAACAGCCCGTCAACGCTGCCCTTGGTGAATGCGATATAACGGTGATCGCCGATCTCAAGCCCGGCCAGAACAGTCGGGTCATATTGACCAAGGTGATGAACGGTTGTCATGCGTTTGCGTTCCGAGTCAAATGGCAATTCTGCCGCGCGCGGGAATGAGGATCCAGGGTCGATTTCCAAAATCCCATCTTTGCCGCCGCAGCCACAAGTGACCCTTCGGTCGGGTCGCCCAACGTGTGGAAAAGCCCGTCGCCTGTGTTGATCATCTGCGCATCATTGCATAACGTACCGCCGATGGCAAGCAAAGATAAGCTGGCGGCGTTTTGATTCTCTTCCACATTCACCTTGCGGATCGAACCGTGCTTGTCCATTTCCTCGGTCAAGTCCAGTTCATGTCCCGCAACGTCCAGCACAACCACGGTCATGCGGTTCTCGGTCAGCGTGCCTGTTTTATCGGAGCAGATCACAGTGACCGAGCCGAGTGTTTCAACAGCGGGAAGTTTGCGGATCAGAGCGCGTTCTGTTTCAACATGCGTTGTGCGCCGAGCGCGAGTGTGATGGTCACAACCGCGGGTAATCCTTCAGGGACAATTGCCACTGCCACACTGACAGCGGTGAGCAGCATGTGACGAAGTTCATCTCCGCGCAAAAGGCCGAGTACCGCGATGAAGACCGCGATCACCACGCCCACAATGGCGAGATTTTTTCCAAGTGTATCCAGTCGTTTTTGTAACGGAGTTTGTCCCGTATCGCTTTGTTGAATGAGATCGGCGATCTTGCCGAGTTCGGTCTGCATGCCTGTTGCGATAACTAATGCCATTCCGCGTCCCTGCGTGACGATCGTGCCCATATAGCCCATATTCAGACGATCTCCAAGGGGCAAGCCATCGCCAGAGAGCGCAGCAGTCTGCTTCTCAAAAGGTTCGGATTCACCTGTCAGCGCGGCTTCCTGAATGCGGTGATTGACCGCTTCAAGTAATCGCACATCCGCGGGCAGGACATTTCCCCGCTTCAAGCTGGATCATGTCACCGGGCACAAGTTCACGTGCAGAGATTTCCCCTGAGCGCGGCATCTCGCAATACCCGCACGTTGGGAACTGATAATTTCTTGAGCGCGGAGATCGCCTGTTCTGCGCGATATTCCTGAACGAACCCGAGTATGGCGTACAGAAGGACAATTGCCGTGATGGCAATCGTGTTCTTTGTGTCTCCCAGCAAGCCAGCCACGACCGCCGCGGCAATGAGAATAAGCACCATCGTGGCGGTGATCTGTTCCCAGAAGATCTTGAACGGAGTCCGCCCGCTTTTTTCGATGAGTTCGTTGCGCCCGTACTTCGTCAGGCGCGACTCTGCTTCAGGTTGCGAAAGACCAGTTTTCAGTTTTGATTGAAGCGCTTCAAGAGATGAGTCAATTGATTGCAAATGCCAATTCATAATTTAGTCCAGCCTTTTATTTTGTGAACGCATCCAGCCAAGATTTTGAATGGATGCGCGGTAATGATAGATAAGATATCCTGCAATGATCAGAAATCCACTGCCAAAGATTAACGGCAGGTGAGTTTTGATGAATTCACTGATCAATTTCCATTCATGCCCGAGAACGTAACCCGCGCCGATCAGAAGTGTACACCAAAAATAAGCTCCGATAAAAGTGGCCAGGAAAAATTTTGGAAATGGGATCTTGACCAATCCCGCTGGAATGCTGACCAGGGTTCGGACGCCGGGAATGACACGCCCAACCATGACGATCCCTGCACCCCATTTGCTGACCTGTTCTTCCACCTTGACGATATAGTTGGGGTCAATGCGGAATAATTTTATGAATTTATCGATCATGGGACGACCGCCAAGACGGGCAACCCAATAGGTGATCGATGCGCCCACCGCGCTCCCCAGCCCGGCATAGAAGCCCGCGATCGGAATGAAGGTCGCGGATATTCCATGCCGCTCGATCAGCATCCAGCCTGCGAAGGCGAGAATGATCTCGCTGGGCGTGATGCCCGTAGCGTTTTCAAAGACCATCAGGCCGAAAACGCCAAGCCAGCCGAATTCATCAAAGATGATTTGAAGCGTGGATAAAATTGTTTGTTCCAGTGTGTCGAACATTTTGCCTTCCTCTTTCCAATAAAAAGACCATCGCCAATGAACTTTGGCGATGGTCTTGCTCTTTGCTGAACAGCCGGGAACGAATTCCGTATTGACGACTGAGCATCCCAATTTTTGGGCGGCTACTCCCCATCGGAGTAAGTGCAGTATACAGAAGATGTGGTCAGTTGTGGTTAAGAATCTTCTAATCTATGCTTGCAAATCCGCTCAGGAAGTTAATGCGGCTCTTTTCAACGCGGAACGGATCATCAAATACTCGGTGATATTCTCGGCGGTGACGATACCCACCAACTGCCCCGCGTGAGTCACTGGTAAAGCGGGCACGCCTGATTCCTGAATCCGCATCAGGGCGTTCTCCACCATTTCATACGAATCCACTTCGGGCAAATCCTTTTCATGATGGCAGAGATGGCAATGCCTTCCCCGTGCTGGGTGAGAGCCTTGATGAAATCATCGCGGGTCACGACACCGATGACACGGTCATTATCAATGACGGGAAAATCATGCTGTGAGCCTGACAATATCAACTGCGACATGCGCGCGAGCGTGTCACGCGGAGAAAGACTCTTGTAATCTGTCAGCATGGCGCGGCCCACGGGAATCCCACTGATGGCATTCTTCATCTGTGTCATGCCTGCTTCCTGCGAAGCGCCGATCCAGATAAAGAAGGCGATGAAGAGCAGGGAGGCATTGCCAAACAAGCCAACCAGACCGAACAACAGCGCCATGCCCTGACCGATGGTCGCGGCGATCTGGGTTGCGCGGACATAATCCATGCGCATGGCGAGGAAGGCGCGCAGTACGCGGCCGCCGTCCATGGGGAAGGCTGGGATGAGGTTGAACAGCACCAGAGAAATATTGATCATCATCAGTCTTTCGAGGAAAGAACCTGAGGCAACGGTCAATTCTGAAAGCGGGACCAGGCTATTGGTCAGATAAAGAAACGTGAACAAAGCGGCAGCGATGACCACGTTGACGGCGGGTCCCATCAGTGCCACCCAAAGTTCCTCGACCGGCTTTTCAGGCATCCGCTCCAGACGAGCCACGCCGCCGATCGGATAAAGGGTGATGTCGCGGGTCTTGATGCCGTACTTGCGGGCGGTCAGCGCGTGACCGTATTCATGCAACACGACACATGCGAACAGTGCCAGGATGAAGAGGATGCCGCTAAATACTTCACTCCAAAGTTGATTCTCCAGCCAGTGGCTGTAGCCCACCCAGCCGATCAATAAAAGAAAGGTTGCGTGGACATAGACATCAATGCCTGCAAAATTTCCAAGTTTCCATTGCCATTTCATTTTTTTAACTCCGTTTAATGTTTACCTGAGATAAGTTTCATACAATGGTTGGATTGTACAGAGTGAATGTTAGAAATACATTTTAAAACCGCTCTCAAGAACTATCAGAATTTCACTACATAGGAGAATTTCATGTCTGACAAACCTGATTTTGATTTGGCTGTTGTCCATAGGTATTTTTCAGTGACTTGTTTCAACAAAACCTGGGAATTTATCGATAACCCGCATCGCAGCCCTGACGCAGAGTTGGTCATGCTTCAAACGGCAATGGCCTCCCTTTGGCATTGGTCCCAGCGTGAAGATGCCACGCTGCAAAACTTATCGGTCGGGAACTGGCAGGTCTCGCGTGTGTATTGTCTTTTGGGGCAGGCTGATAATGCGCGCAGATATGCTGATGCCTCATTGAAACTTGCAGAAGGATGTGATCCTTTTTATGTTGCCTTTGCATATGAAGCCTTTGCCCGCGCTGAAATGGTCGCAGGGAACAAAGCGAAGATGCAGGAGTATTTGGAGAAAGCATTCGCGCTTGCAGAAAAGGTTGAAGACGAAGAAGATAAGCAGGTGTTGATGGCGGATTTGGGGAGTATAAAATAACCTGATCAAGAGCATGTTTACAGTCTCTCTGGTCATATTCATTTGCGACAATCCGGGTCGTGTATAATCGTGACGGTCAAAGAGAAAATGTTGGATATACTCCGTTCTAAAAAATCTGTAAAGTCAAAAAATCATAATGAACTCACATATTAACCTTTCCATCATCATCCCTGTAGTCAATGATGTCGATGATCTTTCCATATTACTTCCCCAGATTCGTTCTGTTTTGGATACTCTGACCATAATTTATGAAATTATTATTGTGGATGCGTTGGGGGATGAAAATTTACTTCGGGTGATACAACAAAACGAATCTCAATTACTCCGGCAATCCGCGAATGGATACGGAACTGCTCTCGTTGCAGGCATCCAACAGTCGTCTGGCGACTATATTGTTGTCATGAACGCGGATCAGGCACACCCTGCTGCTTTTCTGCGCGATTTATGGGCTGTCCGTGAATCCGCTGAAGTTGTCGTCGCTTCGCGGTATATCTCAAATGGTCAGGCTAACATGTCGTCCGCCAGAAAAATACTCAGTAAAGTGTTGAATATATTATTCAGCAGGGGATTGGATCTAAAAATCCATGATATTTCCAGCGGATTTCGTTTATATAAAAGCTGCGTCATAAAAAACATAGCAACTGAATGCACGGATTACGATATCCTGCAGGAAATTCTTGTTAAGCTGTTGATGGACGGCCGCCAAATCCGTGAGATCCCATTCTCTTATCAATCACCGGCGCATGATAATTATTTTGGTCGCCTCATGAATTTCGGCTGGGCATATCTGAAAACATTTGCCCGAATGTGGAAGCTGCGAAACTCCATAGCCAGCGCGGATTACGATGTGCGCGCATACGATGCTCTCATGCCTCCCCAACGATACTGGCAAAGAATGAGGTACAAGCATATTACACAACTGTTGGCCGGGCAGGGACAGTGCCTGGACGTCGGCTGCGGATCAAGCCGAATTGTCGGCGCTTTACCGCCGGGCAGCATTGCCTTGGATATTTTGATGCGAAAGCTTCGCTATACGCGTCGTTTCAAACGGGCTGCGGTGCAGGGCTCAATATTCAATCTGCCTGTTCCGAATGAATCTTTTCCCTGTGTACTTTGCTCTCAGGTGATTGAGCATGTGCCGAGAGCGAATGTTCTGGATGAACTGGACCGCGTTTTACAGCCAGGTGGATTCTTAATCCTTGGCACGCCCGATTACGCAAACTGGCAATGGGTGCTTATAGAATGGCTGTATAAAATCCTGTTGCCGCAAGCCTACGCGGATTAACATATCACCCACTACACCTACCGTGAATTGGTTGATGAGTTCGTGACCAGGCGAAGTTATCAACTTGAGGCGGTGCGCTATATCCTGCAGGGTGAATTGATTTTGGGATTAAGAAAACCGCCCCGATAAGCAAGCAGGACTCGAGGAATTGTTTCCTCATAAAATCTTCGGAACAAAAAAACAGCCCGTCAATTCGACGGGCTGTATGCTTCTTACTTCTACTTACTTGATTAACCCCAACTTTTTGCCTGCCTCACCGATCACATTCATCGCGCGATCGATCTCGCTCGTTTCATGCCCGGCGGTAACAGTGGCACGCAGGCGGGCAAGTCCTTCCGGGACAGCGGGTGAAACGACGGGCAGAACGAAGACGTCGTTTTGCTGCGCTTCACGGGTCATGGCAAAGGCCATATCATCCTGTCCGCACAGAACAGGGACGATGGCGGTTTCGGTCAGCATGGTATCGAAGCCCATCCCTTTCAGCCCGCCGATGAATTGCTTTGTGTTTTCATTTAGTTTTTCAATGCGCCAGGGTTCGTCCAGGATCACTTTGAAGGCTTCATTCGCGGCGGCGGCCTGGGCGGGCGGTAATGCGGCAGAGAAAATATAGGCGCGGCTGGCATGGCTCAAATAAGTGATGATCTCTTTCTTTGCGGCCACGTATCCGCCCACGGAAGGAATGGTCTTGCTGAGTGTGCCCATCTTAATATCGATCACATCACCGAGACCAAAATGTTCTTCGATGCCTGTGCCGGTCTTGCCGAGCACGCCCACGGAGTGAGCTTCATCGATCATCAGCCAAGCATTGTATTTCTTTGTCAATTCAAGCACTTTCGGCAGATCAATGATATCGCCGTCCATGCTGAACACTGAATCTGCGATCACCATCTTGGTCACATCGGCAGGAGCGTTCTTGAGCAGGCCTTCGAGGTGTTCCATGTCATTGTGCCTGAAGCGGCGGAATTCCGCACCGGACATCAAACAACCATCCACGATCGAGGCGTGATTCAACTTGTCTGAGAAGACGTAATCGCCGCGTCCCATCAACCCTGAGATGACGGTCAGGTTGGTGGCGTATCCCGAAGAATAGGTGACCGCGGCTTCGGCATGTTTAAAATTCGCGATCGTCTCTTCCAATTCCTTGTGGAGAGTCAATGTGCCGGCCAGCATACGCACACCATTGGTGCCCGTGCCAAATTTGTCCACGGCTTTCTTGGCGGCTTCGTTGATGCGCGGGTGGCCGACCAGGCCAAGATAGCTGTAAGAGGCGTACATGCCCATTTCACGTCCACGCACACGGACCTTGTTCCCGGGCAAGATTTCTTCCACCGGCGTGTTGAAATAATACAGGTCATTCGATTTGAGATAGTTCACGCGCTCTGTAAATGCCCGAACGCGGCGTGTTACAGAATCGTTTGTGTTGTTGAAATCCATTTGAATCCTCCGAACCAGAATATGGTAAGTTTAGTCGAGCGGAAAGGTTCTGTCTACTGCTAAATGCAGTATGATGCAGCCGATTAAAAATTACGCAGCGGCCAGTGCTCTCAGTTCGGCTTCGTTTATGATCTTTACACCCAGTGTCTGCGCCTTTTCAGCTTTCGAGCCTGGATTTTCTCCCAGTACCAGGTAACTTGTTTTTTTGCTGACACTGTCAGTTACCTTTCCGCCGTTCTGTTCGATATATTCCTTGACGCCGTCGCGCGATAAAGTTGGCAGTGTGCCTGTCACCACAAAGGTCAATCCAGTGAATGAGCCTTCTTTTTTCTTTTCATCTTTCTTTGCAACAGGCCAAACGCCTGCGGTATTAAGTTTCTTCAATAGATTTTGATTTGCAGGTTGAGAGAACCAATCCACAATTGACTCTGCGATATTGGGACCCACGCCTTCGATCTGCTGAAGTTCGTCCGCGCTGACTTTTGATAATGCGGATAAGTCTCCAAATGCGCGGGACAGGTCTCCAGACATGACTTCACCCACCCCATGAATTCCGAGCGCAGCGATCAGGCGGTTCAAACTCTGACCCTTGGCTTGTTCCAGCGACTTGAGCAGATTCTCCGCCTTTTTTTCTGCGAATCCTTCCAGCTCAAGTAACTGCTCTTTATTCAATGTGAACAAGTCCGCCACATCCTTGACCAGACCTGATTCGATCAGCTGTTCAACGATCTTGATTCCCAGCCCGGTAATATCCATCGCGCCGCGTGAGACGAAGTGTTCGATATTTCGAACCAATTGCGCAGGGCAGGCCGCGTTGACGCAGTACCACGCCACTTCACCCTCGAAATGCTCCACGGCCTGTCGGCACGCGGGGCAGGTTGTGGGCGGCTTATAGGTCTTCTCTTTTCCAGAACGCGCATCCAAAACGGGACCAATAACGTAGGGAATCACCTCACCTGCGCGTTTGATCAGCACCCGGTCACCGACACGAATGTCTTTCTCCGCGATGAAATCAAAATTGTGTAGGGTGGCGCGTTCAACCACGACCCCGCCGATTTCAACCGCCTCGAGGACCGCGTAGGGAGTCAATACACCGGTGCGTCCAACCGCCACGCCAATATCATTTAAAGTTGTTGTCACTTCACGGGCGGGGAATTTGAACGCGATCGCGCCGCGCGGGTCTTTGCCTGTGAATCCCAGATCAGCGGCGAGAGTCAGGTCATCAATTTTTATTACCATTCCATCGGCTTCATAGGGTAGCGCATCGCGGCCTTCATTCCATGTTTCGGTATAAGTGATCGCAGTTTCAAGATCGTTAAATCTTTTCGCGACATCCGTGACAGGGAATCCAAGCGCTTTTAAATATTCCAAAATTTCCCATTGCGAGGTCGGAGCTTTACCGCCTTCGGAATGAATAATTTGATAAACAAGCAATGTCAATGGGCGTGATGCGGTTAGTTGAGGATCAAGCTGGCGCAGTGAACCCGCCGCCGTGTTGCGTGGATTCAAATAAGTCTTCTCGCCCGCTTCCTCCAGCTTGCGATTAAGTTCTTCAAAATCCTTGTTTGGAATAAATGCTTCACCGCGCACGACCAAATATTTGGGAACACTGATCGTGGATGACTGGTCGCCGTCCACTGGTATCTTCAACGGGATAGCCCGGATCGTCCGCAGGTTGGATGTGATGTCTTCGCCCACTTCACCATCGCCGCGGGTTGCACCTTGCACGAACATGCCGTCGCGATAATGCAGCACGACTGACAATCCGTCTATTTTTGGTTCAACCACGAATTTTGCTTTTTCGACACGGTCATCAATTTTACTGATGCGTTCAAGCCAGGCGCGCGCGTCGTCTCCACCAAAGGCGTTGGCGAGCGAGAGAATGGCCGCAGGGTGGCGAATTTTCTCGAAACGGTCAGCAGGCCGGGCACCGGCGCGCTGCGTGGGGCTGTCAGATGTGATCCACTCTGGGTGGGCTGATTCGATCCCCTTAAGTTCATTCAACAGGCGGTCATATTCCAGATCGCTGATGAT
This sequence comes from Candidatus Villigracilis saccharophilus, assembly GCA_016709305.1. Lineage (GTDB taxonomy): Bacteria > Chloroflexota > Anaerolineae > Anaerolineales > Villigracilaceae > Villigracilis > Villigracilis saccharophilus. The sequence continues at coordinate 13,334 of JADJNA010000050.1, forward strand.
GGGCGCATCCAACACATGATAGCGGTAATTATGAAGGTTGACCTGCGCTTTTAGTTCCTCGTAATGGGATTTGGCATTCATAAGTCAATTATAGCTTGGAAGGGCAAATATGCCATTCGTTCCTATAAATATCCATATTCCAGGATATTAATCACCCAAAATGTCTTGTAACTATTTTGTTATAAAAATCGCTTGTAAATCCACCTTAAATCCTGTACACTGATTGAGTATTAATCATGTGGGAACTTTAGAAACTAATACCCATACAAAAAATAATCGTGTTTTCAATCGTTTCATTCACCTGTAGTTTTTAATGCCTGTTTGATGGTTAACTCATAAAGATAGAGACTGGGGTGTGTATGATCACGGATAAAAAAATACTCTTTATTGACGATGATGTTGAGTTCCTTGCGCTGGTGGAAGCGCTGTTGAAACGTGATGGGTTTAAGGTGTTCCCGGCTTCAAATGGATCAGATGGGTTGCGTGCCGCCTATGAGCAACATCCCGATCTAATTATTTTGGACGTGTCCATGCCTGGGCAGGACGGTTTTGAAGTTTGCAAAAGCCTGCGTGAAATAACCAGCGTGCCAATCATCATGCTCACGGCCAGGACCGCTGCATCTGACATAAAACGGGGATTTGCGGCCGGCGCGGATGATTACATCAAGAAACCTTTTTCAAATGATGAATTATTGTTGAGAGTAAAGGCCTTACTGCGGCGGGGAAATAACGATAATATAAAAAGTAATCATGTTCCGATGAATAATTACTCGGATGGTGTGCTCAGTCTGGATTTAATCGAACGTAGTTGTGCCGTCAAAGGCACTCCGGTGTCCCTGACAGCCACTGAATTCAACCTGCTTTCCATTTTGGTTCAACATCCAAACCAGACACTCTCGATCCGCACCTTGTTGACAGAAGTTTGGGGGGATGGATACAGCCACGACAAGGGAGTGCTCTCACTATACATCCATCAGTTAAGACAAAAACTGCAGGATGACAAGGAAGAACATAAGTATATCCAAACACAATGGGGGCGAGGCTATTCTTTCAATCCCCTGCCTAAACCTGTGGAGCCGGTTGTTAATCATAAATTTGGCAGGCGTAGTACAGATACGCATAAATTTGACAGGCGCAGCACAGATGCTCACAATTTTGACAGGCGCGATACTGATAGAGTGAAACCTGCCAGATACAAAATTATTAAGTGGTTTTGGGTAACTCTGATCGTGCTAATGCTAATTTTTATATTACAACCCCAGGGTATTTTTGGAATTTTTGCGCGCCCTGTGAAGGGGGGGACATCTCTTGAAACATTGATAACGGCTGAGGGGTTTTTTGAGAATGACCTTGCCGGTGTGCGGGGGCAGATATGTGTTACAAATTCCGGCCAATATCCCACCCAGAACTTATCCATTGTAAATAGCGTTCAGATACCTGGTCAAAAACAAAATATTAATTTTTCAACGACTTCAGATGTCAGCCAAAAAGCAGTTCTTGATCCAAATGATTCATATTGTTATCCTTATGTGGTTATCTTTGAGGCAAGCCTTGAAAAGGATGAGGAATATATGAGTTTGGCCAGCATTACGATTACAAATTATTTGGGTATGCTGCCAGGCACGGATCATTGCCCGGGAACCGAACTTTGTTCTTTTGGGCCCAATGTAATGGCTGATTTTACGATCCCAAAACCATAGAATGAAGGCAGGGGGAACGTCCGGGGGACATCCTAAGAATTTCTAAGAATTTCCAAACGTACATAAATCTCTTCTTTAGTAAAGTAGGCATAAATTTGTCGGGTTAAGTACCCGTATATTATTTGTGCAATATATTTATTCTGTTCATAAATAGTGGAGGTGGCTATTGAGGGTTTATTAGATTAAAGAATAATCACGGGCAGGGAATATTTATAGAAGATTCAATCCAGGCTGATTTTCATATTTGTTAAATTTATTTTTGTTTTTTTTGAAAGCCTGGGCAGTGGGATACCCCTTGAACTGGCTATGGGATGTTCCTCAAAGGAGGCAAGTGGCACATCACAAAGTTGACCAAATATCTTTTACTCAATTCATTTACAAACCAGATCGGATCCAAGGAGAAAAATGTAATGAAGACTAAATTAAGTTTATATATCAGTGCGTTTCTGTTTCTAGCCTTGATCGCAGGGCTGGCAATGCCCATGCAGGCGGCTCGGGCGGCAACTATATGTGTAAACCCGGGTGGCACAGATGGCTGCTTTGCAACCATCCAGGCGGCTATTGACGCGGTCACTACAACTGATGGCGATACAATTAATGTTGCGGCTGGGACGTATCCCGAAGCTGTGGTGATCAACAAGAGTTTGAATCTAATTGGTGCTGGTATTGGATTAAGTGTGATCCAAGCTCCCGCTAGCCTCCCTGCTGCCACCAGTTTGGACTCCGCGGTTGTTAGTATTCTGGGCGGCAGTGTCAACGCCGAAATCACTGGATTCACCATTGCTGGTCCCGGCCCATCTGCTTGTGGTTCGATTAAGGCGGGTGTTTTTGTACGTGGTAGCGCGGACGCGAATATCCATCATAACCGTATTCAGGATATTCGAGATAATGCAGCCCCAGTTAGTGGCTGTCAGAATGGAATTGGTATCGTGGTTGGAAGAAACGCAGACGCGACAGTTGGTACTGCAACAATCGCTAATAATGAGATTGTTACATATCAAAAGGGCGGGATTGTTGTTGATGGAACAGGCTCAAATGCCAATATAACCGGTAATACTGTTACAGGTATCGGGACGACCGCTATCACTGCACAAAATGGTATTCAAATTAGTCGTGGCGCAACTGCTACTTTGTTGGGTAATAATGTCACTGGAAATAGCTTCCACCTTGAGGGAAGCCCTTGGGATTGGGGAGCTGCTGGTATTTTGCTATATCAATCCGGCTCGGTGACTATGTCTGGCGGCAACGCAATTTCAGGCAATGACCAGAACTTGTATATTGACAGCGCGACTGGGGTCAGTTTTGGGGCGGAAGCTTTTGGTCCATCCCCTGCGCCTCTTGACGTTGGATATAATATCATCAACTTAACTACCCTGAATCTCAACCTTACTAATGTTACCTACCCTGGTTCTTTGGGTAATTACAATATTGAAGATCGCATATGGCATGCTATCGATGATCCAACGGTTGGTCTCGTTGCCTGCAGTTTGCAGTAATCTTTATGTCACGCCTTTGAGTGGTACTATCCAGGAGGCGCAATTGGTTTAGCGGCCCCCCCGGCGATACAGAATTAATGTAGCCTGCTTGGAACCTATCCTAGAGACTGGTCAAATCGTTATAAACAAAAACCTCACCATCATTGCGGTGCCGATAAATCGGACTACGATCATTAAACCGCCAAAGATACAGTGGTTTCTGGTGACGACCGGGCTGGTTCCTAGTTAACAGTGGCGTAACTTTTAATCTTAGTAAAGTGACGCCTGACGGGGATGAGTCGGTTGGTGAATATCGCTATCAATTCTCATGGATCCAGGTACCGTTAATTAACAATATTATCCAGAATATGGGCTATAACCCTTCTGGTCCAGACTTTATGCTGGTCGCGCGATCGCATTATGGGATGCGAACATGACCGTCAGCAACAAAATACTATTCAGAACTTTGGACGAATTGGCATTTATGTTGGCTCTGGTGTGACCGCTGCGGATTAATCGATGGTAATACGATTGCGGAAAGGATCTGGCAATCACCTTGATAATTATGGTGTTGAACTCGGACACGCGGGGAGTTGCTGAGGTGAAAAATAAGTTTACCATTTTTCAAATTGTCGTGGAGTAGCGATTGATGGTTCGACTTCTGCTGCCATGCTGGTAACCTTACGTACTTTAATCCTGGCACTTCGAGCAAATGTCACGACAATATTTTCTCTAATAACATCAGCTGGAATTTAGTTGTTGGTTATGATGCATTTGACACCAGCAGTGTAACCGCTCATCCATAACCAGTTCCTTTGAAATGATGAAGGAATATCATCCACTGCCCCCGTAGTCAATGCTGAAAACAACTGGTGGGGCGTGACCAGCGGACCAGCTACCGGAGTAATCATCGGTAACGTAGACTTCACCCCTTGGTGTGCAGACTCAGCTTGCACCAGTTTGCCGCCTGAGATGCCTTCCAGCTTCCTAGGCACAATTTACAACCCTGCTTTTGCCGGTAAAGCTATAAGCCTATATTGCAGACAGCTTGATAACATCGGTCGCGATCACAGGGACCGGTCCACTAACCTATTCATTTGACGTACCGAGCGATCTGCTTGGAACGCTCCCGACAAGAGAAGGCGGTGTGGAAGGCGATGTTATCACCTTTAAGATCAATGGAGTCGTTGTCGGCACTGGTATATGGCATAGCGGTACGAATGTCGAACTGAATTTCGCAACCGTCTCCTTAAGCGATCTGAGTCAGGTATACAATGGCTTGCCCAAGTCAGCAGCCTTTACAACCAATCCAGCGGGACTGATGGTGAATTTCACCTACAATGGTTCGTCTGTTGCGCCGACTAATGCCGGCAGCTATGCAGTTGTTGCCAACATAACTGCTCCTAAGTATGCTGGTATGGCTAGTGGAACTTTGGTTATCGCCAAAGCCAGCTCGACAACCACATTATCCGGTGGCGGCACATATGTCTATAATGGTTCGTCCCGCCCGGCGATCGTCTCTGTCACAGGTGCTGGCGGTTTGAATCAGACCCCTTCGCCCGTTTATTCAGGAAGCTGTATCGCAGCGCCTGTGAATGTGCTTGAGACGCCCTGCACGGCCGGTTATTCATTTCCTGGCGATGCGAATCATGAAGCCAGCACAGGATCGACTACTATCGTCATCACTCCTGCAACCGGCACGGTCACCTTAGGCAGCTTGAGCCAGACTTACAACGGCTCGCCCAAACCAGTGACTGCTACCACTACACCTGCAGGCCTCCACGTGGATATCACCTATGGTGGTTCTGCCACTGTCCCAACCAATGCGGGCAGCTATGCAGTCGTCGCGACGATCAATGATCCGAACTCGGCCGCCGGGACAGCCAGCGGCACGCTGGTGATTGGCAAGGCAACAGCCACGCTCACTTTGAGCAATCTGACCCAGGCCAATAATGGCACACCAAGATCCGCTACTGTAGCAACCGTACCTGCAGGGCTGAATGTTGAGATTACCTATAATGGTTCCGCAACCGCCCCGACCAACTCGGGCAGCTACGCGGTCATAGCCACAATTAACGAACTGAATTACGCTGGTACCGCCAGCGGCACGTTGGTCATCACCCCCGCAACACATAGTATCGCTCTGGTACCGGGCTGGAACCTGGTCTCGTTCAATCTGCAGCCAACAAATACGGCTGTGACAAATGTCCTATCCAGTGTTGCCGGTAAATACAACCTGGTCTATGCCTGGGATGCATCAGTTTCCGGCAGCAATTGGAAGAAGTACGATCCAACCGCTCCATTCGGAAATACACTGGTAAATCTGGATGAGAAGATGGGATTCTGGATCCATATGACAACCGCGGGTACTTTGAATGTGGTTGGCAATGTCCTTGTGGCAACCACTATTAATTTATCGACGACTGCCGGCGGCTGGAACCTGGTGGCCTATCCCTCAGCCAACGGCTCGCTTTCACCCGCTTCGATCGGAGGGGCTAATGTCTCCCTGGTGTACGCCTACCACGCAAACAACATATCTGACCCGTGGAAACTGTATGACCAGTCTGCCCCATCCTGGTCTAATGACTTGACCGTCCTGGCTCCTGGTTGGGGTTACTGGGTCAAGGTCATCGCGCCCCAAACTTGGAACGTACCTTACTAAGCGCAACAAATAATCAATAAGTTCAGATTATCGCAAGGAGTATTGGGGAGGGCCTCTCGGTCCCCCCAATACTACCCAGCGAATGCAGCGACAGTCTAAACGCACTGGAGAAATACATGACACGATCGATAAAAATCTTGCGCTTGTCCCTGTTGATCTGCCTGATCAGCCTCTTCATCACCATCCCCGTATTGGCCATGCCGACACTGCCTTCGAGCTTCTATGGTGTGGTCAAAATGAACGGCAACAGGGTTCCTGATGACACACTGGTTGAAGCCCTGATCAATTCTAAAGTATATGCCAAAGGCTACATCCAAACCTATCAGGGCAGCTCGATCTACACTTTGGATATCCCCGGCGATGATACTGATACGGTCGTGCAAGATGGAGGCCGTGATGGCGATACGATTCAATTCATGGTCGGAGGAGTATTGGCGGGCGAAACCGGTATATGGAAAAGCGCTACGAACGTTAATCTCGACCTGAATCTGTCCGGCGTTGTTGGCGGAATCGCAGAACCCCAGATTTCCCGCCCACTCGCAATACCCACCCAGACATCCATAACGATCAATCAATCTTTGCCGACACCTGCGCAAACATCCGCAGCGGACCCACTACCCACACAAACAATTGCTGCGCAAATACAGGCGTCACCCGTTCCAACACAAACACAAATTGTGCAGATCCAGCCCTCGTCAATTTCCACTTTATCTATCCAATCCACTCAAATGGCAGTTCTGCCCAATGAGTTTTCATTGATACCCACCACAATTAATTCTTCATCGACTCCGCCTGCGGATTCAGAGAACGACTCCAGCAATGGCAATAAGATAACGGCAGTAGCGGCAGTGGCTTTTATTTCTGCTGGAGGTATTTTCTTTGCCATGAGACGTAAGATCAATATTGTTGGTAAATCAGATTCTTCGAAATAAAAACAAGACCGGAAGGAGTTTCCCAAATGAAAAGATTACGCATATTGAACGCCCTTATCATAACTTTTAGTATGCTGCTCACCAGCGTATCAACGGTTATGGCATTTCCTCCCCTGCCTTCTGGTTTTTACGGTACTGTAAAGATTAATGGCGCCAATATACCCGTAGGTACGATCGTCTCGGCCAGGATCAATGGTGTTGAATACGCTTCGGGGGCTGCCTTTGTGAATGGAGCAGACACTGTGTATTTTTTTGATGTGCCTGGTGATGACTCTTCGACACCCGCTGTGAAAGAGGGCGGTATTCAAGGGGAAGTTGTGGCCTTTCATATAGGCGGTGCGCTGGCCGGCCAGACGGCCACATGGAATAGTGGTACCAATGTCAATTTGAATTTATCTGTGATCACACCCATCTGTTATGCATTGACTCTCGGCCATACCGGTCAGGGCAGCGATCCTGTCGCGGCTCCCGTTAACTCGAGCGGCTGTGCCGCCGGTCAATACATTGCCGGCGCTTCCGTCAGTTTGAGCGGGGCAATACCAACTTCCGGCTGGCAGATCGGCAGCTGGGTTGGTACCAATAATAATGCCAGCAATGCCGGCAGTAACATGGTCACCATGCCGGCGAGTGCCAGTACGGCCAGTGTCAACTATGTGGTCAGCCCAAAACTCACACCCACAGTCATAGCGAGCGGTGGCCCATTCACTTATGATGGCGTCCCACATGCGGCAACTGTAACCGGCTCGGTGGCTGGTACGGTTAGCAATGTCAAATATAACGGCTCAGCAACTGTGCCGGTCCATGCTGGTACTTATGCGGTAACAGCCAACTTCGTGCCGGTTGACGCGGTGTCTTATAACAGCCTGATCGATGCCGCCGCCGGCTCGATCATAATCAATAAGGCCACACCGACCTTGTCAGTGACGAACTCTCCCGTCACGTTTAATGCCTCTCCACAGGCGGCTGTTGTAATTGGGTCAGTGGCAGGCACGGTCAGCAATATTCTAACAGGCGGTTCGGCAGCGCAAACCGGTGTCGGCACGTATGCGGTCACGGCGGACTTTGCGCCGAACGATGCGGTCAATTACAAAAGCCTGACCGGCGCACCGGCCGGAAACTTTGTTATCAATTCCGGTTCTGGCGGTTTTGGACTTGGTGGCGATACAACAGGTGTCTTCAGACCGAGCAACGGAGTGATATTCCTCAAGAACGCGAATACAAGCGGATTTGCAGATATCGCGCTCAATTATGGCCTGGGCGGAGACTATCCAGTCACAGGCGATTGGAATGGTGACGGAACCGATACGATCGGTGTTTATCGAAACGGCGTCTTCTACCTGCGCAATTCGAATACGATCGGCTACGCGGATATTGTGTTTGCTTTCGGTCAGCCAGGTGATCAGCCCATTGCCGGCGACTGGGATGGTGATGGTACTGACACCATCGGTGTTTACCGTAGTTCAGCGATCACCTTTATGTTGCGCAATAGCAACTCTGCGGGCGCATTTGACACCAGCTTTTTGCTGGGATTACCAGGGGATGTTGGAATTGCCGGCGATTGGGATGGCGATGGCCTGGACACGACCGGGGTCTTCAGACCGAGCAACGGAGTGATATTCCTCAAAAACGCAAATACAAGCGGATTTGCGGAAGTAGCGCTCAATTATGGGCTGGCGGGCGATCAGCCGGTGACTGGTGATTGGGATAATGACGGGATAGATACGATCGGGGTCTATCGAAATGGCCAATTTTATCTGCGAAACAGCAACACGATCGGGTTTGCCAATTTAGTATTCGCATTGGGAAATCCAGGTGATATGCCGATTATAGGGAATTGGGATGGAGCCCCGTAATACGAAGGTTGCCCATACCTGATTTGTATTACAGTTCAATCGGAAAATAAAATAGTAGGTTGTTAGCATACCCAAAGTGGTTTGGATATGCTAACAACCTCTGATTATTTAAATATATTCCAAACCTTATTTCCAGATACTGCCGTACTCGTTTTCACCTTTGAGGTGTTGGCCGCGTTCAAAGCGCATGGGATCGAAACCTGAGATGTCAACGGTCTTCGCGCTTCCATCCAGGATCAATTCGCTCATGCACAGGCCGACAGCGGGGGAGAGTTTGAAGCCTGTGCCGCTGAAGCCTGTTGCGAGGAAATATCCCTGCGGACCTGCCGCGCCGATAATGGCGCGCTGATCGGGAGTCAGGCTATCACGCCCGACATGCGAGGAATGCAGTGAGCCTTGTTCCATCTCAGGGACGCGTTTGCAAATGCGGTCGATCGCGCGCTCGACAAAATCTTTGGCGACGTAGCCCAGATCTTTTTCCGCGGGTTCATCGAGACGGCTGTCATCTTCAAGAGCAACCAGAGTGAGATTGCCAGAATCAGGACGGAAGTACATGTTGAGCGAATTATCAATGACGGTGAGATGATCTGCGATCTGAGCAGGCCGTCGGATGTGGACCACATCATGTGTCCATGTCCCAAGCGGAATGCTGACCCCGAATAGTTCGCTCACTTTACCAGCCCACGCGCCTGCCGCGTTGATAATGATCGGCGCGGAAAAACTTCCGCGGGATGTTTGCAAGCCAGTTACTTTTCCGCCCGCTGATTGTGAGCCGCTAACTTCGCAATCCTGTACATAAATCGCGCCATGATCCTTTGCCGCTGCTAATAATGAATTGGCGGTCAGCATCGGGTCGGCGTACCCTGATTCAGGTTCGTAGGCCGCGAACGCAATGTCATCCGTTTTGAAATGGGGCGCGAGTTTTTTTACATCCCCGCCGCTGATAACACTGGCAGGGATGCCGATCTTCTGATGCATTTCAACATTTTTGCGCAACTGAACTTCATGATCGGCTGTCTCAATATGCAAGAATCCCGTTCGGCGGAATCCGCACTCGCCGCCCACACGCTCGCTCCAATCCCGAAAGTATTGAAAACTTTCCCACGCCAGTCGCGATTCCACTTCGAGATCGTAGTGCATCCGCACAAGACCGCTGGATTTGCCTGTCGCTCCATAGCCGATCTCCTTGCGTTCCAGAATGACGGGTTTTAAGCCGCGTTCCGCCAGATGGAATGCAGTGCTAATACCGATCACGCCCGCGCCGATCACGATCGCATCAAAATTTTTTGTCATGGTTGTTCCTTCGATTTTGTGAAATTCGCTCATTCGCAAAATTCGCGTTAAAGATTTTGGGCAGTATACCATTGGGAATGTTTACATAAAAATCATTATGTTTTTCTGATTACACTTGCGCTGGCGCTCGGTGCAAGTGCGCGATCCGTTTGTCGTGAAGACGCTCCTTTTTTTTGGCCAAGAAAAAGAGCGCCTCGCAGCGGCATGGTTATATTGCGATATACTACCTCAACGCCAAAATCAAAGATCGGATTCTTCGGCGGTACTTTCGACCCGCCCCACATTGGGCATCTCATTCTTGCAAGTGAAGCCGCTCACCAATTTGGATTAACGCGCCTGCTTTGGGTGCTTAATCCTGATCCACCGCATAAACAGGAAATGGAGATTACTCCACTTGAACATCGCCTTCAGATGTTAAAGCGTGCGATTTCTGATAACCCCACCTTTGAGCTTTCAAGACTTGAGATAGACCGCCCCGGCCCGCACTTCACCATTAATACAATACGATATCTGATTCAACACGAACCAGATGCAGAGCTATTTCTTTTAATTGGCGGAGACTCTCTTCGCGATCTGCCGACCTGGCGGTTCCCCTCTGAAATTGTCGCGGCAGTTTCAAAAATTAGCGTGATGCGCCGCCCCGGTGACTCCTTCGACATGGCCGCGCTCGAATCCCGGATCCCCGGGATAACGGATAAGGTCAGTTTTATCGATGCGCTCTTATTGAATCTGTCTTCGCGTGAAATTCGACGCCGTGTCGCCGCTGGGGATGAGTATCGTTATTATGTCCATCCATCTGTGTATGAATACATCCTGGCAAATCGTCTTTATCGTGAAAAATAATGTCATTAATTCTTGATTCGCTTTTTTCATCGGTGGCCCTCAGCCATTTTATCGTGGATACATTTAATGCCAGCCGCCCGGTCCTGTTGACCTATCTTGGACTGAGTGAATCGCAGATCGCTTTGTTCTCCACGATCTATATCTGGACCTCTGCGCTGACCCAGCCATTCTTCGGCTGGATCTCTGACCGTACCGGTCCGCGTTGGCTTGCCGCTGGCGGTGTGCTGTGGATGGCCGTTTTCTACACTGCGGCTTTGCTCATTCCAGGGAATGCCGGGCTTGCGTGCCTGATCATCGCGGCATTGGGTTCCTCGGCATTTCACCCTGTTGGTGCGGTGCAAGCCACCTTGCGCGGACGTGACCTCCTAAAGGGACGCGAGACAACCTCGACATCGATCTTTTTTACCGCGGGTCAGCTCGGTCATTTTATCGGGCCGATCATTACCGGGCTTCTTCTTACCAGATACAAATTACCGGGTCTATTCATCATCCCGCTTGTTTCCATACCGATCGCTTTTTCAGTGATGTATCAATTACGGGCCAATCATCCGCACCCCAAATCACTGCAAGGAAATAGATCCAACCGCCTGCAGGCCGGGATCTTGTTCATTGTTGTGCTGGCATTGGTGGCAACTTTACAATCCTGGGCACAGGCCAGTATGGTGAACCTCATCCCCAAGTACATCAAAGACCTTGGGCAGGGCGCAACGATCTATGGAAGTATGGCGGGTTTGTTCATGGGCGGTTCCGCGCTGGGAAATATCCTCGGCGGATATTTTGGAGACCGATATCCAAAGCGTTATGTTGCCTCCGCAGTATTATTCCTGGCTGCCATCCCGATCTATATTGCCAGTTTGATCGGATGGTCGTGGTGGTTATTTGTCCTCATTCCCATGGCTGGAGCCTTTACCGGCGCGGTGCACAGCATTATGGTGGTTCTTTCCCAGCGCATCATTCCCGGTGGAATGGCGCTTGCCTCCGGGCTTGCGCTTGGCTTCATCTTTTCATCAGGCGCGCTGGGATTGTTGTTCAGCGGTCATCTGACTGAAGTATACGGTTTCCCCTTAGTGTTAACCATGACGACGGGCATGGTGTTGCTTGCGTCACCGCTGGCTTTGTTATTGAAAGAGCCCGCCAAATGAGAATGGACTACTTGATCATATTCTTTAATTCATCTGATAATAATTGAGTAAATACCGCCTGCCCCCGTTCGTTCAAGTGGATCGAATCCCTGAATAGATCGTGAGTCAGGCGCGGATCTGAACCATGGTCGAGGTATTGCACTTTTTTATTCGCCAGATAATCGCCAAGGGAATTAATATAACCTTTAAACTCGGGGGAGTTTGTGATTCTTGAGTCAGCCGATTCTACTTTGATGCGTACAAAGATCATTTGGATGTTGTTTTCTGCCGCGATCTCGATCATCATTGGAAGATAAGACCGCGCCAGCTGGGAGTCGAAGTCCAGTTGATCGGGTGTATATAGATAGGATTCAGCCGCGGCAACCGCGTCCACCAGCGCGTTGGGTTCAAGATCTGCCCCGCTGAAGATATCCCCCATGGCGTAGTCTGTGCAATTGCGGTCACAGCCGGCGAGTTGGGGCGCAAAATAACGGATGCTTGAATCGATACTGCCGCGGATACCTGCGCGTGCGATATACAGGGGAAAATAGCGCTCGGCCACGATTTCAAGCGGATTCATCAAATTGACAAAAGAATATTGAATGAGTTCAGGTTCGCGGCGCGCGGCGTATTCATCCACCAGGTCAAAATAACTGCCATGGACACGGTAGCCGGGCGCGGTCAACATGCTATCTCGAAAGAGGATCAATAAGTATTTTGGCTTATACGGCGATTCAGCGATATTATTTTTTAGGATCAGGTACCACAATGCCGAGGCAGAGCCGGGAATGCCAATGCTGTATACAGATTTATCTGTTAGCTGAGCCAGCAGATCCGCATCCACGCCGTTGACCAGGGTGGAATCTCCCATCAGGACGATCTCCGGTTCCTGCTCCACCAGAATGTCAATGTAATTCTGGCGCATTTGTTTATCCAATGATGGCCCCGCTTCGCGCGGGAATTCCATGCCGCTGCTGCGTGGGATCATGATCGAGCTGGCGGCCAGAATGATGGATAGGATCAGGCTGAATTTAAGGAAGAAGCGCATATTCATCCTAGAATTGAACATAAATAAAATCTGACGAGGCGGAATTGATGTAGATCACGATCAAGGCGACGGCAATGGCGTAAAAAGCGGCCTGCCCCCAGCTGTCTTTTGAGTACCGATCCAGCAGGCTCTTGATGATCAAGGGCAGCGAATAAGCCAGGGTCATGGTCAGCGCGATCAAACCCAATACCAGATCGTTTTGTGAATTGATGAATGGAGTATTGAACAAAGCATTACCCAGCCAGTGGATGTTAGGCGCGCGGAATATTGCCCACCCAAAAACAATGAAAGTAAACATGACCAGCCACGCAAGAGCGGATTTGATCTTCGAGGTTGGTTTCCAATCACCACGGATGCCGATCCACTGATACGCTGCGATCAGCACACCATAATACAAGCCCCACAAAATATAGGTCCAGCCAGCGCCATGCCACAGACCGCTGATGAACATAGTTGCCAGCGGTGGGATGGATATGCTCAGGCTGTCGTTAAGTTTGATGCGGCTTTGCATGAGCGCGCGGCGGATGGGGAAGAAGATGTAATCCCGAAGCCAGTTGGACAGGGTGATGTGCCAGCGGTTCCAGAAATCGGTCGGGGGTCAGCGAGGTATAGGGCAAATTGAAATTCTCGGAAGTCTTAAATCCCAGTAATAGGGCAATCCCACGCGACAGATCGGTGTATGCCGAAAAGTCCGCCAGGATCTGCAGGCTAAAGCCAAGCGCGCCGCACATGAGCAAAAAACCTGTTGGTTCGCTAAATCCGAAGATGCGATCCACGATCACTTTGATGCTGTTCGCGATCACGAGTTTTTTGAAAAATCCCATCACCAGCAAAGGCCATGCTTCATAAAGATACTCCGCCGTCCAAATGCGCGCTGATTCGATCTGGGGTAATAGTTTTTGCGGTCTTTCGATGGGACCCGCGATGATCTGCGGGAAGAAGGCAACATACAGCGCGAAATCAACCAGGGAGTGCGTGGGTTGCAGCGTGCCGCGCGAAACATCGATCATATACCCCAGCTTCTTCAGGGTGAAAAATGAAAGCCCGGCCGGCAGCAGGATCGCCAGTAGAAAAGCGTCTGCATGAATCCCGATGTCTTCCAGGGCGTTATTCACACTGCCGCTGAAAAAAGAAAAGTATTTAAAAAAAGCGAGCACCCCTATATTTACGATCAGGCTCATCCCCATAAATTGTTTTTTGCGCATGGGGTTTGATCTCATCCCGCGCGCAAGCAAAAAATCCGCGAGGATGGAAGCGCCGAGCAGAAGCGCGTACCAGGCCTGCATCCAGGCATAAAAAACAAAACTTGCCGCCAGCAGAATCAAATTCTGCCAGCGGCGCTCATGGATCACCCAATACAGAATAAAAAGGATCAGGTAGAAAAGCAGAAAGTCGTAACTCGTGAAGGACATCCTACTTATCTTCCTCCTCGTTTTTCAGGATCATGACCCGGTACGCTTCGGCATACTCGAGTTCTTTTTCCTTGCCTTCTTCCATTGCCCATTCGCGGATCCATTTATCCACATCATGCGTGTCGGATTGGCTGATATGTTTTTTTAGCGCCTCAATTTTTATATCGAGTGTATCTTTAATGTCCACCCATGTATCGGATTTTTCGCTGCCGTGAATATATAAGCGTTTGACATCATGCGGTTCATGCCCCGCTTCAAGCAGGTCGGTGAAGATCAGCCTTGTCCCGGCGGAGGGGAAGACCGCGTACACGGCGGCTTCTGCGGCGGCGCGATGATCAGGATGATTGATATATCCGTTTCCATAGAACCAGCCTGAAGGGTCGCCGCTGACGACAATATCAGGTTTGTGAATGCGGATTAGGCGGGTCAGATCCTTGCGCAGTGCCAGACTCGCGACGAGTTCCCCGTCTGGATAATGCAGAAAGACGGTCTCGCTGATGCCAAGCACGGCGTTCGCGGCGAGTTGTTCCGCTTCGCGCAGTTTCGCCAGCACGGGTTTATATTCTGCGCCCTTGGTCACATCATTCGAACCAGAGTCGCCGCTGGTGATCAGCACGGAGATGACCTTGCATCCCGCCCTGGCCCATTTCGCTAACGTGCCCGCAACAGTAAAATCCTGGTCGTCAGGGTGGGCTTGAATGGACATCGCGATTTTTGGGAGGTATTCTTTTTCGTTGGACATGGGTGGTATTTTACCCGAAGTAATTGCAGGGACGGTCCGCTTAACGAAGGTCTGCCTTCCCGATCAACAGCGAGGAGACGCCCTTGCAAACAGGAAATTGAATCGTAGTAAAATAGAACGTACATTCTACTGTCCCTGCGCGTCTCCTTAAATCGAGAGAGCCAGGGTCGCCTACCCTGGCTCTCTTTCACAAAGGAGGAGAAGAGAAATCACCTTACGCCCGTAACTTTATCATGCGTCTTCAAATGCTGCTTGACGCATGCCCTACGCCTTTCAAACGATTACACAACGTTTTTTATTAACCTTTTTAAGGAGAACCATGTCCACTACTCTCGCAATTGAAACAAAGAACCTGGGCCGCATTTATAAACTAAGGGGCAGTAAAAAAGAGACCCGCAAGGAACTTGTCGCGTTACAGGATGTCAGCTTGACCGTGCAGCGCGGAGAATTGTTCGGACTCCTGGGTCCGAACGGCGCCGGTAAAACGACTCTGATCAAAGTGTTGACCACGCTTCTTTCCCCCACTTCGGGCTGGGCGCGTGTTGCAGGGGCGGATGTCCAGCGTGAACCCGACCTCGTCCGCCCGCGCATTAATATGGTCTCAGGCGGCGAGTCTTCGGGGTATGGCCTCTTGACCGTGCGCGAGAACCTGTGGATGTTCTCGCAGTTCTATGGCGTTCCATCGCAGGAGGCCAATGAGCGCATTGAAGCCTTGCTTGAAATGGTCGGCATGAAAGATCGTATGCATACAAAATCATCGGACCTTTCCACAGGCTTGCGTCAGAAGATGAATATCGTGCGTGGATTTTTGACCGACCCCGAAGTGCTATTTCTCGATGAGCCGACCCTCGGCCTGGATGTTGGCGCGTCGCGCGATGTGCGAAGGTTCATCATTGACTGGTTGAAAACGGATAAGGAGCGCACGCTCTTGCTTACGACCCATTATATGGTGGAGGCGGATGAACTTTGTGACCGCGTCGCCATCATCAACAAGGGACGCGTGCTGGCTTGTGATACGCCGTCGGCATTGAAACAGCGCCTGCAAAAGGATGTCATGTTCGAGGTTGAGACCAGTCCGCTCAACGGGCTGACACCGCAAATGATGGAGGAACAACCCGAAGTTAAGAAAGCCGCGCTGACCGAGATAGAAGGCGGCGCGCGCTTGAAATTATCCCTCGTGGAAGAATCCGCGCTGGCGCGAGTCTTCAGTCTGTTCGCGCAAAAGGATATCAAGGTGATGAACCTCAATAAACGTCAGCCGACCCTCGAAGATGTATTTGTAGAATTGGTTGGGCGCAGCATGGCGGAGGAGGAGTCGAATGAACAATCAGCAGGCTAGGGACAGGGCATTGAACCGCCCCTACTCGCGCAAGGATACAGGCTGGCGGCTGTTCCTCAAGACCATCATCGCCCGCGCCTACCCGCGCATTATTGGGCAGCAGCGTGAGATCTCGTGGGTGGTGTTCGATGTGATCATGCCGATGCTGGCGGTGATCTCCTACGTGCTGGTCTACCGTGCCTTGAAAGCGCCCGAGGAATACATCGGTTTTGTGGTGATGGGCGGCGCGATGACCGCGTTCTGGATGAATGTATTGTGGAGTATGTCCAGCCAGCTGTATTGGGAGAAGGAACAGGGAAATCTGGCATTGTATATCATGGCTCCGAATTCGATGATGGCGATCCTGCTTGGTATGGCGCTGGGCGGGATGCTGGCTACTGCCATGCGCGCTGTGGCTGTCATCCTGCTCGGTTCGTTGATGTTTGGCGTGACCTATGAAGTCTCCAGCTTTTTGCAGCTGCTGGCTGTCTTCATGCTGGCGATGATCGCCCTGTATGGGATGGGGATGATGATGGCTTCGGCGTTCCTTCTTTTCGGACGCGAAGCCTGGCATATGGCGAATCTGGCGCAGGAGCCGATCTTCCTTGCTTCGGGTTTTTATTTTCCGATCAAGTCCCTGCCTTTTTGGGTGGCGGCCGGGGCTTCGATCATCCCGCTCACGCTCGGCATGGATGCGATGCGTCAGTTGGTTTTCCCCTCGGGGTTTAGTTTTGGATTCATTAGCGTGAGCCTGGAGATCATTCTTCTCGCGGGCATGTCTGTGCTCTTTGTCGCTGCGGCCAAGGTTCTGCTGGCTTATGTGGAGAAGATCGCGGTAAGGGAGGGAAGAATTACGGAGAGTCGGAGATAGTTCTTAACCACAAAGGGTCACGCAGGAGCAAAGGTTTGAGTGGTTTTCCTTTGTGACTCTTTGTGTCATTCGTGTTGAGAAAGGAAAGATTATGCAAACATCAACTTCATGGCGTTCGTTCCGCATGGCTGCCTGGCTGGGATGGTTGATCGAGTCCAATTGGACCGACCCCTTCCTTTTTGCCGTGTACTCCATCGTCAAGCCGCTTTCCGGCGCGGCGATTCTGGTCATCATGTACGGCATCATCACGCAGGGAAATTTTGACAGTGCGCTGTTTCCATACATTTATCTGGGAAACGCTTTCTATATTTATGTCGGTGCGGTAATGACAGGCGTCTCGTGGGCGGTGGTGGACGACCGCGAGCATTACAAGACGCTCAAGTATATGTATATCGCTCCCATTTACATCCCTGTTTACCTGTTGGGGCGCGGCGTGGCGCGTTTTATCACTGGTTCGATCGCGGTGTTCATTACCATCGCGGCAGGTGTGTTGTTCCTGAAGGTCCCGCTGCGCCTGGTTGAAATTGACTGGCTTCTTTTCCTTGTGACGCTGATCCTGGGTGTGGTGATGCTGGCGTTACTTGGATTATTGCTGGCGGGGCTGACTCTCACACTCGCCAGGCACGAAGGCTTCATCGGTGAAGCGACCGCGGGTGTGCTCTATATTTTCAGCGGCGCGGTCTTTCCTTTGGATGTGCTGCCTGAATGGCTGCGTCCGATCGGATTTTTTATGCCGACCACATATTGGTTGGAGCTTTTGCGGCGGTCACTGGTTGGGAATGTCGCACAGGCTTTCCCCACCCTGGCGAATTTCACCAATCTGGAGATCCTGGGGATACTGCTTGGATTAAGCGTCTTCTTTGGGGTGATCAGTGTGCGGGTTTTTCGATATTGCGACGGCCTTGCGCGTGAACGGGGATTGATCGACCGCACGACAAATTATTAAGAATAAAACCATGGATAAACAAAACGTCCGAGTTTCAAGTCTCGGACGTTTTGTTTATTTACCGTACGGTCGCCGGGAAAATATTTTTATCCATGCGCGCCCGGGGTTTGATCCATTTCAGCGCGCTACTGTTTGTTTTGAGAAAGCGGCTTTAGGAACCTTTCGATCAGTTGAGAGACCTCTTTTAGTTTGAAGGGTTTGCTTATATATTCGTTCATGCCGGCTGCCAGGCAGCGCTCGCGGTCGCCGGACATGGCAAAGGCGGTAACCGCGATGATCGGGACAGAGGCAAACCGCGGATTGGCGCGCAGGCGGCGGGTTGCTTCCATTCCGTCCATTTCCGGCATTTGTACATCCATCAATATAAGGTCGGGTGAAACCTCCTCCGCTTTTTTCAGCGCTTCACCGCCGTGGCGGGCTTCAAATACCTGATGTCCGCAGTTCTCCAGATAATCTTTGGTGATCATGATGTTGGATTCATTGTCTTCGACGAGCAGGATCTTCGCGTGGATCGTTGGAACCGGTTTCTCCTGCCCCGCGTATTCTGCCTGGTCGTCTTGCAGACTGCGCTCCTCTTCCCGTTTTGGATGCCATGGCAGTGAAAAACTAAAACAGCTGCCCGCGCCCGCTTTACTTTGCACATCCATGCTCCCGCCATGCATGCTGACCATTTTCTTGACCAGCACCAACCCCAATCCTGAGCCTTCGTATTGACGGGATAAGCTGCTGTCCACTTGAACAAAGGGCTGGAATAATTTTTTCAAGTCTTCAGGATCAATGCCGATGCCTGTATCTGTGACTGAAAAACGCATCAGACCTGTGCTGGCGTCCGCATGCACTTCGAGTTTTACCTGCCCCTGTTGCGGGGTGAATTTTACAGCGTTATTCAGCAGGTTGACCAGGATCTGTTTCAGGCGCATCGGATCCACGAAGATTGTGGATGCTGCCGCGGGAGGTTCATATTCCACGGCGATGGATTTTTTTTCAGCCAGCTGCTTGATAAATATCAGGCTCGACTGACAGATCTCATTCACATCAAAATGCGTGGGGCGGAGCTCGAAGTTGCCGAATTCAATTCTGGATACATCCAAAATATCGTTGATCAAACCCAGCAGATGCTCTCCGCTGGTTCGGATCGTCTGCACGGCCTGTTTTTGTCTTTCACTCAGCGGGCCGCGCACTCCTTCCAAAAGCGTTTCAGAAAAACCTAGAATCCCGTTCAGCGGCGTGCGCAGTTCATGGCTCATGTTCGCGAGGAATTCATCCTTTAGTTTGGATGCTTTCTCCAGCGCAATATTGGCGGCCTGCAGTTCCAGTTCCGCCTCTTTGCGTTTGGTGATATCAAAAAGGGAGGAACGGCTCATGACGAAATTGCCGCTTTCATCATAGACGGCGGTGGCGTTCACCAGGATCGGCAGGATGCTGCCATCCTTTCGGACGACATTGAATTCCAGGTCTTTGATCCAACCCTGTTTTAAAAATATGGGGAATTGTTCCATAAATATTTTTTTACTCTGCGGGGTGAATAGTTCCGCAAAGGATTTGACGCCGACGAGTTCTTCGCGCGTGTAACCCAGCCATTCCAGTTCAGTTTGATTGATCTGGACGATCATGCCCCGAGCGTTGAGTGAGTGATATCCTGCGGGGGCGTTATTGTACAAGTCATGAACTTCGGCTGTGCGTTCCTGCACCCGTTTTTCCAGCTCATCGGCATATCGGCGGACTTCCTCCTCCGCTTGTTTGCGCTTGGTTATATCGATGAATGTCACGATGACCTGCCTGGTTTGACCAGTCCGATCTGAAATTTGATGAACATTACATTGTACCCAGGTGGTGGTCTCAAAGTCTGGATGGACGATACCCAGGATAATATTTGTGATTGGACTTCTTGAGGTGAAGACCCTGATAGACTGGATATTTTCCAGGGGTGGTTCGATTCGATCCTCACCTATAAAATGCCAGGTCGCTGGATCGACGCAGTCTTTCCCTGCATTTGGTCTGGTGAGCCGGGAGCGAATTGCGAAGGGCCGTGCGATTGAAAAAGAGAATCTTCGTGTCAGAGGCATGCGCGACGATACCCACCTGCATATTTTCAACCAGGGCGCGGTATTTAAATTCACTATCCTGTAGCAGTGCTTCGGCCTGTTTGCGCTCGGTGATGTCCACGATATTCCCGATGATGGCCGGCTTGACCTTCAAGGTCAACCCGCGCCCCCAGAACCTCGATATATTTGATCTCTCCATCTTTGCATAGACCGCGGAATTCGTAGCGGAGCGATTGGACCTCGCCTGCCATTCGGCGGCGGATGTTTTCTGAGATGCCCGCCAGTGAATTTTCGCTAATGGCGCGGAAACGCAGCTCGCTGACCTGACGCGCTTCTTCTGCCTGTTTGCGCTCGGTAATATCCTGAACCGTGCCGATACTTTTGATCGGTTTACCGGCTTCGTCAAACTTTGTCTTGCCATCGGCGATTACATGATGGATCGAACCGTCTTTGTGAACGACGCGGTACTCCAGGGTGGGGGAACTGCCATCTTCCAAATTGGCATTAATGCTGTTGGTGATTTTTTCAACATCATCCGGACCATGTCCAGGGTTCAGGAAGGAACCCTGGCTTTCGGGGCATCAAGGCTTCAGGTTCGACATCAAAGACTCGGTACATTTCCTTTGACCAAGTCACTGTATTGGCGAGCATGATAGGTTCCATCCTGCTGCGCGAATATGGAAGATCAGATCGGGTACATTGGCGGAAAGCTTTCTAAACTGAATATCTTCTTCGCGAATCTTTTCCTCTGCCAGTTTGCGCTCGGTGATATCGTAATTCAGGCCCACCATGCGAACTGCCTTGCCATTTGGATCCCGAAATACCTGTCCATCAGCCTTCAACCAATGCACGGACCCATCGAGCCACACCACCCGAAATTCGGTGTCGTATTCAATTTCGCCGCGTACAGCCTGTCGGGAGACCTCATCACTGTATTCACGGTCATCTGGATGAATTCCGTTTAGCCAGGCTTCGTAAGCATGCAGGGATTGCTCCAGATTGATGCCGTATAAATTGAACATCTGATCGTCCCACTCCAGTCTATCATTCTGAATATCCCAATCCCAAATGCCGATGTGAGCGTAACGGGTTGCAAGGTTGAGGCGCTCGGTTTGGGTTTGGAACGCTGCCTCCGTCTGCTTGCGCTCGGTGACATCCTGGGTCAGCCCGGCAATTAAGGTCACTTGATCATTTGAATCTTTGATCGGTACGAATGAAGATTGGAAGATGGAACCGTTGGCGGATGTGTATTCAAATTCGGAAGACTGCCCCTGGACCGCGAGTTCCAGTAAATTCCCTATGCGCGACCTGTCTGCTTCTGAAACCGCGTCGAGATAAGGCATGAAGCGAATTTCACTTTCATCCTCGACACACATCATTTTCAATCCGCTCGGATTCATGGATAACAGACGGCCTTCAAGATCGATCTCATGGATGCAGTACGGGGAATTTTCCACCAGGGTTCGATAGCGTACTTCGCTCTTTCGCAGCGCTGCTTCCGCCTGCTTGCGCTCGGTGATGTCAGTGGTGACCAGGAATACCCCCAGGTTTTCGCCATTGTCAGTGCGGACTGGCGAGAGACGATATTCATACCAGTGCTGTATCCCGCCCGGATTGAAAGATCGTTCGAATTGGAGCGATTCACCGGCCAGCACCTTCTCGAAAGTCTGATCAAACCAGGGTCGTTCTTTAGGCTGCACGATGTCGTAGATCGAGCCGCCAGGCTGGATGGGGCGTCCGAAAATTGCCTGTTCCTGCTCAAGTGCGACATGGTTCATCTTTCGCACCTGCCGATCCGGATCGATCAGCATAAAGGATTGCGTGCTATTCTCCCAAATGGCGCGCAGATTGGTTTCACTTTCCCGCAGTGCAAGCTCAGCCATTTTTTGTTCGGTCATGTCAATGAAAACAGTTGCGAATTTGTTGTTGAGCGGTTGGGAAGTGGAAATATGCCTCCACTGATTGATTTCCGGCACATAATATTCAGTTCTTATCGATTGGCTGGTGCCCAGATTTTTCTTCCAAAAATCATGAATGAACTCGGAGCTCATTTGGTAGATATCGGTCGCTGTTCTCCCAACCACCTGCTCGCGGGTCAGCATTGCGATGCGTTCAAAGGCTGGGTTAACCTCCAGGATGCGATAGTCCATGATCTCGCCCGCTTCGTCAAAAATAAATTCATTGAGCGCCATGCCTTCTTCCATGACCTTAAACACATCCTGCAGCTTTTGTTCACTTTCACGGAGCAGGTCTTCAGCCCGTTTGCGTTCTGTGATGTCTCGGATGATCATGCTTGTCCTGAGATTTCCGTCCTTATCCTTGAAAACGGATGAGGAAACATCAACAGGGAATTTTTCACCGTTCTTGCGAATGAAGGTCAACTCGCCTTTAAATTTCCCCGTTCGCTTGCGTTCCTCAAGTGCCAACGCAAGCCTTGGGTCGGTTGCATCCACGATTCCACTGCGACCGATCCGCTTGATCTCTTCTTCCGTCTGATCGAACATGTGGCAGCCGGCGGGGTTAACGGCAAGGATTTCACCGCTGGGCAAGGTGAGCATGACAGCGTCGAGGGATGAATTAAAGATCGCGCGGTAGCGTTCCTGGCTGGTTGCCAGTGACTTGATATCGATCTTCAACATGAAGTAGATCAGGCCGGCGCTGATCAGCACGAATAACCAGCCTTTGGCGGTTTGTATCCATAGGTGCACGGGCGAACCTGGCGCGGTAAATAATTCCAATGCCGTGTCTGAAAGCAATATCCATAGAAACCCGAACAACACATATCTGAGCGCGGTGCGCAGGGGGGTAAAATTTTTTTCAATGGTCATGGGCTTATTCCGTGGTTAAGGGTGATGGACATTGCGGGCAGGCGGGCTGAAAATGTGATCCATAGCGAGTATAGCATCAATGAAATTGGAGTCGGCAATTCTCTACTTTACATATGTCGTTGCGCTTACGCGGCCAGCGGCAGCTCGCAACGACTTCGATTCATAAAGAGAACAGCCCGAATGTTTCAGCCGCGCGCTCGAAATACTCGCAATAAACCTTCGGGACGGTGTGTATATGCAGACGGAGGTCTCTTCATAAAGAACGGTCTTTATTTTTTCTCAGCGCATCACTTTTGCCGATCTCGGTGCGGTTGCGTCCTTTTTGCTTGGCGTCGTACATCGCTTGGTCGGCGCGGCGAAATGCATCTTCCACGGTCTCTGCCGGCGAGATCTCGACGATACCGATGCTGAGCGTTACACAGACGTCTCCCTTGGGTGTCGGCAATGCAATCGCAGCCACACCTTCGCGGATGCGCTCGGCCAGCGCGTAGGCCTGCTCAGACCTTGTCATTGGCAGGATGATGATGAATTCCTCACCGCCATAGCGTCCGAGGATATCCGCAGTGCGCAGTTCCCTGCCGGCGATGCGCGTAACCTCCTGAAGCATCTGATCTCCGACCGCGTGGCCGAATGTATCGTTGACCTTTTTGAAGTGATCAACATCGAACATCAGCACTGTGAGCGGGCGCTGATAACGCGCGGCGACCTCGAACTCGTGCTCCGCGCTTTCCAGCAGGCAGCGGCGGTTGTTAATTCCAGTCAGCGGATCGATACGCGCCAGTTCCTGCTCGCGGACGAGCGAGGTCTGCAGGGCGAGATTCACCGCTTCGAGCAATTGTTCCGACCGTTTACGCTCCGTGATTTCCTGGTGGATGATGACCGTGCCTGGGCGGGAATTATGCTGGGGCAGAATGGTGACCGTGAACCAGCGCTGCTGTGTCGGCGAATGACACGGGTATTCAGTAATGAACTGGTCGAGGGTCCCGGTCATGACCGCGCGAATGGCCTGTTCCACCTGACGGGAGATCGGATCGCCCTGACGGGTGGCTGCTTCGCAGGCGGTCAAATAATTGGCGCCAAGATAGTCTGCCGAGTCAGCGGAATCATTTTCGCGCGCAAATTTCCTCCAGGCTTCGTTGACCGCCACGATCACCCCGCGTTCATTCAGCACGGCAATGTGGGCTGTCAATGAGTTTAGTATGTCTTTGACGAAGAGTTCACTATCCCGCAGGGCGCTTTCAGCCTGAACCCGTTCCGTGACATCGATCGTGTAACCGGCCAATAAGGTTTTATTTCCCTGACTGATCGGGAATTTGATGGTGGTATATTGGCGGCCGTTTAGTTCCTCGTCCAGTTTAAGCACTTCTTCTTTTGAGACAACCGACCAGTCGTCGGCGCTGATCTTTGCGGCGAACTCGGGCGGAAATAACTCCTCCATGCTCTTGCCGATCATATCCACGCCCGATATGCCGAGCATCTCCTGATAATTATCGCTGGCTTGCACGACGCGGCTCTCAGTGGGTGTTACCGTTTTTATGAAAGTATATACAGGCGAGTAACGCATAAAGAGCGAGAATAGCTCAATGTTTTCGCGCAAAGCCTCTTCCGCCCGCTTGCGCTGAACAATGTCCCATGCCAGGCTCGCCAATTGTTCAACAATGCGGACATCATTGTCATTAAAATCTGTTGGCTTATTCCCGACGCCCATGATCATGACGATGGAGTCGTTCCGCAGAACAGGTACGACCAGTTCGCGCTGGATGGGCGCGTGACCGGCCGGTAGTCCTTTACGATGCGTGAGGCTTGCGTAATCGTTGTGGATCACCGCTTCGCGCGTCGCGATGCAGTCCACCCAGACCCCGGCCTTGTCCACCGAATAATGCTGTCCTTTGCCTTCGGCGCTGCACATATTCTTAAGGGTGTTGCTCGACCACATTTGCAGAAGCAATGTTTTTTGGTCTGCTTCGAGAAAGTGAGCGAATCCGATCTGGCTGCCTGTCAATGCTTCGGCTTTGTCGAGTGTCATCTGCATTATTTCATCCAGCGAATGGGAGTCTGCAGATTGACTGAGCAGCAGCCGGGTTTGCTGAATGGCTTCGATCTGTTTGCGCTCGGTGATATCTTCAATGGTCACAAAGACTTGATAGGGCTGGCTCTCATTTGGCTTAAACTGGGGAATGGCATTTATGCTCATCCACACAAAATCACCCTGACGGTTTCTATAAACCCTGGCGATCGAGTTGCGAACAACCTTTCCTGTTATTAAGGCGCGCATTGAAGGATGATCTGCGGCTTTTAATTCCTCCCCGTTTTCTGCAAAGACTTTCCAATATGGATCATGAGATGTCTTGCCGAGGAATTCTTCCCGCTCCAGTCCAAACATTTCCAGCGCGGCATGATTAACATCTATCAACTGGCCGTCTGCCTGTTGGTAGAACACACCCTGGGTCATATTCTCGAACATGGTGCGGTATTGTTCCTCGCTGCGGCGCAATTCTTGCTCTGCCCGTTTACGCTCGGTAATATCGCGGAAGAAAACCAGGTCGGTGGCCTGACCCTGCCAGATGGTTTTTGTTCCGCTGATTTCTACTGGGAGGCTCGTGCCATCCTTGCGGCGGATAACCGTTTCATAAGTGGAGGGCAGCGGCTTGCCTGCCAGGCGGTCTGCCAGCCGCTGTTTCAAGAGTGGGTAGGCTGCCGGGTCTGCCAGGTCTTTTTGCGTGGTTTGTAATAGCTCATCGGGCGTGTACCCCAGGATCTTGGCGGCGTGCCCGTTTACATAGATATGCCGTCCGCTTGCTGTGCCGATCAGAATGCCATCCGGCGTGCTCTCCGCCAGGTTTCTGAAATTCACCTCGCTCATCCTTAATTCTTCTTCCATACGCTGGCGTTCAGTTATATCCTCGATAAAGCCCTCGAAGGCTTTTGCCTGACCGTCCGCGCCGTAGAGCGTGCTTATATACAGACGGCCCGTGAATGTGCTGCCATCTTTTCGACGATATAGATTTTCAAATGTGTTCAACTGCGGGTTTTCTTTCCGCAGACGTATGATCTCTGACCTGCGTTGAGGATCGGCAAACAGTTCCAACGATATATCTTTAATATTTGCTAAAACGGCTTGCGGCGATTCGTAGCCGAACATTTTCGCGAAGGCGGGATTGACAATGATTACTTTTCCGTCCAGGGTCGATTGAAAGATCGCAAGTATTGCCTTGTCGAACAGTTCCCGGTATTTTCTTTCGCTATCACCTAATTTCTTTGCTCCCTGAATGTGTTCTGCGACCAGAACACATAAAAACAACCCTGAGAATGCGGCTGTAAAGAGAAATAGTTGTAGTGAAATTAGGTGTTGGGATATGGTCTGGTTTTCGATGGCGAAGATACCCTGGTCTTGCAAGGTATGCCCGATGGCAATGCCTGCGAACAGGATGAGCGTGCCGGTTGTACCGTGAACCTCGAATCTGAATGCCAGCCAGATCAGGAATGGGAAGACCATATAATTCCGCAGCAGCGGGTTTTCAGCATCGGTAAAAGGTCCAAATAACAGCCAGGCAAAAGACAGGATTAAAGATAGAAGTAAAACACCTTCAAGGATACTGCGCGGGGCAACGGATCGAATATCAGTCGGACGGTTGACCATCGTGACAATAAAAGGCGTCAAAAGGACCATCCCTAGCCCGTCTGCTGTCCACCATAACTGCCATGTTTTTATGAAAGGGGCGCCAAAAGCCATTGCAGGGATCGCCGCGCCCAGCAAGGCGGTGATGCCATTAACACAAATAACTGCCGCGAATAATGTAAATACTTCGCGGAGTTTTGTGAAGCTGATTTTTGATTTACAAAAATAGGTGATGACCCATGCGCTGAGCAATGGTTCCAGGATATTCGCCAGTGCAAATCCAAAACTGACCGCAAGCGTGTTCCCGCTGCTCCAATTCCCCGCCGCATTGATGATAAAAAATACCGTCAGAATTCTGCTCCACTGGTTTTTGGGTGGAGCAATAATATTGCCAAGGCCAGTCCGCTTGCTGGCCAAACAGCGGCGATCCCTTCAGGCTGTGCTACAAACAAAAGCCCGACACGTACTGAAACCCAATACGCGATTACGATCACAGCCCAACGGGCTGCCTGCGGCCAAAACCGTTCAGGTGGGTCTGTCCGCGACCTATTCCGGATTTGGTTCATAATTTTCTCCAATAAGACTCTTCCTGATCGAATTTTGTCTTCTTAGAATGGGCGCTGCCGGGCTTGAGGTTGACCGGCTGGGATGAACTCCCCGCGTGTCATGTGATAAGAACCGGGAGGAAGTCTATCCTTATGTAGCATATCAAATAAAGTGCCGCCAAACAAGATAACAAAAATAACAATTTCGTCAGCATTCATAATGAAGCGGGGAGGGGTTCAGGGTTTAGCGCCAGCCTGAGCGCGTTGGAACGTGACTTTTGCCATTTCTCCAACTCTGTGAAAGAGAGTACAATTTCCCCATATCCAAACAAGGAGACAAGCATATGACCATCATCCTCGACGGTTCCTCACTCACAGTTGAAAAACTGGTTGCGATCGCGCGTTATAACGAGAAAGTTGAATTAGCCCCCGAAGCATTGGAGCGCATCAAGATATGCCGCGTCATGCTGGAGGACAAACTGGCGAAAAAAGAGATCATGTACGGCACCAACACCGGCATCGGCGAATTCTCCGAGACGATGTTGAGTGATCAGCAGGTTTTGGAATTCCAGAAGTATCTTGTCTATAATCACGCGGCTGGGATCGGCGACCCGGCGCCCATCGAACACGTCCGCGCGGCGCTGGCGGGACGCATCAACGTTCACGCGCACGGCAATTCCGGCTGTCGTCCCGAGATCACATTGACCTACGTTGAGATGTTGAACAAGGGTGTCACGCCGGTGGTTTGCCAAAAGGGTTCGGTTGGCGCGAGCGGTGACCTGGCTCCGATGGCGCAAGCCGCGCTGCTGCTGATGGGGGAGGGCGATGCCTTTTATAACGGCGAGCAGTTGCCAGGCGCGGAGGCGATGCGCAGGGCTGGGATCGAGGTCCCCGGGCTGATGGCAAGAGACGGACTGGCCGCGATCAATGGTTCCAATCTGTTGACTGCCATGTCCGCGATCCACATTTATGATATGGAAAGATTCATCAAGCAGACCGAGATCGCCGCGGCGATGTCCATCGAAGCCCTGCTTGGGAACATGAAACCATACAACGCCAAGCTGCATGAACTGCGCGGATTCAAAGGCGCGATCACATCCGCGAAAAATATTGCGAAACTGGTTGAAGGCTCGGATCTGACAACGGGCAAGATGAAAACAAAAGTGCAGGACGCCTACTCGATGCGCTCTTCGCCGCAGGTCATTGGCGCGGCGCGGGACGCGGTCGCGTATGCGCGCGCGCAGGTCGAAATTGAATTGAACGGTGTCGGCGATAACCCCATCTTTGTGCCTGAGATGAATCTCACCTTGACAGGTGCGAACTTCCAGGGCTCGCCGGTGGCGCTGCCGATGGATATGGCGGGCATCGCGATCACGATGGTCTGCGTTCTGTCTGAACGCAGACTCAATCGCCTGACCAACCCCGCATTGTCTCAAGGTCTGCCGGATTTCCTCGCGCACGAACCGGGCTTTTATTCCGGCATGATGCTCTCGCAATACACAGCCGATCACCTGATTGTTGAGCAAAGGATCCTGTCCACACCGGCATCGATCCAATCCATCCCCGCCGCCGCGGACCAGGAGGATTTTGTTTCCATGGGCATGAACACCGCCCTCAAGAACGGGCAAATTCTGGATAACGCCTATGGCATTCTCGGCATCGAATTCATGGCTGCCGCGCAGGCGCTTGACTTCCGCGAGTTCACACCCGGCAAGGGGTCGCTCAAAGCGCGTGAAGTGATCCGCCGGCATGTGGATCATCTGAATGTGGATCGTCCGCTTTATAACGATCATAACAAGATGAAAGCGTTGGTGAAGTCAGGGGAGATCTTAGAGGAAGTGGAAAAAGCGATCGGAAGTTTGGGGTAGGAATGAAAAGAGACCGGCTGATAAGGCTGGTCTCTTTTTTGAAAAACCTGGTACTTAAATATTCCAAAATTTCAAAGCGGGTCTGGAGATTCATCCAGCATCTTCAGGAATATTTCAACCACATGCGGATCAAATTGCCTGCCGGATTGTTCAATGATATATGCGCGCGTCTGTTCGACGCTCCACGCCGGACGATAGGGGCGGTCTGAACGCAGCGCATCCCACACATCTACGACTGCAAAGAGGCGGGCAACGAGCGGGATGTTTTTTTCTTTAAGCCCGCGCGGGTAACCGCTGCCATCCCATTTTTCGTGATGGCAGTAGGGGATATCCAATGCGGGCTTTAAGTATTCAACAAATGAAAGCATTTCATAGGCATGGGTTGGATGCTGCCGCATGATCTTCCATTCCTCAGCGCTGAGCGCGCCGGGTTTTAACAGGATATGATCGGGAACGCCTAATTTACCCATATCGTGCAGGAGTACGTTGCGGCGGACATGGATCAGTTCCTGCTGACTGATCCCCATTCTTTCAGCGATTTCCAAAGTTCTTTTTACCAAACGCTGGGTGTGCCCTTCCGTTTCCTTGTCACGCAGATCCATCGCGCGCGACCAGCCTTCGATCGTGGCATCATACGCCAGACTGAGTTCTTCATGGGAATTTTGCAGGCTGTCGAATAATTTTGCATTCTCAATGGCGCTTGCGGCCTGTCCGGCGAATAGACTAAGCAGACGCATATCCGCTTCGTTGAATACACGGGAGGATGGTTTGATCTCGGCTACATCCAGCACGCCCAGCAGATGTCCGCTGTACAGCAAGGGAACACCTAACATTGAGCCGTATGGGATTTTTTCATATAACGTTGAGCGAAATTCCCATTTTGAATAATCATCAATGATGATCGGCGATCTTGACTCTGCCACTCGTCCGGCCAATCCATCTCCTAATTGACGGCGTGTGCCGGGGGGCAGGTCAGGCCCAATGCTGGCAACCAGTTCCAGGTTGGCTTGGGTCGGATCATAAAGGCTGATCGATGAGCAGAGCGCATCCAGTAATTTTTTCGCGCGCTCGATGATCTTGGTTAAGACGGTGGACAGGTCCAGTTGCAGGGACAGGTCCAGTGTGGTTTCGTAGAGCCCGGCAAATTCCTGCGCGCGGCGGCGGGTTTCACTGTACAGGCGCGCCGAGTGAATTGCGCCGGCCGCCTGTGATGCAAAGAGCGTCAACAGGTGTTCATCTTCTTCTGTGAATTTTCGTTTTGAGGATCCAGATTCGTCCGCGGTCAGCACGCCGATCAACTCCCCTTTGTAAAGCATGGGCACTTCGATCACGGCATGGATGGGGATGCCATTGTAAATGGAGGCGTGACCTTCCCAACTTGAGTAGTCATCCACGCGGATCGGCAGACGGGTCTGCGCCACCCGTCCCGCCATCCCCTCGCCAAAACGCAGATACGCCCCAACGGGGTATCCCGCTTCGGTGACCTTGGTCAGCCTGAGCGCGTTATTTGAGACCAGGTACATGCCGCTTGTGGATGATCTAAGCAATTTGCGGGCGCTGTCCACGATGGATTGCAGAAGTACGTTCAGGTCATATTGACCGGAGAGGGTCTTGCTCGTTTCGTATAACATCTCCAGCTGATTCATGCGGCTTTGTACGTTCTGATACAGGCGCGCATTGTGGATGGCCACCGCCGCGTGGACGGCGTATAGTTCCAACAAGGCGACATCGTGCTGGCTGAATTTTTTCGGCGGTTCAGCCATGAGGGTCAGCACGCCCAGGAATTCTTCACCCCGCAGGATCGGCGCGCCGACCACCGCCTTGAATGATATGCTGTTATAAACCGCCGCGCGCCCCTCCCAGGTTTCGTAATCTTCCACGGTCAGCGGTTTCCCAAGTTCCCAAACCTTTCCTGAAAGCCCTTCGCCGCGTTCGAGAAAATTTCCCGCAATGGGTTTTTGCGTGCCAATGGCGACAGCCAGTTCAAGTTTGTCCTGGTCTTCACGGTATAAATAGATCCCGCCGCCGGAACTTTTTAGAAGTTCGCTGGCATGTGTGGTAATGGACTCGAGTAATTTTTCCAGATTTAACTCGGCGGTAAGACCGATGCTGATCTGGTGTACAGATTCAAGCTGTGAGTTTTGTCTGCTTAATTCCTCTTCAAAATGTCTGCGTTCGGTGATATCCGTGACAAAAACGGTCAACCCGGATATATCACCATCCTCATTTCGTATGGGGCTGTAGCGGTCTTCGTAAAGGTGCGATATTTTTGCGGGTCGCCATACTCCTCGACCAGGAGCATCTGTTCCCCGTCGAGCACGCGTTCGAAATTCTTTTTGCCTTTTCACGGTCCAGCGGTTCAGTGATCGCGTCAAGCATATTCATGCCGATCTCAATATCAACACCCCAGATCGTCTTCATCGTGTTTTTATGTGTCACTGTGAATGCAATATAACAAAAGTTGACGTCGAGCGCGAAAATGACGATGCCTTGCGGGCTTTCCATGATCGACTGTAAAAGGATATTGTTCTTTTGCGCTTGGTTTTTGCTTTGGATCAGCGCTTCTTCCATCCGCTTGCGTTCGGTGATGTCGCGTCCATTTACAATGGTTCGGATCAACAGCCCGTTTTCATCGAATTCGCGGCGTAAGACATCTTCCACCCAAACATAGCCGCCTTGTTTGGTCTTGGCCCGGTATGAGTAAATACTTGAAGCCAGCTTAAGTTCGTTGCCGCGCATGATCTCCAGTAATATCCGTTCGCGGTCTTCAGGGTGAATCCGTTCCAAGATCTCAGGCAGCCCAATGTCGAAATAGTCCTCGCTTGGAAAACCCAATATTTTATAATATGAAGGCGATACATAAAGTACTTTGCCGTCCGCGTTGATCAACGAGACCGCGTCAGAAGAATTCTCGGCGAGCAGGCGATAAAGTTCCTCGCTTTTTTGCAGAGTCTCTTCTGCGTACCTGCGTTCGGTGATATCACGCACGATCACGGCAACAATAACTTTGCCGGCCGGGCTGATCAACTTTGAACTGACTTCCACAGGGAAGTCAGTTTTATCCCTGCGTTGATAGACGGTTTCGTAAAGCCAGCCGCCTTTTTCGCGAATAACCTTCACCCACTCCAGCCATTGAGGGAAGCTCGCGATCTCCCGCGCAACATCCATTGGCCCGAGCTGGCTCAATTCTTCATTGCTGTACCCGAGCATGGTCCGCGCGCTCTTGTTGAAATCGACATACTTACATGTTTCAGCATCGATCAGGAAAATGGCGTCATTGGTCTCATCCATGATCTGTCTGAATTGCAGCAGGTTTTCTTCGGCTATTTTTCTTTCAGTCAGGTCACGATTAATGGCGATGAAACTGACTGGCCTGCCCTCCGCATCTCTGGCCATGGAGACCGAAGCCAGAATGGTGAACAACGAACCATCCTTTCGATTCTGAATTACTTCGCCCTGCCAGTGCCCGCTTTCCGTTAATTCCTGGAGCGCCGCTTCTGTATTTATTTCTGTCAGGTATTCTGTTTTTATAAACTCCATTAACGGACGATTTACAACTTCTTCTTTTGTCCACCCGTACATTTTTTCTGCAGCTTTATTCCACTCCAGGATGTTAAACTCCAGGTCTGTAACGATCCATGCGTCCCAAATATTGTTGATCAGGTTGCCGGTAAAATTCCACTCCCTGGCAGGCTGTGTATTTGACGTATTGTCTGCTTGGCTGGAAGCAGCTTGTCTTTTCCCCGTTCTTTAGCTGGAGTTATTTTTTTCATAAGAGAAATTGAATTATAAGAAGTTATAAATTGGTTCTCGTTGAGGTTGTTCCTTGCCTATATTATCCTACATTTACGCGTAGGATGGTAAAAAATCCATTAAAGTATTCAGCGGCAATATTCTCCCAAAAACACCATTTCCTTTCACTGGTTTGACCCTGGCTTTCTTTAGATTTTCAGCGGCCCTGAATTTCACGATCCTGCTGATCAATTTCAACGGCATCGGTTCATTCAGCGGGAATTGGACCGATCCCTTCGCGCCTTTATATATGGATAGTTCTTTTTGAAATGCTTCAATTCCGCTGGGCGTGGGATAAAACCCGATGTGTTCTTTAAACGCGGCGAAATGCACCAGATTCCCGTTCAGGAAGAAGGTGGGCATTTGATAACTGATCTTTTCCTCTGCCTTGGGTGCTGCGGCTTTTATCGTCGTGCGGATCTCGTTTAGTATTTTTTGTATATCTTGCGGGAAAGCCGCGATGTATTCATCGATCGTGTTAAAACCGCTTTTTTTTTATTTTCCATTGTATCTCCTTTTTCCATACCAGCGCGGGCATAAATTGGGGTTTGAGTTAGCCATAGCCCACAGGGTAATAAGCGCATAGAAAAAAATTAGATCATAAGGGGTTTTCCTAAAGGCGCTCTGCGCTCTCTATGGTAAAAATTATAAACCCTCGATCCATTTCAATGCCCCAGCTCCCGCTTTTCTTCCGCTCGCGAAACATGCTGTCAACAAATATCCGCCTGTTGGCGCTTCCCAATCCAGCATCTCGCCGGCGCAAAACACACCAGGCAATTTTGCGATCATCAGATGATCATCCAGCGCCTCGAACGCCACCCCGCCCGCGCTGCTGATGGCTTCATCCAGCGGACGCGTCGCGATCAATGGTACAGGCAGCTGCTTGATATAGAATGCGAGCCGTTCAGAATTCCCAAACTCATCCCTGGGCACGAACTCGCGCAGCAACCCCGCCTTCACACCCTTCATCCCAACTGTTTTTTCCAGGTGACTGGCCATCGAACGCGATCCGCGCGGCCTGGATAATTTCTCGATCAATTGCGCCTCTGTTTTATCAGGCGCGAGATCGAGCAGCATGACTGCTTTTCCATTTGCCAATATTTCATCGCGCATCCATGCTGAAGCCGCGTAGATCAAACTTCCTTCAATGCCTTCCTTTGTGACAATAAACTCGCCCTGCTGATGAAATGTCCCGAACGACAAGACCACGGACTTGATCGGCTGACCGTCAAATTTTTCCTTGAAGACTGCTGTCCATGCCACATCGAATCCGCAATTGGATGGTTTTAACGCTTCAACCTTAACCCCGGCCTGGTTCAGCCAATTGACCCATGCGCCGTCCGAGCCGAGCCTTGCCCAACTCCCGCCGCCAAGAGCCAGGATCATGGCATTTGCATTTACAATTTTTATCCCATCCGGTGTTTCAAACTCTGCTTCGATCGTCCCATAGGTTTGATTTGAAGCATCACCGCTTTTGAATAAACCTGCGGGACGTATCGTTCCATTCCAGCGATGCCTCAAATGAAAAATGACCCCCGCATCACTCAACCCCTTTAACCACGCCCTCAACAACGGACTGGCTTTCATTTCATTGGGGAATACGCGGCCTGATGTTCCCACAAAAGTCTCGACCCCCAGTCTGCGCGCCCATTCGCGCAGGTCATCGGGCATGAAATCCAGCAGCCATTTTTCTATTTCTTTCTTGCGCTTTCCATAACGCGAGACGAATTTCTCGAACGGTTCCGAGTGGGTCAGGTTTAATCCGCTTTTGCCGGCCAGTAAAAACTTCCGCCCGAGCGATGGCATGGAATCATAAACATCCACACTTACTCCGCGCTGAATTAACACCTCCGCCGCCATCAACCCCGCAGGTCCGCCGCCGATAATTGCAACTGAATGATTCATAAGATGATTATAAAGGGTAATGTTCGCAGTCCGAACGCTTTGCATCCTTACTTTGCCTTATCGTGTCACCCTGAGCGGTAGCGACACTTGCGCCGCGCGCCAGTGCGGTGATGGTCTCTACCCTTGAAATCAGAGATTTCTCGCTTGCACCGCACTGCGTTCGGTGCAGCGCAGATGTCGCTCCACTCAGAACAACAAGCGAAAATCCTATAAATGGAAAACTCCTGATTGGGTCAGGAGTTTTCCGACTTGCATCTTCTGCTTTCTGAACTATCTTTCCACGCTGACCACGCCGCCGACCGCGTTCAATTTGATATTCCACTGGCTTCCAATTTCAAACTGCTGAAACTCCGTACTTGACCCTGGCTCGTAGGTGATCTGCCCGTCATCCGTGCTTAAGAAGACATGGAAAACTTCCGAGGCCGAACCAAGTCGTTGATCGCTGGAAATATTTGGGTTTTCATAAACAGGATAAAGGTCATCGCCATCCAGGGTATAGGTTTGGATCGTGTTCCATTCATCCACAGTGTAATCACAATATTGGGTGGTTTCCGTGTGACATTCCTGCACCACTTCTGCGAAACCATTGCCCTTATCAATGGATTTTTCTTCACATACTTCCCGTGAATCATCGCGGCAGGATACGTTATAAGCATCAGAAGGCGGATTTCCGCTTTCGTTCGAATGATTGACCGCTTGAATTTCCTGTACCGGCACGGAGGTCTGCCATTGCACATCGGTCACTGTCCCAGCCAAAGTTTTGGATGGAATGACAAACATAAAAATCGCCGCGATACAGCAGATCAATAATGCCGCCCCGATCCCGCCGAATAACAGCCAATTTACTTTTTTCGTTGGTGCATTGGCGGCCGCTGGAGTTTGTGTTTGTGCCGCGGGCGCAATGACAGGTGCAGTTGCCCGGGGCAGGGGAGAACCGCATTGTTTGCAGATACGCTCACTGCCCGGGTTTTCGGTCCCGCAATTTGTGCAGGTGACGGCCTTCGACGCAGGTGCCGCCGCTTGCAATACCTGTCCGGCTTGACGCGCCTTGCCTTCCTTCAAATCACCGCCGCATTGCGAACAGGTCGCCGCGCTGGCTGGGTTGCGTGTCCCGCAAAATCCGCAATGGATGTCTGCGCCGGCTTTGGCAGCCGCGACAGCTTTTTCGTCCGTGACCATCTTTTCATCCGCCGCGCGCTGGAATTGCACGTTGTCTGGCTGCGGCGCGCCGCAGTTCTGACAAGTCTTGACCGGGCCCGGATTGCGCCCGTCACAGTTCGGACAGACCCATTCAAGTTGAACGAAACCTTTACTTTCTTTTCTATTCATCTTGCACTCCTTTAATTATTATGAGTGTACAACAAAAATAATTCGATACCATTATGATTCTATTACACGATGTCGTGCCATCTCAATATTTCCTGGATGCGGGATCCGTGGTCCACATCCGCGTACGGCGATGGATCATTCGCGTCCATGCTTAACTGTGAACCGCTCAATGCGTCGAAGACAGCCGCTGCGCCGTTGGCGACGTTGCGCGGGTCATAACCGCCTTCTAGCACGAAGACGATCTTGCCGTCGCAAACTTCTTCCGCGATCTCGACCAGCTTTTTCGACATTCTGTAGTATCCACGAGTGGACAAGCCCAGCGAAGTGATGGGGTCATTCCAATGCGCATCGAAACCTGCCGAAATAAATAACATCTGCGGACGGAACGCTTCAACCATAGGCTTGAAGATTTCATCAGTTAGTTGCGTGTAGGTTTCATTGCCCGCGTATGCCTGCAGCGGCACATTGACAATTCGTTTTTTTGCGTGCGGCGCGTCATGGATCCAGCCTGTGCCCGGGTAAATTCCCCATTGATGGGCAGATATAAATCCGACACGCTCTTCATGCAGGAACGCGGCTTGCGTCCCGTTGCCGTGATGCGCATCGTAATCAATGACCATTACCTTTTGTATTCCATTTTCCAACGCTTCATGCGCGCCGATGGCGATATTGTTAAAGATGCAAAATCCCATGGCGCGGTCAGGCTCGGCATGATGCCCCGGCGGGCGCACAATTGCAAAGGCATTCTTCGCATCCCGATTAATAACCGCGCGTGTGCATTCAATCACACCGCCCGCGGCGAACAGCGCGTCTTGATAGGATGTCTGTGTAATATAAGTGGGGGCGTGGTCAATGATGCCAGGACCGTCTTTGCAAACTCCCTCAATGGCTTTGACCAATTGCGGCTGATGTACGCGGGTCATTTGCTCAAAGGACGCTTGCTTCGCTTCGATCCGATCCGCCTTCACTGTACTGAGAAGCGTTTCCAGCATATCCAGTCTGCCTGGTTTTTCCGGGTGATCTGGGTATATATGGGCGCGTGATGGGACAAAAGTATATGCGGTTTCCATCCGCAGATTATAGCCTTACTTTTTATTTGACTATATATTTGTGCGGCTGTTAATAATTCCCCAAAGTCACTTGATTCCAGACATACCTGGCAAAATCCTGCCAGTATGAGGGCGGATTTGTCCCATTTGGATTCATCGCTGGGTTTGGCGGTACTGCCAATGTTGAAATTAAGTTGGTGTCGAAGCCTGGCGGTACGGCATATACAGGCGCGTCAGAGGGGATGTTCCCATTAACTAATGGCGTATATGGGATTGTCCATGTATAGGGTGTGTCACCTGCTCCATCCATTAAGATGTTGGGAACGGTCAGGACAATATTTGTATTGAATTTTGGATCCAGGATCCATTTGCATTCATTGTTTGACAGCAATGGGTAGGCAAGATAGCCAAAAACGGGTTCGAGGGACGAGTGGATTGGCTGCTCGAGGTTATGATCATCATGATTGGGCTCAACTGCTAAATCTTCAGAATTATTCAATTTCATTTTGCTGATCGGTATGTCAATGGTGTGAGAGATTGAATTTGGGTTTCCGTTATTTGTGGTTGTCACCGTGACCAAAAATAATAATTCATCGCGGGCCGAAATGGAATTAAGCACCTCTTGAATTTGAGTTGGAAAATCACTCGTGAAGAAACGATATTTTAGAACCTGGCTAAGATACACTGCCTGGATTAATTCAGGGCTAATGAATGTCACAGTGATCTGTGCCTCGCTCGAATCATCCAATTTAATCGTTTCTGAATCTGACCATCGTTTTGTTTCTTTTATCAGATATTGAAATGTGGCATAACGTGCTTCCAGGATTTTCAGATCATCCAGTTGTGCCGGAGCGGCAGTTTCTGGTGGTAACGGAGTTGGAAGCGCCGGGAATGCGTATTGAAAAATTTTTTCAGCCCATGATTCAGATGGTATTTTATAGATATTCATCTTTGCTGATGATTGCTCGCAAGGTTTCGGTCTTTCCGGCAGAGGTGTGGGGATTGGTGCGCAGCCGGAGAGCCCTGAAATGATGGTTAAGATCAGGATGCCGCCGAAGACGATTAACTTATTTTTTGAATTGGATGACACTCTTTTCACTTTCCCGCCTTTGCCTATTTCATATGATGAATATTTCAAATGAGAATATCATAATTTTTGTAAAATTACCTCTATCAAAAGGGATAGAAAAAAAAAAGCCATCCTTCAGGTCGATCTGGTTAATCCATCTTTTATTATGAATTATGCGGTATCCTAAACTTGGAAGATTGGAATATATGTAGTAAAAAAGGTTCCGCCGCCAGTGCAGCATGGGGGGGGCATGCTACTGTTGGCGGCGGATAGACACCTAATACCAATAAAGGGAGGGCAGGTGTCAATAGATACAATATACACCTAAATTGTCCAGATAAGATTAAATTAAGATTAGAATATGGAGCGAGTTTGTCTTAATTGATGTTATTTTTCACGGAAAATTCTTAACCATTCATCCACTTCCTTGGGTGAAATTTTTTTATTATCCAAGTCAGCTTTTGGCGCAGAATTTACCGCTAACCTGATCATCTTTACGAATTCTTCTGACGAAATAAATTGAGCATGGAAAAAACGCGCGGCGCTTTGCACTTCGCGGTCTGAGGAAACCACCGTCCAGTTTTTTGCCTCTTTTTCCATTTTTTTCAATCGCAAACGGATGGCATTATCGGCGCTCTGCCCCAGTCTGACAAAATGCGCTTGGACAGTGCCCAGCTTGCGGGTCCCAGCCTGACCGATGGGTGCGCCATCAAAATACACTTCCACTTGTTGCCGCTTGAGGCGCGCAAATTCCTGAAGAAAAGGGATCAGTTCCAACTCATCATTTGGTGTGTCGAGCCTCAATCCCAATTTTGGGATCAAGTTATGTCCGTCAATTAAAAAAGGCATGTTGTGATTTTACCTTACCGGAAAATAACTTTCCCGTTATATCCATGATGATGGCGCGAGTTTGACCTGTATTACTTGCATCGAACAAGGCCGGGTTACGTAGATAAAAGCATATTGCAAATGGAATATAATGAAACCATTAACTCATAAGGAGATTCAAATGGATAACAAAAAACCCTCCAACCTTACCGTAGTTCAAAAAGGTGGAGTGATACATGAAACCATGAACCATATAAAACTTATCTTTCGGTTGATGGGCGATCCCCGCGTAAATATTTTTGCAAAGGTTATTCCTCTTGGCGCGCTGCTCTACCTTGTCTCTCCGATAGACGCGATCTCAATTCCTGTGATCGGCGCGTTGGATGATGCGGCGATCCTGTGGTTAAGCTCCTACGTCTTTACAGAGCTATGTCCGCCCGAGGTTGTACAGGAACACCAGAAGGCTTTGTCCAGTAATTTAAATGAGGTGAACGGGCAGGATGATGTCGTAGACGCGGAAGCGACCGACATCAGCGATAAACTGTAGCAATGAATCGATTTTTCATTTTATTGACTCTTTTGCTGCTATTTGCATGCCGATCGCAAGTAGCCGAATCAGTTCCCCCGACGATCACGCCTCCCGCCCCGCCGACGAACACTGCTGTTGCTCAAACAGACTCTCAGCCCACGCCGCCGGATGCTGCTGTATCAACTCCTGTGCCGCCAACGGATTCCGTTACCAATGCAGTTTCATTCCCCAATGCCAATAGCTATGAATGGAAGTTGATCGCCAGCGGACTAAACCGCCCGGTTGATATTCAATCTGCAAACGACGGCTCAGGCAGGATGTTTATTATTGAAAAGTATGGCGTGATCCGTGTCTTTGAAAACGGTCAACTGCTCGAATCGCCTTTTCTGAATATTGATGATCGTGTGAACGATAGTGGCAATGAAATGGGACTACTCGGCCTGGCATTTCACCCTGACTATGAGCAGAACGGATTCTTCTACCTCAATTACACTGGTGATGGAGGAGATACCCGCATCTCACGTTTTCAGGCCAGCGGAAATATTGCCGACCCGAACAGCGAAAAAGTGTTAATGATCATTAACCAGCCATATCAAAATCATAACGGCGGAGCGCTTGCATTTGGTCCCGATGGGTATCTGTATGCAGGTCTTGGCGATGGCGGCTCGGCGGGTGACCCGCAAAAGAATGGACAAAACACAACATCCCTGCTCGGGAAAATTCTGCGCATTGATGTGAACAATGGCGATGCGTATGGCATCCCATCTGATAATCCATTTGGAAATGAAGTCTGGGCGTATGGGCTTCGCAATCCCTGGCGCATCTCGTTTGACCGACAGACTGGTAATCTATATATCGGCGATGTGGGGCAGAGCCAATGGGAAGAGATTGATTATCTTCCCGCAGGTTCTCAAGGCGGTGCTAACTTTGGCTGGTCTATCATGGAGGGCGGCCACGGCTATGATGGTTTGGCACAACCCGACATGCTTCTGCCTGCGGCTGAATATAGTCACAGCGAAGGCGGCTGTTCCGTCACTGGCGGATATGTCTACCGTGGCGCGCTGCCTGAGTGGAACGGTATTTATTTATTTGGTGATTACTGTTCTGGAAAAATCTGGGGGCTGATCCTCTCGAATGGACAGTGGCAGTCTCAGGTCATGTTTGAAACGGGGGGAACGATCACAACCTTTGGTCAGGATGAATCTGGTGAGATCTATTTCGCAAGCGATAATGGCAATGTGTATCACCTTACTCCTTCGCGCTGAGTAGGTCAAAGTGTAGGTACAAGTGACGCTCAGGAATAAAAAGGATATATCACATCCTAAATAGGCAGTTTGTCATACAGGTTTGTGACGCCTGTCACTAGTCTGGTATGGGGTTTTGTCTTAAACTTGGCTCATTAGTGTTAGGAGGCAGATATGGCAGAAAAGATTTGGAAAATTGAAAAGATCAAATACTGTGAACATGCCGCCCGCGAGATCGCGATTGAAAATCAGGTCGTGTATCCTGCTGAAAATCTGCCAGACCAGTCGCCCAGAATTATCGCGCACCGTTGTTCGAATGCATTGGAATGCAATGCGCTTGATAAAGCGGCCTGTGTCCTGTGCGGCACAAATCCTGACCTTGACCCCGTGTAATTGAGCAACCATAAGTTGCTCTTCCAAACTCTCTCCTCCCTCTGAGTTGGTCTTTTGGCTACACCGCGTGAGAACGCGGTGTATGCCGTTAAAAGGGGGGTATGTCATCGCGAGAGGCAAGAGCAAGAGCGTGCCTCGCAATGACGATATCAACGCTTCTCAGCCATGTAGGCAAAAAAGCCTGCACGCTTTAGCGCTTTCAAAGTCAACCACCCCAAAATCCCGCCGATGGCTCCAAAGACAACGTAGCTTATGAAAGCGCGCAGCAGCCCCAGTGCCACGAAACCGATCGGTGCGCCGGTGATGATCCCGAACAGCCACTTGGTGAGGAATTTGCCGAGATGCCCGAAAATCCCCACGATGATTGCCACAACAATATTTTCGGTGTCGCCGCGCAGAATCCATAAAATCAAATCAGATACCACTCCTACGATGGCATACGAGATGAAGGTGTTTAATGCGCCGAAATCACCCAACCCCATAAAGCTTGCCAGCAGACCGGATGTGAC
Organism: Candidatus Villigracilis saccharophilus; assembly: GCA_016709305.1. Lineage (GTDB taxonomy): Bacteria > Chloroflexota > Anaerolineae > Anaerolineales > Villigracilaceae > Villigracilis > Villigracilis saccharophilus. The sequence goes on from JADJNA010000050.1 coordinate 55,102, forward strand.
GCCGATGATCGAGGACGCCCCCAGTTTGGGGACGACACGCGCTCCTACGATGATGATCGCCATCCAGAAAATGCCCGAGTGACCAGAAAGTTGAAGCGGGGTGCGGAGTGCTATTTTGGCGACGATAATGAGAGCGGAAAAGAGGGCGAGCAAAATTAATTGAAAAGTTGAAAAGTAACGTTGTTTCATTGAATTACCTCTAATTTATGGGGATGTGATTTCGATCTTGTCCACATCCTGAATCCAGGAATCGCGGATGTCGAAGCCGGGGATGACAGATACCAGTTTTAGCGTGCCGCGTCCTGAGAGATCGAACATGACCATGTTCTTTTGATTTTCCACTTCTGCCCATGAGAGCGTCTTTCCCTTTTCGCGGCTGGAACTGGAGACTGTGACCTGCGATTGGTCCTGCAAATTGTCTTCGCCAAGATAAAGCAGCAGCACATCCCGAAGCAGCCAGCCGTCCTGGGTCTTGCCTTCTTCAGCATCCACAAAACTCACGGCAGGCAGTTGACTTAGATCATCGGGGATAAAACTGCCAACAAACGTATCGTCCACGTAAATTGGGATCGAGCCGGGGGGCATATTGGCTGGAGCTTGGGCAGCGGCATTTTGACGTTGGAGATAATCCACTCCGAGCACCACTCCTAAAATCATGATCAGGATCACCCCTGCGATCAGTATTCTTTTTTTCTGGTCCATTTATCATCTCCAAAATAATAGAATGAGCAACAGCGTTGTTCCCGCCATCAGGAGGAAATCCAGACGGGAAAATTCCAGGGTGTGATACGAAACACGATGCGGTGAGTCAAACCCGCGGGCGTAGGATGCTTCGGTGATCGCCCAGGCGCGTTTGGTGGTCAGCACAATGGCGGGGACAGTGAGCGAGATCAAGTCACCCACGTTGGTTACCAATTTCCAAAAGGATGAAGAATCAGGCAATGCGCCGCGCGATGACTGCGCCTCACGAATTGCGCGCCACTCATCGTCCAGCAAACCGAGACTTTGGAAAGCAAGACTCAAACTAAAGGCATAGCGATATGGAACATGCAATTTTTCCAATGCCAGGCCCAGCTCGCGGGTGTTGGTGGTTGAGAAGAACAGCGCGAAGACACCAGTCAGCAAGACCAGGCGGATGCAAATGAGCACGGCGTGGTCGAGGCTGATGAGCCACCAATCGAAAGCAAACAGGAATATCAAAAGCCACTTGAGCCGCCAGATGTGCTGGGCAGTTGGAGCAAGAAGACGCGCCCAGATCAAGAATAGCAAATACACACCGAGAAAAATTAGCAGGCGTTCAATGGAGTCGTGAGTGGTCATCATCACCAGTTGACCTGCGTCCGCCAGAGTCCGCAGGAGGCGAATCAAAATCGTTTTATGAATGATGTCCTGCCCGAGGGATGGTTCATCCAACAGCAAACCGTGCGCGGGACGACGCATGAGCGCCAGCCCCAACGTGACGCGTTTCTTTTCGCCTTCACTGAGCAGCAGGGGCGGGGTGTTTTCGTACCGCTCCAAACCCAGCGCGGAAATCAGCCAGTTGAAATAGGGAATGTCGGGGTCGGGGATGCGGTAGAGAAGTTCATCGCGCACGCTGGCATTGAATAATTGCAGGTCGGGGTTTTGGAAGACCATGCCGAAATTCGGATGCTGTTCCCCATCGGGTGTGATGATTTTTACATCCCCACTGTATTTTTGCAAACCAGCAAGAGATCGCAGCAATGTAGTTTTGCCAACACCGTTCCGTCCGACAATGGCAACGATCTGCCCGCTGATGAGAGAAAGATTCAGGTTTTGAATCACTTCCTTCTTGCCCAATTGCACATGCAAACCTTCGATATTCAAATTGAAATTCGCTCGAACTGGCAGGCTGCTTTCATGCTGTTGAAAAACAGTTTCCTTTTTGTTTCCGCCCAACGAAATATGATCCACTTCTGGCAAGCCGTCGAGATATTCGTGACGATGTTCGAACATCACCAAAGATTTTCCACCTGCAACGAAACGTTCGAGGTAGGCGATTAGATCTGTGGCGGCTGTGGTATCGAGCATGGAGAGCGGTTCATCGAGGATCAAGGCTTGAGGTTGGCGCGCGAGGATGGCAGCCAGTGCAAGCCGTTGTTGTTCGCCGCCTGAAAGAGTCTGCGGGTTGCGGCTACGCATCTGGGTCAGGTTGAAATCTTGCAGAGCAGTTTCAAGGCGTAACTTAATTTCGTCGCGAGCCAGCCCGAGATTTTCCAACCCGAAAATGATCTCATCTTCCACGGTGGGCGCGAGCATTTGCGCAGCTGGGTTTTGAAAAACCATGCCCGCTTTTTCTGCCAACTGCCACATGGGAACATCCGTAGTGCGGTAGCCATTGAGCCAGACTTCCCCCGAAATTTCTCCGTTATATAAATGCGGAATCAAGCCCATCAAACAACGCGCCAGCGTACTCTTGCCGCACCCAGATGGGCCTG